>NZ_KQ947377.1 GCF_001484765.1 Entomohabitans teleogrylli | reverse complement strand
CGCGTTGTGACCGGGTCAGTGGAGGCGCATTATAGGGCCTTATCCTGGGCTGGCAAGTAAATATTTTAAATTTTTATCTGTCCGTGTTTTTTTTAGCCACCGAGTATAAAAATGCGGCGTATCTCGTGATATTCACGGTTTCAGGCATCACGAAACGTTCCCCGATGGCATACTACTGAATGTATAAAAAGAACAAGGAAACGGTATCTATGTCTCTATCGGCACAACAACTGGCTGCCCAAAAGAACATTTCCTGGGTACTGGCGGAAAAACTGGCTCAACAGATTTTAAAAGGAGAGTATGCGCCCGGCAGTATTCTCCCCGGCGAGATCGAGCTGGGAGAACTGTTTGGCGTCAGTCGTACCGCAGTCAGGGAAGCGGTCAAAACGCTGGCGGCCAAAGGTATGTTACTTCCTCGTCCCCGAATCGGCACCCGGGTAATGCCCCAAAGCCACTGGAATTTTCTGGATAAAGAGCTGATATCCTGGTGGATGAATGGTGATAATTTTGATCAAGTCATCAATCATTTTCTGGTGATGCGCCATGCGCTGGAAGCTCAGGCTTGCGCTCTGGCAGCCCGTCACGGCACGGAAGAACAAAAGGCGCAGTTATCAGCGGCTATGGAGGAAATGGTTCAATTAAAAACCAATTTCAACCGCGAACGTTGGGTGGAGGTGGACATGGCGTACCATGAACTCATCTATGAAATGAGCCACAACCCTTTCCTCTCGTCTTTTGCTAATCTTTTCCGTTCTATTTATTACAACTATTTCACTGCCATCACTAACGATGGAGTATTAAAACTGGATCTTCATCAGGGCGTTGTCGACGCCATCATTCGTGCCGATAGTAACGCGGCGATGGCTGCCTGCCATGCACTGCTGGAAGATCCCACTCCGGTGAACAGAGTGGATTAAGAATGACAAAAACTGCGCGTAGTATGGCAGGTCTGCCGTGGATTGCGGCAATGGCTTTTTTCATGCAAGCCCTGGATGCGACTATCCTGAACACGGCCCTGCCAGCCATTGCGCATAGTCTTAATCGCTCACCGCTGGCCATGCAGTCAGCAATTATCAGTTACACACTGACTGTCGCAATGTTGATTCCGGTCAGCGGCTGGCTCGCCGATCGCTTCGGCACTCGCCGGGTGTTTATGACTGCGGTGTCTCTGTTTACGCTCGGCTCTCTGGCCTGCGCATTATCCGGTTCACTGGGTGAGTTGGTTGCCTTCAGGGTGATTCAGGGGATCGGCGGCGCAATGATGATGCCGGTGGCGCGCCTGGCCTTGTTGCGCGCCTATCCCCGGAGCGAATTGTTACCCGTATTGAACTTTGTCACTATGCCCGGGCTGGTCGGCCCGATACTGGGGCCTCTGCTGGGCGGCGTACTCGTCACCTGGGCGACATGGCACTGGATTTTCCTGATCAATATTCCCATTGGCGTTATCGGTCTGCTCTATGCGCGTAAATACATGCCTAATTTCACCACCCCCAAACGCGGCTTTGATATGTCAGGATTCTTCCTGTTTGGCCTCGGGCTGGTGTTCATATCTGTCGGAATGGAGCTGTTTGGCGAACAACTGGTGAACAGCTGGATTGCTGGCGCCGTTATTCTGGGCGGTCTGGCGCTGTTAGCCGCTTATGTATGGCATGCCAGGCGTCACCCTACGCCATTAATCGCGCTACCCATCTTCAGAACCCGTACGTTTTCAATTGGTATCGCCGGTAATATCGCTTCCCGGTTAGGTACTGGATGTGTGCCTTTTCTGATGCCGTTAATGCTACAGGTGGGGTTTGGTTATCCGGCGCTGATCGCTGGTTGTATGATGGCGCCTACCGCCATAGGGTCTATTGTGGCCAAATCGACAGTGACGCAGGTACTGCGCTGGTTTGGCTATCGCAAAACGCTGGTCGGCATTACGGTATTCATCGGCATAATGGTTGCTCAATTTTCCCTGCAATCACCGGATATGCGCGCCTGGATGTTGATCCTGCCGCTGTTTATTCTGGGGATGGCGATGTCGACCCAGTTTACGGCGATGAATACTATCACTCTGGCTGATTTAACTGATGAAAACGCCAGCAGCGGCAATAGCATGCTGGCAGTTACTCAACAGTTGTCTATCAGTCTTGGCGTCGCTGTCAGCGCGGCAGTACTGCGCTTCTATGAAGGGTTCAGCAACACCAATACCATCGAACAATTTCACTATACCTTTATCACGATGGGAGCCATTACGCTGGTCTCTGCATTAGTCTTTATGCTGCTGAAACCCAGAGACGGGCGCAATCTCATCAAAGACCGACACAAACGTTAAGCAGAACCCCTTTCCACCAGTTCCGGCGTGAGTTGCAGTCTCTGTTGCTGAAGTGTCGGATCGCCCATCCGGTGAATCAGTACGTCAATGGCCAGCTCCCCCAGTTCATCCTTCGGCTGGTGAATGGTGGTGAGCGGCGGCGTCATATATCTTGCCAGTTCAATATCATCATACCCAACGATAGCTATATCGCCAGGAATAGCCAGACCAGCCTCGTGCAGAGCGCGATAAGCGCCTACCGCCATAGCGTCGTTACCGGCAAAAACCGCCTGCGGCGGCTGCGGCATCTCCAGCAGTTTTTTCATGGCCTGGTATCCCCCAGCAAACTCAAAATCACCATTAACTTCATAGCCAGGCATGATCGGTAATCCACTGCGGGCCATTGCATGGCGATAGCCTTCCAGGCGCAAACGAGACGGGGTTTTATCCAGAGGACCGGTAATACAGGCGATACGGGTATAACCTTTATCAATCAGATACCGGGTGGCGATATCTCCCCCCAGCAGCGAATTATCCTGAATCAGATCGCTGTCGCCATCGAACGGCGCCCAGTCCATCATCACGGTAGGAATTGCCGGGTAGCGCTTCATTATTTCCGGCGAAGGCAGATGCGTTTCGGTACACAGCAACAATAATCCATCAACGCGCTTCTGCAATAAGGTTTCCAGGTTGCGGTTCATGCGCTGTTCATCGCCTTCCGTGTTACACAACACCAGGCTATAACCGCGTTCAAAACAGCTACGTTCCACCCCTCTGACCAGTTCGTAGTAAAACGGGTTACTACTGGCAGTAATTAACATACCAATAGTACGGGTCTGGTTGATTTTCAGGCTACGCGCCAGCGCGGAAGGCGCATAGTTCAGCGAGGCAACCGCTGCTTCAACTCTGGCGCGCACGGCCTCGCTGACAAAGCGATCGTTATTAATCACGTGTGAGACGGTTGACGTCGACACCCCGGCCAGGCGGGCAACGTCTTTCATAGTCGCCACCGTTTACGCCTCCTGATCGGCAAGAAATGCGTCGATTTCCTGGCGCCACGGAACCGACGGCTGCGCTCCTTTACGGGTAACCGCAATGGCTGCCGCCGCATGAGCAAAGCGCACCGCGTCAGGAAGCGCTTTACCTTCCAGCATCGCCGTTACCAGCGCGCCATTAAAAGTATCGCCGGCGGCTATCGTGTCCACCGCTTTAACCCTGAATCCCGGAATACGCTGGCCGCTGCCGTTAACGCTCAGCCAGACGCCGCGACTGCCGAGGGTGATAATGACGGTTTCAATGCCTTTGCCATGCAAAACATTCGCCGCCAGAGCCGCTTCATCATCGTTTCCGACCTTAATGCCGGTGAGTTTTTCCGCCTCGGTTTCATTGGGGGTAATCATATTGACCAGCGCCAGCAGCTCATCAGGCAATTCGCAGGCTGGCGCCGGATTGAGAATCACCCGGGTCTGATGCTGATGGGCTATTTTTGCCGCCGCCAGTACGCTTTCCAGCGGTGATTCCAGTTGCATCAACAGAGCGGCCGCCGCGGCAATTCTTTCTTCCTCGTCGGCGACGCGCTGCGGATTCAGTGCGCCATTCGCGCCAGCGCTAATACCAATAACGTTTTCACCTTCGCTGTTAACAAAAATTAGCGCCACGCCGGTAGGCTGCTGCGCCACAACACCAATCGGCGCGATATCAATACCATCGCTGGCCAGTTGTTGGCGTACCCGACCACCAATATCGTCATCGCCCACACAGGCGATAAACGCAATATCCGCGCCGCTACGCCCGGCAGCCACGGCCTGGTTAGCTCCTTTACCGCCAAACGCTACCTGGTAATGATGACCGGTAACGGTTTCTCCGGGAGCGGGAAACTGGTCGAGATTCAGAATATGGTCGACATTGATACTGCCAAGAACAACCAACTGACCTGAGTTTTTCATCTTTGCGCTATCCCTCTGCAGACCAGAATGACGCCGCCGCAACGGGGTGTAAAACTGGTGACAAGCTTCAACCCGGTCATTAAACCGACCTGGCTACAGGAAAATTCATTGGTAAAATCAATGCTGCGATTTTTACCGTAAACGATAAAGCCCAAAAAGAGATTTTTGGGCTTTATCAGTCATTTCACGCCGCTCAGGGCGGCGCCATGCCCGGCGTTGGTTAATGTTTACTTAGTCACCAGCTTCAGTTCAACCGGGATCTGAGCTTCTACCTTTTCACCTTTCAGCACTTTATCCGCCGTCTGCACGCCAATAACGCCGATCAGTTCAGGCTGCTGAGCAACGGTAGCCCCCATTTTACCGCCTTCTACAGCTTTAATTCCGTCTGCGGTACCGTCAAAACCAACCACCAGCACATCACTCTTACCGGCAGTCTGCAGCGCGCGCAGTGCGCCAAGCGCCATCTCGTCGTTCTGAGCAAATACCGCCTGAACGGTCGGATGCGCCGTCAGCAGGTTCTGCATCACGTTCAAACCTTTGGTGCGATCAAAGTCCGCTGGCTGGCTGGCCAGTACACTGAATTTATGCGCCGCCACGGCCTGTTTAAAACCTTCACCACGCTCGCGGGCTGCGGAGGTGCCGGCAATGCCCTGTAATTCGATCACTTTGGCACCCTCACCCGCTTTCAGAGCGATAAAATCACCGGCCATTTTTCCGCCCGCCACGTTGTCAGAAGCGATATGGCTGACCACATCCCCTTTACCGGCCATACGGTCCAGGGTAATGACCGGGATATTGGCCTGGTTCGCCATCTTCACCGCATTCCCCACGGCGTCAGAATCCGTTGGGTTAATCAGCATCAGTTTGGTGCCCCGCACCGTCAGATCCTGAACGTTAGCCAGCTCTTTCGCCGGGTTATTCTGGGAGTCAAGCACCACCAGGTTGTAGCCAAGCTTGTCCGCCTCCTTCTGGGCACCATCTTTCAGCGACACAAAGAAGGGGTTATTCAGCGTTGAAATGACCAGCGCGATGGTATCTTTCGCCATCGCGTTGGCACTGAGGGTAGCGCTCAGCGCCACGGCGGAAACCAGGGTAGCCAGTTTTTTCATGTTCATATTCACGATGTCCTGTAGGGTTAGCGTTACTGTTTTTTGTTGTCCACCAGAACCGCCAGCAGAATAACCACTGCCTTAACGATCATCTGGTAATAGGAAGAAACACCTAACAAATTCAAACCATTATTCAGGAAGCCAAGAATCAATGCGCCGATCAGCGTCCCGACAATGCGGCCTTTCCCTCCCGCCAGGCTGGTACCTCCCAGCACTACAGCGGCAATGGCATCCAGTTCATAACCAGTACCAGCTGTAGGCTGTGCTGAAGAAAGGCGCGCGACTTCAATTATCCCCGCCAGCGCGGAAAGCAGGCCGCACAGGGAATACACAATAATTTTTACTCGATCAACGCTGATGCCGGAAAGTCGGGTCGCCGCTTCGTTACCGCCCAGCGCATAAATATAACGGCCCAGGCGAGTATGGTGCAGCATGTACCAGGCCGCCAGAAAGACAATCGCCATAATCCATACCGGCGTCGGGATCCCCAGCGGACGGCCAATCCCGAACCAGCCAAACAGATCGGCGTTGTCTGAGAACCCCGTATTCACCGGGCTACCGTTGGTATAAACCATAGTAACCCCACGCAACAGCAGCATCATGACCAGTGTGGCGATAAATGCCTGTACCCGGCCTTTGGCGACGATAACCCCGGTAACCGCGCCGATCGCGGCCCCCAGCGCCAGCGCAGCGGCAACCGCCACCAGCGCATTCACTTCAATACCGACAATCGACGCTGCCACCGCGCCAGTTAATGCCAGCAGAGAACCAACCGAAAGATCGATCCCGGAAGTCAGAATCACCAGCGTCATTCCCACCGCCATGATGGCGTTGACCGACGTCTGCTGCAGAATGTTAAACAGGTTATTGACGGTAAAAAAGTTAGGGCTCAGCGTCGAGACAATCGCAATCAACACCAGCAGAGCAATAAGCGATTTTTGATCCATCAACCAGGCTTTAGTGAACCAGCGACGGCTGGTGACTGTCGGGGTATTCATAATAATTGCTCCTGATTCACACGATTTAGTTTGCCAACAGCCGCGGCCATCAATACTTCCTGGGTAGCCTGCTCGCGCGTGAATTCCCCACTGCAATGGCCTTCATGCATCACAATGATTCTGTCGCTCATCCCAAGCACTTCCGGCATCTCACTGGACACCAGGATGATACTTAACCCTTCGGCTTTAAACTGATTAATTAACTGATAAATCTCTTTTTTCGCCCCCACGTCAACGCCGCGGGTTGGCTCGTCAAGGATCAGAACTTTCGGGCGGGTCATCAGGCCGCGGGCAATCGCGACCTTCTGCTGGTTACCGCCGGACAGTAACCCTATGGCCTGTTCCATGGAGGGGGTTTTTACGTTGAACAGACGGATAAAATCCTGTACCGCCTGCTGTTCGTCTTTGTGTTTCAGGCTACCGCCGGCGCGACTGAAATAGCGCAGCGCGGTAAGCGACATGTTCTCTTTAACGGACATCCCCAGTACCAGACCATCCCGCTTACGGTCTTCGGAAATATAAACAATGCCGTTTGCCAGACCATCCTGCGGGGTGCGGGTAACCACTTCACGCCCGTCAAGATATACGCCTCCGGCGCTGCGCGGCAGGGCGCCATACAATACTTTCATTAATTCAGTGCGTCCGGCCCCCATCAGGCCGGATACGCCGAGGATCTCACCGCTGCGCAGCTCAAAGCTGACGTCATGCACTCCTGGCCCGGAAACTTTATCAACGCGCAGGCGTACGCCGCCGGGCGCCTTATCCAGATGGGGATACTGCTCTTCCAGCTTACGGCCCACCATCATCTCAATCAGGCTGTCTTCGGTTAACGACGCCACTTCCCGTTCGGCAATAAACTGCCCGTCACGGAATACCGTCACATCATCGCAAATCTCGAAAATCTCTTTCATACGGTGAGAGATATAAACGATTCCTCTGCCCTGCGACTTCAGTTCACGAATGACCCGAAACAGCGATTCGGTTTCAGTATCGGTCAGCGCGTCGGTAGGCTCGTCCATGATGATGACCTTCGACTCAAAGCTCAGCACTTTCGCGATTTCCACCATTTGCTGATCGCCTATTGAGAGTTCTCCCACCGTCCGGTGACTGTTAAAGCGCAGGTTCAATCTGGCCAGCAGTTTATCCGCTTCGGCATACATCTTTTTCCAGTCGATGCGCCCGAGGCGGTTAACAAATTCCCGGCCCAGAAAAATGTTTTCGGCAATCGTCAACTGCGGGATCAGATTCAGTTCCTGGTGAATAATGCCAATTCCCGCCTCCTGAGAGGACTTCGGCCCGGTAAAGGTTGTCTCTTTTCCCAGCCATAACAACGAGCCGGCATCACGGGAATAGATACCAGTCAGAACTTTCATCATGGTGGATTTACCGGCGCCGTTTTCACCCACCAGCGCCATAACGCGCCCGGCGTACACATTGAGCGCCGCGCCGGACAGGGCTTTCACGCCCGGGAACGACTTATCGATCCCTTTAAGTTGGAGTAATGCTTCCATAGCAACCTCAGAAGGTTACGCCGGCGCACAGAATGATATTCGCATAAGGAGAACACTCTCCACTGCGAATGACCGCCTGGCTGTCAGCGGTTTTCTGTTTGAACTGCTCATGAGAAATGTAACGAATTTCAATGGCATTGCCCTGGCGCTGCTGCAACTGTTCCAGATGCTGCAGTAATGCCTCGTGAAGTTGAGGGTTCTTTTGTTTGATCTCACTGGCAAGGATAGCGGCTTCAACCTGCATTTCCACCGTAACCACCTCCAGCACCTGCATAAATGAAGGCACTCCCTGAGTCAGCGCCATATCCACGCGCTGTGTGGAAGAGGGAATAGGGAGACCCGCATCGCACACCACCAGCGTATCGGTGTGACCCAGGCGAGAGATAACGGCAGAGATTTCGGCGTTGAGGACAGTACCTTTTTTCATTTCTTTTACTCCACGAGCGAAACGTTTCGCTGACAAAAGTGTAGCCAGAGAGTTGCGCAGGCAACAACCAGATAAAATCAGAATTGTGATCACTATCGAAACGTTTCGCTCACGTTTTGCAGTATCAAACAATAATAGCCGTTACTGCCCTGCTGAACGCCGACACAACAGAGGAAGGAGCCCCCGGCAACCCGGGGGCAAAAGGAAAAGGGTTAGATTTCTACCTGTGTACCCAACTCGATCACCCGGTTAGGCGGGATTTCAAACTGATCCGGGGCGCGTAACGCATTGCGCTGTAGCAATAAAAACAGTTTGCCGCGCAGACGCAGGTACCACGGACGATCGCCAATAATCAGCGACTCATGAGACATAAAGAACGATGTCTCCGTCATCCGGCAACTTAATCCTTCCAGACCGCAGCGGTGGAAAACCTCCTCCACATTCGGCGTCTCGCGCCAGCCATAGCTGGCCACCACGCGCCAGAAGGTCGGGGAAAGCTGCTCTATCTGCACGCGCCGCACATTATGAACATAAGGCGCATCCTCGGTGCGCAGCGTCAGCAAGATCACCCGCTCATGGAGCACCTTATTGTGTTTAAGGTTATGCAGCAGGGCAAAGGGAATAACGTTCAATGCCCGGGACATATAAACTGCCGTTCCCGGTACCCGCACTGGCGGTGATTTTTCCAGTGAAGCTATCATCGCCTCCAGGGAGTTACCATGCTCATGCATACGGCGCAGCAGGCGAAAACGCTCGCTCTTCCACGTCGTCATGATCAAAAACATCACCAGGCCGAGGCTTAACGGCAACCAGCCGCCGGAAAAAATTTTCTGCACGTTGGCGGAAAACAGCGGGATGTCGATGCATAAAAACGCGGCGCCCGTCAGCAGGACGGCGATTTTATTCCAGTGCCAGTTTTTCCGCGCCACGGTACAGGACAGAATCGAGGTCAGTACCATCGTTCCGGTAACAGCGATACCGTACGCCGCCGCCAGGTTGCTGGAGTGCTCAAAGCTGATAATCACCAGCACTACCGCAAAATAGAGCAGCCAGTTAACTACCGGAATATAAATCTGCCCGGACTCCATCTCCGAGGTATGAATAATGCGCATCGGCGACAAATATCCCAGCCGTACCGCCTGGCGGGTCAGAGAGAAGACGCCCGAAATCACCGCCTGAGAAGCGATAACCGTCGCCAGGGTAGCCAGAATCAGCAAAGGAATCAGCGCCCAGTCAGGCGCCAGTAAAAAGAAGGGGTTCTTAATCGCCTCGGGATTTTTCAACAGCAGCGCCCCCTGGCCAAAATAGTTGAGTACCAGGGAAGGCAGCACCGCGCTGAACCAGGCTATACGGATTGGTAATTTACCGAAATGCCCCATATCGGCATACAGCGCTTCCACTCCGGTAATCGCCAGCACCACCGCTCCCAGCGCAACGAAAGAAACCGCTTTGTATTCCAGGAAAAAGTGCACCGCCCAGGCCGGGTTCAGCGCCCGCAATACTTCCGGATTATCAATAATACTATTCAGCCCAAGCACGGCGAGGACCAAAAACCAGGCCAGCATCACGGGAGCAAACAGCTTTCCGACCATGCCTGTCCCATGCTTTTGAATAGCAAACAGCAGAGTCAGTACAATCACTGAGAGTGGAACAATATACGGATCGAGGGAAGGCGCGGCGATCTCCAGCCCCTCAATTGCCGACATAACGGAGATAGCCGGGGTTATTACCACCTCGCCATAGAAAAAGCTGCCGCCGATCAGCCCCATAATGACCAGCATCGAGGTAGTTCGCGCCGAGGTATTACGCCCGGCCAGCGACATCAGCGTCAGAATCCCCCCTTCCCCGGCGTTGTCGGCGCGCATGACAAAGGTGAGGTATTTAATAGAGACGACAAAAATCAGCAACCAGAAAATCAGCGACAGAAAGCCAAAGACAGCATCCCGCTCCACGCCAAATCCAAATTGCCCGGAAAGACATTCCCGCAGGGTATAAAGGGGGCTGGTACCAATATCGCCGTATACCACCCCAATGGCCGCCAGCGTGACCGCCGGCAACGACTGTTTATTATCAGTGCTCATAGACTAATCTTTCATATAGATTCTGAAATCGTGTGCTCAGAGCCGGCCGGTCAGTCATAACTTTTGTAACCCGTTCGAACGATTCCCGGATTCGAAGTGGCAAATAAAATCGCCCGACAGGACAGGCTCTTAGTCCATTGGCACACCAAAAGGCGCACAGTATGCACGATGCGTCTGGTAATCGTAGCGCTAAATGATGCTGCATTAACATATTGCAAAGAAATACCCCGCAGCTTAGCTCAATATCGATGCCCTTACGAAACGGCTATACTCGCCATTCTGTCGTAGTGAAACCAGGTAAGGACGCAGATTAATTATGGCTCAACCACATTTACTGGCAGAAAGAATTTCCAGGCTCAGCCAGGCGCTGGAAAAAGGACTTTTCGAACGCAGCCACGCCGTACGCCTGTGCCTGTTGGCCGCCCTCAGCGGCGAAAGCGTATTTTTGCTGGGCCCGCCGGGGATCGCCAAAAGTCTGATCGCCCGGCGCCTGAAATTTGCCTTCGAGCGGGCCACCGCCTTTGAATACCTGATGACCCGCTTTTCCACGCCGGAGGAAGTTTTCGGCCCCCTGTCAATCCAGGCGCTGAAAGACGAAGGCCGCTATGAGCGACTGACCCGGGGCTATCTGCCGGAAGCGGAAATCGTCTTTCTCGACGAAATCTGGAAAGCCGGGCCGGCTATCCTTAATACTCTGTTAACGGCTATCAATGAGCGGCGCTTTCGCAACGGCGCCAGCGAAGAGAAAATCCCCATGCGCCTGCTGGTGGCCGCTTCCAACGAACTCCCGGAAGCGGACAGCAGCCTGGAGGCGCTTTATGACAGGATGCTGGTGCGCCTGTGGCTGGACCGGGTACAGGAAAAACACAACTTTCGCTCGATGCTGGTGAGCCAACAGGACGAAAATGATAATCCGGTTCCCGCCAGCCTGCGGATCAGCGACGATGAATACGCCAGCTGGCAACAGGCGATCCCCGCCGTTGCGCTGCCGGAGTCGGTTTTTGAATTGATCTATACCCTGCGCGAACAGCTGGAGGCACAGCCACAGGCCCCCTATGTCTCCGATCGACGCTGGAAAAAGGCCATCCGCCTGTTACAGGCCAGCGCATTTTTCAGCGGCCGCGAACAAGTTGCTCCTGTTGATTTAATCCTGCTGAAAGACTGCCTGTGGCACGACACCAGCGCGATGCAACTGATGGAACAGCAACTGGATATATTGATGACCGGTTCAGCCTGGCGGCAAAACGCCATGCTGGCCCGACTGGCCGCCATTCAACAGCAACTGATGCAACTACGCCAGCAGCAAAGCGATCGCGAAGCGTTGACCCTGACCCGCCAGAGCGGGCTGTTCCGCCGCCAGCCGCACTATATTCTGCCGCCGTCCCTGAGTGAGGAAAACCTGACGCTGCTGCTTCAGCGCCCGCTGAGACTGCATGATATTGAAGTCAGCCATGTGGTGCTTGCCCGCAGCGCGCTGGAGCAGTGGCTGCAAAAAGGCGGCGAGATCCGCGGCAAACTTAACGGCGCCGGTTTCAGTCAGTTACTCAATCTGGAAGTGGATGCCGCCTCCCGCCTGGTGATCCGCGACATCAGCCTGCAGTCCAGTGAGCTGGCGTTACCGGGATCCCACCAGCATAATAAATTGCCGCCAGAAATTGCCAGCGCCCTTGATGAACTGATGACCACCTGGCGCCAGCAGCACAGCGCATTTACCGAACAACAACGCTGCCTGTTTATTCAGGATGCCTGGCTGGGGCGTATCGAAGCCAGTCTGCAGAACGTCGCGACACAGATAAAACAGGCTCAGCAATGCTGAGCCTGGCCGCTATTGATACACTGCTGGCCATCAGCGAAGGGGAATTAATCGAAGAAATTATTCTCACCCTGTTGGCTGCGCCGCAACTGGCGGTTTTCTTTGAAAAGCACCCGCGATTACGCAAAGCGGTAACCCGGGATATCGGCCAGTGGCGGGCGCTACTGAAAAATCGCCTGCAGGACGCCCGGGCTCCCGCCGAACTCACCCGGGAAGTACTGTGTTATCAACAAAGCCAGTTATTACCGGATGCGCAGTTCAACGCCCGGCTGGCGGATATTGTCCAGCAACTGGCATCCTGGAACTCTCCCTTTCTGGGCCAGGCGCGCCAGATGATTGATGACAACCCACACTTTACTCCGGCCCAGCAGACTCTGTTCCTGCAACGCTGGCGCGTCAGCCTGATTGTCCAGACCACTGCTCTGAATCAGCAATTGCTGGAAGAAGAACAGGAGAAGCTGCTTAATGATGTCCAGCAGCGCCTGACGCTTAGCGGCCAACTGGCGCCAACGCTGGCGACCAGCGATACCGCCGCCGGGCGCTTATGGGATCTCAGCGCCGCTACGCTGAAGCGTGGCGATTATCTGCTGATCGTCAAGTACGGCGACTTTCTTTCCGGCCAACCAGAGCTGGCGGCGCTGGCGGAACAACTCGGGCGTTCCCGGGAGGCAAAAGCGGTCGAAAAGAAAGACGCGCCGCTGGAAACCTGGCGCACGCTGGTGCGGGAACCCGCGACAGTACCTGAACAGGTCGACGGGCTACAGCGCAGCGACGACATTCTGCGCCTGCTGCCTCCGGAACTGGCTACTCTGGGTATTACCGAGCTGGAGTTCGAATTTTACCGTCGGCTGGTGGAGAAACAGCTTCTCACCTACCGTCTGCAGGGCGACAGTTGGCGGGAAAAAATCACTGAACGCCCGGTGGTACACCGGGAAACCGAACAACAGCCCCGGGGGCCGTTTATCGTCTGCGTCGATACATCCGGTTCAATGGGCGGTTTTAACGAACAGTGCGCCAAAGCCTTCAGCCTGGCGCTGATGCGCGTCGCGCTGAGCGACAATCGCCGCTGTCATATTATGCTGTTTGCCAGCGAAGTGGTGCATTATGAATTAACCAGCCAGCAGGGCATTGAGCAGGCGATTCGTTTTCTGAGCCAGCAGTTCCGCGGCGGTACCGATCTTGCTCTCTGTCTGCGGGCTACGGTGGAAAAACTACAACAGCCCGGCTGGTCGGAAGCGGATGTGGTGGTGATTTCCGACTTTATCGCCCAGCGCCTGCCGGATGATGTCGTCAGTCAGGTGCGCCGCCAGCAACAGCAGTTACAGCAACGCTTTCATGCCGTAGCGATGTCCAGACATGGAAAACCCGGGATCATGCGCATCTTTGATCATATCTGGCGCTTTGATACCGGGTTGAAAAGCCGCCTGCTGAGACGCTGGCGGCCGGGGAAGTAAATTACAGCAGAGTGGAAACGCTGTCGCGCACCTCAGCAGGCCAGACGCCGCACTGTACCTGGCCGATATGCGACAGTTGTAGCAGAAGCATAGTCAGGCGTGACTGACCGATACCGCCGCCAATCGTCTGCGGCATTTCCCCGTTCAGCAGGCTCTGGTGCCATTCCAGCGCCATGCGGTCTTCATCGCCGGTCAACGCCAGCTGGCGTTTTAATGTTTCCGCATCAACGCGAATGCCCATTGAAGAGATTTCAAACGCATCTTCCAGCACCGGGTTCCAGACCAGAATGTCGCCGTTAAGGCCGGCGATCCCCTGCGCGGTAGGTGTCGTCCAGTCATCATAATCCGGCGCCCGCACGTCATGACGCTTACCGTCCGCCAGTTTGCCGCCGATCCCCACCAGGAATACCGCGCCCAGTTCCCGGGCGATAGCCCGCTCCCGGCCTTTGGCATCCAGATCGGGAAAACGCTGCTGCAGAGTTTCGCTGTGTACAAAGTGAATATGTTCCGGCAGGAAAGGGGTCAGCCCATAGCGCTCGCTGACTTCCCGCTCTGTCGCTTTAATCGCCTGCCAGATAGCTTCAACGGTGGATTTCAGGGTGCCAAGGTGGCGTTCGCCGTCTCCCATCACCCGCTCCCAGTCCCACTGATCTACATATACTGAGTGGATTGGCGAAAGCCGGTCTTCATCCGGGCGCAGCGCTTTCATATGGGTATAGATCCCTTCGCCGGCGCTGAAATCGTGCTGGCCGAGGGTTTTGCGCTTCCATTTGGCCAGCGAATGCACCACTTCAAATTGCGCTTCCGGCAGCGCTTTCACTCTCACCTGCACCGCTTTTTCGCTGCCCGACAGATTGTCCTGAGTGCCGTCGCCGATACGGCTAAGAATCGGAGCCTGGACTTCGATAAGCCCCAGTTTCTCCTCAAGCTGACGAGAAAAATAGGACTTAACAAAACTGATCTGGCGTTGTGTGTCGATATAAGCGGCTTTCATTGTTATTTACTCCTGTCATTCCTGTACCGGAGATTAAGCAACAGATTGAGGTATGAATTCAATATTCAACAACAAAAAAGCCTTATAGCTTTTAAAATCGTTAAAATAAGGCTATAAAAAATTGTAATTCGATATTATCCATAAGGAAAAGCGATGGAAAATTATCAGATCGACAATCTCGATCGCGGAATACTGGAAGCGCTGATGGCGAATGCGCGTACACCGTATGCCGAACTGGCTAAACAGTTCACCGTCAGCCCCGGGACTATCCATGTCCGGGTAGAGAAGATGAAACAGGCGGGCATCATTACCGGCGCTCGTATCGATGTTAGCCCGAAGCGCCTCGGCTACGATGTCTGCTGCTTTATCGGCATCATCCTCAAAAGCGCCAAAGACTACCCATCGGCGCTGGCCAGGCTGGAAAGTCTGGAAGAAGTGACCGAAGCCTATTACACCACCGGTCATTACAGCATCTTTATTAAAGTGATGTGCAAATCCATTGATGCGCTCCAGCAGGTACTTATCAACAAGATCCAGACTATTGACGAAATTCAATCCACAGAAACCTTGATCTCGCTGCAAAACCCGATCATGCGTACCATCACTCCCTGACAGGTTGTCAGTACTGGCGGGGCCGTCCGCCGATCGTGATGTCTCAGCCGCACGATCGGCGCGTTATCCATGACGCTCCAGGTATACCCATATTATCCACAGGTAGATCCCAGCCCGCTCACAGCGTACAATACGCGTCGATTTGATTTTTGCGGGATCGCCCATGGCCGAGATAACCCTGATCAGCGGCAGCACGCTGGGGAGTGCTGAGTATGTCGCCGAACACCTGGCGGATAAGTTACAGGAGGCGGGACACAGCGCTACGGTTTTGCATGGTCCGCAACTGGCGGAACTGAAGCCGCAGGGGATCTGGCTGGTGGTGAGCTCCACACACGGCGCCGGCGACCTGCCTGATAATCTTCAGCCGCTGTATGACGATATCGCCAGTCAGCGTCCCGATTTGAGCGCGCTGAGTTATGGCGCCATCGGCATTGGTAGTCGCGAATACGACACCTTCTGCGGAGCAATAGAAAAAGTGGATGCGCTGTTAACACAATGCGGCGCTTCGCGGATCGGCGATCTACTGAAGATCAACATACTCGATCATGAAATACCGGAGGATCCGGCGGAAGAATGGCTGGGATCCTGGGTGAAATTACTCCCTGAAATGTAAAGATCATCTTTTTTTCTGTGGATAACTGGCTTAAGAAGCTTGGATCAACCGGTAGTTATCCAGATAACAAGTGTTGTTCACTTTTTGAGTTGTGTATAACCAGCCATTCTGATCCCAGCTTATACGGGCCGGGATCACCGATCTTTCACAGCAAACGATCCTGAGCAACCTTTTGATCATAAAAAGGGAATCCGCCTTATCCACAGACCATGGCGATCTTAATAAAAGATCACAATAGAACAGATCTCTAAATAAAAAGATCTTCTTTTAAATAGCAAAGATCCTGGCGCTTTCTCGATCGACTAAAGTTGAGTAGAATTCCCGCCCCGGGATTAGTCACCCTCATTCGCACAACCGCGAGGCAGTTAACCATGTTTTATCCGGATCCTTTTGACGTCATTATCATTGGCGGGGGTCATGCAGGTACTGAGGCCGCGATGGCCGCAGCCCGTATGGGTCAACAGACCCTGTTATTGACACATAACATTGATACGCTGGGCCAAATGTCATGTAACCCGGCGATCGGTGGTATTGGCAAAGGACATCTGGTTAAGGAAGTGGATGCGCTGGGCGGTCTGATGGCACAGGCGATCGATAAAGCCGGTATTCAGTTCAGGATACTAAACGCCAGTAAAGGCCCCGCCGTTCGGGCTACCCGCGCTCAGGCGGATCGGGTGCTTTACAGGCAGGCGGTACGTACCGCGCTGGAGAACCAGCCGAATCTGATGATCTTCCAGCAGGCGGTTGACGATCTGATCGTTGAAAACGATCGCGTGGTGGGGGCTGTCACCCAGATGGGGCTGAAATTCCGCGCCAGGGCTGTGGTGCTGACAGTGGGGACATTCCTCGACGGGAAAATTCATATTGGGCTGGAGAATTACAGCGGTGGCCGTGCCGGCGATCCGCCTTCGGTTCCTCTGGCCCGCCGACTGCGTGAACTGCCGCTACGGGTCAACCGCCTGAAGACCGGGACGCCGCCGCGCATAGATGCCCGAACGATAGATTTCAGCGTGCTGGCGCAACAGCATGGCGATAACCCGATGCCGGTATTCTCTTTCCTCGGGGATGCCAGCCAGCACCCACAGCAAATGCCGTGTTACATCACACACACTAACGAAAAAACCCACGATGTGATCCGTAATAATCTCGATCGCAGCCCGATGTATGCCGGGATCATCGAGGGGATCGGCCCGCGTTATTGCCCGTCTATCGAAGATAAGGTGATGCGCTTTGCCGATCGTAATCAGCACCAGATCTTCCTGGAGCCGGAAGGGCTAACCAGCAACGAAATTTACCCCAACGGGATCTCTACCAGCCTGCCTTTTGACGTACAAATGCAGATCGTGCGCTCTATGCAGGGGATGGAGAACGCCAGAATTGTCCGTCCCGGTTATGCTATCGAGTATGATTTCTTCGATCCCCGCGACCTTAAGCCAACGCTGGAAAGCAAATATATTCACGGTCTGTTCTTCGCCGGCCAGATCAACGGCACCACTGGCTATGAAGAGGCCGCTGCCCAGGGGCTGCTGGCCGGGCTTAACGCCGGCCTCTATGCGGCGGAGAAAGAGGGTTGGGCGCCAGCCCGTTCCGATGCCTATCTCGGGGTTCTGGTGGATGATCTGTGTACTCTCGGCACCAAAGAACCGTATCGCATGTTTACCTCGCGCGCCGAATACCGTTTGATGCTGCGTGAAGATAACGCTGACCTGCGTCTGACGGCGATGGGCCGGGAACTGGGGCTGGTGGATGATGTGCGCTGGGCGCGTTTTAACCAGAAGCTGGAAAACATTGAACGTGAGCGCCAGCGGCTGAAAGAGACCTGGGTGCATCCCGGCGCGGACAATGTCGCTGAGGTGAACGCTCAACTGATTTCGCCGCTTTCCCGGGAAGCCAGCGGCGAGGATCTGCTGCGCCGCCCGGAAATGAGTTATGACAAACTGGTGGCATTGCCGATGTTCGCGCCGGCGCTGAGCGATACTCAGGCGGCGGAGCAGGTGGAGATCCAGGTGAAATACGCAGGCTATATCGCCCGCCAGCAGGATGAAATTGAAAGACAGCAGCGCAATGAGAACACACTGCTGCCGGCGACTCTGGATTATCGCCAGGTGAGCGGGCTGTCGAATGAAGTTATCGCCAAGCTTAACGATCATAAGCCAACATCTATCGGCCAGGCATCGCGTATCTCCGGGATCACGCCGGCGGCGATCTCGATTCTGTTGGTGTGGCTGAAAAAACAGGGGTTGCTGCGCCGCAGCGCCTGATTAAAACCCTTATCCAGGCCGGGTGTTACCTGGCCTCTTTTTTTATGGATTCAAGACTGTGTTGAATGAACTCAATCGTCTGCTTAAGAGCGCCGGTATTTCACTGCCTGATCATCAGAAACACCAGTTACTGGCCTATGTGGATATGCTCCACAAATGGAACAAAGCCTATAACCTGACTTCAGTGCGCGATCCCCGGGAAATGCTGGTGCGCCATATTATCGACAGTATCGTGGTGGCGCCGCAACTGACAGGCGGCCGTTTCATCGATGTCGGAACCGGACCGGGGCTGCCGGGAATTCCGCTGGCGATAGTACTTCCGCAGGCGCATTTTACGTTGCTTGATAGTCTGGGGAAACGGGTGCGTTTTTTGCGCCAGGTGCAGCATGAGCTGAAGCTGGAAAATATTACCCCGGTGCAGAGTAGGGTGGAGGCGTATCCGGCGCAGCCGTCGTTTGACGGCGTTATCAGCCGGGCATTTGCCTCGCTGGCGGATATGGTGAACTGGTGTCATCACCTGCCAGGAGAAGAAGGCTGTTTTTATGCCCTGAAGGGCCAGCGTCCTGATGATGAAATCGCCGCGTTGCCGCAGGGCTATCAGGTTGCAGATATCGTTCAGCTCAATGTACCGGAACTGGTTGGCGAACGTCATCTGGTGATTATTAGACCTCAAAAAAATTAATATTTATCAAAAAAAGTCGGAAAAAAAATGTTTCTCTAACGTTAAAATCCACCTTCTGAGTCCAGGAAATGGTTAGTTACGTTTAACCATATATTAACGTTGGTTTTTCCTGAGGTTAACGTCGCTTTTTTTGTTAACCCAAAATAATAGTCAACAGCGAAAATATCAGCTTCCTATCAGTCAGCTGTGTGGAATATGTTGCAACCGTTAAAATATATTCTTATTTGTCAATGAATGGTTTTTGCACTGTTAGTGAATGTTTTGAAAAGAGTCGCTGCGAATTATCTTATTTATCATAGAGATGGTAGATAGATAAACAGAACTATGTGCAAAAGGAATGGAATTTTTCTGTTTAATATGTGATCGCCGGCACGCTTTTCTGGTGCGGGATTTCGGCTTTTTACTGTTTTTGTGCAATAACGCCAGTTTCCTGAAAAATAAGAAAATGAGCGTGCCGAAAAATATTTAAACATTTATTCACCTTTTTGCTACTTATAGTTTGAAATCACGAGGCTGGCCCGTATAATTTGACCGCTTTTTGAAGCTTGACTCGAAGCCATAAAGACAGTTTTATACGACACGCGACATTCCTCGAAAATGGAGCAGGAGTCACTACCATGCCAGTGTCGCTCGTGAGCCTGAATGTGGCTCGTAAGCTTCTGTTTGTTCAGTTTCTGGCGGTAATGGCATCAGGCGTGCTGTTTAGCCTCAAAGACCCCTCCTGGGGAATATCCGCCGTAGGCGGAGGTTTGGCGGTCTGGTTGCCAAACGCGTTGTTTATGATTTTTGCCTGGCGTCATCAGGCGCATACACCTGCGAAAGGCCGCGTGGCCTGGTCGTTCGCTCTCGGGGAAGTGTTCAAGGTGGTGATCACCTTTACGCTGTTGGTGGTGGCGCTGGCATACTTTAAGGCGGTGTTTTTGCCGCTGATAGTAACGTGGGTTTTGGTGCTGGTGGTGCAGATCCTGGCGCCAGCTGTAATTAACAACAAAGGGTAAGAGGCATCATGTCTGCAGGAGAAATCTTAACCCCACAGGAGTACATCGGTCACCATCTGAATAACCTTCAGATTGACTTGCGTAACTTCTCGATGGTGGATCCGCATAACCCCCCGGATACTTTCTGGACGTTGAACATCGACTCGATGTTTTTCTCCGTGGTTCTGGGCCTGCTCTTCCTGGTTCTGTTCCGTAAGGTTGCCAAACATGCTACCAGCGGCGTCCCCGGGAAATTCCAGACCGCCGTGGAGCTGGTTATCGGCTTTGTGCATGGTAGCGTGAAAGACATGTACCATGGCAAAAGCAAGGTTATCGCCCCGCTGGCTTTGACGATTTTCGTCTGGGTATTCCTGATGAACCTGATGGACTTACTGCCAATCGACCTGCTGCCGTATATCGCAGAGCACTGGATTGGTCTGCCAGCGCTGCGCGTGGTGCCGTCTGCCGACGTGAACATCACCCTGTCCATGGCGCTGGGCGTGTTTATCCTGATTCTTTTCTACAGCATCAAAATGAAAGGCGTTGGCGGCTTTGCAAAAGAGTTGACGCTTCAGCCGTTCAATCACTGGGCATTTATTCCGGTCAACCTGATTCTGGAAGGTGTCAGCCTGCTGTCCAAGCCGGTTTCACTTGGTCTGCGACTGTTTGGCAACATGTATGCCGGTGAGTTGATTTTCATTCTGATTGCTGGTCTTCTGCCGTGGTGGTCACAGTGGATCCTGAATGTGCCCTGGGCCATTTTCCACATCCTGATCATTACGCTGCAGGCCTTCATCTTCATGGTTCTGACGATCGTTTATCTGTCGATGGCGTCTGAAGAACATTAATTTTTACACAACACTACTGCGTTTTAACTGAAACAAACTGGAGACTGTCATGGAAAACCTGAATATGGATCTGCTGTACATGGCTGCCGCTGTGATGATGGGTCTGGCGGCAATCGGTGCTGCGATCGGTATCGGCATCCTCGGGGGTAAATTCCTGGAAGGCGCGGCGCGCCAGCCTGATCTGATCCCTCTGCTGCGTACTCAGTTCTTTATCGTAATGGGTCTGGTGGACGCAATCCCGATGATCGCTGTGGGTCTGGGTCTGTACGTGATGTTCGCCGTCGCGTAGTACGCGTTGCTTTTATAAATTTAAGCAATATCAGAACGTTAACTAATTAGAGGCATTGTGCTGTGAATCTTAACGCAACAATCCTCGGCCAGGCCATCGCGTTTGTCCTGTTCGTTCTGTTCTGTATGAAGTATGTATGGCCGCCAATTATGGCTGCCATCGAAAAACGTCAGAAAGAGATTGCTGACGGTCTGGCTTCAGCAGAACGAGCTAAAAAGGATCTTGATCTAGCCCAGGTCAACGCGACCGACCAGCTGAAAAAAGCGAAAGCGGAAGCCCAGGTGATTATTGAGCAGGCGAACAAACGCCGCGCTCAAATCCTGGACGATGCCAAAGTCGAAGCAGAGCAGGAACGTAACAAAATCGTGGCGCAGGCGCAGGCGGAAATCGACGCCGAGCGTAAGCGTGCTCGCGAAGAGCTGCGTAAGCAGGTTGCTATGCTGGCAGTGGCTGGCGCCGAGAAGATCATTGAACGTTCCGTGGATGAAGCTGCTAACAGCGACATCGTCGATAAACTGGTCGCTGAACTGTAAGGAGGGAGGGGCTGATGTCTGAATTTGTTACGGTAGCTCGCCCCTACGCCAAAGCAGCTTTTGACTTTGCCGTTGAACACCAGAATGTCGAGCGCTGGCAGTCGATGCTGGCGTTTGCCGCTGAAGTGTCTCAGAACGAGAAAATGGCCGAGCTTCTCTCTGGCGCGCTGGCGCCGGAAACGCTCTCTGAGTCGTTTAACTCAATTTGTGGTGACCAGCTTGACGTCCACGGCCAGAACCTGATCCGGGTTATGGCGGAAAACGGGCGTCTGCGGGTACTTCCTGATGTTCTGGAGCAGTTTATTCAGTTACGCGCAGCCCGCGAGGCTACTGTGGAAGTGGAAGTCACTTCCGCCAGCGCGTTGAATGACGCCCAGCTTGCGAAGATTAGCGCCGCAATGGAAAAACGTCTGTCACGCAAAGTAAAGCTGAATTGCAAAATTGATAAGTCTGTAATGGCAGGCGTTATCATCCGCGCGGGTGATATGGTCATTGATGGTAGCGTACGCGGCCGTCTTGAGCGCCTGACAGACGTCTTGCAGTCTTAAGGGGACTGGAGCATGCAACTGAATTCCACCGAAATCAGCGAACTGATCAAGCAGCGAATCGATCAGTTCAACGTGGTGAGCGAAGCTCACAACGAAGGTACTATTGTATCCGTAAGCGACGGTATCATCCGCGTCCACGGCCTGGCCGATGTGATGCAGGGCGAAATGATCTCCCTGCCGGGTAACCGTTACGCTATCGCACTGAACCTTGAGCGCGACTCTGTCGGTGCGGTCGTTATGGGTCCGTACGCTGACCTCGCCGAAGGCATGAAGGTGAAGTGTACTGGCCGTATCCTGGAAGTTCCGGTTGGCCGCGGCCTGCTGGGCCGCGTGGTGAACACCCTGGGTGCGCCTATCGACGGTAAAGGGCCGGTTGAGCACGACGGCTTCTCCGCTGTTGAAGCCATCGCTCCGGGCGTAATCGAACGTCAGTCTGTCGACCAGCCGGTGCAGACCGGTTACAAGTCCGTTGACGCCATGATTCCGATCGGCCGTGGTCAGCGTGAGTTGGTTATCGGCGACCGTCAGACCGGTAAAACCGCGCTGGCTATCGATGCCATCATCAACCAGCGCGATTCCGGCATCAAATGTATTTATGTGGCTATCGGCCAGAAAGCGTCCACCATTTCTAACGTGGTACGTAAGCTGGAAGAGCACGGCGCGCTGCAAAACACTATCGTTGTGGTTGCCACCGCGTCTGAATCCGCCGCACTGCAGTACCTGGCGCCATATGCCGGCTGTGCGATGGGCGAATACTTCCGCGACCGCGGCGAAGATGCGCTGATTGTTTACGATGACCTGTCTAAGCAGGCTGTCGCTTACCGTCAGATCTCCCTGCTGCTGCGCCGTCCGCCAGGACGTGAAGCATTCCCGGGCGACGTATTCTACCTCCACTCACGTCTGCTGGAGCGCGCTGCGCGCGTTAACGCTGAATACGTTGAAGCTTTCACCAAAGGTGAAGTGAAGGGCAAAACCGGTTCATTGACCGCACTGCCGATTATCGAAACCCAGGCGGGTGACGTTTCCGCGTTCGTTCCGACCAACGTAATCTCCATTACCGACGGTCAGATCTTCCTGGAATCCAACCTGTTCAACGCCGGTATTCGTCCTGCGGTGAACCCGGGTATCTCGGTATCCCGTGTCGGTGGCGCAGCCCAGACCAAGATCATGAAGAAACTGTCCGGCGGTATCCGTACCGCGCTGGCGCAGTATCGTGAACTGGCAGCGTTCTCTCAGTTTGCATCCGACCTTGATGATGCTACCCGTAAACAGCTGAGCCACGGTCAGAAAGTGACCGAGCTGCTGAAACAGAAACAGTATGCGCCAATGTCCGTTGCGCAGCAGTCTCTGGTGCTGTTCGCGGCCGAGCGCGGTTATCTGGAAGATGTTGAACTGGCGAAAATCGGCAGCTTCGAAGCCGCTCTGTTGGCTTATGTTGACCGTGATCATGCTCCGCTGATGCAGGAAATCAACCAGTCCGGTGGCTATAACGACGAAATCGAAGGCAAGCTGAAAGGCATCCTCGATTCGTTCAAAGCAACCCAATCCTGGTAATGGTCGGATGGCCTGCTGTTAAGCAGGCCTTCTGGCACAGAGGAGAAGCTCATGGCCGGCGCAAAAGAGATACGTAGTAAGATCGCAAGCGTCCAGAACACGCAGAAGATCACTAAAGCGATGGAAATGGTCGCTGCCTCGAAAATGCGTAAAACGCAGGAACGTATGGCGGCCAGCCGTCCTTATGCAGATACCATGCGCAAAGTGATTGGTCACCTTGCGACCGGTAATCTGGAATATAAGCACCCTTACCTGGAAGAACGCGACGTAAAACGCGTGGGCTACCTGGTGGTGTCGACCGACCGTGGCCTGTGCGGCGGCCTGAACATTAACCTGTTCAAAAAGCTGCTGGCTGATATGAAACAGTGGTCTGATAAGAGCGTTCAGTGCGATCTGGCGCTGATTGGCTCCAAGGGCGTTTCGTTCTTCAGCTCTGTGGGCGGCAACATTGTCGCTCAGGTAACCGGGATGGGGGACAACCCTTCCCTGTCAGAGCTGATCGGTCCGGTAAAAGTGATGTTGCAGGCCTATGATGAAGGCCGTCTGGACAAGCTTTATATTGTCAGCAACAAATTTATTAACACCATGTCTCAGGTTCCGACTATCACTCAGGTGCTGCCGCTGCCGGCGTCAGAAGATGAGGAGTTGAAGCGTAAATCCTGGGATTACCTGTACGAACCGGATCCGAAGTCGCTGCTGGATACCCTGCTGCGCCGCTATGTGGAATCACAGGTTTATCAGGGCGTGGTAGAAAACCTGGCCAGCGAGCAGGCCGCACGTATGGTGGCGATGAAAGCCGCTACCGACAATGGCGGCAGCCTGATTAAAGAGCTGCAGTTGGTATACAACAAAGCTCGTCAGGCCAGCATTACTCAGGAACTCACCGAGATTGTCGGTGGTGCATCCGCGGTATAACCAGGTTAATTCGTAGAGGATTCAAGATGGCTACTGGAAAGATTATCCAGGTAATCGGCGCCGTAGTGGACGTCGAGTTCCCTCAGGATAGCGTACCGAAGGTGTACGACGCTCTTGAGGTGACGAATGGCAATGACCGTCTGGTGCTGGAAGTTCAGCAGCAGCTGGGTGGCGGCGTGGTGCGTACCATCGCCATGGGTTCTTCTGACGGTCTGCGTCGCGGTCTGGATGTTGCTAACCTCGATCACCCGATTGAAGTCCCGGTAGGTAAAGCGACGCTGGGTCGTATCATGAACGTACTGGGCGAGCCGGTCGACATGAAAGGCCCTATTGGTGAAGAAGAACGTTGGGCGATTCACCGCGAAGCGCCGTCCTATGAAGAGTTGTCAAACTCTCAGGAATTGTTGGAAACCGGCATCAAAGTTATCGATCTGATTTGTCCGTTCGCCAAGGGCGGTAAAGTTGGTTTGTTCGGCGGTGCGGGCGTAGGTAAAACCGTAAACATGATGGAGTTGATCCGTAACATCGCGATCGAGCACTCCGGTTATTCCGTGTTTGCCGGCGTGGGCGAGCGTACTCGTGAGGGTAACGACTTCTACCACGAAATGACCGACTCCAACGTTATCGACAAAGTATCCCTGGTGTACGGCCAGATGAACGAGCCGCCGGGAAACCGTCTGCGCGTTGCGCTGACCGGCCTGACCATGGCTGAGAAATTCCGTGACGAAGGTCGTGACGTTCTGCTGTTCGTTGACAACATCTATCGTTACACCCTGGCCGGTACCGAAGTATCCGCGCTGCTGGGTCGTATGCCTTCAGCGGTAGGTTATCAGCCGACCCTGGCAGAAGAGATGGGTGTTCTGCAGGAACGTATCACCTCTACCAAAACCGGTTCTATCACCTCCGTACAGGCGGTATACGTACCGGCGGATGACTTGACTGACCCGTCTCCGGCCACCACCTTTGCGCACCTTGATGCAACCGTGGTACTGAGCCGCCAGATTGCGTCTCTGGGTATCTACCCGGCCGTTGACCCGCTGGATTCCACCAGCCGTCAGCTGGACCCGCTGGTGGTTGGCCAGGAGCACTATGATGTGGCGCGTGGCGTGCAGTCAATTCTGCAGCGTTATCAGGAACTGAAAGACATTATCGCCATCCTTGGTATGGACGAACTGTCTGAAGAAGACAAACTGGTGGTAGCTCGCGCGCGTAAGATTCAGCGCTTCCTGTCCCAGCCGTTCTTCGTGGCAGAAGTATTTACCGGTTCTCCGGGTAAATATGTGTCTCTGAAAGATACTATCCGTGGCTTCAAAGGCATTATGGATGGTGAGTATGATCATCTGCCAGAGCAGGCGTTCTACATGGTTGGCTCTATCGACGAAGTCGTGGAAAAAGCCAAGAAACTTTAACGCCTTAACTGGAGGGTGATATGGCAATGACTTACCACCTGGATGTCGTCAGCGCAGAACAGGCAATGTTTACTGGTCTGGTTGAGAAAATTCAGGTAACGGGTAGCGAAGGTGAACTGGGTATTTACCCGGGTCACGCGCCGCTGCTCACCGCCATTAAGCCTGGTATGATCCGCATCGTGAAGCAGCACGGTCATGAAGAGTTTATCTATCTGTCCGGCGGCATTCTTGAAGTGCAGCCTGGCAGCGTGACCGTTCTGGCTGATACCGCGATTCGCGGCCAGGATCTCGACGAAGCGCGAGCCCTGGAATCGAAGCGCAAAGCAGAAGAGCACATTAAGAGTTCTCACGGTGACGTGGATTACGCTCAGGCGTCTGCGGAACTGGCCAAAGCGATCGCCAAACTGCGCGTTATCGAATTGACCAAAAAAGCGATGTAATACCGGCCTGTAGTATGTGGAAAAGCCAGTCAAACGACTGGCTTTTTTTTATTGGCAAGTATAGCTTTTGGGTTATTTTGTGTGTTTTTTAGTTCTTATGTCCTCAATTTTTTCCAGTTTTTCATCTTGTATGTAGTAGCGATGAGTGTTATCACGCAAAATAATTTCCCCGGTTTTTTTGTTATATTTTTCATGACGTAAATTGTATTGTTTTTTTTCACTAGTATTGGTTAGAGAGCGGCGGTTTGCGATGGTCCGATCTTCGGATGTGCTGAGAATGACACCATATCTGTCGATAAAATTTTCGCTGTAATAACTCATCAGGAAATCGGAAAAAATAAACGGATTGTGTTTTTGGTGTGAGTCGTTGCTCAGATAGTCATTCAGGCTGTAGAGGGCGTTATTGATAATAATGTAATGTTTATAAGAAATTCTGAAGTAGTGAATATTATCCTGTGGTGTGATAGCTATTTTTTTGAGGTTTGTTGGTATGTTTCTTTGTATCCATAAATTTTTATTGGTTCGGGTAATGTAGTAATCAGTGAAAGTAGAATCCTCTGAGGGGACACATCTTAACAAAGGGTAGCCGGGAATTGGGCAGGTTTTTTGAACGGCAACAGGCTTTGAGCCTGATAAAGATTCTATTATTTGCTGGTGATAAAAGAGATTATTTTGATCCGCTGACAGGCCTGTACCAGGAAGAACGTCAAGATCGGTGGAGACATCTCTGCGAAGAGTCAGGTGTACCGGGCTGGTTCTGTCTTCTGGCCAGTTAACTGCGTATATGTGCTGGCCAGTGCTGATAAATGAGGAATTAATAACTCGTACTTTGCCGGTAACCTGAACATTCAGAGAAATACCGTTCATATAAATATTATTTTTATCCCAGGCCAGCTGGCAGCCCAGATCCTCCTGGTATTTATTTTCAGGATGGTACAGCTGAAAGGTTAGTGGATCTGCGCCTTTAATTTTTTTGTCATTATAGTAAACATTGACATTATCTGAGATGTAAAATTTTCTCAGGCATGAGTTTTCTTTATTGAAGGTTTTTATTTTTTGTGGATTAATATCAAGCAAGTAATAATGTGTTTTTTCCCGACGAATTTCAGGGAGAATGTTCATATTTGGGGCCATGCAAATGACCGAGGTACATGACTTTCTTTGATTGTAGGTTTTGTTATCAGATATCGGATACCAGATCTTATTATCATAAAGGACATAAATGTTTTTATCGATTCGCTGGTATTCGCTATCTTTTTTGCAAGCCTTCTTTTTTACTTTTCCGTCTGCATGCCAGTATTCTTTACAGGAATCGAAGGCGCTATACCCGGGAGATATAAACATAAATGATATTAATATTGTCAGGAGCGGTCGGTTTGTTATCGTTAGTGTATTTTTATTGATTTTGTTTTTCATAAACTTCCCTGTTTTTAGTTCATTCATTGACCATTTTTTATTTCCATTAATTCAGTATTTATATTTATGTTGTTAATAATTCTCTGTTTGTATTATTTTTTGAATGTAGCAATTTCCTGGTATCTCAGCAATGGGCTTTATAATTGAAGGTAAACCCAAAGGATCCTCTCTGTAGCGCTTTTTTTGGAGGGGGAATAAAGTTAGTTTATTGAAATAAAAAATAAAAATTGATTGGCAACAGAGGGCGTGCATAATATTTTCTTGAATAGTCAGTTTTGCACCGAGGCTGGCGGGGCGTTTGGTCGATTTATAGGCGTTCCATTTTAGCTTGCAAAATATGTAGAATTTTTAACATGAGAGAGTTTAACTTCCCACTCCATCTACCGTCAGGATGCGTATGTCAAACAGTGCGATGAGCGTGGTTATTCTTGCCGCAGGCAAAGGTACCCGCATGTATTCCGATCTTCCGAAGGTACTGCATCTGCTTGCCGGAAAGCCCATGGTGCAGCACGTCATTGATGTAGCCAATGAATTAGGCGCATCTCAGGTTCATCTGGTCTATGGACACGGCGGCGATCTGCTTAAACAGCGTCTGAGAGAAGACAATCTGAACTGGGTGTTACAGTCTGAGCAACTGGGAACCGGCCACGCGATGCAGCAGGCGGCGCCATTCTTTGCCGATGATGAAGACATTCTGATGCTGTACGGTGATGTGCCGCTGATTTCCCAGGCTACCCTGCAACGACTGCGCGATGCTAAACCACAGGGTGGTATTGGTTTGCTGACCGTAAAACTGGACGATCCCTCCGGCTACGGGCGCATCACCCGCGAAAATGGCAAAGTAACCGGTATTGTCGAGCAAAAGGATGCCTCTGAAGAGCAGCGTCAAATCCAGGAAATCAATACCGGGATCCTGATTGCCGGCGGCGCCGATCTGAAGCGCTGGCTGGGGCAATTGACCAATAATAATGCCCAGGGTGAATACTACATCACCGATATTATCGCCATGGCGTACCAGGAAGGGCGCACTATTGCGGCGGTACATCCGGACAGGCTCAGCGAGGTGGAGGGGGTGAATAACCGTCTGCAACTGGCGCGGCTGGAGCGCGTTTGCCAGACCGGGCAGGCGGAAAAATTGCTGCTGGCTGGCGTGATGTTGCGCGATCCGGCGCGCTTTGATCTGCGCGGCGAGCTGGTGCATGGGCGCGATGTGGAAATTGATACTAACGTTATCCTCGAAGGGCGGGTAACGCTCGGCAATCGCGTCAAAATTGGCGCCGGCTGTGTTATCAAGAATAGCGTTATCGGCGATGACTGTGAGATCAGTCCCTACAGCGTCGTGGAAGACGCCCATCTCAGCCCGTTCTGCACCATTGGCCCGTTTGCCCGCCTGCGCCCCGGCGCGGAGTTGCTGGAAGGCGCGCACGTGGGGAATTTCGTCGAAATGAAAAAAGCGCGTCTGGGTAAAGGTTCCAAGGCCGGGCACCTCACTTACCTGGGCGATGCGGAAATTGGCGATAATGTGAATATCGGCGCCGGTACCATTACCTGTAATTACGATGGCGCCAGGAAATTCAAAACTATCATCGGCGATGATGTGTTCGTGGGGTCGGACAGCCAGTTGGTGGCGCCGGTCAGCGTTGGTAAAGGGGCGACGATCGCCGCTGGCACCACGGTGACGCGCGATATCGCCGAGAATGAACTGGTGTTAAGCCGGGTGCCGCAGGTCCATAAACAGGGCTGGCAGCGGCCGGTGAAGAAAAAGTAAAGTGAATCAGGCAGGCGGTTTTCGCCTGCTGTTTGACCGACGGGAGGCAATAAAAATAACCGCCACCGTCCTCTCCCGATGCGGAGAATAAAATGATAACCCCACTCTCTACAAGGCTCGGGGAAATAACAGGTCAGCGACAACGCATGGCGTAATGCCATCATCAGGAAATTTAACTATGTGTGGAATTGTTGGCGCGGTCGCGCAACGCGATATTGCTGAGATCCTTCTCGAAGGGCTACGTCGCCTGGAATACAGGGGCTATGACTCCGCCGGACTGGCGGTACTTGATAGCCAGGGCAAGATGACCCGGATACGCCGTCTCGGAAAGGTGCAGATGCTGGCCCAGGCGGTGGAAGAGCAGCCGCTGCATGGCGGTACCGGGATAGCCCATACCCGTTGGGCGACCCACGGCGAGCCGTCGGAAAAAAACGCTCACCCGCATATCTCCGAACACGTTGTTGTGGTCCACAACGGTATTATTGAAAACCACGAGCCACTGCGCGAAATGCTGCAGGCCCGCGGCTATCAGTTTGTTTCAGAAACCGACACTGAAGTGATTGCTCACCTGGTGCACTGGGAGCTGGAGCAGGGCGGAACGCTGCGCGAGGCCGTAATGCGCGCTATTCCCCAACTGCGCGGCGCCTACGGTACTGTGATTATGGATACCCGCAATCCTGACGTTCTTCTGGCCGCCCGCTCCGGCAGCCCGCTGGTTATTGGCCTGGGGGTTGGGGAGAACTTCATTGCTTCAGACCAACTGGCGCTGCTGCCGGTAACCCGCCGCTTTATCTTCCTTGAAGAAGGCGATATTGCTGAAGTGACGCGCCGCACAGTCACTATTTTCGACCGCAGCGGTACAGAAGTGAAGCGCCCGGATATTGAGTCCAGCCTGCAGTATGATGCCGGCGATAAGGGACACTACCGCCACTACATGCAGAAAGAGATCTACGAGCAGCCGGACGCGATTAAAAACACCCTTACCGGGCGCATCAGCCATGGTGAAGTGGATTTAAGCGAACTGGGGCCCGATGCGGATACGCTGCTGGCCCAGGTCGAGCATATTCAGATAGTCGCCTGTGGTACCTCTTACAATTCAGGTATGGTCTCCCGCTACTGGTTTGAAGCGCTGGCCGGCGTGCCCTGCGATGTCGAAATTGCTTCCGAATTTCGCTATCGCAAATCGGCGGTGCGCCGCAATAGCCTGATGATAACGCTCTCTCAGTCTGGCGAAACCGCCGATACGCTGGCGGCGCTGCGTCTTTCTAAGGAGCTGGGGTACCTCGGATCGCTGGCGATTTGTAACGTGCCAGGGTCTTCGCTGGTGCGGGAATCCAGCCTGGCGCTGATGACCAAAGCCGGTACCGAGATAGGCGTCGCGTCGACGAAAGCATTCACCACCCAGCTTACTGTGCTACTGATGCTGGTAGCGAAGCTGAGTCGTTTGAAGGGGCTGGATGCCGCCGTGGAGCGCGAAATTGTCCACGGTCTGCAAACGTTGCCGAGTCGTATCGAGCAAATGCTGTCTCAGGATAAGCGTATTGAGGCGCTGGCGGAGGAGTTCTCTGACAAACATCATGCATTGTTCCTCGGGCGCGGCGATCAGTATCCGATCGCCATGGAAGGGGCGCTGAAGCTGAAAGAGATCTCTTATATTCATGCCGAAGCCTATGCGGCCGGGGAACTGAAACACGGTCCGCTGGCGCTGATTGACGCCGATATGCCGGTGATTGTTGTGGCGCCGAACAATGACATGCTGGAGAAGCTCAAATCCAACATTGAAGAGGTTCGCGCGCGCGGCGGGCTGCTGTATGTGTTTGCCGATGAAGACGCCGGCTTCAGCGATAGCGAGACGATGCGCATTATTCAGATGCCGCATGTTGAAGAGGTGATAGCTCCGGTTTGCTATACCGTTCCGCTACAACTGCTGTCTTATCACGTCGCTCTGATTAAAGGCACCGATGTGGATCAGCCGCGTAATCTGGCTAAATCCGTTACCGTGGAATAACCCCCTCTGCCGCGCCCGATCCGGGTGCGGCATTACCCCGCGTTTTATGACAATTTGTCATTTTCAGCTACTGTTAATCCTTTCATAAAAAGAAAATCCTCCGGTCATTATTTGGTTATAATTATAGATAACAGATTGATTGTATAAGCATTTTTTAAATCAATTTGCCGGGGAATTGCGCTGTCATAAAACTGTCATAATTCGTACATTTAACTGTCACCAAACTGTCCTATTTTGCTCGCATAGCAACTCAAACAACGAATTACCGACACCGAGCAGGAGACATTATGAACGTTATGCGTACCACCGTCGCAACTGTTGTCGCCGCGACCTTCTCTCTGAGCGCTTTCTCCGCTTTGGCGGCAGCAAGCCTGACTGGCGCGGGTGCCACTTTCCCGGCGCCGGTGTATGCCAAATGGGCGGATACCTACAACAAGGAAACCGGTAATAAGGTGAACTACCAGGGTATTGGTTCCTCCGGTGGCGTTAAACAAATCACCGCTAATACCGTCGATTTTGGCGCCTCCGACGCTCCGCTGTCTGATGAGAAATTGCAGCAGGAAGGGTTATTCCAGTTCCCGACCGTTATCGGCGGCGTAGTGCTGGCGATTAACCTGCCGGGCGTCAAATCCGGTGAGCTGGTACTGGATGGTAAAACCCTCGGTGATATTTACCTCGGCAATATCAAGAAGTGGGATGATGCGGCGATTGCCAGGCTGAATCCGGGTCTGAAACTGCCTTCCCAGAATATTGCCGTGGTACGTCGCGCTGACGGCTCCGGTACCTCTTTCGTCTTCACCAGCTACCTGTCCAAAGTGAATGAAGACTGGAAATCTAAAGTTGGCGCTGGCTCAACCGTTAACTGGCCGACCGGCCTGGGCGGTAAGGGTAACGATGGCATCGCCGCTTTTGTTCAGCGTCTGCCTGGCTCCATTGGCTATGTAGAATACGCTTACGCTAAACAGAACAGCCTGGCTTACACCAAACTGGTGTCTGCCGACGGCAAACCGGTTAGCCCGACAGAAGAAAGCTTCTCTAATGCCGCTAAAGGGGCTGACTGGAGCAAATCTTTCGCTCAGGACCTGACCAACCAGAAAGGCGATGATGTATGGCCGATCACCTCTACCACCTTCATCCTGGTGCATAAAGAGCAGAAGAAACCAGAACAGGGCGTTGAAGTGTTGAAATTCTTCGACTGGGCCTACAAAGAAGGGGCTAAACAGGCTAACGATCTGGACTATGCTTCACTGCCGGAAAGCGTGATTGAACAGGTTCGCGCCGCCTGGAAAACCAATGTCAAGGATAGCAGCGGTAAAGCGTTGTACTAAGCAGCCTTACCTGCTCTGAAGCGTTGTGGTTCAGGAGGTTAACGGATTCCCTCTCGCGCAGAGGGAATCATGCGGTTAGCCTTCTGAAAATTCAGTATCATGGCACTTCTTCAGAGCTCAACGTAAAGAGTGGAATATGGCGGTATCAAAGCCTGTGTTTAACCCCCCGGGGAAAAAAGGTGACATGATTTTCAGTGCGCTGGTCAGACTGGCAGCGCTGATAGTGTTATTTCTGCTGGGCGGTATTATTGTTTCTCTGATCTTCTCCTCGTGGCCAAGCATTGAGAAATTTGGATTCTCTTTCCTGTGGACCAAAGAGTGGGATGCCCCTAATGATATCTATGGCGCGCTGGTGCCGATTTACGGCACGCTGGTTACCTCGTTTATCGCGCTGCTGATTGCGGTGCCGGTGAGCTTCGGTATCGCCCTGTTTCTTACCGAACTGGCGCCTGGCTGGCTTAAGCGACCGCTGGGGATCGCCATTGAGCTGCTGGCGGCAATCCCCAGTATTGTGTACGGCATGTGGGGGCTGTTTATCTTCGCTCCGTTGTTCGCGACATACTTCCAGGAGCCGGTCGGCAATATTCTTTCCGCGGTGCCTATTCTTGGCGCGCTGTTTTCCGGTCCGGCGTTCGGCATCGGTATTCTGGCCGCCGGTGTGATCCTGGCGATAATGATAATTCCCTACATTGCCTCGGTAATGCGCGATGTGTTCGAACAAACGCCAGTGATGATGAAAGAGTCAGCCTATGGCATTGGCTGTACCACCTGGGAAGTTATCTGGCGCATCGTACTGCCGTTCACCAAAAACGGGGTGATTGGCGGCGTTATGCTCGGACTGGGGCGCGCGCTGGGGGAAACCATGGCGGTCACCTTTATCATCGGCAACACCTACCAGCTCGACAGCGCCTCGCTGTATATGCCGGGGAACAGTATCACCTCGGCGCTGGCCAATGAATTCGCCGAGGCGGAGTCCGGGCTGCACGTAGCCGCGTTGATGGAGCTCGGCCTGATTCTGTTTGTTATTACCTTCATTGTGCTGGCTGTCTCTAAACTGATGATTCTGCGCCTGGCGAAGAACGAGGGAGCACGCTGATGGCAACCATGGAAATGCAAACTCCGGCTGAACTGGCGGAATCGCGCCGTAAAATGCAGTCCCGCCGTCGTATGAAAAACCGCGTGGCGTTGACGCTATCGATGGCGACCATGGCCTTTGGCCTGTTCTGGCTGGTCTGGATCCTGCTGTCGACTATCACTCGCGGTATCGACGGTATGTCGCTGGCGCTGTTTACCGAAATGACGCCGCCGCCGAATACTGCCGGCGGCGGTCTGGCGAACGCGCTGGCAGGTAGCGGATTGCTGATCCTGTGGGCGACTATTTTCGGTACGCCGCTCGGTATTATGGCCGGTATTTACCTGGCGGAATATGGTCGTAAGTCCTGGCTGGCGGAAGTGATTCGCTTTATTAACGACATTCTGCTTTCCGCGCCGTCGATCGTCGTGGGGCTGTTTGTCTACACCATTGTTGTGGCGCAGATGCAACATTTCTCCGGCTGGGCCGGGGTGATTGCGCTGGCGCTGCTGCAGGTGCCTATCGTTATCCGCACCACGGAAAATATGCTCAAACTGGTGCCGGACAGCCTGCGTGAAGCAGCATACGCACTGGGTACGCCGAAATGGAAAATGATCTCCGCCATTACGCTGAAAGCATCGGTGTCCGGAATTATCACCGGGGTGCTGCTGGCGATTGCGCGTATTGCCGGTGAAACCGCGCCGCTGCTGTTCACATCGCTCTCCAACCAGTTCTGGAGTACCGACATGATGCAGCCGCTGGCCAACCTACCGGTGACCATTTTTAAATTTGCTATGAGCCCGTTCGCCGAATGGCAACAACTGGCCTGGGCCGGGGTGCTGATTATTACCGTCTGCGTGCTGTTGTTGAACATTCTGGCGCGCATACTGTTTGCGAAGCGTAAGCATTAATTTTTAACGGCGGGGCATGGTCGCCGCGCCGCATGAGGAATAGACACCGATGAGTATGGTTGATACCGCCCCGGGCAAAATTCAGGTTCGCGATTTGAACTTCTATTACGGGAAATTCCATGCCCTGAAGAACATCAATCTGGACATTACCAAAAACCAGGTGACGGCGTTTATCGGGCCGTCAGGCTGCGGTAAATCCACGCTGCTGCGCACTTTTAATAAAATGTTTGAACTGTATCCGGATCAGCGGGCAGAAGGGGAAATTTTGCTGGATGGTGAAAACATTCTCACCAATACCCAAGATATCGCCCTGCTGCGCGCCAGAGTCGGGATGGTGTTTCAGAAGCCGACGCCGTTTCCAATGTCGATTTATGACAATATCGCCTTTGGCGTTCGCCTGTTTGAGAAACTCTCCCGGGCGGATATGGACGAGCGCGTCCAGTGGGCTTTGACCAAGGCCGCACTGTGGAATGAAACCAAAGATAAATTACACCAGAGCGGGTACTCTCTCTCTGGCGGTCAGCAACAGCGTCTGTGTATTGCCCGCGGGATTGCCATCCGTCCGGAAGTATTACTGCTTGATGAACCCTGTTCCGCTCTTGACCCCATTTCCACCGGGCGAATTGAAGAACTGATCACCGAGCTCAAGCAGGACTATACGGTGGTGATTGTAACCCACAATATGCAGCAGGCTGCGCGCTGTTCCGATCATACGGCGTTTATGTACCTGGGCGAGCTGGTGGAGTTCAGCGACACGGACGAGCTGTTTACCCGGCCAAAGCAAAAACAGACTGAAGACTATATTACTGGCCGTTACGGTTGATGCGTTCCCGTCATCTCCGGTCCCCGACCATCAGACGCGGGCCGGATGTCGGGTATCAGGAGAGCACCATGGATAATCTCAATCTTAATAAACACATTTCCGGCCAGTTTAACGCCGAGCTGGAATATATCCGCACCCAGGTCATGACCATGGGCGGGCTGGTGGAGCAGCAGTTGTCTGACGCCATCACGGCGATGCATAACCAGGATAGCGAGCTGGCGAAGCACGTTATTGAAGGCGATAAAAAGGTCAACATGATGGAAGTGGCGATTGATGAAGCCTGCGTGCGCATTATCGCCAAACGCCAGCCGACGGCCAGCGACCTGCGCCTGGTGATGGCTATCATCAAAACCATTGCCGAACTGGAGCGCATTGGCGACGTTGCCGATAAAATTTGCCGTACCGCGCTGGAGAAGTTTTCCCACCAGCACCAGCCGTTGCTGGTGAGTCTGGAATCGCTGGGGCGCCATACGGTGCAGATGTTGCATGACGTACTGGACGCTTTCGCGCGTATGGATCTCGACGAAGCGGTACGAATCTACCGTGAAGATAAAAAGGTCGATCAGGAGTATGAAGGGATTGTGCGTCAGCTGATGACCTACATGATGGAAGATTCGCGCACCATACCCAGCGTACTGACAGCGCTGTTCTGCGCCCGTTCTATCGAGCGGATCGGCGATCGCTGCCAGAATATTTGCGAATATATTTTCTATTTCGTTAAAGGGCAGGATTTCCGTCACGTTGGCGGAGATGAGCTGGATAAACTGCTGGCCGGGAAGGACCCTAAAGAGTAACCTTCGTTATTCTTTATAAAGCCACCTGCATATGGGTGGCTTTTTATTTATTTGTTTTATGTGATTTGTTTTTATATTTATATTGTTTATATTTTGGTGATAATTTTCGTTATTCATCACAGTTTATGCATTTTATAATTGTCTGGAAATTTAATTAGCTTATTTTCAGGTAAATTTTACGGATTGTTACTGCATATCGCAGGCAAAACCTGACCCTTCTGTGGAGGGGGCAGGTTTTTTTTTGCCTGAATTTTCAGAATGTGATTTTTTGAGTGGAAAAAGCGATGGAAAAACTGACACAGGACATTATTGCCGGGGTTGGGGGAAAGAACAATGTGGTCAGTGTGATCCATTGCGCTACGCGCCTGAGGTTTAAATTAAAAAATAGTTCGCTGGCCGGGACGGAAATGTTACGTAATCACCCGGGCATTATTATGGCGCTGGAGAGCGGCGGTCAGTATCAGGTGGTGATTGGTAATCACATCAATGATGTTTATAAGCTGTTGGTTAAAAACCTCGGGCCAGCAGAGGATATGCCGGATGGTAAAGAGACCTTGCTGGGGCGCTTTATCGATTTGGTTTCCGGGATCTTTGCGCCGTTTCTGGGGGTCATGGCCGCGGCAGGGATTCTGAAAGGAATGCTTTCGTTACTGGCCGTCTGCGGCTGGATACAGGAAAAAAGTGCGGCCTGGATGCTGCTGTACAGCGCCAGCGATGCGCTCTTTAACTACTTTCCGCTGGTGCTCGGTTACACCGCCGGAAAGAAATTTGGCGGTAATCCTTTTGTTACCCTGACCATTGGCGGCGCGCTGATGTATCCGCTGATAGTGCAGTCTGCGGGGCTGAGCGTGGATTTTTTTGGGATACCGGTCAGGGTATTGAATTATAGCGCGTCGGTAATACCGATCATTTTCGCTTCATGGGTGAGCTGCCGGCTGGAACGTTTTGTTTATCCACGACTGCCGGTGGCAATACGAAATTTTATCACCCCGTTACTTTGTCTGATCATCGTTGTACCTCTGACTTTTAGCCTCATTGGGCCGGTTTCCGTCTACCTGAGTCAATTGTTCGCTCAGGGATATCAGGTTGTTTACAACATGGTTCCGTGGCTGGCTGGCGGGTTAATGTCCGGATTATGGCAGGTGTTCGTTATTTTTGGGCTGCACTGGGGTTTTGTCCCGGTAGCGATTAATAATCTGACGGTTCTCGGACATGACACTTTTGTTCCTCTGGTGCTACCGGCAGTGATGGGCCAGGTCGGAGCCTGCCTGGGAATTAGTCTGCGCCAGCGCGATGCGCAGAAAAAAATGATCGCCAGTTCTGCTGCCATTACCGGGCTGTTTGGTATTACAGAGCCCGCAGTATATGGCGTCACATTGCCATACCGCCGCGCTTTTATTTTTGGCTGCACAGGCGCGGTCGCCGGCGGCATTATTATTGGCATCGGCGGAACGCAGGTTTATTCATTTGGCATGGCCAGTATATTTACCTTTATGCAAATTATTCCACCGCACGGTGTTGATATGACGGTATGGGCTGCGGTGATTGGCTCGGGCGTTGCTCTGTTTTTTGCTTTTATTGGTAGCTGTCTTTTCGGTATACCGCGAAAAAAATAAATATCTCCATTAAGGACTATCACTTCAGGAAAGGAAACGATGAAAAAACTATCTTATCTCATTGCGTGCGCGCTTTTTTTCCCCTCAGTTGCCTGCCGGGCAGATAGCCAGGCGGCAGGTATGACAATTGAACAACGGCTGGCGGCGCTGGAAAAAGATTTGCAGGAGACAAAACAGGCACTGAAGCGCTACCAGGAGAAAGAAAAAAATCACCAGCAGACAGTTATTGCTGCTGCGCCGCAACAAAACAAAATGCCGCCTGTGGCGGTGTTGGTTCAGTCTCAGCCGGGTACGGATCAGGGAGCGGAAAAGACATCCACAGTAACAGCTATCACCATGAAGGACCTCAGTAAATTTGTTAAGGATGAAATTGGTTTTAGCTACAACGGTTATTTCCGATCGGGATGGGCGACGACATCAAATGGCTCGCCGACCTCCTGGGCGATTGGCTCCCTGGGGCGTCTGGGCAATGAATATTCCAGCTGGTTTGATCTTCAGCTATCGCAGCGCGTTTATCATGAAAACGGAAAAACTGTAAAAGCGGTGGTGATGCTGGATGGTAATGTCGGGCAAAATTATGCCACTGGCTGGTTCGGCGATAATAAAGCCAATGACAATTTTCTGCAGTTTTCTGATATGTACGTAACCGCCAATGGCTTTCTGCCCTTTGCTCCGGCTGCTGATTTCTGGGTCGGTAAACACGGGCTACAAAAATACGAAGTACAAATGCTTGACTGGAAAACCCAGCGTACCGATGGCTCTGGCGGGGTGGGAATCGAGAACTGGCTGCTTGGGCCCGGGAAGCTGGATATCGGCCTGACGCGGGATGATGTGGATGTTTATAACACCTCATTGACCAGCTCCCAGAAAGTCAATGCCAACACTATTGATGTACGCTATAAAAAAATTCCACTTTGGGCGCAGGCCGATATGCTGCTCAGTGGTCGCTATACGATGGCGAATAAAAATGGTACCCAGAAAGACAATGAAAATAGTGGTGCTTATTACCAGTGGAAAGATACCTGGATGCTGGGCGCGGCCCTCACTCACCAGTTTGACGGCGGCGGCTTTAATGAATTAAGCCTGCTGGTCGCCAATAATTCGACGGCCAGTAGTTTTTCAAGATATGCGGGGTCCAGCCCATTCGTGACCAATATGGGGCGCTATTATGGCGAACATACTAATGGCACAGCGCTGCGCCTGGTTTCTCAGGGAGAAAATTATCTCGCCGATGATGTGATTGTCGCCCATGCGCTGGTCTGGTCGGCGGGGAATGATATTTATAGCTATGAGACCGGGTCACACAGCGATTTTGAAAGTATCAGAGCGGTCGTCAGGCCTGCTTATATCTGGAGTAAATATAATCAGAGCGGCGTTGAGTTGGGGTATTTCACCCAGACTAATAAAAATAAATTTGACGACAAATTTACCGAGTCAGGATATAAGGCGACGCTTTATCATGCGTTGAAAGTTAACACCAGTATGCTCACCTCCCGGCCGGAAATTCGCTTCTACGGTACTTATATGCATGTTCTTGATAATGAGCTCGATCAGTTCAGATACGCTGATGATAAAAATAATCAGCTTGCCTTTGGTATACAGGCTGAAGTCTGGTGGTAATTAATCATTGAGGGTTATAGAAATGACTTTTAAAAAAAATGGTGTAATGCTTTTGCTGGCCGGTGTCCTGGCATTCGCCCCGGTGGGTTCATGGGCTGAAACGTCCCCATTGCCAAAAGTGCCGGACTTTAGTATTCCGGTAAAAAATTATATTACGGCTGTGAATGCCGATAACAGTGTGACATTCCGCCTCTGGGCGCCTGACGCTCGCCGGGTTGCGGTCGTCACTGGCGCTACCCCGGAGAGTCTGGCCTCTCACGTCATGACGCGCGATGCCGGCGGCATCTGGTCGTGGCGTAGTCCGGTACTATCCGCCGGTTTGTATGAGTATTTTTTTAATATTGACGGTTTTCGTTCGGCGGATCCAGGCAGCAGTTATCCAAAACCTCAGCGACAGGTGAATACCAGCCTGGTGCTGGTACCGGGCAGCATTCTGGATACCCGGGCAGTACCGCACGGCGACCTGCGAACCCTGACTTATCATTCCGCCGCCCTCAGCGCTGAGCGCCAGCTTTATGTCTGGACGCCGCCGGGATATGACGGTACCGGCGATGCGCTGCCGGTACTCTACTTCTATCACGGGTTTGGCGATACTGGTCTGTCGGCGGTAACCCAGGGGCGCATTCCGCAGATCATGGATAACCTGCTGGCGGAAGGGAAGATTAAGCCCATGCTGGTGGTAATACCGGATACGGAAACCGATATCCCCCACGCGGTACCGGAAAACTTCCCGCCCGCTGAGCGGCGCAAAGATTTTTACCCTGCCAATGCGCAGGCGGCTGACCGCGAATTGATGAACGATATTATTCCACTGATCGGGCAGCGTTTTAACGTCCGTCCGGATGCGGACGGCAGGGCGCTGGCCGGGTTGTCTCAGGGGGGATATCAGGCGCTGGTCTCTGGTATGACCCATCTGGAAAGTTTTGGCTGGCTGGCGTCATTCAGCGGGGTGACCACGGCCACGGTCCCCAACCGTAATGTGGAAAAACGCCTGAATCAGCCGCAGAGCATTAATCAGCAATTGCGCTACTTTGCCCTGGTGGTTGGCGAGAAGGACGGCGTTACCGGCGGTGATATTGCGGCGCTGAAACGCGAGCTTGAACAGAACGGCGTGAAATTTGACTATCGCGCTTATCCGGAATTGGGTCATGAAATGGATGTCTGGCGCCCGGCGTATGCGGAGTTTGTCCAGAAATTGTTTAAATAAAACATAAGCCCGCCACGCCTGGCGGGCTGTCGCGTTTTTTCAGCGCGTCAGATTCCAGCCCCGGGCTTTCCACAATTCGGGAAGCTGTGCGAGGTCGGTAAACGTGGTCACCAGCGGGTGATCGATAGGTTTATTGTGGGGATCGGCGCAGAAGTAAAACACTTCCATACCCGCAGCGATCCCCGAGTGAGCGCCAGCTGACGAATCATCCACCAGGATGCAACGCTGTGCCTCCACGCCCATCGCGCTGGCGGCGTGGTACATCAGCGCAGGATCGGGTTTCCAGCGCTGAATGTCATAACCGCTGTACAACCGCTGATCAAAGTAGTGCAACATGCCGGTTTTCCCCAGCGAATGCTGCATTTTGCTGACCGGGCCATTAGAGACCACGCACATCGGGGCGGTGATGGTTTCCAGCAGGCGGGCGGCGCCGGTAATTTCTACCAGCTCGCTGTCGAACAGGCGCGCTACCTCAGCCCGGTAGAGCGGTTCCAGCTCATCGCGTTGCAGATTGACGCCATGTTCGGCGTTGACGGTATCAATAATTTCGTAGAGCTTGACCCCTTTAAAGCGCCGGAATACCTCTTCGAGATCCAGCATAATGCCCGACTGCGCGAACATATGGACATAAGCTTTAGAACAAATGACTTCACTGTCGACCAGCGTGCCATCGCAATCAAAAAAAACCGCTTCGGGTTGGGACATGCCATTTCCTGTTTCTACAAGTTGAACGTTTACTCTATGCTGTTCGATCCACGCAATCGATGCCGTATAAGCAAATTCAATGAAAAAAAGTCAGCTTCAGCCGTCAATATCGCGGCATTTTGGTATAGGATAGCGGCGAATTTTCCCCTTTTCTCCGGAACCAGATGATGAGCCAACACAACACCGCCCAGCCGTCAGGCCAGGGGCTGCTCGAACGCGTGTTTAAACTACGCGCCCACGGTACCACGGCACGTACTGAGGTTATTGCCGGTTTTACTACTTTTTTGACGATGGTCTATATCGTCTTCGTTAATCCCCAGATTCTTGGCGCGGCCGGGATGGATACTCAGGCGGTATTTGTCACCACCTGTCTGATTGCGGCGCTGGGCAGCATCCTGATGGGGATCTTCGCTAACCTGCCGGTGGCGCTGGCGCCGGCAATGGGGTTAAACGCTTTTTTCGCCTTTGTCGTCGTCGGAGCGATGGGCCTGTCCTGGCAAGTGGGGATGGGCGCTATTTTCTGGGGCGCGGTGGGGCTGCTGCTGCTGACGGTTCTGCGGGTGCGTTACTGGATGATCGCCAATATCCCTCTCAGCCTGCGGGTGGGGATCACCAGCGGTATCGGGCTGTTTATCGGCATGATGGGACTGAAAAACGCTGGCGTTATCGTCGCGAATCAGGAAACCCTGGTGACTATTGGCAATTTGACCTCCCACAGCGTGCTGTTAGGGATTCTCGGGTTCTTTATCATTGCTATTCTGGCCTCGCGTAATATTCACGCCGCGGTGCTGGTTTCCATAGTGGTGACCACGCTGCTGGGCTGGATGTTGGGGGATGTGCACTATACCGGGGTGGTCTCCGCGCCGCCGAGCGTCATGTCGGTTGTCGGTCAGGTTGACCTGATGGGCTCACTGAATATTGGTCTGGCGGGGGTGATTTTCTCTTTCATGCTGGTTAACCTGTTTGACTCTTCCGGTACGCTGATCGGCGTCACCGATAAAGCCGGACTGACCGATGAAAAAGGCAAGTTTCCGCGGATGAAGCAGGCGCTGTATGTTGATAGCGTCTCTTCAGTGGCCGGTTCTTTTATCGGCACCTCATCGGTTACCGCATATATTGAGTCTTCTGCCGGCGTTTCGGTTGGGGGGCGCACCGGTCTGACCGCGGTGATTGTCGGCATTCTGTTCCTGCTGGTGATTTTCCTTTCGCCGCTGGCCGGCATGGTTCCCGGTTACGCGGCGGCTGGCGCGCTGATTTATGTCGGCGTGTTGATGACTTCCAGCCTGGCGCGGGTTGACTGGCACGATCTTACCGAAGCGGTACCGGCGTTTATCACCGCGGTAATGATGCCATTCAGTTTCTCGATCACCGAAGGCATTGCGCTGGGCTTTATCTCTTACTGCGTGATGAAACTGGGGACCGGGCGTCTCCGGGAACTGAGCCCGTGTGTGGTCGTGGTGGCGCTGCTGTTTATTCTGAAGATTGTATTTATCGACGCTCACTAAGGCGCGACTGGCAGGAAAAATGCCGGCCTGATGGCTGGCATTTTTTAGGGTTGCGATCAGGCTTTAACGCGCAGGATAAATTCGCTGAATGCGGTGAGCTGGCCCTGCAGATGGTCCAGTGTGCCCTGATCGATCACTTCGCCGGACTGGGCGTCCACTTTGTTCTGGATGGCGCCGCCCATAAACTCCGGTTTATTCATCACCATGGCGTCAAGGAAGACCAGGATCTGGCGCAGGTGATACTGGCAACGGGCGCCGCCGATCACCCCCATGGAGCTGGTCTGAATCAGTACCGGTTTCCCGGCCAGCGGCTGTTCCGGCAGACGCGACAGCCAGTCGATGGCATTTTTCAGGCCGCCTGGCACTGAATAGTTATATTCTGGCGTCACGATCACAACGCCATCCGCCGCGGCTATCTGTTCCGCCAGCGCGGTAACGGTTGCCGGGAAGCCTGCTTCCTGTTGAAGGTCGGCGTCATACAGCGGAATATCCGCAATAGAAGGAAGCGCGTCGATTTGCATGTTTACCGGTGCCAGCTTTGGCAGCGTACGAGCGACCATCGCGTTATATGAGCCTTTACGCAGACTCCCCAGTAAAGTAACCACTTTCAGTGTATCGGACATCGTCGCTCCTTGGTTGCGGTTATATGAGTATTAAATCATCAGCGCCTTTTCAGACGGCATGCTGGTAAAACGCATGATACGCCCATCGGGACTGTGACAGCGAGTCTGAATATCCGGGAGTTTTCGCCAGCCCTGGCGGTTGTCGAACTCCCACAGCGTCACGGGGACAACGGAGGGCGTGCCTGCCAGCGCCCAGACCAGAACATCTTCAGCATCGCACAGCGCCTCAACCTCTGGTATGTCCGCCACCCGCAGGCGCCCGGCGCCGGGAAGCAGTTGGATATCGTCAATGTGCAGATTGTTCTGGTTGGTTAATTTCATCACGCTTCTGCGCAACGTCGCCAGTTGTAGGCTCGCTTCCTGCGGGTCTTTTTGGTTGTGAATCCAGATGGTTTCGTTGCGGGTAAACTGCTGTGGGGAAAGAGGTTCGCGGCTGGTTCGGGTACCGGTAGAGGGGCGCTGGATGGCCATATCCAGGCCACATCGCCCGTCCGGGGTTAGCGCCACGCCGACAATATTGCCGGCGCAGGAGAGAGAGAAGTCCGCCAGCATGGGATCGGCAAAACACAAACGCCCGCTTTTAGATTCAATAATTTTGGGCAATCGCCCGATACCGTAAAGCATAAATAGCAGTTCAGCCAGCAACGAGCGTGCGGCAATGAATCGTGCGCTCAGGTGTTCGGGAAGACCGCGGGCAATGGCATGGCATTCGCTGGATAGTCGCGTCGATGTCAGGTGTTTGGGACTGATGATCCCTCGCGCAAAATGCGTCGCCATTTTTCTCTCCTTGATAATGGTCGTGTGTGAGGTCACGTGCTGTAGCGCAATGGCTGGAGGCGTTCTCCGATGCTACAGAAACTATAGGTCGTACTCTGCGTCCTGGCCAATTTTCCCGCGTTTGTTATGGGGAAATTCTTTATCAGGGGAAAAAAAGCGACAGGCTTTACAATTTAGTATCGTTATCAATTTATCGGACAATATATTACCTGTCGATGCCTTCACAGGAAACTGCTGAACCTACGGAAAAAGGGCGGGTTATATCAACAAAATGGCGATTATCCGCTGCATCTGCTGATGCGCTGGACAATGAGTCCGGCCCACCAGGTCTGGTGGGCCGGGGAGGAGCATCACTCTCCGACGCGATAAGTCGCGCTGTCAGGATCGGTTTTCACTTCCCAACTGCCGCCGGTACGGAATGAACTGGCGGAGGCGTAAGTGTCTTCCATAAACTGGAAATAAACGATCTTACCGTCGCGGACTTTGGCAAGGATAGAAAAGGGTGAGTTGAACTGCTTACCCACTGCCGTTGAGCGATAGGTAAAGTCGCCAAATACCGCTACGTTGTCGCCGCTGGCGAACATCTCACTTACCCTGAAATCGACGATTTTCCAGTATTTCGCCACCCGGGTGAAGGTGCTGACAAACGCTTCAGGACCTTTTGAGGTGCCCGTCCATGGCTCGATTTTCTTCAATTCCGGGTTATCAAAGTTTAACGAAACGTAGGTCGCGTCTGGCGCTACCAGTTGCCCGGCGGCGGCGGCCACTTTGTCCGGCGAAGTATGGTTCAGGAAGGCCTTGACGACATCCAGCGGCTGACGGGTTTTCTGGGCGGTAGCCATCATCTGCTCTGGCGTTTCAGCCATCGCGCTGGATTGCCACCCCGCGACAGCCATCAGACCCAGCAATCCAATACCGATTGCGCGGAAATTGATCGGGTTTGTGTTCATAAATATCTCCTCACTGGCTCGTTACGCCAGGTTGTAAAATGATATGTTTGTACTCCAGAAAATCATCCATTTGCGCCAGTCCACGCAGACGCCCCAGTCCGCTTTGCTTGTAACCACCCTCTTCAAATTCATCGCGCAGTACCGCCCAGTCGTTGATCCAGACGGTGCCGGCTTCAAGCTTTGTCGCCACGCGCAGCGGGAGATTGATGTCCGACGACCAGACGCTGGCTGCCAGTCCGTATTCGCTGGCGTTGGCCAGCATGATGGCCTCTTCTTCGCTGTCAAAAACCTGTAGGGTGAGCACCGGGCCGAAAACCTCCTGTTGCACGATGGGTAACCCGCTGTCTGTCACCTCCAGCAGCGTCGGGCGATAGAATGCTCCGCTGGCCAGCGGCCCCTCCGTCACTGCGCCGCCGCGTAACAGCGCTACTGCGCCGTTGCGCAGCGCGTCTTCAACCATAGCGTCTACCCGCGCCACATTGGCTTTATCAATCAATGGCCCCATTTCACTGGCGGGATCGCTGGCCGGGCCGATATTCAGTTGCGATAAGCGGGCAATTAATTGCCGGCGCACGGATTCTGCCACTCCACGCTGTACCAGCAGCCGGCTGCCGGTCATACAGAACTGACCGGCGAAGGTGGTGAGCGCCATTTGTGTTGTGCGCAGCGCCGCCTCCAGGTCGGCGTCATCAAAAATAATCAGCGGCGTTTTTCCGCCCAGCTCAAGGCCAAATCGCTTCAGTTTTGCTGCTCCTGCCGCGGCGATCGCCCGTCCGGTGCGGGTGCTGCCGGTAAAGCTGATTACCGGCACATCCGGTGATTCCACCAGATAGCTGAGTACTTCTTTTTCGCCGGTAACGATGTTTACCACGCCGGTGGGCAGCAGCAGTGATTCGCTGATAATCTGTGCGAGTAGCGCGTTGAGTTGCGCGGTCTGTCCGGGCATTTTGATAACCGTGGTACATCCAGCCGCTAGGGCGGGAGCAAGCGAGCGGCTCAGTAACGCCACCGGCGAGTTCCACGGTATGCTGATACCGGCAACCCCTGCCGCCTCGCGGATGACCAGTGAGAACCGGCCTTCTCCCCACTGCGCGGCGCGTCCGCCATCCTGAAAAATCAACCCGGCGCAATAACGTAATGCCGGTACCGACAGGGAGACCTCAAACCGGGCTTCCGGCAAAACTTTACCGTTCTCTAGGCTCAATAGTTGCACCAGCGGCTCAGCATGATGTTCAATGCGATCCGCCAGATCGTGCAGTACCCGGGCGCGTAATTCGCGATTATATTTCCAGTCGCTGCTGATAAATGCGCGGCGTGCCGCCTGTACGGCCCGGCTGGCTGTATCCGTATCGCCAATGGCATAATCGCCAATTCTTTCGCCGGTTGCCGGATTGATGCTTTCTCCGTGCTGAAGGCTGTCCAGCCACTGACCATTGACCCAGTGGCGGGCGCTGGAAAATGGGGTTGGTTGATGGCTCATTGTGATTCCCTGGGTGGTGAATGTATTGCCAGGATAACGGCTTTACCTGGCGCGAATAAGCCGCTAAGTTGGGAAATACTGTTCCATTAATGGAATAATCGATGGCGCTTAATCCTAATGACCTGCTGCTGTTTATTCGTGTGGTTGAAGAAGGCAGTTTTACGCGCGCGGCGGAAAAACTGGCGCTACCTAAATCCACGCTATCACGGCGTATTTCCCTGCTGGAGAATGTGCTCGGCGAGCTTCTGCTGCGGCGCTCCACCCGCAAACTGTCGATAACCGATTTCGGCCATACGTTTTATTTGCAGGCAAAACGTATGGCGAATGAGCTGGATATTGCTGCGGCGCTCGGCGATCGGGTGTTAAATCAGCCCTGCGGCTTGCTGCGTATCTCAATGCCCGGCGATTTTACCAGCGACATGCTGGGCGAATTTCTGGCGCGTTTTATGGCTAATTATCCGGCGGTGATGCTGGAGATCGACGTATCGCAACGGCGCGTTGATTTAACCGGGGAAAATTATGATCTGGCGATCCGTATGGGGACGCTACCTGACGACGCCACGCTGGTGGCGCGTCGTATCGCCAGTTTCCATCCGGGGCTGTACGTATCGCCCGACTGGTTGGCGAAATGCGGTGAACCGCAACGGCCCGAGGAGTTGCTGAATCATCAGGTATTGTCGTTACAAATGCGCGCCAACAGTTCGCCGTTATGGACATTAAGCTGCGGCGAGGCGCGCTGGCAGGGCTCTCCGCAGATGCGGGTAAAAGCGAATGCGCCTGGGGTGTTGAGGGAGATGGCGATCGCCGGTGCTGGGATTGCCTGTCTGGCCGGGCACTTTGTCAGGGATCAGGTGATAGCGGGAACGTTAAGGCAGATACTCACGGAATGGACCATGCCTGAGATACCGGTCTGGGCGGTTTTTCCGGGACGGCGTTTAATGCCCGCGCGTACCCGGTTATTTATTGAAAAACTGCAGGTCTATCTACAGGATGTTTAGCCGCGCATTAGCCACTTCAGCTAATGCGGGTTAGTAAACGCTCACCTGTCTGCCAGGGAGAGGCTATTTACCAATACAGAAGCTGGAGAAAATACGTCCCAGCAGGTCATCGGAGGTAAATTCGCCGGTTATTTCGCTGAGATTGTGCTGGGCCAGACGCAACTCTTCGGCCAGCAGTTCGCCAGCCCAGGCGCCCAGCAACTGGTCTTTCCCCTGTTCGAGATGGAGAGCCGCCTGCTCCAGCGCCTGCAGGTGACGGCGGCGCGCCAGAAATCCGCCCTCCATGCTGGTATCGAACCCCATGGTCTGTTTCAGATGATGACGTAACGTATCCACGCCGGCGCCGGTGCGGGCGGAGAGGCGAATAAGTGAGTGACCATTCACCTCGCTGATACCCGGCTCCTCGCCGGTGACATCGGCCTTATTGCGCACCACCGTAATCGGTAGTCGCGCTGGCAGGCGGGCAAGAAAATCAGGCCATATCTGCGCTGCATCGATGGCGTCAGTGGTGGTGCTGTCCACCATAAACAGCACCCGATCGGCCTGTTCAATTTCCTGCCAGGCGCGCTCAATGCCGATACGCTCCACCTCATCGCTGGCTTCGCGCAGGCCGGCGGTATCAATAATATGTAGCGGCATCCCGTCGATATGAATATGTTCGCGCAATACATCGCGGGTTGTGCCGGCGATGTCGGTCACGATGGCAGCTTCACGCCCGGCCAGCGCGTTCAGCAGGCTGGATTTGCCGGCGTTGGGCCGCCCGGCGATCACCACCTTCATCCCTTCGCGTAACAGGCTGCCCTGGCGCGCTTCGGCGCGTACCGCGTCGAGATCGGCGATCACCGCATTGAGCTGGGCTTCGATTTTACCGTCAGAGAGAAAGTCGATCTCTTCATCCGGAAAGTCGATAGCCGCTTCCACATAGATACGCAGGTGAGTGAGTGCTTCCACCAGCTGGTTTACGCGGCTGGAAAAAGCCCCCTGCAGAGAATTTAGCGCCGAACGGGCCGCCTGTTCAGAGCTGGCGTCGATCAGGTCGGCGATAGCTTCCGCCTGTGCCAGGTCGAGCTTATCGTTGAGGAAGGCGCGCTCCGAAAACTCTCCAGGGCGGGCGATGCGCAGACCCGGGAGAGTCAAAATACGTTTGAGCAGCAGATCGAGGATCACCGGCCCGCCGTGCCCCTGCAATTCCAGCACGTCTTCGCCAGTGAACGAGTTAGGTCCGGGGAACCATAGCGCAATGCCCTGATCCAGCGCGGTACCGTCGGTATCGTTAAACGGCAGGTAGTCGGCATAGCGCGGCTTCGGCAATTTCCCCAGAACAGCCAGCGCCACGTCCCGCGCTTTCTGACCGGAGATACGCAGAATACCTACTCCGCCACGCCCTGGCGGGGTGGCCTGGGCGACGATGGTGTCGTTATGGCTCATGGTTTATCTCTTTGAAAATGTAAAAAAGGCGGTCTAATGACCGCCTTCTCTGGCATTAAGCTTACTGCGGCTTGAAGAATGAAAAGCTATCAGGAACTTTTCTTCTCGCGGCTATGCAGACCGCGTTTCTCCAGACCACGGTAAATCAGCTGCTGCTGGATGATAGTCACCAGGTTGCTGACGATATAGTACAGTACCAGACCGGACGGGAACCACAGGAAGAAGACCGTAAAGATAACCGGCATATAGGTCATGATCTTCTGCTGCATCGGATCGGTGACGGTGGTCGGCGACATCTTCTGGATGAAGTACATCGTTACGCCCATCAGGATCGGCAGGATATAGTACGGGTCCTGGGCCGAAAGGTCGTGGATCCACAGGGCGAACGGCGCATGGCGCAGCTCAACGGAACCCATCAACATGTAGTATAGCGCCAGGAAGATAGGCATCTGGATCAGCAGCGGGAAGCAGCCGCCCAGCGGATTAACTTTCTCCGCTTTGTACAGGGCCATCATTTCCTGACTGATGCGCTGCTTATCATCACCCAGACGTTCGCGCATGGCCTGAATCTTCGGCTGCAGCATACGCATCTTGGCCATCGAGGTGTACTGCGCTTTCGTCAGCGGGTACATAATACCACGCACGATAAAGGTGATGACGATGATGGAGAAGCCCCAGTTGCCGAGGAAGCTGTGGATAAATTTCAGCAGTTTGAACAGCGGCTGAGAAATAAACCACAGCCAGCCATAGTCAACAGTCAAATCAAGATGCGGCGCCACGGCGGCCATTTTGTCCTGAATTTCCGGACCTACCCACAGCGTGCTATTCAACTGGCCGGACTGGCCCGGCTGAATCAGCGTCGGCGCTGATTTATAGCCGATAGCGACCACGCCATTGCCCAGACTGTTGGTATAGAAATTGTTGCTGGTGTCGCTGCCAGGGATCCAGGCAGTGGCAAAATATTGTTGCAGCATTGCCACCCAACCGCCTTTAGAGTTGACGTTCAGGTTGTCGTTATCGGCAATGTCTTCAAACTTATGTTTTTCGTACTTGGCGTCCGGGGTGGAATATGCCGCGCCGCGGAAGGTATGCAGCGCGAAGTTGCTGCTGCCGGTATCGCGGTGGGACGGCAGATTAACGGTTTGCTTAAGCTGACCGAACGGCGCAATCTCCAGCGGTTTTTCACCGGCGTTCTTCACGCTGTAATCAACCTTAACCGCATACTCTCCGCGTTTCAGCACGAAGGTTTTGGTAAAGCTATTACCGGCGGAATCGGTCCAGGTCATCGGAATCGCCAGCTCGTTCTGGCCCTCTTCCAGCACGAACGCATCTTTATCGACGTTATACAGCGGACGCGGGCCGTTAGCCGGGTTGTCCGGGCCGTCGCGACCGGTCAGACCGCTTTGAGCCTGATAGATGAATCCGGGAAGCGTCTCCAGTAACTGGAAAGGTTCGGAAGAACCGAGATCTTTCGGGTAAGCCAGCAACTGCGCCTGCTCAATATCGCCACCGCGGGTATTGATGGAGAGCTCAAGGACGTCAGTTTTTACCGTAATCAGTTTCCCCTGGCCACTGGCCGGTACGCCCTGGTCTGCGGCGCTAGCCTGGCTGGTCGTAGTCTGCGTGGTCTGCTGAGTCTGAGGTTGCGGATTTTTATCCTGCTCCCAGGCCTGCCAGATCATGAAAGACACGAACAGCAGAGCGATGATAAGGAGATTGCGTTGCGAATCCATCGTTAGTGTTCTCTGGTATCAATGGGTCCGGGCGGGACGGGGTCGTCTCCACCAGGGTTCAAAGGGTGGCATTTTAATACGCGTTTCACTGTCAACCAACTGCCTTTTATCACTCCAAACCTGCGCAATGCCTCAATTCCATAGTGTGAGCAGGTGGGGTTGAAACGGCAGTGCGGCCCAAGAAGCGGACTTATCAGGCGTTGATAGACCCGAATAAGGGCTATCAGGACTCGCGAGACAGGCGACAGTGGCGGCGCCATAATTTTTCCAACGCCTGCGACAGCGCCTGGTTATCGAGTTCCGCAACCCCTTTTTTCACTACCACCACAAAATCCATAGGCGGGAGTTCGTGCTGGCGCAAACGAAAGCTTTCACGCGTCAGACGTTTAATCCGATTGCGTTCATGGGCGCGTTTGACGTTTTTTTTAGCGACGGTAAGACCGATACGGGGATGCCCCAGCGAATTCTGGCGGCCGAGGATGGTGATTTGCGGCGTGCCGGCGCGAACTGGCTGCTGGAAAACGAAAGTGAAATGAGCGGGAGTTAACAAACGTAACTCCCTGGGAAATGCGAGCTTAACCACTCAGGGGTTAGCTTTTATTACTTGGAAACGGTCAGACGAGCGCGGCCTTTAGCACGACGACGTGCCAGAACCTGACGACCATTTTTAGTAGCCATACGAGCACGGAAACCGTGAGAACGGTTGCGCTTCAGTACAGACGGTTGAAAAGTGCGTTTCATGGCGATTTCTACCTAAACTTGAAAAAATTTCACTGGGTTTGCGTAGGCCCGGACGGTTTAAGCGAACGACTCACGCCTCAGTGGGGCTGATTAAAGAGGCCGGATTGTAATAATTGTACACTCCGGAGTCAATTCACTTTCCTTATTTCTCGCGCCGCAGACCGCCTTTTATGCTGAAAAAAGCGCCGGTCATCGCGGGGCAAAAGCCGGGCGCAACGCGCCGGGTGGGGAATTATACGACCTCCCGGCTAAAGCGCAAGGATCATCCGGGATCTTATGACGATCGTTTGCAGGTCGTTTTGCGACAGCCATTAGATTTTCCAATATTGATCGTAAATCCTGCTGCATCCCCGCGCCGATCGTTTACACTTAGGCGGTTCGGATCCTCCCCCTGTGGATAACCAGACAAGAATCTGTGAGAAACAGAAGATCTCGCGTTCAGTTTAGGCTATGATCCGCGGTCCCGATGGCGATCCAGGGATCTTTAAATTGCTTCGGGCAAACCGTAATAGCGGTTCGCACGCTCCCCCTTTGGGCTTGTCGGCGTGTGTCAACAATCATGAATGTTTCAGTCTTTGTCTTTGATCGACTTTGTTCGAGTGGAGTCCGCCGTGTCACTTTCGCTTTGGCAGCAGTGTCTTGCCCGATTGCAGGATGAGTTACCAGCCACAGAATTCAGTATGTGGATACGCCCCCTACAGGCGGAACTGAGCGATAACACGCTGGCTTTGTATGCGCCAAACCGTTTTGTGCTCGATTGGGTTAGAGATAAATATTTAAATAATATCAACGGGTTATTAAACGATTTTTGTGGCGTCGATGCGCCGCTGTTGCGCTTTGAAGTCGGCTCCCGGCCGGTTCAGGCGATGGCGGCGCCGCAAACTGCCAGCGTTATCCCGTCCTCTCAGACGGTGCGTGCGGTCGCCCCGGCGCGCCCCAGTTGGGACAATGTCCCGGCGCCCGCAGAACCGACTTATCGTTCTAATGTCAATGTTAAGCACACCTTCGATAATTTCGTGGAAGGTAAATCTAACCAGTTGGCGCGCGCGGCGGCGCGTCAGGTCGCGGATAACCCCGGCGGCGCCTATAACCCGCTGTTCCTGTACGGCGGCACCGGGCTGGGTAAAACTCACCTGTTACATGCGGTCGGCAATGGCATCATGGCGCGCAAGCCGAATGCCAAAGTGGTTTATATGCATTCTGAACGTTTTGTTCAGGATATGGTGAAAGCGCTGCAAAACAACGCGATTGAAGAGTTCAAGCGCTACTATCGATCGGTCGATGCGTTGTTGATCGACGATATCCAATTCTTTGCCAATAAAGAACGATCCCAGGAAGAGTTTTTCCATACTTTCAATGCGTTGCTGGAAGGCAATCAACAGATCATCCTGACGTCGGATCGGTATCCGAAAGAGATCAATGGCGTTGAGGATCGTCTGAAATCCCGCTTTGGCTGGGGGCTGACGGTGGCTATCGAACCGCCGGAGCTGGAAACCCGAGTGGCGATCCTGATGAAAAAGGCCGATGAAAACGACATTCGCCTGCCCGGCGAGGTGGCGTTTTTTATCGCCAAACGGCTACGTTCCAATGTCCGTGAACTGGAAGGGGCGCTGAATCGGGTGATCGCCAATGCCAATTTTACCGGCCGGGCGATTACTATCGACTTTGTGCGTGAAGCGCTGCGCGATTTACTGGCGCTGCAGGAAAAGCTGGTCACCATCGACAATATTCAGAAAACGGTGGCCGAGTACTATAAAATCAAGGTGGCCGATCTGCTGTCCAAGCGTCGGTCCCGGTCGGTTGCCCGCCCGCGCCAGATGGCGATGGCGCTGGCAAAGGAGTTGACGAACCATAGTCTGCCGGAGATTGGCGACGCGTTCGGCGGCCGCGACCATACCACGGTGCTGCACGCCTGCCGCAAGATTGAGCAGTTGCGTGAAGAAAGCCACGATATCAAAGAAGATTTTTCCAATTTAATCAGAACATTATCGTCGTGATGCTATGAAATTTACCGTTGAACGTGAACATCTGTTAAAACCACTCCAGCAGGTCAGCGGTCCGCTGGGTGGCCGCCCGACGCTGCCTATTCTTGGCAACCTGCTGCTGCAGGTGGCGGACGGGGTACTGTCTTTGACCGGCACCGACCTTGAAATGGAAATGGTCGCCCGCGTTGCGCTGCTTCAGCCTCACGAACCTGGCGCCACCACCGTCCCGGCCCGCAAATTCTTTGATATCTGCCGCGGTCTGCCGGAAGGCGCCGAGATAGCGGTGCAGCTTGAAGGCGAACGTATGCTGGTGCGCTCCGGCCGCAGTCGTTTCTCGCTCTCCACGCTGCCGGCGGCGGATTTCCCGAATCTTGACGACTGGCAGAGCGAGGTGGAATTTACCCTGCCGCAGGCCACCATGAAACGCCTGATTGAGGCGACGCAGTTTTCCATGGCCCACCAGGACGTACGCTACTACTTAAACGGCATGCTGTTTGAAACCGAAGGAGAAGAGCTGCGTACCGTGGCGACCGACGGGCACCGCCTGGCGGTATGCTCAATGCCGGTGGGGCAATCTCTGCCGAACCATTCGGTGATCGTGCCTCGTAAAGGGGTTATCGAACTGATGCGTATGCTGGACGGCGGCGACACTCCGCTGCGGGTGCAGATTGGTAGCAATAATATCCGCGCCCACGTCGGCGACTTCATTTTTACCTCCAAACTGGTGGATGGCCGTTTCCCGGACTATCGCCGGGTACTGCCGAAAAGCCCGGATAAAAATATTGAGGCCGGTTGCGATCTGCTGAAGCAGGCATTCGCCCGGGCGGCGATTCTCTCCAATGAGAAATTCCGCGGAGTGCGCCTGTTTGTGGCGGAAAATCAAATTAAGATCACTGCCAATAACCCGGAGCAGGAAGAGGCGGAAGAGATCCTCGACGTCAGTTATGACGGCACGGAGATGGAGATTGGCTTTAACGTCAGCTATATCCTCGATGTACTGAACGCGCTGAAGTGCGAGAATGTTCGCATTCTGCTGACGGATTCCGTGTCCAGCGTGCAACTGGAAGATTGTGCGAGTCAGAGTGCGGCGTATGTGGTTATGCCCATGAGATTGTAATCCTGAAAAGGGCGGGTTGATTTGCTATTTTGCTTCCGGGCTGCGCTCGAAATGCTCACGTACTTCGTGTACGCTCCGCTTTCTGCGCGCTGGCCGTAAGCAAACGGCTGCGACACACACGCCCTTTGGAATGATGCGACATATGTCACTGACGCGTTTACTCATCAAAAACTTCCGCAATATTGAAGACGCGGATCTCGCTTTATCCCCCGGTTTTAACTTCCTGGTCGGCGCCAACGGCAGCGGCAAAACCAGCGTACTGGAAGCCATTTATACCCTCGGACACGGGCGGGCGTTCCGCAGTCTGCAAATTGGCCGGGTTATCCGTCACGACCAGCCAGATTTCGTGCTGCATGGCCGGCTGCAGGGCGCAGAGCGTGAAACGGCTGTCGGACTGACCAAAGATCGCCTCGGCGAAAGCAAAGTGCGCATCGACGGCAGCGATGGCCATAAGGTGGCGGACCTGGCGCTGCTGCTGCCAATGCAGCTCATCACCCCGGAGGGGTTTACTTTACTCAATGGCGGCCCCAAATACAGAAGAGCATTCCTTGACTGGGGATGCTTTCACAACGAACCCGGTTTTTTTGCCGCCTGGAGCAACCTGAAACGGCTGATAAAGCAGCGTAATGCCGCCCTGCGTCAGGTATCCCATTACGGCCAGTTGCGGCCCTGGGACCGGGAACTGGCGCCGCTGGCGGAACAAATCAGCCGCTGGCGGGCCGAGTACAGCAGCGCCATTGCCGAAGATATGGCGGACACCTGTGCCCAGTTTCTGCCGGAATTTCGCATCACCTTCTCTTACCAGCGCGGCTGGGAGAAGGAGAGCGACTATGCCGAAGTGCTGGAGCGTCAGTTTGAGCGCGACAGGCAACTGACCTGGACGGCCTACGGCCCGCACAAAGCCGATTTCCGCATCCGCGCCGACGGCGCGCCGGTGGAAGACACGCTGTCCCGCGGCCAGCTTAAACTGCTGATGTGCGCGCTGCGTCTGGCGCAGGGGGAGTTCCTCACTCGCCAGAACGGGCAGCGTTGCCTGTACCTAATAGATGATTTTGCTTCTGAACTGGATGACGCGCGTCGCGGCCTGCTGGCCAGCCGGTTGAAGGCGACGCAGTCACAAGTGTTCGTCAGCGCGATTAGCGCAGAACATGTGATGGATATGGCGGACAAAAATTCGAAGATGTTCGTCGTGGATCAGGGTAAAATAACCGATTAACCCAAGTTTAAATGAGCGAGAAACGTTGATGTCGAATTCTTATGACTCCTCCAGTATCAAAGTCCTGAAAGGGCTGGATGCGGTGCGTAAGCGCCCGGGTATGTATATCGGCGATACGGATGACGGCACCGGTCTGCACCATATGGTATTCGAGGTGGTAGATAACGCTATCGACGAAGCGCTCGCCGGCCACTGTAAGGACATTGTGGTGACCATCCACGCCGACAATTCCGTGTCGGTGCAGGATGATGGCCGCGGCATTCCTACCGGTATTCACCCGGAGGAAGGCGTTTCGGCTGCGGAAGTGATCATGACCGTGCTGCACGCAGGCGGTAAATTCGACGATAACTCCTATAAAGTCTCCGGCGGTCTGCACGGTGTTGGGGTGTCGGTGGTAAACGCCCTGTCCCAGAAGCTGGAACTGGTGATTCATCGCGACAATAAAATCCACCGCCAGATTTACGAACATGGCGTACCGCAGGCGCCGCTGGCGGTTACCGGCGATACCGAAAAAACCGGCACCATGGTGCGTTTCTGGCCCAGCCTGGAAACCTTCACCAATGTGGTCGAGTTTGAATATGAAATCCTTGCCAAGCGCCTGCGCGAGCTGTCGTTCCTTAACTCCGGCGTGTCGATTCGTCTGGTCGACAAGCGCGATGGCAAACAGGATCACTTCCACTACGAAGGCGGTATCAAAGCGTTCGTTGAGTATCTCAACAAGAATAAAAACCCGATCCACCCGAATGTGTTCTATTTCACTTCGGAAAAAGACGGTATCGGCGTGGAAATCGCTCTGCAGTGGAATGACGGTTTCCAGGAAAATATCTACTGCTTTACCAACAATATTCCGCAGCGCGACGGCGGTACTCACCTGGCGGGTTTTCGTGCCGCGATGACGCGTACCCTGAATACCTATATGGATGCCGAAGGCTACAGCAAGAAGGCGAAAATCAGCGCCACCGGCGATGACGCCCGTGAAGGTCTGATTGCCGTGGTATCCGTGAAAGTGCCGGATCCGAAATTCTCCTCGCAGACTAAAGACAAGCTGGTCTCCTCGGAAGTGAAATCCGCAGTGGAATCCCAGATGAACGAACGTCTGGCGGATTACCTGCAGGAGAACCCGTCTGACGCCAAGATTGTGGTGACGAAAATCATCGATGCAGCCCGCGCCCGTGAAGCCGCGCGCCGCGCCCGCGAAATGACGCGCCGTAAAGGGGCGCTGGATCTGGCCGGTCTGCCGGGCAAACTGGCGGATTGCCAGGAGCGCGACCCGGCCCATTCCGAACTCTACCTGGTGGAAGGGGATTCGGCGGGCGGCTCTGCTAAACAGGGGCGTAACCGTAAGAATCAGGCGATTCTGCCGCTGAAGGGTAAGATCCTTAACGTTGAAAAAGCGCGTTTTGACAAGATGCTGGCTTCTCAGGAAGTGGCGACCCTGATCACCGCGCTGGGGTGCGGTATTGGCCGCGATGAGTACAGCCCCGACAAACTGCGCTATCACAGCATCATCATCATGACCGATGCGGACGTCGACGGTTCGCACATCCGTACCCTGCTGTTGACCTTCTTCTATCGTCAGATGCCGGAAATCATTGAGCGCGGTCATGTGTATATCGCTCAGCCGCCGCTCTACAAGGTGAAGAAAGGTAAGCAGGAACAATACATCAAAGACGACGAAGCGATGGATCAGTTCCAGATTTCCATCGCGCTGGATGGCGCGGCCCTGCATACCAACGCCAGTGCGCCGGCACTTTCCGGTGAAGCGCTGGAAAAACTGGTGTCGGAGTTCAACAGCGTTCAGAAGATGGTTAACCGCATGGAGCGCCGCTTCCCGCGCGCGCTGCTCAAAGAGCTGGTCTATCAGCCGACCCTGACGGAACAGAGCCTGTCCGATGAGGCGACCATTACCCGCTGGATTTCCGGCCTGATCGCTATTCTGAACGAAAATGAGCAGCACGGCAGCGTCTGGAAATACGATATCCGCGAAAACCGCGAACTGCAGCAGTTTGAGCCTGTCGTACGGGTGCGGACTCACGGGGTCGATACCGACTATCCGCTGGATCTCGAGTTTGTGGTGGGCGGCGAATATCGCCGTCTGTGCGGCCTGGGTGAAAAACTGCGCGGCCTGATTGAAGAGGGCGCGTTTGTTGAGCGCGGCGAGCGCCGCCAGCCGGTAGCCAGCTTCGAGCAGGCGCTGGACTGGCTGGTGAAAGAGTCGCGCCGCGGTCTGGCCATACAGCGCTATAAAGGGCTGGGAGAAATGAACCCGGATCAGCTGTGGGAAACCACCATGGATCCGGAAAGCCGCCGTATGCTGCGGGTGACCGTGAAGGACGCCATCGCCGCCGATCAGCTGTTCACCACCCTGATGGGGGATGCGGTTGAGCCGCGTCGGGCATTTATTGAAGAGAATGCCCTAAAAGCTGCCAATATCGATATCTGATGTACTACAATTAAAAATAGCGCCGCGCCCGTTGCGCGGCGTTTTTTTTGGTGGAAAATCACGCTAAGGAGTGAATTATGAGCCTTTTTGACCAGGTGGCGGGAATGGTATCCGGAGGGGATGCGGGTAAATACCAGGCTATTTTAAGCTGGATTAATAACCAGGGAGGGATTCAGGCGCTGCTGGAGAAATTCCGTCAGGGAGGCCTGGGTGAGATTGTCGCCTCCTGGCTGAGTAGTAGCGCAACCAATCAGCCGGTTAGCGCCGATCAGGTATCCAGCGCGCTGGGATCGCCGGCGATTGCCGACCTGGCGGGTAAGCTGGGTATTGACGGTCAGGCGGCATCCGCACTGTTGGCGCAATATCTGCCGAAAGTCGTGGACGCCCTGTCCCCGCAGGGGCAGGTTGACGCCAGCGCCGGCAACGACCTGCTGTCGGCGGGGATGAATATCCTGAAAGGAAAATTATTCGGCTAATCCCCCGAGCCTCTTCCGGCATATTGCGGGAGAGGCTTTTCTATTCTGCGACAGCGGCCTGATTGCGCTAATTTCGCGCTATTTTTGTGAGCGGAATCGCGTTAGCATGAGGTAAATCCACGACCTCAGAAGATACCCATGACCATAAAACTGATTGCGATTGATATGGACGGCACCCTGCTGCTGCCGGATCACACAATATCTCCAGCGGTGAAAAACGCGATTGCCGCTGCGCGCGCGCGTGGCGTGACGGTTGTACTGACGACCGGGCGCCCTTTTGCCGGCGTGGAGAGTTACCTCAAAGAGCTGGAGATGGTCAATGACAGTGATTACTGCATTACCTACAACGGCGCGCTGGTCCAGAAAGCCAGCGACGGCAGCACCGTAGCGCAAACTGCGCTGACTTATGACGATTACCGCTATCTGGAAAAACTCTCTCATGAAGTCGGTTCGCATTTTCATGCCCTCGATCGTCATACCCTGTATACCGCCAACCGCGACATCAGCTATTACACGGTGCATGAATCCTATGTCGCCACCATTCCGCTGGTGTTCTGCGAAGCAGAGAAAATGGACCCGGCGACGCAGTTCCTGAAAGTGATGATGATCGATGAACCAGCGATTCTCGATCGCGCTATCGCCCGCATTCCGCCAGAGGTGAAAGAGAAGTACACCGTGCTGAAAAGCGCGCCCTACTTCCTGGAAATCCTCGATAAACGCGTCAATAAAGGCACAGGGGTGAAATCGCTGGCGGACGCCCTGAATATTGAGGCGCATGAAGTGATGGCGATTGGCGATCAGGAAAATGATATTGCCATGCTGCAGTACGCCGGCGTTGGGGTGGCGATGGGGAATGCCATTGATTCCGTTAAACAAGCCGCGGACTTTATCACTGCCAGCAACCTTGAAGATGGCGTTGCGCAGGCGATCAATCAATTTGCCCTGAACTAAACCTGTCTCTTTTCCCGCATAACCCGCCGTCTGTGGCGGGTTTTTTATTCCTTATTCCGGCTTCCGCCAGCATTCTGGTTATCAATTGTGTTTTTTGTGATCTAAATTGTAGTACAACATTATTATATAGTACTACTATGTGTGCGTGGTAGAGAGAGGTTAACCGGCACTGGTAGTACAAAAATGAGGATAAATACGTCGGTCGGAGTAAAGTAAGGGAGTGCAAAGCCATAAGGACATTTCCATGACCATTACGAAAACCGATCGCATTATCGTCACGCTGGGCCAGCAAATCGTTAGCGGTAAATATGTACCCGGCGCCGCGCTGCCGGCGGAAACGGAGCTGTGTGAGGAGTTCGAAACCTCGCGCAACATTATTCGCGAAGTGTTCCGCTCGCTGGTGGCGAAGCGGTTGATTGAAATGAAGCGCTATCGCGGCGCGTTTGTGGCGCCGCGTAACCAGTGGAACTACCTCGATACCGACGTTTTGCAGTGGGTGCTGGAAAACGACTATGACCCGCGGCTGATCGCCGCCATGAGCGAGGTGCGCAACCTGGTGGAGCCGGCGATAGCCCGCTGGGCCGCGGAACGCGCCACCTCCGGCGAACTGGCACAGATAGAGGCAGCGCTCAACGATATGGTGGCCAATAACCAGGATCGCGACGCGTTTAACGAAGCGGATATTCGCTACCACGAAGCGGTGCTGGCATCGGTGCATAACCCGGTGCTGCAGCAGCTCAGCGTGGCGATTAGCTCGCTACAGCGTGCGGTTTTTGAACGAACCTGGATGGGCGATGAGGCCAACATGCCGAAAACGCTCCAGGAACATAAAGCGCTGTTCGATGCGATACGGCATCAGGATGGCAATGCGGCAGAGCAGGCGGCGCTTACCATGATCGCCAGCTCGACACGAAGGTTAAAGGAAATCACATGACATCTCGCTACATCGCAATTGACTGGGGATCGACCAATCTGCGCGCCTGGCTTTATCAGGGCGAGCAGTGCCTGGAAAGCAGGCAATCAGAGGCAGGCGTTACGCGTCTGAATGGGAAATCCCCCGAAGCGGTGTTAGCGGAAGTCACACAACACTGGCGCGAAGGCGCCACGCCGGTGGTGATGGCGGGAATGGTTGGCAGTAATGTGGGCTGGAAGGTCGCCCCTTACCTCCCGGTTCCCGCCTTTTTTTCGACGATTGGCGAACAGTTGACGTCCGTTGGCGACAATATCTGGATTGTTCCCGGATTATGCGTTTCGCGCGACGATAACCACAATGTGATGCGCGGGGAAGAAACACAACTGCTCGGCGCACGCACCCTTTCTCCTTCTTCTCTCTATGTTATGCCCGGCACCCATTGCAAATGGGTACTGGCCGACAGCGCGCAAATCCTCGATTTTCGTACCGTGATGACCGGCGAACTGCACCACTTGCTGTTAAATCATTCACTGGTGGGCGCGGGGCTACCGCCGCAGGAGAGTGCGCCTGACGCGTTTGCCGCTGGGCTTGAGCGTGGACTTAACGCTCCCGCTGTTTTGCCGCAACTCTTTGAAGTTCGCGCCTCGCACGTGCTGGGAACGCTTCCCCGCGAGCAGGTTAGCGAGTTTCTCTCCGGTCTGCTGATTGGCGCGGAAGTCGCCAGTATGCGCGAATACATGGCTCAGCAGCAGACCGTCACTATCGTCGCGGGCTTTTCACTGTCGTCGCGTTATCAACAGGCGTTTCACGCTGTTGGTCAGAATACGGACGTAGTGAGTGGCGATACGGCATTTCAGGCAGGTATAAGGAGCATCGCTCATGCAGTGGCAAACTAAACTCCCGCTGATCGCAATTCTGCGCGGCATCACGCCCGATGAGGCATTAGCGCACGTTGGCGCGGTGATTGACGCCGGTTTCGACGCGGTTGAGATCCCGCTTAACTCTCCACAATGGGAAAAAAGTATTCCGGCAATTGTGGACGCATACGGCGATAAAGCCTTGATTGGCGCAGGTACGGTTCTGCAACCTGAGCAGGTTGATACGCTCGCGAAGATGGGGTGTCGGCTTATTGTGACGCCAAATATTCATTCTGAAGTGATTCGCCGCGCAGTGGGGTATGGCATGACCGTCTGTCCTGGCTGCGCAACGGCGACGGAAGCCTTTACTGCCCTCGATGCCGGCGCGCAGGCGCTGAAAATATTCCCGTCATCGGCCTTCGGCCCGGCGTACATCAGCGCGCTGAAAGCGGTACTCCCACCGGATGTACCGGTCTTTGCCGTCGGCGGCGTAACGCCAGAAAACCTGGAACAATGGATCAACGCAGGATGCGCAGGGGCCGGGCTGGGTAGCGATCTCTATCGCGCCGGACAATCCGTGGAGCGCACCGTGCAGCAGGCAGCAGCATTTGTTAAGGCATATCGAGAGGCAGTGAAATGAAAATAACCAAAATCACCACGTACCGTTTACCCCCACGCTGGATGTTCCTCAAAATCGAGACTGATGAAGGTGTTGTGGGCTGGGGCGAACCGGTTATTGAAGGGCGCGCCCGCACGGTAGAAGCCGCCGTGCACGAGCTGGGGGACTATCTGATTGGTCAGGATCCTTCACGTATCAATGACCTGTGGCAGGTAATGTACCGCGCGGGTTTTTATCGTGGCGGCCCGATCCTGATGAGCGCCATTGCCGGGATTGACCAGGCGCTATGGGACATCAAAGGTAAAGTGTTGAATGCTCCGGTCTGGCAACTGATGGGCGGTCTGGTACGCGACAAAATCAAAGCCTACAGCTGGGTGGGCGGTGATCGTCCGGCAGATGTGATCGACGGCATTAAGACCTTGCGCGAGATTGGCTTTGATACCTTCAAACTGAACGGCTGTGAAGAGCTGGGGCTGATTGATAACTCCCGCGCGGTGGATGCCGCAGTGAACACGGTGGCGCAAATCCGCGAAGCCTTTGGCAACCAGATCGAGTTTGGTCTCGATTTCCATGGCCGCGTGAGCGCGCCGATGGCGAAAGTGCTGATTAAAGAACTGGAACCGTATCGTCCGCTGTTCATTGAAGAACCGGTACTGGCTGAACAGGCTGAGTACTACCCGAAACTGGCGGCGCAAACCCATCTTCCGATTGCGGCGGGCGAACGCATGTTCTCGCGTTTCGAGTTTAAACGCGTGCTGGAAGCGGGCGGAATTGCCATCCTGCAACCCGATTTATCCCATGCGGGCGGTATCACCGAATGCTACAAAATTGCCGGCATGGCAGAAGCGTATGACGTGGCGCTGGCGCCACACTGTCCGCTCGGCCCGATTGCGTTGGCAGCCTGTCTGCACGTTGATTTTGTCTCCTACAACGCGGTGTTCCAGGAGCAGAGTATGGGCATTCACTATAACAAGGGCGCGGAATTGCTCGACTTTGTGAAAAACAAAGAGGATTTCAGCATGGAAGGCGGCTTCTTTAAACCGCTGATGAAACCGGGACTTGGCGTGGAGATCGACGAAGCGAAGGTCATTGAATTCAGCAAAAGTGCGCCGGACTGGCGTAACCCACTCTGGCGTCATGAAGACGGTTCCGTAGCGGAATGGTAAATGCGCGTCATACTTCGCGCTGGTGATGTGTTGGCTGCGCTTTCTTACCCCGGTCACATACTTTTGTATGCTCCCGGGGATGCGAAAACTTGCCGCCTTTCCCCAGCACGAATTATTTAGCGCATTCCGGTTACGTTTTTAATTAAAAAAATCAAATACACCCTCTGTAAATTACCGGGCATGGTGAGCGGCCTCGCTGTGCCCAAAATCTGGAGACAGATTACGATGGATATTCCAGTTACTACTGCAAAACCGGGGCGTCGCCGTTATCTGACGCTGATAATGATCTTCATTACCGTAGTGATTTGTTATGTCGACCGCGCCAACCTTGCGGTGGCGTCGGCGCATATTCAGGAAGAGTTCGGCATCACCAAAGCGGAAATGGGCTACGTCTTCTCGGCGTTTGCCTGGCTGTATACGTTGTGTCAAATCCCGGGCGGCTGGTTCCTTGACCGCGTGGGTTCACGCCTGACCTATTTCATCGCCATTCTCGGCTGGTCTGTGGCAACGCTGTTCCAGGGGTTTGCGACCGGGTTGATGTCGCTGATTGGTTTGCGCGCCATTACCGGGATTTTCGAAGCCCCGGCGTTCCCGACCAACAACCGGATGGTGACAAGCTGGTTCCCGGAGCATGAACGCGCCTCTGCCGTTGGGTTCTACACCTCTGGCCAGTTTGTCGGTCTGGCGTTCCTGACCCCGCTGCTCATCTGGATCCAGGAGTTGCTGAGCTGGCACTGGGTGTTCATCGTGACTGGCGGTATCGGCATTATCTGGTCACTGATCTGGTTTAAGGTTTATCAGCCGCCGCGCCTGACCAAAAGCATTACCCAGGCGGAGCTGGAATATATCCGTGAAGGCGGTGGTCTGGTGGATGGCGATGCGCCAGTGAAAAAAGCGGATCGCAAACCGCTCACCGGCGCTGACTGGAAGCTGGTGTTCCACCGCAAACTGATGGGCGTTTATCTGGGGCAGTTTGCTGTCACTTCCACACTGTGGTTCTTCCTGACCTGGTTCCCGAATTATTTAACCCAGGAGAAAGGCATTACCGCGCTGAAAGCGGGATTCATGACCACGGTACCTTTCCTGGCGGCGTTTGTTGGCGTACTGCTTTCCGGCTGGCTGGCGGATAAACTGGTGAAAAAAGGGTTTTCGCTGGGGGCGGCGCGTAAAACCCCGATCATCTGCGGGCTGCTGATTTCCACCTGTATCATGGGCGCCAACTACACCAACGATCCGGTGTGGATTATGACCCTGATGGCGCTGGCCTTTTTCGGTAACGGATTTGCCTCTATTACCTGGTCTCTGGTGTCGTCGCTGGCGCCGATGCGCCTGATTGGTCTCACCGGCGGAGTCTTTAACTTTGTCGGCGGGCTGGGCGGCATCACCGTACCGCTGGTCATTGGCTACCTCGCGCAGGACTACGGTTTTGGCCCGGCGCTGGTCTATATCTCCGTGGTGGCGTTGATTGGCGCACTCTCCTACATTCTGCTGGTCGGCGATGTAAAACGGGTAGGCTAAATACCTGGCTTGCTATACCCTGAGGCGATATTTTCGCTTCAGGGTATAACGTGATGAAACAGCTCACTTTTGCTTCCCGCCACCACCAGTTAACCAATATTAACGCCTGGACCCCCGATAGCCGCTGGCTGGCGTTTGATGTGCGGCCATCGGGCGCCTCGTTTACCGGTGAGACCATTGAGCGGGTAAATGTCGACACCGGCGAGGTGCAGGTGATCTATCGGGCCGGCCACGGTGCCTGTGTGGGGGTGGTGACGGTAAATCCCTGCCCGCCGGAACGCTATGTCTTTATCCACGGCCCGGAAAATCCTGATGCCGGCTGGCGCTATGACTTTCATCACCGCCGCGGCGTGGTAGTGGAAAACGGCGTGGCCGCTAATCTGGACGCCATGGATATTACGCCGCCCTTTACCCCCGGAGCGCTGCGCGGCGGCAGTCATGTTCATGTCTGGAGCCCGGACGGTCAGTGGCTGAGTTTTACCTATAACGACCATGTCATGCATGAGCGCTGTCCGGCGCTGGACCTGCGCAATGTCGGTGTGGCGTTACCCTGCGGACCGGTCATTCCGCCGTGCCGCCACCCCAGGGAATATGCCGGCAGCCACTGGTGTGCGCTGGTTAGCCGCACCACGCCGCAGCCGGCGGCCGGCAGCGATGAAATCAACCGCGCTTACGAAGAGGGTTGGATCGGTAACGCGGGCTACACGCGGGCCGACGGTAGTCGGCAGCGCCGGGCGCTGGCGTTTATCGGCGATACCTTATCGCTGAGCGGGGAGAAAGTGCCGGAGCTGTTTATCGTCGATTTACCGGATGATGAGCAAGCCTGGAAGCGAGCCGGCGAAACGCCTGTGCAGGGAACCTGTACAGCGCTACCGGCGCCGCCGCAGGGCGTGATGCAGCGGCGACTGACGTTTACCCACGCGCGGCGTTATCCGGGGCTGGTAAATACTCCCCGCCACTGGGTGCGCAGTAATCCACAGGGATCGCAAATTGCGTTTCTGATGAAGGACGACGCCGGCGTTGTGCAATTGTGGCTGATTGCGCCGGACGGCGGAGAACCGCGTCAACTGACCTACGGTCCTCCGGGAGTACAGTCGGCGTTTAACTGGCACCCGTCAGGAGAGGCGCTGGGTTTTGTGCAGGCTAATCGACTGGTGCTGTGCGATGCTCACAGCGGCGCGATTACGCCGCTAACTCAGGGTACCGGAGAACCCTCGGCAGACGCCGTGGTGTTCTCCCCGGATGGCAGACATATCGCCTGGATGCAGGACGTGGGTGGATTTCGCCAGCTGTTTATGGCCAGTACCGGCGAGTGATCAGGGCTGCGGGTCAGCGGGAGGAAGCGCGGCATCGGTCTGCTGGCTTTTCTGTTCGCTGGCCTCGACCCGGGCTTTGACGGATTTGTCGGTACGGAAGGCGTCCCACGGCAGCAGGACAGTGTCCATAATGGCGGTGAACGGCATATCCAGTACCACCAGCGGTTTCAGTCCCCAACTGGTTTCATCATTGGTCAGCATATCGTAGCTGGCGCGGGTGCCCGGATAATAGCCCGGTTTGCCCCCGGTATGGGTCATGACGCTGGAACAACCGCACAGCGCCAGAACGCCGCAGCTCATCAAAATATGGTGTAAGTAGCTCTTCATCATCAACTCATTCACTATTGTGGTGCTGCGTTCAGCTACTTTGAGTTATAGCATCCCTGGCCGTGATAAATAGCGCCGAGTGCCTGCTCTGTGGCGGCGTTCGCAGATTGTTAATTTCTTCCCTGATATGAGGCGGTATCCATAATTGCGCGAATGTCGGCGCAGACCTTTGCGGCTCAGTGCCAGGTTATGGAACACAATCTAGTCTAAGCAAAGAAACGTAAACCGCCAGAAAATTGATCCCGCCAGGCTTGAAATTCGGAAGAAGATAACCATCTATAGGGTGTAACCGAACAGGAACTTGCCGTCAGGGAGTTCCGGCGTTTCTTAGCCTGTCCTGGTGGAAGGCTGTATTAATCTCGCTGATTTCAGGAGTATTGTTATGCGTATCGATCTTTCCCCGCTGTACCGTTCCGCTATTGGTTTCGACCGTCTGTTTAGTCTGCTGGAAAACAATCAAACACAAAGCAACGGCGGCTATCCTCCGTACAACGTCGAACTGGTGGACGAACACCATTACCGCATTGCCATTGCCGTCGCCGGGTTTGCTGAAAGCGAACTGGAGATCACCGCTCAGGACAACCTGCTGGTGGTAAAAGGCTCTCACGCCGCCGAGCAGAAAGAGCGGACTTATCTCTACCAGGGTATCGCCGAGCGCAACTTCGAGCGTAAGTTCCAGTTGGCTGAAAACATCCATGTTCGCGGCGCGAAACTGGTTAACGGTCTGCTGTACGTTGACCTGGAGCGGGTGATGCCGGAAACCATTAAGCCACGCCGTATCGAAATTAACTGATTTGTGTGGGCCGCCAGCGGCGGCTCGCGTTGATGGCCCGCCGCCTGTCGGGGGCCGATGCCAGTTCGCATGCTGGCAGGTATAGACTCGCTTCTCAGAAGGAGAAAACATGATGCGTAACTATGATTTATCCCCGCTGCTGCGTCAGTGGATCGGTTTTGACAAACTGGCTAACGCGCTGCAAAGCTCCCCGGAAAGTCAGGGTTTCCCGCCGTACAATATTGAAAAAAGCGATGACAACCATTATCGCATTACGCTGGCGCTGGCCGGTTTCCGCCAGGAAGATCTGGATATCGAACTGGAAGGGACGCGCCTGAGTGTAAAAGGCACGCCGCAAAAACCGGAAACTGAGCCGAAGTGGCTCCACCAGGGGCTGGTCACTCAACCGTTTAGCCTGAGCTTTACGCTGGCCGAGCATATGGAGGTCTCCGGCGCCTCTTTCACCAACGGTCTGTTGCATATCGACCTGGTGCGTAATGTTCCGGAAGCGATTGCCCCGCAGCGTATCGCGATTAGCGAGCGTCCGGCGCTGAACAGCTAATCGAATCGTGTTTTATCACCCGGGCCCCTTTATGGGGCCTTTTTGCGTTTTTAATCCTCTCTGGCGGCGCCTGCCGCATCGGCGGGTTAATGCTTTCAGCTCCCGGGGGACTCATCCGCCACTTTTGTGCGCCAGGGCGCGGTTAACGCCTGGCGGCTCTGACAAAATCCATAATAACAATATCGTTATTCAGGGATGTCGTCATGAGTGGGATAGCGTTAACCGTCAGCGTACTGGCGCTGGTTGCCGTGGTTGGGCTGTGGATTGGTAGCATCAAAATTCGTGGGGTGGGATTCGGTATCGGCGGCGTGCTGTTCGGCGGCATTATTGTCGGCCACTTTGTCGATCAGGCCGGGATAACGCTGAGCGGCGATATGCTGCATGTCATCCAGGAATTTGGCCTGATTCTGTTCGTTTATACCATCGGGATTCAGGTCGGGCCGGGTTTTTTCTCCTCGTTGCGGGTGTCCGGTTTGCGGCTGAATTTGTTCGCTGTGCTCATTGTGGTGCTGGGCGGGGCGGTAACCGCGGTTCTTCATAAGCTGTTTGATATCCCGCTGCCGGTGGTGCTGGGTATTTTCTCCGGCGCGGTGACCAACACCCCGGCGCTGGGGGCCGGGCAACAAATCCTCACCGATCTTGGTACCCCCGGCGCGCTGGTGGATCAGATGGGGATGAGCTACGCCATGGCCTACCCGTTCGGTATTTGCGGGATTCTGCTGACCATGTGGTTTATCCGTTTCGCTTTTCGCATTAATGTCGACAGCGAAGCGAAGGATTATGAGGTTACCAGCGGCAGTCATCATGCTCAGTTGCACACCATCAATATCCGGGTGGAAAACCCGAACCTCAACCATATGGCGATTCAGGATGTACCGATCCTGAATAGCGATCACATCATCTGCTCGCGCCTGAAACGTGAAGAGCTGTTGATGGTACCGTCACCCACCACCGTCATTCAGACCGGGGATTTGCTGCACCTGGTGGGGGCGGAAAAGGATCTGCATGAAGCGCAACTGGTAATTGGTAAAGAGGTGGAGACCTCGCTGTCCACTCGCGGTACCCTGCTGAAGGTAGAGCGGGTGGTGGTAACCAATGAGAAGGTGCTGGGGCAGAAAATCCGCGATCTGCGCCTTAAGCAGCGTTATGACGTGGTGATCTCGCGCCTGAATCGCGCCGGGGTTGAGCTGGTGGCCAGTAGCAATGCCAGCCTGCAGTTTGGCGATATCCTCAATCTGGTCGGGCGGCCGGAGTCCATTGACGCGGTTGCCGCCGAGGTAGGCAACGCCCAGCAAAAATTGCAGCAGGTGCAGATGCTGCCGGTGTTTATCGGTATCGGTCTGGGGGTGTTGCTGGGATCTATCCCGCTGTTTATTCCCGGTTTTCCGGTGGCGCTGCGCCTCGGGCTGGCCGGCGGGCCGCTGATTATGGCGCTGATTCTGGGGCGTATCGGCAGTATCGGTAAGCTGTACTGGTTTATGCCCCCGAGTGCGAACCTGGCGCTGCGTGAGCTGGGGATTGTGCTGTTCCTCGCCGTCGTGGGGCTGAAATCCGGCGGCGACTTCGTGGATACACTGATCGCCGGCGATGGGGTGACCTGGATAGGGTATGGCATTCTGATCACCGCGATACCGCTGCTGTGTACCGCGCTACTGGCCCGGGTGGTGGCGAAAATGAACTATCTGACCCTGTGTGGGATGCTGGCCGGCTCAATGACCGATCCGCCGGCGCTGGCTTTTGCCAACGGACTGCACGCCACCAGCGGCGCGGCGGCGCTCTCTTATGCCACGGTATATCCGCTGGTGATGTTCCTGCGCATTATTACGCCGCAGCTGCTGGCCGTGCTGTTCTGGGGCATGGGATAGGTTTTTCTACGAAGAGAAAGGAGCCTGCGCTGGCCGCTGGTGTACGCGGACAAAACCCAAAAACAGTGTTTTTGGGTTTTGTTGTTTTGCGGGGTACAGCGAACCCGGTTTTTCTTTTCTGGCGCACGGACCTGAAACCGACATCTGGTTGGGGCGATTTCTGCGGTTAATCCGTTTTGTGCCGCGGCATACGGCGCAGATGGTAATCCACCTGATATTCACTGGCATCCCGGAACATCACCGAGTAATTCAGGAAAACCCCTTCGTCGCTGTAAGAGAGTGATGTAATGCGCAGAATCGGCGTACCTTCAGCGATATTCAGGATCGCCGCCGTTTGCCGGTCAGCCAGTACTGGCGTCAGGGTTTCATAATTTCCGCTGATGGTGATGTGGCACTCTTCCTCGATGTAGGTGAATTTAGACCCTTCTATATGGGCCAGAGAAAGATTGCGAAACAGTTTAACCGGCATATAGCTGTCTTCCAGCATCAGCGGTTTACCATCGATAAACCGTATCCGGCGTGAATAATAGATGCGCTCGTCCGTTTTAATCCGCAACTGACTGGCGATGGCTGGCGGCGCCGGAATCACTTCAAAATTCAGCACTTCACTGGTCACCACTTTCCCGTGATCGCGCATGACTTCCACTAACCCGGTGAGGTTGGAGGTTTCATGATGGATATCTTTTTTCGCCACATACGTCCCGCTACCGTGGCGCCGGATGACCAGCCCCCAGCTCACCAGCAAATCAGTGGCCTTTCTGATAGTCATCCGTGAAACCCCGAACTCCCGGGCCAGCGCTTTTTCACCGGGTAACGGGCTGCCGATGGGGTAATCTGCGGAATTGAGCCTCAGGCGTAACCTGTCGGCGATAGATTTATAGATCACCTGTAGACCTCTTTCGCGGCGTTTTCGGACCCGAATGATGGCCCGTTTCCCCTCTGTTTCTGTTGAAAATAAAGCTATTTCTGACTACAGACAGTGAATTTTCGTAGCCGGTTTTTCAACAGATCTAAAAATATCTCAAAAAGTAGACAACATAGGGCAAATAAAAACCATGAAAAGGATCACGAATTGCAACGCCGGAGCAGGCCAGGCGATCGGCAGATTCTTATGCTCATATTCGACCAGAGAAAATAAAAAATAAGGTCATTCCTGAATGTTGGTTATATGAGGATGTGAAAATGCTCAGTCAAATACAACGATTTGGTGGTGCAATGTTTACCCCGGTATTACTTTTTCCGTTTGCCGGTATTGTGGTTGGTATTGCTATTATGTTACGCAATCCATTATTTGTCGGCGAAGCATTAACGGCGCCGGACAGTCTTTTTGCGCAAATAGTTTACATAATTGAAGAGGGTGGTTGGACGGTATTTCGTAATATGCCGCTAATCTTTGCCGTAGGCTTGCCGATTGGGCTGGCGAAGCAGGCGCCAGGCCGGGCGTGTCTGGCGGTGCTGATGAGTTTTTTAACCTGGAACTATTTTATTCATGCCATGGGGGTCACCTGGGGGACGTTTTTTGGCGTTGACTTTGCTCAGGACCCTGGCGCCGGTAGCGGGTTAACGCTAATTGCCGGTATAAAAACGCTGGATACCAGCATTATTGGCGCCATTGTTATTTCCGGGCTGGTGACAGCTATTCATAATCGTTATTTTGAAAAACAGCTTCCGGTATTTTTGGGGATATTTCAGGGGAGCGCATTTGTCGTCATAATTGCTTTTCTGGTGATGATTCCCTGTGCCTGGCTGACGCTGCTGGGCTGGCCGAAAGTGCAAATGGGTATTGAATCTCTGCAGGCGTTTTTGCGTGGTGCAGGGGCGCTGGGCGTCTGGATATACACCTTTCTGGAACGCATTCTAATCCCAACCGGCTTGCATCACTTTGTCTATGGCCCGTTTATTTTTGGCCCGGCGGCGGTGGAAGGAGGGATCCAGGTGTACTGGGCAGAACACTTACAGGCGTTCAGTCAGAGTACCGAATCGCTGAAGACGCTGTTCCCGGAGGGGGGCTTCGCTTTGCATGGTAACAGCAAGGTGTTTGGCTCTGTCGGGATTGCCCTGGCGTTATGGTACACCGCCGCGCCGGAAAACCGCGTCAAAGTGGCGGGTCTGCTGGTGCCGGCGACGCTGACCGCCGTACTGGTGGGGATCACGGAGCCGCTGGAGTTTACCTTCCTGTTTATCTCGCCGCTGCTGTTCGCCGTTCATGCGCTGTTGGCCGCGACTATGGCCACGGTGATGTATCTCTGCGGCGTGGTGGGAAACATGGGCGGCGGTCTGCTGGATCAGTTTCTGCCGCAAAACTGGATACCGATGTTCCATAACCATGCGTCAATGATTTTTACCCAGATAGGTATCGGGCTGTCTTTTACCGCTATCTATTTTGCGGTGTTTCAGACTCTGATTGTACGTCTGAATCTGAATACCCCGGGGCGGGAAGCGAGCGAAATCAAGCTCTACAGTAAAGCCGACTATCAGGCTGCCCGCCAGCAAACCAGCGCGGCAGCGCAGGAAAACCAGCAGGGGCAGGCCGCCGGGCTCCTCAGCGCACTGGGCGGCGCGCAAAATATTCTCAGCATCAACAATTGTGCGACCCGCCTGCGCATCGCGCTGCGCGAGATGGCGCAAACCCAAAGCGACGATGTCTTTAAAGCCCTGGGCGCCCACGGTGTGGTGCGGCGCGGCAACGGTATCCAGGTCATCGTCGGTCTACACGTGCCACAGGTACGCGACCAGCTTGAAACCCTTATGAAGCACGCTTCATCCAGCGACAACACATCCATGACGGAGGCAGTATCATGAAGAAATTTTCCGTAGTCATTGCCGGCGGCGGCAGCACATTTACACCGGGTATCGTTTTGATGTTATTGCAGAATCAGCATCGTTTCCCACTGCGGGCGATTAAGTTCTACGATAATGACGGCGCCCGCCAGGAAGTCATTGCCGAAGCCTGTAAAATCGTTCTGCGCGAACAGGCGCCGGAAATTGACTTCAGTTACACCACCGATCCGCAAATCGCCTTCAGCGATGTGGACTTTGTCATGGCCCATATTCGGGTAGGGAAATACCCGATGCGGGAACAGGATGAAAAAATCCCATTGCGCCACGGGGTTTTGGGCCAGGAGACTTGCGGTCCCGGCGGCATCGCCTACGGTATGCGTTCGATAGGCGGCGTGCTGGAACTGGTGGACTATATGGAAAAATACTCCCCCGATGCCTGGATGCTGAACTATTCCAATCCGGCGGCTATTGTGGCGGAAGCGACGCGCCGTCTGCGACCGAATGCCAAAATCCTCAATATTTGCGATATGCCGATTGGTATTGAAGGCCGTATGGCGCAGATTGTCGGTCTGCAGGACCGCAAGCAGATGCGGGTGCGTTACTATGGTCTGAACCACTTTGGCTGGTGGACTTCTATCGAAGATCTGGATGGCAACGATCTGATGCCGAAACTACGTGAATATGTGGCGAAATTCGGCTATGTACCGCCTTCCCGGGATAATCACACCGAGGCCAGCTGGAACGATACTTTCGCGAAAGCGAAAGATGTCCAGGCACTGGATCCGGATACCATGCCGAATACCTATCTGAAATACTATCTGTTCCCGGACTATGTTGTGGCGCATTCGAATCCACAGCACACCCGCGCCAATGAGGTGATGGAGCACCGGGAAAAGCAGGTGTTCAGCGCCTGTCGGGCAATTGTCGCTGCCGGGAACTCATCCGCCGGTGAGCTGGAAATCGACGAACATGCGTCCTACATTGTCGATCTGGCGACGGCTATCGCCTTCAATACCCAGGAACGAATGCTGCTGATTGTGCCGAACAACGGGGCGATTAATAATTTTGACCCGGAGGCGATGGTGGAGATTCCGTGTCTGGTCGGCAAAAATGGGCCGGAACCGCTGGTGGTCGGCGATATTCCCCAGTTCCAGAAAGGATTGATGAGCCAGCAGGTCGCGGTGGAGAAACTGGTGGTGGATGCGTGGGTACAGCGCTCTTATCTGAAGCTGTGGCAGGCGATAACGCTGTCGAAAACCGTACCGAGCGCGTCGGTGGCGAAAGCGATTCTTGACGACCTGGTTGAGGCTAACCGGGCATACTGGCCACAATTACATTAATGATGCGGGCCGACGTCGCCAGGCGTCGGCTAGATTGTTTCCTTTTTATCCGCTCTCCCGGGTAATCTATTACTCATCCTGTTACGCTTTCCTGCAACATTGAGGGCATTGACGCCAGCCGCGGGTGGCGGGTGGATGTGTCTATAGCGCGCGATTATGATACCGCTATGGTCAATATTGCGGGATCGTGGCAGGCCGTCTCGCCCTGTGGCGTGGGGAATGGATAAGGAGAACACATGAAAATATCTCAGGTTGGCGAGGCGCCGGACTACCGTTTTTCACTGGCCAATGAGCGGACCTTCCTTGCCTGGATCCGCACCGCGCTCGGGTTTTTGGCGGCAGGTGTCGCGCTGGATCAACTGGCGCCGGACCTGGCGACGCCACTGGTGCGGGAGGTGGTGGCGTTATTGCTGTGCCTGTTTGCCGGTGCGCTGGCTGTCTGGGGATATTTACGCTGGCTGCTGAATGAGAAAGCGATGCGTCTTAAGCAGGATCTTCCCTATACCCGCAGCCTGAAGGTGGTGAGCGCCATTATGGCACTGGCTGCTGTCGCGGTGATCGTGATGGTGCTGTATGGCGGATAGCCGAAAAGCGCGCCGCATGGCCGATCCCGGGCTACAGCCGGAGCGTACCGCGCTGGCCTGGTGGCGTACTCTGCTGGGCTACGGGGCGCTTTTAGCCCTGGCGCTTCGTCACAGCTGGTATCAGGCGGGTGCGTTGTTCTGGCTGTCGCTGGCGATCATTTTTCTGGTGGCGGGTATCCTCTGGTATTACGCCCACCAGCGTAATTTGATGAATATCGCCATCAGCGATTTTGCCAAACCGCAGACCGTACGCGCCAAATTGCTGATCGCGCTGGCGGTACTGGGGCTGGGGCTGATGTTTGCCGCCGCTCATCTGCGTCAGGTGATTTTGCTCAGTGGGATGACGTTATGAACGACGGTGATGGGGGAAACGTTATCTGCCATGCGGCGGCCGGGCATTGGCGTGTTCATGCATAACGAGAGTGATACCGGGACGGGCGGTGTGACCCGCCCCGGCATTGCGGTTTAGCGGCGTCTTTTCTCCAGGTACTGCGCCATCTCTTGCGGCGGTACCATGCCGCCCCCGGTGGCCCACACCAGATGAGTGGAATTTTTCATTTGCTGAGCAGTCAACAGGTGCATTTGCTGCCAGGCGCCGTCTGCACATACCCGCTGCGGCCCTGCCATGCCCGCCAGTGCCGACGGTTCAAGACGGATGTTTTCCGCTTCGTCGAGCCAGCCGAGCAGATCGTACATGGTCTGATCGTCCAGGGTGTAGCAACCGTCAATCAGCCGCTCCATCGCGCGGCCTACAAAGCCGGAGGCGCGTCCGACGGCCAGGCCGTCAGCGGCGGTTAAATTGTCGATACCGATATCCTGAACTGAAATGGCGTCATGTAATCCGCTGCTCATGCCCAGCAGCATACAGGGGGAGTGCGTCGGTTCCGCGAACAGACAGTGGACATCATCGCCAAAAGCCATCTTCAGACCGAATGCCACGCCGCCCGGGCCGCCCCCGACACCGCAGGGCAGGTAGACGAACAGCGGATGGTCACGGTCTACCACCACGCCCTGCTGCTGGAACTGGGCTTTGAGACGCTCGCCGGCCACCGAATAACCAAGAAACAGGGTGCGGGAATTTTCATCGTCGATGAAGAAGCAGCGGCTATCTCCCTGTGCCGCCTTACGGCCCTGCGCGACAGCCACGCCGTAGTCCTGCTCATATTCCACCACGTCAACGCCGTGTTCGCGCAGTTTCGCCTTCTTCCAGGCTCTGGCATCCGCGGACATGTGTACCGTGACGTGGAAACCGAGACGGGCGCTCATGATGCCGATGGACAGGCCGAGGTTGCCGGTAGAGCCGACGGCGATGCGGTATTGGCTGAAAAATGCCCGGAATTTCGCGCCAGACAGTTTACTGTAGTCATCGTCCGGGCTGAGTAACCCGGCTTGCGTCGCCAGTTTTTCGGCGTGGGTTAGTACTTCATAAATCCCGCCCCGGGCTTTGATGGAGCCGGAAACCGGCAGATGGCTATCTTTCTTCAACCACAGTTTCCCGGCGATCGGCTGGCCATAGCGCTGCTCAAGGACGCTGTGCATCGCCGGGATGGCTACCAGCGGAGATTCGATAATGCCGGCGCTGGCGGCGGTTTCCGGGAATGCCCCGGCCAGGTAAGGCGCAAAACGTTGCAGGCGGCGGCTGGCGTCGGCAATATCCTCAGCGTCGAGGCCGACATATGGCAGCCCGGCTTCCAGCGACGTCACCCCGGGGTTAAACCAGATGGTCTCTTTCAATTCCACCAGGTCGCCGATGACCGGACAGCGGTTAATCAGCGCGGTGATTTCAGTTCTGGTCATAGCGGATCTCTTTGCGCCCGCATGACAAGGCAAAACGGACACAGCGTGAAGCGATGAAAATGGTCGTGATATAGTACCTGAAAGTTTTATACAACATAGCGTTGGCCGTTCCGCTATTCCTGTATGCTGAATCGGGTTGTGTATATACTCAGAGGGGTTGTCTGGCCGGCGGACGCCAGTGGTTCCGGCGGTGAAAATCTCCCTTTCCTTGACGGGCAGGACCGATGCTTTGAAGCGCTTTTTTGCTATCGCCACTTTCTTGTTTAGCGCGGCCGTTGTCGCGGCGCCACCTGTTGCAGCGCCGCCGCCGGCTACTCAGCAGTATATCCGACAACTGGGGGTCGGAATGGTGGTCGACTGGGCGCGTACCGAACAGGGCATTCGCGAATTCGATCCGCTGGTGGTGCGTGATTTCAGTCAGCGCGGGATTCATCATGTGCGTATTCGGGTGGCCGGCGCCGCAACGGAGCAGCATTTGCTGCATCTGCGCAAAATCGTTGAGGCCTGTGAGCAGTACGGCGTTATCCCGATCATTTCCTACCAGGCGGAGGCTTTCCGCAACGATCCGAGTCTGGAAAACGCCCGGGGGGTGGTGGCATGGTGGCGAACGGTGACTGGCTATTTTGCCGGCGTCAGCCCGCAACTGGGGTTCGATGTGATTTTCGAACCTGGCGATAAATTTAACCGTAACCCGGCGCCACTGAACCGGCTCTACGATCAGGTCCTGAAGGCAATACACACCATCAGCCCGCAGCGGGTGGTATTTATCGCACCGCATCTGCGCGCCGCGCCGGAAGCCCTCGCCAGTCTGAAGTGGCCGTTTCACAACAATGGCGTCACGCTGGCGGAATGGCATATTTTTCCCTGGGGACCGGTGAAAAGTAACGGCAAATATCCGTGGACTACCGGTACCCTTCTGGAAAGAGCATCGATCCGCGCCCGTATTCACGCCGCCCTGCGCTGGCAGCAGAAAACCGGGCTTTACAGTTGGCTGGGGGCCTGGTCCGCCGGTGAAATCGCCCGTAACGCGTCGCTGAAAAATCCGGTCGCGTTTGCAACATTTATGGCCTGCGAGCTGCAGAAAGCGCGTATCCCGTATGCCATTAATCCGGATACCTGGTTTTATGACGGCGAGGAAGGGAACTGGCGTACCCGGATGCAGCCGTTACTGGATGCGATGATAAAACCGGACTGTTCGACATTTAAAAACGCGCAGCCCGACGTTAAGCCGGGCCGTAGCGGGTAGAGCACCGTCGTTCAGCGACTTAAACATTAAACCATCTGACTGTGGTGGCGCAGGCGCTGGCGGTACGCCAGCGGCAACCAGCACAGCAGAATCATCAGCCCCATCGCTGTCATCAGCATGCCAATACTGAACTGCCCGGTCTGGGGCAGCAGGGCGGAAAACCACGCCAGCGCGCCGGACCCCATATTCTGCAGGCCGCCGATCAGCGCTCCGGCAGTACCGGCCAGAAACGGGAAAGGCTCCATGGCGCCGCTGGTGGCCAGCGGGAACAGCATCCCGGCGCCGAAGAAAAACAGCGCTGCCGGGACCAGCAGGGTCCAGATATTGATAATGCCGAACCAGCCCGGTAACCACATCAGTATCCCCGCCGCCAGGCAACACCAAACCGCTTGCCACATCAGAGAGGAAAACCGTTTCCCTGGCCTGCCGGCAAACCAGGCGCCAAAGAATGCCGCCGGGATTGGCAGAATAAACAGAATGCTGACCACCATACTGTTCAGCCCGAGAACCCCGCCCATCAGCACGCCGGAGCTGGCTTCAAACACGGCAATTCCGGCCAGTCCGCCAATCAGCATCAGCAGATAACAGCTGAACGCCATGTTGCCAAACAGGGCGCGGTAGCTGGCAAGCAGCCGCTGGCGCGGCGCCTCGGCCGGTCGGGTCTCCGGCATCCAGTGCAACATACTCCAGCTTACGCCGGCGCACAGCGCCAGCAGAAAAGCGTAGCAGGCGCGCCAGCCCCACAGGGTATCCAGCGCTCCGCCGATCAACGGCGCCAGCAGTGGGCTAACCAGAATGCCCATATTTAACAGGCTGTTGGCATGGCGCAGCGCCTGGCCCTGATACAAATCTCGCGGCATGGTGCGCGCCATAACGCCCGCGACGCCGGTTCCCATCCCCTGCAGGGCGCTGGCGGCGATTAACACCGACAAATGGTGAGTAAACAGTGCGGGCAGGGTGGCCAGCATAAATACCGTCATGCCAAAAAGGATCACCGGCCGGCGGCCAATGCGGTCAGAGATTGGACCATAAAAGAGCTGGGAAACGCCGTAGGTCAGCAGATAAGCGGCCATGATGCTCTGCACCGCGCCTTCGCGAACGCCGAGATCCCGGGACATTCCCGCCAGCGACGGAATATAAATGGTCTGCGCCATCTGCCCCACGGCGACGAGCAGAATGAGCATCAGCATAATGTGATGATGAGTGAGCTTTCTCATTATGATTCTGGATAAATGACAGGTCTGCAGGTGATATTCATTCAGAATATGATTCTGCATGAATGATAAATTTGAGGTGAATCTACCACGATAAAAGTGAAAATCCAGTGATGGTGCGATTCTGGCGCAGTCAGAGGCGGCAAGAGATGTAAACCCGCAGTGGCAATAATTATTGCCAGAACGACCCGTTGTGCCCGTGGGGATATGCGGGGTGGGGATAATCCGCGCTCAGGCGAGGCGTAAAATAATCGCCCCCAGCGCGATGCCGATAGCGGCGAACAGCCGCTGCCGGGTCGCGGTTTCCTTCAGCACGACGACTGCTATCAGCGCGCCAAACAGAATCGAGGTTTCCCGCAACGCGGCGACAACCGCCAGCGGCGCCTGGGTCATCGCCCACAGCGCCAGGCCATAGGAGAGCAGAGTGCCCACGCCCCCGGCCAGCCCCTGCGGCCAGTATTTCACCGCGTAATGGACCATGCGCTGGCGCTGAAAGCTCAGGGCCCACAGCCACAGACACAGGCCGTTGAGCAGAAACGTCCAGAGGGTGTAACCCAGCGCCGTACCGGACAGACGAACCCCTGTTCCGTCGATGAGCGTATAGGCGGCGATCATGCCAGCGTTAAGCAGCGCCATCCATACCCCTTTACCGGGCCGGGTATGGCGGGTAATCGCCATCAGTAAAATGGAGCAGCAAATGACCGCGATCCCTGCCGCTGCGCTCAGGGTGAGACTTTCGCCGAGAAATGTCGCCCCGACAATAGCGACGATCAGCGGCGCGGTGCCGCGCATAATCGGGTAGGTCTGACTCATATCGCTGACCTGGTAGGTTTTTGCCAGCAATACGCAATAAATGGCCTGGATCAGGCAGGATGCGCCGAGGTATGGGAAACTGGCGGCCGCCGGCTGGGGTGAAAACGGCAGTGCGGCGACAGCGATTAGCGCCGCAAAGCCATTCAGGGCGATTGCCGCCAGCAATTTATCAGGGCTGGCTTTCACAATGGCGTTCCAGGTGGCGTGCAAAAGCGCGGCGAACAGTAAAACAGCAAAAACGGTCAATGTCATGATCTGAATCCAGTCCCGGGAATATGCAGCAAGCACCCTTTTACAGGGTTCTATTAATAACACTCGCGTCACAAAAATGTAAGCATCAGAAAAAACGCTGAAAACGGTACAAAAACCGTCATGGGGCTGGTAAAAGCAGGCCTCCCGGTAGCACTGTCACTATCGATTATTGGGAATTTGGAAGTGGTATTATATATTATGTGAATTTATCTTTAATAAAGATCTGAGAATTAGTGGTTTGTTGATTAATTTATCGATTGAATTATCCGGTATTTATTTGACGCTGATAATAATATAAGTGTAATCCTAAATGATAATTATTATTTGTTATTTACATTGTATGGCGGCTTTATGTGATATATTTTTGGAAGTTGTTAATAGGATTTTATTAATTTTTTGATAATAATGGATGGTTTGTATTTTAAATTTTTGAATTGTTTTCGGGGATTCATCCGTTTTGTTGAGTGATAGAATGTCGGGAAATTTCGCCTGGATGGTGTGGAAATTAACCTGAACAATAAAGGTTATTGTTCCTGATTGTATTCAATCTATTAACTCTTTGATTTTTAAAGGAAGGTGCAAGGGAGTAAAGGATTATGGTGTTGTATGTACTGGGTGATGATGCGTACTTTATGCAGGGGGTGCGTGCTTACTTTTCTCAGAATAATATTACAGTTTATACGTTTGATGCATACTGTAAAAATGTGATTAATCAATGCTCGCGGCTGACGCAGAAAGATTTACTGCTTATTGCAATTGAAGATTATGCATTAATGCGGCGGTTATTTAATGCATTAGATTTACAAAATAAGTCTTTTTTATTTATTTTTGATATTCAATCTAATTATCTTAACTCTCTGCGCTGTGGCTATCTTTCTAAAAAACTTCCGGTAAGAATATTATTTGATGGCATTTGTTATTATAAAGTAGCACGTCATTCGCTGGATAAAATCGCCATGACGGAAAAAGAAATCTCGCTGGTAAAAATATTGCTGGAACAGGAAAACACCTTACAAATCGCCAGCGACCTGCGGGTATCGGATAAAGCGATTTACGCCAGGAAAGTGGCGCTGTTGAAAAAAATGGGGCTGCGTGAGCTTAATGCCCGGGGATTATTACTGTGTGAATCACTCACCGCCTGGCGCGACGATCCCTGCGGCCTGCAAGCGGAAATGGCGTGAAATGCCGCCTCGTGACGTGTTGCAGAGGTTTGCGCCTCTGTGCGCGCAGCGGTGGTTTTTTTCCGGGGAATAGGAGAAAGTAACAGGAGTTAAAGGACGGGAAGGAGAACTCACGGTGTACAGAAATATCCTGATGCCTGTTGATGTGTTTAATATGGATTTAACCGATAAAGCCATCGCCCATGCGGATTTTCTGGCTCGCGGCGCAGGGGCGAAGATTCATTTACTGCATGTGTTCCCCAAAAGTTCCAGCGCCATCCTGCCGGGATTTGCCTCTGATATCGGTAAATTTGAAGAATATATGACTAAAGAAGCCACGGCGAAAATGCGCGACCTGGCGTGCAGTTTTAAAACGCCGTTAAACCGCATTGAATCCATTGTTCGTTTTGGTTCGGTGCGTGATGAAGTCAATCAGGTGGCGCAGGACATTGATGCTGATGTAGTGATTATTGGTTCCCGCTCGCCCGGCCTGGCGACGCACCTGCTGGGCTCGACGGCGGAAAATGTCGTTAACCATGCCCGGCTGCCGGTTTTTGTCGTACGCTGACTACCCGGAAATTACCTGAATGTTGCGGCGTCCGGGGGCTGGCGCGGCCTGTACGCCGCGATAACGCTCCCGGTGGTAGCGTATGTTTTTCTGCCGTCTGGCGAGGCGGTGCCCCTCTCGCGCGTTTCCGGCAGGCCGGGAATCCAGGTTTCTTCTGCCTGTCAGTGTGATACTTCTCGCAAAAATTTTTCCCCAGCGCAAAAAGCGGTTGTGCAGATGGAATCCCTGTGCTTGTATAAATTTTATCGTTGATACAGATAACAGGTCCCCAATGACTACATACCCGCAAACCACGACCCTACTAAATACCGCGCATTCCGCCGCGGTGGTCGTCGTGCGTGTGGTGGTGGTCGTCGGCAATGCGCCGTAGGGTCCGAATCAACGTACGATTCCAGAGAACCCCGCCGGCGCAAACCGGACGGGGTTTCTTGTTAATGCCGCCCGGAAAAGTTCGCTGGCTCAGAAAGAAAAGGACCGGAGCATGGCAACAACGGGCACGACACCACAGCGTAAGCGCTACACCGGCGCGCAATTAATCGTTCATTTACTGGAACGCCAGGGGATCACCATGGTCAGCGGCATCCCCGGCGGTACGGTATTACCGCTTTATGACGCACTGAGCCAGAGCAAACAGATCCGCCATATCCTCGCCCGCCACGAGCAGGGCGCCGGGTTCATCGCCCAGGGTATGGCGCGTACCCGGGGAAAACCGGCCGTTTGTATGGCCTGTAGCGGACCTGGCGCCACTAACCTGGTGACCGCCATTGCCGATGCGCGCCTGGACTCTATTCCGCTGGTGTGCATTACCGGCCAGGTGGCGACTTCAATGATTGGCGCAGACGCGTTTCAGGAAGTGGACACTTACGGTATCTCTATCCCCATCACCAAACATAACTATCTGGTACGGCATATCAGCGAACTTCCTCAGGTGATGGCCGATGCTTTCCGTATTGCTATGTCTGGCCGCCCGGGCCCGGTGTGGATTGACATACCCAAAGATGTGCAGACGGCGGAGATCGAGCTGGATGAACTGCCGCAGCCGGGTGGCGTACAGGCTGCGCCAGCCTTTAGCGCCGACATGGTAGCGGAAGCGGCGGCGATGATTAATCAGGCGCAGCGTCCGGTGCTGTATCTGGGGGGCGGCGTCATCAATGCCGCCAGCCGGGTGCGCGAACTGGCGGAGTTAAGCAATCTGCCTACCACGCAAACATTAATGGCGCTGGGCACGCTGCCGTCTGACCACCCATTGTCGCTGGGGATGCTGGGGATGCACGGCGCGCGCAGCACTAACTATATCCTTCAGGAGGCGGACCTGCTGATTGTTCTGGGGGCGCGTTTTGACGATCGGGCGATTGGTAAGACGGAGCAGTTCTGCCCGAACGCGCGCATTATTCATGTCGATATCGACAGAGCCGAGCTGGGGAAAATTAAGCAGCCGCATGTGGCGATTCGCGGCGATGTCGACGAAGTGCTGGCGCAGATGCTGCCGCAGATTATGCCGCAAACCCGCGATGCCTGGCGCATGCTGGTCGCGGATTTGCAGCGTGAATTCCCGTTCCGGATGCCGGGAGTGGACGATCCGTTGACGCCCTACGGTCTGATTCGGGCTGTGGCGCAGGCGGTGGATGATGAAGCAGTAGTGACGACCGATGTCGGCCAGCATCAGATGTGGGTAGCTCAGGCCTACCCGCTGAACCGCCCTCGCCAGTGGCTGACATCCGGCGGGCTTGGCACCATGGGTTTTGGCCTGCCGGCGGCGATTGGCGCGGCGCTGGCGGAGCCGCAGCGTAAGGTGGTCTGTTTTACCGGCGACGGTAGCGTGATGATGAATATTCAGGAGCTGGCCACGCTGGCCGAGCATCAACTGGATGTAAAAATTATCCTGATGGACAACCAGGCGCTGGGGCTGGTGCATCAGCAGCAGACGCTGTTTTATAACCAGAACATTTTTGCCTGTACTTACCCCGGGGCGGTGAATTTTACCCATATTGCCGCCGGTTTCGGTATTGCCACCTGCGATCTTAACGCGGCGGCGGATCCGCAGGCGGCGCTGCAGGAGGCGATCAGCCAGCCCGGCCCCTGCCTGATTCACGTTCGAATTGATGTCAGCGAAAAAGTTTACCCGATGGTACCGCCGGGAGCGGCAAATACAGAGATGGTGGGAGAATAAGTCATGCAACAAGCTAATGAAAACGTCATTCTGGAACTGACGGTACGCAACCATCCCGGGGTTATGTCCCATGTATGTGGTCTGTTTGCCCGCCGGGCGTTCAACGTGGAAGGCATTCTGTGTCTGCCGCTAAACGGCGGCGAGCGGAGCCGGATATGGCTACAGGTGGCCGACGATCGTCGGCTGGAACAGATGATCAGTGAGATCGATAAACTGGAAGATGTGGCGGAGATCGTGCGGCACGACAGCGATCCGGGTGTATTTAACAAGCTCGGGCTGTTTTTTCAGTAAACGTGGTTCAGGGCGCCCGCCTTCGGGTGCCCTGATGGCTGACGAAGCGGGGCGCCAGCGCGCCCCATACTGCCTTCCTGAAATTATCAGCGGATCTATATCATCACCGGGAAGCGCTGGATTCCATTTTCCGATATATACCTAACGCTGCTTCTTTACCCATTTGCTACGCTTTACTATCAGGCATTGCCAGATAATATCCCGGCGGATAACTGCCGTCGGATATCGTTATCTCTCAGGCGCTGCGCTTTATATTTTATGGTGTGCTTATCCGGACGAGAAACCGGCAATAGCGAACAGGCCCAATGTTGGTCGATGTCGCAAGGGATCGCTGCACAGGCGCTGTACGCCTGAGGTTCACCCGCCGGACGGGAGCAATGGCGGTTTATGGCGATATATAATCTCGCAATATGGTGCGTTAATTCCTGGTCACTATTTATTTTAGCGCGGGTTTTTTATTTGCGATTAAAAACATTGTTTTTTGTTTTATCGCGGATGGGCGGTTTTATTTTTGGGTGGCAAACTTTATTATCCGGCAGACTGATATTAATAAGATCGGTGTATTCAGAACGTCTATCAGATAATTCAGCTGACGCTATTTAAGGAGAAAAGAATGAGTCAACAAGGGATGCGCATAACTCTGCCGCTCGTCATGGCGCTATTGCTTGGTACGGCAGGTTGTGTGGAAAAAAAGCCCTCTTCGCTGGTGAGCAGCAATCAGCAGGCTGAATTTACCCAGATGCCGAGTCAGAGTATTGAAGATGATATGTCCAATATGGGGCGCTGTGAGCAGGAGCTGAAAGCGCTGGCGACGGTCGACCCGGCAAAACACACCGAACTGAATGCGCGTTTTGGCAAGGTGATGCGCGGCGCAGTGGGCTACAGCGATGTGCGCAAGGTGGTCAACCCGGAAACCCAGAACGCGATTGACGCGCTCTATAAATATCAGGCTGTGAAACTGTGCGCGGAAATTCGCGACAGCATGCTGAAGGCGCTGTCTTCGAAGCCCACAGAGGGTCAACCTGTTGACGGCAATGCTGTTCTGGTGCGCTGATGGCATATCGCAGCGGAAGGCTTATCACATTACTGGTTGCGCTGTTGGCGGGCATTTGCCTGACGCCGGCGTACGCCGATGATGTTTTCAGCTTTGCGCGTGAATGGGCGCAGCGCGAAGACAGTAAAGCCACTCCCGCGCAGGCAAAACAAAATGCGGGACAAGCCTCCTCATCTAAAAAATCCGCCAGAGCTGAAAAGAAACCCGCAGCAAAGCCGCTGTCTTCGGAAGTGAAACCGGCGGCGAAAGCGCCAGCGACAAAGGTCGTATCGCGGGACGTTAAGCCTGCGGCACAGGACAAACCTGTCGCCCAGGCTGCGAAGCCGGCAGTTCAGGACAAACCTGTCGCCCAGGCCGCAAAGCCGGCAGTTCAGGACAAACCTGTCGCCCAGGCCGCGAAACCGGCAGTTCAGGATAAGCCTGTCACCCAGGCCGCAAAGCCGGCAGTTCAGGATAAGCCTGTTGCCCAGGCCGCGAAGCCGGCGGTTCAGGATAAGCCTGTCGCCCAGGCAGTGAAACCGGCAGTTCAGGATAAGCCTGTCGCCCAGGCCGCGAAGCCGGCAGTTCAGGACAAACCTGTCGCTCAGGCCACTCAATCGCCAACCCAGCAAAAACCCGTCATTCAGGTCGCTCAACCGGCGGCGGTGGCGACAGCACAGGACGCGCCGCCGCCAGCGCTGGCCGATCCGGTGCTGCTGGGAAGATGGATTAAAACGCTGACGCGCGCCGTCGCCCCAGAGCCCGGCGAAGAGATCTTGCGCCAGCAGAATATGGCCTTGCGTAGTGAAATCAGGACATTGGAGGCACAGGCCGCCCGCAGTCAGCCGCAGCAGGAACTACAGGCCAGACTGGAAGCGCGGGAAAAACAGTATCGGGAAGCCGTACTGGCGCTACAGAGTCAAATGGCGGCGCGGGAGGCGCATAACCAGCAGCAACAGCAGACGTTACAAAGTCGGCTGACTGCGCTGGAAACGCAGGAAAAACAGTACCAGGAAACGGTGCAGGCGCTGCAAAGTCAACTGGCGGCCCGGGAAGAGCGAGAGGCGCCGCCTGACATCGCCCGGGCGCAGTCGTCGCCTGCGGCGGTGGAAATGGCGGACCCGCAATTACTGGGGCGCTGGATAAAAACTCTGGCTGACGCAGTAGCGCCAGCGCCGGAGGAAGAGTCCCTTGAGCGAATCAATGCCCGTCTGCGTGATGAAACGCATAAGTTACAGGCACGACTGGCGGCGCTGGATCAGCGTGAACATGAGCAACAGGAAACGCTACAGGCATTACAGAAGCGGCTCAAAGAGACACAGCATCCATCGCTGCCGAAAACCCAGCGCGGGCTGGAAGACTTTGTCGCCGGCATGATGACCGGGCGCGATGTCGCCAGTTTGCTGGAAATTCGTGAAGAGTGGGGCGTACAGATTGATAAAGAGGCTTTTCTGGCCGGGGTCCGGGAAAGCGTCAGGGGGGACAATCGTCTTTCCGATGCAGAGTTTGCCCGCCATATGGCTGGTATGGATAAACGGCTGGAAAAAGCTCGGGATCGGGTATTTGAAGAGCGGGAAAAACGCGATCGGGAATGGCTGATGGCGTTCCGCCAGGAGAAGAATGTCAGCCAGTCTGAAGAGGGGATCTGGTATCGCGTCAATCACCAGGGGGAAAGCGTTGCGTTAAATCACCAGAACACTGAGCTGATTATCTCTCTCAGCCGCCGACTGGCGGACGGGACCCTGCTGGAGGACAGCGATATTTCCGGCGAGCTGATTCAGGCTCCGCTGGTTGAATACCCTGGTTTCCTGCAGAAGGTGTTGTCGCAAATCGGCAAGCGCGGCGAAGCGGAACTGGCCGTCACGGTAAACCGTAACGGGGAGCCTGATCGCGCCGGGCATATGGTGGAACTCTGGCGGGTACGTATGGAGGATTTCCGCGTGGTTCCCACTCAGGGAACGCCTTTCGCCGCCCGCCATTAATCCTTTGCGGCTACGTATGTCGCGTCAGTTAGCGTAATAAATTGCCTTCCATTTCTCCCGGGAGCGGACTCCCGGGATTCTTTTTGTCTGCCGGTACCTGGTGAATGTGAATAAATACCCTGAATATTATTTGTGGTGTTGATTGATTTTGCTTTTTTGCCCGCTTGTGGTTATAACGATGCTTCAACTGGATGTTTAGATGTCCATACGTATAGAAGGTTATATGCAAGAAACACGGCAGGAAGGGCAGCTTCAGCGCACGATGAAGGCCCGTCATTTGATTATGCTGTCCCTTGGAGGGGTAATCGGCACCGGGCTGTTTTTTAATACCGGATACATTATTTCAACCACCGGCGCAGCGGGGACACTGCTGGCCTATCTGATTGGCGCGCTGGTGGTCTGGCTGGTGATGCAGTGCCTGGGGGAATTGTCGGTCGCCATGCCGGAAACCGGCGCGTTTCACGTTTATGCGGCGCGCTACCTCGGACCGGCTACCGGTTATACCGTTGCCTGGTTGTACTGGCTGACCTGGACGGTGGCGCTGGGCTCCAGCTTTACCGCCGCCGGTTTCTGTATGCAGTACTGGTTCCCGCAGGTGCCGGTATGGATCTGGTGCCTGGTGTTCTGCGCGCTGATTTTTTCGCTCAATGTGGTATCGACGCGCTTTTTCGCCGAAGGGGAGTTCTGGTTTTCACTGATTAAAGTGGTGACCATTGTGGCGTTTATTATCCTTGGCGGCGCGGCGATTTTCGGGATTATCCCGATGCAGGACGGCTCCCCGGCGCCGCTGCTGCGCAATATCACCGCCGAAGGCTGGTTCCCCCATGGCGGTTTGCCGATCCTGATGACCATGGTGGCGGTGAACTTCGCTTTTTCCGGCACCGAACTTATCGGTATTGCCGCCGGTGAGACGGAAAATCCCCATAAGGCGATCCCGGTGGCTATCCGGGCGACCATCGTACGGCTGATCCTGTTTTTTATCGGTACCGTATTTGTGCTGGCGGCGCTGATCCCCATGGCGCAGGCCGGGGTGGTGAAAAGCCCCTTTGTGCTGGTCTTTGAGAAAGTGGGTATCCCGTATGCGGCGGATATCTTTAACTTCGTGATCCTGACGGCGATTCTCTCTGCCGCTAACTCCGGGCTGTATGCTTCCGGGCGGATGCTGTGGTCGCTGTCGAATGAGCGCACCCTGCCGCGCTGCTTCACCCGGGTAACCCGGCGCGGGGTGCCGCTGGTAGCGCTGTCGGTGAGTATGCTCGGCGGAGTGCTGGCGCTGTTTTCCAGTATTGTGGCGCCGGATACCGTGTATGTCGCGCTGTCGGCCATTTCCGGTTTTGCTGTGGTGGCGGTCTGGCTGAGTATCTGTGCTTCTCACTTCATGTTCCGTCGTCGCTATCTCCGGGAGGGTCACCCGATTGGCGGTCTGCAGTATCGGGCGCCCTGGTACCCGGTAACGCCGATCCTCGGTTTTATTCTGTGCCTGGTGGCCTGCGTGGGGCTGGCGTTTGACCCCGAGCAGCGTATCGCGCTGTGGTGTGGGATCCCCTTTGTGGCGCTGTGCTATGGCGCTTATTATCTGACCCGAAATCTCCGCCAACGCGATGCTATTCAGGAGCGTGCCCATGTCATTGAATAATCCTCTTCCGCCATTGCTGGCGCGCCAGCCTTTCGTGCTGCTCGATGGCGCGATGGCCACCGAGCTGGAGGCCCGCGGCTGTAACCTCGCCGATAGTCTGTGGTCGGCGCGGGTACTGCTGGAAGATCCGCAGCTTGTCTACCAGGTGCATCTCGACTATTTTCGCGCCGGCGCGCGTTGCGCGATCACCGCCAGCTATCAGGCGACACCGGCCGGCTTTGCGGCCCGCGGCCTTGATGAAGCGCAGTCCCGGGCGCTGATTGCCCGCAGCGTTGAGCTGGCCCGCCAGGCCAGAGAGACGTATCAGCAGGAAAACCCGGATGCAGGAGCATTACTGGTGGCAGGATCGGTGGGGCCGTATGGCGCCTTTCTGGCGGATGGCTCTGAATATCGCGGCGACTATCAGCGTAGCCGGGAGGAATTCCAGGCGTTCCACCGGCCGCGTATTGAGGCGCTGACAGGGGCCGGAGTGGATTTGCTGGCCTGCGAGACGCTGCCCTCATTCAGCGAAATCACCGCGCTGGCTGAGCTGCTGGAGAGCTGTCCGCAGACTGCGGCGTGGTTCTCTGTCACTTTGCGCGACAGCCAGCACCTCAGCGATGGCACGCCGCTGGCGGACGTTGCGCGCGAGATTGCGCGCCATCCGCAGATTGTCGCGCTGGGCATCAACTGTATTGCGCTGGAAAAAACCACCGCGGCGCTGGAGTATCTGCATGGTCTCACCACGCTACCGCTGGTGGTGTACCCGAACTCCGGGGAACATTACGATGCGCAGAGCAAAACCTGGCACCACCACGGGGAGCGTTGCGCGACGCTGGAAAGCTACCTGCCGGCGTGGCTGAACGCCGGCGCACGGCTGATTGGCGGCTGCTGCCGCACCACGCCGGGCGATATCATTGCCCTTGCCCGCCATCTCGACCCTGCCTGAGAAAAGATCGTCGCGCCGTCCGGAGCGGCGATTTTTAAACCTGTTATACCAAATTGGTGATTTTTGGTTGACCTGTCGATCTGCCGTTCGCTGCCGCGATATTGTGCCGCCGTATCCGTTACTCTCTGATACCTGAAGGCGATAGCAGTGGATTAGCTAATCTGTGATTTGGTTAACCAATTTGCCTGATGTAGTTGACTTCTCCGGTCGATTGGTTGAATTTATAGGCCAGATCTGAAAAGTTGTTACACCACAATGCCGGGCTCCGGCAACCGATGAACCCAAATTCCCCGGTTCTGCCGGCTTTAGCGGCCAGGTGGAACGCTGACTGAGGTATGAAATATGAAACAGACATGGCGCTGGTATGGTCCTAACGATCCTGTCTCGCTGGCCGATGTCCGCCAGGCTGGCGCGACCGGCGTGGTGACCGCGTTGCACCATATTCCGAATGGTGAAGTGTGGACCGTCGAGGAGATCCTCAAGCGTAAAGCGCTGGTTGAAGCAGCCGGGCTGGAGTGGGCGGTGGTAGAGAGCGTACCGATCCATGAAGACATCAAAACCCATAGCGGCCAGTACGATCTGTGGATTAAAAATTACCAGCAGTCGCTGCGCAATCTGGCGCAGTGCGGTATCTATACCGTGTGTTACAACTTTATGCCGGTGCTCGACTGGACCCGCACCGATCTGGAATATGTGCTGCCGGACGGCTCGAAAGCGCTGCGCTTTGACCAGATAGAATTCGCGGCGTTTGAACTGCATATTCTGCAGCGTGCCGGGGCTGAGGCCGATTATAGCGCTGAAGAGATTGAGCAGGCTGGCCGGCGTTTCGCGGCGATGAGCGATGAAGATAAAGCGCGCCTGACGCGCAATATTATCGCCGGGCTGCCGGGCGCTGAAGAAGGCTATACCCTTGAGCAGTTCCGCGCCCACCTTGAACGCTATAAAGAGATTGATAAAGCGCGTTTGCGCGACAACTTCGCGTACTTTTTACGGGCGATTATTCCGGTGGCGGAACAGGCTGGCGTGCGAATGGCGGTTCACCCGGACGATCCGCCGCGGCCAATCCTCGGCCTGCCGCGTATCGTGTCGACCATTGAGGATATGCGCTGGATGGTGGATACCGTTAACAGTACGGCTAACGGTTTCACCATGTGTACCGGCTCTTACGGCGTACGCGCCGATAACGATCTGGTGGATATGATTAAGCAGTTCGGTCCGCGTATCTACTTTACCCACCTGCGCTCCACGCTGCGCGAAGAGAACCCGAAAACCTTCCATGAAGCCGCACATCTGTATGGCGATGTGGATATGTACGCAGTGGTGAAGGCTATCGCCGAAGAAGAGCATCGCCGTAAACGGGCGGGTGAAGACGATCCGATCCCGATGCGCCCGGACCACGGTCATCAGATGCTGGACGATCTGAAAAAGAAAACTAACCCGGGTTACTCCGCCATTGGCCGCCTGAAGGGACTGGCCGAAGTGCGCGGCGTTGAGCTGGCAATTCAGCGCGCTTTTTTCTCTGAGTAATGTTCCGCGCGCGGCGCTTTGCCGCGCCGGATTTCCCTGATTTTCATTACCCGACATAGTCAGCTGGCAGGAGCAGGCGCCCGGTAAGCGGCGCGCCATGACATCCGCAACGGCTATGTCGGATCTCCGCCGCCAGGGCTGGGCGGCTTACAGGAGTTGATTATGACTACGACAATTGCTGATGGCGACCTGACAGTGGCGCGCCCGCAGTGGGACCGCGCACGCCTGAAATCACGCATTGTTCACCTCGGCTGCGGCGCATTTCATCGCGCCCACCAGGCCCTGTATACCCATCATTTGCTGGAGGCTTCCGACAGCGACTGGGGGATTTGCGAGGTCAATCTGATGAGCGACCAGGCGTTGATTGAGAACCTCAAACGCCAGCAGTTGCTATATACCGTCGCTGAAAAAGGGGCCGACAACACCAGGCTGAAAATCATCGGTTCGATGAGTGAAGCGCTGCACCCGGAGATTGACGGCTGCGACGCTGTGCTTAACGCCATGGCGCGATCGCAGACCGCCATTGTCTCTCTGACGGTGACCGAGAAAGGTTACTGTACTGAAGCGGCCAGCGGCGAACTGGATCGTCATAATCCGCTGATTGTTCATGACCTGGCTAACCCGACAGCGCCGAAATCAGCCATTGGCTATATTGTCGAGGCGCTGCGTCTGCGCCGTGAGCGGGGGCTGCCGGCGTTTAGCGTCATGTCCTGCGACAATGTGCGGGAAAACGGTCACGTAGCCCGCGCGGCGGTGCTGGGCCTGGCCCGGGCCCGGGATGCGCAGCTGGCGGCGTGGATTGAAGCGCACGTCACCTTCCCGTGTACCATGGTCGACCGCATTGTACCGGCCGCCACCCCGGAGACATTGCAGGAGATTGCCGACCAGCTTGGTGTATACGATCCGTGTGCGATTGCCTGCGAGCCGTTCCGCCAGTGGGTGATTGAGGATAATTTTGTCAATGGCCGCCCGGATTGGGATCGCGTCGGAGCTCAGTTTGTCGCCGATGTGGTGCCGTTTGAAATGATGAAACTGCGCATGCTCAACGGCAGCCATTCGTTTCTGGCTTATCTCGGCTATCTTGGTGGCTATGAAACCATTGCCGACACCATGACCAACCCGCAATACCGCGCAGCGGCGTTAGCCCTGATGACGCAGGAACAGGCGCCGACGCTGGCGATGCCGGAAGGCACCGATCTGCAGGCTTACGCGCAGTTGTTAATCGAACGCTTCAGTAATCCCGCTCTGCGCCATCGGACCTGGCAGATCGCGATGGACGGTAGCCAGAAACTCCCCCAGCGTCTGCTCGATCCGGTGCGTATACATCTGGAGCAGGGCAGCGACTGGCACCATCTGGCGCTGGGGGTCGCGGGCTGGATGCGCTATGTGCAGGGCGTTGATGAGCAGGGAGCGGCGATTGAGGTTGTCGACCCGCTGGCCGCTGAGTATCAGGTCATCAACCAGCGCTACCAGGGGGCGGAGCGTGTGCAGGCCCTGCTGGGCATCAGCGCGATTTTCGGTACGGATTTGCCGGCGGATGCGCGGTTTGTCGCCGCAGTGACCGGGGCCAGCGCAATGCTCAACCAGAACGGCGCCCGGGCGGCGGTGGCGGCGCTGTAGCTTTGGCGCCGTTTTTCCGCTCACAGCCGTGTCGGGTCCGGCGATAGCCGGACTGTCAACGTTTTTACACCATGGTGTTACCCTTCCGTCCGGGTTAGCTTCTTACGGCGCGAATCCCGGGCGATAATCACCACCGATGAAATAATCAGCAGGGTTCCCAGCCAGTCCGGCAGCGTAAACATCACCCCGAGCAGCAACAGAGAAAGCAGGGCGCTGCTTAATGGTTCGGCGCAACTGAGAATGCTGGCCCGGGAACCACCGATCATCTGGGCGCCCTTCAGATACAGGCTGAAGGTGATGGCGGTGCCCACCACGATTAAATAACCGAAAGCGAACATGACGCCGCCGCTGGCGGTAAACTCAATCCCCTGCCCGGCGTAAAACGGCGTCATCAATAGCCCGCCCAGCAGCATGCTCCACCCCACCACCGGCAATGTACCGTAACGGGCGATCAGCGTGGCCGGCCAGGTGGTATAAAACGCGGCGGAAAACGCCGAGGCGACGCCCCAGAACAGCGCCGCCGCCGAGATACTCAGCGAGGTCGGATTGCCGTGGGTGACCAGCAGGAAGGTACCGGCCAGAGAGGTGAGTATCGCGCTGCAAACCGCGCGCCCCGGGCGCTGTTTGCGCGCCACGGCGAACCAGGCAACGATAATGGTGGGGGATAAAAACTGTAGCACCGTCGCGGTGGCGGCGTTGGATTTTTCGATAGTTAACAGAAAAGTGAGCTGTACAGTCAGCGCCCCAAAGACGGTAAACAGCAGCATACTGAGCAGGTCGCGGCGTGAACTGAACAGCGCAAACAGGCGGTCGCCGTTCATAAACGACAGGGCCAGCAGAATAAACCCGGAAAACAGCAGCCGTAGCATGGTCAGCCACGGCGACGAAATATGACTTTGCTCCATGATGTATTGCGCGCAGACGCCGGAACTCCCCCAGAGTACCGCGGCCAGCAGGACGTACAGCATGCCTTTTTTATTCGCGCTCATGATTTCCCCTGTAACATCATGGTGTTCGGTGTCTGGATAGCGGCCACCATGATACACAGATTTCCTTATTCGGATCTCCCGGAATCGGTCCGTCGGCGCAAAGGCGGCGGGGATTAAGGGGATACCCCCGCCTGGTGAGTTTACTTAGCTATGTTTTTCACGCACGCACAGCGCGAGCACCATAAACAGGGCTACAAAGGCAATGATCAGATTAAAACCACTGGAAATACCGTAGCTTTCCGATACCTGGCCGATAACCGAGCCGGACAGCGCGCCGCCAAAACCGGAGGCGACGTAGATAAGCCCCATTACCGAGCCGCTCTTACTGGTCAGACGCGTCGCGATAGCCGATGCCGTCGGGAACAGCACCGACATGGCGAAGCCGAATGCCATAAACAGATAGACAAAATCAGTGACCAGCAGGCGGCTGAGGATAATGGCGACCAGCGAAAGAATGGAAAACCACACCAGGGTGCGGCGCTCCCCCAGTTTGAGGTTAATAAATCCGCCAATGACGCGTCCGATGGTAAACAGGCCGGCGAAAGAAGAGATAACGTAAGCGGCCTTTGCGGCTTTATCCGCGCCGCTCATGCCCGGGATATCCAGCGATGAGTAAAAAATCGGGAAGAAATTCAGGAATGCGGCCTCTGCCGCCACATAGAACAGCAAAAACGCGATCACCAGCACCAGCTGTTTTTGCGTCAGTAGCTCAAGAAAATCACTGAACTTCATGGCGCTCTGCGCGGTGTTCTCTATTTTCAGGGTACCGAGAACCAGAATAATCACCACGACGATGGCCGCCACGCCGACATAGAACGCCCGCCAGGAGATGCTGTTGGCGAACAATTGATGCAGTACCAGCGGCGTGACTATCATCCCGACGCCAAACATGGCGTTGGAGATGTTGAACATCATGCCGGCTTTCTCTTTATAGAAGGTGGGGATGACGGTAACAATCGATACCATCATGGAGCCAATCCCCAACCCGATCACCAGATAAAAGCCAAAGAACAGGATGACATTAAACGCCAGACTGGTGCCCATTAGACCCACGGCCATCAACAGCGAGCCGATGAACATCATAATCTTCAGGCCTTTTTTATCGGTAAAATAACCGGTAAGCAGGCTGGAGATAAGAAAACCAATCTGGAACAGGGTGATCAGGGTACCGACCTGGCTTATGTTCAGATCGATGCTGTGTTGAACCTGCTCAAGGATCAGACCTTTGGTATTCTGAATACCGCCGAGCAGGAACATGGTCATAAACAGCAGGAAAAAGACTTTCCATCTTTGCTTGTCAGCCATGGTTAGTTTCCTTTTGCGTTGTGGGCGCTAATTGCATCAAACAGAGCCTGATCGGCCCATCCGTAGCAGTAATACAGCAGATCGTCGCAGGCGCTTTGCCGGGCGGCGTCGACGGCTTCAATAAGTTGGTCGGCGGGCAGGTTCCACATCTGAATGCCGCTGTAGATGAAGGTTCCGGGCTGGGATTGCTGGCGGACCTGGTTGTTCTGCCAGGCGACAAAGTCGATGGGAAATCCCCTGGCCTTAAAATCCTGATAACTCAGCTCATAAGGCAGCCTGAACAGACGTTTAAACGCCGCAAAGGCGCGTTCCTGTTGGGCTGCATCGTGGGCGAAATGGTTGATTAACCCCTGGACATCGGCGCCGCCGCCAAGCTTGTGATAAGGGAAATGTTTCAGCGTGGCGGCGTGGCGGGTTAACTCGTGGTAATCCTGGCCCAGCAGCCAGCTGTAGGCCGGCGGCCAGAGGTCCAGCCACAGGGTGATACCGCCCACCTGTCCTGCCGACGCGCGAATCTTCGCTACCAGGCGAGAGACGCTGCGCTGGCGAAATACCTGCCACTGCTGGAGTAGCGGCTCGTTAAGCAGCGCGTCCACCGGGGTGTCAAAATCCCCGCCGTTGAGGGCGTCGGCCAGCGCATGCAGGCGCTGTTTGACCGCCTCCGGCGCCAGGCCCTGCTGACGCATGGCCGCGGAGCAGTGGGGACAAAAACAGCTGAACAGCCCTGCCGGATTGACCGTTTTTCCCGCCCAGTCCGGAAAGCGGATGCGATCGATCAGAAATGTGTCATAGCCGTAGCGCTGTTTCAGGGCGGCAAAGGTGTGCTGCCAGAAGTCCGCGACATCCGGTCCATTGGGGCACAGCCAGTGTTCGACGGGGCGGCCTTTGAAATCGATAACCTGATTGTTTTCCACCTCGCCGGTGAAATCGCCGTTAAGAATGTTGGCCCACGGGACGACCCGAAAGCGGCTGCTGTGCGTCGCCTCTTTGACGCGCATCAGCGGGTCCGCGCCCTGTTCAATGCCCGGATCGGGGCGCTGGGCCAGGCGGGTATCGCCGGGCTGCGTGTGGATATGCAGCGTGCCGGTTCCCATGACGGATTCATGCCGCGGGTTGTGGGGCAATATTCCCGTCGGGTAGGGGTTACGTTCAAAAATAGTGTTAATTTCTACGAAAAGATGGTCAACATCGTGCATTGCAGCAATTCGCGCGAGGATGTTGTCCATCCCTTCGTCGAGGATATCATGTGGGTGAAGATGGATTCCGGCCATAAGTTTCCCCTCGTGTTATTTGATTTGAATGTCAGACATAAACTGGATGGAGGGATACATGGTGGTCAGCGCCAGTAAGGCGATACCGTACAGCGAACCTTTTTCCCTTAATGTCGACAGTTCAACGGTGACTCTGGTGTTGGTGAACAGTTGCCGGTCCAGATTCGCCTGGACGCGGGGTAAAAATGTCGATGCGGCGTGGGTGATGCCGCCGGTGAGTACCACTTTCTGCAGGTTGGCGACCGCGACCAGGTTGATGATGCCGATGGTCAGATAGTCGGCCATCTCTTCAATCAGCGACATGGCCAGGCTGTCATGGTTGGCGGCGGCGGTAAAAATCGCTTCCGCCGACATCTGGCGCTGGGTTAACGCCATCATCCGCTCGCTCAGCCCGGAACCGGAACAGTAGCTTTCAAAGCACCCTTTATTGCGCCAGTTCTGGTAGAGGTGCTCGCGGTTGAACAGCATATAGCCGATCTCGCCGGCGGCATTGTTGGCGCCGCGGATGATCTTGCCGTCCATCAGCAGCGCTGAGCCCAGGCCGGTGCCGATACCGATTAGCGCGGCGCTTTGCGCATGGCGGCACTTGCCGCACCACATTTCCCCCACCAGCGCCGCCCGGATATCGTTTTCCAGTACTACCGGTAGCCCGGTACGGCGCGTTAATTCTTCGGCCAGCGGGAGGTCTTCCCAGCCAGGCAGGTTGGGAGAGCCTTCAAGGACGATGCCGTTATGGATGTCGATAATCCCCGGTGTGGCGACTCCGATCACCATGATTTTGCTGCGATCGGCGCCGCTATTTTCAATAAAGGACGCAATGCTGTCCGCCAGCCGGTCGAGAAAGACGTTGCGGTCTGTGGTCTGAAAAGTGGCTTCGCGGTGCTCGAACAGAATGTCAGCGTCGAGGTTGAACAGCGACCAGGCGATTTTGGTACCGCCTAAATCGATGCCGATGCCCAGACGAAAATTGGGGTCGAAATTGATCAGGATGCCCTTACGTCCCTGCCCGGCCTGAGGGCTGACGCCGCTTTCATAAATAATTTTCTCGGCCAGTAGATCGTTGATGATTTCAGAAACTGTGGCTTTGGTGATGCCGCTAATTCTTGATATTTGCGCCCGGGAAAGGGCGCCGTGCTGGCGGATGATGTTCAGCACCAGCGTGGCGTTCATTTGACGTAAGGTGTTGGGTACGGACGGTGTCAAAATCGTATTCCTTTTGTTTTGATTCTAAACTAATTGGTTAAATTACATCTCTGAATACGGGTTAAAGATCTTGTCATTCAGTGAGTTAATTTATTGTGCCATAGCGAAATTACGCAAATAAAAGCGATATAATTTCAGGAAAACAGTGAGTTGTTACACTCTGTTGCGGTGAGCCTTTCCCTGAAAAGGGGATGGGTAACAGAGCGTCTGTGTACAGTTATTGCGCGTTTTACAATTTCTGTAAAGAGGGAAAGGTTATTTTGTTTGCTTTCTATACCAATAGGGTGATGGCGGTCACTTTTAGAGGGCGGCGGCGGGGCAAAGAGGCGGCCTCCCGCCGCGGCGGGAGGCCGGGGGGACGTTACGGCGCCGGTTGCTGAGCGGCAAACTGCTTCAGTACAAACGGGACCGAATCGCGCAGCGAGGGGTTAACGGTCCCGCTGTGGTCGAGCCCCGGATAATTATGAATTTCCACCGCAGTGCCCGCTTCTTTGACTGCCGCCGCGAAACGCTGCTGCATTGCGGTTGGCACATTGATATCTGCGCCGCCAATACCGATAAACACCGGCGGTTGTACTTTCAGCGTCGGGTAGCGCAGCGCGGCGGTCTGATCCTCCAGCAGCGTCTGGATTGCGGGCTTGAGGCTATTTTCAGCATTCAGACGCTGCTGCATTACGGTTTCGGTCAGCGGCGTGATACACAGTGACTGCGCCTTCCCGAGAGCTTCCAGCGCGCCGCTCTGGAAGTAGTCCGCGGCTTTCAACTGCGGATTCCTGTCGGCGGCGGAAAGCCAGATATAAAAGACATAGGGGATTTTAGGATCGCCGGCGTTGGTACCGGCACCGTTGGTGGACGCGAACAACTGGGCGGCGGACATATCGGGAGCGAACCACGGCGTGCCGGTCAGCACCACAGCCTGAATATGCAACTCCGGCGCGTAGTCAGGCTGGTAGCCGGCGCTGGAAAAAGCGGCATGGGCGCCCTGAGACTGCCCCACCAGCACCAGTTGGTTGCGCAGCGGGAAGTTGGCCAGCGCCGCGCGTATGCCATCCAGTACGCTCCAGGCTTCCGCCCGGGCGTGGAGGTAGTGGTGCAGCCCGTCAGAGCCTAATCCGGCGTAGTCCGGCGCCACCACCGCGAATCCCAGCGACAGCCAGGTGTTCAGATACTGGCTATCGCGCGCGGTGCGCGGATTGAGGGATGGCGCACAGCCGTTGGCTACCCCGATAGTACCGTGGGTCCAGACGACGACCGGCCAGCCGCCCTGCGGGGGCGTTCCTTTGGGGATAAACACTGCCGCGCTGTCCTGGCGGGCGGTTTTACCGTCCACGCCGCTGGTGGAAGGATACTGAATGCGATACTGCTCTGCGGCCTCCTGCAGGCCGTTCTGCACGTCGAGGGGCGTTTTACTGACCCGATCGCTCAGGCTGTGGTGGGCGGTGTCGGCAAAGGCCGGCACCAGAGCAAACAGCGCCAGTAGCGGTATCGCCAGGCGGAAAAGAGTATGGAGAGGAAACGTCATGTGATCGACTACCTTATTTACCCGTAGATGTGAATTACCTTAGTCGCGTTTCGCCAGCCTGCCAGCGCGCTGCAGATAAAAACCGCCAGCGCAGGTGGATCAACGCGAAAGTGATGGTGCTGATTATCAGTCTGCGGGTTTCAACAAAGCGTTAATCGCGGCGCGAAAGTACAACCCATGACGGCGCTGCGTCAGCGTCAGCGATATGCGCAAAGATACATCGCTGACCCGCGCATTCGGCAGAATTTTACTGTCCCGGTATACCTTTCGCGCAGACCAGTACCGGCTCGAACAGGCTGGATATCATGTAGTAATGGGGGTATTCGGTAATGGCGAACTGACCCTCATTTTGATCGGAGAAGTTAAGAAAATACTGGTTAAATAACCGTTCAGAAATGGTATCCGAAGGGTGGTTAACCATATTCAGACGCTTAAATTCGTAATATCCTCCAGCGGTTTTATGGTACGACAGCGAGAGGTCGCGCCAGACCCGGTATACTGTTTTCCCCTGAACCATTAATCCCTTTATCGTGACAAACGCATGGCCCGTCGGCTGGAAAGAGACCACGATTTCACTGGTGATTGTGGCTGTGGCGGTGTCATCGAATTGTTTTTCGATGGTGTAAGTTGCGTGACACTGCCCGTCCAGATGCGGGGCCGGCATCAGGAAAGCAATTGTTGGGAATAATAACAGTACGGCTCCTGCACAGAGGGCCCACTTTAATGTTTTAGATGCCATAGTTAGCCAATATATAAAGGGAAAAATTCCCCACCAGACATTCTGGCGAAGGCACTGTGTCGATCATAGTTGACATTATCCTGGCTGATGACGTATGCCTGCTGTTGCCGTGCGTTTTTGCGACCGGAGCGCCATTATTTTTGCGTCATTGCAGGCGCCGGGGGAAAGCGACCTGTTTTTCCGGCCAGTAGAACCCTTGCCCCAGCAGGGCGCCGGAAGCCTGCGCCAGTTTAACATCCCGGCGGGTTTCAATACCTTCCAGTAAAACAATTGCAGCAATAGGTTTTGCTTCTTGCACTGTGTGGCGTAGCGTGGGTAAGCGATCGCGACATTCATGCAGAATACTTCGGTCAATTTTCACGCCGTCAAAGGTGTGGTTCAGCGCGGTTAACGTCGACAGATATTGCGGTTTGAAATCGTCGAGCCAGAGGGTAAAGCCCGCCTGTTTCAGATTGCTCAGGTTTGTGCGTAGCTGGCACATTTCATCCGCGGTGAGTCGCGCCAGTTCGTCCGGATCTTGTAGCTCAATGCCGGTGCGGAAGTGGTTGGCATGGTGAATAATTTTTTGTACTAAGGCGTAATGGGTCAGTACGGCAACGGGCAAATTAATCAGCCGCAGCGACTCCGCGGATTCCACTGTTCTTTCGAGCCTGCTTTGGGTAATAAAATAGTCGCAGGCCATCTGGGGCGTTAGCTGAATAAACCAGTATTCAAGCCGGGTAGTGGAATTCAGTTGGGTCAATATTTCATGGCCGACGATATTCTGCGTAGCCAACAGCACAATGGGCTGAAAGCGTGAGCCAATGATATGGTCTGACATAATAGATACTCTTCATGCGGGGTCCTGTTACCAGGACCGGATGGTTATTTGTAATTGACAATAAAAATGATGTCGGTTTCGAAAGCCCCGGGCGTCGCCTGGCCGTTAGAAAAGAGTACGGCCTGGAATTTTCTGGTGACATTCCGGTCCACGGTGAGATCGGCGAAATCGCGTTTTTTATTGAAATCGATGAATTCATTGAACCCGGAATCGTAAAGTTTTAATACGGCTCCGTTACCCAAATCTGCGCCGTTGCTGCCCTGCAGGTTTCCGGTAGGGGTGAAGATGGCGTCAAGGGCAAATGGCGCGTCGCAATTGCGTGATACCGGAATTGAGAAATCCCGACGTACCAGCTCCTGACCGACGCTATCCCAGGGTTTTAGCTCGCCGAAGTCGACCTCCGTAACTTCCGGGATACTGGCGCTGCACGCCAGGGCCATCAGATTAGAAAGGCCCGTCAGGGTATAACGGTAGTTTTTACCTTCTTTATTGTTGATATCGTTGGCGCCATCAAGCTGAAAGACCGCAACTTCGTCAGTATTAAAAACGATTTCATTATTGAGCGGACCGGTTTTCTGAATATAAACCTGATAGCTCATGGTCATCTGCTTTTTATTTTTCGTGCTTTCTTTTTTTTCAAAAAATAGATCGGTCTGGGTTTTTGTGCTTTCAGTCCCTAAATCGATGCCGTTGTAAATAATGCCGAATTTGATGCCGGGCGGCATGACGGCGCTGGTATCCACCCGTGGGTAGGTGTAGATATAGACATACTCTTCATATTTGGTGGTGGTGGACCAGCAAACGAATGTATTGGTCTGCACCTCCGAGCGCCAGACAATGGTGCCGTCTGGTACATCGCGCGGAATTTTTACGTTGCCGATATTGACCTTTTCACTGGTGGTGCCGGTGGCGGATCCCTGATGACATTCCAGTGCCTGTGCGGGTGTCAGCGCAGCACAGAACATCAGGGCCATAAAAATAACAAATAGCTTTTTCACCATTATTTTGCTCAATAGTATTTAAGATTAAACGTCACCATGCTTTCGATGGGCCCGCGGTATCCGGTACTGTCCCCGGGATGAACGACCTGAATGTCATAGCGCAGCCAGCTCCCATCCTGCTCCTGCGCGGGCGCCCGGATAGCGGCGAGGGGGGAAGCCTGAGGCGGCTCGATAATCTTCAGTCCCAGCCCGCTGTTGCGTGGCCAGACGGTAAACAGCCCCGGCGCTTGCGGTAAACTGTCGCCGCTGAAAGTGATGGATACCAGGGAATCCCCTTCCCGCAGGAGAGGGGGCATACTGGTATTCTCTGGCCGGGGGATTTCACGCCGCGCGCAGTTACTCAGGTGGATCACCAGGCTATCCGGAACTTCCAGAACGCTATACCGGGAATCTGTCTTTCCTAACGCCACGATCTGTTCGCCGGACTCAAAGACCAGTGTGCAGGGGGACTCATACAGCGTTCCCTGAAAATGGAGCTTTGCGCGTGTTCCCTGACTTTCCGTTAACGCATCCGCGCCAGCGAAGGACGGGAACATCAAAAACAGTATGCTGCCTGCGATACGTGACCCCATCGTTTAGCCTCGTTTGTTGTTGTCAAACCGGCAGGTATTGCCCTGGCACAGGTAGCGCATACTGACCACGCCGCCGAAATCGTTGATAAATGAAACAGAGAAGCGATCCCCGAGCGCAACGTTTTCCAGGGTGGTCGTGAGGTCGGAAAAGGGCGCGATCATTTCACCATCAATGTTCTTGACCGTTTTGCCGTCAGCGTTTTTGATAGCCAGCAGCGTGATAAACCAGGGCGTGGGATTAGCCAGTTGTACTTTGCCCGGCATTCGGGTCACGACCATCTGTTCTTCTTCCCGATTTTGACCGTCGCGGCGCAGGTTGGCCGGGCGATAGAACAGTTTCAGACGGCTTTGAATCGCCACCTGCATCACGTTCTTTTTGCTACTTTTCGGCGGCACTTCCCGGACATTGAAATAAAACAGGCTTTCCCGATCGCCAGGCAGGCTGGCGCTGCGCTGGCCTTTAACGATTCGTACCTGGCTTTTCTCTCCGGCTTCAATACGCTGCAGAGGAGGCAGGGCAATCAACAGATCGGAGGCGTTCTCTCCCTGGGGATTTTCAATCCACGACTGGGCGAGATAAGGCAGATCCGGGCTCTCATTGGTCAGGGTGATGGCCGTCGACTTATCGTCGGCGTTATAGATGAGCCGGGTCCGGTCGGGGTTGATTGCCGCTTCCAGGGAGCTGGTGGACGTCAGCAGAACGACACTGAGCAGCAGAGAATACAGGGAAGAGAGATTTTTCATCGCAAATTGACTCGTCATGGTTATTTTTCACAGGGAAGCAGCAGGGTCGGGAAGGCGCCTTGCGCGAAATCCGGTATCCGGACCGTACAGGTAGCGCCGTTTTCCAGTTCGATATGGGCCGTCGCGTTGGCCCGAATGCCGGTCAGGTATACCTGACCGTCGTTGCCGACAATCCCCAGTTCTTTACCGGTTTCGTTATCCACAACCGCGGATCCGAAGCCGGGGGCCGATCCATCGGGCAGGGTGATGGCGGCCATGGCCTGGTGCCCTTTGTTGAGCGCCAGGTGCTGGTAACCGATGGCGCCTTCGGTGAGGGTGCTCTGGAAAACCGAGCGTCGGGCTTCCACGTCCTCCGGCAGATGGCGAACATCCACCGACCAGGCGCTATTTTCGTAGCTACTGCCGCCAGGGATCACCGCGATACCAAAGCGGTTGGTTCGCGTGCCGCCATTGTTGAAACCGACATCCTTTTCACCGTCCGCGGAGATCATGATGCGCGGGGTCTCGCCATTGAGGTTTTCGCTCAGGGCGGCCCCCTGCCGGGTAATGGTCAGCGAGCCGGTCCAGTCTATGTTGGCGGCGCGATAGCTATTATTTTTTTGGCTGGCGCTGGCCGAAAACGTGCCCCACTGCGTGCGCTGGCGATAGTTGCCGCGCACCAGAGCATTGCCGGAACTGAGATCGCTTTCGCTACCGCCGGCGGAAATACGCCAGTTGCGATCGCGCCCGGCGGCGTTAAAATAAGAAGCCGTATGGGAGTGGCCGTCGGAGCCGTACTGGCCGTCATAGCTGACCTGTTGGCCAGGGCCTACCGGAATACTGATACCCAGGTAGACCTGATTGTCACTGCTGTTCTGGTAACGGCTGCGCGATATGGACAGCGAACCGGTGATGTTGCGCCAGTCCAGCAGTGAGAAGTTGCGGTTAGCGGAGAGCGTCATGCTGCTGGAATGTTGCCCGTACCAGTAACTGCGGTGGGTGTACGATAAATAGGTGTACACATCCAGCACCGGGATCGGTTGGTTGCCCATCAGGGTCCAGGTCTCCCGCTCGCGCCAGCTTCGCTCCGGTCGCCGGGAATTGTCGAGATAGTCATTCAGGGAAATATACTGGCGATCGGAAAATCGATAGCCGGCGAAAGAGAGTTGGCTACCAGTAGCGGCGAACTGTTTGGCATAGTTAAAACGATAACTGTGGCCGGATGAGGCGCTTTCGTTTTCACGCCGGGCCCGGGAACGCGTGACATCAGCCGACAGGGCGCCAAAAGTGTGCATATCCTGGCCAAGCCCGAGCGTGGCAGCCTGATACTGCTGCCCGGCGGTGATCAGGCCACCGTACAGCGAGGTGTTATTGAAGACTCCCCGGGAAACTTCGCCGCTGAAAAATTCCGGCCCCCGGGTATGGTTGCTCATGCCATAGGTCGGTTTGCCGGCAAACAGTTTGAAACGGGTGAAACCCTGGCGGGTCAGAAACGGGATGCTGGCGGTGCTGACCTGAAAGGTATGCGTACTACCATCTTCCTCTTCCACACTGACATCCAGCAGCCCCTGAACGGCCTGGTTCAGGTCGCTAATGACAAAGGGGCCGGGAGGCACACTGGTTTCATACAGCGTTCGTCCATTCTGGGTGATGCGTACCCGGGCATTGGTTCTGGCGATGCCCGATACCTGCGGCGCGTAGCCGCGCAGCGATGGCGCCAGCATGCGCTCATCGCTGCTCAGGGAGAGACCGTTAAAGCGAAAGGCATCGAAAATGCTGGAGTTCAGGTAAATCTGACCCGCCTGGAGTTTGGCTCCCAGTTCGGGAATGGCGCGAAACGCATAGCGTTGCGTCCAGTCGAAACGCTGTGTGGTGGTTCCCGCGCTTCTGTTCTGCGCATACTGGTAGTTACCCCGCACCCGCCAGGCGCCGACATTGACGCCCGCGGTGCCGTAACTGGAAATATCCCGGTTACTGGCGCCGTGGCGATAGTGTGCATTACTGGCGGCAATATCATAGTCCAGTAATAACCCGGCGATCCCTTCGTCCCAGCGCGCCGGGGGGACCCAGTCCGGATCGTGATAGCGTAATAGCGCCTGAGGAATGGTTATCATTAATTCGCTGCGCGCCATACGCGTGGCGGTGGAAATCGTGTCGACGTCATCAATCAACAGGCAGCCGTGATAAACGGGAATCGTTTTTAATACTTCCTCTTTTATTCCCAGCATATCCACCAGTTCACGGGACAGGCATGGCTGTACGCGATTGTCATGTTGTGATGTGATAAAAAGGATATCCACCTCATCTTTGATGAACTGTTTGTTCAGCAATACCGCCATTCGGTAATTTCCTGGTGAAATATATCCTGCCTGCTCGAATTTCCTGAGGTTGATATTATCTTTGTCATCCATGTTCAGAATACCGGTGGCAAACTCAATGGCGTGAGCTGGTCCGCTCGCATTTAAATTGAGTAGCGCCGGGAGAATAACAAAAGAATATCTCTTCATGATTGAGAAGGTTTTTTTTAATATAGTCATATGCTAATAAGCTGGCAGTGAAAGCCCCACGCAGAAAGTTAACTCCGTGAGGCTTTATTTACCGGAGTGGTTACTTGTACGTCAGTTTAAATGTGGCATCTGAGCGAACATCGCCAGCCGTAACGGTTTCACCGGTCGCTTCGATATAAGCCTGATAGGTAATAGTGGCGCCATTGCCCAGCGGATATTCGATAGGGGTATTCAGCGCGATTGTCTCGCCTTCTTTATCCAGCAGACGTACGCCGACGCCCTGGGCGCTGGAATCATTCACCAGCAGATTTGTGACGCTGCCAGTGGTACCGGAGAACGTGACGCCAACTTTCGAATAAGCGGTGTCTTCATCAATATCCAGCGTACAGTCAACGAGCTTGATTTCACCCGTTGCCGGACGAGAGTGATCTCCGGCGGTTTTCAGTGAATTGATGGCAACAGAGCCTAACTCAATGGTCTGTTCAATGCTTTCCGGCGCGATAGAACAAGGTGCATCAATGACTGTACCGGTAAAATGAATTTTTCCGGAACCGCCGTTGACATCAGCCATTGCCATCGGGGAGGTGGTCATAACAAATGCCAGAGACATTAATTTGATAGTAGTGTTTCGCATTTTATTTAACTCTTGATATAACATTCAGATAGTAATGATATTGATTCACACTTGTGAGTCCTGCAGTTACGCTTTTATCTCCGGGATAAAATGTTGGGATACAACAAGTGATTGTTTTATAATTCCTTTAGCTACTAACAGCCGTTTATGTCGGGCCTTTGGCTGTTTGTCACTCCTTTGAGGTGGCTAATTCTGATAAAATGCAAACTAACAGTACAGAAATCTTTTTTGTAGGTGAAAAATTATTTTAAATGTTGGATTGTGATGTTTTATTAGAATTTAATTTTTTGTAATCGTTTGGCAAAGTACTGGTTTTAGAATTATTTGCTGGAAGGTTTTAGATAAAATGCTTTTTTTATTATTACGTCGTCATGTATAGGGTTTGTTTAACAAACACATCTTCTCCGCAGGTGTTGTGAAGGATATAATTTATCGACATCAAGACATTACATCTCCTTTTCTCTTTTATTCAGGGCTTTTGTGGCTCTCTGGGGTATTTCTTTATATATGTCAGTTATTTATATCATCGATAATACGATTTATTTTTCTGTATCTGAATCCTGTCTGTATGTAGAAGAGCCCGGCCGCGACCCTATCTATCTTTCCCGCTCGGCAAGTCGCTTGCTGATGGAGTTAGTAAAGAACAGCGGCAAAGATTTGTCCCGGGAGTATTTACTCGACAAGGTTTGGGAGGATTATGGCTATCGTTCTTCCGACGGTAATCTCAATAATACAATTAGCCAGCTACGCAAATCGTTTGTGGCGCTGGGATTGTCAAAGAAGATTGTTGTCACCTTACCTAAAATCGGCTTTCGTTTTGAGGCGCCAGTGAGCCGCCTGGAAGATGAAAATATTGAGCCTGACGGGAGAAGTGAAAAAACCGCCGCGGCGCCAGATATCGATAACGAGTGTCGCGCTGCCGCGCCGGCTGAATGCGCCGCGCCACCGAATGTTTCCGGAGAGCCTGGCCGCCGCCGGTTGATGTATCTGACATTAATGATGGTGTTTATCGGGCTGGTTGGCTATCTGGGGTATTCAACGGCCAGACAAACCCGGCTTCATACCGCGCCGCAACCGCTGTTTAAAATAGAGCAATGTAATATCATCCCCATGGTCCCGGTAGACGATGAAAGGATCGCGCACGTTGTTGATCAAGTGAAGAAGTTCATTGTCCGGCAGGAAATCGCCTGTGCCAGGAAGGAGTATGATATTTTCTTTCGCATGTCGGATAGCCAGTTCGAAAGCCGCTATATGTTTTCTGTCTGCCGACAAAAAAGCGCTGCCGGATATGTCAATTGCCATAATGTGAATACCATGGTGGCCACATCATCACGTAGAAAACCCTTGTCCTGACTCTGCCCCGCGATACCTGGTACAATAATCGCAGATTGCGTGGTTCAGACGATCGCCGAGCGGTTGTAAGGGCTGCGCGATACATTTGATTATGCTTCCTGTTGCCGGTGGCGGGCGGTTTTATCAGTATAAAATTCTGAGGGGATTCTGAACTTCCTGCGACTAACGCGGTAATACGTGATGAGCCAGGTTGTGCGCTGGTATCAATGCGTCTCGCGACATAATAAATGAGTCGGCAGACGGCAGGCTTTTCATCTTGCTGTTCCCCAGGTAACCACTTGAATTATCCGGGATTTAAATAGTTGTTGTATAAACCCGGACTATGTATTTAACATTACTGCGAACTTTCCTATCCATTGAGATTATTCCTGATATCTATTTCCTGGTTTTACATTTAATTTACATAATGCTCCCCGAATTATCCCCCTGGTAATAACTCTGCGTAATTTGTTTTTAGGAAATATCGCAACATACCGCAAGATAACCTACCAGCAAAATAAAAATCGCGAGGTTAAAAAGTTTTTTGATTCCCCTGAGTCGGTAGTGCTTTTAACAAAAAAAAGTATTTGTTAGCATTTTTTGGCGCTCGAAGGACCGGCTGAAAATTAAAGTTTTGTCAGTGATGCTTTAATTATTAACAGGGATTTCGTTGCTATAAAACAGAGGGCTTGTTGTCGTTGCGCGTTAGTTCTCGCCGGCTCTAGGGCTCTTTACTCTTTAGGATATAAGTTTATAACGCAGGAATTTTTTATGAAACTGAATAAAGTTGCTATGGCTGTGGCAATTACTGCCGCTCTGGGCTCTATGTCTGTTCTGGCGGACGTGACTACTGGACAGATCGAATTTTCTGGTGAGTTGGTAAATACCGCATGTGGTCTGGCACCTTCTTCCAGCCCGGTGCAGGTTGACTTCGGTCAGGTACCTGTTTCTTATCTGCAGAATGGCAATCAGGCGACTGAAGCCAAGAACATCGAACTGCAGTACTGCGATACGACTGTGGCTACCAGCGCCATCGTTTCTTATAGCCCGACCAGCGTAAACCCGAATGACGCCACTCTGGCTGCCTTCACCTCTGGTTCTGCTTCTGGTGCCGGTATCGGCCTGAAAGACAGCGCCAGCCAGACTGTAACCTGGGGTACTCCGACTACTGCTGTAACTCTGGTTGATGGTAGCAATGCTATCCCGTTCGTTGCTTTCCTGAAAGCTGATGGCGGTACTTTAGCGGCTGGTTCCTTCCAGTCTACCATCAACTTCACCATCGATTATCAGTAATCGAAAGTGATGTTGGGCACGCGGGGGAATACCCCCGCGTTAATCTGGTGTGATATCCGATAATATGGACTGCTGAGTATGATGATGGAGACAGGAAAAAAGATATCGCTCTCGCTGTGCTTATCCACACTGCTATTTTCCGCTCATGCTTTGAGTACCAATAATGTCACGCCTGGCGAGCTGGCGATTTCTGGAGAGATTATTGCTGCTGCCTGCGATATTGATCCAAATTCACGCGAAATGTGGGTGGCATTCGATGATGTGACTGCGCGTGATATCCATATGAACGCCGAAAATAAGCTGATAAAACCGATTAAGGTGCATCTTACCGGCTGTTCTCCTTATGATAGCGGCGATAAAGAAGGCCGTTATCCTTACGCCACAATTACTTTTACTGGTAATGCTGCAGCGAATGATCCTACCGTACTTATGCCGGATGGTGAAGGAAAGGGGTTCGGTATTCGCCTGCACAATCAGCATGGTTCAGTTTTAACCTTTGGTCAGCCGTCGCCGGGATATGAACTCAGCGATGGGCAAAATATCTTGAGATTTACCGCCTCGCTGGTGCCGGTGCATCAACATATTCAGGCCGGGGATTTTTACGCCGTCGCTCGCTTCTATATGGATTACAACTGAGCGTTACCCATATTTATTCATGCATGACGGGATGCATGTCATATTTCACTGAATGATTCGGGATGAATAGTCATGTCGGTAGAACTAAAAACAAAAATAAAGATACTCCTCCCTCAGGCCCTTATCCTCTGCTGCGCCTCCGTCGTCCATGCCAGTAACGATGTTGAATTTAATACCGATGTGCTGGATGCCGCTGACCGCGGCAATATTGATTTGACGCGCTTTGCTTCGGATAACTATGTTCCGCCGGGCGAGTATTTGCTGGATATTCGTATTAATAGCCAGTCTGTGGGTCAGGAAAAAATCCGCTACGTACCTGCAAAAGACGGTAAGCATACTCAGGCCTGTATTAACAGTAATCTGTTGACGAAGCTGGCTCTGAAAGAAGAAGCACGCCGTCAGGTGGTACAATCTTATGAAGATTGTTACAACGTGTTGAGCTTGCCTGGCTCCAGTCTGAGTAACTATGCCGGGGTGCTGGATATTACCGTTCCCCAGGCGTGGATGAAGTACAGCGATCCAAACTGGACGCCTCCTGAACGCTGGGATCACGGTATTGGCGGGTTCCTGTTTGACTATAGCCTTACTGGTCAGTACACCCGCCAGTTCGATATGAATGAAAATTACAGCTCACTTTCCGGGTATGGCCAGGCTGGCGCCAACCTGGGTGCGTGGCGTTTACGTAGCGAATACCAGACCAACTACTACAGCTCCAATCATAAGTTTGATTTCAACTGGAACCAGATTTACGCCTATCGTCCGCTGCCGACGATGGCGGCGAAGCTGACGGCCGGTGAAATATATCTGAATTCCCAGGTGTTCGACACCGTGCGTTTCACGGGTCTGAACCTGGCCAGCGACGAACGTATGTTACCGCCGAACCTGCAGGGCTATGCCCCGGAAATTCACGGCGTGGCGAAAACCAACGCCAAAGTCACCGTCAGCCAGAGCGGGCGTGTGATTCATGAAACCACCGTACCGGCAGGGCCGTTCAACATCCAGGATCTGCGCAGTTCGGTGCGCGGTACCCTGGACGTGCGGGTTGAGGAACAGGACGGCTCGGTATCCACTTTCCAGGTGAACACTGCCAATATTCCTTATCTGACACGTCCGGGCTATGTACGTTACAACGTGGCGGGTGGTGCGCCGTCGCGCTACAACCACAAAATTCAGGGGCCGGGCTTTCTCTCTGGTGACTTCTCGTGGGGTATTTCTAATGCCTGGTCTCTGTACGGCGGCGCACAGTCTGCCGGGGCTGAATACACCGCGGTATCCTTAGGTATTGGCCGCGATTTAAGCGTGTTGGGAGCCCTTTCTCTGGATGCGACGGAGTCGTACAGCAGAAGAACCGATCGTAAGCGGATTAAAGGAACATCGTACAAGTTCAGCTACGCGAAGACCTTCGATGACTACCACAGTTCTATCACCTTCGCGGGTTATCGCTTCTCGCAGGAAGACTTCCGTTCTCTGTCACAGTATCTGAACGAACGTTATGACGGCTACGACAACCTGGGCCGCGAGAAAGAGATTTACACCATAACCGGAAGTAAAACGTTCTGGGCCAATGAACCAGGTAAGGCGACGACCTTATTCCTGACCTATACCCACCAGAACTACTGGAATCGCAGGAGCCAGGATCGCTACGGCTTATCTGTGGGTCGGACATTTACTATCGGTGATATTCGCGGCATTACCGCTAACCTCTCCGCCTACCGTACCGATTATCAGGGGCGTCAGGACGATGCGATCGCTTTCTCGATTTCGATACCGATTGGCGATAACAAGTGGAGCGGCCTGGACATCCAGACTAACAACGGGAAGACCAGCCCGATGTTGTCCTACACCGACAGCAGTGATTACAACAACCTGTGGCGCGTGCGCGCCGGTGCGAACCAGAGCGGTAACGCCAATGTTGACGGCTATTACCAGCATCGTTCGCAGTACGCAGAGATCAACACCAACGCCAGCTATCAGCAAAGCCACTATATGTCGCTGAGCAGTACCCTGCGCGGGGGCTTTACCGCCACGCGTCATGGGGCGGCGCTGCATAACAGTAGCGCGACGCTTAATACCGCGCGCGTGATGGTCAGCACCAACGGGATTGATGATGTTCCGCTTAATGACGGTAAGTCACGCACCAACTATTTCGGGATAGCGGTAGTACCGGACATCGTCAGTTACAACAGCTTTGATACCCGCGTCGACGTTGATGCGATGGCGGATAACATTGAACCGTCGAAGGCAATTAGCACCTCCACACTCACCGAAGGCGCTATTGGTTACCAGGCCTTTGGTATGGCGAAGGGCGAGAAGATGATGGCTATCATCCGCCTGGCGGACAGCAGTTACCCGCCGTTTGGCGCCGAAGTTTTCAATAGTGACGGCGTCAGCGTGGCAATGATCATGGAAGGCGGTCAGGCCTGGCTGGCGGGCATCAACCCGGAAGAGTCGCTGAATGTGTTCTGGGCGGGTAAAAACCAGTGTCGGATAACGGTACCGCCGTTTGTAGCAAGTAAATCATCGTCTTCACTGTTGCCGTGCCGCTAAGCGGCGCGGGGCAGAGTGACCAACTGTGAATGAAAGGCCAAAAATGAGCATGACAAGCAATAAACGCTACTGGATGGGCGTCATGATGCTGGCGGCAGTAAGCAGTGCCGCGCAGGCAGGGGTTTCGCTGGATCGCACCCGGCTGATTATTACCGGTAAAGACAGTTCGGCGAGCGCCAACCTGACCAACACCAGCCCGGATATTCCCTTTCTGGCTCAGTCATGGGTGGAAGACAGTAAAGGGAATAAAATCACATCGCCGTTGGTGGTTCTGCCACCTCTGCAGCGTATTAACGGTGGCCAGAAAGGGATTGCGCGCGTCACCAAAACTGACGGTATCAATCAATTGCCCCAGGATCGCGAAAGTCTGTTCTATCTGAGTGTGCGTGAAATTCCACCTAAGCCGGATAAAGCCAATGTACTCCAGCTGGCGATGCAGTCGCGTATCAAACTGTTCTATCGTCCGACAGCCATCATCCCGAAGACGAAAAGCGAAGTCTGGCAGGACCAGGTGGTATTCCAGAAGAACGGTAATCGCATGACGGCGCAGAATCCGACGCCGTACTACGTGACTATTATCGGTCTAAGTCGCAGCGGCGGCGGCAAGATCACCCAATTTCCGGGAATTATGATCGATCCAAAATCCAGTCTGGATTTTTCGGTCACTGATGGCAGCGTCAGGGAGTTTTCCATGATGTATGTGAATGATTACGGCGGACACCCGGACCTGAAATACCGCTGTGAAGGAAATACCTGTAAAGCTCTGCCGCCTTCGCAGCAGGGGTAATGGAAAGGAGCCTGACAATGCAAAACCGCTTACTGTTATTGGCACTTATTGCCTCAGGAGTCAGTTTTTCCGCGCTGGCTGATATCCCGTTACAGCCTCAGCACTACAACCAGGGTCAGCGGGTTGAAGATAGCGGCATCGTCCATTTTCACGGCTCCGTCTACGCTTCACCTTGTGTGCTGGCGCCTCAGAGTCGTCTGCAGGTTATTGAACTGGGCGATGTGAGCGCCCGCAGCTTTCGCCAAATGGGCGATCGCAGCAAACCGGTGCTGGTAAAGATTTATTTTAAAGATTGTTTGAAAGGTGCGGCGCAATCGCGCAGTAGCCTGGCATCGAAAACCACCGGTAACGACTGGCGTGCCTATACCACCGGCGAACAGGCGGTACAGTTGACCTTTATTGGCGAGTCGGATCCCGCCAACAGTCAGCTGTTGCGCACTACCGGCAATGTGTTGGGTGCTGGCGTACGCATACTGGATATTAAAGGCAGGGCGCTGGATATTAACCAGACTCAGCCACCTTATGTCGTGAAAACCGGAGATAGCGAGCTGACGTTTATGGCCGCGTTGGAATCCACCGGTACCTGGGTCACCGCTGGTGAGTTTCGCGGTCTGCTACGCCTGAAAATGGAGTACATGTAATGATAAATTCAGGCGTGTTACGCAAAACCCGCATTGCCGTGCTATTGAGCGCGGCGTTATTGCCATGGAGTGTCCTCGCGGTTGAAGGGGAAATTACCCCAGTCGGTGGTTCGAAAATTTATAATATTGATGTTGCGACCCAGAATATTACGTCTAACGTCGTGGGTGCGACTATTCCTTATACTTTTTCTTTAGGTGGACAACTCTATTCTGGTACAGCGATTTGTTCTACGGGTATGCAGAGTCAGCCGATTTTTTACAGCGCTACAGCTTCACTGTTACAGCCAGGGAGTTCATCAGGATATCTGAAACTCAACGACTATATGGACGTTAAGATTGAGGTTTATCTCGGTGGTCATCGAACGGATTACCTTGAAGTACCGTTTGATAATGAATCTAACGAAGCCTATCAGAATAATTGTGTTCCACCGTCTACTACTTTTACTAACTTTGCTACCGGATCTATGGGACGGGTGACTTTTATGATCACCAAACCCATTATCAATGGCGTTAGTTTGACAGGTACTGAGGTGGCGAAACTGTATGGTCGCCTGGGGAGTGCCAGTACCGGGATGGGCTCAACGCCGATGGCGATCATCTACATTAATTCCGGGGTTATTACCGTACCGGATAAATGTATTGTTAATCAGGGAACGCCAATTGTCGTTGATTTCGGTAATGTCGCCAGTACTGGTTCATTACTCAACGGAACCCGCTATAGCCAGTCGGTGCCAATCCAGGTTAAATGTGAAGGTGGTAGTTTTGCCAATGGTGAGCTGAATATCAAACTTGGTATTCAGCAGGCGAATACCGCCAGCTTTAACAGTAATTATCTGGGTACCACCGGTACAGTGGATCGCAGCAATCTCGGCATTATTTTAAAAGACACCGGCGGCAATCTGGTGGCGGCGAACACGTTCTACAATATGACAGGATTTTCTAATAATCAGGGGACCTGGAATCTGGTGGCAGCGCCCATTGCCAACAGCGGGACCAATATTCCCGAAGGGGAATTTCAGGCTTCGGCAACAGTGGTAGCCGAATTCCAGTAAGGAGGGAATATGCGTCTGTTAGCGGCAACACTGGCACTGGTTGGTGTACTACCGGCGTCGCTGTCGGTTCATGCTATGGGGGAATTGATTGGCGGTGATATTACTTTTAAAGGTACCGTCGTAGCCCACGGCTGCAGTATTGTGCCGACGTCGGAAAATATTGCTGTGGATTTCAAGACGATTTCTACAAAAACCCTGTATGCCGTCGGAAAATCAACGCCGGTGGCGTTTTCGATTGAATTACAGGACTGCAGTACCGAGGTGTTTAACACAGTAACAGTAACATTTAGCGGTACGCCGAATCCGAACATGAACGACCGTATCGCTATTACGGCGGTAGGGCCGAATAGTGCCAGTGGAATCGGTATTGGGCTTGAAGAAGCTGACGGTACCGCAATTCAGCTTAATCAGCCGACCAGCGTGGTGGCGATTTCTGGCGCCACCATGAAGCTGGACTTTAAAGCATTTGTGGAAGGGGAGCCCGATGCGCTGAGTAACAATACGCTATCAACAGGGGCCTTTACGGCGACGGCGAACTATACGCTGAATTATCAATAAACGCATTCAGGGATGGTTTGAGATGAATTGTCAGTTTTTCCTTTATGATAAAAACGTGTTTTTTTCCGAAGGAGTGAAGTCGGTTATTTTCGATCTGTTCACTGAAGAGGCTGATGTTTCGTTCTCAAGTTCAGACAGCTTCTCACAATTAGTGAACACTCTGCGTCTTCCGGAAAAAATCAACGATCCACGCTGGGTGCTCTGCGATATTGAGAGCTTACCTGATGAGCGCTTTAATGCGCTGAATATTATTAAAGAACTGTACAGTAAACGTAATCAGAAGCTGATTGTTCTGCTCGGTGAAAACAATGTGTCGCTATTCTTCGCCCTGCATTCTCTGTTGCCTGGCGCCAGCTGGTTGCTGAAGAGCGAAACGCTGGAAAATGTTTTTTCATTTTTTCAGGAGGCGATGGTACTGGAAAATAACCGCAGCTGCTTTAGTTATTCGCTGGTTAACTATACCCGCATGAAGTGGCTGTCCCGGGATCTGGAAAGAAGTATTTCCAGTGACGATTGGTGGCTGATGGAGGAAATTTTTAAAGGTAAAACTCTGTCGCAGATCTCCCTGGAGCTGAATGTCGATGTACGGCGCTTGAGTTACCATAAACGGCGTTTAATGAAAAAGCTTAACGCTAAAAATAACGTTGAGCTGTTTAATGTATTCAAATGTATTGTCGCCACACCGTAGTGGTGATGATTATTTAGTATTTTTGCTTTGCTATTACCAGATTTACTGGCGGGTTCTCCGTCGGTATATACATGCAAGTGATTGCATATTTTTTAAGACTAAAATACAAGGAAATTGGAAAAATGAAAAAACTGAACGCCATTGAAGCTGCAAACGTAATTGGTGGTTGCAAAGACGCTGTTTGCACCAGCTCTTACGAGACCGTTGTGGTTGGCGGTGTTTCTTCCTGTAAGCAAGTAACTACCTGTACTGATAAGCACGGCACCACTGTTTCTATGCGTGATGCCGCTAATGGCATGTGCGTTGTTCCGAACAGCGCTCTGATTAAGTAAGAGTGATGTCGTAGTGTGTGGAGGGCGCCCCCCTCCACACACGCACAATCCTTCAGGTTGCGGTTATGCGCCCTGGAGGATTTTGTGTATCTATTTTCGCGTCAGGATGAGGCGTCAATCAAATGAACGTTAAACGCAGTACGGTGCTTGGCTACACACTATTTGTGGCGTTGATATCAGCATTAATCACCGTGTTATTTTATCATGTATTTGTTTTTAATACCTTTTCCGATAGCGGCGAACATGTTTCGCTGCGCGAGCTGAGCGCCGAACAGATACTTTCCAGCCCAATCGCTGAGAACAACACCATTATCGAGGTGATGTCTTACGGCTGTCATTATTGCGCGTCGAATGAAGAAAACCTCAACGCGTTTAAGAAAACCCTGCCGGCTGGCAGCGCTTTTAAAGTGATTCACATTACTTCGGATAGCAGCGGCCTGGCGCTTTACGCTTCGTTGTTTGCCACCCTGGAAGAGATGGAGATTGAAAGCAAATTGCGTGATAGCGCCTATAACGCAGTGATTACTCGCAATATCAATCTGGCGGATGATGCGGCGCTGGAAACGTGGTTGGTGAACAACGCTATTGACGTGAATGAATATCGCAAAGTTCGGCAAAGCGCTGCCGTTCAGGAACGTCTGAAATATATGGCGGCAATCACCCAGCATTACAATATTAGCGCCACGCCGTCTTACATTATTAATAAGCGTTTTGTAGTGACGCAGGATCGTAATTTCCCGGCGTTTGCTGAGCATATGCTCGAACTGTTGGCTAAGGGCGACGGGCAATAACCGTGGCGCGCTTTCTGGTGGTGTGGTGTGTCTTCAGCGTAAAAAATACCGTCGCCCGGTTGGGCGAGGTGCGCTGGCCGCTGGCCGGAACGGCGAGATCGTTGCTGCGTCTGGTGTTGCGCTATGGTCATATGCCCACCCTGCTGGCGATAACCCACGGATTGTGTCGCCTGCGCCTGTTGGGCTGGGGCTACCGCGACCGTAGCGCCGTGGCGACGCAAAACTTTCGCTGTCTGACCGGTCAGCCTGGGCGTATTGACGCGGCATGGATCGCGATGCGCCGCCAGATGCTGGAGCTGGGGGCAACCTGGGGTCAGAATCCGGCGTGTTTGCGTCAGGTGCAGGCCTGTATTAGCGAACTGGAACAGGTCGTGGCACCGCTACATCAACAAAACATTCCTGTAGTCCTGGCGCCGCTGCATGCGGTGTCCGACATTATCGCTGCCATGGTGGGGTCCGCCGTGACGCCGGGCCGCGCCAGCGTAGTGGTCTCATCCAGCGTTGAACAGGCGGAGCTATTTAACCAGCACGCCCGGGAACTGGGCGGGGTTGAGCTCTCCTACTGCTCAATTCATCAGGACAATAAGCAGCTTGCCGGTGAACTGATGTCATTAATTAGCGATGTGGCGGACGGCAGGCAGAATATGATCATCTTCCCGGATATTACTCCGGATTACACCATCCAGACCGACGAAGCCCACTCAGGCAAAATCGCCTGCCGACTGTTTGGTCGGACAGCAAAACTGCACAGCGGCGTGGCGCGTCTCTCCCGGGTAGTGGCGGCGCAGGTGGTCTTTTATCACCTCAGTTATCAAAACGGGCTCACCATAAAAATCCACCCGCCAGTGACGGCCAGGCAGGTCGCGGCAACGATGCCGGCGATTATCGAAAATACCCTGCGCGATTATCCCGGGGACTGGCTGCTATGGCATAGCCATTCGCTCTATTTTATTAATCATTAAGCGTAATAATGAAAACGATAATTCCCGACATGATATTTCAGGAAGAGACCAACGAGTGCGGTCTCGCCTGTATTGCTATGCTGGCGCAAACCCGGGGGGTGTCTCTGTCTCTGGAAGCGCTGCGCGAGGTGTTTCCAGCCTCCGATCACGGTACTTCGCTCAATGATTTATCGAATATCCTGCAGCGTACCGGTATCGCCACCACCCCGGTGTTGTTTGATCACCAGGAATTAGGAGAGCTGCCGTTTCCGGCGATTCTGCATTACGGCGCCAGCCATTATGTGGTGCTGGCTTACCGCAAGGGGAATACCGCCTGCGTGATGAATCCGGCGATTGGTCAACAGTGGCTGCCGTTTTCCGCCCTTAAAAAAGAGATCAGCGGCTATGCGCTAATCCTTGAAGATTCTCCTGCTCAGACTGCGCCTGCTCCCGGGGAGATCCCCGGTCAGGGTAAAAAAATGGCTGGCGCCATGAGCCTGAAAGAGACGGCGGCGGTACCGGGGATCTACGGGCTGATGCTGATGACCTTCCTGGTGTCGTTAACGCTATTTTTAATGCCGACCATGGTCAGTAATGCGATTAACCAGGCGTTCTCCAGTACCGGAAATATGGATTTCCCGTATTTTCTGTTCATTATCGCCTTTGTCGCTTCCACCCTGTTAGCGCTGGGAGTCAGGGTTATCAGCGAACGCTTCATTCGCCGTTTTGTGCTGCTCCATAGCGGCATCGGGTTTTCGCGCTTGCTCAGTAATCCGCTGCGTTTTTTTGAAAAACGTGCGCCGGGGGAAGTGTTCAGCCGCTTTGTCGCCTGGCAGGGGGGATTAACCCAGAAAATCGAACTGGATAACGGCCTGCGCTCTGACTGGGTGATTTGCGCTATCGCTATCGGCATTATGTTCTGGATTGCGCCAGTACTGGCGGCTATTTCCGCCGTTGGGGTAACCATTATGGGGCTTATCAGTATCTGGGCGGTAATACGCGATCGCTGGTATACCCAACAGTTACAGTTAAAAAGTGCTTCCCTGAACGACTTCTTTATGGAAACCCTGCAGGGAGTGCTAACCATCAAGACTGCCGGGCTGGAGAGTCAGCGTAAAACCCAGTTTGCCGCGTTGTCCCACGATTTATTCACCTGCATGCAGCGCCAGAAAATTTACCAGCAGATTAAAGACGGTTTCTACCAGCTCACCGGTAGTCTGGAAATGGTGATTTTTATGCTGATGGTATTGCCATTGGTGAACAGTAAGCAGATTTCGCTGGGAGATTTTTTCGCCTATAGCTTCCTGCGTCAGATTTTCACTTCTTACATCACGCGCATCTTTTTCTCCATCATCCGCAAATCGCAGCTGCACGTGATTGATACCCGGGCCCATAGTCTGTTCCCGCAGCGAGAGACAGTGGAGCCGATGACTGGGTCGCAGGGCGGCGGCCAGCAGGCGCAGAGGCTGACATTCGAGCGCGTCAGTTTCCATTACGATCCGGTTAAGCCAGTACTCAATCAGGTTGCTCTTGATCTGCCTCCAGGCAGCCAGATTGCCATTGCCGGGGAGTCCGGCGCCGGCAAAAGTACTCTGCTGCGCCTGATTGCTGGTTTGTTTTCTCCACAACAGGGGCGTTGTCTGCTGGATGAGCGCGAGGTTACCAGCAGGCAACTGGCGGAGCAGGTATGGCTACAGAGCCAGGAAGACATTCTGTTCAACGCCTCGGTACTGCAAAACATTACGCTGTTTGACCCCTGGTATAGCGATAGCGATCGCAGCCGGGTGGAGTCTCTGCTTGATAGCCTGGCGCTGGGGCCGGTGGTGCGCGCGTTACCCGGCGGGATGGAAGCGCTGATTCGCGAAAGCCATGCCGCCCTGTCTCTCGGCCAGCGTCAGCGTCTGTTGCTGGCCCGGGCGATGTACAGCACGCGTCCCATTCTGCTGCTCGATGAGCCTACCGCCAATCTGGATGATGACACGGCGCAAATCGTCATGGCGACGATTCGCCGCCACTGCCGTGAGAGCGGCAAAACGCTCATCGTCGTGACCCATAGCGAACGCATTCTTGGTCACTTTCCGCAGGTTTACCGTCTGGCGGAGGGCACCCTGACGCGTCTCGACATGGGTGAAATAACGGCGATGAACCTCAGGGAGTTAACCGCATGAAGTCGTGGCAACTGCGTAACAAAAAATCACGCTGGGTTCTGGCTGTGGTCGTCGCGGCGGCGTTAGTGGCGGGGGGCGGCGCTTATTATGCTCTCAGTCCGGCGCCGCAGGCGGCATTACTCACCGATCAGGTCGACAGCGGCGATATTGAAAAGGTGGTGCTGGCGACCGGCACCATTAAACCCTCGGTACAGGTGAACGTCGGGGCGCAGGTTAACGGCCAGTTGCGCAAGCTGTTTGTGCGTCAGGGGGAGCGGGTGCAGAAAGGCCAGCTACTGGCGGAAATCGATCCCACGATTCAGCAGTCCGACCTGCGTAACGCCACAGCCCAACTGGACAGCGCCAGAGCGCAGAAAGCGGCTTCTGAGGCAACGTTAATCCAGTATCGCAAGGCGCTGGATCGTGAACTGGCGATGCAGCGCGACGGCTCCGGGGTGACCAGCGATCTCGATCTGGCTCAGGCGCAGTACGACGCTCAGGTACAGCAAGTCGCTATGAATGAGGCGCTGATAGTACAGGCAGAAATGGCGGTACAGACCGCTAATGCCAACCTCAGCTATACGCGTATTGTGGCGCCGATGGATGGCGAAGTATTGGGCATTGTGACCCGTGAAGGGCAGACCATCGTCTCCTCCCAGACCGCACCGACCATTCTGGTACTGGCTAACCTTGACAAAATGCTGGTTCAGACGCGCATTTCCGAAGCTGATATTCAGAAAATCCATCCTGGTCAGTCGCTGTGGTTCTACGTGATAGCCGATCCGGATAAGCGCTATGAAAGTGAACTGGGTTATGTCCAGCCGGCTCCTCAGGAGGCACTGGAGGACCAGTCCGGTGGCTACGGTGCGAGTAATCAGCAGAGCAATGCCGTCTATTACAACGGCACTTTTGAGGTGGATAACACCGAACGCTTGCTGAAAACCTCAATGACGGCGCAAGTGTTTATTCGCGTCGCTGAAGCGAAAAACGTGCTGCGGATGCCGGTATCAGCGCTGGGACGTTCGTTGGGCGATGATCGTTATCAGGTGACGGTGCTGGAGGTGAACGGCCCGCAGGAGCGCACGGTACGTATCGGGATTAATGATCGCCAGTTCGCAGAAGTGGTGGAAGGCCTCATCAAAGGCGAAAGCGTCGTGATTCAGCAGGACAGGGTACAGGGCTGATGATATGAGCAAATCGCTTATTGTTCTGCGCAATGTTTTCCGTGTTTTCAGCGCCGGTACTCAGTCTATTCAGGTGCTGAAGGACGTATCGCTGTCGATAGCACCTGGGGAGATGGTGGCGATTGTCGGCTCCTCCGGTTCCGGAAAATCGACCCTGATGAACATCATTGGCTGTCTGGATAAACCAAGCCGCGGTGAGGTGTACATTAACGATATCCCGGTACACGAGGCCGACAGTGGTGAACTGGCCGAACTACGCAGCCGCTGGCTGGGATTTATCTTCCAGCGCTATCACCTGATGCCTTATCTCACTGCGGAAGAGAATATCGCTATTCCTGCCTTGTATACGGCCATGCCGGCGGCGGAGCGCCAGCAGCGGGTTCAGTTACTGGCGCGCAAACTGGGGATGGATTCTCGTTTGAATCACAAGCCGGCCCAGCTTTCCGGCGGCCAGCAGCAGCGGGTCAGTGTCTGTCGGGCGCTGATTAACGGCGCGCAAATTATTCTCGCCGACGAACCGACCGGCGCGCTGGACAGCGCCAGCGGCCGGGCGCTGATGGGGGTTTTGCACCAGCTGCACGCTGATGGCCATACGGTGATTATCGTTACTCATGACCGGGAAGTGGCGCAGCAGGCGCAGCGGATTATTGAAATCAGCGACGGTGAGATTGTTGCCGACAGTCTTAACCACAGCCGGACGGCGGAGCAGGAAACGCATCGCCTGCCGTCGGTGCAGGACAACGGCCGCGCTTCCCTGTGGCGCGGCGTACATGAATCGATGCGCATGGCCTGGCGATCGCTGCTCGGTCATCGGATGCGCGCTTTTCTCTCCATGCTCGGCATCATTATTGGTATTTCGTCCGTGGTGTCGTCGATGGCGGTGGGGGAAGGCGCCCGCAGGGCGATCATGGACGAAATCGGCAAGCTGGGTAATACCACTCTGGAAATCCGCCCGGGTACCGGCTGGGGCAGTAAGCGACCGGACATGGAGCGGGCGCTGTCGCTGGAAGATGCGGCCAGCCTGAGCAAACTGCCGTGGGTGCTGGGGGTGTCGCCGATTGTGTCCAGCATGAGCACCGCGGTGCGCAAGGGCTATGATTCGTCGATGATGCTGTCCGGGGTGTCCGGGGACTATTTTTCGCTGCAGGGCATCCGCTTTGTCCAGGGTAACGGTTTTACCACTCGCGATGTGGCCGATCGGGAACCGGTGCTGGTGCTTGATGAGATCAGTAAAGCGACGCTGTTTCCCGGAGATGAAGATCCGCTGGGACAGATAGTACAGATCGCCGGCGCGCCGTGGCGGGTGATTGGCGTCGCCAGCAAGCCAGGACCGAAGGTGGTCAGCGGATTTATGTCCGCCTGGATCCCCTATACCTCGCTGTTGCAACGTATCTCCGGGGATAAACCGCTGGAGGCTATCACCCTGCGCTTTCAGGATGCCCTCACCCCCGGCGAGGCGACGCGGCGCGCTGAGAGCCACCTGATTCGCGAGCACGGCAGAAAAGACTTCTTCACCCAGACCGATGAGCAACTGGCGACGGCGCTACAGAAAACCTCAGACTCTATGTCGCTGCTGATCACCGCTATTGCGGCGATTTCGCTGCTGGTGGGGGGGGTTGGCGTCATGAATATCATGCTGGTTTCGGTGACGGAACGGACTCATGAGATAGGGATTCGCCTCTCGGTCGGCGCCCGGCCGGTCGACATTATGAATCAGTTTCTGATTGAAGCGGTGATGATCTGCGCGCTGGGCGGGTTGACCGGCGTGGTGGGCTCCTGGCTGGCCGGCAGCATTTTTTCTCTGGTAACTGATGAGTTTTCGATGGTGTTTACCTGGCTTCCGGTGGTGATAGCCTGCGGATTTTCCGCGCTAATCGGACTGACATTTGGTTATTTCCCGGCGCGCAGAGCGGCGCGACTGAATCCTACTGAGGCACTGGCGCGCGAATGAAACTTCACAGGCTATTACCGGTTATTTTGCTGCTGTCGGGCTGTGGGAGCTTTACCCGCAGCGACTATCAGCGACCAATGCTTTCGGTACCGGAAACCTGGCAATGGCAGCAGGCATCCACGCAGGAGAGCGCGCTGCAGGCGACGGCGGGCGCCCAGTGGTGGGAGCAGTTTGGCGACCGGCGGCTGTCGCGGGTGATTAGCCAGGTACTGGAGAGCAATAACGATCTGGCCGCGGCGGCGATTACTCTGCGCCAGGCGCGGGTGACCGCCGGGCTGACCAATACCAATCTGACGCCGGACGTTTCGGCGACCGGTTCTGGCTATAACACCAAAAATATCCGCCATGGCGGCGCGTCCCAGGAGAGCTACAGCACCTCTCTTTCCCTGAGTTATGAACTGGATTTATGGGGAAAACTGGCGCGCGCCCGGGAGCAAAGCGAATGGGAAGCGGTCGCCAGCGAGCAGGATTATCAGGCGACGGTCCTGTCTACCATTGATACCACGGCGCAATTGTACTGGACCATTGCGCTACAGAATCAGCAGCTTGATAACCAGCGCGCCAGCCTGAGGATAGCCAGCGAAACGCTGGCCCAGATTGAATCCTGGCAACGCGCCGGAAAAACGGGGCAACTGGATGTCCTGCAGGCGCGCCAGACGGTGATCAGCCGCCAGAACCAGGTGCGTAATCTGGAGCAACAGCGGGCGGCGTCGCGCAACGCCCTGGCGCTGTTGCTCAATCGCCCGCCGGCCCAGCACGCGGATGAAGCGCCGGGGTTGAGCGCCGGCCAGCGGGTGCCGATCGCCTCCTTCACGCCGCTGGAGGTCATTTCCCGGCGCCCGGACATACAGGCTGCCGAATCGCGGCTGCGCGCGGCGCTGGCCGGATCGGACGCCGCCCGGCTGAGTTTTTACCCGACGCTGTCGCTGGAAGGCGTGCTCAATGCCGGCAGTCAACTGTTCCGCCAGTGGTTCAGTGAACCAACGCGTATGGCCGGCGCGGCGGTGTCGCTGCCGTTTATTCAGTGGAATACCGTACAGTTGACCATCGAACAGTCCGGGTTACAGGTCCAGCAGGCGGCGGTGACATTCCGCAGTACCGCCTATACCGCGCTGTCCGAAGTGGATAACGCCATGGAACAGCGCCTGAGCGCCGATGACCAACGCGCCAGGCTCCAGCAGTCGCTATCCCTCAGCCAGCAGCGGCTGGCGCTTACCCGCAGTCGCTATCAGGCCGGCGCGGTGGACTACCAGACATTACTTAACGCCCAGGATGAACTGCTGACCCTGCAGGATAGCCTGGCGCAAAACCAGTACGACTACCTTTATGCCACTCTGCAGCTCTGGCTGGCGCAGGGCGGCGGCAACCCGCAACAGAGGACACCCCAGAATGCGTCACAATAATCACGTTTACCGGGTGGTGGTAACCGGCTATGGCGCCGTTACCCCACTGGGCGCCACGGCGGCGGAAAGCTGGCAGGCCATTATGGATTACCGGGAAGGGTATCGTTACGTGGATAAAACCGCCAACAACATCAATACCCACTTTCTTGGCCAGATCGATAACGAGCCCAGCCTGAAAGGGGTGCCGGCCGTTATTCGCCGCCGCCTGCCGCGCCACGCGCGTCTGGCGCTGGGGGCGGCTCGGGAAGCGATGGCGATGGCATTCGGCGACGGCCAGCCGCAGGAGAGTTACGACCCGCTGATGTGCGGTGTGATTATGGGTACCGGCTGGGCGGGGCTGGATGAGAACTATGATGCGGTTGCCGAATTTGAGCAGACCGGCGTCTCATCCCCGTTTAACTGCTTTTTTTCTATGCCGAATGTGACCACCGCGGCGTGCAGTCAGTTATGGAACCTGCGCGGCTACCAGAATACGCCGGTGGCCGCCTGCGCTACCGGCACCATCGCGATTGGCGATGCTTATCAGGCGATTCGCCATGGCCGCGCCAGCATGATGCTGGCCGGCGCCGGGGAGTCGCTGAACAGCAACTGCGCGGTGTGGAATATTGATGTGCTCGGCGCCCTGAGCCGCGAGACTGACGATCCGGCCCGGGCCAGTTGCCCGTTCAGCCTGCAGCGCAGCGGGTTTGTTTTGTCGGAAGGCGGCGCGGTACTGTGTCTGGAAGAGCGCGACAGCGCTATTGCCCGCGGCGCGCCAATTATCGGCGAGATAACGGGCTATGCGAACTTTTCCGATGCGTTTGATTTTACCTCGCCGGCGGAAGATTGCGTGGCGCGGGTGCGGACAATCCGTCAGGCGCTCGGCGATGCCGGGCTGCAGCCGGAGGATCTTGACTATATCAATGCACACGGTACTTCGACGCCCCTCAATGACGTTAATGAATCCCAGTCCCTGAAAACGGCGCTCGGCGAGGCGGCGTATCGTATCCCGGTTTCCAGCACCAAATCCTATTCCGGCCATCTGATCGCCGCGGCGGGTAGCTTTGAGAGTATCGTCTGTCTGCAGGCTATGGCCGCGGGCATCATGCCGGCGACCGCCCACCTGACCCAGCCCGATCCGCAGTGCGACCTCGACTATATCGCCGAAGGTCACCGCCGCGGCGAGATTCGCCGCGCCCTTAATTTGAGCTTCGGTTTTGGCGGCGCGAATGCCGCGCTGGTGCTGGAGAGACCCGCGTGAAGCCGCTCCACTACACCCTGGCGGACGCACATCAGTGGGCGGCGTTTTCCGGCGACTACAATCCGGTTCACTTTGACCTGCCGTGGGTGCAGGCGCAGGGCGGTAGTCAATTGAGCGTACACGGGATGCGCGCGCTGCTGGACGTGAAACGCTACGCCGGCGAACTGTTCGCCGCGCAAAACGCGCCTCAGTCGGACTATCTGAAATGCGTGGTGCGGCTGCGCCGACCGCTGTGGTGCGACACTGACTGGCTGTTAGTCCCGGACGCCCCAAAAAAGCGCCTGGCCGCCACGGCGCGGGTACTGTGCCCGGATACCCGCGAGGAGTGCCTTTCGTGCCAGATAAGTCCGCAGGACTGGCCGGATACTCCGCAGGGAAGTCAGCGTACGGATATCTCAGCCGATATGTTGCTGAAATTACAGCAAAGCTTCAGCGTGTTAGCCCCCGGCGCGGCGCTGTGGCAGTTGCTCGATGCGTTGCTGTTCCGCCAGTTAATTCACGATGAAGCTCTGCTGCGCCAGGAAAATATCGCCGCCCTGTTGCCGCAGGGGGCCGCGCTCCAGGACGTTTTTTCCCGCTACCCGGTACTGCAGACCCATCAGGAACTGGTGTTCGATAGCCGGCTGGCGCGCCGCTGGCAGGAGACAATGCTGCCTGAAGCGCTGGAACTACAGCTTCTGCCGTCGCTGGTGGTCGGCGACATTCACAATGGCGCGCTGATCCGTATCACGGCGGCGGCGCGGCTGAATGAACAATATTTGACCAATGCCATCACTCTCAAAGTTGGCCCTGTGGCCCATTGATAATTAAGGATAAACCATGAGCCAGTATGCTGTTATCTACGAAAAAGTTTGCGAAATGATTTGTGACGCCAAAGACCTGGAGCGCGATGAGGTCAATGAAAAAACGCCGCTCTCCCGGCTGGAGCTGGATAGCCTGGATTATGTCGAACTGATGGTGCTGGCGAAGCGTGAGTTTAACGTGACGCTGAGCGCGGAACAGTTTATGCAGCATCCGAATATGACGCTGGGTGAGCTGTGTCAGCTGATAAGTCAGGAGACCGCAGACTGATATGACGCAAAAATGGATCTTAATCACCGGCGGCAGCCGTGGGATCGGCCAGGCGTTGGTCACCCGCCTGTTGCGCGACTGGAATGTGGTGTTTACCGGGCGCAGCGCAGCGGCTATCGAACAGACGCTGGCCATGGTTCAGGAAATGGCGGACGACAGATGGGTGGAGGGGTATGCCTGTGACGGCAAGGACGAAAAGCAGGTTGAGGATTTGTCGCGGGCGTTGCTCGACCGTCTGGGGGCGCCGCACGCCATCATTCATAACGCCGGGATTGCCCGTGACGCGCTCCACATCCATCAGGATGCTGAGGTCTGGCGCGAGGTGCTGGACAACAATCTGGTGTCGGTCATCAACTGGAACCGTATGCTGCTGCCGTCCATGCTGGTGCAACGCGAGGGTGCTATTGTCCTGATGTCCTCGGTTAGCGCCCTGAAGGGCAACAGCGGGCAGACCGCCTATGCCGCCAGTAAAGCGGCGATGGTCGGTTTGACCCGTTCGCTGGCGCTGGAAGTGGGGCGTTTCGGTATCCGGGTTAATTGCCTGGCGCCGGGGCTTATCAACAGCGACATGACGCAGGCGATCCCGGAGGCGAAGCTCAAAGCTCTGCGTCAGGCGATCCCATTACGACGTCTGGGAGAGCCGGAAGAGGTTGCCCGGATGGCGTCGTTTTTAATCGGTGAGGAGAGTCAGTATCTTACTGGTCAAACGCTGGTGCTGGACGGTGGACTTTCCGCCTGACGGCGGTGCTATTCATTCTGTCATTCACTGGGGTTAACGTTTTCGCGCTGGAAAGCCACGTCAAGTTGTTCAAGGCGTTTAACGAACCCCTGTCTCTCCTGAATTGTGCTGCGCCATAGCTGAATAAGCTGTTTACTGTGCTGCGCAGCAAGACGGTGTACGGCCTGGCTTATCTCATCAGGAGGTTCCGTCGCCTTCAGTTGCATCCTGAATTTACCCTCATCGTCAGTCACCTCAAGCATCCTCGCCAGGCGGTGGCTGGCGGCGATAATGCAGGCTTCCGGGGAGATTTGCATATCGCTGGCCGCGCCCAGATAAAGACGGTGCTGCTGGACGCACCAGCCGGCGATATCGCGAATACCCTCAATGGGATGCAGCGCGCGCCAGGTTTTATCCGCTTCGTCGTCTGCGATAGCGCGGCGTTCATCGGTCGGGCTGTGATCTAGACAGCCGATATTGTGCAGTAAGCCGCCGATTTCGACCTTCAGGCTCTGGGTTGGATCGAGACCCATCGCCCTGGCCAGGAACCCGGCGATGCGCCCGACCGTCAATGAATACCACGGCGGATGGCGGCTAAACTGGTCGACAATAAATGCCAGCAGATCCGCGATGTCCCGCAGGTTGTGCAGGGAGATATTGTCGTTGTGGATACGCGGAATTTCTTTTATGTAATCTTCGTAGCGGGAAGACTGCATGGCCGACCAAAAATAGTCCCGGGCGGCGAGTTTTTCGAAGGCATGAATAAATTCTTCTTTGTAGAGCACATTGGCGCCGTTACAGATGGTCTCGGTTAAGACTTCGCGCAGCGATGAGATATTCTCGTTGCGATACTGGGTCAGCAACACGTCGACACGGTCGGCAAAGTACAGCAGATGGCTCTCTTCCGGCACATGTTCACCGTCGATATAGCGCCCCAGACCGTTTTCCCAGCGGGTATGGTGGTAGCGGACAATCTCTTTGAGCGGTTTGAACAGCGGTATCAGACTCAGCAGTTCACCGCCAATCAGGGCGTGGTTGTTCTGCTCGTCGTCAATGTAGTTGAGGGGCTCCAGGCGCGACTGTTCATTCAATCCGCCGATATCATGCAATAGCGCTGCGAGAACCGTTTTGCGACATTGGGCTGGCGAAAAGTGGACTATCTTCGCCAGGTGCCAGGCAATAAATGCGGTTCTTACATGGTGCAGATTCAGCCTGGGATTAATCATATCAATGGTATTTGATATACAGGCCAGTGTCGGAATTAAACTTATTGTCATGATACCTTTTAAAACCGGCTGTACGTAAACGTTACCGTGACCAGAAGGTATCACGGCAGGAGGACTATTTTCGTCTGCAGCCATATTGGGGAAACATTTGGTTGCCAAATAATATTGTATCATCGCTAATGCGATCGATATAGATAATTCTGTCACCACTCTTGTCGCCAAACAAGAGCTCTTGTGCAATATCATTCGGAATATTATCTGAATTATCACGCGAGGTTTTCAGCGATGTCACCAGGTATAGGTTAAAACTGCTGTTATATTTTTTTAAACCGACATTTATACTACGTGACAGGATATATTTTTTTTCGTTTTTGATAAGTAATCCATCAATGTTGATAAACAATGCATTGTCTGAGAGCTCGGCAGATATTAAACCTTCTGAGCGGATATGGTCGCTATTGATTTGTTGTACCACTGAATAGTTAGATTCACAAAAGAATGAGGAGGGGGTATTGGACCTGAACCAGCACAGGGTGGCTACCGTGACAGAAAGAATAACTATGGCGAGTAATGCAATTTTTTTAGGCATTTTTCTTTTCTCTGTAATAATAGCTTGTGCATTTACCCTGCCTGGTTTCACACTCCATTAAGAGAAGCTGGATATTGCTACCCAGTTGACCGTGGACCTGCCTCTTGAAAATATACAGTTCTTTGGGTACCGAGCAGTCGAGGCGGCTGCCTGAAGCACTGTGAGTACTGATAGTTTTCAATATCTCCGGAGAGGCCAGCGTCATTGGCGCATAAATGACGCATTTTCCCTGGGTTATTTTTGTCATTTCCGGGTGATTCCCGGGATCGCCAGCCGCAAAAGTGATAAATAACCCACAGATAAAAACCGGTATTAATGTAAAAGCCAGATAATTCCACCATGGACGCCTGACGCGGGGAACGACTGGCGATGTCTCCGCCAGGCCCCAGGAGGCATCGTAGTCATTATCTGTGGTGACGATAACTTCGTCAGAAACTTTAAACCCAACGCGCGGTACGGTGATGATCACATCTTTCTCAATACCCAGATCGCTCAGGTTTCTGCGTAGTGTGGAGATATATTGATTCAGGTTACTGTTAGAAGCGCGGGCGCCATACTGATCAAACACTGTCTGAAAAATATCGACCCGGGAGAGGATATCACCACGGTGTTGCAACAGCCTGGCCAACAGGCGACTGGAGGTGGCGGAGAGTTCGATACAATCTCCGGTCAGTAAATTGACCAGTGAGGCGTCCTCTGTATCAAAAGTAATAAATCCCTCTATATCGAACCTCATCTTTATCTCCACACTAAGTCGAATATTTTATCTATATAATAGTATTTTTGTCATAAATTTTGATAAAAATCAGATAAAACATCTATTTTTGTATACATTGCCAGCTAATGTTGCTGTTCGCGAGCGTGCGAGACATACTGCACATTACCCTGAACGACAGAAGGAACTGGCACATGAAGTTCGTATCTTTTTCCTGTAACCCTGGCACGCGTAAGGACCCTGGCGCATCTCTTGAAAATTTACGGGTGCTGACGGCGGCTATGGGTATAAATAACCTCACAGGGGTAAACGTACCTGAGCAGGAGTTTATTCTTAATTTATTAGTAGAGCATGGGTCAGAGGGGTTATCCACTCGTGAATTGGCTGACCAGTGTGGAATGTCAATATATAAGGTAAGACATCTTCTTCTTCCGCTGGAAAAATATGGTCAGGTCATCAGAAATAAGATGCAAAAACACCATAAGTGGTATTTGCCCACTGAACACATTGAAATTGAAAGGCATTTTAACAAGGGGGTTTTTCATTTGCAACAGAGATAACTAATTTAGATGTTTTTTCTTTGTTTTAATAAAACGACTTAATTAATATCTCGTAGCGATGTGGGAAAAATCTTATGACTGAAGCAACTTTGGTTCGGTCTTTGTTGGCATCAAAAGTGTAATATACTAAAAACGTTCATGTTTCTGACACTTTTGATGAGAATATTCACTTAAGGGGCGTAAGAAATTGTTTTGCCAGCGCCCCTTCTTCAGCCATTGTTAATACTGATGAACCACGATCCTTACCAATCAGAGTGCTAATGAGTAAAATCGCAATTATTGTTCTGGATCAGTTTTAGTCATTTGCGTGTTTTATAATAAAGCATATTTCAATACAACAGACTAGTTATTATTATCTGATTGTGATGTCGATGTGGTTTTCAACATTGTGTGTAAAAATTAAAAATCGCTGATGGGGGGCTACCATATATTACCATGACAATTAAGCCGTCATGGGTTAACGTCACTTTATCTTAATAAATCTTTACAACCAACGCCACGGCTTGTCAGCAGGAAGGGGAATAGCCGACAAAAACATTGTTGGCAATGAATGCCAGGAACATTGCTGTAGCGACCAGGATTTTATCCTGTTATTTTGCGGTATATTCTTATTGGTCGATTCGGGGCGCTGTATTATCGCCATGTAACGACGGGGGTTGTGGATTATAATTCCCGGGCGCTGCAATTGATCGTCACCGGGATAGCGGCATATGCCGCGGTTATTCGTTGAGGACGCGGCGGCATTTATAAGTTGTAATGATTTTCATTTTCATAGAGTATGCCTGAGCCAGTTGGTACTGAATTTCAGGTAATCTCTTGTCCGGACACTTTTTCATTAAACGGTCAGCCGGCTGGCGGGCATTGTTTTCGATGATGATGCTGTTTGCCGCCCCGCTGATTTCGACATCATTGCTGCGGTTAACGGACTGTCACACGATGGCGCACAGCGCGTCAGCGGAAAGGGTATCCACCGCTTCCGCTCACGATGACGCGCATTCAGCACCCCCCAGCGCTGAGATCCAGGCTCACCATACGATGATCGCCTCCGGCACCGCCAACTCTCCGCTGGAGGATATCCTCTGCGGCTATTGTCAGTTGTTGGTTCATTTGCCTGTTATTTTGCTGGTGGCACTGGCGCTTGCCTGGCTGATGCTGTGTATCGCCCGACAGCGTTATGCGCGCAGTCCGGCGCTCCCGTGTCTGTTTCGCCCGTGGTTTCCTCATCTCGCCCGCGCTCCCCCTGCGTTTTGACCAGGAGCCGCCGCGTTTTGCAAAGCCTGGGATGCAGGGGGATGCCTGCCTGCTCGCCGCCTCCGGCGATCGCCGGGACGCTAATGCGGATCTCAGCCTCGGGAGCGAAAAGGGATACCTGCGGCTGATCGGCAATAAGGCCCGCGCCGACGATTATAAAGATGGCAACGGCGAGCGGGTTCCCTCTCAGTAGGATAAATGGAACGCCGACGTGGCGCTCGGCTGGACTCCTGACAGCGACACGCTGCTGGAGTTGAGCGCCGGTAAAGGCGACGGCGAGGCCAGGTATGCCGGGCGTGGTATGGACGGCTCACAGTTTAAGCGCGAAAGTCTGGCGCTGCGTTTCGAAAAATCCGCTATCGGCCCGCTGTTAGATAAGTTTGAAGCCAGCGCCTACTACAACTATGCCAACCATATTATGGACAACACCTCGCTGCGCTCTCCGGGAACCATGGCGGGAGCCGGGATGGCAATGGGGCCAGCCATGGGCATGAGTATGCCAATGCAAATGCAACTGGACCGGCGCACCGTCGGCGGGCGCATGATGGGAACCTGGCTGTGGTCGGACTATGAACTGAGAAGCGGCGCGGATATGCAATTGAGCACCCACCGCGGCAAAGAAGCCGCGGGCTGGAAACAGGATGCCCTTTCATGATTATGGTGTATTTACTGAGCTGACGTGGCATGTCTCGGAGCGACAGAATATCGTCAGCGGCGCGCGTTTCGATCGCGTTCAGGTGGATAATGATTCCGGCGTCGGCGCCCCACAACGTAACGATACATTGCCAGCGCGTCAGCGCGTGGGTGTCGGCGTATCTGGGACGGGTGAACGACTTTATTCTGTTTCGCTACGATCCGCTGAATGCCCGCGTCAGTCAGGTAGATAATGTCAACGCGACCATCATGGGCGGTGAAATGGGCGTCAGTTTTCAAATCACGCAGACGTTGAAGAGCGATGCCAGCCTGGCCTGGTCCCGGGCGCAAAATACCGATGATCACCGACCGCTGCCGCAGATCCCGCCGCTGGAGGCGCGGCTGGGATTATCCTGGGAGAAAAACGCCTGGAGCGCCAGCGGCCTGCTGCGCCTGGTCAGCAGCCAGCATCGGGTAGCAATCAATGAGGGAAATGTGATCGGAAAAGATTTTGCATCCAGTTCGGGATTTGCCATTTTTTCTGCCTATGTGGCGTATCGGATTAACCGTGATCTGAAATTGAGTGTCGGAGTCGATAATCTGTTTGATAAGGCATATAGCGAACATCTTAACCTGGCGGGCAATAGCAGTTTCGGTTATTCGGCTGACACATCGGTGAATGAACCGGGGCGAACTTTCTGGGGAAAAATCAATGTAACATTCTGAGCCTGACGGGCAATGTGGCGTAGCGCTTCGCGCGCTGATGCCGTAAACAGAGGATATCCGGTTGGCATAGCGCGCTGCCGGATATTTGCGTTCTCGTCAACCCGGCGCTAATAAATTCGGAGTGAAATATCTCGCTTTCGGCACTTTTGTGCTTTTTGGTAGATTATTCTTATCGCTGAAAAGGCATTTCCAGATTTTCCCTAACTGCTGAGCAGTTTATAATGTGACGAGGATTGCCTGCCATATATTGCATAATCTGAATACAGACCGAAAGCTAAGCATCGTAAATAAAGAATGCGCTACTGATTAAAAATTTCGGCTGGTTATGATTTCCATGTTTACCCAGGGGAATAGCGATGCCGGGTCCAGGTACGTTTCAGGAGGATAAACATTGGATCTTTTACAGTTTCAAATGGCAACGGAATTAAACCCCGAAACAGCAGCGCGCTGGTTTTCGTATGTTAATGAGGCAATGGAGGAGTTTGGTATTACCTCAGTGCAGGATCAGTCGATGTTCATTGCGATGGTGGGGCACGAATCGGAAAGTTTTTCCCGGCTGGTCGAATCGCTGGATTATAAGCCTTCGGCGCTGCAGAAAACGTTCCATCGGCGGATTTCCTGGGATCAGGCCAGAATTCTTGGCACTACTCCCGGCCACCCGGCGCAGCAGGAGGCGATTGCCAACCTGGTGTATGGCGGTGAATGGGGAAAAGCCAATCTGGGTAATGAGTCTTACGGTAATGGCTGGAAATATCGGGGAAGGGGTCTGCTACGCCTGACCGGGCTGGCGCACTATCGCGCCTGTGGCGAGGCTCTGGCGCTCGACCTGGAGACGTTTCCTGAATTGCTGGAGCAGGATGCTCTTGCGGCGCGTTCGGCGGCGTGGCTGTTCAGCCACAAGGCCTGTACCGGCCATGAGGGGGATGTTGAGCTGGTGACGCTGATTCTGTGCGGAAGCCCGCGCGGCGTGGAAGACAGGCGCAGGCGTTTCCAGCGAGCCCTGAGCGTGTTGACCTAAAAAGCGGCTCCGCAAAAGCAAGAGCCGCATGGTATTTCCTTTCTGTCAGGCTTCATGGGCGACGGCGTTAACGGCGTGGTTGTTTTTCACCGTTAATGTCACCGCCGCTGAAGCCATCAACGCGATAATCATGAAGATAAATGCACTGTTATAGCTGCCGCCGCTGGTGTGGATCAGCCATCCCATTACAGGCGCGGAGACGACCCCGGCCATCTGGCCGCCGAAGTTAACAATACCGGAGGCGCGCCCCATAATTTTACTGGGGATGGTGTCCATCAGGATGCCCCAGAACATCGCCATAGCGAAGAACATGAACAGGGCGGAGACACACTGATACACGACGGCCATATCGGCGCTGCTGACGGTGAACGTCATGTACAGGAAGCCAGCGGCGATAACTGAGGTGATGACGTACAGCATTTTGCGCTGCGGTTTGAATTTATCTGAGCAGTAGCCCCCCAGCAGAGTGCCGCAGGCGCCAAACAGGAACGGGATGGCGGCCATAACGCCGGTTTTCGCCAGTGAGAACTCACGTACCGTGATCAGATAGCTCGGCAGCCAGGTTGAAAAGCCCCAGAAAGTGATGTCGAACAGGAACCAGATGGCGGCCATCTGCCACAGCACTGGCATTTTCATCACGTCTTTAAACGGTACTGGCGCGGCATTCTGCTGGCCACTCTGATCGTCCTGCGCCAGCTCAGCCAGATCCTGGGCGGTGATGGCCGGGTGATCTTTCGGGTTGTCGCGGGTAAACAGGTAGATGCCTGCGGCGATAAACAGGCCCGGAAGCCCCAGTACAATAAACACCATATGCCAGCCGAAGGCGCTGATAATCCCCGCGGCGACCACGACAGCCAGCGCAGGCCCTAAGGTATTAACCGTAGACTGAATTGCCGTGGCCCGGCCGCGCTCTTTGGACGGGAAATAGGTGGAGATCATCTTCCACGACGCCGCCGGGAAACACCCTTCGCCGATGCCGAACAGGAAGCGCACCGCCAGCATCAGCGGCAGAGTGAATACCGCCCCGGTCAGGCTGGTAAATACTGACCACCAGGCAATACCGATCGCCATAATTTTTCGGGCGCCGAATTTATCCGCCAGAAAACCGCCAGGGATCTGAAAAGCCGCATAGCCAATAAAAAAGGCGCTAATAATTAATCCCTGTTCAGTGGTATCCAGGTTTAAATCACGGCCAATAAAAGGCAGTGAAACGCTCATCACCATTCTGTCGAGAAAAGAGAGTAACCATGCCAGCCAGATAAGCGACAGGATGGTATATCGTGCTTTCCAGGATTTCGGTTTACCCGCAGGTAAAGAAGATTGTAGGCTCATTTGTGATGTCCTTAGGGTGTAGTTGTCCGGCGCGGGCAATAAATGGCCGCGCTGGACAGGCGCTGATTTATCTTTTGTTATTAATATTGTTTTCTGATAACAGTACCGCTGCAGGCATAACTCTCTATGCCGTTGATTAAAGCGATGCGCCCGTTAACCATTACCATATCGATCCCTTCGGGATACTGGTTTGGGGCAATAAATGTCCCCTTATCCGTAATGGTTTGCGGGTTAAACATCACAATATCTGCCGCGAATCCCACTTTTAGTAGGCCGCGATCGGCCAGCCCCAGTACTTCGGCCGGTTTGCCGGTCATCTTGCGGATGGCGGATTCCCAGCTCAGGCAGCCCTCTTCCCGTACATACTTACCGAGAACGCGCGGAAAGGCGCCGAACACCCGGGGATGCGGCTTGCCGGCGCCCATCAGACCGTCGGTACAGACGTTCTGCTCCGGGCGACAGAGGAACTTAATGACGTGTTCTTCAGTGCCGTAAAAGTCCACCATGCCGACGGCGTTTTCTTCTTCATAGAGCAAATCAAACGTGGCGTTATAGGGGTCTTTACCGCGCAGTTCCCCGAGCTGTACCAGGTTAAGGCCCACGGCGTCCTGGTTTTTTGCGGTTTTTGCGCTGGTGACGAAGATCTGATCCAGACCGGCGAAGTCGATGAAGTTGTCCCAGCCCGGGATGCCGTTCTGGATATCTTTAATCATTCTGGCGCGCAACTCCGGCGATTCCAGGCGTTCCAGCAGTTTATCGGTGCCGCCGGCGTGTACCCACGGCGGCAGGATTACGCCGAGCATGGTACTACCCGCGACATACGGGTACTGGTCGTAAGAAATACGGATACCTTCCGCCTGCGCCTGTTCCAGCATGCCGAGCATCTGGTCAATCAGCCCCCAGTTCTTTTTGCCGCATACCTTCATATGGGAAATATGCAGCCAGACGCCGGAGGCTTTGGCGATATCGATCAGCTCCTGGGTGGAGGTAATGATATCGTCGGCTTCGCTGCGCTGGTGGACTACAAAGATACCGTCGTATTGCGCCGTGACTTTGCACAGTTCGATCATCTCGGCGGTGTCGCCAAAGGCGCAGGGCATGTAAATCAGGCCGGTGGAGAGGCCAAAAGCGCCGGCTTTCAGCTCGCGTTCCAGGATCTGGCACATTTTCGCCACGTCTTCCCGGGTCGAGGGGTTACCCTCCAGCCCCATGGCCTCCATACGGATATTGCCGTGGGGGACCAGGTACGCCAGGTTGGTGGCCGGATGGCGCGATTCCAGCAGATTCAGATAGCCTGCGGTATCTTTGTATTTCCAGTCAATTTTGTCGGTATCGCCGTCCAGTCCGGCGATGTTTTTACGCCAGGCCGCAATGTACTGTTCCGGCAGCGGCGCCAGCGCGACGCCGTCCTGACCGAGCAGTTCAGTCGTGATCCCCTGGCGGATTTTTGCCGACAGCGCCGGGTTTACAATGGCCGACAGGTCCGAGTGGGTATGGGTATCAATAAAACCCGGGCAAATGACTTTCCCCGTGGCGTCAATCACCTGGTCGTTAACGCCAGGCTCGGCCTGGCCAATGGCGACAATGCGTCCCTCATCAACCACTACATCGGCGATGAACGCATCACCGCCGGTACCATCGATCACTTTTCCGTTCTTAAAGATGGTCTTCATCGTTATTCTCCGGGGCGGCGCGCCGCGGTATGGCGCGCCGCATTCAGGGTAAGTGAATGTTCTGTCTTTATTTTTTATTTGCCGTACAGGCTGTGAATAATGCCGTAATAGCCGTTTGCAGAGCCGGTCAACTGGGAAATTTCAATATATTCATCAATGGTATGCGCCAGGTTTTCCCGCGACGGGCCGAAACCGACGGTTTTAATGCCCGCTTCTCCGGCATAGTGGCTTCCGTTGGTACAGAAGGAGTACTGGGTAATGGTCGGTTCGATACCTGCGGCGCGTACCCCGGCCAGCGCTGCCTGGACAAACTCGTCGGATTCATCGAATACCCAGCCGGGGAAGAAACGCTCGCCCTCAATGGAGGCGCCGGTGTAGCAGGATTCCTGGCCGAAAGCGTAAGAGACTTTGCCCTTAAATTGCGGGTCTTCGGCCGCCAGCTCTTTGAGCGCATTTTCCAGCGGTGCGATGACGCTCTCTTTGGTTTCGCCGACCAGCAGGCGGCGATCGTAGGTGGCGCGGCAGTAGTCCGGCACCACCGAGGCCCCCGGATACGGCGAGGATTTAATGTCGGTCAGTTCCAGAATGCCGGGCCCCAGTACCGGGTGGTTCGGCGGAGTGATGGTACGAATCTTGTCGATAAGTTGCGCCATCTTGTATACCGAGTTAATGCCCGCCTGCGGGTTGGCGGAGTGGGCCGGTTTACCGAAGGTTTCCACTACGATTTCCGCCCGGCCGCGCTGGCCGATTTTCAGGTTTAACTCTGAGGCTTCGCCGATGATGACGTAGTCAGGCTTATAGCGTTCGCTGACCAGGCGTGCGGCAACCCCTTCGAAACACTCTTCATGCACAATACAGGCGACGTAAATCTTGCCGGCGAAGTTACGCTGCTGGTCCTGGCCGTAGAAACCCACCGCGGAAATCATCGCCGCGACGGCGCCCTTCATATCGGTGGTGCCGCGGCCATAGATTTTTCCGTCCGCAATATCGCCGCCGTACGGGTTACGGCTCCACTTCTCTTCATCCACCGGTACGGTATCGATGTGCCCGTCAAAGACCAGGGTTTTCCCCGGCTGGTTACCGACAATCCCCCCGACGATGTTGCCGTATTTATCAATGTGAATGTCGTCAAACTGATAGTGCTGCATCATTTTTTTAATAGCGTTAACGACATCGCCTTCCTGTCCGGAATAACTTTTCTGTTGGATCAGCGCCTGGCAGTTTTTAACCACTTCATCAACACGACTTGCAGATAACATGCTTTTTCTCCGTTAATGGTCCGCGGGGTGACTATTGATTGACGCTGGGGTATTCACCGCCCCAGACGATATCCAGATACTGTTGGGGATCGGTGTCCCCTTCGGTGCTGATAAGCAGCACGCGCGATGTTTCATTGAGACCCAGTTGCTCGCGGGTTTGCGCCAGCGCCGGGGAGGTCATCAGTAGTGACAGCAGGCCCGCGGTGACGGCGCCGGATTCGCCGGAGACGATTTGCGGATCGCCCGCCAGCGGGTTGCCGAGCATGCGCATGCCGCTGGCGGCGACAAAATCCGGGCAGGAAGCAAAGGCGGTGGCATAATCGCGCAGCAAATTCCAGCCGATATTATTGGCCTCGCCGCAGGCCAGTCCGGCCATCAGGGTTTGCAAATCGCCGCCGACCGGGATGGCCTGGCCCTGCCTGGACTGCGCGGAGCGATAGAGGCAATCGGCGATCATGGCTTCGGCGACAATCACTTTCGGACGATGTTCGCCCCAGGCGGCAGTCAGCATACCCTGTACCATACCGGCGAAAGAGCCGACGCCAGCCTGTACCAGCACATGGGTGGGAGGAACCTGATGTAACTGATCCAGCGCCTCGAGCATCAGCGTGCCGTAACCCTGCATGATCCACAGGGGAATTTTTTCATAGCCTTCCCAGGCGGTGTCCTGCACCACGACCCACTGGTGTTTTTCCGCCAGTTCCGCCGTCATGCGCACCGCATCGTCATAGTTCATGTCGACGATTTCAGCCGTAGCGCCTTCATTACGAATCGCGGCCAGGCGCTGTGGAGAGGAACCTTTGGGCATGTACACCACGGATTTCTGTTTTAACTGGCGGGCCATCCATGCCACACCGCGGCCGTGGTTGCCGTCAGTGGTGGTGGCGAAAGTGATTTCCCCCAGGTCGCGACGCACGTTGTCGCTGGTCATGACATCAAACGGCAGTTCGCTGATGTCTTTGCCGAGCCGCTCGGCGATGTGGCGCGCCATGGCGTAGGCGCCGCCCAGCGATTTAAAGGCTTTCAGCCCGAAGCGCCGGGATTCATCTTTCAGGTAGATGTCCTGCACGCCCAGCTTGCCGGACAGCGCCGCCAGGTGATACAGCGGCGTCGGCGCATAGCCGGGGATGGTGCGGTGGAAGTTCAGCGCTTTTATCAGCTCTTGCCAGGCGAACGGCGCTAACGGCGCGGTAGGACGTTCAGTAAACGACGTACGGTTGATAAAAAACGATAAATTATCCTGCATGGAAAAGCCTCATTGGTCTGATTTTTCATTCCCTGTAACCGATTTACTACAGAGAGGTGATAAATATCGGTACTCCAGTAGAGCAAAAGGCTTACCAGGTTTATCGGTAATCAGTAAAATCTGATGAAATAAGTTCTAATGGTATGAATATAAAGGTATTTTTTATTTTTTTTGTTGGGAGGGTAACGCTCTATTATTTATCAAGTGTGATGATAAATTATCAAAAGTGATAAATAGTGTGATCTGTGAGGATAAATAACAATATTTATTTAAATACAAAGAGATATATTGATTTTTCTCAACCCGCTTTTTCTTGTGCCGGCGTATTTATCATTTTTCTGAGAATATAGTCAGTCAGGGGCGGAGGGGATCGTGATTTCAGTTCTGAGCAATATTCAGGATGATATTTGTAATTATGCGGAGGCGATTTCCGGTATCACCGGGACGGATGTTGAGATCATTGATGAGTCGCTGACGCGTATCGCCGGTACCGGAAAATACCGCCAGATGCTCAACCAGAACGTGGCGAAAAATGGCTACATCTACCGGCACGTGTTGAGCGTTCGCGAAACGGTATTGATCAAAAATCCCGGTGAGCATCCCCTGTGCCAGAAATGTGAAAAACACCGTTACTGTTCGGAAATGCTTGATCTGAACGCGCCGATTTTCCTGAATAACCGGGTAATCGGCGTGATTGGCATTATCTGTTCTACTGAAGAGCAGCGCCGGACACTGCTCAGCCAGATCGATAAGTTTGTGACTTTTATCGAGCAAATCGCAGTGATGATCTCCAGCAAGGTATTTGAGTGCCTGGAGCGGTTGCGCGCTCAGGAAACGCTCGGCGCTTTCCGGCGTCTGATTGATGCCATGGATCGCGGCGTGGTCGCCATCGACGGTCATGGCCGTATCTGGCATGCCAACCTGTCGGCCAGTCGGATGTTTAACCGCGAGGTTCAGGGGCTACAGCTGACGGTGGAGACCACCGGCGATATCCTGTACGGCGACGAAGAGGCCTGGCTGACGCTGGAAGGCCACAGACACCACGTGTTGTGTAAACAGATTTCGCTTTCGTCGCTGGAAAACGATCGTCTGACCATGGTGATTTTCCACGATGCCCGCGACTATATGAGCACAGTAGCCCCTTTCGCTCATGAATCCGACAGCCGGGAGCGGCTGATTGGCCACTCCCCGTCAATGGAAACGTTGAGAAATACCATCGGCAAAATCGCCAACAGTTACGCCAGCGTTCTGGTTACCGGGGAGAGCGGCTCCGGGAAAGAGGTGGTGGCTTTTGCTATTCATCAGCACAGCCCACGGCAGGCGGCGCCGTTTGTGACCATCAACTGTGCGGCGATTCCGGAACAATTACTGGAGAGTGAACTGTTTGGCTATGTGCGCGGCGCGTTCAGCGGCGCGGATCCCAAAGGCCGGGTGGGCAAGTTTGAGCTGGCCAATGGCGGCAGTCTGTTTCTGGATGAAATTGGCGATATGCCGCTGCATCTGCAGGCGAAATTGCTGCGGGTACTGCAGGAGAAAGCGATCACTCGGGTTGGATCCAATAATGTCATTAATATCGATGTGCGAATTATCGCCGCCACCAATAAAGATATTTACGCGATGGTGGAGAACGGCCAGTTTCGCGAGGATCTCTTTTACCGCCTGAATGTGGTACCGCTGGTGCTGCCGCCCTTGCGCGAGCGGCGGTCGGATATCGCGGTCCTTGCCCAATATTTTGCTGACGAATTTTCGGCAAGCTATCAGCGGCCACACCAGAAACTGCCTGATGATGTGATTAACCGGCTCTACACCTGGCACTGGCCGGGCAATATCCGCGAACTGCGTAACGTGGTTGAATACATCTATGTGATGCAGGGGGAGACGACGGGGATTAACGCCAGTCATCTGCCGCCTTATCTGCTGGTCTCGACGGAAAAGGGTAAGGAGGCCGGGCGTGATGGGTTGCAGCGCCTGGATAGTCAGGGGAGGAAAGCGGAACGGGAATCTATTGAAAATGCCCTGCGCCGTTTTGGCTCTGGCGTGGAGGGGAAAAAGCAGGCGGCGGCGCAACTGGGGATTGGCATTGCCACACTGTACCGTAAAATTAAGCGCTATGGATTGTAGTCTGGCGAGGTTGTTTTAACGGTTCCCGACGGCCTGCCGGTAAAGGCCTTCAGGTATGCCCTCTGGCGGTGGTTTGAGATGTCGCAGATGAAAAGGAAATTATGGGGCTGATTGTTGAGGCGGATATTGCCGGGCCGGGAATTGCCAGGCCTCTTCCCTGAGATGCGCTGAATCTGAAGTAGCCACGCACGGAATTACCGTTGCTAAGAAAATCCTTAGTGTGATGATGGACACAAGTCGACACCATGATTAATGGCGCGCTGATTTTTTGTACTATTAGCGCAGCGCCACACGGACGGTGGCGGATTAACCGGAATGCGACCAGGGTTTTTCTCTGCAACGGTTAATTATCGGAAAATATCTTTAATAGACAGCGGCTGGAATTGTCGCGGGAGAATTCTCTAACTCTCTGTATTACCTGAGCTTTATATCATGGTGGAAAATGTCGGGAAGGAGAGTAAAAAGTGTGTCCTGGTAAACTTTTATATCTTAATCTAAGGGGGTATACTACAGGTCTCGTTAATTCAATAAGCATCTATAGATGAGAATACATTTTTTCGATCGCCAGGATATCAATGAATCAATAAAAAAAAGTTTCGATGAGTATTTGGCCGAGTACGGTAAAATCACCTATGCCTATGCCATTATGAATAAGAAAAATCCTGCTCAAATGGTGATTATAAATAATCATAAAGAGTGGTTTGATCGATATATTGACAATAACTATCAGTTTATCGATCCGGTAATCATTAGATCTCTTAATACAATTGTAGACTTTTCATGGGATAAAGAGATCCTCACTCAGTCACATTATAGTCTGCCGCGTATATTTGACGAAGGCATTAGCTATAATATTGATTACGGTCATACATTTGTCATCCATGACTATATCGGAAACCTGGCTGTATTGTCGCTGATCAAATATAAAGAAAGCGATATTGATGTGATGAAAAACCGCAATATGCTGCTTTCCTTCTTCATCTCCGAGCATCAGAAAACCATTGATTTATATCATGAAGAACACCAGAAAAATCTGATTTGCCTGTCGCCGCGCGAGCGTGAGATCCTGTACTGGACCGGGCGCGGGAAGACCTATCCGGAGATTGCCGTGATATTATCGATTTCCCAGCGGACGGTAAAATTCCATATCAGTAATGTATTGAGAAAGCTGGGAGTCTCTAATGCCAGGCACGCTCTGCGGGTTTGCGTGGAGCTCAAGCTGCTGGAAGATTAAGGCAGCCTGAACATCGCGGATGTTATTTTTTATTTAAGATCTCGGTAATGCAGGTTTCACTGGCGGGCATAAACACAAAGTAAATTTTTTCCTGTTTTTCGGAAACACCCTGGTTCAGAATCTGTATATTCCAGCCGGCACGTTTAAAGATCTGCGCCATCCCTTTGCTGATAACCGCATACATCCCCGGACTGTCTTCTTTAAGGCAAAAGTTAATCATCGAAATAAACAGCATTTTAGTAATCGGCTGCCCTTGCAGGCAGGCATCGTTGCGCCGATCCTTATCGATAAACAAACGCGTGGCTTCAAAAATTTTGCCCTGTACGGGATAGGTCAGGTTGTGAAAATATTTAATAAAAATTTCATCGATCATATTTTCATGCTTCATGTCGATGAAACGAACGCCGCACAGTAACCGACCCTGACAAACGCCCAGCAGATAGGTCGCATTTTCAGAGTCAAAGCGATCGAATTCCATCCCTGATTGGCTTTCCACCTGCCATTCGAGCCGGGTGTTGAATGTCTGGTTACGCAGTCGGTAAAGGTCTTCCGCCATTTCATCGGGTAAATCCAGATAGGTGGTGGTAAAAAACTCGATTGGCGTATCCATATTATCTTTCCTGATTGATACTAATTTTCCGGCGATTCTGCGGACCCTGTACTTAAGGACAGCTGGTATTCTGATAGGTCATCAACTAACCTAAAAAAAGTGGCCTGACCCGCGATGCTCCGTTAAGCGTACAGATCAGGTGGCCAAAGGCCAACGTTGTTTCCAGGGGATAACGTCCGTTGGATATTATCTTCGAAACTCACCGTCAGGGCACCCTGTAACAGGTACTCTGAAAGGTATATTTATTATAATGTTGATTGCTGTCATAAATACAAAACAATAACATTGACAAAAATTTTATTTTTCATTTTGCTCTCATCTCGGGGGATATCTCTGAGATGTTTTTCATACTCTTTTTTTTGTGCTGATGAAAAATAAAATTACACTATAAAAAGATATGTAATTTAGTAAGTGTATAAATAAGAGTTGGGATTTTCTTATTTTTTGATAGGTGTTTCCTCTTTGTTGGGCGGTAATCATTGCTGAAACCGTAGTTAATTTTCAGCAATACCTTCTGAACAATGGAAACGTTTCATCTGACCCACTCTTATCTGTGCCGTGAAACACCAGGGAAAACTGTTTCACATCTCTTAAAAAAAGTTAATCTATCCGGCGCGTTCAGGCTCATAAGCCATCCGCGGCCTGGCGACGGAGGGTTAACTGACAAACCCGGGCGGTGCGACGCTTTTCTCTGGCCCTTATCCGCAGATGGAATGCGCCAGTGAAAGGGTCGTACCTGCCTGCTGGTTCATTTTTGGGGCTGCGCCATCAACTGAGCGTAATCAGTCATCTCCCCCCGACAAATCCTTTCCTTATCTCAACATCTCAAACTGCCAGATACTCCGCCAGCGTCAGTCACTATGCGCAGCGGGTTAATTGCGTTTCACCTTCCGTCATCGCCAGTTGGTAGAGCGTAAAGCGAGTGTGTTGTTCAATCAGTTTGGCCAATTGCGGGGAGTGGCTGGTAAGCCAGATTTGTGAATAGCGGCTGGCCTCAGCGATAAGCCGTGCCAGAGCGGGCAGCATTTGTGGATGCAGGCTATTTTCCGGTTCATTAAGGGCGATAAATGCCGGTGGACGTGGGCTGAGCAGCGCCACGGCCAGACACAGAAAGCGCAGAGTGCCGTCTGAAAATTCGCCAGGCTCCAGCGGGCGGTGAAGTCCGGCGCGACGCATCATCAGGCGAAAGCGGCCCGCGCTGTTATCACAATAGAAAACACACCCCGGGAATGCCTGCCCGAGGATGTGCATCAGCAACTGCTCATCGCCAATTTCGACGATGGTCTGAAACGCTGCGGCAAGATTGCTGCCATCGCTGGCCAGAACCGGCGAGCGGAACCCAACCTGTGGCTCACGCAGCACGGAGCCGGCCGCTACAGAGAATTCATGGTAGAAACGCCAGTTGCGCAGCATCTCGCGCATTTGCGACACTTCCGGATACAGATGCGGTTCACCCAACTGACCAAAGACGGACTCGTTCTCATACAGCGTTCCGCCGTGAGAAACCTGTTCATGGTGAATATTGCTGAGGAATACCGCCTGGTTTTTACGCTTCATCAACTGTGCTGAAGGACGGCGGCGCTGGCCGCTGAGCCACAGCGACTCTTCTTTAATCACCGGATCGCGTTCGAACTGTGAGGGGTAAGGTAGTTTTTCCACAAAACCTACCTGCAACTGATATTCAAACGTTTCCGTCTCCACCGCCAGGCTGACGCGACGCAGCTGGTCGGTGCGTATTTTCCCTGCCCAGAACACATTGAGGATCCCGCCTTCCCGGGCCAGCGCTTCGGAAAATTGCCCCCGGGCCGCACTGTGCATCAGATGGATCGCCTTATAAATATTTGACTTCCCGGTACCGTTCGGCCCGAACACAATGTTGAGCTGTTCCAGCTCCAGCGACAGCCGGCGGATAGAACGGTAATTTTCAATGTGCAAGGTTTTGATCATGGCTACGTCGGCCTTAAGAGTGTGCGCTAAGGATAGCGGGCCATGGCCGGCGCGGGAAGAGGTAAACCTCCCTGACAAATGGTGTCATAGGTCCGCCACAGAGAATAATAATCGCCTATGAATAATGGATTTTTCATTGTTGGTTATTGAATCAGAGGGAAACAGCGGCAGGGCGAAACAGGAAGCTCCAGGTAGATGAACGGGCCGGTTTACAATACTGAGTCAGTCAACATAGAGGATGTTAATAAAAACTTACCGGCCCGGTTTTTAGACGCTGCGTTTTCACACTCTGATAGCAAACAAGATTAGAGAGGCTGGTTAAAATACCCGGTCTTCCCAGATGCTATACGCGTTTGTTCCTCCCATGACATGTTCCCAGGATATTGAAGCGTACTTAAAGGAGACACTCTCCTGGGGCTGCATCTCATTATGGGAGATTGAATTGGGGCAGAACAGCCGAATATCGCAGATGGTGGCATCTGTAATTTTCATTTTAAAGTAGAGCTCATTACCGCCTGATTGCGCAGTTCGGTATAACAAAAAACTGCACTCCAGTTTTTCGTTATCGTTGATTGCCTGGGCGAGTAATGGGGTGGATTTATCGATGGGTTTACGTATTTCGATAGGATGAAGAGCGACATTTTCGCTACGGGTCATATGATTAATGAGCTCCATGACAAAAATCTCATTTTCATGTCCGGTCTGATATTTGTTGCCGATGGATTCGGCGCTGGAACAGCCGGCAGAGATTAACCCCTGCTTCTCTCCCTTAATCGTCAGGTAAATAATGTTTGCCATATCACCTCCTGTGATTCACCGCCCCGGCTAAATACTCAGGGATTAACTTAACGAAGCGACACTTGGGTACACAATTAAACAAGGGGGAGATATTCTCTCCCCCTATTATCAAATGGCGATAATTACGCTTCGATCGGCGCGCGCCAGTCGTCGGCACCGGAAGTCCCTGCGGAATTGTGTTCCCAGGTAATCTTACGATATGCCACCGATACGCGAACCAGTTGCGTAAATTCGGCTTTGTTTAAATCCTGGCAGTGCGGCATTTTACAATCGATATCAATGATGGTCGCATCGTCCAGTTTGGTGGTGAAGAAGTGCTCCTGCTTACCTTCGATGGAGGTGCGATACCAGCGCAGCTCAACGGTAGGCAGCATTTCACCGGATGCCAGCGCGTTGTACAGCAGCGGAACGGCTTTGTTCAGCGCAACGGTAAAACGGAATGGTTTATGTACCCGCTGTCCGGAAGGCTGGCCTGATTGCGGGTCAGTCGGCACGGTGACGATGTGGTCGAATTCCTGCACCAGCATTTCGTCTTCATGGCCCTGTACATAAATATTACCGACAGACTCTGCGGTGAAGGCGCCGGCAGTGATATTGCCCTGTGTTTTACCGGTAATCGCAATATAACATGGAGTTGGCATAGCTTAATTTCCTTATATGAATACGCAAGGGAGGTCAACTGTGGCGTTTGGTATACGGCAAAGTGCGATATTCCCGGGTAACGACAAGGCCCGCCAACAGCAACTGACTTTCCAGGATCCTATTAAAAGTCGACGACGTCGGGGTCACTATATAGATTTGGAAATAAAGATCCATAGCCTGTCGGTCGATTATTAATCGTTTTCAATACAACGCTGGTTAATATGGTTATAATTTTTGCCGATGCAGTAATAAATTCTGTCACGATCGCTGTTTTTTGGTGTTTTCTATCGTTTTATTTATGGGATAATTCTGTTTGTTTTGTTCATTTTATTGATTTGGAAATATTTTTTTAAGCTCCTGCCAGAGGTTCCGAAAAGCGTATTGTACTCGTGAAGTGTTGTTTTGATGTGGTATCCTTCCCGAAAGTTATTCAGGGGTGGCTTAATAGAACCAGATTGTCCGGATAAACATAACAGTCTTGCGATTTCAATTCGGTTAATGGTGTTTTTTTACTGATTAACATTTGCCGGATGAATTCATGAAGAATGATTGGCCGTGGGTATTGGAGATATTCTGCCCAGGGTGGAAACGTTCGGTCTTATTTCTGCAAACCCCTTGCTGAACTTGTTTTTTCTGAATCAAAACTACGCTGTATTGTTTATTGCCAGCCAGAAAGAGGATGTCTGACATGAGTAAGGATAATTCAAGTACCAGTGTGGCTCCGAAAGAGCGCATTAATATTAAATATGTGCCCAATACTGGCGATGGGACCAGTGAAATTGAGCTACCTCTGAACTTGTTTGTTGTCGGAGACATGAAGGGAACTCGTGAAGACATCCCTGTTGAGGAGCGCCAGCCGATTTCCATCAATAAAAACAACTTTAATTCGGTGATGAGCGAAGCCGGAATCAGCTTGTCCTTTAATGTACCGAATCGCCTGGACGAGCAAGACGGCGAACAAGCAGATCTGCCGGTACACCTGGATATCCAGTCTCTCACCGATTTTTCCCCCGACAGCGTGGCACGTAACGTACCCGAACTGAATAAGCTACTGGAACTGCGCGAAGCTCTTGTCGCCCTGAAAGGGCCGCTGGGCAACATTCCCGCTTTCCGGGCCCGTCTTCAGGCGCTGCTGCAGGATGAGAAAGCGCGTGAACAGCTACTGGAAGAACTGAACATTTTAGACAAGAAGTGATACGGAATTGAGCTTAGAGGGAATTTCAACCATGTCATTGCATGAAGAACAGACAGTAGCATCAGAGCGTCCCGCCGCGCAGCATTCCCTGCTGGATGAGATCATGGCCCAGGCGCATATGCAGCCGGAAAACGACGGTTATGATATTGCCCGCCAGGGGGTGGCCGCTTTTATCGCCAATATCCTGGATTCCGGCGCCAGCGCTGAGCCCATCAACAAGATGTTGGTGGATCGCATGATTGTTGAGCTGGACAAAAAGCTCAGCGTCCAGATGGATGAGATCATGCATGCGGAGCCTTTCCGGGCGCTGGAATCTTCCTGGCGGTCGCTGAAACTGCTGGTGGACCGCACCGACTTCCGTGAAAACATCAAAATCAATGTGCTGCACGCCACCAAAGAAGAGCTGCTGGACGACTTTGAATTTGCGCCGGAAATTGTTCAGTCGGGCTTCTATAAACACATTTATTCTTCCGGCTACGGCCAGTTTGGCGGTGAGCCGGTCGGGGCGGTGATTGGCAACTATGCCTTCAAAAATACCGCGCCGGATATGAAACTGTTGCAGTATGTCGGCGCCGTTGGCGCGATGGCGCATGCGCCGTTTTTGTCATCGGTGGCGCCGGAATTCTTTGGCGTGACCAGCTTTACCGAGTTGCCAGCCATCAAAGAGCTGAAATCGGTTTTCGAAGGGCCGTCGCATACCAAATGGCGCGCTCTGCGTGAAACCGAAGATTCGCGTTATATCGGCCTTACCGCGCCGCGCTTCTTGCTGCGCCTGCCCTATTCCGGAACTGAAAACCCCATTAAATCATTCGGCTACGAAGAGTCAGTACAGGACAATCACGAGCATTTCCTGTGGGGCAACACGGCGTTCCTGCTGGCCGGTTGTCTGACGGACAGTTTCGCGAAGTATCGCTGGTGTCCGAATATTATCGGTCCGCAAAGCGGCGGGGCGGTACACGATCTGCCGGTACATCTGTACGAAGCGATGGGACATATTCAGTCAAAAATCCCTACCGAGGTGTTGATTACCGATCGCCGTGAGTTTGAGCTGGCCGAAGAAGGTTTTATCACGCTCACGATGCGTAAAGGCAGCGACAACGCGGCGTTCTTTTCCGCTAACTCCATTCAGAAACCCAAAGTATTCCCCAATACGCGGGAAGGGAAAATGGCGGAAACCAACTACAAACTGGGGACGCAACTGCCCTACATGTTCATCATCAACCGTCTCGCTCACTACATCAAAGTACTGCAGCGCGAGCAGATCGGCGCCTGGAAAGAGCGTCAGGATCTGGAGCGGGAGCTGAACATGTGGCTTAAGCAATATATCGCCGATCAGGAGAACCCGCCGACCGATGTACGCAGCCGCCGTCCTCTGCGCGCCGCGCAGATTAAAGTGCTGGATGTCGAAGGGGATCCGGGCTGGTATCAGGTGAGCATGTCGGTGCGCCCGCATTTCAAATACATGGGGGCCAGCTTTGAGCTGTCTCTGGTAGGGCGTCTGGATAAGGAATAACGGGAAATGGCCGGGCTATTGAGCTGGCGGCGTGACCGCGCGGCCAGTTTATTTGAACGGATCCAGGAACGAGAGGCCGGCGCCTCTCGTTATTCCCGGGCGGCCGATTTACTGGCGTCGATTAAGTGCAATCTCAACCAGGTGCTGAATTCGCACCCTGGCGGTAGCCAGAGCGCGCCGCAACTGGGAGTGATTGATCTTAATGACGCCACGGCGTCGGCGGCCGATTTTCGCAAATCCATTGAAGACGCGATTCGCAACTGCATCATTTGCTATGAGCCGCGCATCTCCCGGGTGGCCGTCAGTGCAGGGGTCAGCGACTATCAGGATCCGTTAACGTTAAGTTTCCATATTCTGGCGCATGTCGATTTTGACGACATGGATAATGTGGTCGAGTTCAACATTCACCTGGACAACCATCAGCGCTATCACCTGAGCTAACAACATGTCATTTGAAAAATATTTCAGAGACGAACTGGATTATTTGCATCAGCTCGGCCGCGCTGTGGCACGTGAAAAACCGCATCTGGCCGCGTTCCTGTCGGAAAAAGGCGCCGATCCGGATGTCGAAAGGCTGCTGGAGGGATTCGCGTTCCTGTCGGGTAACCTGCGCGAAAAAATTGATGATCAGTTTCCCGAACTCACGCATAGCCTGCTGAATATGCTGTGGCCCAACTATCTGCGGCCAACCCCCAGCATGACCGTGATTGAGTATCTGCCGGAGAAAAACGCCATCACTGGCGCCACTCTGACGCAGCGCGGTACGCAACTGCTGAGCAGGCCGGTCCTGGTCAGCCTCGGCGGCGGATTGAATGCTGATAAAGAGCCGCCAGGCACGCCGCAGTGCTCCTTTACCCAGTGCCGGGATCTCTGGCTGTTACCGGTCGAACTGGAGAATATCCGCCTCAATAACAGTAATGAGCAGGCGATCCTCAGCGTGGATTTTTCCGCCAGCGGCGAAATCAGCGTTAACGAACTGGAGCTTAACAAACTACGCTTCTGGCTCAATGAGAGCAGTTACAGCAGTTATCAGCTCTATTTCTGGTTCAGTTACTATTTTGAAAAAGCCGAACTGGTTATTGGCGATACCACCTATCCGCTGCCGGACTTCGATTTTGTGCCGCTGGGATTCGATCGCGATGAGGCGATGCTGCCCTATCCGAAAAACGCCGCGATGGGCTATCGCATCTTGCAGGAGTATTTCTGCTTTCCGGAAGGTTTTCTGTTTTTCGATGTGCAGGGGATCCCCCGGTTGCCGGGAGAGTTGCACGCCGAACAGTTTTCGCTGCAATTTTACTTCTCCCGTCCGCTGCCGCCGGAAGTCAAAATTCGCCGCGACTCGCTGCGCCTGCATTGTACGCCGGCGGTGAATTTGTTCAGCCGCTATAGCGAATCGATCTCGCTGGACGGTACCCGGGCGGAATACCCGCTGCGCGCCAGCCACAGCCAGCCGGATTTTTACGATATTTTTTCCGTGGATAAAGTGGAGAGCTGGCAGCATGGCGGCGACGAAGATCGCGGGCGGGGACGCGGCGCGGTGCGCAGCTATTCGCCATTCGAAAGCTTCCAGCACCAGATAGAATATGCCCGCGGTCGGGAAAAACTCTATTACCGGGTGCGCACCCGGCCTTCGCTGTTCCGTCCCGGACTGGAGCATGCCATCTCTTTTGTACGCGGGGACGAGACTCTGTGCCTGCCGGTTGGCGAAACGGTATCGGTGCAACTGACCTGTACCAACCGGGAACTGCCCACCCTGCTACGGGTGGGGGATATCTGTTCCCCAGGGCCGGTGAACCCGCCGTTCACGGCATTTCGCAACGTTACGCGGCCCACCATGCCGCTGTACCCGGTACTGGACGGCAGCCTGCACTGGTCGCTGCTGTCCAACATGTCCCTTAATTATCTTTCTTTGCTGAACAAGGACGCGCTGCGCCAGATCCTGCGCACCTACGATCTGCCGGCGATGCACGACCGCCAGGCGGCAAGAACATCGCAAAAGAAACTGGAAGGTATCTCGCGCATTGAAACTCGCCCGGTTGACCGGCTTTTTCAGGGGGTTCCGGTTCGCGGGCTGGAGTCCACGCTGTGGCTGGAGCAGAGCGCGTTCACCTGCGAGGGAGAGCTATATCTGTTCGGCACCATTCTGGCGCGTTTCTTCTCGTTATACGCCAGCGTCAATGCATTTCATGTACTGAAAATCATCAATGTGAATAACAAGGAGTGTTATGAATGGTCGGTACAGCCGGGTCAACACGCATTGATTTGATGCGGCAAAAGCTGGTCTCGGAAGCGGGCCGCTACAACTTTTATCAGTTGGTGGAACTGCTGACGAGGGATCGTCAGGGGCAGGCGGCACTGGCGGAAGACGTGGAGCAGGAGGCGATCCGTTTTCTGTCCTCCGCCAGCATTGCCTTCCCGACGCGCGATGTCATCGCCCTTGAACACAAAGAAGGCGGCCCCTGGCAACTGACCACCTCTTTTATGGGACTGCACGGCAGTCAGTCGCCGCTGCCGGGTTTCTACCTGGATAATCTGGCGTGGGAAGAAGCGCAGAACAGTAATCGCCTGACCGATTTTCTCAATGTCTTTAACCATCGTCTGCTGACGCTACTGCACCGTATCTGGCGCAAATACCGCTATTACATCTGCTTTGAAGATGAAGGGCGCGATGCGTTTTCTCAGCGTATGTTCGCCCTGGTCGGGCTGGGCAGCAGCGATGTCAGGGAACAGTTGCAGATTAATCACACCAGAATGCTGGCCTATGCCGGCCTGCTGGCCAGCCCCGGCCGCTCGCCGGACGTGATCTGCGGCCTGATCGAGCACTGTTTTGAACTGGATGATGTGACGCTGCATGGCTGGCAATTCCGCTATGTGAATATCTCCCCTGAACAACAAAATCGCCTCGGCAGCACCCAGCGGTTAAGCGGTATGCGCCCGCAGGGAAAGTCGCTGCTCGGGGGAAACTTCTCGCTCGGCGCCAGGGTGCCGGATCGCAGCGGGAAATTTCAACTGCATATCCGCGGTCTGTCGCGCCAGCGTTTCCTGGATTTTTTACCCAACGGCGACAGCTATCTGCCGCTGGTGATGTTTATGTCTTTCATCCAGCGCGATCAATTTGCCTGGGATCTGCGCCTGGGGATCGCCCCGGATCAGATCGGCGCGATGGCGCTGGGGGTGGAGCAAAACGCACTCCTGGGTTGGACCTGTTTTCTCGGGAAATCGGGCGAGCGGCCGGAAGTGACAATCAGTGTCGTGGAGTGAGGGAAAGAGGAACTGAATGATGAACCATACACAACAAAACGGTCCTTCACTCCTGCTGCGGGTGAACAACAGTAATCAACTTGAAAGCGGCTGCGACGCCAGCCACCTGTTCGGCGCCGAGGGCGGTCGCATCGGCTGCGGCGAACTGGGCGCCTGGCGCATTCAGGACAGCGCCGGGGACATTGCCGCCTCTCACTTTACCATCGCCTGGCGCGATGGCGCGTTTTGTCTGCAGGCCCATGGCGAGCCGCTGTTGCTTAACCGGGCGCCGGTCGAAGACGGTATTGGGTTTATTCGCCTGCAGCAGGGAGATGAAATCGGCGCCGGCCTGCTGACCATGAAGGTATTCATTAATCTCGACGGCGGGGAGATTCGCGATCCCCTGCAGGTGACGCCGGAATCGCTGGTGGCGCGCGACAGTAACCCGCTGGACGCGCTGCTGGAAGAGGGGGGCAATAGCGCCGGCCCGGCTATTTCCGCGCCAGCGCTGGAACAAACCGTCGCCCATAGTTGGTCGCAGGACCCGCTGCAGGTGCTGCAGCATGAAAATCTTACCCAACCGGGTATCAGCGCGGCGGATGACGGCGAAGAGCCGCTGCTCAGGACACTGCTCCGCCCCACCGTTGATGCCAGCCCCCTGTCTGATAATGCCAGAGACCGAACCATGGATCAGGAATTTATAGAATTGCCGCAAATCAGTACTTACCTCGCCAGGATGGAGGGGGGCGCGCGGCAGGAGGAGATGTCGCAGCGCCATGTCGCGGTGACGCCGCTGATGCGCGGACTGGACGCGCCTCTGGCGATGACCGACAGCCAGCAGGCGCACGATTTTCTTGAAGAGGTGGGCCGCACGCTGCAGGCGACGATCCGCGGGCTGCTGGATTTGCAGCGCCAGCAGGACGCGCTGTCGGATAAACATCTGCGCCCGCTGGAGGATAACCCGCTGCGCCTGAACATGGATTACGCCGCCACGCTCAACGTACTGTTTTCCGAAGGTAAAAGTCCGGTGCATCTGTCGGCGCCGGAGGCCGTGGCGGAAAGCCTGCATAACATGCGTTTACATTATCAGGCCAATCAGCAGGCCATCGGCGAGGCGCTGGCGGTGATGCTCGAGGCCTTCTCGCCCCAGGGACTGATGGCGCGCTTTGCCCAGTACCGGCGCAGTTCAGAACGCGACGAAATGGATCCGGCCTGGGCGTGGAACATGTACTGCAGCTATTACGCAGAGCTGGCCTCAAGCCGCCAGCAGGGGTTCGAGAAGCTGTTTAAAGAGGTTTATGAACAGGCCTATGACCGGGCGCTGCGCAAGGGGCAGCAGGAGAGCGGGCGATGACGCCGGGGCGCTTGCTGTTTCGGGTAGCGGCGGTATTGCTGGCCGTGACGCTGTTGAGCAGTTGTACCACGGCGCGCAAAGTCGGCAAGGTGCTGGCCAACCCGGATATCCAGGTGGGCTCCACCGCCGATCAGCCTTCGGTGGTCAGGATAACGCTGCTGGCGGAGCCGGACATCAATAAAAACGAAAGCGACGAAGCGACGCCGGTCAATCTGCAACTGGTTTACCTGAGCGAGGATTCAAAACTGCTGGCCGCCGATTTCGATCAACTCAACGACGAAGAGAGCGATCTTTCCAGCATCCTCGGTAAAAACTACATCGATCACCAGGATTACACGTTGCTTCCCGGTCAGTTTAAGCCGCTGGAGCCCATCGAACTGGAGAAGAAGAACCAGTACATCGGGGTCATCGTTTATTACGCCGATGAAAACATTGCCGAATGGAAAAAAATTATCAAGGTGAAAGGCATGGGGCGCGCTTACCACTTGCTGGTTCACGTGCGCGCCAGGGAAATTGAATTACAGAAGGAGGAGGATTGAGATGCCGACCAGAAACCGGGTTATCTGGCGCGAAGGGTTATTTGTCAAACCCCAGCATTTTCAGCAGCAGCAGCGTCATAACGACTACCAGCTCGATTCGCGTCTCGACATGCTGAAACGCTATGGCTACGGATTCCATGCTCTGCATCTCAATCGCGAGCTGCTGAAGCTGGGCCGCATTGGCATCGACTCCGCCCAGGGCATCATGCCGGACGGTACGCTGTTTGACCTCCCCCATCAGGATTTTCAACCGCAACCGCTGGATATCGGCAGCACGCCGGAAGCGGGCAGCCGGGATATTTATCTGGCGCTGCCGCTGCTTAATGACGGCATCAATGAGATAGGCTCCGGGGAAGGCGGCGCGGCGACGCGGGCGCGCTACCGGGAAGCGCCGCTGAGCGTGCGCGATTTACACTCGCCGGATGGCGATGTCAGTTCGCTGGCGCTGGCACAACTGGCGCCGCGCCTGATGCAGGGGCATGAGGATTTGAGCGCCTGGACGGTGCTGCCGGTGTGCCGCATCCGCGAAAAGCGTCACGATGGCTCGCTGGTGCTGGATGAGGATTTCATGCCCACCTGCCTGAATATCAATGTCTCTTCGCCCCTGCGTCTGTTTATGGATGAGGTACAGGGTACGCTGGTGGAAAGAGCCAAAATGCTTTCCGAACGTATCGGATCGCCGGAACAGCAGGGCATCGCCGATGTGGCGGAATTTATGATGCTGCAACTGTTTAACCGCCTGCAGCCGATTTTCACCCATCTGGCTTATCAGAACGTCCTGCACCCGGAAACCTTTTACCTGCATCTGGTGCAGGGGTGCGGCGAGCTGATGACCTTCACCGATGAGTCGCGGCTGCCCGGCGCTTTTCCGGTATACGATCATGACAATTTGACCGAGACCTTCCATCCGCTGATCCTGATGATGCGCCAGGCGCTCAGTACCGTCCTGACGCCGCGCGCCATCTCTATTCAGTTGCGCCAGCACTCGCACGGTATTCGGGTGGCGACCATCAACGAGCAGGAACTGCTCAAGAGCGCCGAATTTGTGCTGGCTATCCGGGCGCAGATTCCGCAGGAACAGCTGCGCCGGCAGTTTATGCAACAAACCAAAATTACCTCGCTGGAGCGCATTCGCGATCTGGTCAGCGTCCAGTTGCCGGGCGTGCCGCTGGTGGCTTTGTCGGCGGCGCCGCGCCAGTTGCCTTACCACTCCGGCTACACCTACTTCATGCTCGATAAGCAGAGCCCGGCCTGGAAAGAGGTTCAGCAGGGGAATGCCATCGCCTTCCACGTGTCCGGCGATTTCCCTGAACTGGATATGCAGTTCTGGGCCATAAGGGGGAATGGATGACCAGCGAGATACTGAGTCGCGATGCGATGGCCGAGGTGCTGTCGGGCAGCGAAGGAGTGAATACGCGCCATTATCAGCTGTTGCTGCGCGGCGAAAGCCTGAATCCGATGATTGACGCGGCGACGCCGCTACTCGGGATGGTGCTGCGTTTAAAAGCCATGAACAGCCAGGCATTGCCGGACCAGCTGTATCAGCAGGTGGTGGCGGACGTGCAGTCGATAGAACAACTCCTGCAAACCCAGGGCTACGAGCCGGGGGCGATTGTCTCGTTTCGCTATGTGCTGTGCACCTTTATTGATGAAGCGGCGCTGGGCCACGGCTGGAACAGCGAGAACGGCTGGCTGAAACAGTCGTTGTTGGTGCGCTTCCATAACGAAACCTGGGGCGGGGAAAAGGTTTACGTGCTGCTGGAGCGCCTGATGGGCGAAGCCCAGCGCTACCGCGATCTGCTGGAGTTTATCTACCTCTGTTTCTGCCTTGGATTCCGCGGCCGCTACAAAGTCACGGCCCAGCATGCCGATGAGTTCGAACGGCTGTTTCGTCGCCTGTACAACGTGATAGCGCAGATGCGCCCGGACGGCGCAGAGCCGCTGCTGTATCAGGGACCAGATACGGCGCGCGGCAGCTACCGGCTGATTGGCCGGCTGACGGTGAAACATCTGTTGATCGGCTCGCTGGGGCTACTGGCGGCGATTTATCTCTTCTATTTACTGCGTCTGAATATCCAGACCCAGGACATTTTGCATCAGTTGAACAGCTTACTGAGCGGGGGAAAACGATGATTGCTATTGATTTGCCGACCCTGGTCAACCGGCTTAATCCCGTCGCCCGGCACGGGCTGGAAAGCGCGGCGGCGCAGTGCGTCAACGCCGGAGAGGCCGAGATTACCGTCCCGATGGTGCTGCTGGAAATGGTGAACACGCCGCTGAGCGATGTCCGCCTGATCCTCAACCGCGCGGAAGTGGATGTGACGGCGCTGCGGGAGTTGCTCGATCAGGCGGCGTCCGGCGGCCGTCATCTGGCGGCTTCTTACCCGGCGTTTTCCCCTCTGCTGGTGGAGTGGCTGAAAGATAGCTGGCTGATGGCCTCTGTGGAATTCGGTCATACGCAATTGCGCAGCGGCGTGATGCTGATGGCGCTGCTGCACTCCCCGCAGCGCTACCTGCCGGCCAGCGTGGTGCAACTGCTGGTGAAGGTGAACCGGGCGCTGCTTCAGGATGAATTTGACGTCTGGACCCAGGAGTCGGCGGAAACGCCGGTGGCCGATGACAGCGCGCGCGCCGGCGCGCCGGGCGCCCGAGCCGGGGATGAAAGCCTGCTGGCGCGTTTTGCCACCGATATGACCCAGGCGGCGCGGGAAGGGAAACTGGACCCGGTGCTGTGCCGTGATAATGAAATCGATCTGATGATCGATATCCTGTGCCGGCGCCGTAAAAATAACCCCATTGTGGTGGGCGAGGCTGGCGTCGGCAAGAGTGCTCTGATCGAGGGGCTGGCGATACGCGTAGTAGCCGGGCAGGTGCCGGAGAAATTACGCGATACGCGCCTGATGACGCTGGATCTCGGCGCTCTGCAGGCCGGCGCGGCGGTGAAGGGCGAGTTTGAAAAGCGCTTCAAGGGGATCATGGCCGAGGCCATCCAGTCGGCGGATCCGGTGATTTTGTTTATCGATGAGGCGCATACCCTGATCGGCGCCGGTAACCAGCAGGGCGGTCTGGATATTTCCAACCTGTTGAAACCGGCCCTGGCGCGCGGCGAGCTGAAGACCATCGCCGCCACCACGTGGAGTGAATACAAGAAATACTTCGAAAAAGATGCCGCCCTGTCGCGTCGTTTCCAGATAGTCAAAGTGGCGGAACCCACCGCCGGCGAGGCGACGGTGATTCTGCGCGGGCTGCGTAGCGCCTATGAAAAAGCGCACAGCGTATTGATCGACGATGAAGCGCTGCAGGCCGCGGCGAGCCTGAGCGAACGCTATCTGTCCGGGCGCCAGTTGCCAGACAAAGCTATCGATGTGCTTGATACCGCCTGCGCCCGGGTGGCTATCAACCTGAGCTCCCCACCGCGCGAAGTGTCGGCGCTGACCACGGAGCGTCACCAGCTCGAACAGGAGATAGCCCAACTGGAACGCGAACAGCGTATCGGTTTGCCGGGCGATAAAGACCATCTTGAGGCGCTGCGCCAGCGTCTGGCGGCGACGGGCGACGCTCTCAGTGCCCTGGAAAACGACTGGCGCGAACAGCAGGCGCTGGTGGCGCAGGTGATTGCGCTGCGGGCCGAACTGCTGGCCCGGGAGGACGCGCCGGATGAGGAGCAGGTGGTGGCGCTGGCGGCGCTGACTGGCGCTCTGGATAGCCTGCAAAAAGAGCGGACGCTGGTTTCGCCTCACGTGGGCAGGCAGCAAATCGCCGCGGTCATCGCCGAATGGACGGGGGTGCCGCTGAACCGTCTGTCGCAAAATGAGATGACCACCATCACCGAACTGCCGGCGTGGCTTGGGGAGGTGATTCGCGGTCAGTCGCTGGCGATTGCCCATCTGCACAAGCATCTGTTGACCGCGCGCGCCGATCTGCGCCGCCCCGGCCGGCCGCTGGGGGCGTTTTTGCTGGTGGGGCCGAGCGGGGTCGGGAAAACCGAAAGCGTCCTGCAAATTGCCCGGGTGCTGTTCGGCGGACGCCAGTACCTGACGACGATCAACATGTCGGAATTCCAGGAAAAACATACCGTTTCGCGGCTGATCGGCTCACCGCCGGGCTACGTGGGCTATGGCGAAGGCGGGGTACTGACCGAAGCCATCCGTCAGAAACCCTATTCTGTGGTACTGCTGGATGAAGTGGAAAAAGCTCACCCGGATGTGCTGAACCTGTTTTACCAGGCCTTTGATAAAGGCGAGCTGGCCGACGGCGAAGGGCGGGTGATCGACTGTAAAAACGTGGTGTTCTTCCTCACCTCTAACCTTGGCTACCAGACCATTGTCGATCACGTCGACAGGCAGGATGAGCTACACGATGCCCTGTATCCGGTGCTGGCGGATTTCTTTAAGCCGGCGCTGCTGGCGCGTATGGAGGTGGTGCCGTTTATGCCGCTGGGCAGCGATACCCTGCGCGAGATCATCGCCGGCAAGCTCGGCTGGCTGGAAAACCTGCTGGTTCAGCGCTTCGGCGCCACGGTCACGGTGGATGAGACGGTAACCGGGGAGATTATGCGCCGCGTCACCCGCGCGGAAAACGGCGCGCGCATGCTGGAATCGGTGATCGACGGCGCGCTGATGCCGCCGCTGTCGCTGCTGTTGTTGCAGCATATGGCGGCCGGAGAGGCTATCGACAGCATCCATCTTTTTACCGAAGACAATGCCTTTAAAGCACAGGTGGAAGTGAGCGTATGAGGAAACGGCTAAAAAGCGTACTGGCTTTACTGGACGGTAACACCCGGGAACAACTGGTATTCAACTTTTTAGAACTAAATCTGCGACTGTCCCACTTCGATGCCCTGATGGTGGGAATGATTAACAGCCCCGAGGAGCGCGTGGAATGTTACGCCGTTTCCGGGGCGCGCGGCATCGATGTGCAGCGTTTTATGGTGAGTGTCTACGATGTGAATCACCCGTTGATTCAGGTTTTGCGCAACGGCGTCGCCACGACCTGGCAGACGCTGCATCGCGGGGTGCGTATTGAAGAGACGCGCTTTCGGCATTTCGTCTACGAGCTGCCCGGCGAATGCGGCCTGTACGCCAGGCCGGTGTTTGATAACCAGGCCGCGGCATGTGGGGTGATTGCCGCTTTCAGCCGTCAGCCGGAAGAGTGCGACAAGCCGAACAGCCTGTTTACGCTGAGCTGCGAACTGTTTCAGCACCGGCTGAAAAAGATCCTTGAACTGGATCAGTTGCGCAGCCATCTGCGCCAGATTCAGGACGTGTTTCAGGTTCAACAGCAGAAACAAAAACAGCTCGATGAACTACTGTCGGCGCTCAGCGCCGGCGGCGCCCCGAACAGCGTTTCCGGCGTCGCCAATGATTACAGCGAAATCGACGATTTGCAGGCCGCGCTGGAGAAATTTGAGTACCAGGTGCTGACCCAGCGCCTGCGTCAGTTCGGCGCCGATAAAAAGCGCGTGGCGATGAGTCTCAACTTGTCTCCCCGCACCCTGACTTACAAGCTGGCGAAATACAAGGGCAACCTATGAGAACGCGGGTATTACTGGCGCTGAGCGGTGTTGGCTTGCTGATGGCGGCACCGCTGTGGGCGGATGATAACGCGCAACTGGCGGCGGTTCAGGCCTGCCGCAGCGAGCCGGCGCCGCTATTGCGCCTCGACTGCTATGACAAAGCGCTGGCCGCTCCGACCGGCGCGACGCCGGCCGCACCGGCGCAGGCCGGCGTGGCGTGGCAGCGGGCGATGGCTCAGGAAGCGCAGCGCGACGATCGCGAAACCGCATTTCTGGTCACCCACAGCGGCGGCGACAACCCGCAGGTGGTACTGACGACGCCGGCGATCGGCGTTGCGCCGCCGCGCCCGGTGTTGATGTTCAGCTGCGTCGACAACATCACTCGTTTACAGGTTGCGCTGACGATGCCGGTGCGCGAGAGAGACGGCGCGGTTTCGCTGGCCACCGAGAACCGGCGCATCAGCGTCGGCTGGTTTGTGCGTGAGAACGGCTTCCTGCTGGAATCGAGCCGCGGGCTGGCGGGAATCGAAGAAATCAAACAGCTGTTCGGCGCTCAGCGCCTGACGCTGAGCCTGCCCGGAGACGCTTCGCGGCTGGTCTTTAATATCAGCGGTCTGGCGCAGGAAATAGACCCCCTGCGCACGGCGTGCCACTGGTAAGGAGCGGGCATGAGCGAACAACATGAATGGCTGGACAAGCTCACGGCGCCGCTGCCGGAAGAGAAAATCGGCGCCCGGCTGGCGGATGACAATCCGCACTGGGAGTTTATTGACGGCGAAATGGTGCGGCTGGGAGCGCTCAGCCACAGTTCGCTGAATATCCCGGAGGTACAGCGGCGGATCCTGCTGCTGCTGTCCACGGAGAGTAAAGATTTTCGCCTGGTGGTGCACCTGCTGCGTACTTTGCAGCATGCCGGCCAGCCCCAGGAGGTGATTCTGGCGCTGCAGTTACTGTGCGCCTGGATTAAAACCTGCTGGGAGACGGCCTGGCCGGATAACCTGGTGATGAAACGCCGCCTGGCGCGCCAGGTGATACAGCGTTTCGCCAGCGCGGCGAACAGTTTTGTTGGGCTGGCGGACCACGATCAGCGCCAGGAAGTGCTCGGCGAGCTGGCGCATCTGGCGCAACTGTGGCAGGCGACGGAAAAAGATTTGGCCAGAGAGGCGGACGCGCTCGGGGTGTTATACCGGCGGCAGCCGGACGGCGCGGTGGTGGAAGCGGCAGCGCCGCAAAGCGCGTCGCCGCAGCCTGCTGCGGCGCCCGCCGTCGCCGCGCAGCCCACGCTGGAAATCGACAGTTCCGATGATAAGGCCTGGCGCCAGACACAGTTGCAGATGGCGGACATTCTCTGCGAACGGCAGCCGGATAACCCGCTGGGCTACCGGCTGCGGCGCAATGCGTTATGGCACAGCATCACCAGCGCTCCGCTGGCACAGGCGGATGGCCGGACGTCGCTGGCGGCGTTTTCCGCCGATCGACTGGCGGAGTATCTGGCCGCGGCGGCGAACCCCGACCGGGCGCTGTGGCAACAGGTGGAGCAGAGTCTGGTGCTGGCGCCGTTCTGGTTCGAAGGCCACCGGCTGTCGGCGGCTATCGCCGTGGCGCTGGGCTATGAGCGGGTCGCGGAGGCGATTCGCGAAGAGTTACGGCTGTTTTTACAGCGCCTGCCGCTGCTGCAGAGCCTGAGTTTTACCGATCGCACGCCGTTTTTATCCGATGCCGCCCGCGCCTGGCTGGCGGAGGAGGCTGAGATAACAGAGGGCGGTAGCGCCGCCCCGCTCCAGGCGCAGATGGATATCGACAGCGAAGCGGTCTGGCAATGCTGGCAAGAGCAGGGGCTGGCGGCGGCGCTACTTGAAATCGACCGGCTGGCGCAGCAGCAAAATCCGCGTGGTCGCTTTTACTGCCAGATGCTTGGCGCGCGCCTGCTGGAAGAAGCCGGTATGAAGACGCTGGCCGTGCAGAGTTATCAACATCTTTATCAGATAGCCCAGGAAATCTCGCTCCCCAACTGGGAGCCAGACCTTATCAGGGAACTGGAAGCACAACAATCGCACAGTGAAGGATAACCATGGAATGGAACAGGAGCATTGACCAATGAGAGTACCGGGATTTTTTCGTGTGCTAAAACCTGCTCTTCCGAGGTTTAAAGCCTCCGCTATGCTGCTGCTGGCGTTAGCCTGGTGCGCGGCGATATTTTGGGTGTGGTGGTGGGGGCCGGAATGGGAAGTCAGCGAGCAGAAACCGCTGGCCACGCCGTTAAGCCGCTGGCTGCTGACGGCGGTGCTGGTGCTGATTGCCCTGGGATGGTTGACGCTGCGCATTCTGCGCCGCCTTCAGCAACTGGAGCGGTTGCAGAAACTGTCGCGCGAAGAGGTGAAGGATCCGGTCAGCGGCGATATTCATTATCAGCGCCGTTACCTGACGCACTGGCTGCTGCATCTTGAACGCCATCTCAACAGCCGCCGCTACCTGTACCAGCAGCCGTGGTATCTGGTGATCGGCGGGCGCGGCAGCGGCAAGAGCACCTTATTGCGCGAAGGTCAGAAGCTGGCGCCGCTGTACGCGCCGGAAAAAATGAAAGGCGAAACGACTCCGGAGGTGTATGTTCGCTGTCTGGCCGGGGAGCAGGCTATCCTGATTGATGTCGATGGCCTGCTGATTGAGCAGCCTGTAGACAGTGATGCCGAAAAACCGGAGCGGTTCAGCCGCCTGTGGCGTGATCTGCTGGACTGGATGGGCGAAGTACGCACCCGCCAGCCGCTGAACGGCGTTGTGCTGGCCGTCGATATCGGCGAATTTATGACCCTCAACAAAGCGCAGCGTGACGGCTGGCTGGCGGTGATGCGCCAGCGGCTCCAGGACTTACGTTTGCGCCTGCACTGCCAGTTACCGGTCTACGTGGTGTTAACGCATATGGACCTCTTCTACGGTTTTGACGCGATGTTCCAGTCGCTGGACAAAGCGCGCCGCGAATCGGTACTTGGCGTGACGTTTTCCCTTGAAGCCGGGGCGTGGCGCAAGGAGCTGGATACCTTCTGGCAGCGCTGGGTCAATAAGATGAACGATGCGCTGCCGGGCATGATGATCAATGATGTCGACGGCAGCCAGCGCAGCCCGCTGTTCAGCTTTGTGCGCCAGATGCGCGGCATGCATGAATATGTGGAACAACTGCTCGACGGCATTGTGTTCCATAATGAGAGTCCGCCGCTGCTGCGCGGCGTGTATCTGACCTCCTCCAGTCAGCGTGGGCAGATGGACGATCTGTTCGTACAGAGTTCCGCGGCGCAATATCATCTCGGCACTCAGGCCTTCCCGACCTGGCCGGTGGGCGACAGTAAGCCGTATTTTACCCATGCCCTGTTCGACCGGGTGCTGTTCTCGGAGCCTAATCTGGCCGGTGAAAACAGCGTCTGGCTGGATAACGCCCGGCGGCGCCTGGCGCTGTACAGCGTGGTGAGCGGCGTGGTGGTGGTGTGTCTGTTCTACGGCTGGCATCACTACTATCGCGTGAACTACCGCGCCGGCGTGGAAGTGCTGGCGCAGGCGAAATCGTTCCTTGAAATACCGCCGCCCGAGGAGACCGATAACTACGGCAACCTGCAATTGCCGCTGCTTAACCCGATTCGTGAGGCCACCCTGGCCTATGGCGACTACCACGATCGCAATCTGTTCCTTGCGGATATGGGGTTATATCAGGGCTATAAAATTGGCCCTTACGTGGAAGACACCTATCTGCAACTGCTGCAACAGCGTTACCTGCCGGCCCTGATGAGCGGGCTGCTCAAAGCGCTGAATGCAGCGCCGGCGGGTAGCGAAGAGAAGCTGAATATTCTGCGCGTTATGCGCATGCTGGAAGATGGTAGCGGGCGCAACAAACCGCTTATCGAACAGTTTATGGCCGAACGCTGGAGCGAACGTTTTAATGGCCAGAACAGTTTGCAGACCCAACTGATGGGCCACCTGGGTTATGCGCTGGACCATACCGACTGGCGCGGGCGCCGTGAAGGGGGCGATCAAGAGGCAACGCGCTCGTTTTCGCCGTATGTACAGCCGATCCGCGACGCCCAGCGTGAACTCAGCAAACTGTCGATTTACCAGCGCGTCTACCAGAGCCTGCGCGCCAGGGCGCAGCAGGTACTGTTGTCGGATCTCAACCTGCGCGATCAAATCGGCGCTAACTTTGATGCAGTCTTCGCCGCCAGCGACGAAAAGCTGCTACGCATTCCCCAGCTTCTGACCAGTTACGGCCTGAAAAACTACTTTGTGAAGCAGCGCGACGGGCTGGTGGAACTGACGGCGATGGACAGCTGGGTGCTCAATCTGACGCAAGATGTGCAGTACAGCGAAGCGGATCGCAAAGAGATTCAGCGCCATATCACCGAGCAATATCTTGGCGATTACACCGCGACGTGGCGCGCGGCGCTGAGCAATCTGGAAATTCAACAATTTGATGAGATGCAGCAGGTGATCAGCGCGTTAGAGCAGGTGATTAGCGGCGATCAGGTGTTCCGCCGCGCGCTGCAAACCCTGCGTGATAACACCCAGGCGCCAGCGCTGCCCGAAGGGCTACCCGACAAAGCGCGCCAGGAGTTTTTAGAAACTCAGGACTACCGCCTGTTGGCCCGCATCAGCCGCGATTTCGCGCCGGAAAACGGCGTGCTGGCGGAGCAGAAAGAGGGCAGCGGCGTTCTGCCGGGGGTATATCAGAAACTGACCGATCTGCACCGCTACCTGCTGGCGATCCAGAATTCGCCGACCCCGGGGAAATCGGCGCTGAAAGCGGTACAGATGCGCCTTAACGAGAACAGTAGCGATCCGATTTTCGCCGTTCAGCAAATGGCCAAAAATCTGCCTGACCCTCTCAGACGCTGGGTGGGGCAACTGGCGGAACAGGCCTGGCGGGTGGTGATGCTGGAGGCTATCCAGTATCTGGAAATCGAGTGGGGCAATGCGGTGGTGAAACCCTGGCAGACCCACCTCGCCGGTCGTTATCCCTTCGCGCCGGACGCCCGGGAAGACGCGCCGCTCAGCGAATTTGAACGCTTCTTTAAACCCGGCGGTACCCTGGACGCGTTCTATCAGCAAAATCTGCGGCAGTTCATTGAGAACGAACTGACCTGGGGTAGCGACGGCCAGGCGCTGATTCGCGATGACATCCGCCAGCAACTGGAGATGGCCCAGAAGATCCGCGATACCTTCTTTACGCCGCAGAACGGTCTGGGCACCCAGTACGCCATTGAAACGCTGGAACTTTCGTCCGGTAAACGGCGCAGCGTGCTCAATATGGACGGACAGTTGCTTGAATATGCCCATGGTCGCGGCCGGACCGTTCACCTGGTGTGGCCGAACTCAATGCGCGCCGGGGTTGAAAGTAAGCTGACGCTGGTGCCGGATGCCGGCAATAAGGCGCCGCGCAGCATCAGCTTCAGCGGCCCGTGGGCGCAACTGCGGCTGATTAATTCCGGGCAGCTAACCAGCGTGAGCGACGGATCGTTCAACGTGCGTTTCAACGTTGATGGCGGGTACATGATTTACCGTGTCCACGTTGATGCCTCCGACAATCCGTTCTCCGGCGGTTTGTTCAGCCGCTTCCATCTGCCGGAAACCTTGTACTGACCATATCCCGGCGGGGAGCCGCCGGGCTTTGATGGGATGAATGACAGTGAGTGAACAGGTGAATAATATCCTGATGCATATCGGCAGCGATCCCCGCCACATGGCGGAGTTCGAGGCGATAAGGCAGGAGATTAACAAAGTGAGCCACCCCAGGCAGCCTGAGGTGAACTGGAAATCGATTGAATCGCTGGCGCTGACTGTGTTTCGCCGCAACGGCGTGGATTTGCAGACCGCGGCCTACTACGCGCTGGCGCGTATCAAACTGGCGGGGCTATCCGGATTCACCGAAGGGTGTGAATTAATGGCTGGCATTATTACCGCGGAATGGGAGCGATGCTGGCCGGATAATGACGCGGCGCAGATTGATATTCTTGACTGGTTCAACGCCAAAGCCGGCAATGCCCTGCGCGCCATGACCTTTGACGGCAAAAGCCTGCGCCTGCTTTACCGCGCGGAGCGGGCGCTGCAACTGATTCACGACAAGCTCCAGCAGGCGCCGCTGAGCCGGGTTCCGCGGGTGGAAAATCTGCTGATTTTTATCCAGAACACCGGGCGGCGCGTTGAGCGGGAGAAAGACGATACCGCACCGCGCGCCCCGACCCAGACTCTGGTGTGGATGCCGGGCGAGGGGGGACAGCCACCGCGGATATCGGCGGCGGAATTGCCAGCGCAGCGGGAAGCGGATGCCGATACGCCGGACGAGGCGCAGTCTGTCGCCGTTGATATCGTTGACCCCGCCCGGGCGCAGATCTCTGAACCGGAATCGTTGACTGAGGTGCAGGCGACAGTACCGTCTGCGGATAAAACCGTTACGCCGGCGCGTGGCGGTGGGCGCTGGAGTTTCCCGGCATTTTTCCTCGGCGTGGCCAGCAGTCTGGCGGTGGCGGCGGTGGCTGCTTACTGGTATGTCATGCCGCTGAAGGCGCAACTGGAGGAAGTGGCGCAGCAACCGCTGGGCGCTGCTTTGCTGTGGCTGGCTCAGCCGGACGCTGCGAGTTATGGCCAACAGCTCAATCGCCTGGCCAGCGTTCCGCCGTATATGGCGCTGGCGCTCGGCGAGCAGTCGGTGGCTGAGGCCCGGCAGCGCTGGCCGGACAATGGGCAACTGAACGCGGAAACCGCGCGCTGGCAGGTGATGACCCAGCTTTCCGACACCACACCGCTGCCGGACGGCGGCTACTTTTTTGTTCACCAGCGGCTGAAGCGCCTGAATGAGGAGCTGCTGGAACAGGAGCGGGTGCGCGGCGGGTTGACCATCTCGTATCTGAAAACGGCGGTATACCAGATGCAAAGCGCGCTGACGACGGATGTTCCGCTGGAAGAATTATTACGCCAGCTTGAAGCCGCCACCCGTAATGGTGAACCGGCGCCGGCGCTATTAATTAAACAGCTCAATGAACGCTGGAATATGTTGAGTGGACGCTACTATCGGCTGATACGCGAGTGAATATTCTGAGCGGATAATAGGGTATTTCTCCGGATCAATCACCGTGCCGGAAACATGAATGAACTGAATGGTTAGTTCATGGCCTGTTTAGCGTTACCGGGTAGGGGGTGTAATTCCATACCAGCATTGTGTCAGTTACGGTTGGTTTTTTGACTGTGCAAAAGCTGGCTACAAATCGCGCCGAAGTAGGAATCATCATTTACGGTGAAATTGACTGTAACGGGCGGCGATGAATATCACGGAGGAACGCCATGCGGTAGCTATCGAATTTTCCTGGAGAGCATGAACTCTCTATTATAACAGTATGTTAGGTCTTCTTGTTACGCGAGTGATAACTGTGTTGGCAGAAGGTCGATTATAAGAACATTCCAGTCAATTTATCTTTTGACAGGTGGGGTTTCTTTTTTTTGCATATTTTTGGTGAGAAGAAAACACCGATTTCAATAACTGTGAGATGCGTTACCAGTGAATAAAATTATAATCTTTGCCGAATCAAAATTATTCTGGATAATCCGCCGTCGTTGCGGCAGATCGCTCTGCTGTGTGGCGAGCTGAGACGGTAATTTATTGTTTTATCAATACAGATTTAACTATTCTGCGTTTCAGTGGCGATAATTTATCACTCGCCTGTGTATGTTATGATTGCTGGCCAATATATTACCTTTCAGCGCATTACCATTAATGACGCGCACGCATCTTTGCAGGGTCTGGCGAAGCGGTCGGAGACCTTACTGATTGCAGAAAATATGACAAAACGGAGTTGGCGATGTTTTCTGATGACAGCAAAAAAAATCCCTTAGCCGGGAAGATAGCCCCGAAGAATATCGTTTCGCCTCAGGATGCCGCGCAAGCCGGCATTAACGCTGCTACCCAGGCCGGCGCCGGCGCTGTCACGGATGCCGTGGCTGGCGTGGCGGGGAGTGTCGCCCAGGCGGTGGGCGGCAAAGTGGCCAAAGCCGCCGACACGGTCTCTGAGGTAAGCAAGGCGATTTCCGGCGCGCAGCAGGCCGTCGATACGCTGGCGAAGAATTTTGTGGCGAAGGATCTGACTTCCGGCGCGGCGCAGGCGTTGTCCGGCGTGGCGGGGGGAGTGGCCCAGGCGGTGGGTGGTAAAGTCGCCGGTACTGTTGCCGGCGCGGCGCAGGCGTTTTCCGGCGCGCAACAGACAGTGGATAGCCTGGCGAAGAATATCGTGGCGAAGGATTTACCTTCCGGCACGCTGACGGGTGGCGGTTTTGTTTCCGGCGCCCTGCCTTCCGGCGCTTTAACCAGCGGTACGTTTGCTGGCGGCGCTTTGTCGTCTGGCGGCAGTTTATCCACCAGCGCGCTCGCTTCGCTGGCTGGCGGTAATGCCGCGTCGGCGCTGACCTCCGCGGCCGGCGCGCTGTTCGGGCAGGCGACCCCTTCCGGCCTGCAGTTCACCCTGACGGTGACCGGGCTGCCTCCCGATACGTTTGTGGTGGTGGATTTCGCGCTCAGCGAATCGTTCTCCTCGCCCTGGCTGCTGCAGCTTGGCCTGGCCAGCGCCGATCCGGCGGTAAGCTTTGAAGCGGTACTGGATAATGACGCGGTATTAACCGTTCTGCGCGACGGCGCGGTGGAGCGAAAGGTCTCCGGGATTATCGCCGCTTTTGAGCAGGGGGATACCGGCCAGCACCAGACGCGCTACAGCATGGTGATGCGCCCGGCGATGTGGCGCACCTCGCTGCGGCGCAATTCGCGTATTTTCCAGCAGCAGACACCGGATGACATTATCTCCACGCTGCTGCGGGAAAGCGGCGTGGTCAATGTGGCGTTTGCCCTGCGCAATGACCACCCGGCGCGCGAGTTCTGCGTCCAGTATCAGGAAGACGATCTCTCTTTTATCGCCCGGCTCAGCTCTGAAGAAGGGATGTATTACTACTTTGAGATGGGCGAAGACGGCGAAACGCTGGTGTTCGCCGACGATGCCGGCACCCTGCCGACCGGTCCCGTTCTGCCCTGGAATCCCGCCCGGGAAACCCAGACCAAAGATCTGTGCATCAGCACGTTCCGCCGTAGTGTGCAGGTGCGCCCGGCAATGGTGGAACTGAAAGATTACACCTTCAAAAACCCCGGCTGGCCGGCCCGATTCAACGAGCAGGCCAGTACGCTGCACAACCAGCGTCCGGACTATGAATATTATGACTTCCCGGGGCGTTTTAAGGACGAACAACACGGTAAGGATTTTACTCACTACCAGCTGGAAGGCCTGCGCAATGACGCGGATGCCGGCCATGGTCAGAGCAACTCGTCAGAGCTGTTTCCAGGCTTGCTGTTTACCCTGCAGAACCATCCGCGGGCGGATCTGAATACCCGCTGGCAGGTCGTGAGCATCACCCACAGCGGCCGGCAGCCTCAGGCGCTGGAACATGATTCCGGCGAGCAGGGCACCACGCTGGAAAACCAGTTTAGTTTTGTGCCGGCGCAGCAGACTTGGCGTCCGGCGCCGTTGCCGAAGCCGCGCGTTGATGGTTCGCAAATCGGCATTGTGGTGGGGCCGCCGGGTGAAGAGATTTTTTGCGACAGTTTTGGCCGGGTGCGGGTGCAGTTCCCGTGGGACCGCTACGGGCAGTCCGACGATAAGAGCTCCTGCTGGATCCGCGTATCGCAGCCGTGGGCCGGCCAGGGATGGGGGATGATCGCCACGCCGCGCATCGGCCAGGAAGTGGTGGTGGATTTCCTGCACGGCGACCCGGATCAGCCGATCATTATCGGCCGTACTTATCACGCCGCTAACTTACCTTCTATCGGCCTGCCGGCCTCGAAAACCCAGATGGCGTTTCGCAGTAAGACGCATAAGGGCCAGGGCTATAACGAACTGAAGTTCGAAGACGCCAACGGCCAGGAAATGCTGTCGATGCATGCGCAGAAGGATATGAGTACCAAAGTCAAAAATGACCGTACCACCATCGTCGGCGCTAACCATACCGAAATAGTAAAGGGTCAACAGCAGATCAGTGTGCTGGAAGGAAGCCGGACCATCCACGTTCAGAAAGGTGAGCTGACAGAAATCATCGCTAAAAGTAAAAGCATTACGGCAGATGATATCACTTGCCTGGCCACTGGCGGTCAGGGCGGCGAGCACTCTGGCTGGCAGAGTTTCATGGCGAAAAATGGCGTGATGCTGGGGGTAGGCAAAAGTCAGATAACCCTGAAACCAGACTGCATCATCCTGAATATCGGGGACTCAGTGATCCAGCTCAGTGAAGACGGCATTGTTATCAATGGAAAAAGTGTGTTTGTGAATTAAGGATAAAAAATGCGTTATCGACTTAATGAGGGTGAAATTACCCTTCCTGAAGACTGGAAAGATGAAACCTTAAATGCGTTTTCTGCGCCCGATAACAGCGGCCTTAATCTGGTGATTACCCGGATGGAACTGCCTTTTGGTTCAGCAGAAGAAGAGTTTGTTGAAAACGTGCTGGTCCAGTATCGCGAGCAATTACCCGAATACACCGAACATAAATTTAAAACCATCACCCTGGCGGGGCAAAACGCCTGGCGTCTTGAATATCACTGGCAGAGCGATGAGGGTCGGATCGACCAACTGGTGGTGATGCAGTTTCGCGGCAATACGCTGATGACGTTTACGGTCAGCAGTGCAAACGGTATGAGCAAAAGTCAAAAAGAGATCATGCTCAGCGTTATTCAGAGCTTTAAGCCTGAGGTGGCGGATTAACGGGACAACCATACTAAGGGGATAGATAGTCATGTCTGTCGGTAAAGGAATTGCCGCCATTGGGGCGCTGGCTGGCGCGTCGATGCTTAACAGAACGGCCGGGCTGGTACAGGCCAAAATGGAGCGAGATGCCACCTTCCAGAATTTTAAAGCAGCCCGTGCTGGCTGGGAACCCGGCCCAGGCGGAGCCAGGTTCGGCGATCCGGTAAAGCATAAAAGTTTCTGGGCGGCGCTGGCTGGCGCGGTGGTTGGCGCGGTGCTTACGATTGCTGCTGGTGTGGTGATCATTGCCGCATTTTCTCTGACATTCCCGGTCGGCCTGTTGGTTGGTGGACTGGCGCTTTATGCGGCCGTTAAAGCCGCGCCGGCAATAGAAAAGATCAGTAATAAGGTGACCAGTTTCGTCGATGATCTGTTCACCAGCCCCGACGGTATGATTATTACCGGTTCACCCAACGTGTTCGTCAACAAACTGTTTGCGGCAAGGGCAGGAGTGACTTTGCCTGCGTCGGATGTGGAAGTCGTTGAAGCGGCGCCGACTGATTTGCAGAATTTGGTCATCGATTTTAGTGAGGGAAATTACCTTAAAGCGACTTCCAGTCTCCCGGGTGCCGTCATGGAGGGTGCCGGTAATGTTATGGACTGGGCGGGGGATGTCTCACAGAAAAATATGGACACCGTTCTTGGGCGTAATGATGCCAGTGTTCTGGAACGGCTGGAAGCGGCAAGCTGCTGGTTAACGGGTGGACCGATAGCCGCTGAGTTGCTCACGATGGCGGGAGGGCATGGTGCAATAAAGAGGGATGTTAATTTCCCTGTAGCGCCAGGAGATACCGCGTGCTGTAAGGAAAGTAAGCCGCCGCGTATTGCCCAGGGCAGCGGCAGTGTCTTTATCAACAGTCAACCGGCGGCACGCAAGGGCGATAAGCTGGAATGTTCTGCAGCTATTAAAGCTGGTGCGAAAAACGTTTTGATCGGCGGTGGGCAACTGACTTATTTAGATATTGATGCCGAGTTTCCGCCATGGATGCGAAAAATCCTTGGCGCCATCAATATCGCCAGTTTTCTGCTTCCCCCTTCATCGATCGGCGCCAAACTGGCGGGCCGGCTTAGTATGGTTGCGGGTAAACTGGCAGGTCGCCTGCCCCGGGTGTTAAGAGGGGCGATGGCAGGTGCGCAAAGGGCGCTGGTCGCCGTAAGAGGCGCCGCTGCCAGGGTTGCGAGTAAAGCCGCCGATATGGCCCGACGGGCCGGGCAAGGTGCGCGCAATGCGGCAGGCAGAATAAAGCGATACCTTTTTGATCCGATTGATGCCGCGACCGGAGCCTATGTTGAGGCACGTACTGACCTGATTCTGGGGCAGACGCTGGCACTGGAATTTACCCGCTATTACAACTCTACGGAATCGTTTGTTGGCCTGACCGGGATGGGCTGGAGTGATAACTGGAGCGACTATGCGCTGGTCAGCGCCAACGGTAATTTCGTCGATATTTTTGACTATACCGGGCAGGTGTATCACTTCAATTTCATGCCTGATGACGATCTCTCCTGGAATCCTGACTATGACCATCTGACGCTGCGGCGGCGTGGCAAAGTTTTAGAGCTTTTTGATGCTGACACGTTGACCAGCCGCTATTTTTACGATGCGTTTAACCAGCAAAACAGTACTGAAAAACGCCGCTTCTATCTGGGTACGATCAGCGATGTCCATAACAATAAAATCTACTTTGAGCGTAATGACGCCGCACAGATCATTGGGGTTGTGCATACCGACGGCATTCGTCTGAAGCTTGATTATCACAGTAATGGTTATCTGCATAAAATCATCCGTTATAACGGAACACTGGAGGTTCTGGCGCAGTACCATCAGGATGAGCGCGGGCGATTAACGGAGGCCGATGCCACCCAGGAATACCACCTTTTTTATGACTATGACGCTGCCAACCGGCTGGTGAAATGGGGCGATCATGATAAAACCTGGGTGCAGTTTATTTATGATGATCAAGGCCGCTGTGTCGCCACGCAGGGCGCTGAAGGTTTTTACTGCGGCACATTAAGCTATGGCGAAAACTTTACTGACGCGATCGACAGCAATGGCTGTCGCACCCGCTACTGGCGCGATGAACGCTACAATATCATCGCCACCGAAAATCAGGCCGGCCATGTCACCCGTTTTACCTACGATGAAAACCATAACATCACCTCCAGGACAACCCCGCAGGGGCGGCAGACATTTTATGAGTATGCGCCGCACAGCCAGCGGCTGAGTAAATATACCGATGAGGCGGGAAATGCGTGGTGTTATGAATATAACCACCAGGGCAGGCTGAGCAAAATTGTCGACCCGCTGGGGCATGAATGGCAGCAGACGTATAACCGGCTGGGCAGGCCAGTCCATATTTTCTCGCCGACCGGCGAAAAAACCGAACTGTACTATCATCCGGACGGGCTGCTGGCGGGGATAATTCACCCGGACAACAGCAGCCGCCGCTATCTCTATGACGCGCATAAACGCGTGAACCAGATAACTGACGAGGCAGGCCGGAGCTGGCAACTGGAATATAACCGCCGCGACCAGCCGGAAACCGTGATACAGCCGGGCCAGATAAGGACACACCTGCACTGGCAGCAACATGGCAGGTTATCGCAGGTGGATTATGCCGATCGTACGACAGCGTCGTACCGGTACGACAGGCATGGCAACCTGGTATGCCACACCGACGGCAACGGCGTTGAGTGGAAGCTGGAGTATGGGGCGTTTGATCTGCCGGTGGCGCGGACAGATGCACAGGGCAATCGCTGGCGCTATCGCTACGACCCGGTGACCATGCAACTGGCGGAGACCGTGAGCCCGCAGGGCGAGTCATACTGTTACCGGTTTAATCAGTATGGCCAGGTGGTGGAAGAAGAGGATTACGGCGGCGCGGTCTGGTATTACGAATACGACGAGGACGGACACTGTATCAGCCGTACCAGTGGCCTGGGGCAGAAAATTACTTATGACTATGATGCCCGGGGTTTGTGTACAGCAGAACACAGCGCTGAGGGGACAATCCGCTACCGGTACAGCAAAACCGGTCAGTTACTGGCAACGGAGAGCCATGATGAGTGCATCAGCTATGAGTACGATGATGCACAGCGGCTGGTGAGCGAGAAGCATGCGACGCATGAGATTATCTGGCGCTATCCGTCGTATCGCAGTGTGGAACGGGAAATCAGGCTGCACGGCGACAGCGGGGGGCGGGTACTGCAGACCACCCGCCAGTACAACGCGGCCGGCGAACTGACGGAACTGAAACTGCCGGGCGGGGCGGCGCTGAATCTGGCGTATGACGGGGCGGGCCGTGAGGCGCAGCGCAGTGCGGACGGCGGGTTTATGCTGTGCCAGTACTACGATGAGGTGGGACGGCCGGTACGTCAGCGGGCGGGCCGTCAGCCGACGCTGCTGCTGGATGCGCAGCAGGAAAAGGATATTCCGGCGCCGGTGCTGGCAAGCCAGGACCGCCTTTATCATTATGATGCGCGGGGCAGCCTGGTGGCGGTGAATGATGATGACGGGCAGGTGCGTTATCAGCTGAACGGTAACGGGCAGGTGACGGCGGTCAGCTGGCCGCTGCACCATGAGGAGTACGAATATGATGAAAGCGGCTATCTGACGCGGCTGCATATTCCGGGCCAGGGCCGGAGTGAGGTGGAAAACCGCTACGGTGCGGGACACCGGCTGGCGCAGCAGGGTAAGGAGTGGTTTGAGTACGACAGCAGCGGGCGGATGACAAAGCGCATCATCCGCGAGGAAGGTTTCAGGCCGCAGATATATGAGTACCAGTGGAACAGCCGGGATCAGCTGACGGGGTTTAAAAAGCCGGGCGGAGAAACGTGGCACTATCGTTATGATGTGATGGGCCGGCGGACGGCGAAATGGAGCGATCACAGAAAGCAGCGAACGGAATACCTCTGGGACGGAGACACGGTAGCGGTCATCAGGGAATACCGGGACGGTGAACTGCAGCATATCCGCCACCAGGTTTTTAACGGATTCCATTTGCTGGCGCAGCAGGACTGGCGGACGGAAGGCAATGCTGTGGGGGAATGGCAGACGCATTATGCCACCACGGATCTCAATGGCCTGCCTCTGGCGCTGTATACCCCGGAAGGCAAACGGGTGTGGCGCCGTCGGCAGACCAGTCTGTGGGGGCTGAGCCAGGGGCGAATGCGCCATCTGGGTGAAGACAGGCTGGATCCCGGACTGTTATTTGCGGGGCAGAGCGAAGACCGGGAGAGCGGGCTTGTTTATAACCGTTTTCGCTATTATCATCCGGAATCAGGGAGCTATCTGAGTCCGGATCCGCTGGGGTTGCAGGGGGGCGAGCAGACTTACCGGTATGTGCCTAATCCGCTGGAGTATGTGGACCCTATGGGGTTAGCTCCTTGTCCGGAAAGATTTGCTCGTTATATGCAGTTTAGGAAACAAGGCTATTCCGCGTTAGATGCAGCAAAATTATCTAGAACTATGGGTTCATGGGGAGATTATTTTGCAAAACTTTCCGGTACAAATGCTCCTATAAATATGATAAGAGCACATGCACATCATATCGTGTTTCAGAAAGGCCCTGCAGCAGCAAGAAAGTTTATTGAGGATAGTCAAAGAATATTGAGAGAAGCAGGTATAGATCCTAAGTATGGAATTGAGAACCTTGTTTGGGCGCCCAATAAGAATCACACTATTGCAGCAGCCCAGAAAGTTAATGAAGTCTTGCGAGAAACAGTTGCATCAGGTGGGTCTGTTAGAGATGCATTGACTAAATTGGGTGAGATGTTCGCCAATGGTACTATATGATAGTGGAGGATTTATGGATTATTTGAAATTGAAGAATGATATTATTCATAGCATTGCCTCTTTAGTGGAGCATATTAAAGAGGAAGAATATTGGGATGAGGTAATATCTTTTTGTCTGTTTACAGATGAGAGTCTTATGTCGATGTCCCTTCTTTTTAATACTACATCTCACCTCAATAAAGTGAAAGACAACAACTATCCTTTAACTTATAAGTATAGCCCATCTGAATGGTTCAGTGAAACCATTTGTAGTGATGTGGATTTATTTATTTATAATAATAACGCATTTTCTGATGTATCAGCTGATTTATTAGCGAATTCAGCGAAAACTGATTTTGATTTCCATAGAAAAAAAGTCATAGCCTGTTGCCTGGAAGCTATGAAAAGTTGCATTGAAAAAAATATTTTCAATAAATCAGATGGGTTAATATATCTCTTTATGATGAGTGATTGTTATGAAGGAGATGAGATATTATCTTGGAATAATGATTTAAATATTGGTATTGTACAAAAAGAGCTGAAACAGTGGGTTGAAAAAGAACTTTGAATGATATTTTGAAATTATCATCAATGATCTTGCGAAACTTTATTCCATATAAAAAACGCAGTATGCGTATGACAAGTCCGGCAGGGTTACGGGGATATTCGGCCCGGACGGAATGGAACAGCGAACCGGCTATGGTGAGCGTGGCCGGATGAATATCGCCACCCAGGGAAAACGGGCCATTGAGTACCATTATCTGGGTGAAATACGGTTATCTGCTACATCCTGACACCGGAAGGCGACACCGAAAAATAGATTAATCTGATCGGGGTCATTGATAATATTTATGATGGTTCCGGGCGTCTGGTGACGGTCACCAGCGATGATGCGGTGGTGGAGTTCGACTACGACGATACCGGACAGGTGATCGCCGAACGCATCAACGGGCGCAGCGTCAGTTATCAGTATGATGCGTCAGGACAGCGGACGGTAACCCGGCTGGACGGGGTGGCGTTGCATCTGGATTGGGGCTGTGTCGCAATTCAGCGTGAAGGGACATGCGCCGCTGAGCCTGGGCTATAACGCCCGGGATGAGGAGCAGTGGCGGGAAAGCGGAGCGGGTTTTGCGCTGCTGAGCAACTATACGCCGACGGGGCTGCTGGCAGGTTCGTAAAGCAGGAGGTTTTTTTGACTAGTTATGGTGATGAAGTGAATATAACAATGCATATATCGCAGCTAACGAAAAGACTTGCGTTGTTCAATTCTGTTCAGAGAATAAAATTCGGAATTTGGTGTTTATGGCCAATGATTAATGATTTTGAAATAAAAAAATTTCTGGATAAAATAAATGGAGATGGAACATGCAGCCATTTGGCAGAGGAGTTGAAAGCTATATGGAGTGGTAATTTTAGCCCAGAGAGATTGCACTTGCTATGTACCTATCTTGAAGATATAGACTGGGATCAAGATGAGATTGATGAGGATGATGAATCTGCTTCACAAGGCGCTATGGATTTTTTAGGAGGTATGTCATCTTTAGTTCATGGCTACCTTGATGATTCAATAGAATATATCGCAAATTGTGCTGAATTGATTATAAATAGAATATCTTATTTAATTGATTTTGGAAGATTAGATGATAGTGCACTTGGTGCTGAATTAAAGAAACAAATGGTAACTTTAAGTTTGATAAATAAAAAAGAAGATTTTTCACTATCTCTGGAAAATAGATTGTAAAGCATTATCATTTTCTGTAAACAACCTTTAAGATTATTTTTGGATTTCTATTTGATTACTATAATGTATGTTCAGTGGCTTTAAAAAGCTAATTTATCATGTTTATTTTAAAAATTGACCAAAGATATATGCAGCTACTTTGGAGTAAGTTATCTAATGTGGGATCGCAAAATTAATCAGGGATAATCCTAAGTTAAGATGAATTATTGAACACACAGGCAGAGTGAGAGGTCCAAATGGACAATTTATATCAAGCCCAGACTTTACTACTAAGGGAGGGGGGATGGCTGGTGGGAAGTTGAGGCATAAAACAGCAACTGATTTACTTTTCGATAGCGCAGGAAAATTACGTGATGGAGTAAAGGTTTCGATCCAGTATGTTGATTTGGGTAAAGCTGAGGGGTTGAGAGAAATGAATCGAATTTTGCGACATTATGAACAAAAAGCGATGGATTTTTTTGAAAATATACCAAAAGCTACCAACTCAGCAAACCAAATTCGTGCGGCAGCAATAAATAGAGTTGAAGAGTTCGCTCAATTGGCACGAGATAAGCTATCCAGTGTTGGCGATTGGTCCATATTGAATTAACCAAAATAGAGACAGCTATATGAGAAATTTTACAATGCGTAATGCAGATCGTTGGCCAATGCATGGTGATGTTTCAGAAGATATATTAAATAAGAAAGCATTCTTGGGACGTGAATTGAAATGGAATTGTATTCCAGAATATCAGAAGGATAAAGTGGATTTCATAGAGTTAATTCCTGATAACTTGGAAGATATTAATTTTCCAGACATTATTCAAACCCTGCCTAATTTAAAAAAAATTACTATACCAACTTATTTAGTTCCTGAAATGAAAACTAATCTTATTCCTGCCAATGTTGAAACAATTATCGTTGGCTTGTTAGGTGAAAATAAAAAAAAGAGAGTAAATTGGATAAGTAGTGAGATTTTCTATAATATTACTGAATTGCAAGGGGTAGGTGGAAATGTTGGTTTTTCACATCACAATTTCCCAAATTTAACTAATTTGCATGTCAATATTAATAAGGATGAGTCAGAGTTTAATGAGATCATTTTTTTGCCAAAGCTTCAATCTCTTATAGTAGAAAATCCGCTGACTATTAATTCAATTAATGAATTATCACAAACAAACATAGAATATTTAATGATATTGTCCGGGAAGTTACAATCTTTCAAGGATGTATCTAATATTGATAAATTATCTAAATTAGAAGTTCGATTTTGTACAGTTAATGATTTAAATGGAATTCAAAACTTGTCTCATGTTGAGGATGTTGAATTTTATGGGTGTACGAAAATTATAGATATAAAACCCATCGCATGTTCAAGCTCCATTAAAAGAATTCATATTATTGGTTGCGGCGCAAAATGGAATGATCCCACCTTACCTGATTATTTCATGTCGAAAGGGTTTACGCAGGTTAGGTATGAACCAGATTGTAGTAACTCCTTGTTTGAAGCAATTAAGTAGTTACTTGGTTTCTGAGCAATCAGTTACAGTGGTAACAGAACTATATGGGGCGGCGTGATCTGGCATTACCGTTATGATGCCGATGACCTGTGTGCAGAGAAGATAAACGACCTGGATGAAGCGCAGCTCGCTGGCACTCGCTCCTGCCGGTTCGGGTGCAGTGTGCCTCCCCGGCACCGCAGTCGCCGCCATCCCTGGCGGCTCCGGTGCCGTTCTGCGGGTGCGGCGTTGCGGGCCAGCCTGCGGTAAAGGGTTGTCGGCCTGCGGCCTCCGCTTGTAAAGGGCTTTATGCCCGCCCGGCGTCGTCTGGCTGCGGCGGCTCGTGCCGCGCAAAAAGGCCGCGCGTCACTCGTTCCCGCCTCGCCAGCTTCCGCTGCCCGCCCTGGTCCGTGTGGTCATGTAAAGGCAAACCCCGGTCAGGCAACGATGCCATAGAGCGCCGTTCCGTCGCTTTCGGACTCTCTCCGCCCGCACCCGCAGACCCCGCGCTGTGGCCCCGCCATGCCACCAGTGGCGGCCTGGCGGCCCCCCGTCACGGGTTGCCGGAAACGGACTTAGTGGAAAGCGGAATGACAGGTTCGTGGCGGTGGTGATATGGTGAGCGGGGGTGAAAACGCGCGTCGGGAAAGTTTGGTTAACGTGCTGTTAAATAAGTAAAAGGTGATGGCCGGAAAGCCAGGAGTGGCGCGGGCGGTAGCGTGTTAAAAAGTACGACCTGCACCGGATCGTCCCGATGACCCGATAGGGCTGGTGGGGGGAATAAGATCATACGGATATGTGAATAATCCACTGGGGTGGATTGATCCGTATGGGTTGGTTGCATGTCCAGTACGTGAAGTAAACGGAACAAAAATATTTGGTAAAGGCCAAAAAGATGGAACTCCTGGTCACGATCAGTTTTCCGAGGTTATAGCTAATAAATTAGCCATGAGTGGTAAATTTAAAGAAGTTTATTTGAATAGGTCATATAGCTTTGCTAATGGTAAAGGAATCTCAGGACGGCGACCTGATATTATGGCTGTTGATATGAATGGTAACGTTCATGCTATAGAACTTGCATCGAAAACAGATATGGGTAAAAAACTTCCAACACTTACTAGTCGTAATGATACTGCAATGAGTAATTTACCGCCAAATAGGCAAGGTGAAGTTATTGTTCTTGAACATCCGTATAATGCGCGAGATATGAAGTTAGCATTAGATAATTTAATTTCAGGGATATAAGAGGAACATATGTATTCTGGAATGGTTTTATATAATACTGAAGATATAGGTTCAGAAACTGCGTGCGAACTAGGTGAGAAGCTTTTTACTGATCTTGGTATACCTATTACTGGTGCTGGATATTATAAAATACTAAAGAATGGCGATCATCCAGGCGATCACGATATTATAGAAATATCATTTCCTGATTTAAAGAAAAAAATAAAAAACAATGAAATTACTGCTTTTAGAATATATTCAGAAAAGAGAGATGTGCAGCCATGGTATGCATCTTTCGGTTATATGACCAATGAGTTTGGGGGCTTCCACTATATTGATGCACAATATCCAAGTGTGGTTGATGAGCCCAAGGCTACAATTGAATTTTTAAGAACATTATCTAATAAAATATCATATTCATATGGTGTTAAATATGATAGCGATAAAATCACTAAGGCATTTTATTATGCTACTGGTGATAATATGGTTAATATATATCAATATGAAGACGCCTCTTTGTTCAGAAAAGAGTGCTCTGGTAGATTTAAAGGGCAGGAGCGTTATAAAAGTACGATGCTAAGGATGGTATATCCAGTTAATGTGATTAATCGCCATCATCTTGATATTGTCATTAGCAATATTAACTTGAAAGAGTGGATATCAAGTGATGAAAAGCACGGTGTCCTTGAAGAGTTAAGTAGTGGTTTATGGCTATGGACAGTTGATGCTGCGGAACTTGACGAGGTAAATAAATATCTTGGTAACGCCGGAGTATTAATATCTTGGAAACCGCTAACCATTAAAAAAACACAGAGAAAGCTGCCATAAGTAAAAGTCAGGGAGATCATCTTTGGGTCGTCCCTGCTTTTTATTCTTCAACTTGATTGGGCGGTTCACTGGCTGTATGCGCCGGGCGCGCTGACGCCGGTGGCCCGGTATGAGCGTGGTCAGCTGCATTATGTGGTGGTGGACTATCTGGGTACGCCGCGGGAGTTGCTGACGGAAGGTGGACGGCTGGCATGGTCATCGCGCAGTAACACGTGGGGTCGGGCGGAGTTCTGGCCGCTGCCGGCGGCGAATGATGATGAGGTGAGGCCGGACTATCCGCTGCGTTTTCCCGGGCAGTATGCGGATGAAGAATCGGGTTTACATTATAACCGGTACCGTTATTATGAACCGGAGACCGGGCAGTACCTGATGCCGGATCCGATAGGGTTGGCGGGGGGACTAAATACCTATGCGTATGTGCATAATCCGTTAAGCTGGATCGATCCGTTGGGGTTAATTGGCTGTATACCCAAAGGTTTTAAAGATGCTAATGATTTCAATCAGTTCGGTCAGGATGTAAGAAAAGGGCTTTCAGATGCCGGATATTCAGGTACAACACCGATTATCCAAGGTAGTGCTGTAACTGGTAAAAGTTATAGAACAGGGAAACCTTTTGACCAAGGCAGAGTAAGTGATTTTGATATAGCACTTGCCGGTAGTGATGTGATGAACGCTGCTAATAAAGCTGGTATACCTACGAGAGGCCAGGGAACTAGAACTCGCCCATTGACTGAAAGTGATTTGAAAAAAATGGGATTATTTGATTTAGCAAATAATATGAGTAAAAAATATGGAAGAGACGTGAACTTTATGATTTACGATACTATTCCTACTGCTACAAATCGTGCACCAAGCATTATATTACCTCAATGATTAAGGTGTTATATGAGTTTTTATGATCTATATGGTTTTCATAATGTTAGCTTAGAACAAGCAAGACTATTTTTTGAAAAAGTTTTAAATATTAATTTCGAGGCCCATGAGAGCCTATATCAAGGAGGAGACTATTATAGGCATGGGGAGAAAGGAGGTGAGAACTTTCTTCTAAGGAAAAATATTGATCCTTTTGATGATAATGAGCCAGTTGAACCAAACTTCTTAGAATATAATATTTTGTTGTATGTCAACAATACACATAGATCATTAGAGTTACAGTCCATGTTACATAATTTAGAACAATGTCGTTTGCTAAAAAGTGAGGAATTATAATCTAGAATAAAAACCGTAAAGATCCTATCTGGACCTTTACGGTTTTATTAGAGCCTGTCGGTAAGTCTGGGCCGTGACGCCAACTTAATGTTGTTGTACACTTTGTCTTTTGGACAGGGAAAGATCACGTAAAGTACATTTTTTGTACTGATAAATCCGCATTTTTTTTATAAATTAAGCCTATCCTTATCCAGTACAACTGTCCTTCTGACATGACATATGATCAAATATCTCCCGAAAAATAAGGAGAGCAGATTATGGAACTTGAAAAATTAATGGCGCATATATCTATCATTCCCGATTACAGACAATCGTGGAAAGTAGAACATAAATTATCTGATATTCTGTTATTGACAATATATGCTGTTATTTCTGGCGCTGAAGGCTGGGAGGATATTGAAGATTTTGGTGAGACTCATCTTGATTTTTTGAAGCAATACGGTGATTTTGAAAACGGTATTCCGGTTCATGATACTATTGCCAGAGTAGTTTCCTGCATCAGTCCTCAAAAGTTTCATGAATGCTTTATCAACTGGATGCGTGATTGCCATTCTTCAGTGGATGGCGATATTATTGCTATTGACGGGAAGACACTTCGACATTCTTACGATAAAAGTCGTCGTCGGGGAGCGATTCATGTAATAAGTGCATTTTCCACCATGAACAGTCTCGTGCTGGGGCAGATAAAAACCAGTGAAAAATCAAATGAGATCACTGCAATACCGGAATTGCTTAACATGCTGGATATCAAAGGAAAATTGATTACAACAGATGCCATGGGATGCCAGAAAGATATCGCTGAAAAGATACGTGCTCAGCAAGGTGATTATTTATTTTCAGTGAAGGGAAATCAGGGACGGTTGAATAAATCCTTTGAGGAAAAATTTCCGTTAAGGGAAATAAACAATCCGAAGTATGACAGTTATTCAACGACAGAAAAAAGTCATGACAGAGAAGAAACACGGCTTCATATTGTCAGTGATGTGCCAGATGAACCGATTGATTTTACGTTTGAATGGAAAGATCTTAAGAAATTATGTGTAGCGGTATCATTTCGTTCGGAAATAGCGGAGCGGAAAAAAGAACCGGAGATGCAGGTAAGATATTATATGAGCTCAGCGGATTTAACGGCAGAGAAATTTGCCAGAGCGATGAGAGGTCATTGGGATGTCGAAAATAAGTTGCACTGGCGTTTAGATGTAGCGATGAACGAAGATGATTGCAGAATAAGAAGAGGAAACGCGGCTGAATTATTTTCAGGCATAAGACATATAGCCATTAACATTCTGACAAAACACAAGGAGTTCAAAGCCGGGCTAAGACGCAAGATGAGAAAAGCAGGCATGGACAGAAACTACCTCGCGTCAGTCCTTGCAGGGAGCGGGGTTTCGTAATCTTGCCCTGCGAATGAGGGAGACATCAGGCCAGGTTGTGCGCTACGTTTTCCCGGTCAGGATGCTGATGACGAGTCGGGTTTACATTACAACCGGTATCGGTATTATGAGCCGGATACCGGGCAGTATTTGATGCCGGATCCGATAGGGTTATTGGGGGGAGTGAACCAGTATGCTTATGTTCCAAATCCGCAGGGATGGATTGATCCTTTAGGTTTAACTAAGTGCTCTGTGAATCTCGATGCTGGAAGTGTTCGAGGTTTAATTGCCGAAGGTTCACCGATTAGGCATCAGATTAGAAATATGATTGGTAATCGACGGATAGTTATGACACAAACCGCTGCTGATGAGGCGCTTGATGCCGTTTCTCGTTTGGCAGGGCCAAACGAGCAAGCACGTTTCTTGAGATTTTTAGATAAAATAGAAATTATTGCTGATAATCCATCGCAAAGAGCATTAAATTTAATAACAACCAGAAAAGTTGGTGATGCTGATAAGATTATTTTTGGTACAGCAGATAAAATGGGTATTCAGACAATAACTTCTGATGCAAAGTTTCTAAGAGGTGCCTCGGCCCAGGGAGTCGATTTTAATGCCTTGGTTCATGATCCATTCTCATATCTCGGGTTATAACATCATGATTATGAAAAAAGAAGTACCAAAAAATTTAATATCAACTTATGACATGGTTTTTAATGGATTTGGAGAGAGAATTAGTCAACATGAGTATGAAGGTTTGATTGTTTTTCTATATGATGAAATGTCAGATGAAAATTTATCAAAACTGCTATCTTACTTTATTGATAAAGAACAGGTAGTTATAAATAATGATATTGCCAGATATTATAATAAAGATAAAGAAATATATAGGGATGTCTCAATAAAACTTGAGAAGAATGGCTATATCGCATGGTTAGATGATGAGACTTAAATGGTATCCATAAAAATAGTGAGAGAATTAAGGCTCCAGGAAATATGAATTTGCGGCGCTATTTCAGACGGCGGGTCGCCATTTATATTTGCCGCATCTGCAGCGTGACGAGATGTGATCTCCGCCGTTAATATTTTTGGCGCAAAAGGAATTGAAAGAATGGATTGATGCAGGGTTATAGTTCTGTTGCCCGAAAGGAGGTAATAACCTGTATTCCGGAGCGATGAAATACTTACGCTCGTGTAGGAGTATGCTGGTGTTATACAGATTTCTGGCTCGATGGGAACACTTAATAAAAACCACAGACGCCTGCCTGTTTGTCCACTCGGGTATAAACCGTCATCGTTATCGCAAATAAACAGGCGTCGGGATAATTATTCTGCGGCTACAACGTTAGCGGCAGACGGGCCTTTAGCGCCATTCTCAATGGAGAATGTGACTTTCTGGCCTTCGAACAACGTACGAAAGTTGTCGCTCTGGATAGCAGAGAAGTGCACAAAAACGTCTTTGCTGCCATCGGTCGGGGAGATAAAGCCAAAACCTTTATCTGCGTTAAACCATTTTACTAAACCAGTCATTTTATTAGACATGTGATATTTCCTTTCTTTGAGCCTTGCGGCGAATATGGTCTGCGTTACAGAAATTACTTAGCGCTTAGTGGGGAGACTCAAAAGAAGGGATATCTGAATAAACCTGATGATGAGAACTACTTTAGTAAACTGCTTTTTATAACGTCTGTCTTTCAAACCGACGGCGCTATTAACGCACGTTGGTTCACATTACGCAAGTTTTATTTTAGCCGTCCGGGAGGCCAGGTTTCACAGGCATCTTTATGCTGGTATTACTGCGCATCATCGGTATACTGCCAGGGTTTTATTTATCTGAAGGAATTTTGTTTGTCCCAAAAAATGACAGGTATTGTCAAAGTTTTTAATTTAAAAAATGGTAAAGGCTTCATTACCCCCTCTGACGGACGCAAGGATGTTCTGTTTCATACCTCAACCATGAGCCCTGCCGATGCGCAGGAACTCATGCCCGGCATGTGCGTCGAATTTCGCAGAATGAACGGCCTTAAGGGGCCAACGGCGGCTAACGTCTACCTTAGATAATTCTGCATATTGCCCGTGTCGCGATGCCCCACAGGCTGAATATCGATACCCGCAGGCGGTGGAAAAATATTCCTCCCCGGTAAACATCTGTCTTCGCGGGCAGGATTATTAAGTCTACTGCCGGTGGTTTTCTTTCCCTTTAAAAACCGGCACTTCGCTCGAAAACCTTGCGCTACGTGAATCCCATTCAGCCGGCACTGACAAAGCAGATCCAGACGCTGGAACATCTTACCGGGATGCGTCTTTTCCTGCGCGGTCGCCAGGGCGCCAGGCTGACCGTCGCCGGGCAGCAGTTGTATTCCCGGGCCCGTGATTTGATTGGGCAGCATGACGAATTTTGTGAATACGTGCGGCAAGTGCGGCAGGGAAGCGTCGGGCGGCTGGCGCTTGGTTTCGGGATTTCAACCTTTCAGCTTGCGCCGGCGCTGGTCAGGGCTTTCCGCGAACAATTTCCCGCTGCCGATGTGTCCCTGAATGACATCCCTTCCGATGAGCAGTGTCGTATGCTGCTGGACGGGCAATTGCATGGCGGATTTGTGCGTCTGCCAGTGCCGGACCCCCTGCTGGCGCGGGTGGTCATGACTGAGCGGCTGGTGCTGGCAGTACCGTCCGGTCTGAAGGTCGTCAATGATGCGATCCACGCGCTAATTCATCATCATCCGCTGCTGCAAATCAGCCCAAAGCGCGGGCGCGGGCTGTCGGAACAGGCGGCCAGTTTCCTGAAGGCAAATGATATCAGACCCGCGGCGCTGGCCGATGCCGATGATATTCACACGCTGTTAGCGCTGGTAGCGGCGGGAAATGGTGTGGCGTTACTGCCTGCCGGCGCCAGCCATATCGTGCCGTCTGGCGTGATGCTGGTGCCTCTGGAAGGACAATGTACCCGGTGGCAGGTCGGTATCGCCTGGAACCCGGCGCTGGAGAACGCATTGCGCGATAATTTTATCAACAGCGCCACCGGGACAGAGCCTGCGGCCCTGCCCGGCCGGTAAAACCGCGTCTGTTACATATCAGACAACAGCAGTCGCCTGCGTGGGTGTGATGACGGCTGCGATATTGCTTTCGCCATGTCAGCGGCGATCTCCGCACAGGCGGTCAGCCCCTGAACGAAGGGCTGGTCGTGCATCAGGTAGGGCAGCGCGCCGAAGGCAATTTTTCCGCGCGCTACCGCCGGTTCCAGCAGGGTGTAATCGTCGGCGACATCGGGAATATCGTCGCCGGTTTCCAGCAACTGACGGCGCAGCGTCGGGAACGGTAGATCTTTACTCTTCAATGGTTTCTGACCGCGGGCGTCGATGAAAACGTCGAATTCATGCCGTTGTCCTGCGGCGAAAATCACGGTGTGTTCTGCTTCGCTGTTCATCTCGTAATCCGTTCCCAGGGTGAGGACACGAACGAGCCCGGCTTCGCGTAGCGCCAGCAGCCTGCGGATTGACTGTGGCGGAATCGCCGCATAATTGTCGATGAAGACCCGGCTGAGACCAGCGTTGAACCTTTTCCGGTCCCGATCGTTAAGATGTGGGACGATTTCCTGAACGGTTTCATGCAGGCGCAAAATCGCGTAGCGCCAGGGGACCGTTCGTTTGTCGCGCTTGTTGCGTTCGACTTCCCGGAGATTTTTTTCAGCCCACTGGAACGGATCGCTTTTCTTGCGGCTGGTAAAATAGGCGTCGGCAAAAGTGTCGGCATCCTGATCGCTGAGTGCGATATGCTCGCTCCATTGGGGATCTGCTGACGCTATTTCCCGGGCGATAAGTTGAAAGACCCGATCGAGCAGACCCTCTGCTCCGGCGGCGATTTCGGCGTCGAGCGCCTGCCGGGTAACGATATTCAGCGGTTCCCAGGGGATGGGGCAGAAGAAATCCGCCTCCGGCAGAATGCCCGATCGGGACATCAGCACGATCTCCAGACCTTTGCTTTTTTCATCCAGTGCGAAGCGCAGGGCGCCATCGGCAGACTCGACGAAAGCGCCATGCTGTATCACCACCGCCATCGCCGCATCGATGGCGCTCAGCGAAGTGCCCATAATTCCGACCCGGCATGGCCTGATGCTGGCATCCATCAGGCCAGACCACGGGCTGGGGAAGAAGGTGCGCGTCGCGTCCTCTTCATCAGGCCAGACATGCCCGGTTGCGATTACGGCCAGGTCGAAAAGCGCCGGTGCGGGCTCTCCCTTAGCCCACAGTCTGACGCCCTGTGGCGTGGCCTGCAGGTCGGTGACCTGGCAGGATTCGTGTACTGCCACAGTAAAACCGCGCTGGCCTGCCTGCTCCACCAGAGCCAGAAACTGGTCGCGGAAATATTCTCCAAGGAGGATGCGCGGCAGGAACTGCCGGTCGTGAAGTGTCGATTTGTCGACGCCATAGCGGGCCAGCCTTTGCTGGCTCTGGTTACGCAGCCAGTCGAGATAGGTTGAGGTAATTGGTGGGATTTCGATACTGGCGATGTTGGCCAACATCATTCGGGAGTTTTCACTGTCGCTGTAGGGCATACCGACGCCAGCCTCATCGCTCTGTTCATAGATGGTAATGGCGAGCGGCTGCTGGTGTTTCAGCAGACAGAAGAGCGTGTAAATACCCGTCGGACCGGCGCCGACGATGGCGATATTTTTCATGGTTGTTTCCCCTTGTGTTATGTCCGACGGGTCCGTATCCGGGCTTCGCCTGCGGCAAAATCGCCGCGTCCGGTCTGTCGTTTTTCGGTTATCTGGCGGGAGCGGCGAAGGGAACAGATTTCGCGTAAAAGAAATCCGTCAGGCTGGCCGCCAGCGCCATTGAGATAACTCCGGGGAATAAGTGTGGTAGAAAACACCGTTTTAGTCACTGGCCGGGGATGGGTCTGCTGGCTGCGATAGCTGGCCAGGGAGGAGTTACGCAGGAAGGGTGTAGAGTCAAAAGGTTAATTGAAGTTAAAATGTCTTATAAAGAGGAAGAGGTTTTCTTTTGATAAATATTGTTAATATTTACTCTCAAGAGATCTTCATATTTTGATATGAATTTTTTCCGGATTTTTAAACCTGACTATTATTTCATCCTGAATCAGGCTATATAATTTATTGAAATTCTATGTTCTTTCTTTTTAAATAGATAACATTATTATAATCTTCACTATTAGTAAATTCTCAATTAAGAAGGAAATGTTTATTTTTTCAGCACCTCAATAATTGTAGTCTCAGGAAACTCAATTGTGCTTATATGTACAGTTTTATCTGAATTATCCGAGGTCCAGTATTCACCACTTTCAACTTTACGATCTAATTTGAAATTTAGAGATAATAAATATTCATGAACCCTTGAAATATCTGTTGTATTACGGAATGTTATTGCACTTACTTCTATTGCAGGGCCATCTACAGTTGCATAACCAAATTCATAATCATGAGATATCCGTGGGCAGTTTTTAATTATATCATCGGTCAATAGGTTATATGCTCTTTTATCTTGCTCAGCATAACGTATATTTCCTCCTGTGAATATTTTTATTGTTGGTGAAAAATAGTATGAAAATACAATTATAGCTATAAGCAGTCCAATTATAATATATATTTTTTTCATAAAATCACCCTAATATTTAATTTCCAGTTCCGTTCCATCGTTAGATACGATGCCAACATTAGTAGATTTAAAATCATTATATGGTTGTACTGTATTCATAAATGCCGGGAGATACCCAGGTCGAGGTGATGAGCCGGGAAACCTTTCAGGGTCTGGAAATAAAATAGGACGAAAACTGGTGTTTTTAAATGATCCAACTGGACCGTAATAATCCCAGCGTTTTAGTGCATTATCCTGACTTACCGGGCGCAATAAAGGAAATGGATTTTGCAGAGAGACGACCCGATAAAAGCCTAATAAATCAGAAATCAAATCTTCCCCGCTAAAACCGCTGTCAGTAACTAAACTAAAAGGAAAGGATGATTGCATAGACTCAAATCGTTTTGCAACAGTAAGCATCATAGCTAAGGCGATACTTTGCCTTTCATGAACAGGACGCCCTTTTTTTATACGCCATTTAATGAAGCGGGATATCGTAATCTTTCTTTTAATACCAACCATTCCTTGAGCATACTTAACCTCATAAGTATTTTTATCACTTGATGACGTTTCTCCTGTGTTCATTTGTTGGAGAAGATCCCGAATATCTTCTCCCTGGGCATGGCCCAGATCAATCCATCCTAAAACCTCGGTATAGATCAACCCATAGCTTGAACCAATAGCAAGTCGTCCATCGATAATGTCACTTCGTATGCTCATTGCACTCTCCTTTGCAAATGTTCCTTTTTCTAAATATATATTCAGCAAGATTTTTATTCAAATGTCCTTCCTGCCTGGATAACCTGATACTGGAATAGTATCGGTTGATGGTGAAAGCGTTGGGAGAGTACAAAAACTGTAGAGAGCAAAAATGGGTATGTTTACATCCCTGAAATATATTTGATTCAGGTAAATATAAGTCGACATCAGGAGAAAATTGATGGCTTTAGTTATCCGTTTTTTAAGGCGTTTATTGATTTTAGTGGGACTCACAAGGATTGACGTGGTGAAGAGCACAGGGATGCTTACATGACTATGGTCACATATGGACGATAATTATTTTAACTTATTGTTTTTATAATTATAAATGGACGGGTATGGACTGCTATGGAAGGATTTTGGCGGAGATCACAGGAATCGCATTTGATAAGTAATCACTTTGAATTTATTGATTATTTTTCTATGCGATTTTTAAGTGTGCCCCCAATTATGCCCCCACATGTTTTTCCTTGTCAGTTAACTGGTTAAATTATAAACGTTCCACGTTGAGTTTAAATCGTGCTCGGTGGACATCCATAGAAGTTAACCAAGGTTCTTGATCTTGCACAGAGAAGCCTTTTTGGTCAATACGAACTAGTTCATAGCGTTCAACCAGAAAATTTATGGCATCAGCCAAGGTAATACCTGCCTCAATGTGTTTCTGAATAACAGTTTCATCACTGAACGGCGTGTCGTTTAGCGTGAGACCATAGTGCTGGTCTAGCAGGATTGTCAGTAACATTTTCCAGACAGCCAGGGGCGACAGACATGGCTTCGCCGCCTGCGGAGTTGTTGCAGGTTGAGTATTCATGTTTGATCTCAAGAAATTAGTTAGCGTTGAGTAGGGTAAACAGCGATGTACACGTAGCCGCAACTGCCAAGGGTGTCAGCTTCGCAGGTAAAACCGTTGTGGTAGAGAGTGACACAGTGTTGGTGACAGGGGATCAGTTCACCAGTGGTCAGCATCGATTCCATCTGGCTGATAAAGTGTGGAAATGCGTCATTCAATTTGAAACATTCCGTATCGCTGAAATTGCCCATCAAACTAGCCCTGTCAGCCAGATAATGCAGCCGGTTGCCTTCCTGAACTAATCTGGCACCAAACCGTGGAACAATTTCTCTTTGTAGTCCCCATTCATGGGCTGGTATTAATGACATGAGAACCTCCTTTTAAAGTAATCCCAGCTCAGCAAATGAAATTGTCTCATTCCCGACTACGAGATGATCCAGCACGCGTACTTCCACCAGCGCCAGCGCTTTCACGATCCGCTGAGTAATGTGTTTATCTTGCTGGCTGATTTCTGTCGTACCAGAAGGATGGTTGTGCGCCAGAATTACCGCAGCAGCATTATGCTTCAGTGCCGATTTCACCACTTCGCGGGGATGTACCTCGGTATGGCTCAGTGTGCCGGTAAACAGTGTTTCGCGTTCCAGCAAACAGTGCTGATTGTCGAGATACATCACGATGAAAGCTTCACGCTCAAGGTGTGCCATCCTGAGTTGAAGCCAGGCTTTAGTAACGCTGGTGCTAGTAAATGATTCACTGGGTTGACGCTGATACTTCTCCAGCAATCGCAGTGCGCGTTGTATAACACGTTGCTCGTTTACAGGAAATTCCGGGAATAAATTGGGCGCAGACATAATTGTTCCTTAAAGCAAAAAGCCCTACCAGTTTAGTCGTAGGGGCAAAAGAGCCTTGTGATAGAGTTCATGAAGCAAATTGCAGCATATTCTCAGCCATAACCCACAGTGCTCGATTGAGCTTCACATCACCGTCGATACCTTTCACTGCGCGTGTATGAGCGCGTTTACCTTTGATGGTTCGTCCCGATAGCCCACCTTTAATCAGGTTTTCCTGAATGCGTTGGTAGGTAGTCCAAAGATCGTTACTTTCATCCTGCCATCGGCGCGGGGAAAGTATCTGTGATTCCGTGACTGGTTGATGCTCTTCACCAAAACGATAGGTTAATGCCGCTTTCGCAATGGCGTGCTGAGCAGGTGGCGGTAACATAAGTGACTGCATGGCATCGCGCTTCTCTTCTACTCGGTCAAAAATGCCCAGTATTTCGTAAGCCCCTTCAATGACTTTCTCCACTACGTTGCCTTTATGCGGCACACGCACTTCCCCAAAACTTTCACCGCAAATAAGTCCATTTTGGCAAACCGATCTAAATAAACCTGGTAGCATCTGGTATGAGCTTGAACCGTCGTGGCTATTAAGCAGAATAATTTCTGGCACCTGTTTGCCGGTAATTTGCCCTTCGCGACGCAGGCGCAGCATATGTTTGGTGTGCTCTCGTTTACTCAGATCTCGCACTCGGGTCTGGCAGGCAAAGAACGGTTGAAAACCCTCGCGTTGAAGGTTATCGAGGAGGGTAATAGTAGGGATGTATGTGTAACGCTCACTGCGGGATTCATGCTTTTCTTCACTGAAGACACTCGGAACGTAATGTGCCAGTTCATCGTGGGTTAACGGGCGATCACGGCGCACTAAATTGACCGCACCAAAGCGGCTGGCTAATCGGGTCATAATTAATTCCTTCGGGCATAAAAGTGAAAAGGCCATACTTCCCTAGGGATGCATGGCCTTGATGAAATGATTGCTAGCAGTTGAATGGTGTATTACTGACCTTCGTACTGAACCTGTGTGCCAGTCACTGCACCTGATGCGTTTAGGGTGACACGCACTTTGTCATAAGTTTTGTAGCCTGGATTAAAGACCTCATACTCCACGACACGCAATTTTTGTGTTTTATCTGCCGGATCTGGTACAGAAGGTGCTTGTTTGTATGATCCAAAGTCAGCTGATGCGAGGGTTTCTTGATCGTAATTAGCAGCATAAGCCTTTTTCGCTGCCGCTAATGCTGCCTGCATCTCTGGTTCTGTAATTCCAGTAGCGCTTTTTGACATATGATTTTGTGCTGCAAGGCGGCGTGCTTCGTTTGCAGCTTCAGCATCCTTTTGTGCCTGGCTACCCGGACCATAAAGATTTTTATTGGCTCCGTCTCCATAGAACCCTCCTTTTCCTGAATTTTCAGCAACCCCCGCTTTGGGATCATAGTTGGCGGCTATTTCAGGATCTGCTTCGCGTGAATATGCCTGTTTTGATTGTTTATGCCATTGGCCGTTTTCATCCTGTTTATAGCCCATCTTTGCCATGTCCTGTTGATAGGTTTTCTGGGGATCGAAGTCGGCCACTTTCTGGTTAATGATGGATGAACAAGCTTGTGCAAAATCAGCAGTATTAACTTCAGAACGTGAACCGAAGGTATTGATGCTGACCGATTGGTTATCTTGCAGCATGCTGATTATGTTTTGGATATCTTTTGTCGCCGTGGTGGTTTGCACTGCCTGATAGTTCGATTGGGCGTTACACATCACGCTGGAGGGATAAGACGAACCATTGACACTAAAGTTACTGCCAGCCAATTCGGTAGAGCCTCGTCCGTTGCATTGCGGTTGCTGCTCAATCAAACCTATTGTTGCGGGTCTTACGCGAACAAGTACTCGTCCATCATCAGTGTAAGACTGACAAAAAGTCCCACTTACTTGCCATGCTGCGGAAGCATTAAAAGTTGAGGCACCTAACATCACTGTCAGTATCGTAGTTTTAAGAGGTATGATCATTTTCATTAAAGGTTCTCCATAACGGATAAGATATACAGGCTAAATCAGGTCTTCCTGATAGCTGGGACTAATAGCGAAATGTGTCAATAACATCACTGATAAGAGGAAAATGCGGTAGTGCCGCAATAAAACCTTCACCAGCAGTTAGGTATGAAATATCTTCGCGACGCTTAAAGCGCACCTCATCAAGCGTGACAGCACCAATACTGGTCAGAGCAAACACACGGATTTTTCCCGACTGACACACCACCAGATACCATTCCTCCACATAGTGAATAAGACGATAAGGCTCCAATGCTTCATGACGCTGCCCTTCAACCAACACAGTGATTTGTCGTTTCTGGCTGATAGCCTGCACAAGACGGGAGAAGAACTCGGGTAATGCGACATGGGATTTCAGGGGGGCATGCCAGATCAGGCAGGGTGAAGTCCCGGACTCGTTCATTAGCAGGTTCATTAGTTGCCTGTCTTGCACTGGGATTATCCGAGCAATCCCTGTAGTACGTATAAACGAGAATGCGCCCGATGAATGATCGGGTGGTTGGCAATCATTCAAACGGTATCGTCCATTTTCATCCAGAATATCCAGATGGATTAGCCTCTGATTGAAGTCACGTTGTAGAGTGCGTTCAGAGACACCAAATTCATCCACCAGAGATTTGAGTGAGAGTGTTTCTCCCGCAAGCAGGCGGCTAATAATGACCGATAATCTGATCGCCAGTCGGTCGTAACGTGAGTCTTGCTCGTTGACGGACATATGGCCTCTCAGGGCAACAAATATGGTTCTATTTCATGCAGTTATTATGCAGCACAGGCCGGACACGTTATGTCGGCAAAGATAGGTAAAATAATGAAATCTGAAAAATAGTGCGGCACGATAACGCCTTGTTAAGAAAGGTTTTGTCTGATAAACATTCATCATAGCGACACAACCTGACGGATGTGGTGTTAGCCAAAAAATCTGTCCCATAACACGGTGGCAAGCTGCACTAATTTTTGGCGCAGTTTTCTCAAAAAGCTGGTCCAGCCTGACGGGAAAGAGTCCGGGTTTATCACCGTATCAAATGCATTTCCTGCCATCTCACCAAACCGCTGGCGTACAGCATCGTTGCTCTCTTTAGTCAGGTGCTCTGGTTTCAATTGCCGATAAAAGGCGCTGCTAGCCTGTATCGGTAATGCATGCACCATAAGCTCTACAAGGACCGTCAAGTTGTAGCCAGTATGAGCAGAAACTGCTATTACCGGATAAGAAGATGGAAACTGACCCGCAATTTGGGCGCTGATGGTGGCCAACGAAAGGCACTGTGTTGGAGAAGGCCGATCCTGGCATTCAGAGTTAGTTGGTAACGGAGGAATACATTCAGCCTGAGTTATCACAAATAAGAAACGTGATGGATCTGCGCCATTAGAAAGTAGCAATCGGTGTGTTGTAATATCTATTGCCCGGGCGCGATCATCAGCCCGTAATACCCAAATAACTAGGTCCAGTTCAACAAACAAACGATGATAGAGCGCCATATACTCAGCATCGAACTCAGGAGTCTCACCAACGCCAGGAAGATCGACCAGGGTTATGCTGCGTTCGCCCACAGTGAGGACCAAGCGTTGTGGTTCTCGGGTACACGCCATAAGCTCGCTAGTCAGACAAGTTTGCTCCTGGAATAGTGCGTTGCAAAGGCTGCTTTTACCTGCACCTGTTTTACCCATAATTCCAATTACAGGCTCGTAGTCGATAGATTGCTTTAACTGCTTCAGGATGCGTTCGGTTGAAGAAGAGGGTAGGAAGCTAAGACAGGCTTGGAATGCGTTTACCGCATCATGTGAATTAGAGTGTTTGGACATAAGGCGCTCCTTTGAATGTATTACCTGAAAGTCTTTCGGTTCTTCAAAGGAGTAATGAGGGTGTGAAATTTATTGGGATAGTGATATTAAGTTAACTTACTGTATTTTAGCGATAAAGTGTGGAAAAGTGAGCGCCAAAAACGACAGTTTTGGCGCTATTTATTTGTGGTGTTGTATTACCCGTTCAGCTAAGTGTTGAACCAATCCCGAAAACGTCCCCTGACCTAGGCAGTGTGTCAAGCACATACTCTGGAATGATAAAAAAGGTATTCACTTTGCTCTGTCTTCCTTTGAAATAGGAAAAGCTTACGATTTCGCCTAGCTCCCCGACGTCAACAACCTGAAGTGAGAAAAAACTATTGTAGAGATCGACAATTTCTCGGGGACTCTCAATAGCTGAGCCAAAAAACAGCCGTAGATATCGCCTTAGGAGTAGGTACATGCATCTTTCGTAGTTGTCCCTGCCCCATGCCCGAAATGGATGCCTTGTGGATAAAGCCGTGTCGTCGAACCAACGCTGAATTCTCATGAAACGCATTAGGAAACGGTCACGATCACCAGTTAAAATCGCATAAAACATGATAATAGCCACTAATTCAACATATACTGGAAGAAGACTCTCATAGTCCCGCCGAATAGCTTGAAGAAATTTAACAATGTCATGGTGCCCTAAGCGTAATAATTCCGAAATTAACAGCATTAGTAGGGGAAATTCATGATGCATTCCCCCAAACTCCGGCTGTTTGGCGTAATTACCATGGAAGTGCTTTAGTTTGCCAATTGATGAAAGCTCTTCGTCTACAACCTTTTTTCCAAATCGTGCAACTAGACCATCGTAAAGGCTTCCATTCAGTGGCATTTTTTTTCTTAACACTTTCAATCCGGGAAAAAGCCTACCTTGATACGGAATTGTATCTTTTAACATGCGATTGATACGTAATGGGGCAATGATCACATTATCAGGTGTATTTTCACCACCACTATTCACCGGATAGAAATGGCAAATTTCTAACCTTAGAAGTGGTATAGGTTTAATTTTTAATTTCTCCTTCGATACTCCCCATTGTTCGAGTGCTAAAACATAGCTCCTTTGATGCTTCGTTTTACATTGGTACAGTTGGTATAAACCAGTAATGTCATGCACTCCATTAATTGAAGCCAGTTCTATTGGGCTTCGCTTAATATGATGTTGAATATGCCCCCAGTAAGAAAATCCAATAATATCCGTTATGATCTTCCCTAAAATTTTTCTGGAACCCAGCTGGCGGTGTGCTTTGCAACAGTATTTTTTGTTTCTCATCTTTGCGAGGGACAGGCCACAATAATAACAAACTGATAATGCTTTAGCCTCTTTAGCTATCCGGTTTTGGACATATGCGGCATAATGTCGTTTACAGAGACGTTTAGATCTCTCTTTATTATTACCCCAAACAGACGTAGTGCAGTTTTTACGGACACAGATGGCCATGATATTATCCTTTATACCATTAAATGGTAATGCAGTTTAGATATTAGTATTGTTGTGTTATAGTTAATTATTAACCAATAGATAATTAACTGATATAAATATAATGTTAAATTTAATTATCAACATACAAATTACCTAGTCAATTATCTTTCTAAATTGCTATTGGCCTCTATTATTTGCTCTTTGCTCAATCCATTGTTCATACTCACTCAGTTTCCACCGGGAAGATCGCCCTAGCTTAATTGGTGATGGAAATAGGCCTTTTTTTATTTGAGCGTAGAAGAACTTATTTGTCAGACCTGAATTGCTTACGATGTACTTCATATCGATTAAGAAATCAATATTATCGTAATCATGCGAAATGGTATCAGTATGTATTTTTCCCGGGATCAAGCTTGCAGCCCCCTCCATCGCGGCTTGAGAGAGAGCATCTAGAGACAGATGCTCAGGAAAATAATTTAATCTAAAAGGTTGGCGACGGCGAAAGCACCGAGCATACTTATAAATTTCATTTATCTGTTTGTTTTTATTGTTGTTTTCTGTTTTTTCTGACTTTTCCATTTTATAGTCTCTTCGTTGAATTAGTCTTTTAAGTACCGGTTTTTTGCTACGAAGAAGATGGTATTAGATTCTTTTAGTGTGTAAAATTGGCAAATTAGAAATACTTTTTTAGACACTGGAGCTTATTAATGCCAAAGGTGACACAGGTTCAAAATGCTGTAATAGATATAATGGATTTTATACATTTCAAGAATGTCTATACTTCACTATTTTTAAGTAATGAACAAACTAAAGCTTGTTTAGTTATTTTTTCGTTAGTGGAAGAGGTCACAAATAGGATCTGTTCATCACTTATCGAGCGTGATATTTTAAATCACTATCTTCTATGTGGTATCGAGGTTGCCTTAAGTAATGATGAAATTGATACGTTTAAGGTTTTTGGCAATGTCGATAATATGTCTTATGAAGAATTGGAGAAGTTAATAAACAAAAGGACTGAAATATCCATTTCTACTCTCTCTAATTTAGCTGAGAAAAATGGAGTTAATAAAGCGGTTTTTCTTAATTCTTTAGAATATTTACTAGCTAAAGAGGAAATAGCAAATACTTCACCAGCGATAAGATTTAGACTTGCATCTAAAACGGTCAGTATTATTCATCCGCTAGATTCAATTTTATTTTTTAATTATTTAAATGATTTGGGTATTCTTTACGCTGCAAAATACAACGCCAAAACTTCTCGAGAAGAAAGTAAATGTGCTTTTATAAGAGTTGGACTTTTGATGGAGTTTGAGATTTTGAGATCTAATGTGAAATATATTGCTGGACCTGGGGGTTCTGATGAGTTAATAATAAAGGCTCCTCCTAAAGGAACCTCATCGATTGTATGTCGTGATATGGCTGATAATTATAAATATCTTATCGATGTACTATTCTCTAATACTACTGATTTATTTTGGTTCCAAGCATTACATATGGACCACCGAAAGTCAGCAAACTATCTATTAATAAACGTTAACCGCCTTTTTAGGCATAAAAGATTATTTAAGGGAACGTTTGCCAGGTGGCCAGGAACTTTGGGAATTTTTCTTATGAGTCTAATAAAAAAAGAAAATGTTAACCAACCTATTTATTGTGAAAGTGATAATAAAGGAAGTGTAAGTGAAAAGGCGTGTCGTGAATTAGAGAGGCTTGATATTACTCTGTCAGAAAGAACGTTATATCTTCGATATAGAAAAATTTTGAAAAATGAGTACTTAAAGGTGAGGTTTTACTGTGAACAGTGTGCAAAGTTAAATTATTATTTGTCTTGGGATTATGAGGATTTATATTATAATGATGCTGTTCTGTTGGATATATAAACAAATGAAATGATGCTAATTTATATGTTTATGTTGCAGTGTAATATTTAAATTACTCAGGATACATGCGAGGAAAACGTTGATTTTTTAAGAGCTAGCATAAGTAATGCTGTTATACCCAATAAACTTGAAGTTGCATGCTTAAGCAACAATGCAGCCCAAGCCTTATGGGCATGCCACGACACGGGCAGCATGCAATTTAAAGTATTATCGATATGAATGTAATATACCGGCTAACATAATGGATAAAAAACAATCATCCTGATGATTAAATATCATCAACTGTATAAGTTATATTTTAATATTAATCATTATATTCTGATTGTCGTAAAACATCCTCTGCAGCTGGACCAAGATACCATCTGATTGTAGAAAAAAAAGGAGATAGCTTACCGTTATTATCCGGGCAAAGGTAAGCTTCAGATAACTCATTCAAAACTGCAGGAAGATTTTCTTCTGGAAATGAAAGTAATTCATCTCTTATTTTTTGGATTGTGGCGCTTCTAAATCTTTCAATTTTCTTTGTGTTAAGTTTTAAGTATTCAATAGTTTTATTTGCTTTTTCCTTAATTTCTTGTGGGCAACTATCAGATACAGAAATAGTTCCCTCCTCATTAAACTCAAAAAGCGATGGAAATGCTGGTATATCTACAGTGGGGTCGAGGATAATTGCTGTCCAATCATTATTCATTTTGGGTACATCACAATGAGTATGTGGGTTGCTATACCTTTCCTCGCTCTCTACTACATGTGGTACGTTCCCTCCAGTACAACATCCAAATAAGTTTGGCCAGTGCAAAGCATAATTTATACCATCACCTCTTGATTCGCCTGCCTTTGGATTTTCCGGAAAGAAATGTTCTACCCTGAAATCATCAAATCCAATTCCTCCAGAATCCTTAAGATCTATTTCACAATAAACGCATAAACCAAATTGCTCTTTTTTTAGAGCATCTCGAACTGACTGATTTGCCTCTGCTCCAGCATTTTGTCTGAAGCCATTCTTCCAATCACTGTTAGGATTTTCCCTTTTATATATAGATAATAAATTCGGCTCATCCCCTTTTTTTATTTTTTTCATTATTTTTTCCCTCTTCTAAACTCACGAAGCCTAATATCCATTTGCAGTTTTTTCATTACTGGATCGTGTTTACCCGCCCATTTATCGAGCTCCTTCTTTAAATCTTCAGCCTCATCCGTATCCCACTTATCGAGTTCTATTAAATCTTTGTACCGGTTAAGCATTTTTACTTGCTCAATATTTTCCGGGCGAGAGTTTACAAGAAATATATCTTCAAGAATCATATCGGACTCGGAACCGAGAGAGAATTCAGGTTCGACAATATTTAGTATTCCATTTTCATCATTACGAATAACTTTAATGCAATGGCTCGGTGCGGTTGATAATACCTGAGGGCTATGAGTTGTTATAATAAATTGAATGTTAGGAAAAGTATCCTGTAGTTGTCCAATGATTTCCTGTTGCCATTTCGGGTGTAAGTGTAAATCAATTTCATCGATAATTACAACACCATGACCTTTTAAAGCATCAATCCCTTTTCCTGGATTTAGAAGAATAAGCCTACGGCTAATATCACTGACTAAGGAAAATAAAGCTTTTTCACCCTGAGAAAGGTCAGTTGCAGAAATAGTTATACCTTTTTTGTCAAGTAAGATTGATACGTTATCTTTATCAACTTTCATTCTTATATTGTCGATGCTCATAAATTTATATATTGCTTTTTTAACAACACTAACGATATTGCCATCGACATTATTTAGATTTAACTGGAATTCTGCAATTTTCATGCGAAGTTCATCTAATTCATTTTTAAGTTTTAATCCAATAGAGGATTCTTCTTTAGTCTCATCTGCTAAAAAGTTGTAGATTTCATATGTTGTATTATATTTAACTTCAAGAGAAGATAGTTTGTTTTTGATATCATCAACTTCATCATTGTTTTGAGAGCCACAAAACAACATCCACTTAATTAAATTCTTGAAATTCCTAGATTCTTCAAATGAAAAGCTGTACCCATCTAAGTTATTAAATGCAGTAATTTCACCATTTTTTTGTTCATCATCTGTTTTTATTTCTAAAGCTCTACTAACTGAATAGTGGCAAAAGAGAGGGAGACAGGATTCACCTTTATATTTACTGTTGAGTGAATAATACATTTCGGCTAAATTTTTAAACTCACTCAATGAGCTTCTGTTCTTATTTGTACTGTTTTTATTTTTATACAAGATGAGTGTGAATGTTGATTTCTCATCAAGAGTTAATGTTGCTGTAATTGCACAATCTTTTGCATCTTGAGAATTATTTATTTCAGCAGGATGGATTCCTTTACCATTTGCTCTATTTTTAATACCATTAACCAGCCAAGTAGATGCTTTTACTATAGATTCAATTATTGTCGTTTTCCCGCTGCCATTCACGCCTACAAAAATATTCAAGTATGGGTCAAGGGTGATTTTTTTTACCGTTTTTCTAATACCTTTATAATTTACTAACTCTAAGCTAGAAAAAAAAGGTCGTTTTGTTTGAAGGTTTTCATTTATATGATCGTAATATTCTTGGGCTTTAGCTTTATCTGTATTTAGAGAATAACGCCCTGACTCCATCCATCCTGCAACTTCAAACATATCCCCCAGATGTCCTTTTTCTGCACCTTCAATTTTTTCAGTTACAGTTCTGGTTGCCTTTTTATTTTTACCTTCCATTATTTCCTCCATTGACCAGAGATTATTTTATCTACCAAGTTAACTGAGTATTTTTTCATCATTCTTTCGATAAATAATGGCTCTATATGTTTCGAAAAGGATAAGAGCCCCTGTAGTTTAGCCAGTTCAATATCGTCAGATTTTCCTAGGGAGTATTTATGGATCATTGACGATATTATCCTTTTTTTCTCTCGACCTAAAGATAGAGTGTCATTATTAGTAATGGTAACTCCTGCAATATGCCTGTTATGTGCTTTAGATGAAAAACTGGTTTTAACTTCATTAATCGTTAATTTTTTACCAAACTCAGTACTTAAAACATATTGGATTAGGCTTGGGATTTTAAAAAGTATATTTTTATTCTTAGTAGAAAAAAATAAATCATCGGCATATCTCGTATATGTGATCTTCAGAGGCGCACAGATTGAACTAATCGTTTCATCGAATGAAAACATAATGAAATTTGATATTAATGGCGATGAAGGTGCACCTATGCTGAGAATAAGGGTTCCTGTATTTGTCTTCTTGGGACTCCAAAACGCAGAACGACGGATTAATGCTTTGTCTGCTGCGCTTAGTTGGATTTTATGTTTCTCAATCCGCTCCTCAAATAGATTAACATCAATACTATTAAAGAAGTCAGCGAGATCCATTCTTAAAAAATATGGATTTGTCACATGTTGAAGCGCATTATCTTTAATACTAATATTTTTTCTATATGCATACGCAGCATCATGTACAGGTAATTTATCATTTAAGAATTCAACTAATCCTCTTTGGATCACCTTGAGAGCTCTTGACGGATGAGCAATTGTACGTTTGCCCCCATTTTTTTTGGGGATTGTATAAACTCTGTACATCTTGGGGCCACTTACCATCACCTTTGCAAGTGAGACAGTGAGCCATTTTTCCACATCCAATTTCGTCACTTTTTTAGACGAGGAGGTAGAGAGCAAACTGAACGCCTGTTCCGCAACTAAGGGGCTGGTGAGTAAATGATGTTTTAGAGTTGTCATTTTATCGACTCTAGAGTTAGAGCCCTTCAGATGAAGGGCTGTGTTGCGCTCTTTACTAGAGGAAGCGAAAGTCTCGCGACCTAAGTGAGTTAACGAACTTGGGTCGCGAGACTTTCGCAACCACAATGTCGTTCAATAAGTTGGTGTCTGGCGAAGCGCCCGACAAGGCTTTAATACTGAGCCACAAGCTAAAGAGCAATCAAAGCATATCAGACAAGCTAACTGTCCAGCAACACAGCAGCGATTTCAGCAACTGCTATTGATGGGGCTCGAACAAGAATGCACTGCGAGCTTAACAGGAGAGTGTAGTGCAAAAATAATAAATGTTAAAAAAACATATAGTTACCTTGTTTTGGAATATTTTTTGGAATAATTTGTTGTAAAAAATGTGGCTGAGTTTTATGCTTATCCATGACATTTCACAGCAAAAATTCCAGAGATTCTATATGTCTTTAATCAACAAAGAAGAAGCACATTCAGTCTGTCAACCCTACTACCACACCCTAACTTCAGTTTTCGACAATGTTTGGAAAAATTGGCTTCAAAACGATGTCGCACGACGGTTGATTGATAAGCGTGTTCGTTCAGCTGTTCTCCGCAATGACGCATTGTTTTTCCTTAAAGACAGTATTGAAACTTCTAATCTTAAAGGGATCAAATATGTAAAAATGCCATATCAGGTAGGCTTTCTGATTCAGGATCGATATTTTGTAAGGATTAAGAAAGGTGATAAGAGCCTTCGTTCTTCCAATTACCCTACTCAAAGAGCCTTGGATTTTCATAATCCTGAAATGGACATGTTTGGAGGATTAGTTCGTTTAGAGCTACTCTACATACTTAGTGACGATGGTGTAGGAATTGATAAAATTGTTCTCACGCAGCGCAATGGTAAGTTTGTTGCGTGGGCAATTGATTTAACAGATGAAAATCTGTACGAAATGCCTATATCTAAGCTTGAATTGAACATACCCCAACCACAGCCTGTTAAGACGGTTTCCCCAGCAAAAAGTGTTGTGAAACCAAGACGGGCTAGAAAGACAGAACCGAAGGTAGAAAATGGTCGTGGAGATTAAGTCAGCAGCCACAATACGCCCAGAGATGATTGAGTTGCGTCGGAAAATGTTGGGTATGAGCCAGAAGGATTTGGCTCAGATTATCGCCATTTCTCAAGGAACCTTGTCTAAGATTGAGCAAGGCCTTAAGCCGGCCACTGATGAGCAAATTGATAGCATCGCAAAAGCGCTCAACTGCCCCATTGAGTTTTTCATGATGTCTGAAAGGCTTTATGGCGGACCCATAAGTGCAAATCCCATGTATCGTAAAAAAGCGTCAGTCGGTATGAAAGTACTGGACAAGCTTGTTGCGGAAGTAAATGTACGCATAGCCCATCTCAGAAAACTTTTGCAGTTCGTTGATTTTGAACCTGAATATGAACTCCCGTACTATGATCCTGACGATTATGAAGACAATATTGAGCAAATTGCGCGTAACGTTCGTACAGCATGGCACATCCCACGCGGACCAATAAAAAATCTAGTCGAAGTGTTAGAAAGGGCAGGAGTCATTATCATCGACTGTGATATGGAAGATACGAGTCTTTCCGGCCTTAGTTATAACCTAGCTGGCCTGCCGCCACTGATTTTTATAAACAAAAACCAGCCAATGGACCGCTACCGATTTACCTTAGCTCATGAGCTGGGACATTTAGTCATGCATCGTGCTCCTACTCCTGAAATGGAAGAGGAGGCAAACACTTTTGCTGCAGAATTACTTATGCCCGCTTCCGATATTTATAATGATTTAAGAAATGTAAGTATTGAAAAGGCTGCCGCACTTAAACCATTCTGGCGAACCTCAATGGCTGCGTTGTTTTACAGAGCTAAAACATTAAAAGCTATTACGGCAGGCCAAAGTGATTGGATCTGGAGGCAGATGTCCATCAAACGTTACAAGGTTGATGAGCCTGTAAAACTCGATATAAATGGGGAAAAACCCACTTTACTGAATGCAATTATTGATCATGCGAAAGAAGAACTGGGTTATGATCAGAATGAACTTGCATCTATATTCAACCTATTTTTACCCGAAGTTAACCAGTTGTACTCACTGAGTACACAAAATCAGCATTTACGTTTAGTAAATTAAAAAGGTAATGGCTGAACATTTATAGTTTAGCCATTTTACTTAATACTATGTTTTCATTGGTTAAAATGATGTTCTAAGCAAGTGGGTAATATAGTCTGCATACCACTGCATCATCTCTTTCCTTCCATCCAGATACTGCGCATGGTTGTAAGCTCCACGAATCGCATTCTTGTCCACATGAGCAAGTTGAGTTTCAATCCACGCAGAGTCAAAACCTTCTTCGTGTAGTATGGTACTCATTGTGTGCCGAAAACCATGCCCCGTCACCCTTCCTTTGTATCCTAATAACTCGATCACCTGATTAATGCTTTCCTTTGAGATCGGCTTAGTGCGATCATTGCGTCCAATGAATACAAGTGGATATAGCCCAGTAATAGGTTTTAGTGATTCAAAGAGTGCTACTACCTGATCCGACATAGGTACGATATGCGGTCGTTTCATCTTCATTACTTCAGCTGGTATCTCCCAGAGTCGCTTTTCAAAGTTGATATCTTCCCAACGGGCGAAACGCAACTCCTGAGTTCGTACACCTGTAAGCATGATGATTTGGGTTGCCGTCTTGGTAATAATGCTACCAGTGTACCCAGCTAGATCTTTGAGGAAGTGCGGTAGTTCTTCAGCGGTCAGAAAGGGAAAATGTGTTTTCTTAGGTGTAGCGAGGGCAGTAGCGAGATCGGGGGCAGGATTGTATTCAGCACGTCCGGTCACAATCGCATGACGGAATACTTCACCACAGCGTTGCCTGACTTTGCGCATCTTTTCTAGTGCTCCACGTTTTTCCATTCGGCGCAGAGTTTCAAGTAACTCCATCGGTTTTATCTCTGCAATGGGACGCTTGCCAATGTAGGGAAAAACATCTTTCTCGAACGTATCAATGATTTCTTCACGATAGCGCAACGACCAACGGTCAGCTCTCACCTGATGCCATTCTCTCGCAATTGCTTCAAAAGTGTTTTCAAAGCCTAGCTTCTGAGCGATTTTCTCCGCTTTCTTTACTTCACCAGGATCGTTACCCGCCGCCAGTACCTTTTTGGCAGCTTCACGTTTATCACGCGCTTCAGCTAAGGAGACTTCTGGATATACACCAAAGGCCAGGCGTTTTTCTTTACCAGCGTAACGGTACTTCAAACGCCAGTAACGTGAGCCGCTGGTCGCTACCTCAAGGTAGAGACCACCGCCATCAGATAACTTGTAAGGCTTTTCTTTCGGTTTAGCAGTATCAACTTGACGGGCTGTTAACTTCATTGGGGGCACCTCAAAATGGGGGCATCTTTTATGCCCCCCATAATGCCCCCAGAATGTACTTGATTCTGGTAGACATGAGTTGACCTCAGGAGAACATAACTGATTGCAATAGCAGGTAGTATAAGGGATTTATTGACTGTGGGGGAATTCAGGGGAGGCTAATTGGCGGAAGATCACAGGAGTCGAACCTGCCCGGGACCGCTGGCGGCCCCAACTGGATTTGAAGTCCAGCCGCCTCACCGGAGACGACGATCTTCCTGGCCTTCATTGCTACATGGAGGCGCGCGCATTATAGGCGGCTTTCATCATCTAACCAATACCTGGCCGGTGCTTTTTTTCAGACTTTGACTGTCATCGGTTTTGTTGGTTATCTGACCAACAGGCTAAGCCGCTATCGCACGATTAACCCTTCTCCCGCCACCCTGGGTTACCGGGATCGCATAAACCAGTAAGCGTAGCCGGATAGCCCGAAAATACAGTACGTACAACCCATTGGCTGCTCGACTAAAACAGCATAATCCCACCGGGTTTTAGTTGTGCGGATGAGGTTCACGCTGTGAATTGCTCGCGAGCGCTATTGTCTCCGGGCCCCGGATAAATATCATTAAAATCTGGCGCCTGGCGATGCGCGCCATGGTGCCGGACTTCCCGGTCATTTTGTGACTGGCGCTACCTGCGGGTGGCGCCTGCTGCTGGCAGGTGTTTTACACGCTGCCGCTATGCACTCTGCTGAACCGGGCCTGGTGGATTCACCTCCTGACAGGCAACACGCCAGGCGATATCGCGCAGCGCGTTTCTGGCTGCCAGACTAATGCCACCGAGCTGGAAGAAGCCGTGGATGGTGCCGGCATAGCGCTGGCAGGTACAACTGACCCCCTGTTCCGTTAGCCGTCCGTAAAGGGCTTCCCCTTCATCAACCAGCGGATCGTACTGCGCAGTAATGATATGCACTGGCGGCAGACCCGCGAAATCATCGCGCCACAGCGGGCTGGCCTCAGGATGCTGGCGCGGCGTATCCGCCAGATAAGCCTCGTAGCCGCTGATCAGCGCATCACTGGTGATCACATAGTCCCGCCCGTAGCAGGTATAGCTTTCCGAAGTCGCAGCGGCGTCGAGCATTGGGTAGATGAGCACCAGTTGGGCCGGTAGCCACTGCCCGGCGGATTTCAGGCGCAGCGCGGTGACCAGCGCCAGGTGTCCGCCAGCGCTGTCGCCGGCCAGAGTGATGCGTCTGACATCCACGCCCAGTGGACCGGCGTGCTGGTGGATCAACCCGGCGGCGCGGTGGGCGTCGTCATGAGCCGCCGGCCAGGTGTGCTCCGGCGCCAGGCGGTATTGTACGGCGATGACCCGGCAGCCGCTGTAGCAGGCCAACTGGCGCAATGGGTTATCGTGGGTGGCGAACCCACCGCTGACAAAGCAGCCGCCGTGGTAGTAAATCACCGTTGGTAGTCGACCGGCGCCGCAGCCGGTGGGGGAGAACACCCGTAGCGCCACTCCTTCCAGTTCAATATCCTGTATCTCCACCCGCGTTTCTGTCTCCCCGGCGAGAGCGGTACTGGCGAGATACCCCGCCCGCCGCTGCTCAAAGGTCTGCTGACGCGCTGATGGCCGCCCGGCGGCGATAAAGTCGTTAACCAGCGCGGCAATTCCCGATTCCAGTGCCATTTTCCTGCTCCTTATCTGGATATTTATCCAGTGTTATAGCCTGGATTTTTGGTTGATGAAACTGCTAATTGCCGCGCAAAGCGCATTATGGAAGATGTCTCGCAGGAATTAACTTGCGTCTGAACGAGGGGTTATCAATAGCTTTATTGACGGTTATTCTTGAACCGCCGACGAGGTCAAATATTGTTCTTTTATGATATGGCGGGATGATAAATGGGAACGGTAGTGAGGTTTATATGACGGGACGCATTTTGCCTGGCCTTGCTGATGAGGCGATTAAGCGGCTGGATAGCCTGAAACCGCGCCGTCATTTTCCCCGGGTACTGCTGTTGCGCGAGGCCGGACCGGCAGTCGGACGGTACGGTTGAGGAGACGCCGGGGCTGTGGGGAGATAAGGTCGAAGATGGGCTGGCGTGGGAAAGGACGCTGCGCGAGGCGTGGTAAGCGATGTACAAACTGGCCGTTTTTGATACTAACATTTTGATTGATCTGTGTTGCGGCCGCGAACAGGCTGTTGCAGTGAAGCAGTGAAGCAGTGAAGCAGTGAAGCAGTGAAGCAGTGAAGCAGTGAAGCAGTGAAGCAGNGCAGTGAAGCAGTGAAGCAGTGAAGCAGTGAAGCAGTGAAGCAGTGAAGCAGTGAAGCAGTGAAGCAGTGAAGCAGTGAAGCAGTCAGCTGATCAACTTGCTATCAGCCAGAGCACCGGGATTGAAGTGATGGTCGGCGCCGCGAAATATCACCAGCAGGATCGCCCCCGGGCCATACTGGACACATTCCGGGTGCTGTCGGTGTCGCCACAGATTGCGGCGCAGAGCGTGGCGAATGTCAGGTATAGGGTATGCGCTTACCGGAGGCGATTACCCTGGCAGCGGCACAGGTCTATAACCGCCTGTTGATCACCCGGAATACGCAAGATATTTTCGGTATTCCGGGTGTGGTGATGCCCTACACTCTGGCGTGAGCCGCCGGGCGGCGCAGTTATTCCCCTTCGCCGGGGAACAGGAATGGGTTGATGGAGCTGCGCGCGAAGCCTTCCTGCTCCATACGGGCGTCCAGCACCAGCGAGGCGAGATCGTCGGCCACCGCTTCTACCTTCGGGTCTTTCTCCTGATAGAGAATCTTCAGGTAGGTGCCGCAGTCGCCGCAGCTTTCCGCTTTCACGGCGGACTGCTCGCTGTCCAGCGACCAGTAGTTGAGATCGCGGGTCTGTTCGCAGTTGCTGCATTTTACACGCACCACGTGCCACTCGGTTTCGCACAGGTTGCAGTGCAGGTAGCGCAGGCCGTTAGTGGTGCCGATATGCACCATACTGGAGACCGGCATACTGCCGCACACCGGGCAGAACTGGCGCTGCTCGCCGTATTCGGCGCGGGCCTTGCCGGGGATCAGGTTGGCCATCTGCGCCCAGTAGAGGGACAGCGCGGCCCAGATAAACGGCGCTTTGTCGCTGCTCACGGCGCTGAAGTCGCTGTTAAACAAAGCGGAAGCCATCTCTTCCAGTTCCAGCGAAGAGGCTTTCTCCAGGTTTTCAATCACCGCCAGCGCCGTGCCGCTCATTTCCGGCTTCAGCTCGGCGATCAATGAATGCAGCAGGCGCTGCCAGTGGGCATCGCGCGGCAGCAGGTGAATATCCAGCGGCGGCTTGCCCTGTTCGGCAGCTTCTTTGATACGCGCCGTCAGGTCCATCTCCAGCGGATGGTCGTAAAGCACGACTTCCTGGGCGTGGGCGATCAGCGCCGCAAAGCGCAGGTAATCGCCCAGCGGATTGCTTTCCGCCAGCTCGCGCAGGCGCTCTGCCCGGCGGTTATAAAGGTGTTTCAGTCTGGGGAATAATAGCGGTGGAATGACTTCGGCTGCCCGCTTGTCGTTATTCTCCATCTGGTCCTGCGGAATAATACGAATACTCATTGCAGTTTATTGTTCCTGTTACGGCGAATTCGTGCGTTCGCCTGGTGCTTGCCCATATTGCCGATGTACTTAAAGCTCGGGATATTACTCTATGATAGCGGCAATTGTTGTATAAGAGCTAAACGAAATTACCCGCTAACTATTCATGGGTATTAATTGTCGCCCCGGCTCTCCTCCGCCCCTGGATGGGCGAGTACCTGGTAGCGATAGCCCATACCGTGTACGGTACGGATAAGCTGCGGGTCGCTGACATGGTGTTCTATGACTTTGCGCAGCCGGGAAATGTGCTGATCCAGGGTGCGGCTATTGGGGGCGTAGTCGTATCCCCAGGCTGCGTCGAACAGCATATCGCGGGTGACCACTTTATTTCTGTGCTGGTACAGGCAGTTCAGAATACGCACTTCGCGCAGCGACAGTTCCAGCCGCTGTTCTCCGCGCAGCGCGCACAGCTCATTGGGGTAAACGATAAGGTCGCCAAACGGAAAATGGCTGTCCGGCTGTTCCGCGCTGCGCCGCAGGCAGCGTCGGGCGATAGTCTTGATGCGCGCCCGCAGCTCGTGAATACCAAACGGCTTGCTGATATAGTCATCGGCCCCCAGCTCCAGCCCCACCACGCGGTCAATCTCAGCATCCTTTGCGGACAGAAAGACGATTGGGATCTGCTCGTCGTGGCGGCGAATTTCCCGGCACACCGAATAACCGTCCAGCTCCGGCATCATAATATCCAGCAGAATGAAGTCCGGTTTCTCTTTCTGGTAACGCGCCAGCGCCACAGCGCCGTTTTCAGCGGCGATCAACGTGTAGCCCTCGCGCTCCAGCGCATCCACCAGGCCCTGGCGGATATGGGTGTCGTCTTCAGCGACCAGTATTTTCATTATCTTCTCCCTCGCAAGAGGTCCGTACGGCAGGCAGGCGCAGCGTAAAGCGGCAGCCCGGGTTTGCCGCTTCGACGGTAATGTCGCCCTGCAGGCGCTGCGCCAGTTGCCAGGCGATAGTCAAACCGATGCCGGTGCCGGAAACGCCCTCGTTAATGGCTGACTGCACCCGGTAGAACGGGCGGAAAATCATTTTGCGCTCTTTCTCGCCGATCCCCGGGCCGTAATCCCGTACCTGAATCTCCACCCCCTGCGGCGTCGCCGCGGCGCGAATGTCGATACGCTGCCCCCGGGCGGCATATTTTTCGGCATTGCTCAAAAAGTTACTGACAATCTGGGTAATGCTGTCCCGGTCGCTGACTACACACAGCGCCGCCTCGCAGTGCAGATGGATGACGATGCCTTTCGCCTGGCATGACGGGGTAAAGATATGCGCTATCTCGCTCACCAGCGCGCCGATATCCACCTGCTGAAGGCGCAGGGTGGGCATGCGGGTAAAGGTCAGGATATTCTGAATCAGCCGCGACAGGCGCTGCCCTTCAAGGGTGATGATATCCATATAGCGCTGCTCCTGCTGTTGCTCGTCGTCCAGCCCTTCGCGAACCAGCTCGGCGTACATGGTGATGTTGGTCAGCGGGGTTTTCAGTTCGTGAGAAACCTGGCTGACAAAATCAACCTGTTGACGCGCCAGGCGCGTGGAGCGGGTGTATTGCCGGTACAGGCTGAAAATCAGCAGCCCCGCGGCGGCCAGCAGCAGCAGGATCATGGCGCTGCCGACCAGGTAAATCTTCCATGGCGCGGCGGCATGGCCGTAAACCTGGATCTGCCAGGCGGTCAGGGGCCAGGAAAGAGTTTGCGAGTAAATCAGCGCTTGCCCGCCCTGCGCCGCGGCGGCGCTCTGATACAACGGGCGACCGTTTTCTGTCACTGCCAGCGCCTCCGGACCCGCTTCGACGCCGTTGGCGACATCCATCATCAGATGGACGTAAGAGAGGCGAAAGCCGATGATACTGGCGCCGTTCTGACGCCAGTAGATCAGCAGCGGGTTGCTGGTTTCGTTGGTAATAAACCAGCCGGACTGGGGCATCGCCTGCTCGGAATGCATATTGTGGCTCAGCAGCAGGCTGGGATCGTGAACCAGCGGCATCAGAGTTCTCGCCCACTCTTGTTCTTTGAGGGTCAGCGGCTGGCTTTCGTCGGGGTAGAGCAGGCGGTTTTTGCGCAGGATAAAGGCCGCCTCAATATCACTGTCTTTCTCCTCCAGCTCTTTAACGGCTTCCGGCGCTTCACTGGTCAGAAAATCGCTGATGGCGTCCAGCCGGGTGGCTTTTTGCTGCAGGATGCCGGTGATGAAGGTATTGACCCGCGAAGCCTGGGCGCTGGCCAGACTGCGCGCCTGGTAGTCGCGCAGCAGGACTTCATGTTCCAGGGTCCGGAAGCCCAGGTAAGCCAGCACCGCCAGAAATGCGGCGATAATGACAGCGTAAAAGATCTTACGTTTGGGCATCCGGGGTCTCCTGTGTATCGCTACTGCTTCTGGGTTTTGATGTTGTAGTTCTGCTCTTTGAGCGACTTACGCATCACGTCTTTGTTTTCGGTCTGCATCTTCTCCGCCTGTATGCGGTTCATCTCGGCGCTTTTCTGCACTCTTTCGATGGCAGCCGGCGCGCTGAGCGGAATGGATTCCAGCGCGACGGCGCTCTGGCCGAGCACGCTTTTCGCCTCTTCCATTTTGCCTTCATCCATCAGGCGGATGGCGCGTTCGCTCTCAATGGCCGCTTTCTGAATCGCCGACTCGGCGACCACTTCTTCAACCATCGCTTCTTTAGCCTGTTCCGCGGAGCGGGTGTAGCGCACCGCGACTTGTTCCTGGCGGGTCTCTTTTTTCTGGGTGGCGAGGTTGTTGTAGCTGACCTGAATATCGGCCAGCGGTTTGCTCTGGCTGTCCTGTCCTTTCGCCGGCACGACCTCCAGCAGAACATATTTCTCCTGGTTGGCGTACAATTGGTTGAGTTTCACCGTCACGGCGTCGCCGCGAATCTCGCCTTCCCGGCCCAGCAGGCGCACCGGCTTAACCTGGTCGGCCATTTTTATTTCCACGATCACGTCCTGGGCGACCACTGACATCACATCGTCAAATTCGCGTACAAAGGCTTTTTCCAGATCGGAGGAGTTCGCCACAAAGGTGTGGTTGCCGTCGCTGTACTGGGCGATGGTGGTCATCAGGTCTTCGTTGTAGCCCTGGCCGAGGCCGATAGTGGTGATCGCGACCCCTTTCCGGGCGGCGATTCTCGCCAGCTCCGCCAGTTCGCTGTTGGAGGTCGGGCCGACGTTGGCCTGGCCGTCGGAAAGCAGAATAATGCGGTTAACCTGCTCTTTCTCCAGGTTTTTACTCACCTGGTCCAGCCCTTTGCTGACCCCGGCGAACAGCGCTGTCATGCCGCGCGGCGCCAGCGCCTGGCGGATTTGCTCTGTTAACCGGGCTTTGTTGGTTACCCGGGTGGCCGGGACAATGACTTCAACGACCGAGTCATAAGCCACCACCGACAGGGTGTCCTGGCTGTCGAGGGTGTTGACCGCCATTACGGCGGCTTCGGTGGCTTTCTCGATGCGATCGCCGCGCATTGAGGTGGAGCGGTCAATCACCAGCGCCAGGTTAATCGGGCTGCGTTTTTTGACGTCCAGCGGGTAGCCGGTCAGGGAGATTTTCAGGTAGTTCTTTTCCTGGCTGTTTTCCAGAATTAGCGGCGAAGCCACTTCGGACTTCACGGTAATTTGCGGGGCTGCGGGAGCGGCCTGCAGGCCAGAGGTGACAGATATCAGGCCGACGGCCAACAGACTGCACATTTTTTTAAGATTCATAGCGCTTCTCCATGTCTAACGAACGGCTTCCATTTTCGCCGTGTCGCGGCGGCGCCTGGTCTGTTATCTGTATAAAGTTGTCAAAAATTTGTCAAAAATGAAGCGCATAAAAAAGCACCAGGAGCATAACGCCCCTGGTGCCTGGCGGTCTGGCGTGACAGGAACGGTTATTCCGTTGATTTACCCTGTTTTTCACGCAGTTCCCGGTACCAGCGCGGATGGTGTTTCTTCGCCCAGGCTTTGGTCACCCAGCCTTCGACCATCGCGGTGATAGTGCCTTTTACCCACAGGGCGGCGTAAATATGCACCATGATAACCACAATCAGGCCGACAGCGGCAAAGGAGTGCAGCATTAACGCGACGCGGATCACCGGAATCGAGAACGACGGCGCGAAATACGGACGCCAGATAATCACGCCGCTCACCAACAGCAATACCAGCAGGATAATCGACAACCAGAACACACACTTCTGGCCGAAGTTATAGCGCCCGGTATCCCCCACCTCTTCATTGACCACAATCTTGCGAATGTTCTTCGCCCAGAAGATATCCTCACGGTTGATGAGGTTATGGTGCCAGTAGCGGAAAAACATGATGATGAAAGCAGCGAACATTATCGTCCCGACAAACGGGTGCAGAATGCGCGCCAGCTGCGGCGTACCGAAAATGTGCAGCAACCAGTTAAAGGAGGGGAACAGGAATCCCAACCCGCTCACCGCCGCCAGCACAAAGCAGAAAGCGGTTATCCAGTGGTTGATGCGTTCCGGCGCCGTGTAGCGCACGATGGTGTCACGACGTTTCATTTGCGCACCTCGTCTTTCTCTTCATGGAGATTGTCTTCCTCTTCTTCGGCGCGGTTCGGGCCAACGCCGACGTAGTGGAAGATACTGGCGGCGAAGGTGGCCGCGAACCCGACGGCGGCGAGCGGTTTCCAGATACCTTTCCAGAATTTCACCGTTTCGCTGATGGCCGGGTTTTCCGGCAGGCCGTGGTACAGATTCGGTTTGTCGGCATGGTGCAGCACGTACATTACGTGAGTACCGCCGACGCCCTGCGGATCGTACAGCCCGGCGTTGTCGTAACCGCGGGTTTTCAGCTCCGCCACGCGCTCGCCGGCGAGGGTTTTCATCGACTCTTTACTGCCGAAGTGAATCGCCCCGGTCGGGCAGGTTTTCACACAAGCCGGCTCCTGGCCCACGGTGACGCGGTCCACGCACAGAGTGCATTTGTAGACCCGGTTGTCCTCAGGGTTGAGGCGCGGCACGTTGAACGGACAGCCGGCGATGCAGTAACCGCAGCCGATACACTGTTCAGACTGGAAATCGACGATGCCGTTGGCGTACTGAATGATCGCCCCTTCCGCCGGGCAGGCCTTCAGGCAGCCCGGGTCGGCGCAGTGCATACAGCCGTCTTTGCGGATCAGCCACTCCAGCTTGTCGTTCTGCTCCACTTCCGAAAAGCGCATCACCGTCCACGATTTGGCGGTCAGATCCGCCGGGTTGTCGTACACCCCGACGTTACTGCCCACTTCATCGCGCAAGTCGTTCCATTCGGAACAGGCCACCTGACAGGCTTTACAGCCAATACAGGTGGTGACGTCGATAAGCTTTGCCACTTCTTCCTGATGATCCCGCGCCCGGGGCGCGGGGGTGAAGCCGTTGGTGGCGGAACGACGGATAATATCCTGAGATTGATAAGCCATGATTTCTCTCCGTTACGCCTTTTCCACATTCACCAGGAACGATTTGAACTCCGGCGTCTGGGTATTGGCATCCCCGACGAACGGCGTCAACGTGTTGGCGATAAAGCCTTTCTTCGCCACTCCTTCATAGCCCCAGTGGATCGGAATACCAATAGTATCGATCTGTTTGCCGTTCACGGTCAGGGTGCGGATACGTTTGGTCACCACCGCTTTGGCCTTGATATAGCCGCGGTTAGAGGAGACTTTCACGGTATCGCCGTGGCCGATGCCCAGCTTGTCCGCCAGTTTTTCGCCGATCTCCACAAACTGTTCCGGCTGCGCGATGGCGTTAAGCAGCGCGTGCTTGGTCCAGTAGTGGAAGTGCTCGGTCAGACGGTAAGTGGTACCGACATACGGGAACTGCTCCGCTTTACCCATTGCGTCCAGATCGTCTTTAAAGACGCGGGCCGCCGGGTTAGAGACTACGTTTGGGTGCAGCGGGTTGGTGCCCAGCGGCGTTTCAAACGGCTCGTAGTGTTCCGGGAACGGCCCTTCCGCCATCTTATCGATGGCAAACAGACGTCCCATCCCTTCCGGTTGCATGATAAACGGCCCGACATCGCTACCCGGCGCCGCGGCGCTGTAATCCGGGATATCCACGCCGCCCCATTTGGCGCCATCCCATTTCAGCAGCTGACGCTTCGGATCCCACGGGTTGCCCTGCGGGTCGGCGGAGGCGCGGTTGTAGATGATGCGCCGGTTGAGCGGCCAGGCCCAGGCCCAGCCCAGGGTGTTGCCCAGACCGGACGGGTCCGAGTTATCGCGGCGCGCCATCTGGTTGCCTTCTGGCGTCCAGCTACCGGTGAAGATCCAGCAACCGCTGGAGGTGGTGCCGTCATCCCGTAAATGCGCAAATGTACTGAGCTGCTGGCCTTTTTTCGCCAGTACCGCCCCGGTAGCCGGGTCGATAATATCGCTCAGCGCTTTACCGTTACTCTCCATCGCTACTTCTTCCGGCGACGGGTTTTCCGGCGTTGCGTAGTTCCAGGACATATTCAACACCTGCTCCGGACAGGCGCCGCCGTCGGTCGCGTACATCTTGCGCAGGCGCAGGAAGATACCGGCGAGGATTTCGCCGTCATTCAGGGCTTCTCCCGGGGAGTCCGCCCCTTTCCAGTGCCACTGCAGCCAGCGGCCGGAGTTGACGATTGAGCCGTCCTCTTCGGCAAAGCAGCTGGAAGGCAGACGGAATACTTCGGTCTGAATGGTTGACGAATCGACGTCATTCTGCTCGCCGTGGTTCTGCCAGAACGTGGAAGTCTCGGTGTTGAGCGGGTCAATCGTCACCAGGAACTTCAGTTTCGACAGTGAAGCGATCACTTTGTTTTTGTTCGGGAACGACGCCACCGGGTTAAAGCCCTGGCAGATATAGCCGTTCACCTTACCCTGGCCCATCATTTCGAAGTATTGCAGGACGTCGTAGCCTTTATCCCACTTCGGCAGCCAGTCGAAGCCCCAGCTGTTGTCTGCGGTGGCTTTGTCGCCGAAGAAGGCTTTCATCATCGAAACGAAGAATTTCGGGTAGTTCCCCCAGTAGTTGACCTGGCCGGGCAGCGTCGGTTTCGGCGTGTTGGCGGCAAGGTAGGTCTGGAGATCGGTTTGCTTCTCGTTGGGCAGCGTCATATACCCCGGCAGGCTTTGTGACAGCAGGCCGAGGTCGGTCAGACCCTGAATGTTGGAGTGCCCGCGCAGCGCGTTGACGCCACCGCCGGCCATCCCCATATTGCCCAACAGCAACTGGATCATCGCCATGGTGCGGATGTTCTGGGCGCCAACGGAGTGCTGTGTCCAGCCCAGCGCGTAAAGGAACGACGCGGTTTTATCTCTGACGCTGGTTTCGGCGATATATTCACAGACCTTGATAAAGTCGGCCTGCGGGGTGCCGCAGATATTTTCCACCACTTCCGGCGTATAGCGTGAAATGTGCTGTTTCAGCAGGTTCCACACGCAGCGCGGATGGCTCAGCGTGGTATCGCGCCGGGCAAAGCCGTCGTCGCCCAGCTCATAGTTCCAGCTGGTTTTGTCGTACTGGCGTTTTTCGGCGTTGTAACCGCTGAACAGTCCGTCGTCGAAGCTGAAATCTTCGCGCACGATCAGGCTGGCGTTGGTATAGGCCTCAACGTATTCACGGTTGATTTTTTGGTTATTGATCAGGTACAGCATGACCCCTGACAGGAAAGCAATGTCAGTACCGGAGCGGATAGGGGCGTAGAAATCGGCCACCGATGCCGTACGGGTAAAGCGCGGATCGATAACGATCAGCTTCGCGCCATTGTGGATCTTGGCTTCCATCGCCCAGCGGAACCCCACCGGATGCGCTTCTGCCGCGTTTCCACCCATTACGACGATCAGGTTGGCATTCTTTATGTCAACCCAGTGGTTGGTCATCGCACCGCGACCAAATGTTGGAGCAAGACTTGCTACCGTTGGTCCGTGTCAGACACGCGCCTGATTGTCGACCGCGAGCATACCGAGCGCGCGGGCGAATTTCTGGGTTAAATAGCCAGTTTCGTTACTGGCCGCCGAGGCGCACAGCATCCCGGTGGACAGCCAGCGGTTAACGGTGACGCCCTGGTCGTTCTGAGCGATAAAGTTAGCGTCGCGATCTTCTTTGATAAGCTTAGCGATGCGGTCAAAAGCGTCGTTCCAGGAGATATCCTGCCACTTGTCCGAACCCGGCGCGCGATATTGCGGGGTTTTCAGACGGTTTTCTGAGTGAATAAAGTCCACCAGACCGGCCCCTTTCGGGCATAATGCACCCCGGTTGACCGGGTGATCCGGGTCGCCTTCGATATGGAAAATAGACGCTTTGGCGTTTTTCGATCCGTCGCCGAGGCTATACATTAATAGCCCACAGCCAACGGAACAGTATGTACAGGTATTACGGGTTTCGCGGGTGCGCAGCAGTTTATATTGCCGTGTTTCCGCCAGCGCCGCGCCTGGGGCAAAGCCCAGCGCCGCTGCCGTGGTGCCTGCCATACCGCCAGCGCAGATCTTAAAGAACTGCCTTCTGCTGACCTGCATGGTTCGCTCCTTGGTTCGACATTGTCACAGTAGTTATAAGGGTTTCCTTTGCGGTTTATGTCGCAGAGGTCCAAAATTGATCTGACAACCCGCTTTCACTCCGAAAGAGGTATGTAATAGAGGTAGAATACCATAATGTTGCTATGGGTGTTCTAATACGGTTAATGCAAAGTGAAAAATTCACCCACGATTGGACAGATAATGTGAAGGACATCACGGGCGCACGCGCGTTGCCGCTGTGGCAGAAGAATAATCTGACAACACCTGCTCCTGACTGGCTGGCGGAAGAGGTTCCCGTTGCCCTGGTCTATAACGGCATTTCCCATGTCGTGATGATGACCACGCCAAAAGACCTTGAGTATTTCGCGCTGGGGTTTTCACTCTCGGAAGGCATTATTGACACTCCCGCCGATATTTTTGGTCTCGACGTGGTTCCCGCCTGCAACGGACTTGAAGTGCGCATTGAGCTGTCCAGCCGCCGCTTTATGGGGCTGAAAGAGCGCCGTCGGGCGCTGGCGGGACGCACCGGCTGCGGTGTGTGCGGCGTTGAGCAACTCACGGATGTGGTGCGCCCGGTACCGGCGTTGCCCTTCACGCAGCGCCGTTCGCTGAGCAGTGTCGAAGAGGGGCTGGCGCGGTTGCGGGAATATCAGCCGGTGGGCGAACTGACCGGCTGTACCCATGTCGCCGTCTGGCTAAATGACGTCGGCCAGGTGCTGGGGGGCCATGAGGATGTCGGCCGCCACGTGGCGCTGGATAAACTGCTGGGTCGCCGCAGCCGGGAAGGCTGGCGCGACGGCGCGGTGCTGGTGTCCAGCCGCGCCAGTTATGAAATGGTCCAGAAAGCGGCGATGTGCGGGGTGGAGATCCTGTTTGCCGTATCGGCCGCCACGACGCTGGCGGTGGAAGTGGCTGAGCGCTGTAACCTGACGCTGGTGGGCTTTTGCCGGCCCGGCAGAGCGACGGTTTATACCCACCCGCAGCGCCTGTATTAATAGTTATTCAAATTATTTGATAAATTCTGGCAAATCCTTTTGCTTTTTGTTCAGTAACGATTGCCCTAACATTTATCACATCAGGGCAACATGCTCTTAGCCTAAAACTGAATAACAGGAAATTCGCCATGAAATCCATCAAAACTTTTGTAGTAGTTATGACCCTGGCCGCGTCTTTTGGCGCCTTTGCCGGCCAGAGCGTGAGTGCCACCGGATCCACCCTGGACAGCGCAGAAGCGAAAATCGCCGCTCAGGCCCAGGCGGCAGGCGCGTCTTCTTACACCATTACCAGCGCCTATGGCGGTAACCGTGTGCATATGACCGCTGAACTGAATTAATCTGAAGATTGCTGAAAGAGCGCCTGCGGGCGCTCTTTTGTTGCTGGGATGGAGGATATTTATCTGCCTTGATCAGTGTAGTGAAAAATAAATTCTGTTACGTTTGTGTGGTTATTAATAGTAGGTCAGGCTATAGGTTACCGTCGCGCTTATTTTCCCAGGAACGACAGCGCCGCTACCCGGAACTTTTTTGTAGGCTACGCTGTAAAGATCGGTGACTAACAGATCGCTCTTATGCTGTGGAAAAACGGCACTGGTTGTTTGGACACGTCCTGGTATTTTGGCGTATGAATAGCCCGATGTATTATGTGCCGTGATTTGTAAACCGACGTTTTTGGCGCTGCCCGGTGTATCGTTGGGCATGTAAAGGTTACCGTCACTGGAGATATTATCTGTATAGAATGTGGCATAAACCTGTTGATGGCCTGTCATGGCGATACAATCACGGAAATGCAACCAGAGCGCGGTATCCCCTGCCAGTTGGCCTCCGGTCAGTGCATCAGCAGATATATCAGGTAATTGAATAGTGGGATTGATTGACGGCGTCCCGCCTGCGAGTGAAATCCCCTCGAACATACAGGTCGATTGCACGGCTTCCCCTTCAAAGTTCACTATGCCGTCATAGGCGATCGCGAAAGAGGAAATCAGATACACAAAGAACAACGAAAATATGCTGGTAATTTTATTTTTTATCATCTTCATATTCCTTATTTAGTGTTATACGAGAAGAATCAGAAATAGGTGATATCATAATAGGCAGTGCTGGTGACTCTCCCCGCGCCGAGCGGTCTGGAAGTGTCTAATATGGAATACTGTGCCTCATATTCAATAGTGATATCCTCTTGATTTTCAGAAAGTGGAATTATGTTGTTACTATAATAATTGCCATCGAATAATATGTTTATACCTCGCCCCATGCCCTGATTTCTTTCATACCAGTGTGTGATTTTAATACCCAGGTTAGTGGCACCTCCGGTGGTGGTATTGGAAAGTGTTTGATTGTTGTGAATGTTGTTGGACGAAAATTTGGCCACGATATTTTTTTGTGTCGCGGTAGCCCGACATCCTTTCAGGTATATATAAAACGTTTCACCGGTGAATACAGGGTCTGTCATACCTGTTGACACTTGCGGCAACCTGACTGTGATATTAGTCGATGGTGTCCCACCTTTCGTTGCCGCGCCCAGTACTGTACAGGTACCGTCGATAATTTTGCCGTCGATGGTGAGCGTGCCGTTAGCGGCAGAATACACAAGTGGGGTGAATAAAAAGAGTATTGCTCCGCTGATTAATGCTTTGATTGCTATTTTCATCTCTGTTCCTTGTGATATTAAGACCTGCTCTTTACTTGCGGGCAATGTGCTCAGTCATAGGTCACCCAAATATTGACATTGCCGCTGATATTGCCGGTATACAGCGCCGCGTCGCTAGTAATTGCTGCGTACTGCATATACCGTGCCGTCAGTGCTACGGGAGCTGCGACGTCATAAACCGGGGTTGCATTGTGAGTGTTACGGCCTCGTCTGCCGGTATCCAGCGGTTCGTTGTCGCCAATGTTGATGCGATTGCCGTTAAACAACATTTCGACTTCCAGTCCTTCCACGCTTTTACCGCCTGATGCGCGATATAACGTGACGTTTTGATTTGCCGATACTCGCGCGCCGGTATCCTCAAAGCGCAAACGCAAATGTGCGACTTCGCCACGGCACTCCAGTTGCAGTTCAAACGGTATTTCTGCACCTCTGGTGGGAAGCGTGTTACCGCTTTGCATTACCCAGCGGCCCATATCAACGCGATATTCTTTTGTACTCAGTCGGCAGGCTGGCGCAATCGGCGTTATACCGCCCTGACCGAGGTTTTCAGCTTCCTTTTTCACTGTCCCTGCTTCCAGCCACAGTTGGGACTGCGCCGCTGGTGATATCGCTGTGCCGTATGTCACCTCGCCGGTTTTAACCAGCTCGGCTCTGGCGGCAAGCGTCACGGTTTTACCAGGGTTGAAAACATAGCGTCCGGTACCATTGTCGTTGACTTCCAGACTGGCCGTGACCGATTGCTGTGCCTGCATTTTCACCACTTCGCCCTGCGATGTGTGGAAATACCAGCGAATACCTGCTCCTGGGGTGCTGGTCGGCATCAGATCGTTACCGCCCTGTGCTGTTAAACGCATTTGCCAGTCTGAAGGGTTGCCACGTGCCGGGTCGCGCAGTCGGTTAGTTGAGTTACTGATCCCTGACCCCTCGCAGGAAAAGGCGTAATCCATAAATGTGCCGTAGCCCCAGGACCACAGCACAGTACCGTAAGGCTGACTATTATCTACCACCAATGTGGCGCTGTTGGAAAACGGTTGGTTGTTTGGCACGCTATAGAGGCAGGTGGCCGCGAGCTGCCCCGCGTTATCGCCATTGTGCCAGTAAACGCTTTCGCTGATAACGGTGGCGGAAGCCGGTAATGCGGTGAACAGCACAGGGACAAGCGCCATGCCAGTCAGGTGTTTCATAAGTTCACCTGAGTGGTCAGTTCTTCCCCTGTGCCGCCGTAGTCGTGAACGGCACTGTATGTGAGCGTGGCCCGGCCACTTTTAAACGTTGCTGGCACTTCGTAGCGCTGGTTGCCTTTCGGCGGTGGCATGTGGAATTTGTCACCCAGCATCATGTCAGGTTTTCCTCCCTGGCGGAGCGCTAGTTTGCCGAAACTGATGTAATACGGTGTAGGATTGCTGGCTACCAGCCAGGTTTTTCCAGCGCTTTTTTCTACTTGCCAGTTTATTTTTTTTACGGCATCGCGGGCTTCTTCGCTTTTCAGGCCTGCTGGTCGTACAAACACTTTGATACGGCTACGGATTGCCATCACCAGTTTATTGCCTTCGTCGCCGGAAGCTTTCGGAGGAATTTCCTGCACTGACAGCCAGTAGACAGATTCAGTTTCCTGAGGGATGTTGGCCGGGATCACCACCAGGCGCAGTTTGCCCTGTTTTTTGCCTTCCAGACGCATGACTGGTGGTGTCAGCACGACCGGAATGTTGTCATCGTTACCCTGGAGATCCTCCAGCCAGGACTGCACCATATAGGTTTGAGGCGCGTCATTGATAATATCCACCGGCGTTTCTTTGTCCGCAGCATAGGCTACGATGCGGGTCAGCATCGGGCGTACGGCACAATGCGTTGACGGTGTCGCTACTGATGCCAGAATGACTGCAAGAAGCGCTTTCAGTAAGTGATTTTTTTTCATTGTGTTTTCCTGTGAGTTCCGTGCTCTGTTACTGACAATTCACATTAATTTTCTGATACCAGTTATCGGGATTCCGCTGCGCCTCTGTGGCGGGCGGCAGCAGGAAATAACATTGTTGAGCGGGGCTATTGCCCCAGTGCACGCGCAGTTTCTGTTGCTTGTTGGCGGCAATGCCGCTGAGGTAGGTCAGGCCTTTATTACCGACGATTCCTGCCTCGTCTTTTTCTCCCTCCACATGAACCAGCGCGCCCAGTGGAATCGGCTTGATACTGTGGATTTCCACCATGGCGCGGCGACCAATTCGGGTCGCGAAGCGGAGTAATAACGCCGCGCCCTGAGTAGGCACGACTTTGCGGGCGGACTCTTTCAGTTCCACGCTTTCGGTTTTGGTGGTATCCAGCGTCAGGGTGTTGTAGCGATAGGGCGTCATGTACGACAGCACGGTACGTCCCCAGCGGTCGGTGTTAGTGCTGTTGTTGCCCGTCACGTGAATGCCTCTGGCATCCGGGGTTTCGATAATGCCGATAGTGTCGCCCAGCGATGGCGCGAGTAGTACTCCTCCGGAATACAGCACGATACCTCCGCTCATGCCGGCGGAATATTGCAGCATGTTATCACTGTGGCCGACTGAACCGTTGAGGGAGCCGATACTGGTGCTGTAGCCCATCGATAAGGATTCGCTTGTTCCGCCACCAGCATCGCGCTGGAGGTTGGCGGAATAATTTAGAGTATTATCCAGCGCATTGCCGGAATGACCCAGCGTCTGGCTGAACTGGTTGTCGCGGTTGCGGGTCAGGCTGTAATTCAGTGAGCCGGTATTGCTCTGACGATCTCCCCAGTTGAAGGGGACGCTGATATTCAGGTTAAGCTGATTATCGTGGTCGTCGTTTTCTTTGGTCCACGTCCAGGTTAACGAAACGCTGGCCGGGCCTATTTGCGTTCCTGCCCCCCCGGTGAAGGACGTACTTTTATTCGATGTGTGGTAATAGCGGTCCTGACTGAGGGCAAAATAGAGGCTTCCGTAGTTTTCAAATCCCTGATTGAGGTTAATTTCCGCACGACTGCGGCGCTGACGATTCCAGCCCTCTTCGCCATAATCGTATCCGTTGATGGCGTCGTGATTATAGCGGTTCATAAAATCGCTAAAATCCATAAAGTGACGGGAGTTGTACTGATATCCCACGATCTGCAGATTAGTGTTGGTTGTTTCAAAATAGCGGGCGTACAGCATGCGCAAGGCGGAACCGTTGTTGTCCGCGTTCTGATCCCATGTTTCACGATAACGGGCGTATGCCAACTCCAGCGAAAAGGCGCCGATTAGCCCCAGATTCCATGCTGCTCCTGCCGATAGAGACTGATATTTTTCCGCTGCCAGTAAGGTTGAAAGCAGGGTAAAACGCTCAAAACCATATTCCAGGCCAGCGAAGCCCAGCCATGGCTCGCCGTCTGAATGGCTGTTTTCCCGGTATTGTCCCACTGCCGCGCTGTAGCGCAGCGCTCCAGGGCGAATCATGGTCGGTAGTGTGGAATAGGGCACCCGGAAAACCTGGCGAGCGCCGTCCGCTTCTTCCACGGTGACTTCCAGGTCGGCGCCTGAATGGGCGCTGGAGAGATCGTCGATAACAAAGGCGCCAGGCGTCAGGGTGGTGCTGTAAATTACCTGGTTTTGCTGGCGTACCACCAGTCGTGCATTGGTATGGGCGATACCACGAATCACCGGGGAGAAGTCAAACTGGTTATCCAGTACCATGCGTTCAGTGGTGGCCAGCGTCACGCCGCGTAGCGGAATATTACCGAGAATGGCACTGCGTGATTGAGTGAACAGATCGCCGATTGAAAGATGGCTACGTACTGCGGCGATGCCTCGGCTGAGGTAGAGGCTGTCATGGTTGGTTTCCCAGCCGTCTTCCTCGCTTTTATTGAACGCATCGGTGCTATATAAGCGCCAGGGGCCGGTTCCACCAACGCTGTTCAGACTGAGCCACGCGCTGCGGTGAGTTTCATCTTCGCTGTCACTGCCGGATTTGTTGAGTTTTGCCTGATAAAAATAGCCGGTGTAACTGGTGCGCAGGTTAGCAATGCCATCGTCCCACTCTTTCGGCGATATCATGGTGGACGTCTGGCGTTTTACAGCTTCCTGTGGAAACTGGAGGGACAGAGACTGCAGGCTGGCGTCATAACTGATGGAGGACGCTGGAATATGGGCTGTGACGTCCTCACACTGGTCAACGGCGATGTTTTCCGCCGATGGCGGACCTGCAGGGCTTTCTGTGACTGGCTGGCGCCAGCCATTGTAAAGTTCGGTTTTAATGCCCAATTGTTGCAAGAATACCGTTGAAAAACAGGGGGTCGCTGCTTTCTTTTCGGGGTGCTCGATAAATTGAATAGAAAATCTATCGACCATCTGGTCATTGATGTACAGATCGACATCTTTAAGGCCCGGCGTGACAGCATTGTGATAAAGAAAAACGTCCGGCGTCGCACCCTGTTTATCTTTACGTAAGAACTGCGTTTCAAATTCGCTTTCCCCCGCCAGTGCTACCTTCATAAAAGAGATCAGCGTAGACAGCACAAAGCAGGCCGGGAGGCATTTTCCATAATGTGCAATACGCTTTTCCATAAAATCGTCGTTCCTGTTGCGATTTTTTGATACTTCTCAGCCGGAAACTTATTGGTATTCGATTTCGTAATTGACCGATGTAGTAAATGGTCCAGGAGTGACGGTTTCATTGTAAGCGTCAAGTGCGCTGGCGATAAAACCAAAGCGGATGGTACCGTCTACTCCAGTATTTCCCGCCATGGGTAAGGTGCGAAAAGCGGTTGCCGATCGGCCCTGACCTATGGGCAAAAATTGACTGTTGTTGGTATCAAGGTTTCTTTCATAGAACACGATGACTTTTCCCTGGGCTCCATTACTGATGGCGTTGCCCAGATAACCGTTTTTATCGGCGTAAGGACTGCTCAGGCGGATGCGGATTCTGTTCTGGCTGGCGCTGGCGTAACAGTCTTTGAGGTGGATCTGGAACCAGCGAAAGCTGTTCGCCGAGTTATCGTATTCGGAGAGATTGCCAAGAGTTATTGACGGGTTAATTTCCGGCTGTCCGGTACCGATATCCTTATCAGAAATGACCCCCAGCACCGTGCAGGTAGACGTGGTAATCGCACCACTCACGATTAGTGAACCGCTCTCTGCCAGTACAACCGTGGCGGTCAGCAGCAGACAAAAGGCCAGTGATAATCCGCCTTGGTTTATATTCATAGACCGGGACTCCTTGCTGTTATAGCCCCCAGCGCTGAGCCGGGGGAGTTACTCAGAAATAAGAGATTTCATAGTTGATGGTGTTATAAACCACCCCGGCGGTAACTGGAGCGCTGGAGTTAACAACCGAATAGGACACCTGGTATTTCATCTTCACGTCGCCGCTCACGGAGGGCAGCGGATAGCCAGGATCCTGATTCGGGCCACCGTTTACGTCGAGGGTGTTACCGCCTTCTGTTTGCAGTTTTATCCCAATGTTACCTGCTGCGCTGTCGCTGCCGTTAGAACCGGCGACGATAACACCGTTGCTCACCTGGTCTGGCGTGGTGAACAGTGTGCGGACGTTTTGCAGTGTGGTGGTTGCCAGGCAGCCGGTGAGCAGGATTTCAAAATTAGTGGTGCCTGCCACGTTGGCGCCGTTGTCGAAAGTGGATGCAGGAAGCGTTGGTAGCCTGATAATTGCTGCGGTTGAGTGGGTTTGCCCGGTTTGAGCGGCGCCAGCGACAACACAGGTTGATGCGGTGATACTGCCGTTAAACGTAATGGTTCCGTCAGCGGCTTGTACTATTGGAGATATCAATATGGCGCTGATAATACTGGATGACAGGTAATATTTGATTGTCATAAATGTTTTTTCCTTTAGGTTTATCTGCCTGCCATTAGTACTATTTCAACCTGTAGTAACTGTTGTAACAATAGTGCCCCTGGTAGGTCTGGTTGCAAATTGAAAAGGTGTTGAAGCTTTCACATTACTGATTGAAATTCCGGATATTCAGTGCGTTGATTATATGTGTCCATTTCAGTTCCTCGCCTTTTTGCGTGTCCGGAATTATTCCTGATGGATTTGTCATACTCTCTTTTCACGTAAGGATTTCACATAATTATGCTTGCAGCCTTGCGGAAGCCTGAATGATTTTACTTATACTCACTACCTACATTGAATAGTAAATTGGCGCTTGTGGAGAGTAAAGTATTTTGATGGAAATAATTCGGGGCTATTTTTTATTTTTTTTGATAATTTTTGATGATGTTTTTATTTATTTATTTTGTTAATTAACAAAAGGTTGTTTTTATTTAATTTTGCAGGGTGATAATTATTATGTAAATAATTTTAGAAGAAGGCTTTTCTGATTTACAGAAAAGATCATTTGGGTTTATTTATTATGCAGATAAGATCATTTGCTTCTATGATTTTATATGTTTTGGGATTATATCTTGTGGCGGTATAATGAAAACTAGGAATATAACCAGGATTTGGGGATAGGAAAAAGAATCCACCCGGCGGCATTACCGGGTGGGGCGGGGAAATTACTCCAGCCAGAAGACGTTTTGCAACTCTTCACTGACCGGGCTGTTATCCGGATTGCAGGGCATGATGTCGCGCATATATTGCCACCAGCGCTGGCAGACTTCGGTTTGCGCCACCGCGTTCCAGCGCGCTTCCGATTCGATCTCGACGCTGGCGAACAGCAGGTTGCGCACGGTGTCGAGATAAATCGCATAGTGGTGGGCGCCGTGGGACTTCAGCACCGCCTCAAGCTCCGGCCAGATCGGGTTGTGGCGGCGCTGGTACTCTTCGTGAGCGTCAGGATTGACCTGCATCACAAAGGCTTTGCGAATCATAGCGCCTCCATATACAGCGTGCGCACTTCGTCGCGCGATGCGCTGCGCGGGTTGCACGGCGCACACGGATCCGCCAGCGCTTTATCCAGCCAGCCTTCGATATCCGCTTGTGTAATACCCAGCTCACGGAAGCCGGAGGGAATACCGACCCGGGCGGAGAGGGCGCGGATGGCGGCGATCGCCTGCAGGCTGGCCTGCTCTTCGCTCATCCCGCTGGTATCGACACCCAGCGCGGCGGCGATCCGCGCAAAGCGCGCCACGGCCTGCGGACGGTTAAAGTTTTCAATTACCGGCAGCAGGATCGCGTTGCACACCCCATGCGGCAGATCGTGCGTGGCGCCCGGCTGGTGGGCCAGTGCGTGAACCAGCCCCAGGCCGGCGCTGTTGAACGCCATTCCTGCCAGATACTGGCCGTAGGCCATCTGCTCGCGGGCCTCAAGGTTCTGACCGTCGTCCACCGCTTTCGGTAGCCAGCGGGCGATAATGCGGATTGCTTCCAGCGCGTTAGCGTCGGTAAGCGGATGGGCGCCGACAGAGACATACGCCTCCACGGCGTGGGTCAGGGCGTCCATTCCGGTGGCGGCGGTGACGCTGGCCGGGATGTTGAGCATAACGCTGGCGTCGTCGACGGCGATATCCGGAATGATATTCGGGTCGATAATCACCTCTTTGACCTGGCGTTCGGTATCAATGATCACCGCGTTGCTGGTCATTTCGGCGGCGGTACCGGCGGTGGTGTTAATCGCCACCAGATGGACGCCGGGGTTTTTTACCTTTCCGACCCCGGAATAGCGGGTTGACGGGCCGGGGTTAGCGGTGAGGATTTTGATCGCTTTCGCGGTATCGATCGGGCTGCCGCCGCCGAAGGCGATGATGTAGTCACATTGCCCGTCCTGAAAAGCGGCATAACCTTTTTGTACCAGGGCCTCCGTGGGATTGGGAAACACCTCGTCAAACAGCTGGTATGGCATCTGATGGGCGTCCAGAGCGCTGAACAGACTATCCAGCAGGCCGAGTTTCACCAGTTGGCCGTCCGTCACCACCAGGGCTTTGCCCCACTGTTTTGTGGCAACCATATTGACCATATCGCCGATGGCGCCGGCGCCGTGGAGGCTGATTTTTGGTAACGCCAACAAAAAGCTCATGTTCTCTCTCCTTAGTTTTCCATAAACCGTGAGCGGCGACGGAGGCCCGGGAGACCCGACCGGGAACGCGTCGCCGAAAGCGCCATTATAAATCCAGGGCTCCCGCCAGCGGCGTGACGCCAAACCGCTTTCCAAGTGCAACCAGTTGGTCCCGGGAAATAGTTTGCTTCATACCGCCCATCGACAGCACCTTGACGAGAATTTCGGCGGACTTCTCGGCGGTATCGATCAGGCCAAAAGCCTCATCGATAGTCGGGCCGCTGCCGAACACGCCGTGAAACGGCCACAGCACCAGCGCATGGCGCGACATCTCTGCGGCGGTGGCTTCGCCTATCTCATCGGTGCCGGGCACCATCCACGGCAAAATGCCGACGCCGTCCGGGAATACCACCAGGCATTCGGTACTGCCTTCCCACAGCTTACGGGTGATCAGTCTGGTGTCGTTTTCCAGTACGTAGGTGAGGGCGATAAGATTGGTGGCATGGCAGTGCATAATCACCCGGTCTTTGCCGCCGGTGGCGCTGATTCGCGCGCAGTGGGACAGGAAGTGGGCCGGCAGTTCGGAGGTTGGCAGCGCGTCGTTTTCCAGACCCCACAGAATATGGTAACCGGTACCATCGCTGTCGACTTTCACCACGCCGATATTGGCCGCCGGGTCCAGTTGAACGTTACGGAAGAACTTGCCGGAACCGGTGACGATAAACGGCGTATTGGCCAGTACCGGCATTGGCTGGCTGAGGGGAATGTAGCGCGGCGCGGCGTGGAAATCGCCGCTGTACGGCGCGATATCGGCCTCATCAAGGCGCAGGGTCAGGTTGCCGCCGTTGCGTTCGTCCCAGCCTTTCAGCCAGGCGTCGGAAGTGGCTTTGATCATTCCCTGGACAAACCAGGCGCTAATAATGTTCTGCATAGTCGGTAATTCCTGAAACCCGGTTCCCGGGCGTGTCTGTATGGCACCGGCGACGCAGGCATCGCCGGTGGTAGTGATGTTATTAACCGCGCTGGCTGAGGATCTGTTGTTCATAGGCGCGTACCGTGGTCAGCCATTCGCTGCCGACGGGGGTATCGTGGCGCTGGCAATACATCTCCCACACTGCCTGCCACGGTAGCGATTTCTGCTCTTCCAGCAGTGCCAGCCGTGCGGTGTAGTCGCCGGCGTTTTCCAGTTTGCGGAGTTGATCGGTAGGCTCCAGCAGGGCGCGCAACAGGGCTTTCTTCATGTTGCGGGTGCCGATAACCCAGGCGGCGATGCGGTTGATGGAGGCGTCGAAGAAATCAAGGCCGATATGTACCCGGTCGAACAGCCCGTGGCGTACGATCTCGCTGGCGATGGCCTGGGTTTCATCATCCAGCAGCACCACATGGTCGCTGTCCCAGCGTACCGGGCGGCTGACATGCAGCAGCAGGCGCGGTACATAGAGCATGGCGGCGGAGATCTTGTCGGAAATCACCTCGGTTGGGTGGAAGTGGCCGGCGTCGAGGCACAGGGCGGTCTGGCGGCTGGTGGCGTAGCCCATGTAGAACTCGCCGGAGCCCACGGTATAGCTTTCCGCGCCGATACCGAACAGTTTGCTCTCCACCGCGTCAATATGGTGCGCCGGGTTCAGCTTTTCACTGATAACCTCGTCCAGCGCCGCCAGCAGTCGGCTACGCGGCGCCAGGCGGTCGACGGTGATGTCTTTCATGCCGTCCGGGATCCAGATGTTCATCACCGATGGCGTGCCGAGCTGTTCGCCGAAATATGCTGAAATACGGCGGCTGGCTTTACAGTGATCGATCCAGAACTGGCGAATTTGCGGATCGGCGTGGGACAGGGTAAAACCGTCGGCGCTCAGCGGATGAGAGAAGCAGGACGGGTTAAAGTCCAGCCCCAACTGATGCTGTTTCGCCCACTCCACCCAATTTTTAAAATGCCGCGGTTCGATCTGGTCACGGGAGACCGGCGTGTCGGATTCGAGATAGATAGCGTGCAGGTTAACCCGTTTCGGACCGGGGATCAGGCGCAGCGCCTGTTCCATATCGGCGCGCAGTTCGCCGGCGTTACGCGCTTTGCCCGGGTAGTTGCCGGTCGCCTGAATACCGCCGGTCAGATTGCCTTGCGGATTTTCAAAACCGGCGACGTCGTCCCCCTGCCAGCAGTGCATGGACACCGGCAGGGTATCGAGTTGACGCAGAGCGGCCTCCACATCGATGCCGACGGCGGCAAAACGTTGTTTTGCCAGTTCCCAGGCGTGTTCAGGTTGAGTCGTCATACGCAAAGCTCCTTGGTCTGTTGTGGTGGCTGAAACTGCGCCACGGCGCGGGCAATTTCGCTGTCAGGATTAGGGGTATAAGTGGTCAGGTTGTGGCAGGCGTTCACCACGCGTCGGAAATCGTCGACATCGCTGATGTCGTCCAGCGCCATGAGCTGGCAGCCGATATTGCCGAGCGTCGAGGCTTCCACCGGGCCGGCAATCACCGGGATACCGCAGGCATCGGCGCACAGTTGATTCAACAACTGATTCTGGCTGCCGCCGCCTACTACGTGCAGGCATTTAAACGGCCGGCCGCGCAGGGTCGCCAGTTCGCCGAGAACCCGGGCATAGAGCAGGGCCAGGCTGTCGAAAATACAGCGCGCCAGTTGCGCATCTCCTTGCGGGAACGGCTGGCCGCTTTCCCGACAGGCGGCCTGAATTTCGGCGCTCATATTGCCTGGATTGATAAACCGCTCATCGTTCGGGTTGATAACGTAGCGGCAGGCGGGCAGCGCGCGGCTGCGGGCGATCAGGTCGTCGATATCGCCGACCTGCTGCTCTTTGAGGATCCGTTGCAGCAGCCACAGTCCCATGATGTTTTTCAGTACCCGGTAGCGACCTTCGGCGCCGCCTTCGTTGGTGATATTGGCGGCCAGCGCGGCGTCGCTGGTGTAGGGGGTTTTGCTTTCAAAGCCCATCAGCGACCAGGTGCCGGAAGAGAGCCAGGCGGCATCGCCGTCGGCCAGCGGCGCGGCAATCACCGCGCTGGCGGTATCGTGGGTGGCCACCGAAACCACCGGAATCCGGTTATTCTGCGGGCAAATCCAGTGACCGATGACGCTGCCCGGATGGCTCGGGGTGCCGAACCAGCGGCGCGGCACGCCGGCCCACGCCAGCAGGGTATCGTCCCAGTTATCGGTGTTGATATTCACCAGTTGGGTGGTGGTGGCGTTGGTGTATTCCCAGTTCAGTTTCCCGGTGAGACGGAAACACAGATAGTCCGGTATCAGCAGCGCATGGGCCGCTTTGGTCACTAACTCCGGCTGTTGTTCGGCCAGCGCCCGGAACTGATACAGGGTGTTAAACGGCAGAAACTGAATACCGGTGCGCCGGTAGATCTCCTCTTTACCGGGGGAGCATTGCGCCCTGGCCATGATGCCGTCGGTACGGTGGTCCCGGTAAGCGACTGGCAGGCCCACCCGCTGGCCGCTGGCGTCAATCAGCACGTAGTCCACGCCCCAGGTGTCAATGCCGATACTGTCGATCAGGATACCCGCGTCGCATACCTTGCGCAGGCCGCGGCGAATTTCCGCTTCCAGTCCGTCAACGTCCCAGGTGTCGTAGCCATCCACCTGGCGCAGGCAGTTGCTGAAGCGGTGTATTTCACGCAATACCAGGCGGCGGGTGGCGTTGTCATAATTTGCCAGCATCACCCGGCCGCTTGAGGCGCCCAGATCCACGGCAACACAGTGGCGAACAGTCATGGTGTGGTCCTTCTCTCAGTCATTGCCTGTCAGTCTAAAAACATGTCGCCATGACAACCTTCGCTTCACTGACAGAGCCGTTTGGCCGCTGGCAAAGAGGCAAAGGTGAACGTGAGGGAGTTCACAGAACTGCGCAAAACCCCCGGTGTCACTGGTTGCCGCAGGATGTGACATTTGCCGCATTCCACGCAGTTCGCCGGCGGATTCTTGAAAATCGTGCCGTTTTTGCTCGATTTGCTGCCGAAAATTCAAGGTGGGTTGTTCTTGCTGTTCACTACTATCAGGGGACGCAAACAGGGTGGAGGGTATGACGATGACCAAATTACACGGATTTGATTTCTTCCCTTCAGGACAGGCCAGCGTGGCCATTGAGCCGCGCAAACCGCAGATTGAATTTCCCGAGCACGATCATGATTTCTATGAAATTGTGATTGTCGAACAGGGCACCGGCACTCATATTTTTAACGGCCAGCCATATACCCTGAGCGGCGGCTCGGTCTGCTTTGTGCGCGACAGCGATCGTCACCTGTATGAACATGCGGGTAACCTGCACCTCACCAATGTGCTGTTCCGCTCCCCGGACGATTTCTGCTTTTTGTCCGGGCTGGAGAAACTGCTGCCCCGGGAGCAGGACGGTCATTACCCGTGCCACTGGCGCATCAGCCAGGGGGTGATGCAGCAGGTCCGCTATCTGGTGGAACAACTGGAGGCGCCTCTGGAGAGCAGCGAACCGGGCGCTGTCGCGCTGCGCGAGATCTTGTTTATGCAACTGCTGGTTCTGTTGCGCAAAGGCGGGCTGGCGGAAGGGCCGGAGGAGGACGGCGGCCGCCTGAATCACCTGCTCGCCTGGCTGGAAGAGAATTTTGCCGAAGCGATCTGCTGGGAGGCGCTGGCGGAACGTTTTTCGCTGTCGCTGCGTACCCTGCACCGCCAGTTAAAACAGCAAACCGGCCTGACTCCCCAGCGCTACCTGAACCGTCTGCGGCTGGGCAAAGCGCACCATCTGCTGCGCCACAGCGACGCCAGCGTGACGGAGATTGCCTTTCAGTGCGGTTTTGGCGACAGCAACCACTTTTCCACGCTGTTCAGGCGCGAATACGCCTGGTCGCCGCGCGATGTGCGCCTGCGCCGCGATGCCCGGCTACAGTAACGCGAGGGGCATCAACGTTTTACCTGTGCCAATAACCAATAATGGACGGTTACTGGCACAGGAGGGCATATGACAGAGCGGCTTATTCTGCGTAAAGCGGATTTTTTTGCCTCGGCCAGCCAGCCGGTCGCGGTGGAGGTGCGCTATCCACAGAGCGTTTTCGCGCAGCATACCCATGACTTCTGCGAACTGGTGCTGGTATGGCGCGGCAACGGTCTGCACGTGCTTAACGATCGTCCGTGGCGTATCACCCGCGGCGATTTATTTTATATTCGCGCCAGGGATCGCCACGGTTACGCCGCGGTCAACGATCTGGTGCTACAAAACATTCTCTACTGCCCGGAGCGGCTGACCTTTAACGTGGACTGGGCGGCGCTGCTTCCTGGCCTGCGGGACGGGCCGTTTCAGCCCAACTGGCGGCTGAGCAGCCAGGGCATGACCATGGCGCGCCAGTTGATTACTCAACTGGAGCAGGAAAGCAATAAGCGCGAACCGCTGGCGGATTGCCTGTGCGAAGCGCTGTTTTTGCAACTGGCCATCGTCCTGCAGCGCCATCGCTACGCGGCGGACAGCGCTGTCGCCCTCCCGGAATCCGGGGTGCTGGACGCGCTGATCGCCGCCCTCGCCAACAGCCGCGACAAACCCTTCGCCCTCGAACCGTTTTGCCTGCAGCATCAGTGCAGCGAAAGGGCGTTGCGCCAGCAATTCCGCAATCAGACCGGCATGACCATCGGCCACTATCTGCGCCAGTTGCGTATCTGTCACGCCCAGTATTTGTTGCAGCACAGCGATCTGCTGATTGGTGAGGTAGCCACTCGCTGCGGCTTTGAGGACAGTAACTATTTTTCGGTGGTATTTACCCGCGAGGCGGGGATGACGCCGAGTCAGTGGCGTCAGCATAGCGGGGAGCCGCCGCAGGAAACCGCGATGCCGGCGGCGGACATCGCGGTCCGGTGAAGACCCGGGGTTAGTTTGCCATCCCCAGCCCGACGATATTGGCGGCGATGATAATCACCACGCAGCCGATGCTCAGCACGCCGACCGGGCGCCGTCCTGCGTTGGTCCATTCGCGCAGCACCAGCCCTACCAGGCCGCCGCACAGGACATAGAAACTCATGTGCAGCATCCAGCTCATATAGCCGTATTCGGCGGGAATGCGCGCGTGGCCCCAGGCATAGAAGAAGAACTGCAGATACCACATCAGGCCGCCCAGCGCCGAGAGCAGCAGGTTAGTGATAATCAGCGATTTCGCCAGCGAGAAGTCGGCTTTGACGGACAGGGTGGGGACTTTCGCCAGGCGAATGAAACAGAAGCCGAGGTTAATCAGCGCGCCGCCGCCCATTATCACCACATAGCTGGGCAGCGCCACGTACAGCGGATCAACCCCCAGACGGGCCGCGGCTTCGTGCATCGGGCGGGCGGCATCCATAGCGAAGGACATACCGGCAGAGAAGATGCCGCACATCACCGCCAGAATCAGCCCTTTTTTCAGGTTGAACTCTTCCGCCTGAATGCCCATTTTGCGCTCTTTAAGCTGCCCGGCACGGGTGACAATCGCTACCCCAACCAGCGCCACGGCGACCCCGAGCAGCGTCATCCGGCCCCCGGGTGTCCCGATCAGCACATCGAATTTGCCGTTGAGAATCGGCGTCATCAGAGTACCGACAATCAGGGTGATACCGATGGCGATACCAATGCCCATCGACATACCCAGATAGCGCATGGTCAGGCCGTAGTTGATATTGCCTATCCCCCACATGGCGCCGAACAGAAATACCGGCAACAGGGTGGAGGCGCTGAAAGAACCATAGTAAGCCCAGAAATCCGGCAACAGGATGGCGCTGATGGTCCATGGCAGAATCAGCCAGGAAACAATGCCGCCGACGGACCACATGGTTTCCCATGACCAGCGTTGCACTTTCTTGAACGGGGCATAGAAACAGGCTGCACTGGCTGCACCTATCAAATGCCAAAAGATACCCATCGTAATCGCGTTACTCATTCTCATATCCTCTTTTTTATGGCATGGGCTGCAGCACAACCCATTGAGAACGAGTTTAAAAAGACTGGCAAAGGATAACCTTTGAACGACTGCCGCCAGAAGAGCGCGGCTGGCAAAAACGCCAGGAACACCCCGGGCGATATCACATTTTCCACATCCGGCTGATGGCGGGCTTAGCGCATTACGCGCTGAGGTCATAAAAAAAAGTTATATAACCGTCGGGCGTCGATGGCCGGCGGTGAATTGCCGACGCCATCCGGCGGACAGCCGCGGGTGTCGCGGGTTTACCCGCCAGACCCAGGGCGACGCGGCGCTTTTGATGGATACCCACACTAAAAACATGGCATTGATAAGCATTTTCAATATCATTTAATTAACTATAATGAACCAACTGCTTACGCGGCGTTAACACCTCTGCCGCCCGACAATCATGGAGATAAAGATTATGAGTTATACACTGCCATCGCTGCCTTATGCCTATGACGCCCTGGAACCGCATTTCGACAAGCTGACCATGGAAATCCATCACAGCAAACACCACCAGGCTTACGTCAATAATGCTAACGCGGCGCTGGAAAGCCTGCCGGAACTCGCCAGCCTGCCGGTTGAAGAGCTGATCGCTAAACTGGACCAGGTACCGGCGGACAAGAAAACCGCGCTGCGCAATAACGCCGGCGGCCACGCTAACCACAGCCTGTTCTGGAAAGGCCTGAAAAAAGGCACCACCCTGCAGGGCGACCTGAAAGCGGCCATTGAGCGCGATTTCGGTAGCGTGGAAAAATTCCAGGAAGAATTTGAAAAAGCGGCGGCTACCCGTTTCGGCTCCGGCTGGGCGTGGCTGGTGCTGAAAGGCGATAAATTGGCTGTGGTTTCCACCGCTAACCAGGACTCCCCGCTGATGGGCGAGGCTATCTCCGGCGCTTCTGGTTTCCCGATCCTCGGCCTTGATGTCTGGGAGCACGCTTACTACCTGAAGTTCCAGAACCGCCGTCCGGACTACATTAAAGAGTTCTGGAACGTGGTGAACTGGGACGAAGCGGCAGCGCGTTTCGCGGCGAAAAAATAACGTTCAACTCATCACAAAGCAGGAAAAACCACGCTTTTTCCTGCTTTGTCAGCCGACTGAGGCGGGCTTTGGCCCGCCTTTTTTATTGCTGCAGGCAGACGCGGGACTTCGTTGAGCGGGTGCCCGGCGCCGCTTATCGCGTGTATAGTGAGGCTATTGCGAACCACACGACACGCACTACAGGGAGCGGGAGATGCACTATCCTCTACAGGTTTATATCGGCAGTATTCGTGATTACCCGGGAAGCCGCCCCAGCGCTATCGCTAAACGCCAGGTGGAAGGGGAACTGACGCTGAGCGAACAGGGTCTGGAAGGCGATTGGCAGGCCGAGAAAAGTTTCCACGGCGGTCCGGACCGGGCGCTGTGTCACTATCCGCGCGAGCACTATGAATTCTGGGCCAGGGAGTACCCGCAGCAGGCCGATTTGTTCAGCCCGCCGGCGTTCGGCGAGAACCTCTCCACCTATGGCCTGATGGAGCAGGATGTATGCATCGGCGATATCTTCCGCTGGGGAGCGGCGCTGATTCAGGTAACCCAGCCGCGTTCGCCCTGCTTCAAGCTGAACTTCCATTTCGGGATCGCCGATTTTTCTGAACAGTTGCAAAACCACAGCCGCTGCGGCTGGCTGTATCGGGTGATCGCCGGCGGCAATGTCGCCACTGATACGCCGCTGGAACTGGTGTCCCGGACCAGCGATGTGACCGTGGCGCAGGCGATCGCCATTGCCTGGCATATGCCGTTTGATGATGAGCAATACCATCGTCTGCTGTCGGCGGCGGGGCTGTCGGTGAGTTGGACGCGCACTATGCAAAAGCGTCGGCTCAGCGGCCAGATTGAAGATAATACCCGGCGCCTGTATGGCCGGCGGTAGCGCTTAAGCCCGGTGGCGGAATAGCCGGAACGCAGAGTTGTCGCGTCTGATGCCGGGAGGCCGCGATTCCGGTTCCGGGTGCGCTATGCCGTTACCACCGAAATGCCCTGTTGCTGCAGGGTCTTCACCCAGACTTCATCCGTACCGCTCTCAACCACCACGGTATTCACCAGCGCCAGGTCGCCGATCATAAATGGCGATGCGCTGCCGATTTTTTCCGGGGAGGCCAGAACAATGGTTTCCGCGGCCCTGGCGGAAAATGCGCGTTTAATGCATGCCTCTTCGTAATCGCCGGTGGTCAGTCCCGCTTCGGTATGGATACCGGTGACGCCCATGAAAAACAGATCGGCGTGAATGCTGTTGATCCCCTCGATAGCCGCGGCGCCGACGGTAACGATAGAGTGCTTGTACAGCCGCCCGCCGATAAGAATGACATCAATGGCGGGGTGATCGACCAGGCCCAGCGCAATACCCGGACTGTGAGTCACCACAGTGATGTTGAGATCGGCCGGTAAGCAGGTAATCAATTCCGTGGTAGTTGTACCGCCATCAATAATCACCACCTGGCCGGGGGAGATCAGCTCCGCGCCTTTTTTGGCCAGAATCCGTTTCGCATCCGTTTTCACCTGCCGGCGCTCGGCAAATGTCGCCGTTGCCGACGAGGATGGCAGCGCCCCGCCATGGACGCGCTGTAAACGCCCCTCTGCCGCCAAATCCCGTAAATCACGGCGTATGGTGTCTTCAGAGACCTGAAAGCGGATACTGAGCGGTTTTGACAGGACCTGTCCTTCTGCGGCAAGGAGGTCAAGGATCATTTTTTTGCGCTGACTGGTGAGCATAGCGGTTTCCCTTTCTGCACGATAATGCTTGATGATGCATGAATGTGCGATCTATGATGATAACTCTAGCGGTTTTAGCGCTGTTTTACCAGCAAAACGTGCATGATCGCGCATTGGCGATGGCGGCGTTTTGCTCAGTGGCAGTTTCCTTATCGTATTGTTATTCAAGATATTGGGTGAAGACGTTATGTCCAGACAATTGATTTTAATCGCCGGGCCTTACCGCAGCGGCACCGATGGAAAACAAGAGTTGATTGACGCCAATCTGTCGCGACTGGAAGAGGCCGCGCTGGCGGTATACCAGCGTGGGCATGTTCCGGTGATTGGTGAATGGCTGGCATTGCCGCTGGCAAAAGCGGCGGGGTCTACCGCTATTGGCGATGAAATCAGTGAGTCGCTGCTCTATCCGGTCGCCCATCGCCTGATCGGCAAATGCGATGCCATCTACCGTATCGCCGGGGCGTCAAAAGGGGCGGATATGGATATTGAGGTGGCGCGGCAGCAAGGATTAGCGATCTACACCACCCTTGAGAGCATTCCTCAGGCTTAAGGCGGCAAGCAAATCGCCAGCGACCGCAGTCGGCTGGCGAAATCCGGCACATTGTCCGGGAAGAGGGGCGATTGGCGGATCAGAACTCGCTGCTGGCAAAGCCGGTCATGGCCTTAAGGCCCATTTCGCGGCCCAGCGCGGTCATTGGGTGTACGACCACCAGTCCGCGCACGCTTTTCTTCAGCTTGCCCATATCGGCCTGCTCTTTTTTGGTGATCTCGCGCCGGAAAGGCATTTGCAGCAGCTTTTGCGCCTCTTTGCTGAGTTTCCCGGCGCGTACGCCGCGCAGGCGCTCAATTTCGCTCTCCAGAGTGGCTTTCTCCTGCTCCAGCTCGGCGTATTTCTCTGCGTGTTCGACCAGCGACAGTGCGGCCTGCTGGTGTTTAATGGCGTCCAGGCGATCGCTGAGACGTTTGATTTCGTTTTTTTCGACTTCTTTCATGGTGATTTCTGGTTATTGCGGGAGATTAGGGGCAAGGATACACCATTCGCCCGGCGGGTGCGAAAACCGCTACTTCTGGAAGGCTTTTTTTAAGCCGATCGTTGAGATCAGCTCAGTCAGGGAGAGGACCATGGTAGAGCGTACCATTTGCTGGTAGCGCTGCTTCTGCATCGCCAGCAATTCCGCATCGCCGTCGTCGACCGGCTGGGGACCCGGCGGCAGCGCGCTGACGCAGTGCAGTTCGCCGAACGGGCCGAGGATTTCATCATCGGTAAAGCCATATTCGTTACCGTCGTGATTCAGCTCTTCGCGCAGCGCCATCAGCAATTCGCAATCTTCATATTCGCCGCGGCTCAGTACGCCCAGGCCATAAATCAGTTTCAGGCGCACGGAAAGATCGCCCAGCGGCCCGTCGCCGTGCAGCAGAGGCTCCACCGCATATTTCACCGCGTAGTCATCTTTGCGGAATACCTGGATAACCAGCCGGTTCACCGCTTCGGTAATTAACTCCACCGCGGCGATAAGCAGACCCCGGACAGTGTGGCCGGCATTCAGGCGCTCAAGCACACGGTTTTCAAAGGCCTGTGTTTCTTCCATTTTTGCCTGCATATCTGACAATCGGGTTAGGGGCGCGGTTTCCCGCGCCGTGTCTGGTTACTCGCCGGCGTGATAAGCGCGAACCGCTTCGGCCACCACCTCGCTGTTGGCGTCGAGGCCGGAAATCTGCGCCAGCGCATCCCGGGGGCCTTTATCAGCAATCAGTTGCGCCAGTTCCCGGGCCTGCGGGTCTTCCTCGCTGCGGTAGTGCATGGCGGCAGCGATACCCAGCACCAGGTTATGGTGCGGCAGACCGTATTCCAGAGTGCCGAGCAGCGGTTTGATCAGACGGTCGCCGGCGCTCAGTTTGCGCAGCGGCTGGCGTCCGACGCGCTCCACGTCATCTTCCAGGTACGGGTTTTCGAAGCGTCCGAGGATTTTCCGGATGTAAGCGGCGTGTTTTTCCGGGTCGAATCCGTAGCGTTTGATCAGTACCGCGCCGCTCTCTTCCATCGCCCCTTGCACCACCGCGCGAATACTGCCGTCAATGATCGTGTCGCGAATCGTCCGGTGGCCGACCTGTTTGCCGAGGTAGGCGGTTATAGCATGCCCGGTGTTCAGGGTGAAGAGCTTACGTTCAACAAACGCCATCAGATTGTCGGTCAGCTCCATTCCGGGGATGGCCGGCGGCGCGCCGTTAAACTGGGTTTTATCGACAATCCACTCGCTGAACGTTTCCACGGTCACTTCCAGCGGGTCTCCGCTGGCGGACGCTGAGGGGGGAACGATGCGGTCGACGGCGGAATCGACGAAGCCGACGTGCCCCTCGACCCAGGCCTTATCTTCCGCCGCCAGGGCATTAAATACGTGGCCCTTCAACTGGGTGGTGCCGCGCACCATGTTTTCACAGGCGATAATGTTCAGCGGCTGCTCATTACCCCGGGCGCGGCGCAGCGCCAGCCCTTTGACGATGGTGGGCGCAATGCGTTCCAGCACCACCGGACCGACGGCGGTGGTGATCATATCCACCCCGGCAATCAGTTCCACCACCTCTTCGCCCACGCTACTCACCGCGTCGACGCCGGAAACGGTATCTACCTGCTCCTGTTCGCCCACCACGTGCACCTGGTAGCTGTGGCGGGCGTTTAACGCATCCAGCACCACCTGATTGACGTCGGCGAATGTTAAGGTGACGCCGGCGTCCGCCAGCAGTTTGCCGATAAATCCACGACCGATGTTACCTGCGCCGAAATGTAATGCTTTCATGTTGTGAACCTTCTCTGAATTAATGCACCCCTGGCGGGCTGGGGTGAGGGGAAAACGCGGATTCCCCTCACCCTAACCCTCTCCTGTCGGAGAGGGAGGGAAAGGCGGCCGTAACCGCCGGTGAATTACGCCGTCTTATTCGCGGACAGCAGGTCGAGCACTTCCTGAACGCTGGTGGTACTGGCCAGACGTTCGATGACCGACTCATCATCCAGCGCATTCGTCAGACTGGTGATGACCTGGATATGCTCGTTATTACGCGCCGCAATACCGATAACCAGCCGGGCGACTTCGTCCTCTTCTTCGCCGAAGCGCACGCCCTGCGGATACTGGCAGAATACCACGCCGGTTTTCAGCACCCGATCTTTGGCTTCCACGGTGCCGTGCGGTACGGCAATGGATTCGCCCAGATAGGTCGGGGTGAGTTTTTCCCGCTCCAGCATCGCATCGACATATTCCGGCTCAACGTAGCCGCCGTTCACCAGTTGTTCGCCGGCGAAGCGGATAGCCTCTTCTTTACTGGCGGCCTGACGGCCGAGGAAGATATTCTCCGCCCCCAGTTTGAACAGCGAGCCCTCGTCGAAGCTGTCTTTCAGGCTGTCGCGTACTTTGACTTCGTTCTCGTTGTGGCGCTGGGCGGCCACCAGACGCTCGGTCAGGCTGGTGTACAGGCCGCTGTCGAGGAAGTTGGTCAGCGAAATATGCTGGGCCTGCGGCACCTGGCGCATAGCGCGCTCGGTCAGATCGCGGTGAGTGATCACCAGGTCGACATCCGGCGGCAGATTGTTGATTGCGCTGTTGGTGACGGAAATCGTCGTCAAACCGGCGTCCTGTACTTTCTTGCGCAGTACCCCGGCGCCCATGGCGCTGGAGCCCATACCGGCATCGCAGGCGACAATGATTTTACGCACGTGGCTCAGGTCATTGCTGACATCGCCGGCGGACAGCGGCGTAGCCGCGCCTTTGGCGCCGGATTTCATGTCCTGCATCCGGCGGGTCGCCGCTTCCAGGTCCTCTTCTTCTTTGACTTTGCTGGTTTTCAGCAGCACCGCCGAAATAACAAAGGAGACCGCCATGGCGGCGACAATTGCCGCGATATTGGCGAAGTAGGCGCCTTTCGGCGTCATCGCCAGCACCGCGAGGATCGAACCCGGAGACGCCGGAGACACCAGGCCGCCGTTCAGCACGCTCAGGGTAAAGACGCCAGTCATACCGCCGAGGATAACGGCGATGATCAAACGCGGGTTCATCAGCACATACGGGAAGTAGATTTCGTGGATACCGCCCAGGAAGTGGATGATCGCCGCGCCGCCCGCAGATTGTTTCGCGTTGCCGCGGCCAAAGAACATATAGGCCAGCAGAACGCCCATCCCCGGGCCCGGGTTGGCTTCAATCAGGAAGAAGATTGACTTGCCGAGGTCGTGGGACTGCTGAATGCCCAGCGGCGAGAAGATACCGTGGTTAATGGCGTTGTTGAGGAACAGGATTTTCGCCGGTTCCACAAAGATGGAGGCCAGCGGCAACATGTCATGGGAAACCATGAAGTTAACGCCTGCCGCCAGCAGTTTAGACAACACTTCCACCGCCGGACCGATACCGAGAAACGCCAGTATCGCCAGAATCATCCCGATGATGCCGGCGGAGAAGTTATTCACCAGCATTTCAAAGCCGGACTTGATCTTGCCGTCGACCGCCGCGTCGAACTTCTTGATGCAGTAGCCGCCCAGCGGGCCGACAATCATTGAGCCGAGGAACATCGGCATATCGGAACCGACAATCACGCCCATGGTGGTAATCGCCCCCACCACGCCGCCGCGCTCGCCGCCGACCAGCCGTCCGCCGGTATAGCCAATCAGCAGCGGCAGCAGGTAAGAGATCATCGGGCCAACCAGCTTCGCCAGCGTTTCGTTCGGCCACCACCCTGTGGGAATAAATAACGCGGTGATGATCCCCCAGGCGATAAACGCGCCGATGTTGGGCATCACCATATTGCTGAGAAAACGACCAAAGCTTTGCACCTTGATCTTAATATCGGATGACATAAAACACCCCTTGTTGTTAACAGGCGCTGGAAGAGCCCGGACTGACTGTTATCGGCTCGTTAGCAACGCCGCCGATATCTTTCGTGTGATGCGAAATCTGGCACCGAAAAGGGCAACTGTCCAGTCAGGGGAATTTTATGTGATTTCAGTCACTAAATGATGGGGGTGGGGTGGCCTTATATGGTGATTGTTGTCACATAATTGTTGTGTAAAAAAACAACCACTGGCCGATTCTGGCGTTAAATACCGTTAAAATGTGAATTTAATCACGTTTTGATTTTTGGTTTATGTTTTTGTTGTGCGACTTTAATCACAAAATATTTTCAGCGCGCCAGCGAAATGTGCACGGGATCGCATGGGTTGTGCGAACGCAAGCGTAGCGGCGTAACTTTGTTACAGCGCCACGATTACGCCATTTCGCCAATCGTCTTGCGAAAACGCGTCAGCGCTACCAGGAAAAACGCGCCGCCAATGACCAGCAGGGTCAGGAACTGTGGCCAGACGATAGAAAAATCGGCGCCGCGATAGAGGATCGCCTGCGCCAGGCTGACAAAATGGGTGGTGGGCATGGTCAACATAATGTCCTGGACCAGTTGCGGCATACTTTCCCGCGGCGTCGATCCGCCGGAGAGCATTTGTAGCGGCAGCAGCACCAGAATCATCAGCAGCCCGAGCTGCGGCATAGAGCGCGCCACGGTGCCCATAAAGATGCCAATGGAGGTGGTGGCGAACAGGCTGAGGGCGACCCCCAGCATAAACAGCGGCACTGAGCCTTCAATCGGCACCTGCAACACCCCCTGGACCATCAACAGCAGAGACAGTCCGGAAACCACCAGTACCACCAGTCCCATCGACCAGACCTTGGCCATCATAATTTCAAACGGCGTGACCGGCATGACCAGCAGATGTTCGACGGTGCCATGTTCACGTTCGCGGATCAGCGCCGAGCCCGTCAGGACAATCGCCAGCATGGTGATGTTGTTGATAATTGCCATCACGGCGCCGAAACGCGCCTGCTCAAGGTTGGGGTTGAAGCGCATCCGTACCGCCAGCTCGACCGGCAGCACGCTGTTGTCCCGGTAGCGGGAGACGAAGCTGTTTACCTCGCCGGTCAGGATGTTCTGGATATAGCCGTTGCCGGTAAAGGCCTGGCTCATGCGGGTGGCGTCGACGTTGACCTGCAGGGCCGGCTGGCGGCCAGCCAGCACGTCGCGCTGAAAGTGGGGCGGAATATTCAGGGCGAAGGTGTAGCGCCCGGCGTCCAGCCCGGCATCCATTTCGTCGGCGTCGATCATTTCCGGCGGCAGAAACCACGGCTTATAGAAACTGTTAATGATGCGCGATGATAGCTGGGATTTATCCAGGTCGGCGATGGCGATAGGCGCCAGGTGTAGTGAGCCGGGCATTACCGTGGCGGATGAATAGACCGAGAGGGTAAAGGAGAAGATGATCAGCGCCAGCATCGCCTTATCCCCCAGCAGGCTGCGCAGCTCTTTGACCCCGAGGTTGTAGATATTGCGTAATCCGCGCATTCAGCCCTCCTGCTTTTTCAGTAACAGCACGCTGATGCCAATCACCACCGGCACCGCCGCCAGTAGCGGAAGAAACGATCCATACAGGTCGACGATATTCAGCGCTTTCGAGAAGGTACCCCGGGCGATGGTCAGAAAATGGCTGGTGGGGTAGATTTCGCCGATCCAGCGCCCCGGCCCTTCCAGCGATGCCACCGGGTCAATCATGCCGGAGAACTGGGTCGCGGGGATCAGCGTGATAATCGCGGTGCCGAAGATCGCCGCGATCTGGCTTTTCATAAAGGTGGAGATCAGCAGGCCCAGCCCGGTGGCGATGGCGACATACAGCAGCGCCGCCAGCGTCAGGGTCAGGAAACTGCCCTTATGGGGTACCCCGAACACAAACACCGACAGGGCGCACAGCAGGAAGAAGTTGAACATACCCAGCACGATATAGGGCAACTGCTTGCCGAGCAGAAACTCGCTGCGGGTGGTGGGGGTGACATACAGGTTGATGATTGAGCCCAGCTCTTTTTCGCGCACCACGCTCAGGGCGCTGAGCATGGCCGGAATCATCATCAGTAGCAGGGGGATCACCGCCGGGACAATCGCCGGCAGGCTCTTCACGTCCGGATTATAGCGGTAGCGGGTTTCGATGCTCATCGGCGCGGCGCTCCGTCCGGGAGCGCTCTGGCGGCCCGCCATCTCCTGCAGCCAGCTCTGGTGCATAGCCTGCACATAGCCGCGCACCGTTTCCGCCCGATTGGGCATCGCGCCATCCACCCAGGCGCCGATCTCCACCGGCGTGCCGCGGGCGATATCGCGCCCAAAATTGGGGGGAATTTCGATGGCCACCGCCAGTTCGCCATCGCGCATGCGCCGGTCCAGCTCGTCATAGCTATGCAGCGGCGGTTGCTCGATAAAATAGCGTGAGCCGGCCAGATTCAGCGTCCATGCCTGGCTGCTGACGGTCTGGTCGCGATCCAGCACCGCAAAACGCAGGTCTTCGACGTCCATGCTGATGCCGTAGCCCATGATAAACATCAGAATCACGGTGCCCAGCAATGCCAGGGTGGAGCGTACCGGGTCGCGGCGCAGTTCCAGCGCTTCGCGGCGGCTGTAGCTGAACAGGCGCCGCAGGCTGAAGGACTGGCGCGGCGCGCTGGTTGTCTGGTGCGTCTGCGCCAGCGCCGGCGGCGCGTCTTCAGCCGTTTCAGCGGCGTTCTGCTGGTCCGCCGCCTCCTGTAGCCAGGCGATAAACGCGCTTTCCAGATCCGGCGCCGCGCGCTGTTTCACCAGGTTTTGCGGCGTATCGCTGGCCAGTACCTTACCAGCGTGCATCAGGGAGATGCGATCGCAGCGTTCCGCTTCGTTCATAAAGTGGGTGGAGATAAAAATCGTCACCTGGTCCTGGCGCGACAGATCCACCATCAGTTGCCAGAACATATCGCGGGCTACCGGATCGACGCCGGAGGTGGGTTCGTCAAGGATCAGCATTTCCGGACGGTGAATTACCGCCACCGCCAGCGAAAGGCGCTGGCGAATACCCAACGGCAGAGATTCCGGCAGGATATCCTCTACCCCGGTCAGCATAAAACGCGCGCTCATTTCCGCCACTCTGGCGGGGATCTCCGCGTCCGGAATGTGGAACAGCCGGGCGTGCAGCTCAAGGTTCTGGCGTACCGTCAGCTCGCTGTACAGGGAAAACGCCTGCGACATGTAACCGACCCGACGGCGGGTCTCAATGTCTTTCGGATCCACCGGTTGGCCAAACAGCCACGCTTCCCCTTCGCTGGCCGGCAACAGCCCGGTGAGCATTTTCATGGTGGTGGATTTGCCGCAGCCGTTAGAGCCGAGAAACCCAAAGATTTCACCGCGCGGAATGCGAAAATTGACGTGATCCACCGCCACAAACTGACCGAAGCGCATGGTTAATCCGCGCGCTTCAATGGCTATCTCGTCCTGGCTGGCGTCGCGCGGCGGAATGACTACCGGCTTATGGGCCTCTCGCTGATCTTGCGGCAGCAGCGCGATAAAAGCCTCTTCCAGCGTCTGGCTCCCGGTCTGACCGCGCAGTTGCGCGGCGCTGCCGGTGGCCAGCACTTCGCCGGCGTTCATCGCCACCAGCCAGTCGAAGCGCTCAGCCTCTTCCATGTAGGCCGTGGCTACCAGCACGCTCATGTTGCTTTGCCGAACGCGGATGCGGTCGATCAGATCCCAGAACTGAGCCCGGGAAAGCGGGTCCACCCCGGTGGTGGGCTCATCCAGAATCAGCAGTTCCGGGTCGTGTATCAGGGCGCAGCACAGGCCGAGTTTCTGTTTCATGCCGCCGGAAAGTTTCCCTGCCGGCCGGTCGCGGAACGGCGCCAGGCCGGTGCTGTGCAGTAGCTCATTGATGCGCGATTCCCGCTCGGCTTTATCGTGGCCGAACAGGCGGCCGAAGAAATCGACATTTTCATACACCGACAGGGTGTGGTAGAGGTTCTTCCCCAGTCCCTGGGGCATCCAGGCGATACGCGGACAGACATCGCGCCGGTGACGCGGATCGCGCATATCCCCCCCCAGCACCAGCACATTCCCCTGTTCGATCGCCCGGGCGCCGGAAATCAGCGACAGCAGGCTGGATTTACCGACGCCGTCGGGACCTATCAGCCCGACCATACAGCGGGCAGGGATCTGCAGATGGATGTTATTCAGCGCCACCGTCGCGCCGTAATGCTGGCTGACCCCCTCAAGACGGGCCACCGGTGGCGATGTCTCCTGTCGGGGTTGCGTCATTGCGGTAACCTCACATCCAGTTCTTCAGGCCACGGGCGCTGGTTATCCAGTCGGACATAGGCCATGCCCGGCAGGCCGGTTTTGACATATTCCAGGTGTTGTTGCAGCAGTTCCGGGGGAATTCGCGCTTTTACCCGAAACATCAGTTTCAGGCGCTCATCGCTGGTTTCGACGGTTTTCGGGGTGAACTGGGCGACGCTGGCCACAAAGCTGATATTGGCCGGAATACGCAGCGACGGCGCGGCGTCGAGGACGATGCGCGCTTCACTGCCGATGGCCAGCAGCCCTGCCTGTTCGGTGGGCAGAAAGAATGTCATATAGACATCGCTGAGATCGACCATATTGAGCACCCGGCCGCCGGCGGAGAGCACTTCCCCCGGTTCGGCGACCCGGTACTGTACCCGGCCATCGCGGGGCGCTTTCAGCGAGCTGTCCTCGATATCCGCGGTAATACGCCGTTCGGTGGCCTGGGCCGCTTCGACCCGGGTTTGCGCCTGGATGATACTGGTGCGGGCGGCTTCAATCGCCGCTCTGGCGGCGGAGACCTGGGCTTTGGCGGATTCCATTGCCGCTCTGGCGCTTTCGGCGGCGGCCCGGTCATCGTCCAGTTGCTGTACGGATACCGCGCCGCGCTGAGAGAGGGACTGGGAACGCACATGGCGCCGCGACGCAGAGGTGAGCTCCGCCTCGCGCTGTTTTACCGTCGCTTCCGCGGCCCGGGTCTCGCTTTGCCGCTGATCCAGCAGGGCGTGAGCCGCGGCGACGGCGCTTTCCGCCTCTTTGATTTGCGCCAGGGCTTCCAGGCGTTGCTCATTCAACACCCGGGTGTCCATCTTCGCCAGTATCTGGCCCTGGCGGACAAACTCCCCTTCGGTCACCAGGATGGCGTCGATACGACCGGCGATTTTGGTGGCGATATCCACCTCGGTGGCCTCGATACGTCCGTTACTGCCGGCAAACCCTTCCGGGAGCCCTGGCGGGCGCAGCATCCACCAGGCCGCCGCGGCCGCCAGCGCCACAACGATAGTGATAAACCACCCCAGATGACGTTTGATTTTATCCATAGCTGACCCGCCGTAATCCCGGTTGCAAAAAACGCTGCGTGTCGTCACCCGCCGTTGAGTCTGTACTCAACGGTGTGTTATTCCTTCCGGGAAGGAGAAAGAATGTCGGGCGAAGGGCTTCGGGAAACGGGCGTCAGTCGGTGCCCGCCGCAGGGGAAAGAAGATAAGGGTGAGGTGTGAAGTTTGCTACTCATGTTGTCCTCATCAGCAATCCAGGCCCTTAATGGAACACGCACATTTATAGCTACTACCTATAGTTATAGTAACACCGGAATCTTCGATGTCCATGTAACGACTAAGGTTTTAGTGCTTCCGCACGGGGATTTCGGGCGATTGTCACCAGACAATGAGGACGACGTCATGAAACTGATCGGTAATTACACCTGCCCTTATGTCCGCAAAATCTCTGTGGTGCTGCTGGAAAAAGGGATCGTCTTCGAGTTCGTTAACCATATCGACAGTAATGGCGATACGGTGGCCGGGCGCTATAACCCGCTGGGCGATGTCCCCGTGCTGGTGATGGAAGACGGAGAAAGCTGGTTTGATTCCCGGGTGATCGCCGCCAGCCTTGAACAGTTAAATATCGCGCCATCGCTGGTTCCCCGCGAACCGCTGGCGGCGCTGAACGCGCAGCGCGTCGAAGCGCTGGCGGATGGCATTATTCGCGCCGCCGCCCGCCTGATGCAGGAACAGCAGCGCCCTGCCGGACAAGTGTCGGAACAGACTCTGGCCGCCGAGCGCGAGCGGATTCGCAATGGGCTGGACTGGCTGGAGGCGCAGGTCGTCGCCAGGACGGTCCGGGCGCAGCCGCTGGATGTTGGCGCGATTGCCGTTGGCTGCGCGATAGGCTACCTGAACCAGCACCGGCTGGCGCCCGGCTGGTGCGTGAACCGCCCGCAACTGGTCCGGCTGGCGGAGGCGCTGTTTCGCCGCGAGAGCTTCGCGCGCACCGAACCGCCTGCGACATGATCTCCCAGCGGGACAGGGGGGATATCCCCCTGTTACACTTGAGCTATTGTGTGCTAACCCTGTGAATGTCCATGACAACCGATGCCCGTTCCCTGTATAGCCAGTTGCCTTCCACCGATCGCCTGCTGCATGACGCCAGTTTCAGCCATTTACTCCGGCAGTTCGGCCATACCCGGCTGGTGAATTTGCTGCGCCAGATGCTGGATGACGCCCGGGAAGCGGTGCGCGTCAGCCAGCAACTGCCGCAGTGGCACAGCGACTGGGCCGCCGAAGCCGGCAGGCGGCTGAATGTTTCTGACGCCAGCGCGCTGCGTCCGGTGTTTAACCTGACGGGAACGGTGCTGCATACTAATCTGGGGCGCGCGCAGCAGGCGGAGGAGGCGGTGGCGGCGGTGGCCCGGGCGATGCGCTCGCCGGTCACTCTTGAGTACGATCCCGACAGCGCCGGGCGCGGCCATCGCGACCGGGCGCTGGCCAGTCTGTTGTGCGAGCTGACCGGCGCCGAAGACGCCTGTATCGTCAATAATAACGCCGCGGCGGTATTGCTGATGCTGGCGGCCTGCGCCAGCGGCGCAGAGGTGATCGTGTCGCGCGGCGAACTGGTGGAGATCGGCGGCGCATTCCGTATTCCGGATGTGATGCGCCAGGCGGGCTGCCGGCTGGTGGAGGTCGGCACCACTAATCGCACCCATCTGCGCGACTACCGCGAGGCGGTGACGGACAATACCGGCCTGCTGATGAAGGTGCATACCAGTAACTACCATATTGAAGGGTTTACCAAAGCGGTCAGCGAGCAGGAGCTGGTGGCGCTGGGCGATGAACTGGGACTGCCGGTGGTGGCCGATCTGGGCAGCGGTTCGCTGGTGGACCTCACCGACTATGGCCTGCCGGCAGAGCCAATGCCGCGCCAGTTGATTGCCGACGGGGTGAGTCTGGTGAGCTTCTCCGGCGATAAACTGCTCGGCGGTCCGCAGGCGGGAATTATCGTCGGGCGCCGGGCGCTGATCGAACGGCTGCAGCGCCATCCGCTGAAGCGGGCGCTGCGCGCCGATAAGATGACCCTCGCGGCGCTGGAGGCGACCCTGATGCTGTACCGGCATCCGGAAACCCTCGCCAGCCGCCTGCCGACCCTGCGCTTGCTGACCCGCGGCGCCATGGAGATTGAACAACAGGCCCGGCGCCTGAAACCCGCGCTGGAGCAGCGCTACGGCGCGGCGTTTATCATTGATGTAGAACCCTGCCTGTCGCAGATCGGCAGCGGCTCGCTGCCGGTGGACAGGCTTCCCGGCGCCGCCCTGACGTTTACCCCCCGGGACGGTAAAGGAAGTTCCCTGGCGGCGCTGGCGCAGGGATGGCGGCGGCTGGCGCAGCCAGTCATTGGGCGCATCGGCGATGGGCGCCTGTGGCTGGATTTACGCTGTCTGGAAGATGAGGCCGGTTTACTGGAGATGTTGCTGTCATGATTATTGCTACCGCCGGGCACGTGGACCACGGCAAAACGACACTACTGGAAGCCCTGACCGGCGTGAATGCCGATCGTCTGCCGGAAGAAAAGCAGCGCGGTATGAGTATCGACCTTGGCTACGCTTACTGGCCGCAGCCCGACGGGCGCGTTATCGGCTTTATCGACGTGCCGGGCCATGAAAAATTTCTCGGCAATATGCTGGCCGGCGTTGGGGGAATCGACCATGCGCTGCTGGTGGTCGCCTGTGATGACGGCGTGATGGCTCAGACCCGGGAGCATCTGGCTATCCTGCAACTCACCGGCCAGCCGGCGCTGACCGTGGCGCTCACCAAGGCGGACCGGGTGGACGAGGCGCGGGTTCAGGTGCTGCGGGAAGAGGTACAGCGCACGGTGCGCGAAATGGGCTGGCCGGAAGCAGCGCTGTTCGTCACCGCCGCCACCCGCCACGAAGGTATTGACGCGCTGCGCGATCATCTCAGTCAACTCGCGGAGCGAGCGCATTCGCAGCAGCACCGTTTCCGGCTGGCCATTGACCGGGCATTTACCGTTAAAGGTGCCGGTCTGGTGGTCACCGGCACGGCGCTCAGCGGGGAAGTGAAGGTCGGTGATTCCCTGTGGCTGACTGGCGCCGATACGCCGATGCGCGTTCGCGGCCTGCACGCCCAGAATCAGCCCGCCCGGACGGCTATCGCCGGGCAGCGCATTGCCCTGAATATCAGCGGCGAGGCGCAAAAAAGCGATATCCGCCGCGGCGACTGGCTGCTGGCGCAACGGCCTGGGGAGCCGATGACGCGGATTGTGGTCCAGTTGCATAGTCTGGCGCCGCTGTCGCAGTGGCAGCCGGTGCATGTCCACCATGCCGCCAGCCATACCACCGGCCGGGTATCGCTACTGGAAAATGACCTGGCGGAACTGGTGCTGGATACGCCGCTGTGGCTGGCGGATAACGATCGCCTGGTGTTGCGCGATATCAGCGCCCGCGCCACCCTCGCTGGGGCGCGGGCGGTCTTGCTGGCGCCGCCGCGGCGCGGCAAACGTCAGCCGGTGTTTCTTGACTGGCTGGCGCGGCTCGCTGGCTGCGCGGCGGATGACGCGCAGGCGCTGGCACTGCACCTGGAAAGAGGGGCGGTGCATCTCCCGACGTTTGGCTGGATGCGTCAACTGACGGAGGACGGCCTGCAGACCCTCCTGCAACAGCCCGGGCGCCTGCGCGCCGGCGATTATCTGCTCAGCGATGAGGTAGCCGCCCGCTGGCAGGAGAAGCTGCTGGCGACGCTGGCGCGTTACCACGAGCAGCATGACGATCAGCCCGGTCCGGGACGCGAGCGCCTGCGCCGAATGGCGCTGCCGGCGGAAGAAGAAAGCCTGGTGCTGGCGCTGCTTGAGCGTATGCGCCAACAGGGGGTGATTGAAAGCCGCCAGGGGTGGTTACACCTGCCGGGGCATGAGCCGGGTTTCTCCGCCGCTCAGCAGGCGCTGTGGCAGCAGGTGGAAGCGCGGTTGGCCGACGATCCCTGGTGGGTGCGCGATCTGGCGCGGGAAACCGGCCAGGAGGAGCAGGCGATGCGCCAGTTGATGCGGCTGGCGGCCCGGCAGGGGTACGTGACGGCGATTGTTAAAGATCGCTACTACCGCCAGCAGCGGATTCTGGACTTTGCAAATCTGATCCGTGAACTGGATGACGAAGGGGGCAGCGCCACCAGCGCCGCGGATTTCCGCGATCGGCTGGGGGTCGGGCGTAAACTGGCGATCCAGATACTGGAATACTTTGACCGCATCGGCTTTACCCGCCGCCGTGGCAATGAGCATTTGCTGCGTGACAGCGCGCTGTTTTTACCGCGCGATTAGTGTCTCTCCAGGCAACCTGGCGTGACTTTTCAGGGGCCGGGCGTTGGTTACGCTGTGCAGAGCGATTCGTGACCCCGGTCGTAAACCTGGCTGCTGTTGGCGAATAAATCGCCAGCGGCGACTACCCTTGTAGGGCAACCACTACAAGGAGAAGGCCATGACCAATAATCCTCCCGATACCCGAATCATTCCTGGTGAATACGGTTACCCTCTCAGCCTGAAAGCGCGTTACGACAACTTTATTGGCGGTGAGTGGGTAGCCCCGGTCTCCGGCGACTATTACCAGAACCTGACGCCGGTGACGGGGCAACCGCTATGCGAGGTTGCCAGTTCCGGTAAAGGCGATATCGATCTGGCGCTCGACGCCGCTCACGCCGTGAAGGCGCAGTGGGGGCAGACTTCAGTACAGGATCGGGCGGCGATCCTGCTGAAAATCGCCGATCGCATGGAGCAAAACCTCGATCTACTGGCGGCGGCGGAAACCTGGGATAACGGGAAACCGCTGCGCGAAACCAGCGCCGCCGATGTGCCGCTGGCCATCGACCATTTCCGCTATTTCGCCGCCTGCATCCGCGCCCAGGAAGGGGGGATCAGCGAAGTGGACAGCGAAACGGTGGCTTATCACTTCCATGAGCCGCTGGGGGTGGTCGGGCAAATCATTCCGTGGAACTTCCCGCTGCTGATGGCCTGCTGGAAAATGGCTCCGGCGCTGGCGGCGGGCAACTGCATCGTGCTTAAGCCGGCGCGTCTGACGCCTCTGTCGGTGCTGTTGCTGATGGAGGTGACTGGCGACCTGTTGCCGCCCGGGGTGGTGAACGTGGTCAATGGCGCCGGCGGTGAGATTGGCGAATATCTGGCGACCTCGAAGCGTATCGCTAAAATCGCCTTTACCGGTTCCACCGAAGTGGGGCAGCAGATTATGCAGTACGCTACCCAAAACATTATCCCGGTCACTCTTGAGCTGGGCGGCAAGTCGCCGAATATCTTCTTCGCCGATGTGATGGATGAAGAGGACACCTTCTTTGACAAAGCGCTGGAAGGGTTTGCGCTGTTTGCCTTTAACCAGGGGGAGGTGTGTACCTGTCCGAGCCGGGCGCTGGTTCAGGAGTCGATTTACGAACGCTTTATGGAGCGCGCCATCCGCCGGGTGGAGGCGATACGCAGCGGGAATCCGCTCGATCTGCGTACCCAGATGGGTGCGCAGGTGTCGCAGGGCCAACTGGAGACGATCCTTAATTACATTGATATCGGTAAGAAAGAGGGGGCCAGTGTGTTGACCGGCGGGCGGCGTAAGATGCTGGAAGGCGATCTGCATAATGGCTATTACCTGGAGCCGACGATCCTACAGGGCAGTAACAGTATGCGCGTCTTCCAGGAGGAGATATTCGGCCCGGTCCTGGCGGTTACCACCTTTAAAACCGCGCAAGAGGCGCTGGAGATCGCCAATGACACCCGGTACGGTCTGGGCGCCGGGGTATGGAGCCGTAACGGATCGCTGGCCTATAAGATGGGGCGCGGCATTCAGGCGGGCCGCGTGTGGACCAACTGCTATCACGCCTATCCGGCCCACGCGGCGTTTGGCGGCTATAAGCAGTCCGGTATTGGCCGGGAGACCCACAAGATGATGCTCGAACACTATCAGCAAACGAAATGTTTGCTGGTCAGTTATTCGGATAAACCGCTGGGATTGTTTTAACCTGATAAAGACCAGGGCTGATAAAAAAGTCAGGCATTGCGCCTGACTTTTGTAACCTGATAGCCGGGAAAATGGTAATCAGGCGTTCAGTGAACCCTGAACGGTGGTTTCTTTTTTCTCGCCACCGCTAAAAATATTACTGACCATTTTGATAACGGTATTCGCCAGGCCTTTAATGGCATCGAAAGCAAAACCAAATACGCTGTTTAAAAGACCACAACCGCCAGCAACAAATTGGATTTCATTTTCAGTCAGTACTCGCATGTTAATATCCTTATTGTTCAACGTGAAAGATAATCAGCAAACGAAAAGTCGTTCACTTCTGGCAGGTTAGCATAGAAGAAAATATCAGCGGAAAGGAAATACATTACGAATTCTATTTTTAGAATAAACGTTTAGTTATATTCATTGTATATATACTACTAAATGCCAGTCACCGGTAAAATAAATATATCGACGATTAATTTAAATAGTGATGACTTATAGATTTGGTTTTTGTTATTGATATGGATATATCCGTGGAGAGTAGAATTTCTTTATCTGCCTTTATCGCGTCATGGACTGGCATTGTATTGAATATCATCCCGTCCGTCAGGTGAGCGGCACAAATATCCGTGCCGCATTCTCAGGGAAGCGCCAGTTCATACCGGCAGTCGATCATAGATACGTTTTGCTGCCTGGTTCAGGCTGGGGAGTATTCTTTCCAGCAGGACCGATTCGGGGGTGCGCGTCGGTTGTGTGGAGACATTAATGGCCGCCACGACCTGCTCGCGTTGGTTCATAATGGGCACCGAAATCGATCTTAACCCCAGTTCAAGCTCCTGATTTACAATCGCATATCCCTGAACCCGCACTTGCGCCAGGGTTTCCATCAGTGCATGACGTTCTACCAGCGTATAGGGCGTGTAGCGTTCCGGCGTGTAGTTTTCCAGGAAGGCCTGCTGCTCTTCCGGGGATTTGTAAGCCAATAAAACGCGTCCCATTGAGGTTGCCGCAACCGGCAACCGTGCGCCAATACCCAGATTCACAGACATAATATGATGCGTCATATACCTGGCAATATAGACCACCTCGCTCCCGTCCAGCACCGAAACCGAGCATGACTCCCCGGTTTCTTTGCTCACCTGCTCAATAAACGGCTGCACAATATTCACGATTGGCTGTGAGGCTAAGTAGGAATACCCCAGTTGCAGCACTTTGGGCGACAGCCAAAACAGCTTTCCATCACTTTCCACGTAGCCCAGGGCGCTGAGGGTGAACAAAAAGCGGCGGGCGGTCGCCCGGTTCAGCTCAGAAAGTCGCGCTACTTCGCTCAAAGACAACTTTGTTGCTGCCTGATTAAAGACCTTGATCACAGAAAGGCCACGTGCCAGTGACGTAACGAACTCTTTTGACTCTTCAGGTATTGACATTTTATTAACACATTCCCAATATCAAATTAATGTTCGCATAGCGATTTGTTTGTTCGCCAGGCGAACATCGAGTGACTTGATGACACAATAATAAAATTCGCTTCAAGACCTCAACCCCTACTTTCCGTTAAGGAGAAAAAACATCATGTCTACACAATATAAAACCACTTTCGCATCCATTGATGACTACCACAAAGGGGGTATCCAGGTTCTGGTGGAAGATCCCCGGCGCTACGTTTTTTCTAACATGTATGAAATCGCGGCCACCAATGCGCCTTATGACCGTATCGTCGCGGCGATTAATTTAGACTATACCATTGAGATTGCACGTGCCGAAGGGACATCACCCTGGTTTGTCTGCGCTCACGACGAGTTCGTTGTGGCCATGGATTATGATGTCGAGGTGCATTTTGTCAAACTGACGGATGACTCGATTGTCGACGACGATAAAGATGGCGCCGTTAAATTGGATGGCATGCCCGATGGGCAAAAAATGGGATGTATTTATCTCAAACGCGGCCATCAGGCCCTCCTGCCTGAAAGAGTGGCTTATCGGTTTCACGCTAATAAGCCAGCAACCCTGATGCTTCAATCTATTCTCGGTGATGTTTCAGTCCAGAAATGGGCAGACATCTGCCTGAGCTAATTGAATGCAATCTCTTTCCAGCATAATTGAGGGCTGAAAAATGAATACCAATCTGAAATGTACTATCGATAATTCTGTTACCGGTTATCAAACCTTTAGCGCGGGCCAGTTTACGTTTGATCGCTGCGAATATTTCGCCTACATCAGCTGTCCGACTGGCGAGCATATGATGCCGATCGACGCGTATCTCAAAGCGCTGATGCGCGATATCGCCTGGGGATTTTTCTACGGCACCGTGGCTTTTGATGATGTGCTGGGCACGACTAACCACTACGGGAATGTCGATCTATACATGGGGTCATTCCACAAAGAGTGGACCAGCGCCAACCGTGATTATAAAGAGAATTTCAAATCTGATGAGCTGATGGCGATTTTCAAGGCCATGATCTCTGACTGGACCAACAGCGGCTTTGACCCCTTTGCCGCGCCGCAGGAAACGGGCGTGGCATGGGGACGTAAAAACGGCGATGAAGATCGTTTAATTGAGCGTAAGCGCGAAGTGGCAAAACGTATGGTTGGTATCCCGGGCGATGCGCCGCTGCGCACCGACGAAAGCGGCTATCCGGTGAACCGTGCGTTTATGGATGTTGACCAGCAGCAGCCGGTGGTAATGGCTGAGCCAGGTTTTGAAAACGAACTGCACGCCTTCAACCTGTTTGGCTACCTCTCCCGTTCCGATGTGACCTGGAATCCGTCAGTGGTTTCAGTGGTGCGCCAGAGCCTGTTCTGCCCGACCACCGAAGAGTTTATTTTGCCTATCGACCACGGCAATGACCGCGTTGAATGGTTCATTCAACTGTCGGACGAAATTTCCTGGGATATCAAGGATGGTAAGAGCAGCAGTCCGCTGGCGAAAGTGACCATGCGCGCCGGGGATATTTCTGCCATGCCCGGGGATATTCGCCATCAGGGAATGTCGCCCAAGCGTTCCATGCTACTGGTCTGGGAAAACGGTTCGCCGGAGATCATGGACATGATTAAGGACGGCACTGTACCGATGGTTCCGGTTACGTTCTAGTCAGGGAGATGAAGCCATGCATATACAGAACAAAATGCTGATAAATGGCGAGTGGGTGGACGGGCTGGATGGCAGTACGATTGATGTTATGAACCCGCATGACGGTTCATTGATTACGCGTATTGCCGAAGCCAAAGAAGCCGACGTGGATCGTGCAGTGGCAGCAGCAAAAGCAGCTTACCCCGCCTGGGGTAAGCTGCAGGCCTCCGCAAGGGGCGCTTTGTTGCTAAAACTGGCCGATAAAATTGAAGAACATGCGGCGGAACTCGCGCAGCTCGAAGCCCTGGATACCGGTCATCCAGTCCGCGATACGCTGAATATCGATGTGCCCCGCACGGCGTACTGCTTCCGCTATTTTGGCGGAATGGCGGACAAACTCGAAGGCAGCGTCATCCCGGTAGAAGAGGGATTTCTCAACTATACCACCCGCGAGCCGATTGGCGTGGTAGGGCAAATCGTCCCCTGGAATTTTCCTCTGATGTTTACCAGCTGGAAGATGGCGCCAGCCCTCGCCGCCGGTAACGCCATTGTGATTAAGCCCTCGGAAATTACGCCGTTGAGTACCCTGCGCATTGCCGAACTGATGATGGAAGTGGGTTTCCCTGCCGGGGTGGTTAATGTGGTGGTGGGATATGGCAATACCGCCGGATCGCGACTGTCGGAGCATGAGGATGTCGGCAAAATTGCCTTTACCGGCTCAACCGCGACCGGACAGCGGATTGTCGCCGCCTCCGCGGGCAATCTGAAGAAAGTCCAACTGGAGCTCGGCGGTAAAGGCGCCAATATCATTTTTGAAGACGCAGACCTGGCGAAAGCGGTGGGCGGTAGCGCCTTTGCCATTTTCCATAATCAGGGACAGGCGTGTATCGCCGGATCGCGCATTATCCTGCATGAAAAGATTGCCGATGCTTTCCTCGACAAGTTCCTGGCGTTAGCCGGCTCGATTCGCCTCGGCGACCCGCAACGACCGGAAACGGAAATGGGTCCGCTGACCTCCGTACAGCACCGCGACCGCGTGCTGGCCTACTGTGAGATAGCCCGTTCGCAGGGCTGTGAAATTCTGCTCGGCGGTAAAGCGCCTGACGATCCGGCGCTGGCGAAGGGTTGTTACATTGAGCCCACCGTCGTCAGGGCGAAGTATACCGACAGGATCGCCCAGGAAGAGGTATTTGGCCCCTTTGTGACGGTGATTACCTTTAAAGATGACGCAGAAGCGCTGGCCATCGCCAACAGTACCGAATATGGGCTGGGGTCCGGGTTATGGACCAGGGATATCAGTCGCGCTCATCGGTTTGCCCGGGATATGCATGCCGGCATGGTGTGGATCAATTGCTATAAACGCGTCAACCCTGCCAGCCCGTTTGGCGGCGTGGGTCGCTCGGGGTATGGCCGGGAGATGGGATTTGAAGTGATGCGCGAATATACCCAGGTCAAATCCGTGTGGGTCAATGTCGACGCCAAAATACCGCCTTTCTACCAAAGGTAAATTCGCGCGAGGGGATCGTTATGACAAAAATAATGACGCTGCAAAAGGCTGTCAGTGAACTGGTTCAGGACGGTGACGCCATTGCGCTGGAAGGATTTACTCATCTGATCCCCTTCGCGGCGGGACATGAGATTATCCGCCAGCGAAAAAAGGATCTGACGCTGATCCGCATGACGCCGGATGTGATTTACGACCAGTTGATCGGTATGGGCTGCGCCAGAAAGATGGTGTTCTCCTGGGGCGGTAACCCCGGAGTGGGATCGCTGCACCGCTTTCGCGACGCCGTGGAAAAAGGCTGGCCTCATGCGCTGGAAATTGAAGAGCATGCCCATGCCGATATGGCGAATGCCTACGACGCGGGAGCGGCAAATCTGCCGTTTGCCGTATTGCGCGGCTATCTGGGGTCCGACATTCCCAAATACACCCGGACCATCAGGCAGATTCACTGCCCGTTTACCGGCGAGGCGCTGGCGGCGGTTCCCGCGATTCGTCCTGACGTCACTATCATTCATGCCCAGCAGGCCGACCGGCAGGGCAATGTGCTGCTGTGGGGGATTGTCGGCGTGCAGAAGGAAGCGGTACTGGCGGCCAAAAAAGTCATTATCACCGTCGAGGAAGTCGTGGATGTCCTCAGGCCGGCGATAAATCAGGTAGTGCTCCCGGGATGGGTGATTGACGCTATCTGTGAAATTCCCGGCGGCGCGTTTCCATCCTATGCGCAGGGGTATTACACGCGCGATAACGCCTTTTATCAGCAGTGGGATGCGATTGCCCGCGATCGCGACCGGTTTAGAGACTGGATGCAAAAACACATCATGGAAACGGCAGACTTCAGCGCTTTCAAACTGAGCCTCGAGAAAGAACAAAAAGGGAGGGCAGCATGAACAGCACATATACCTCTTCTGAAATGATGACGATTTGCGCCTCCCGGATGCTCAAAGAGGGCCAGGTCTGTTTTGTGGGGATCGGCATGCCGAGCGCGGCGGCTAACCTGGCGCGGCTCACCCGCACGCCAGATATCGTCCTGATTTACGAATCCGGCACTATCGGCACTAAGCCCGATGTGCTGCCGCTGTCGATTGGCGACGGGGAGCTGGCAGAAACCGCGGATATGGTGGTTTCGGTGCCGGAGATGTTCCGCTACTGGTTACAGGGCGGGCATATTGATGTCGGTTTTCTTGGCGCCGCCCAGATTGATAAATACGCCAATATCAACACCACGATAATCGGCGATTATCAGACGCCGAAAGTACGTCTGCCGGGCGCGGGCGGAGCGCCGGAAATCAGTACCAACTGCAAAGAGGTGCTGATCATTCTTAAGCAAAACAGCCGCTCTTTTGTGGAGCAGATGGATTTTATTACTTCGCCGGGTTATCTGGAGGGCGGCGAGTCGCGTGAAAAGCTGGGCCTGACGAATCAGGGGCCGCGGGCGGTCATCACCGATTTGGGCATTCTGGAGCCCGATCCACAGACCAAAGAACTGGTGATGACCAGCCTTCATCCGGGCGTCACGGTCGAGCAGGCCCGGGAAAATACCGGCTGGCCGCTGCGCATTGCGCCGCAGTTACAGGTTACGCAGCCGCCTACGGGGCAGGAACTGAGCGTGTTACGCGATCTCAATGAACGTACTGAGCGTGCGCATGCAGGAGCGGCATCATGAGCGATTTCATCTATCAGTCGTTACCTGGCCGGGTCATCTTTGGCGCAGGTAAACTCGCGGAAACCCGCGCCGAGGTACAACGGCTGGGGATTGCCCAGGCGCTGGTGATCTCCACCCCACAGCAGCGCGATTTGGCAATCCAGGTACAGGCGCTGCTCGGCGATATCGCGGTGGGGATTTACGATCGGGCCGTCATGCACGTGCCAGTGGAAACGGTCGCCGATGTGATGCGGGTTGTGGATGAACTGCAGGTTGACGGCTGTGTGGCCATTGGCGGCGGCTCGACGGTGGGGCTGGCGAAGGCCATTGCCCTGAAAACCGCGCTACCGATTGTCACTATCCCAACGACCTATGCAGGTTCGGAAATGACGCCGGTCTGGGGGATGACCCGGGACGGGATTAAAACCACCGGGCGTGATATCAGCGTGTTGCCAAAGACGGTGATTTACGATCCGCAACTGACCGTCAGCCTGCCGGCTTTTATCTCTGGCCCCAGCGGTATGAATGCCATTGCGCACTGTGTGGAAGGGCTGTATTCGCAAAACCAGAATCCGATCACTTCATTGATGGCCGAAGAGGGGATCCGGGCATTGCGCCTAAGCCTGCCGGAGGTGGTTCGCCATCCCGAAGATCTCAACGCCCGGTCGCAGGCGCTGTATGGCGCATGGCTGGCCGGTAGCGTGCTGGGTTCCGTTGGCATGGCGATTCACCACAAGCTGTGCCACACCCTCGGGGGCAGCTTCAATTTGCCGCATGCGGAAGTGCATACCGTGATGATTCCCCAGGCCACCTGGTTTAACCGCGCGCATGCGCCGCAGGCGATGCAGGCCATAGGACGCGCGCTGGGCGTCGCCGCGCAGGACGCCGCCGCAGGATTATACGATCTGGCGCTGGCGATTAATGCGCCTGTGGCGCTGAAGGACATCGGTATGCGGGAACAGGATCTGGATAAAGCCGCGGAGATTGCCACGACCAATCCCTATTATAATCCGCGCCCGGTTGACCGCGCGGCGGTCAGGGAATTGCTGGAAAGGGCCTTCCAGGGGATTCGTCCGGGGGAATGAATCTGCGTGACGCATTAATAAAAGAAAATACGGGTAAATAAAAAACGGCGGTCAATGACGCGTTAATAGCAATCGCCGGGGATGGTTGTTTTCATCGCCATGGATGGCCATCGCCTCACCGGTAAGGGAGATAAATCCGTCTATTTCCGTTATTACAGCAATATGCCCGCCAATTGAAATAGCACTGCGATTATTAAAAATAACCGGCAGGAGTTCTGATGATGAGAGACGTTTTTATTTGTGATGCGATCCGTACGCCAATCGGACGTTATGGCGGCGCGCTGTCTACGGTGCGCGCCGATGATTTAGGCGCCGTACCACTGACCTATTTTCTGCAAAAATATCCGCTTCTGGACTGGTCGGCGGTGGATGAAGTGATTTACGGCTGCGCTAACCAGGCCGGCGAAGATAATCGTAATGTCGCGCGCATGTCGGCGCTACTGGCCGGGTTGCCGGTTACTGTGCCGGCGACCACGGTTAACCGGCTGTGCGGCTCCGGTATGGATGCCATCGGTATCGGCGCCCGGGCGATTAAAGCCGGTGAAGCGGATTTGATCATTGCTGGCGGCGTGGAATCCATGTCCAGGGCGCCTTTTGTGATGGGAAAAGCAGAAGCCGCCTTCAGCCGGGAAGCCAATGGTCTGTATGACACAACCATTGGCTGGCGCTTCGTTAACCCACAAATGGCGGCGCGCTATGGCGTTGATTCGATGCCGGAAACCGCGGAAAACGTCGCCGAAACCTTCGGCATCTCCCGCAGGGATCAGGATTTATTCGCGTTTCGCAGCCAGCAAAAAGCCCGGGTCGCTCAGGCCTCCGGTCGCTTTAGTGAGGAGATTGTCCCCGTCAGGGTGGCGCAGAAGCGCGGTGAGCCGCTGGTGGTGGAGCAGGATGAACATCTGCGCCCGGAAACGACGCTGGAGGGGTTAGCTAAACTACGGGCGCCTTTTCGTGACGGCGGTTCGGTGACCGCCGGGAATGCTTCGGGGGTGAATGACGGCGCCTGTGCGCTCATACTGGCTTCGCCGGAGGCCGTACAGCGCCATGGGCTGACGCCGCGCGGTAAAGTCATTGCGACGGCAACGGCGGGGGTCGAACCGCGTATTATGGGCTTTGGCCCGGCTCCCGCTACCGAAAAACTGCTGCACAAAACTGGTATCCGCCTTGATGAAGTGGACCTGTTAGAGCTCAATGAAGCTTTTGCCTCACAGGCGCTGGCGACTCTGCGGGCGCTGGGACTGAAAGATGACGACGAGCGGGTTAACCCTAACGGCGGCGCCATTGCGCTGGGCCATCCGCTGGGGATGAGCGGCGCCCGGCTGGTCACCACCGCGCTGGCGGAGCTGTCATTGCGGCGCAAACGCTATGCCATCTGCACGATGTGTATTGGCGTGGGACAGGGGATTGCCATGCTGATCGAGCGCGTTTGAGAGGAAAGGGAGCGATGTATTTTGTGGTTTTTGCTACCGATAAACCGGCGCAGGAGGCGCTGCGCGCGCGGATTCGCCCGGCGCATCGGGTCTATCTGCGTCAACATCCTCATCCGGTCAGGGTGGTGCTGGGCGGGCCGACGCTGCGGGCTCAAAGCCGGGAAATGAATGGGACTCTGCTGGTGATTGAGGCGGCGTCTCAGGAGCAGGTCGATACCTTTTTACAGGACGATCCTTACGTGCAGGCGGGGATATTTGCCGAGATTATTGTTCGCCCCTGGCTGTGGGGGATTGGCGCGCCGCAGGAGGTGTGAAATGAAACTCTGGTATCAGGAAAAAAATGCGCCTCAGCCAGGGACCTTTCTGTGCTCGGTGACCGATATCGCCCCCGGCGGCGTGATGGAGTTTTGCTTTGGCGAGCACAAAAAAACGCGCTTTCGCATGTTCGTATACAACGATGTGGGCCAGTTACGGGCATATATGAATGTTTGCCCGCATTTCGATGTGCCTTTAAATGTGCGCCCGGGGGAGATGTTTACCACCGATCGTAGTCAGTTTATGTGTGCGATTCATTATGCAAAATTTAATTTGCATGACGGCCACTGTACGGAAGGCCCCTGTGAAGGCGTTGGTCTGGAAGCCATCCCGCTGGATATTATTGAAGGCGACGTGTTTATCGCCGCAGGCGAACCGCGGGCGCCCTTGTCCGTTCAAACCGGCGGGTAATCGGCCTGCGTGACAAACCGGCCCGTCAGCGAATGACTGACGGGCCGCTAAAATATCGCCATTAACAGATACGCGGCATCGGTTCGGCGTGGGGTAAATCCAGAGTACGTTTCACGCCATACAGCCCGGCCAGACGCACTCCCCGGCGCTCCACCGCTTCGCCAATCACCGCGGCGTCGCGTCCGGCGGGATGGCGGCGCAGGGCGTCAAGCACCGCATCCGCCGCCTCGCGGGCGACGGCGATGGTCAGTTTCCCCTCATTGGCGAAATTCAGCGCCTCCAGCCCCAGGAGCTCGCAGACGCCGCGCACCGCCGGCTTCACCGGCAGCGCCGCTTCACTGATTTCGATACCGCAGCCGCTGGCGGCGGCGAACTCATGCAGCACCGCATTCACGCCGCCGCGGGTGGCGTCGCGCAGGGCTTTGACGCCGGGGATCGCCAGCAGCGGCTGAATCAGCGGGGTCAGGACCGTACAGTCGCTGGCCAGCTCTCCTTCCAGACCGAGCTGCTCGCGCAGGTTAAGGATGGTCGCGCCGTGATCGCCGAGGGTGCCGCTGACGATCAGTACGTCGCCTGCAGCTATCTTGCTGGCTCCCCAGTTGACGCCGGTCGGTATCGCGCCAATACCGGCGGTATTGATAAACAGCTTATCCGCCGCGCCGCGCGGCACCACTTTGGTGTCGCCGGTAACGATGGTGATGCCGGCCTCGCGAGCGGTATCAGCCATACTGCGCACCACCGCTTCCAGTGTGTCGAACGCCAGCCCTTCCTCAAGAATAAAGCCGCACGATAACCAGAGTGGAACGGCGCCGCTGACCGCCACGTCGTTGGCGGTGCCGCACACCGCCAGCTTGCCGATATTGCCGCCTGGGAAAAACAGCGGATCGATAACATAGCTGTCGGTGGAAAAAGCCAGCCGGTCGCCGCGCGCGGTAAGCTCCGCCAGCGCCAGCCGGGCCTGATCTTCCTGCTCTGCCAGCCAGGGATTGTCAAAAGCCTCCATAAACAGACTGGCGATCAACTGTTGCATCGCCTGGCCGCCGCTGCCGTGGGCAAGGGTGATGGTTTTCATGCTTCACACTCCTGGCCGCGATACTGATACCACGCGGCGCATGCCCCTTCGGAAGAGACCATCAGGGCGCCAAAGGCATTGTGTGGATTACAGGTTTTGCCGAATAGCTGGCACTGCCAGGGTTTGCAGCGCCCGGTGAGCACGTCGCCGCAGCGGGCGCGCGGATCGTCCTGGCTGCGCTGCGGCTCAGGGTGGAAATGGGCTTCAGCATCAAACTGCCGGTAGGCCGGGGTCAGTTTGACGCCGGATTCATTGATGATGCCGAGGCCGCGCCATTCGGAATCTCCTTCCAGCATAAACACCTCGTCGATAGCCTGCTGAGCGACCTTGTTGCCCTTATCCGGCACCACGCGGCGGTACTGATTCTCGATTGCCGGCTGGCGGCGGATTTCCTGCTCCACCAGCATCAGCACGCCCTGTAACAGGTCGAGAGGCTCAAATCCGGCGACCACCAGCGGCCGCTGATACTGATCGGCGATAAAGTGGTAGGACTCAATGCCGATCACCATGCTGACGTGGCCCGGCGCCAGGAAGGCGTCAATGCCGTTGTCCGGCTGCTCCAGCAGGCTGCGCAGGGTGGGGATCAGGGTAATATGCTGACAGAAAAAGAAAAAATTGCTGATGTTCTGCGCCTTCGCCTGCTGGAGGGTAATGGCGGTGGCCGGCATGGTGGTTTCAAATCCCAGCCCGAAGAACACCACTTTGCTGTCGGGATGCTGGCTGGCGAGGGCCAGCGCGTCCATCGGTGAATAGACCACCCGCACGTCGGCGCCGCGGGCTTTCGCGTCCATCAGAGAACCCTGCCGGCCGGGGACGCGCATCGCGTCGCCGAAGGTGCAGAAAATCACTTCCGGATGGCTGGCTATCTCCAGGCAGGCGTCGATACGCCCCATCGGCAGTACGCAGACCGGACATCCTGGTCCGTGGATAAACTCAATGTTGTCCGGCAACAGCTGGTCGAGCCCAAATTTAAAGATGGCGTGGGTGTGTCCGCCGCAGATTTCCATGATGCGCAGCGGGCGCTGTGCCGTATAAGGCAGGTGAACGGCCCGATGGCGCAGCGTTTCAATCAGCGCCATCACGCGCGCCGGGTCGCGGTACTCATCAACAAAACGCATTACCTTTGCTCCTTGCGGTACAACAGTGCGCCGGCTGGCGGCTCAACAACAAACGGCGCTGGCATATCAGCCCCCATTGGTCCGGGACGCGCTGGCGCAGCGCTGCGTTTCCAGCCAGGCGAGCCACTGATCCATACCATCGCCTTTGGTGGCGGAAACCAGCAGGATTTCTATTTGCGGGTTCACTTCCCGGGCGTAAGCGATACATTTGTCGACGTCGAAATCGAGATACGGCAGCAGATCGACTTTATTGAGGATCATTAGCGTTGAAGCGGCAAACATATGCGGGTATTTCAGCGGCTTGTCTTCCCCTTCGGTGACCGACAGCACCGCCACTTTACAGCGTTCTCCGAGGTCGAAACTGGCCGGGCAGACGAGGTTGCCGACGTTTTCGATAAACAGGATCCCTTCATCCGCCAGCGGCAGGCGCTGTACCGCGTCGTGAATCATTTGCGCGTCCAGATGGCAGCCTTTGCCGGTATTGACCTGAATCGCCGGGGTACCAGTTTCGCGAATGCGTGCGGCGTCGTTCACCGTCTGCTGGTCGCCTTCCACTACCGCGCAGGGCACCTGACCGTGCAGGCGCTTCAGGGTTTCGGTCAGCAGGGTGGTTTTACCGGATCCCGGGCTGGAGACCAGGTTAAGCACCAGCTGGCGTTGGGCGGCGAAGCTGGCGCGGTTTTGCTGCGCCAGCGTGTTGTTTTTATCCAGAACGTCGAGTTCGATCTCCAGCATGCGTCGCTGGCTCATACCCGGAGCATGGGTACCGGCGGCGCCGTGTCCGTAATGGAGATCGCCCTGCGCAGTTTCCCGGGGGCTAAAGTCGGGAGTTTTCAGACCGGTGATCTTCATGGTCGGGCGGGCGGCGGGCGCAAACGGCGCGCTGCGAAACGCGGAATGGGGGTTATGTTCGTCCCCTTCAATGTAACGGTTGCCTTCGCCGCAACCACAGGTAGTACACATATTCATTCTCCTGATCAATTTCCCGGCGCTTTGTCTTCACGCCGTTATCCGCGTCAATGCGTCATTTTTCATTCTGGCCGCGGGCGCGACGGCTTGCCGGGTAACCATTTCCGGCGCCTGGCGATGATGCGCGGGTGCTCTATGGGACATCAAACGCCATTGGAACGCCAGCTTACAGGCGACAATTCGCTGGCGGGATCACGTCCGCTGGTTACACCATGCCACCGCGGGCGGCGGTCCTCCGTGATTGAGGTCATTCATTTGTGTAATTAATGTTCCGCGCCGGGTAAATATTCTGTCAAATGCCTGAATCTGGTTGTCAGGCATGCCGGGATTACCGTCAGGCTGGCGTTGGATCAAAGCCGCCGGCGTCCGGATCGGTTAGCGTGAGTGATGTCTGTAGCGCGTCGGCGCTCTTAACTGAATCAACCCGTTGGCAAGATCGGAGAAAAGGATGAACCGTTTCATCATGGCGGATTCCGGCAAATGTATCGGCTGTCGAACCTGTGAGGTGGCCTGCGTGGTGTCGCATCAGGAACAACAGGATTGCGCGGCGGTAACGCCGGGAACCTTTCTGCCGCGTATTCATGTGATTAAGGGGGCGAGCGTCTCCACGGCGGTGATGTGCCGCCAGTGCGAGGATGCGCCCTGCGCCAATGTTTGCCCGAATGGCGCTATCGTCCGGCAAAACGACTATATCCATGTGGTACAGGAGCGCTGTATCGGCTGTAAAACCTGCGTGGTGGCCTGCCCCTTTGGCGCGATGGAAGTGGTGGCGCGGCCGGTGGCCCTTTACAGCCCATCCGGCGAGGTGCGGATGGGGGAGCGGGTGGAGGCCAGTAAATGCGATCTGTGCCACCACCGCGCCGCCGGTCCGGCCTGCGTGGAGGCGTGTCCGACCCACGCCCTGACCTGCGTTGAAAGCGCTAAACTGGAACAGATAAGCGCCGAACGCCGCCGGCGCGCAGCGCTGGAGACTCCAGCGCTGCTCATGTAGCCGGCATAGCGCTATGGATTTTCTGAAGGGCGGAGCGGATGGAGCAGATGAACAATGACGGCGTGATATTGCGCATTCGCGGCAAAGTTCAGGGCGTTGGCTTTCGGCCCTTCGTCTGGCAACTGGCGCAGCAGATGGCGCTGCAGGGCGATGTCTGCAACGACGGCGCCGGCGTGGTGGTGCGTTTGCGCCAGCCGGCGCCGGCGTTTATTGAGCGGCTGCGGGCCGGCTGTCCGCCGCTGGCGCGCATTGATGCGGTAGAAGAAGCGCCGTACCGCTGGGAGACGCTGCCGCAGGCGTTCACTATTCGCCACAGCGACAGTAGCGTCATGGATACCCAGATTGTACCGGATGCCGCTACCTGTCCCGCCTGCCTGGCGGAAATGAACGATCCACACGATCGGCGCTACCAGTATCCGTTTATCAACTGTACCCACTGCGGGCCGCGTTTCACAATTATCCGCGCCATGCCCTATGACCGCCCCTTCACTGTGATGTCCTGTTTTCCGCTGTGCCCGGCCTGCGAGGCGGAGTATCGCAATCCGCTGGACCGGCGTTTTCATGCCCAGCCGGTGGCCTGTCCCGACTGCGGGCCGCAGATAAGCTGGCGCAGCGCACAGGGGGAGAGTGAAAAGCATGCTGCGCTGCAGGCGGCGATCCGCGCTCTGGAAACCGGGCAGATTGTGGCGATAAAAGGGCTTGGCGGGTTTCATCTTGCCTGCGACGCCGGCAACGACGCGGCGGTGAGCGTGCTGCGCGATCGCAAACGGCGCCCGGCGAAACCGCTGGCGGTGATGCTGGCGGATGACGCCGGACTGCCGCCGGACGCCCGGGCGCTGTTGCGCACTCCGGCGGCGCCGATCGTGCTGGTGGATAAATCACGGGTCGGCGGCCTCAGCGAACATATTGCGCCGGGCCTCAATGAGGTCGGCGTTATGCTGCCGGCAAATCCACTGCAACATCTGATTATGCGGCAGTTGCGGCGGCCGCTGGTGATGACTTCCGGCAATCTCAGCGGCCGCCCGCCGGCTATCACCAATCAACAGGCGCTGCGCGATCTGGCGGAGATAGCCGACGGCTGGCTGCTGCATAACCGCGATATCGTGCAGCGTATGGATGATTCCCTGCTGCGCCGCGACGGCGAAATGTTGCGTCGGGCGCGCGGATTTGTGCCGGATGCGCTGCCATTGCCGCCGGGTTTTTCCCGGGTGCCGCCGATACTCTGTCTGGGGGCTGACCTGAAAAACACCTTCTGCCTGGCGCGCGGCGACAGCGCGGTACTGAGTCAGCACCTCGGCGATTTAAGCGATGACGGCGTGGAGCGCCAGTGGCGTAGCGCGCTGGCGATGATGGAACAACTGTATGATTTCACCGCGCAGCAGGTGGTGGTGGATGCCCATGGGGGCTATCGTTCCTCCGCGCTGGGACGCGAGCTGGGCCTGCCGGTGACATCGGTGCTGCATCATCACGCGCACGCGGCGGCCTGCCTCGCTGAGCACGGCTGGCCGCTGGATGGCGGCGCGGTACTGGCGTTAGCGCTGGATGGAATCGGTATGGGGGAAGACGGCGCGCTGTGGGGAGGCGAATGCCTGCGGGTCGACTATCGCCACTGCCAGCGCCTCGGGGGATTGCCGGCCGTGGCGCTGCCGGGCGGCGATCTGGCGGCGCGTCAACCGTGGCGCAATCTGCTGGCCCACTGCCTGCGCTTTGTGGCGCAGTGGCAGGATTATCCGGAAACCGCCGTGATTCGCCAGCAGCCGTGGCAGCCGTTAGCCAGAGCCATTGAGCGCGGCGTGAATGCGCCGCTGGCGTCGTCTGCCGGCCGTCTGTTCGACGCGGCGGCGGCGGCGCTGGGTATCGCCGCGCAGCAGCAAAGTTATGAGGGTGAAGCCGCCTGCTGTCTGGAGGCGCTGGCGGTACGCCACGGCCCCGTTGTCCATCCGGTGACGCTCCCGCTGCGCGACGGCGAACTGGATTTTTGCGTCTTCTGGCCGCAGTGGCTGAGCTGGCGCGCCGCCCCCGGCGCCCGGGCCTGGGCATTCCATGACGCGCTGGCGAGCGGCCTGGCGGCGCTGGCGGACTGGCATGCCCGTCAGCACAGTATCGACACGCTGGTTTGCGGCGGCGGGGTGATTCACAATCGCCTGCTGCGCCAACGGCTGAGCGCCAGGCTGACCGGCTACCGGCTGCTGTTTCCCGGCCAGTTGCCCGCCGGGGATGGCGCGATAGCGTATGGCCAGGCGGTAATTGCCGCCGCCCGGGCGATGGATGGCAGGCTGGCCTCTTCTGTAGATACGTTGCGCCAGCCTGGCTAAGGTGCGTACCAGGGTATCCGCGCGATTAGCGGGCCTCGCCCCAGGCGCGTTCGATCTCTTCCGCCAGTACCCGCACGCCCGCTTCGATCTTCTCCGGGTCCGGCACGTAGTTCATACGCATACACTGCTGGGTATGTGGCCATGGTTTATCGAGACCAGGGAAGAAAAAGTGGCCCGGCACCATCAGCACTCCACGCTGTTTCAGGCGCTGATACAACAGTTCAGTGCTGACCGGTAAATCCTTAAACCAGAGCCACAGGAAAATCGCCCCTTCCGGTTTATGGATCAGGCAGCGCTCTTCGGGCAGGTAACGACGGAGAATGGCGATTGTCTCCTGCACCCGCTGGCGGTAAAACGGCTTTACGACCTCTTCGGACAGGCGCAGCAGGTCGCGGCGCTTGATCATTTCGCACACGATTGCCGGGCCGACGCCGCCGGGCGCCAGGCTGATAATGCCGTTCATATTGCTGATGGCGGAGACAATTTTTTCATTGGCGATAATGATCCCGCAGCGGCTGCCCGGCAGGCCGAGTTTGGACAGGCTCATACACAACACGATATTCGGGTTCCACAGCGGGCGCGCCTCGCTGAAGATGATGCCCGGGAACGGCACGCCGTAGGCGTTATCGATAACCAGCGGGATACCGTGCTGGTTGGCCAGCTCGTCCAGACGCATCAGCTCGTCATCCGTGATGACATTACCGGTGGGATTAGTCGGGCGCGAAACGCAGATCATGCCGGTATCGGCGCCAATCTGCAGGCGTTCGAAGTCCACATGGTATTTAAACTGGCCTGCGGGCAATAATTCGATATTGGGGCGGGTGGAGACGAACAGCTCCTCTTCCAGCCCGGCGTCGGCGTAGCCAAGGTATTCCGGCGCCAGCGGAAACAGTACTTTGCGGGTCGTGCCGTCGCTGCGCCGTCCGGCGAACAGGTTAAACAAGTAGAAAAACGCGCTCTGGCTGCCGTTGGTCAGCGCAATATTCTGCGGCTCGATATCCCAGCCGAAGGTGTCGCGCAGCATCTTCGCCAGTACGGTTAATAGTTCACTTTTCCCCTGCGGACCATCGTAGTTGCATAGCGCGTCAGTCAGTTTACCGCTGGACAGCATGTCGGCCAGTAGCTGATGGAAGTACTCGTCCATTGCCGGAATATGCGCCGGATTACCGCCGCCCAGCATAATGGCGCCGGGGGTGCGTAAACCGTCGTTGAGGTCCTCCATCAGGCGGGTAATGCCGGAATGGCGGGTAAATTTATCGCCGAAAAGTGAAAAGGTCATAACCGTGGATCTGCTTCATGCGTTTTTAAAGAGGCTAACCATAACGCCTGATATATCGATGTGCAAACCGGGAACAGGGACAGTGGTTGAAATATTATATGGCAGGATGTTTCTCGGTTGAGATTATATTCTGTGGTGATTGCCATACGCAGCCGTACCGCCAGCGCATCAAAAATACCCTGAATTTGTGGCGGGATGGCTTTTGACTTCCGTGGGCGATTGCGCCATAAGCGGGTTGCCGCGGCCGCCAGCTATCCGGCGGCCGCTGGCGTTTATTGCGGGTTACCGGCCCATACCACTACGACATTATCCCCTTGCCAGCTGCGGCTGAAACCATAGCCCTGGCTGAGGGTCAGCGTCTGCTGCTTACCGGCGCCGATGGCCGGATGGCGGGCGCGGAACTCTCCCAGTTTCTGCCAGTGCGCCAGCGTGGCGGCGCTTTTACCGCCGATATCCTGCCAGTTCATGTCGGAACGGGTACCCTGCAGCGGATCGGAGCCGCCAGGGCCGAGGGGACGCTCGGTTTCATCGCCGTAGTAGATTTGCACCGCCCCCGGCGCCAGCAGCAGAAGCTCCGCGGCGCGCGGCCCGCCCTCGCGAAACAGGCGGGTATCGTGGGAGGAAAGATAGCTCAGTACGTTGAAATCCTGCAGTTTATCGGCCATCTGCTGCCAGGTGGCGCCCATCGCCGCCAGGCAATCTTTGGCGCCGGACGCCTGGTCCTGGTAGTCGAAGTTGATCATCGCATCGAAGCCGTGCTGGTAATAGCTGCTTTGCATCACTCCGTGGCCCCAGGCCTCGCCAGTCATCCAGAACGGCGCGTCATCCAGTTTTTTGTCGGGATGTTGCGATTTCCACTCCGCCAGCGCTGCGCTGGCCTGGGTTTTTAACTGCTGCCAGGCGTCCAGTTCGACGTGTTTGGCGGTATCAACCCGGAAGCCGTCAATACCGAAATCGCGCACCCAGCGGCTCAGCCAGTGGGTAAGGTAGTCGCGTGGCGTGTAGCCGGGGATTTCCCTGGCCTGGCTGTCTGGCTTATGGGCATAGAAATGCGGCAGCCCGGAAGGGGTGGTGGATTCGGTTTTGATATCCGGCAGGAACGACAGCGACATGGTGAGGTCGTCATAGCCGGGGCTGTCGTAGTCGCCAATATCAGTACGCACCCAGTTTTTACCCCACCACTTTTCCCAGGCGGCTTTGTCGCTGAAGTTAATGTAATCGTTGAAGCTGTGCCAGCTTTGACCCGGCCCCGGGCGCCAGTCGCTCCAGGTTTTGCCGAGGGTTTTACGCAGTTCGTCCCCTTTCAGGTACAGGGCGCCGAACTGAAATTGCTGCATATCCGCCAGCGTGGCGTAGCCGGTATGGTTCATCACCACATCGAAGAGTACCCGGATGCCGCGCCGGTGAGCTTCATCCACCAGTTTACGCAGGTCTTCTTCACTGCCCATGTTGGCGTCCAGGGTGGTCCAGTCCTGGGTGTAGTAGCCGTGATAAGCGTAGTGCGGGAAGTCCCCTTTGGTGCCGCCCCCCACCCAGCCGTGGATCTGCTCGAGGGGCGAGCTGATCCACAGGGCGTTAACGCCCAACTGTTGCAGATAATCGAGCTTTTCGGTCAGACCGGCCAGATCGCCGCCGTGAAAGGTTCCAATCTCTTCCATACCGTCTTTCTGGCGTCCGTAACTGTGATCATTGTCCGGGTTGCCGTTGGCGAAACGGTCAGTTAGCACGAAGTAGACCGTGGCGTTGTGCCAGTTGAACGGCGCCCGGGTCGCGCTGCTGGCCGCTTCCAGCAGTAGCAGGCCATTGCTTCCCGGGGCCGGGGTCAGGGTGACATTGCCGTCTTTCACCGTCGCCAGCGCGCCGCTGTAGAAATCCCGTACCTGGCTGCCTTCCGGGAAGCTGGCGCCCACCGCCACCGTCAACGCTTTGCCGTCCCATACCGGGCACTGAAATGCCCGGGATACCGTCTGCGAGTCCTGTTGTTGTTGCAGCGCGATGGTCAGCGTTGGCGTGCCGGAGCGGGTGTCGATGCGCAACTGGTAGTTGCCGTCCCGGAACAGGCGCCACGAGGGCGGCGTACCGTCGCAGGGTTTCAGGGAGAGCATCTGATTGAGTTTAATGGCGTTTTCCGGCTGCCAGCACTGTTGGTCAAAATTTAACGTTAAAGGAAGCGTACCTTTCGCCAGGTTCGCGTGACTGATAAAGACGCCGGGGTTGTCGGCGCTGAACGCCGGGAAACCGGGCGCGGACCAGTCCGCCAGCGCGGCGGCAGGTAGTACAGGCAGTAACAGCAGAGGAAGGGTCAGCGTTTTCATGGTGATGTCCTGTGTTTTTTTTATTCAGTCTGACAGGTTTGTACGGCGTCAGGCTCATCCATATCCGGGCGGAACAGGGGAGGAGCTGCCAGGCTGAGCTAATCCTCTGTATTTATACGCTAAGTCGCGAAATTCACGCTATTTTCCCCGGAGATAAGAAAAACATGCGTGACAATATTTCAGATTTGGATTATTTCTTTACTGCTCTTGAGTGCTATTTTTGGTAAGATTTGAGATTCCGCTCTCAAATTTTGGATGAAAATAAGGTGTTGGAACGTAGAGATCCGACCAGGAGACATAATGATATCGATTCCGAAACGACGATTCGGGGCTACGATACTCATGTTACTCGCGCTGGGATTTTCCGGTGAGGTGCTGGCCAATAAGCACGAAACCCAGAAGACGAGTCACAAAGCCCACGTAACGCAAAAAAAATCGACAGCGACGAAAACAGCAAAGACGAAAAAGGCCACACCAAAGACAAAGACGGCTTCCGTCAGTCAAAAGGGTCAGTCTCTGGCAAGCAGTAAACAAGAGTATTCTCGCAATAGTGCAAGCGGTTCACTTCCTGATTTGCGAAAATACCCTTCCGGAACACCAAGAAAAAAAGCGTTTCTCCGGACAGTCATGCCATATATCTCGCGCCAGAATGCTGCCATTACAGCCGATCGTAACTGGTTGATTGCCAAACAGTATGAGAACCGCTGGTCGCCGTCCGAGCGCACGCGCCTGAAAGATATCGCCAGCCGCTACAAAGTGTCATGGAACGGTAATACCGCGCGTATTCCGTGGAATTCGCTGCTGGAGCGGGTGGATATCATTCCCACCAACATGGTGGCGACCATGGCGGCAGCGGAAAGCGGCTGGGGAACATCGAAACTGGCGCGCAGCAACAATAACCTGTTCGGCATGAAGTGTGCGAAAAGCCACTGCAACAGCGAGCCGGGGAAGGTGAAAGGCTATTCGCACTTTGAATCGGTCAGTGAGTCGGTCAGCGCTTATGTGCGCAACCTGAATACGCATCCGGCCTATTCATCGTTCCGTAAGTCACGCGCTCAATTGCGCAAAGCGGACGAAGAGCTGACGGCGGCGAACATGATTCATAAGCTGAAGGGCTATTCGACGCAGGGCAGTCGCTATAACAACTTCCTGTTTGCGATGTATCAAAGCAATCAGGGTCTGATGGCCGCCAGCCTGTAACCAATCGCCGGCGCCATCAAAACACTAAGGCCCCGTTCGCAACGACGGGGCCTTTCAGACGGTTGACAAAGGAGCAAAAAACGTGGTTTTTCCTCCTTTGTGGTTATCAGCCGAAAATCAATGCATTGATTTTCCTTGTTGTTGTGCTGGTGATATCTGTACGTCCGGCAATGAAATAAAGTTGGTCACCCATCTCTAAGGCCCTGTTCGCAACGACGGGGCCTTTTCTGTGCGGCAGAGAGTATGCCGTCTAGCCATACAGCTGTTTACTGAGCAGCGTGTTGGCGTGAATCAGGCGCATCAGGCGTATTTCAGTGGCGGAGGGTTTTACGCGCCGACAGCGCCACTCTTCCAGGGTAGCAACCGTGACGCCCATCGCGCTGGCCAGCTCATCGCCGTGCAGACCCGACGCTTCGCTCAGGGCTTCGAATTCCGTAAACACATTCATGTCCTGCGCCAGCGTGGCGGCGGGCGTCTGCTGTAAAACGATCTGTTCCAGGCTGCAAAATAGCTCATTTATCGGGTCTTCTTGCATCGAGAACTCCTTATTTTTTATTCGCTCTTTAAACGTCAATAAAGAATAGTCTTAATCCTGGTATGGGGATGGCGTAAAGTGGCTGTATTGCCGTTGCCCGGGGCTAACCGTTTGATTCCATAGTGTGCAAGTTTTTGTAAATCCCCCGCTTCGCTGTGGGTATACCTGTGGTTCACGGCATGTTGGCCGCCAGACTACTTGTGTATGAGCAGGGCGATCATCGGGCTGGCGCAGGGGCAGCGTGGGGTAGAACGCGACAAAAAGGCGCAGAGATTGGCCGGAAAGGGTATCCTGCGACAACAGGTTAGACTATTCTTAGCAGCAATGACGGCACCTGAGTGCCGCGGTGCGCTTATATTGGTAACAGGAGTAGAAAAATGGCGACAGGTAAGTCCTGCTCTCGCTGGTTTGCGCCGCTTGCGGCGATTCTGATGGTGGTGAGTTTAAGCGGGTGTTTTGATAAAGAAGGCGATCAGCGCAAGGCGTTTATTGATTTTCTGCAAAATACGGTGATGCGCAGCGGTGAACGTCTGCCGACCCTGACCACCGATCAGAAAAAGCAGTTTGGTCCATTTGTCTCTGATTATGCGATTCTTTATGGTTATTCTCAGCAGATTAATCAGGCGGTGGATTCCGGCTTAAAACCGGTGGTGGACAGCGTCAACAGCATCCGCGTTCCGCAGGATTATGTGACTCAGCGCGAACCGCTGTCCCAGGCGAACGGCGCCCTTGGCGTACTGAGCCAGCAGATTCAGAATGCGAAAATGCAGGCCGACAGCGCCCGCGCCACCCTGAAGCAGAATGATGAACTGAAAGCGGTGTACGACCAGGTGTATCAGAAGGTGGTGGTACAGCCGGCGGCGGCGATGGAACCGCTGATCCCGGCCGCCCAGACCCTGACCGGCCAACTGGTGCAGGTAGGGGATTTCATTCAGCAGCAGGGCGCCCAGGTGGGATTTGTGGCCAATGGTATTCAGTTCCCAACCTCCCAGCAGGCCAGCCAGTACAATAGCCTGATAGGGCCGCTGCCTTCCCAGCAGCAGGCGTTTAACCAGGCCTGGAGCGCCGCGACAAAAGCCATGCAGTAAGTTTTTCTCCCTCCCCTTCCCCTGTGGGGAGGGGCCTTCCCCCGCCCGTTATCCGCTGCTCGCGCTTTATACAGCAAGGGCCGTCTCCCTGATGATCCCCCGGCGTGTTGTTCACGTCATAAAACTGAAAAAAAGCGTCGTTACATTGACGTTATTTTCTACCTCAAGGGACATCACAATGAAATTAAAACACGGCTGGTTACTGCCGGTATTATTTGCCGCTGCGCTTCCCGCGACACTATACGCCCAGACTATTTATCCTATCGATCGCGCGACCATGCTGGCGGGCGGAAAATTCGATTTTAAAGTGGAATTTGACGAAGTCGTTAAGCCGGAAGACATTACTATTCGCATTAACGATCAGGATTATCAGCAGGTATTAGGCAAGCAGGCGACCTTTATCGAGCGCGAAGACGGTGAGAATGCCTCCGCCGTCTGGCTGCGTGATGTCAGCCTGGCGGATGCCGGAAAATATGTTGTCACCGCCGCGGCGAAAGGTAAAACCGCCAGCGTGACCTGGGATGTGTACCAGACGCCGCAATCCCGCAAAGCGAAAAACGTAATTTTGTTTATTGGCGACGGGCTTTCTGTGGCCCATCGCACCGGGGCGCGTATTCTGTCGAAAGGTATCACCGAAGGGAAAGCGGATGGTCGACTGGCGATAGACAACCTGCAGTATATGGCGTTTGCCGGCACTTCCAGTACCGACTCGATCGCTGCGGACAGCGCCAACACCATGAGCGCCTATATGACCGGCCATAAATCCGGTGTCAATGCGCTGGGGGTGTACGTCAGCCGTAGTAAGAACTCTCTGGAGCACCCGAAGCAGGAGACGCTGGGGGAGTTGCTCAGCCGCGCCACATCAATGTCTGTTGGCGTGGTCAGCGATGCGGAGATTGAGGACGCCACGCCGGCGGCGGTCGTCTCCCATACCCGGCGCCGGGCGGATAAAGCGGAAATCGTTGAGATGTTTTACAACGTCCAGCCGCAGGTGATCCTCGGCGGTGGTTCGGCGTATTTCCTGCCGAAAAGCACTCCGGGCTCGAAGCGTAAAGATGACGTCAATTACGTCGAAAAATTCCAGCAGGCGGGCTATAGCCTGGCAACCGACGCCGATACCCTGAAACAAAATGCCGCCCAGGCCACGAAACTGCTGGGGCTGTTCCATACCGGCAATATGGATGGCGTACTGGACAGGCGTTTCCTGAAAAATGAAGTCACTAAAAAATTCCCCAATCAGCCGGATCTCACGGATATGACCCAGGCGGCGCTGGATGTACTGTCGAAAAATAACGACGGTTTCTTCCTGATGGTGGAATCGGCGCTGATTGATAAAGCCTCGCATCCGCTGGACTGGGAGCGGGCGTTTTATAACACCATCATGCTCGATCAGTCGGTGGCGATAGCGCAGAAGTTCGCCGAACAGAATCCCGATACGCTGATCATCGTCACCGGCGACCATACTCACGGCATTTCGATTATCGGTACCGTGGATGACAATAAACCGGGTAGCGATATGCGTGAAAAAGTCGGCGTTTATGAAGAGGCCGGCTACCCGAATTATCAGGATGCCAATAAAGACGGCTATCCGGATGACGTCAATGTCTCGAAACGGCTGGCGGTGTTCTTCAATAACTTCCCGGACTACTACGAAACCTTCCGCCCGAAACTGGACGGGACATTTGTGCCGGCGATTAAAAACGAGAAAGACCAGTACATCGCCAATAAGGAATATGAAAAAGTTCCCGGCGCGGTATTCCGCGAAGGCAACCTGCCGCGCTCTGCGGATACCGGGGTGCACGCGGTGGACGATATGGTGATTCAGGCCAGCGGTCCGGGAGCGGAAAATATTCACGGCTATATGGATAACACCCAGCTATTCCGGGTGATTGTCGATGCTCTGGCGGTCAAGCCGCAGAGCAAGCAGTAAGCCGCTATGGCGCGTTCATGTCATCAGCGTCTGGCGGGGGAGACCCCGTCGGGCCCTTATCATCAACCCTGCGCGCTGCCGTTCTGGCGCTGGGCGCTGCTGGCGCTGCTGATTTTCGCTGCCGGCGTTCGGGCGGCGCCTCCCGCGCTGGCTTTTGACAAATTGTATGCCTCCTACGGCGTACTGGGACTGACTTTCTCGCCGGAAGTGAAAACCCTTTCCGGTCAACAGGTGACGATGCGCGGCTTTATGGCGCCGCCGCTGAAGGCGGAGTCTCAGTTCTTCGTATTAACCCGTATGCCGATGGCCCTGTGTCCGTTCTGCTCTTCCGACGCCGACTGGCCGGAGGATATCGTGGTGGTCTACCTGAAGAAGCGCCAGACCTTTGTGCAAAACAACACCATGATCGACGTACAGGGAGTACTGGAATACGGTTCGTGGACCGACCCTGATACCGGGTTTGTCAGCCTGCTGCGCCTGCGTGAGGCGTCGTTCGAGACTTTCAGGGAGTGATTGTGGCGGAACTGGTGATTGAAAATTTGCAGATTCGCTTTCCGGATACCCCGCAGGCGGTGCTGGACATCCCGGCGCTGCGGGTGGCGGCCGGCTCGCTGGTGGCGGTGATGGGGCCTTCCGGCTCCGGTAAAACCACCCTGGTGAACGCCCTGAGCGGTATGGACCATAGCGGCGTCGGTAGTGTGCGCTGGGGCAGCCAGGATATCCGCCAGTTGAGCGAAGCCGGGCGCGATCGCTGGCGCGGCAAACATGTCGGCCTGGTGATGCAGGACTTCCACCTGTTTTCCGGCCTCAGCGCGCTGGAAAACGTGCTGTTGCCGCCGCGTTTTAGCCACTGGCGGTTACCGGCGGCATTAAAAAATCGGGCCCACGACTTATTACAGCAGGTTGGACTGGCAACTGGTCATCGGCCCGTCGATGTGCTGTCCCGGGGGGAGAAGCAGCGGGTGGCGATTGCCCGGGCGTTGCTGAACGCGCCGCAGATTGTGATTGCCGATGAGCCTACCGCCAGCCTTGACGCCGACAGCGGCGAGCAGGTCGGCGAACTGCTGGTGACGCTGGCGCGCCAGCACGGCGCAACGCTGGTCGCCATTACCCACGACCGCGGGCTGGCAAGGCGCATGGCCCGCTGTCTGCAACTTGAGAAAGGACGGATAGTGGCGGATAACCCGCTTCAGGAGGAAGCGCAATGATTCCATGGCGTTTGATTTGGGTGAACTGGCGGCAGCAGTGGCCGGGGATGTTGGTGATCCTGCTGTTGATAGCCCTGGCGACCGCCCTGAGCATTTCCATTAGCCTGCAGGAGCGCGCGTTGCGTATGGGCAGCGCCCAGGCGGCGGATCGCTTTGATCTGGTGATTGGCGCGCCGGGCAGTGAAACTCAACTGGTGCTGTCGTCGGTCTATTTGCAGCCGTCGGCGCTGACGCTGGTACCGGCGACAATCCTTGACGATTTAGCGTATAACCCACTGGTGGCCTGGGCGGCGCCGGTCGCCTTCGGCGATTTTTATCGCGATATGCCCGTGGTGGGGACCAGTGCGGCACTGGTGACGGACGGCGGCAGACGCCAGTTAACCCAGGGACGGGTATTTGAGCGCGGCTTTGAGGCGGTGGTCGGCGCGGGCACTGGACTGCGCCCCGGGGATACCTTCAGCCCGGTACACGGTCAGGCCGGCAGCGAAGGCGCACACGCCCATGACGAGGTGCATTATACCGTGGTCGGCGTGCTGCCCGGCGATGGCAGCGCGTGGGATAAGGCGATTCTGGTACCGGTGGCCAGCGTCTGGCAGGTACATGGTATCTCTGCGCCGCATGGTGAAGAGGAAGGCCACGCGCATCAGCACGATGCAGATGAGCGCCATGCTGGTGTACACAGTGATGAAAACGATGACCCACAGGCGGATGCCGATGGCCACTCACATCAGGAAGCGGGGGTTCCGGCGATTGTGGTGAAACCGAAAACCGTCGCCGGCGCTTATCAGTTGCGGTCGCAGTACCGGACCAACGACACGCTGGCGGTATTTCCCGGTGAGGTGCTGGTGAAGTTGTACGCCATTCTCGGCGATATCCGCGAGCTGCTGATGTATGTCTCGCTGGGGACGCAGGCGCTGGTGGGGGTTGCCGTGGCGATGGTGGCGGTGATCCATCTGAAACAGCGCCAGAAACAGATTGGCGCCCTGCGCGCCTTTGGCGCGCCGCGCTACGGTATTTTTGCCCTGATTTGGTGTGGGCTAATGGTGCTGGTCAGCAGCGGGGTATTGCTGGGCGTTGGGCTGGGTTATATCGCCGCCCGGGGAATTGCGCTGCTGATGAGTAGCCGCAGCGGCTTTATACTGCCGGTGACCCTTGAGCAGGAAGACGCGGCGTTTATCGTCGCTCTGCTGCTGGTGGCTGCCGTGGTGTTGACGTTGCCGGCATTGCTGGCTTACCGCCAGTCTCCCGCCGTGGCGCTGCGCGGGGAATAAAGTTTACCGGGCGCTGTCCTGATGCGGACAGCGTCACCTCTCCCCGAATGGTTTCTTCGACGATCGCGGGAGGGTGAGAGTGCTGGATCACTTTTCGGTATCAGAAGATAACGAACGGCAAAATGATATTGTTATTGCAACGATATTTAGCATGCGGCGGCTATAAAAATGGCTGTGAATTGACTCGCCGGTCATTATTTTATGATAGTGAAAATAGTTTCCCTTGATTACGTGGGGAGCTTATTTTTCAGAATAACGCGGCGTTAAATATCTTTTTGATGTTTTTGGTTTTCTTTGTTTTTAAGCGTATCGGTAAACAACCATTCATTATAATTCCGGAATGATTTCTGTACTGGAAAAATATTAAAAATTATTTAATTCATCAACGGATGCCATATTTATGTCTATCCTTAAAGTTTACATTTTAAGGAGGCTGGTATGTCTACCGGTGCAAAAAATATATTTCATTACCCTCGTCCGCCGTTTGTTGAACAGCCTCAGCAGGCGCCCGGTCTGGCTTCGGAAATGAAGCCGCAGCCCGATCATGGTGAAACCAGTTATCGGGGAGCGGGAAAACTGCTGAATAAAAAAGCGCTGATTACCGGCGGCGATTCCGGCATCGGCAGAGCGGTCGCTATTGCTTACGCCCGCGAAGGGGCCGATGTGGCTATCAACTATTTGCCGGAAGAGGAGACTGACGCGGCGGCAGTGATAGCGCTGATCAAGGCGGAAGGCGGCCGTGCCGTGGCCATACCCGGCGATATCCGCAGCGAGTCATTTTGTGAAGCCCTGGTGGAACAGGCCGTTGAGGCCCTCGGCGGGCTGGATATTGTCGTGAATAATGCCGGCCGCCAGCAGTTTTGCGAGTCCATTGAAGAGCTGACGACGGAAGCTTTTGACGCCACCTTTAAGACCAATGTCTATGCGCCGTTCTGGATAACGAAGGCCGCCGTTCGTCATCTGGGCGAGGGGGCGGTGATTATCAATACATCGTCAGTACAGGCTTATAAACCCAGTGCTATTCTGCTTGATTATGCGCAAACCAAAGCCTGCAATGTGGCGTTCACGAAAGCGCTGGCGAAACAGTTGGGCCCGAAAGGCATTCGCGTCAACGCCGTGGCGCCCGGCCCATACTGGACGCCGCTGCAGTCCAGCGGCGGTCAGCCGCAGCAAAAAGTTCAGGAATTTGGCGCCGATACGCCGCTGGGCCGGCCCGGGCAGCCGGTAGAGATCGCGCCGCTGTATGTAACGCTGGCGTCCGATGCCTGCTCATTTGCTTCCGGGCAGGTATGGTGTTCCGACGGCGGCACCGGGGTGCTGTAACGCAGCAGGCGGGCGGGGCTTTCCCCACCCGCTGTTTGATCGCGGGCGGCTGAGGCTATTTCACCGCCTGCGGATTCACGCAGTTGTTATCGACCTTACCGTTCAGTGCGTCGATCAGGTTATCCACCGCGCAGGCCGCCATTGCGTAGCGCGTTTCGTGGGTGGCGGAGCCAATATGCGGCAGCGCCACCACGTTGGGCAGGCTTAACAGCGGAGAACTGACCGGCAGCGGTTCCTGTTCAAAGACATCCAGGCCCGCGGCGTGGATTTTGCCCTGCTTCAGGGCGTCAATCAGGGCGTTTTCGTCCACCACCGGGCCGCGTCCGGCATTGATCAGTACCGCGCTGGGCTTCATTTTCGCCAGTTTTGCGGCATCGAACAGGTGGAAAGTTTCACTGGTTAACGGCAGTACGATACAGACGAAATCAGATTCCGCCAGCAGCGTGTCGAGGTCGCAGTAACGGGCGTTAAAGCGCGCTTCGGCCTCCTGATGGTGACGGCGCGCGTTGTAGAGAATCGGCATACCAAAGCCAAAGTGGGCACGCTGAGCCAGCGCCAGGCCAATGCGCCCCATGCCGACAATCCCCATGGTCTTATGGTGAACGTCGATACCGAACCAGTCGGGGCCAATTCCTTGTGTCCATTCGCCTTTTTTTACCCGTTCTGCCACTTCCACCACCCGGCGAGCGCTGCTCAACACCAGCGCCATCAGCGTATCGGCGACAGTTTCGGTTAACACGGTCGGGGTGTGCATCAGGGCGATATGGCGCGCGGAAAGCGCCTCGACGTCAAAATTATCGTAGCCTACCGAGATGGTCGATGTGGCGCGCAGCCGCGGCATTTTGTCCAGTAACGCCTGGTCGACGTTTTCACTCGATCCCAACAGACCTTCGGCGCTGGCGAAAGCATCGGCGTGCGCGGCGACGGTGGCGGGACTCAGATCGTTAACCCGGGTGACGGTAAAATGGCTTTCCAGACGGGCCAGCAGATCGTCTGGCAGCGAGCGGTACAATATCACGGACGGCTTCATTCAGGGACTCCGTATCAGCAATGTCAGGGAACACGGCGCCGCTCCGCAGGCCGGAGCGACGCGAAAAGTTTTCAGGCGTGGCCGTGGACGCCGGGCGCCACACGCCGGTTCACGGCGGGTTTGACAATCAGGGTTAACCATACCGCAACAAACAGCGCCGCGCCCATAAAAATCCACGACGCGCCCGGGTTACCGGTGGCGCCGTTAAGGTAGCCGACAATCCAGGCGCCGAGGAAGGAGCCGAGCGCGCCCATACTGTTGATCAGCGCCATCGCGCCGCCGGCGACATTCTTCGGCAGCATTTCCGGAATGATGGCGAAGAAGGGCCCGTAGGGGGCGTACATTGCGGCGCCGGCGATAGTCAACAGCGTATAAGAGATCCAGAAATGCTGGGTGCCCACCAGCCAGGAGCCGAGGAACGCCAGCGCGCCGATTAACAACAATGGCCAGACGAACCACTTCCGGTTCTGCAGTTTATCGGAGGCCCAGGAGACGACAATCATCGCCAGGGTGGCGGCAAGGTAGGGTACCGCGCTCAGCCAGCCGACTTCCACCATCCCCATACCGCTGCTGCCGCTGCGAATAATTGACGGCAGCCACAGCACGAAGCCGTATACCCCAATACTCCAGGCAAAATATTGCAGGCACAGCAGGATGACATTGCGCGAGCGAAACGCTTCCCGATAGTTACGCACCGCTTTAATGCCTTCCTGCTCCTTATCGAGCTGCGCCTCGAGCGCCGCTTTTTCTGATTCGCTCAGCCAGCTGGCCTGTGCAGGTTTGTCCTTTGCCACCAGCCACCAGCAGAAAGCCCACAGCAGCGCCGGAATCCCCTCAAGGATAAACATCTCGCGCCAGCCGAAAGCCTGGATCAGATAGCCGGAAACCACCGACATCCACATCACGGTGACCGGGTTGCCGAGGATCAGAAAAGTGTTGGCCCGGGATCGTTCATCGCGGGTGAACCAGTTGCTGATATAGATCAGCATGGCGGGCATAACGGCGGCTTCCACCACGCCGAGTATAAAGCGGATCGCCGCCAGCGCCGGAATATTGCTGACCATCCCGGTCAGCGATGCGCACGCTCCCCAGAGGATCAGGCAGATAAAGATCAACTTGCGCACACTGCGCCGCTCAGCGTAGATAGCGCCGGGGATCTGGAAGAAGAAATAGCCGAGGAAAAACAGGGCGCCCAGTAGCGAGGAGATCCCTTTGGTGATACCGAGATCTGCATTGATGCCCGCCGCCGAGGCGAAGCTAAAATTCGCCCGATCGAGATAGGCGAGACTGTAGGTGATAAACACCACGGGCATGATGTACCACCAGCGTTTCATTGCATTGCCAGGGTTGGTCATAGATGCTCCTCTGCGTTGAGGTCAGGCATCCTGCCGGGTATCGGAAGGCGGATGCCTGAGGTTATTACCTGGTGGCCGCCCGTCAGATAAGCATAGCGTTGTGTGACGGGAAGTCGGTCAGGCAATCCTTTGCATTCGCCAGAACTGCTGGCATCCGGGGATATAGTGCTGATATTTAGTTTAAAAACACCGTTCCGGCACTCGCCGGAGGTCGGGGATTGTGTCTGTTTTTCTGGAATCGGTTCCAGTTATTCTGACGGCCATTCCCGGCTCCGCCGCCGTGCCCTGACTGAGATCAGGACGCGGAACGGGCGGAGAAGCCCGGCATATCGCTTCAGGTTTCGCGCAGCAACTGCACATAGCGGCGGGTGACCGCCACCAGATCATCGCCCTGGAGCGGGAACTCGATACCGCGCGGCACATCGTCGGGAAGCTGCTGCAGTAATGCCAGCCAGCGGGGATCGTCGCTGTCCGGTGGTACGGCGCGCCAGCTGTCCTGGTGAGGAACCGCGGCCTTAACGTGAATGTAACTGACGGCCGGGGCCAGATAGCGGGCGGCGTCTTCCGGGGATTCCCCGAGCCACAGCCAGTTCGCCATATCAAATGTCAGGCTCACCGGCAATTTCTGTACCTGGCAGGCGGCCTGAAAACGTTGCATTGGCGCCTGTCGGCCGCCGGAGGTTTGATCGTTTTCCACCACCAGCGCCACACCTGCCGAATCCAGCCAGTCGGTCAGGCGGCTGAAAGACAGGTCGGAGTGAAAATGCCCCAGCGAAAGCTTCAGCCAGTGGGCTTTCAACTGTCGGGCCTCCTGCAGTAGCGCGGGGATACGGTTATTCAGCGCGCCAATATCGTCAAACAGGGTTTCCGGCGCCGAATAGCAGGCCATCAATCCGTGTGCCGCGATGGCGTCTCCCAGAGCCGGTAACCGCTGTAATTCGTCCCCGGTGAATAGCTCGCGACGAATCTCCACGCCATCAGCCCCGCCTGCGGCAATGGTCGGCAGTACTGCCTGCTGGCCCCCCATTGCGGCAATGTATTCATGACCATAGGCGGCGGTAACGACGATGATTTTTCTTTCCATGAAGCCTCCGGGGACCATAACAATTCACTAACATGCTGAATACGCTATTTGGAACCGGTTCCATTGAAAAGCCTGGAAAGGCGAATTTATGATCGCAGTCACGAACAATTTATCAGCGTGCGGTGGAACCGCGGATAATCAGCTCGCCGGAGAAAACCTGCTCGCGCACGCTATCAGCGTGACCTTCAATCCGGCGCACCACCTGTTCCAGCGCCGCGTAACCCATCTGCCAGGTCGGCTGTTTTAAGGTCGTGATCCCGACCCCGGCCAGCTCCGCCCACTCCAGCTCGTCAAAGCCCAGCAGGCCGATATCGCTGCCCCAGTTAAGGCCGAGACGCCGCAGCGAGCGGGCCACCTGAAGCGTCAGGGCGCCGTTGGCGGACAGCAGCGCCTTGCGCATTCCCCGGTGGCGGGTATGAAACTGGCGCAGGGCGGTATCGAGAATATCGCTGTCGTAAAGGGGCACTTCGGCGCTTTCGGCGATGATCCCCGGGTAACGGGTCAGGGTGTCCTGAAACGCCTGCCGGCGCTCCTGGCGGGTGTTGACGGTGCCCAGCGGCTCACTGAGAAACAGAATCGCCTCAAATCCCTGTTCCACCAGATGTTCGGTGGCGGTCGCGGCGGCCTGGATATTATCCAGCCCTACCACATCACAGTCGAAATCGGGGATTTTACGGTCGATGAGTACCATTGGCAGCGCCGACTGCTGCAGACGGTTAAGCCCTTCTTCGCGCATGCCGACGGCGTTAACCACAATGCCTTCGACCTGATAGCTGCGCAGCAGATCCAGATAGTGCAGTTCCTGATCAACTTCGTTATTGGTGTTACACACCAGCGGGGTGAAGCCTTTTTCCCGACAGGCGGCTTCGATGCCGCTGAGGATCCCGACGGAATAGGGGTTGGTGATATCGGCGATGATCAGGCCAATCAGCCGGGTTCTGCCGCGTTTAAGGCCGCGGGCAAACTGGCTGGGACGATAGTTCAGCTCGGCGATAGCCCGTTCGATGCGCGCGCGCAGACTGTCGGATAACAGATGCTGTTCGCCGTTCAGGTAGCGAGAAATACTGGTTTTACCGGTGTTTGCCGCTTTGGCGACATCGCTGATGGTGGCCCGTGCTGCCTTGCTTTTCATGCCTTTCTCCTCCAATCGGAACAAGGAGATTAACACATTTTTACCCTCCGCCATCCTGGCAGAGGGCAGGTAGTATGGAAGTATTACTGTAGCGGGCTAAGGGTGATCTCTACCCGGCGATTTTGGGCGCGTCCTTCCTGGGTGCTGTTACTGGCGATGGGGTTTGCCGGCCCGACGCCGGCGGCGCGGATGCGGTTGCCCGCTACGCCCTGAGTAATCAGCGAACTGGCTACGCTATCCGCCCGCTGTTGTGACAGGCGCTGGTTCAGATCGCTGCCGCCGGTACTGTCAGTGTGGCCCACCACGTTGACCGCGGTTTTATCATACTCTTTGAGTACCAGCGCCACGCCGGTGAGTGTATTGGCGCCAGCTGGTTTCAGGTTGCTGGCATTACTGTCGAAAGTGACGTTATTGGGCATATTGAGGATGATGTTGTCGCCGCTGCGGGTCACGCTGACGCCGGTGCCCTGCATTTTCTGGCGTAACTGAGCTTCCTGGCGGTCCATGTAATAGCCGACGCCGCCGCCCAGCGCAGCCCCGGCGGCGGCGCCAATCAGCGCCCCTTTACCGCGATCGCTCTTCGAGGAAGAAAGCGCGCCCACTCCGGCTCCCACCAGAGAACCAATCCCGGCGCCGATGCCTGATTTGGCGGCTTCGCTTTCACCGGTATAGGGGTTAGTGGTGCAACCCGAAATGACCAGCGCGCCGCTGACGGCAGCGGCAATCATCAATGTGCTTTTTTTCATTTTTTGAGTCCTTACGGTCACGGGGCGCGCCGCACACCCGGGAGCGTGCGGCGCGCAGCCGGCGGAGAAAGTTCGCCGGCTGTTCTGGATTTGTAAATTTTACCGGCTGTTTATGTAACAGAACGACAATGGAAGTGACCGAAAACTATTGCACCGTCGTCTGGGGGCCCTGACGGCGATAAAATAGTCACAAACGTTGTTCAACGGTACGCGCAAAGCCCAAAAGCGTGGTTGCCGGGCTTTGTCTGGGGGGGATTTCCGGCGCGGCGATATAGACGGCTTAAGCCGCCTGCCAGCTCATGATCCAGGTGGGATGTCGGGTTTCCTGATGCCAGGCGCTGTCTTCAATGCGAAAACCGTGGGCGTGATAGAAGTTCACCGCCCGAATATTCTTCTGGTACACCTCCAGACTCAGTCTGCTGTAGCGCTGCATGGCGTGTTCCAGTAATGCGTGGCCGATACCGCTACCGATGTGCTGCGGCGCAACAAACAGTGCGCCGATAAACTGGCCGTCCAGGATACTGATAAAACCGACGAGAGCGCCCTGTTGTTCCATCACCCAGGTGCTGGCATTGGGCAAATAGGTATCGCGCACCACCGGCAGACTCTCCCGCCACCATGCTTCTGGAATGAACGGGTGCGCTTCAATGGTGCTGGCAAGCCATAGAGCCAGCAGCTCCGGGGTCTCCGGGCGCTGGAAAGGGCGAATCATCGGTTATGCTCCTGGCGGCAACAGCAGCCAATAACGTGGTCGTTGACCAGCCCGCAGGCCTGCATAAACGAGTAACAGATCGTCGAGCCGACGAACTTAAAGCCGCGTTTTTTCAACGCTTTTGACATGGCGTCGGAAACCGCCGTGGTGGCGGGGATTTCCGCCAGCGTCGCCGCCTGGGTTACCTGTGGCGTGTGGTTGACAAACGACCAGACAAAATCGGCAAATGGCTCTCCGTTGGCCTCCATGGCCAGGTAAGCCCGCGCATTGCCAATGATCGCTTCGATCTTACCGCGATGGCGAATGATCCCGGCATCCTGCACCAGTCGTTCAACGTCTTCCGGCTGCATGGCCGCCACGGCCCGGGGATCGAACTGGTGAAAGCAGCGGCGGTAGTTTTCACGCTTTTTCAGTACCGTGATCCATGAAAGGCCGGCCTGCTGGCCCTCCAGACAGATCATCTCGAACAGTTTTGGCCCGGACTTTTCCGGCACGCCCCACTCGTTGTCGTGGTAGGCCAGATAGAGAGGATCCTGGGTAACCCAGTCGCAACGTTGCATATGTTTTCCTTGTGCTTTGCAGAAAATGGATATTGTTCACAGCCTGACTTGACGAGCGTTATAAAGTAGTAATAGTTAAATCAGGGCTATTCATTCTCATCCTGTTCAGATTACCGCAGCGTGGGCGCCGTTGTCGTCCCTGGCGCCGTCGGGTTTCGCCGCCCGGATGGCTGAGAGCGCGCATGCCCTGAGAATATTACAATCCCTGTTGCCGGATTCGGCTCTCTGTGGAGTCGTTGGAATGGTTATAACAATAAGCAGTGGCAAGCGCAGGTGTACTGGCGCTGCGATACTATGCTGGTGCCTGGCGTTTTCCCCCGTTGCGTTTGCCTGGCAACAGGAATATATCGCCGATGATACCCGCGGGAATACTCCCGATCGCTATACCTGGGACAGCGATCACCAACCGGACTATAACGCTGTCCTGGCGGAGCGTATTTCCTCTGCCGGCGATGCGCTGTATGTCGGCGGCGGAATGACAGCTGCCGGTCAGGACGCGCATACGGGCTGGCGTTTCGCGCTGCCGGACGGTTTTTCTACCGGGCCGGACATCAACTGGCAGTCGCAGAAATCTGTCGGTTATGTTGACGACAGTATTGATGCCGGCAGCGATGGGGTAGACAGCCTCAGTAGCGTGGGGTGGCGAGTGGATTATTCGCTGGGCGCGGTAAAGCCGTGGGCGCGGGTGAGCTTTAATCATCTGGATGGCGACGGGTTGTGGTGGGCGCCGGCGGGGATGTTTATTACCGCGCCTGGCCGCCAGCAAAACCGCTGGCGGGACCTTTCTTTCGGCGCCGATATGCCGCTGACTTCCCATATGGCGGCCTGGGCGGCGCTATCCCAGGCGGAAGGAATGAACAGCGGGGAAGCATTTATGTACAGTCTCGGGGTGAGCGCGAAGTTTTAGGGAGATGAAACGGAACTCAGCAACTATCCCGCATGCACAAACTGGAGGCGATCGGCTGCTGATCGCGCCAGTTCCCGTCATTAAGGCGTTCGAGCAGCGCACGACCGGCTTCAATGCCGATTTTACGGTGCGGTACCGCCATGGTGGTTAACGGTGGCTGGCACACCCGGCTGACATCGCTGTCGCCGAATCCCACGACCGCCAAATCATCCGGAACCTTGATGCGGCGGCGCTGGCATTCATACAGCACCCCGCAGGCCAGCTCGTCGGAAACGCATACCAGCGCGTCCAGCTCCGGCCAGGCCAGCAAAAACTCTGGTAGTTGAGACGCCCCGGTGGAGAAATTGGCGGGCAGCGCGGCGTTGATCACCCGGTTGGGCGACATATGGTGGCGCAGCATCGCTTTATACCAGCCCTGCAGATGCTGCTGAAAAATCCATTGTTCCTGATTGGCGCACAGCAGACCGATGCTCTGATAGCCGCGCTGAATCAGCATTTCCGTCAGTTCAAACATGGCGGCGACATTATCAATACCGATATTCATATCGAGAGGATCGGTGCGCATCGCGCCCATCTCCATGACCGGAATGGAGGCGTTTTGCAGCCAGTGGCGCACGGTGTCGCTGTGTTCGACGCTCAGCAGAATGGCTGCCGCGATATTGGAGGCCAGCAGCGTTTCCAGCAGTTTCTCTTCCTGTTCCAGGCGGTGCTGCGATTCCGCCAGCATGATCTGATAGCCGGCGGGCTGCAATATCTGCTGGAGCCCGGCGAACATTTCGGAACAGCCCGCTTCCGCCAGATTGGGCACCACCATGGCAATGGTCCACGATGACGCGGACGCCAGCGCGCTGGCGGCAAGGTTGGGCATATATCCCAGTTCCTGCACCGCGGCTTCGATTTTTTCACGCAGTTTATCGGAAACCTGTTCTGGGGTGCGCAGGGCGCGCGAGACGGTCATGGTGCCGACGCCGGCAAGCTGGGCAACATCAGCAAGGGTGACTTTACCGGTACTACGCCGTTTTCGGGTCAAAGACATACAGATTCCTGCTTGTTTACAACACGTTGGCACACGCTTTGATTATCGTTCTGCACAATTTGTGCAACGCAGTATACGCCTTTACGCTGCTTTTTTGCTGAGTTTTCATGCAATGATTATAATATGATAGCGCTATCACAAATCTGAATGTTATCCGTTGGTAGCGCTATCTTTGTGATGTTTGTCACGGTTAATGGTTGCCCGCTTGAATAAAGTTTGCCCATCTTTAGCTAAATGGCGGAGGCGTAACGTGCTCAACAGATGGATAAACGATGCAACCATTACGCTGCAGCAGCATGCCGAAAGCTGGCAGCAGGCGCTGGAAATCTGCGCCAGGCCGCTGCTGGCAGCCGGGGTTATTACTCCTGAGTACATCACGGCGATTGTCGCGCAGCACCAGAAACTGGGGCCTTACTATGTGCTGGCGCCAGGGCTGGCGATGCCGCATGCCAGACCGGAAGAGGGCGCAAAAGGTTTAGGGCTTTCCCTGCTGAAACTGGAGCATGGCGTGTCGTTTGGCGCCGGGGAGTTCGATCCGGTGGATGTGATTGTGATGCTCGCCGCGCCCGATAACCACAGCCATATTGAAATGATCTCCGCACTGGCGGAATTATTTTCCAGTGATGATGATATGGAAAAATTACATCAGGCGCACACTCTGGAGGAAATTAAAAACATTATCGAACGCTTCTGATTTTATTACCACTCCGCTTTCTGATGACATTACGCTTCAGCGTGATGCAGGGGTACCCTACTCAAAAAAGGTGATAACAATGAAAATCATGGCAATTTGCGGTTCCGGCCTTGGCAGTAGTTTTATGGTCGAAATGAATATTAAAAAAGTGCTTAAAAAACTCGATATTGACGCCGAGGTTGAGCACTCCGATCTCTCTTCCGCCACGCCGGGAGCGGCGGATTTATTCGTCATGGCCAAAGATATTGCCGACAGCGCCAGCGTGCCGGAAGACCAGTTGGTGGTTATCCAGAATATTATTGATATTAATGAACTTGAAACGCAGTTGCGCGCCTGGTTCGCGAAACAATAACCGTTGATATTCCTGCGTTACTTCAGGCTGGCGGCGCGCTACCTGCTCCCTCCCGGGGGCCGTATATGTTTGAGGTTTAAAGGCCGGCGCTAACCTGAGTGAATCAGGGGATATTGAAAACTATTCAGGAAACATCGGGGCGGTGGGCGGTCGTATCCCTGACATTGATCGCTGTCAGGCGGCGACTGATCGCTTATCGCCAGCAAATATAAAGCGAGGCGGATATGTTTATCCTTGAAACGCTGAATTTCGTTGTTGATATTCTCAAGGTACCTTCGGTACTGGTGGGTTTAATTGCCTTAATTGGTCTGGTGGCGCAGAAAAAAGCCTTTTCCGATGTGGTGAAAGGCACTATTAAAACTATTCTGGGTTTTATTGTTCTCGGCGGCGGTGCAACCGTACTGGTCGGGTCGCTAAATCCGCTGGGCGGCATGTTTGAGCATGCATTTAATATTCAGGGGATTATTCCCAACAATGAGGCTATCGTCTCTATTGCCCTGGAGAAATATGGCGCTTCGACGGCGTTAATTATGGCCTTCGGCATGGTGGCCAATATTGTTGTGGCCCGCTTTACGCGCCTGAAATACATCTTTCTTACCGGGCATCACACGTTCTATATGGCCTGTATGATCGGCGTGATCCTGACGGTCGCCGGTTTTGAGGGCGTCGGACTGGTGTTTACCGGTTCGCTGACCCTCGGTCTGGTGATGGCCTTCTTCCCGGCGCTGGCGCAGCGCTATATGAAGCGTATCACCGGCAATGACGATATCGCCTTTGGTCACTTCGGCACGCTGGGATATGTACTCTCCGGCTGGATCGGCAGTAAGTGCGGTAAAGGTTCCCGCTCCACCGAAGAGATGAATCTGCCGAAGAACTTAAGCTTTCTGCGCGACAGTTCGATCTCCATCTCCCTGACTATGATGGTCATCTACCTGATCATGGCGGTCAGCGCGGGCCGTGAATATGTCGAAAGTACGTACAGCGGCGGCCAGAACTACCTGGTGTACGCCATCATCATGGCGATCACCTTCGCCGCAGGGGTGTTCATCATCCTGCAGGGGGTACGCCTGATTCTGGCGGAAATCGTTCCGGCTTTTACCGGCTTCTCAGAAAAACTGGTGCCGAATGCGCGTCCGGCGCTGGACTGCCCGGTAGTGTATCCGTATGCGCCTAACGCGGTATTGATTGGCTTCCTGTTCAGCTTTCTCGGCGGGCTGGTGGGGCTGTTCCTGCTCGGGCAGATGAAGCTGGTGCTGATCCTGCCTGGGGTGGTACCTCACTTCTTCACCGGCGCTACGGCGGGTGTCTTCGGCAACGCCACCGGCGGGCGGCGCGGTGCGATGATCGGCGCTTTCGCCAACGGCCTGTTGATCACTTTCCTGCCCGTGTTGCTGCTGCCGGTGCTGGGGGCGATTGGTTTCGCTAATACCACCTTCTCGGATGCTGATTTCGGCGTGGTAGGGATTGTGCTGGGCAACCTGGCGCGCTACCTGTCGCCGCTGGCAATTACTGGTCTTATGGTGGCGCTGTTCGCGCTGCTGGTGGCCTGGAACGTGTTCGCGAAAAACAAATCTGCGGACAGTCACTCGCAGGAAAACCCTGGAGCCAAATCATGAGTGTGAATGAAGTTACCCAACTGGCGCGCGACATTCGCGTCGCCACCCTGAAGTCGCTGACCGATCTTGGCTTTGGGCACTATGGCGGCAGTATGTCGGTGGTGGAAACGCTGGCGGTTCTGTATGGCGCGGTGATGAACATCGATCCGGCAGACCCGGACTGGACCGGGCGCGACTACTTTGTGCTGTCAAAAGGCCACGCCGGGCCGGCGCTCTACAGTACCCTGGCCATCAAGGGATATTTCCCGATGGAAGAGCTGAACACGCTGAACCAGAACGGCACCCGCCTGCCCAGCCATCCCGACAGGCTTAAAACCCGCGGTGTGGATGCCACTACCGGTTCGCTGGGGCAGGGGATTTCCATTGCCGGGGGCATGGCGCTGGCGCATAAGCTGGCGGGACGGTCGAATCGGGTGTTCTGTATTGTTGGCGATGGCGAGCTTAACGAGGGGCAGTGCTGGGAGGCGTTTCAGTTTATCGCCCATCATCGCCTGAATAACCTGACGGTATTTGTCGACTGGAACAAGCAGCAGCTCGACGGCGAACTGGATGAGATCATCTGCGCTTTCGATCTGGAAGCTAAATTCCGCGCTTTCGGCTTTGATGCGCTGACGGTGAAAGGTGATGACATTGCGGGGTTGCTGGAGGTGGTGCAGCCGGTTCTTCCGGCGGACGCCCGCCCGCAGGTGGTGATCCTCGACAGTATTAAAGGTCAGGGAGTGCCGTACCTGGAGCAGTTAAGCAATTCACATCACCTGCGTCTGACCGATGAGATGAAAACGGCGCTTAATGAAACTATCCGCCAACTGGAGGCCGCACATGATTAAGGTTGCACCCGCAGGACAAAAAGATGCCGTTGAGATGCGCAAGGTGTACGCCGGATTCGTGGCGCAGCAGATTGAGTCGGGAAGCGATATTATCGCGCTGGAAGCGGATTTGATGAGCTCGATGGCGATGGACGGCGTGGCGCGCAACTATCCGCAGCATGTCATCAACTGCGGCATTATGGAGGCCAATGTTATCGGTACGGCGGCAGGGCTGGCGCTGACCGGTCGCAAACCGTTTGTGCATACTTTTACCGCCTTTGCCAGCCGCCGCTGCTTCGATCAGCTGTTTATGTCCCTCGACTATCAGCGCAGCAATGTCAAAGTGATCGCCTCGGATGCCGGCGTCACGGCCTGCCATAACGGCGGCACCCATATGTCGTTTGAAGATATGGGCATTGTGCGCGGGCTGGCGCACTCGGTGGTGCTGGAAGTCACCGACGCGGTCATGTTTGAAGACGTGCTGCGCCAACTTATCTCCCTCGATGGGTTCTACTGGGTACGCACTATCCGTAAGCAGGCGCCGAGCGTTTATGCGCCAGGCTCAAGGTTTACCATCGGCAAAGGCAATGTGCTGCGCGAAGGCGAAGATATCACCCTGATCGCTAACGGCATTATGGTGGCGGAGGCGCTGGAGGCGGCGCGTCAGCTGGAGCAGGAAGGGGTCAGCGCGGCAGTGATTGATATGTTTACCCTGAAACCTATCGATCGCATGCTGGTGAAAAACTATGCCGAAAAAACCGGGCGGATTGTCACCTGCGAAAACCACAGCATTCATAACGGGCTGGGTTCCGCGGTGGCGGAAGTGCTGGTGGAAACCTGCCCGGTGCCGATGCGTCGGGTTGGGGTCAAGGAACGCTACGGCCAGGTAGGGACTCAGGACTTCCTGCAGAAAGAGTACGGTCTGACGGCCCATGATATTGTTTCCGCGGCCCGGGAACTGCTGTAGATAATCGGGCTGAATAGCCCGGTAAAACCAGCCGCAGCGCGTGCCGCTGCGGCTTTTTTTGATCATCGGTTTTGCTCTGCCGCAGGCGGATGGTTAACCTCACACTGGCCAGGCGGCATACCGGGGGCTGTGGACGAATTATGCCTGGCGCGTTACCGGCTCCAGAGACCTGGCGTGGCGTATCTCATCAATGTGGTTATAGAAACGCGCGCGTTTTTCCGGGGAGTCAGAGTAATAAATCTCCCGCCAGGCTTTATCAATGGTCTCCCGGGAACGGCCTGCCAGTTCCGTGAACAACGCGAAGGTGACGGAAATACCGCGTGACAGACCGGCGACCCGGCCTGCGGCAATCTGCCTGGCGCGTAAATGAAGAAAGGGGGTATTGTTTAACACGATCTCGTTGAGATGCTCTTCATGTTCAATATCCAGCAGACGACACTGGCTGCGGTTCCAGCTCGCTATCTGCGCATTGTCATGCCATCCCTCAAGGAGCCCGACCCCGCAGTAGCGGCAGATTTCTTCATCCAGAGCGCTAACCAGGCGGCTGTCGACGCTGTAGTTTCTGATAATGTCGCCAAACGTTTTTTCCAGATACTGGCGTAAAAACAGTTCCTTAGTGATGCCTTTGTGATCGGCAAGCGCGGAAATTGTGCTGTCCAGGTGTTCAGTCACTCCCGCAATAGTCCAGACTACCGGCGTTTCATGTGCTGCCATTATCATTCATTCCCTGTAGATATACCTGACTCAGGCGGTTATTAAACGCCAGATAGCCCGGCCGCGCTTTGAAGCAGGCGGCAGGTTGGTATTTTTCAGGTTTATTTCCCCTGGTCACATGGCGGCGTGGTTAGCGGGGAAATATGTATGTAAGTGTTTACTTACTTGCTTGCGATTCCGCAACGCCTTCACGCCGGGGAGTTGAATCGGCGGTTGAGCCGGATACCGGGTTTTAAGCCGACCTCAGCGGAACAACGCGATACCGGCATTTTGATTGTGAGCGCTTACTTTCATTTTAGCTTTAGCGATAGCGCGCCCGTAACCGGGTAAACCAGGCTTCCGGGACGTTATACGGCGGCTTTTTGAGCTGCTCAATGCCCTGGGCAATAATGCGCCCGGCCTGCTCCCGTAATGCGCTGTCGCCGCGCACCAGCCCCGCCAGTTGCAGTTGTTTTTCCGGCAGATAGACGCGGGCGAATTGGGCATCGAAGCGCAGCAGTTCCCGGGTGTTATCGATAATATCGGCGATCTTAATGGTTTGCGCCGCCGCGCTACCCTGCGCGGTGTACAGGAAATGCTGATATTTGCGCTGCGGCCGGTTAAGTTCCTGCGCCACCGGCGGATTGGTGACCATTGCCACCAGGCTCGCCACCTCTGCGCCGAAGCGTTCGGCGATATCCTCCAGCGTGGTATCAGTATCTTCTACCGTGTCGTGCAGCCAGGCGGCGGCCAGCACCGTCTCCTGTCGGCAGACGCTGCGCACCAGTTCGACCACCGCCTGTGGATGGACGATGTAGGGTTCATCGGTGTATTTGCGCCGTTGCCCACAGGCCGCGTGAGCCCGCGCCGCGAAACGACGGGCGCGATCTTCCAGGGAATACATGGTGATCCTCCGTCCATGCAGGGTGAGAATAGTCTTTGTTGTCCCATAAACCGGGCGCGCGCGTCTATGCTTTGTTGACGATCAATAGAGAAGGAAAATGCCATGTCATTAGAAAAAGTGGTTTACCGGGCGAAGGCAAAAGCGACCGGCGGCCGCGACGGACGCGCGGTCTCTTCCGATGGGGTGCTGGACGTGAAACTGGGAGTGCCAAAGGAGATGGGCGGCCCGGGAGGGGCGGTAACGAACCCGGAACAGCTGTTTGCCGCCGGCTACTCCGCCTGTTTTCTGGGGGCGCTGAAATTTGTCGCCGCGCAGGAAAAACAAAAAGTCCCTCAGGAGGCCTGGATTGACGGACAGGTGGGCATTGGGCCGTTACCCACCGGCTTTGGGATTGAAGCGCAACTGGATATTCATCTGCCGGGAATGGACCAGGCGCTGGCCGAAGCGCTGGTACAGAAAGCCCATGTGGTGTGCCCTTATTCCAACGCCACCCGGGGTAATATCGACGTTACGCTGAATGTTATTACCTGATCGTTATTGCCGGTCTCATTCCGCTGCGGCAATGAGACCGATGCGCTTTTTATGTCTCTTATCACGCCTCTTTTTGTGTTCTACTACGCCACCCACAGACTAACCTATCAAATTTGTTATTTATCGCTGAACCGGGCGAACTCTGTATCGTCTGCGGGGTCTGAACAGTGTTTTTACCGGCCTTTATCTGGACGGTGGTATCGCTTTACTGAGGCGCTTGCATGAAATTTATTAAATCACTGACTCAGCAGAAATTGAGTTTTCTGCTGGCAGTGTATATTGGCCTTTTTCTCAATATATCGGTGTTTTATCGCCGCTTTGACGGCTTCTCCCATCGGGTTAGTTTGCTCAATAGCATGACGATTATCGTTGAACTGATGGCAGCGATTCTGGTGACTTTTTTCCTGCTACGCATTTTGTCCCTGTTTGGCCGGCGGATATGGCAGGTGCTGGCGTCACTGGTGGTGTTGTGCTCGGTAGGCGCCAGCTATTATATGACGTTTATGAATGTCGTTATTGGTTACGGCATTATCGCCTCCGTCATGACCACCGATATCGACCTTTCTAAAGAAGTGGTGGGCTGGCATTTTGTCGCCTGGGTGGTCGCCGTCAGCGCCCTGCCGCTGCTGTTAATCTGGAGCAATACCTGCCGGTTTACTCTGTTGCGCCAGCTTCGTCACCGCGGGCAGCGCCTGAAAAGCGCCGGTCTGGTGATTGCCGTCGGGCTGCTGGTCTGGGCGCCGCTGCGCATGCTCGACCAGGTGCAGAGTCGCGAAGAGCGGGCGTCGCGGGTGGATATGCCAAGTTATGGCGGCGTGGTGGCGAACTCATATCTGCCTTCAAACTGGATATCGTCGCTGGGGTTGTATGCCTGGGCGCAGATTGATGAATCGTCCGATAACCAGTCGCTGCTCAATCCGGCGAAGAAATTCACCTATGTCGCTCCCGACGATCTTGATGATACTTATGTGGTGTTCATCATTGGCGAAACCACGCGCTGGGATCATATGGGGATGCTGGGCTATTCCCGGGATACCACGCCGAAACTGGCGCAGGAGAAGAACCTGGTGGCGTATCGCGGATATTCCTGCGACACCGCCACCAAACTGTCGCTGCGCTGCATGTTTGTGCGCGAAGGGGGCGCGGAGGATAATCCGCAGCGCACCCTGAAAGAGCAGAACGTGTTTGCGGTACTCAAACAGTTGGGATTCAGCTCAGCGCTGTATGCGATGCAAAGCGAGATGTGGTTCTACAGTAATACCATGGCGGACAATATCGCCTATCGCGAACAGATCGGCGCCGAGCCGCGCAATCAGGGCAAACAGGTAGACGACATGCTGCTGGTGGATGAAATGCAGCGCGGCCTGAAAGACGATAAAGCCGGCGGCAAGCACCTGATTATCCTGCATACCAAAGGCTCGCACTTCTCTTATTCGCAGCGTTATCCGCGTAGCTATGCGAAATGGCAGCCGGAATGCGTGGGAGTCGACGATCAGTGCTCAAAAGAGGAGTTGATCAACGCCTATGATAATTCAGTGCTGTATGTCGACAGTTTTATCGATCGGGTTATTGACCAGGTGCGTGATAAAAAGGCGATTGTCTTCTATGCCGCCGACCACGGAGAATCGATCAGCGAGAAGAAACATCTGCACGGTACGCCGCGCAATATGGCGCCGCCGGAGCAGTTCCGGGTGCCGATGCTGGTGTGGATGTCCGACAGTTATCTGGCGAATCCGCAGCATGCCCGGGCCTTTGAGCGCCTGAAACAGCAGGCTGAAGAGAAGACGCCGCGCCGCCACATTGAGCTGTATGACACCCTTCTTGGCTGCCTGGGTTACACCTCGCCGGATGGTGGGATTAACCAGCGTAATAACTGGTGCCATATCCCTGAAACCGCACAGAAATAAGCGGTTGTTGACTTTTCAGGCGATTAAGCGGGTTTTTTTCATGAAAGGATTGACGGGGGTGCCTCACAGCAGTAAGATGCGCCCCGCATTCGGCGAGTAGCGCAGCCTGGTAGCGCAACACGTTCGGGACGTGTGGGTCGGAGGTTCGAATCCTCTCTCGCCGACCAGATTCCTGAAAACCCCATGGTGGAAACACCATGGGGTTTTTGCTTTTGAGCTCAGGTTAATGCATCGGTTCATCGCCATTATCAATCGGCGACCAGTCTGCTTTCCCCTGTTCCCTGATTTGCTGCCACGCCAGGCCAACGAAAATCACCGTTGCCAGACCGTAGCCGAAGGTGACCGCCGGCGCGGCGTTAAACGCCATCTGGTGGCCGTGAATAAAGCCGAAGAACGAGAGGATGGTGGCGGCAGCGGCATAAACAGCCGCCCAGTTAAAACGCCGGTCAATGACAAAGGCGGCGATCGCCCCCAGCATCAGCCCCGCCAGCACCGCGCCGCCGCCGGTAACGGCCATTCCGTTGTACAGCACGCCGTTATTGTTCATGCCTGACAGGACTTCCGCGGGAAGACTGACGGTATTCATCCCCGCTGCGGACAGCGCGCCGTCCACCTGGGTTTTCGCCCATTCGGCGATATTGGGCACCAGCGCCAGAACAATCGCCGGCGCATGGCGTTTAGGGGAAACCTGAAACGCCTGAGCGCCAATCACCAGCCCGATAAACAGCAGGATCGGCACAATGGCGACCAGCGGAATAATCGACAGCAGCAGGGCGGTCAGGCCGAGGAAGCACACCAGCGCCATACAGACTCCGGTGCCCAGCGAATAACCGATACGCCCGCCCATCGCTTTCCAGCCTGGATGGCCGATATAGACTGCCGGCGGGAAGGGAGATCCCAGCAGGGCGCCGACAATGGCGCCGATGCCATCGGCAGCCAGTACCGCGCGCAGGTTGTAGTTGTCGCCCCCGACGGCGGCGGATTCCACGTTATTGAGGATTTCCGTGAAATTAAAAATCCCCAGCGGAATAGCGGTCACCAGTAGCGGCCATACCAGTTCCATCGGCACCGAGAACACATCGGCGGAAAGGGAGGGTAAATGCAGCGCGAAACGGCTGGCGGATTCGCTTACGGCGCCAGGGTTCATATTATCGCTGATGCCCAGCAGCGTAGCGCCCCAGCCCAGCGCGCAGCCCACCAGAACTACCGCCAGACCGCCGGGGATCCCGAAGGGCAGGCGCACGTTGCCGACCCAGTTAAGCAGGATGATGGCAAAACAGACGATACCAATCCATGCGGAATCGAACATCTGATATGCCGGACGCATGGCGATAAAGGCGATGGCGATCCCCGCCAGGGTGCCGAGCATGGCGGCGCGCGGGGTGTATTTGCGAATCGCCGGGCCGACAATCACCCCGGCCAGTACGATCAGGCCGACAATCATGGCCCAGATCAGTCCCAGCTTCCAGGCCAGCATCCAGTCTTTATGAATCAGCAGTGTCGGCAACATAACGACGAACACCACGATAAACATATGCGGTACGCTGGGGCCATAGGGCAGGGCCGTCACATCGTCGCGCCCCTGTTGCTTCGCCAGTCGCCAGGCCATCCAGGCATAAAACAGATTGCCCAGCGGCAGGGCTATACCCAGCGCGGGCAGAATGCGTCCGAAGACGGTTTCCGCCGGCACCTGAGCGACATAGAGCGCCAGACCGGACAGTACCAGCACATTCAACAGGACGTTGGTGAACAGCCCGAAGAAGGCGTTTAGATCGCCAGGGACCCATACTTTGGGTTGAAAAACGGTATTCCGGGAATTCATGGTGATTCTCCCTTTCGGTTATTCCGTGATGTACTGTCCGGTCCAGGCTCGCCAGCCGCCCTGGGCGGTGATTTCGCGCTGTCCTTCCACCAGCCAGGGCTCCGCCAGTACGCCCAGCACTTCCCGGCCATCATTTAACAATACCTTGCCGATACAGAGCCCGGCGGGTTCCTGCAGGAGAATCGCCCCCAGTCCGGCGGGCGGGACCGCCCAGATTTCCAGGGCGATCGATGCGCCTCCCTCCGGGACGCGCAACATGCCCGGATGGCAGTCGTTAATACTCCAGCAGCGGTAACAGGGGGCGGTCGCGGCTTCGCTGTCGAAGGTCGCGCCTGCGGCAACCATGTTGGGGTTAAGCTCCAGGCCACGCATCAGGGTTCCGTTGACGGCGAGCAGGATGGGTTCAGTAGTCATCATCATTTCCTTTTCTGAAGAATAAGCTAACGGATTCAGTGTGTTATCCTGGTGCCTTTATGGCCGTGAATGGCTTCTCCCATGGCTTCCGGGCTGGTAATAATGCCGGTGCCGTGGGGCTGTGTCGCCAGCCATCCGAGTATTGCTTCCACTTTCGGCGCCATGCTGCCGGCGCCAAATTCACCGGCGTCCAGCAGCGCCTGCGCTTCATCGGCGCTGAGCGCGTCCAGCCAGCGCTGCTGTGGCGTGCCGAAGTTCACCGCTACCTGCTCCACCCCGGTGGGGATGATAAACAGATCGGCGTTCAGCTCGCTGGCCAACAGCGCGGAAGCGCGGTCTTTATCTATCACCGCCTGAACCGCCCGCAGCGAACCGTCCGTTTCCCGGCAAACCGGAATACCGCCGCCGCCGCAGGCAATCACCAGAACGTTGCTTTCCAGCAACCGGCGAACTGTCGGGCTTTCAATAATGGCCTGCGGCGTCGGTGACGCAACTACCCGCCGCCAGCCGCGGCCGGCGTCCTCGGCGATTTGCCATCCCTGGCTGGCCGCCAGCCGACGGGCGACCTCTTCGTCCATATGGGCGTCGATGGGTTTATCCGGGTGTTCAAAAGCAGGATCGTCAGCATTAACCACGGTTTGGGTGACCAGCGCGACCACCGGAATATCCGGGCGGCCGCGGCGCTGTAACTCATTGACCAGCGCGTTCTGGAACATGAAACCGATAGCGCCCTGGGTGTCCCCCACCGCGTACTCCAGCGGAACGGTGGGTACGTCTTCTCTGGCGATTTCGCTGCGGCGCAGGATAAACCCAACCTGCGGCCCGTTGCCGTGGGTCAGTACCACTCGCCATCCCGCCAGCGCCAGATTCACGACGTGCCGGGCGCTTTCCTTGACCGCCTGGTATTGCTCATCCAGCGATACCTGATTTCTGCTGCGGATCAGGGCGTTGCCGCCCACGGCCACAACGGCGATTTTTTGCTTATCCATGCTTAGTTCTCCAGCGTGTCTGCCAGCGCGGCCAGTCCGGCGATAAAACAGGCGAGGGGCGCGGTGGTGATGCCGGCGCCGATCTGCCCGACGCCAGCCTGTTTATGGGCGATGCCGGTGTTAATCACCGGGAGAATATGGCGATCCACTACCCGGCGGGCGTCGATGCCGCTGCCGCTGCCGGCGAAGTTCAGCGCCGGCAGAGTAAAGGCCGGGTTTTGCGCCAGGGTGATGGTCTGCATCGCCAGACTGTGGCGTACCGCATCCGCCGGGCTGCCGCCGACGAATTTAACGATAGCCGGCGAGGCGGCCATGGCGAAACCGCCAATCCCCGCCGTTTCGGTAATGGCGGAATCACCAAGGTCGGCGGCGGCGTCTTCCACGCCATAACCGGGGAAGAACAGGCCGTCCACCGGGTTCGCGGGCGCCTGGAACCAGCGGTCGCCGGTGCCGGAAAGCTGAATGCCGAAGTTGACGCCATTGCGCGCCATGACGGTAACCAGCGAGCTACCGGGCACGTTGCGGGCGGCGTCGAGCATGGCTTTACAGGCCGCCATTGAGAGGTTGAGGAAGAAATGGTCGTTGGCGGCGATAAAGGTCAGTACTTCCTGGCCCTGCGCAATGCCCGCCAGCGCGGGCGCCAGACGCTTCAGCAACAGCCCGCTGGCGGCGGCGTTACGGTTATGACACTCATCCCCCATATGCAGCGCCTGAGCGATCAGCGGCTTGAGTTCTATCGCGCCGGTTGCCTGCAGGGCCCGGGACAACGCAGGGGCCAGTACATCGCGCATCCAGCGCAGGCGGGTAAGTACCTCGTCGCCGTTCGCGCCAAAGCGCAGTACTTTGCCAAGTCCTTCATTAAAGTTACAGAACGCCAGGTTGCCGTGGGTGGTGTTTTTAACCACCCAGAGCGGCATGGAGGGGCTGATAGTCCCCGCCATCGGGCCAACGGCCTGGTGATGATGGCAGGGCTCCAGGGCCACGTCGCCGCGTGCCGCCATCTCTGTTGCCTGGCTGACATCCGCCGCCCAGCCTTCAAATACAATCGCGCCGGCGATAGCGCCCTGCATTGGGCCGCACATGTCGCGCCAGGCGATCGGCGGACCGGCGTGCAGAATGCGCCGCTGCCCGTTCAGCGCGCCAATGGCCTGCGAGGCGCTGAGGATGCCGATAAGCTCCGGCTGGGCGTCAAGATACTGTTGCAGCGCCTGCTGGTTAGCGGCCTCGATGCGCGGATCGTTGATTAATTGCGCCAGCTGCCAGTTGGCGGCGGCATCGCCCTGGGCGGGAGGTTGCCAGTTGAGGTGGAGCACGTCTCCTCCGGCGTGGCGCAGGTTATCGGCAAAGCTGCTAAGGCCGAGGCTGATAACCTGTAAAGGTGTATGAAAAAGCGTCGTCATAATTTATATCCGTTGTTGAGCGACAAACACAGCCAGCTGCGCGGCCTGCTGGTTACTTTGGGCAACCAGTACGCCAGCCTGACGTAACGCATCGATCTGCTGCTGACGGGGTTGCGGATCCCGATCGGTGCCGCATACGTGGGCGATCATCAGCAGATGGCGTCCCTGAACGCGGGCCTGGGTACGGGCCTGTTCCAGTAACGGGAGCAGATCCCGGGTAGGATCCTCGCTGGCGCCATAGCCCAGCACGATATCAAACAGCAGTACGGCGGTTGCCGGATCGCTGGCCTCCAGGAGCAGGCGCGCATTGCGCAGCGTGGGGTCAATCATCGGGTGCGGGCGTCCCTGGGTGAAAGTGTCATCTCCCATATCGATAAAACTGTGGCCGTGGGAGCGATGAATGTCCTTCAGCGACTGAGCGCCTTTTACCGGGGCGTTGGATTCGCAGGTGAGCCCGGCGGCCGTCAGCGCCAGTTGCGCTTCATAACAGAAGGTACCGCCAGCGAAGACGCCGCGAATATCCCGCTGTGACGCTGCCATCTGCGCGGCCTGAGCGGCGGCGGCCTGACGCAGTAATGGATCGGGCTCTTCCTCAGCGGGGGAAGGATTGCCGCGCAGCAGCGCTACAGCCACGTCCGCGGTGTGCTGCAGAGAGTGGGCGGGGACTGCGCCATAGCGGGAGATGTCGTCAGCGCTGGCCCCCAGAAAATGCACCACCGCCGGTTTACCACAGTGGCCGACGAAGCTCAGGACCTGTTCCGCCACATCTGCTGAAGGGGGTTTGGAAATCAGGACAATCAGACGGGTGTCCGGGTCCGCCGCCAGCATGCGCAGCCCCTGAAGCATACTTTGCCCGCCGATGGCGCTGTGCAGGTCTCGCCCTCCGGTACCCAGCGCCTGGGAGATCCCTTCCCCCAGATGATGAATGCGGCAGGTGACTTCCTGCAATCCGGTGCCGGAAGCGGCAATAATACCGATAGCGCCCCGGCGCACCACGTTGGCAAAGCCCAGCGGTAGCCCGTTAACAATCGCGGTACCGCAGTCCGGCCCCATCACCAGTAAATTGTGGTCGCTGGCATAGCGCTTAATCGCCGCCTCTTCTGTTTCCGGTACGTTGTCGCTGAACAACATCACGTTTAGCCCCAGATGTAGCGCTTTTAACGCTTCGGCGGCGGCATAGCGGCCTGGTACCGATATCAGCGCCAGACTGGCGTCCGGCATTTCTTCAAGCCCCATGGCGATACTGGCGGGCTGCGGGCGCTCTGCGCCCTGCTGGCTTTGCGGCTGGGCGGCCGGGCTGAGCATTTCGTCCGCCAGCGCCAGCGCCTGTTGCCCCGTTTCGTCATCCGCCAGCAGGGCGATCAGCAGATCGTTAGGTCGGGCGGCGATGTCAACCGCCAGACCGGCATCGTGCATACGTTCAATATTGGCTTCTGTGGCCATCGCCACCGATGCCTGCTGTACCCCGGTAAGCCCGTTGAGTTTCGCGGAAACCTGCATTAAGGAGACCGAGTCCTTATACAGGTTGGGGTAGCTTTTACAGTGCAATTTCATAACGTTTCCTGAGGTAAAGGGCTGCCCTGCGCCACGTAATGTGGCACACAGAGCCTGTCTGGAATCTGGCTGCTAAAAAACTTAACGCAGCGCCTGAATGACCGCGTCCGCGTTGCTCACCCAGCCGACGATAGCCCCCTGGGCTTTGATCATCTCCAGGGCGGCGCGATGAAATTCCGGAAAGTAAGAGGCGCAACAGTCTTCGGGGATCAGCACCTCATAACCGCGATCGTTGGCTTCCCGGGCGGTGGTTTGTACGCAGACTTCGGTGGTGACGCCGCAAATAATCAGGGAGCGAATACCCCTGGCCTGGAGGATCAGGTGCAGGTCGGTGGCGTAGAATGCCCCTTTGCCTGGCTTGTCGATGACCGGTTCCCCGGGCTGCGGGTAGAGTTCCGGAATGATGTCGTGACCGGCTTCGCCCTGAATCAAAATCCGCCCCATGGCGCCCGGCTCGCCGATAAACGTTTTGCCGCCGCGGGTGAGTTTGGCGGGCGGGCAGTTAGAAAGGTCGGCCCGGTGTCCTTCCCGGGTATGGAGAATAAATAGCCCCGCCTCCCGGGCCTGGCGTAATAGCCTGCTGCAGGGCGCAATCGCCTTGCGCACCAGCGAGACATCATTGCCCAGCACAGCGCCAAAGCCGTCAGGCTCGACAAAATCACGCTGCATGTCGATAACTATCAGGGCGGTCGTTTCTGGGTCGAAGGCGTAGTTGAAAGGTTGTGCGTTGACCGTCTTCATACTGGCTCCTTGCTCTCTGGATACATCATCCTTCAGGTTGCCTTCACCGGTTAGCCCGACGGCTGACTTTCGCCTGTGTCCGGGGATTCCGGTACCAGGCCGCTGCGGTACATCCTGAATGACGTTGTGTATAACTCACTGCAAAATGTTTAGCTCACCATCAGTCTATGGGCCACTGCGGGGAAATGCGCAGAAAGGATTTCTGGTTAACCCTCAAAAAATATGAGGGCTCGCCGGCGGCGGGTCGGGCAGAATAGAGGCAGGCCTTGCGGCGTGCAGGCTGGCGTGAGGTGGGGAATTCCGGCGCCAGGAAAGCCGCCAGAAACGGGATTGCAAATTTGTGATCCTGATTCGATCCGCGACAGGGGAAAGCGATGATGAAACCTGATGACCGGCTGTATCGGGTACGCCAGCGCTTGCTGGCGGCGAAGTGATTCATTCCAGAGGCTGAAGAAACTGGCGCTGCACGTCCGGCTGGCGCAGCTGTTCAAGCCACCAGGAAAAACAGGGGCGCACCGGTTCTTCTCGCCACGCCAGGTATAATGAGGTGGGCTGTTTGCTCTCTTCGACATTGCGGGTAACCAGTCGCCCCTGCGCCAGGTAGGGCTGGCAGATATGGCGCGGCAGGAAACCAACGCCCAGCCCATCAAGATGCATGGCGATTTTGCTGTGGTAGTCCGGCGCCACTACGGCTTTCTGGCCACGCAACTGCCAGGCGATTTTCGGCTCCAGGCGGATCGAGGTATCGCGGATACAGATAGCCGGGTAATGGCGTACATCATCGGCCCGTAGCGTACGGTTGATATGGGTTAGCGGGTGGTTCGGGCTAATGGCGAACAGCCATTCGACGGTGGCGAATTTTTCACTACGAATTTCGGTATGCGGCGCTATCTGACTCGGGGCGCCGATGGCGATATCGGCGCGCTTTTCCAGAAGCGCATCCCATACGCCGTCGTGAACATCAATCGCCAGATGAATTTCAGTTTGTGGAAACAGACGCTCGCTTTCGCGCAGCAGCGTGTAGACAGGCCTCAGGCTGACAATATTATTGAGCGACAGTTGCAGTGTGGTCTCCACGCCGGCAGAGATGCGCAGCGCGGAGTGCTGCAGGTCGTCGAGTTCGGCCAGAATGAGCTCGCCTTTTTTAATGAAATAGCGCCCGGCTTCCGTGAGTTCAAGCTGCTTACCGTTGCGGGTAAACAGTTTAAGCCCCAGATCGCTTTCCAGTTTATGAACGGTATAGCTGAGTGCGGTGGGGACTTTGTGCAATTCCTCTGCCGCCGCGGAAAAGCTGCCGCAGCGTGCTGTAGTGATCACCACATTTAATGCCTGAGCGGTAATGACCATGCTTTTTCTCCCCCTGTGAGCCGGTGCGCAGTGCTCACCGGGTTATTCACGATTCGCCATCTGCGCGCTATAGCGGTATAGCAAAACTGTGACCTTAAAGCATTTTGCCATATCCGGCGCCGCGGTGTGGCGTATATGCGCGTTCGCGGTTGTCTGCGCATAACTTCATCAGCCGGCAGGAAATAGCACATTAAATTTTGTAAACGCAAACACTGATAGTTACCGTTGTTAATAGTCTATTTACCTGGGTTTAAGATTTTCTACAAATTCTTATACTGAGAATAGCGCGTGGAAGTTTTTTTAATCTTTGCCTGTCGCCTCTCACCTTGAGCGTAAATCGCCGCCAACTGTATTGACCTTTCACCGATCTGTTGACAGATTGTTATGCGGGTAGGGGGATTTCGCACACTTTGTCCTGTGAACATGTCATAAGACACCCGGAATTCTCCATTCCCGGCGCCCTGCGGGGCAGCGCCGATCGGGTCGGGTAAAAAATAAGAATGACCTGACGGCTAACACAACACATCATCACATTGGAGCACAACAATGAGTATTTCCTTGAAGAAGTCAGGGATGCTGAAACTTGGTCTTAGCCTGGTGGCCATGACCGTTGCAGCAAGCGTGCAGGCAAACACCCTGGTTTACTGTTCAGAAGGGTCGCCGGAAGGCTTTAACCCACAGCTCTTCACCTCTGGTACCACCTATGACGCCAGCTCCGTACCCATTTATAACCGTCTGGTGGAATTCAAGACCGGCACGACCGAAGTTATCCCGGGCCTGGCGGAAAAATGGGATATCAGCCCGGACGGTAAAACCTATACCTTCCACCTGCGCCAGGGCGTGAAGTGGCAGGACAGCAAAATCTTTAAACCCAGCCGTGATTTTAATGCCGATGATGTCGTGTTCTCTTTCGATCGGCAGAAAAACCCCCAGAACCCGTATAACAAAGTATCTGGCGGCAGCTATGAATACTTTGAAGGCATGGGGCTGCCGGAGTTGATCAGCGAAGTGAAAAAAGTCGACGATCACACCGTACAGTTCGTCCTGACCCGCCCGGAAGCGCCGTTCCTGGCTGACCTGGCCATGGACTTCGCATCAATTCTTTCCAAAGAGTATGCCGATAACATGCTGAAAGCCGGCACGCCGGAAAAACTGGACCTTGACCCGGTCGGCACCGGTCCGTTCCAGTTGCTGCAATACCAGAAAGATTCGCGTATCCTCTACAAAGCTTTCCCGGGCTACTGGGGTGAGAAGCCGAAAATCGACCGTCTGGTGTTCTCCATTACACCTGATGCTTCCGTGCGCTATGCCAAACTGCAGAAAAACGAATGCCAGGTGATGCCGTACCCGAATCCGGCGGACATCGCGCGCATGAAAGAAGACAAAAATATCAACGTGATGGAGCAGGCGGGTCTCAACGTCGGCTATCTCTCGTTTAACGTTGAGAAAAAACCGCTGGATAACGTCAAAGTACGCCAGGCGCTGACCTACGCGGTCAATAAAGAGGCCATTATCAAGGCGGTTTACCAGGGCGCTGGCGTGGCGGCGAAAAACCTGATCCCGCCGACTATGTGGGGCTACAACGACGAGGTTAAGGACTATACCTACGATCCGGAAAAAGCGAAGGAACTGCTGAAAGAAGCCGGTATGGAGAAGGGCTTCACCATCGATCTATGGGCGATGCCGGTACAGCGTCCGTATAACCCGAACGCGCGCCGTATGGCGGAGATGATTCAGGCCGACTGGGCGAAGATTGGCGTTCAGGCCAAAATCGTCACCTATGAGTGGGGCGAGTACCTCAAGCGCGCCAAAGATGGCGAGCACCAGACAGTAATGATGGGCTGGACCGGCGATAACGGGGATCCGGATAACTTCTTCGCCACGCTGTTCAGCTGCGATGCGGCAAAACAGGGTTCTAACTATTCAAAATGGTGCTACAAGCCGTTTGAAGATCTGATTCAGCCGGCCCGCGCCACCGATGACCACGACAAGCGCGTTGAACTGTACAAACAGGCTCAGGTAGTGATGCGCGATCAGGCTCCGGCGCTGATCATCGCCCACTCCACGGTGTATGAGCCAGTGCGTAAAGAAGTCAAAGGCTATGTGGTGGATCCGTTGGGTAAACACCACTTCGAAAATGTGTCTGTAGAGAAATAAAAAACCGGGCGGCGCAACAGTCGCCCGTCAGAGAGCAGTTTGATGAGCACCTGGGCAGGTGAGCGCTCGCTGACCTGCCGTTTTACAGGCACTGTCGTTTGCCCGCTCCCGTCAGGGAGTGTGTGCATTCGTGAGCAAGATAATCTCGCCCGCAGTGATTCTGCCCATTTATGTTTCCGACGCCGGAAAGCGTGTCGCGTATTGATCCTGGTTTACCGGGAGCGATGCCTGGCCGCCCTGTCCGGAGAGTTAACATGAGCGGCAAGGCGAGAGATGACAGAGAACCCGGGATATGTTGCAGTTCATCCTCCGACGTCTGGGATTAGTGATCCCCACGTTTATAGGTATTACCCTACTTACTTTCGCGTTTGTTCATATGATCCCCGGCGATCCGGTGATGATCATGGCCGGCGAACGCGGCATTTCTCCTGAACGCCACGCCCAGTTGCTGGCGCAACTCGGTCTTGATAAACCCATGTGGCAGCAGTACCTGAACTACATTCAGGGGGTACTGCATGGCGATCTGGGCCTGTCCCTGAAAAGCCGCATACCGGTGTGGGACGAATTTGTCCCGCGCTTTAAAGCCACCCTGGAACTGGGGGTCTGCGCGATGATTTTCGCGGTGATCGTCGGTATCCCGGTCGGGGTAATGGCGGCGGTCAAACGCGGTTCAGTCTTTGACCATACCGCGGTGGGCCTGGCGCTGACCGGCTACTCCATGCCGATTTTCTGGTGGGGCATGATGCTTATCATGCTGGTGTCGGTACAACTGAACCTGACGCCGGTCTCCGGGCGTATCAGCGATACGGTTTTCCTCGATGATTCGATGCCGCTCACCGGCTTTATGCTGATTGATACCGCCATCTGGGGCGAGCCAGGGGACTTTATTGATGCGCTGCAGCATATGATCCTGCCTGCGATCGTGCTGGGCACCATTCCGCTGGCGGTGATTGTGCGTATGACCCGTTCGGCGATGCTGGAAGTGCTGGGCGAGGATTATATTCGTACCGCCCGCGCCAAGGGGCTGACCCGGATGCGCGTGATTGTGGTGCACGCGCTGCGTAACGCCATGCTGCCGGTGGTGACGGTGATTGGTCTGCAGGTGGGTACGCTGCTGGCGGGGGCGATTCTCACCGAAACCATCTTCTCCTGGCCGGGGCTGGGGCGCTGGCTGATTGATGCCCTGCAGCGTCGCGACTATCCGGTGGTGCAGGGGGGCGTTCTGCTGGTGGCGACGATGATTATCCTCGTCAACCTGCTGGTGGACCTGCTGTACGGCGTGGTTAACCCGCGTATCCGCCACAAAAAGTAAGAGGCCATCATGACGCAACTAACTGAAAATAATGTGCTGGCCGCGCCGGTTCCTATGACGCCGCTGCAGGAGTTCTGGCACTACTTTAAACGCAATAAAGGCGCCGTAGTGGGGCTGGCGTATGTGGTGGTGGTGATTTTCATCGCCGTGTTCGCCAATTTTATCGCGCCTCACAGCCCGGCGGAGCAGTTCCGCGATGCGCTGCTGCATCCACCGGTATGGCAGGAGGGCGGGAGCTGGAGCTATATCCTCGGTACTGACGATGTGGGGCGCGATATCCTGTCGCGCCTGATGTACGGCGCCCGTCTCTCGCTGCTGGTTGGCTGTCTGGTGGTGGCCCTGTCGCTGGTGATGGGGATCATCCTCGGTCTGGTGGCCGGCTACTTCGGCGGCATTGTGGATACCGCTATCATGCGCGTGGTCGATATTATGCTGGCTCTGCCGAGCCTGCTGCTGGCGCTGGTGCTGGTGGCGATATTCGGTCCGTCAATTGTTAACGCCTCGCTGGCGCTGACGTTCGTGGCGCTGCCGCACTATGTGCGACTGACCCGCGCCGCGGTGCTGGTGGAGGTGAGCCGCGATTACGTCACGGCGTCCCGGGTGGCGGGGGCTGGCGCAATGCGCCAGATGTTCATCAATATCTTTCCCAACTGCCTGGCGCCGCTGATCGTTCAGGCGTCGCTCGGTTTCTCTAACGCGATCCTCGATATGGCCGCTCTTGGCTTCCTCGGCATGGGCGCGCAGCCGCCAACACCGGAATGGGGCACCATGCTCTCCGATGTGTTGCAGTTCGCCCAGAGCGCCTGGTGGGTAGTGACCTTCCCCGGTCTGGCTATCCTGCTGACGGTACTGGCATTTAACCTGATGGGGGACGGCCTGCGTGATGCGCTCGACCCCAAACTGAAGCAGTAAAGAGGTTCGGGATGGCGTTATTGAATGTAGAGAAATTATCGGTGCACTTCGGGGATGAAGGGGCGCCGTTTCGCGCGGTAGATCGGGTGAGCTACAGCGTGGAGCAGGGGCAGGTGGTCGGTATTGTCGGTGAATCCGGCTCCGGTAAATCGGTCAGTTCGCTGGCGATTATGGGGCTGATTGACTACCCCGGGCGGGTGATGGCGGATAGCCTGGAATTTAACGGCCAGGATCTAAAGCGTATTTCGGAGCGCGAACGCCGTAATCTGGTGGGCGCCGAAGTGGCGATGATTTTCCAGGACCCGATGACCAGCCTCAATCCCTGTTATACCGTGGGTTACCAGATTATGGAGGCCATTAAGGTACACCAGGGGGGAAATAAAAAGACGCGCCGCCAGCGGGCTATCGATCTGCTGACGCTGGTGGGGATTCCCGATCCGGCGTCGCGCCTTGAGGTTTACCCGCATCAACTGTCCGGCGGGATGAGCCAGCGCGTGATGATCGCTATGGCCATCGCCTGCCGTCCGAAGCTATTGATTGCCGACGAACCTACCACTGCGCTGGATGTGACCATTCAGGCCCAGATTATCGAGCTGCTGCTGGAGCTGCAGCAGAAAGAGAATATGGCGCTGATTCTGATCACCCATGACCTGGCGCTGGTGGCGGAAGCGGCCCACAAAATCATCGTGATGTATGCCGGGCAGGTGGTGGAAACCGGCGATGCGCGGGATATTTTCCGCGCGCCGCGCCATCCGTATACCCAGGCGCTGCTGCGCGCGCTGCCGGAGTTTGCCCAGGATAAAGCGCGTCTGGCGTCGCTGCCAGGGGTGGTGCCGGGGAAATACGACCGCCCGAATGGCTGTCTGTTAAATCCGCGCTGCCCGTACGCCACTGACAAGTGCCGCGTGGAAGAACCAGCGCTGAACGCCGTGGATAACGGACGCCAGTCGAAATGTCACTACCCACTTGATGATGCCGGGAGGCCAGCACTATGAGTACTGATGAGGCTACCCTGCAACAGCCGCTGCTGCGGGCGATCGACCTGAAAAAATATTACCCGGTGAAGAAGGGGCTGTTTGCCCCGGAACGCCTGGTGAAGGCGCTGGATGGGGTGTCGTTCCAGCTGGAGCGCGGTAAAACGCTGGCGGTGGTGGGAGAGTCCGGCTGCGGGAAATCGACCCTTGGCCGCCTGCTGACCATGATTGAGATCCCCACCGGCGGCGAGTTGTATTATCAGGGCCAGGATTTGCTTAAGCACGATCCTCAGGCCCAGAAGTTGCGCCGCCAGAAGATTCAGATCGTGTTTCAGAATCCCTATGGATCGCTGAATCCGCGTAAAAAAGTGGGCCAGATCCTTGAGGAACCGCTGCTGATCAATACTACTCTGAGCAAAGAGGCGCGGCGCGAGAAGGCGCTGGCGATGATGGCGAAAGTCGGCCTGAAGACCGAGCACTACGATCGCTATCCGCATATGTTCTCCGGCGGCCAGCGTCAGCGTATTGCGATTGCCCGCGGTCTGATGCTCGATCCGGATGTGGTGATCGCCGACGAACCGGTCTCGGCGCTGGACGTGTCGGTACGCGCTCAGGTGCTGAATTTGATGATGGATCTGCAGCAAGAGCTGGGGCTGTCGTATGTGTTTATTTCTCACGATTTGTCGGTGGTCGAGCATATCGCTGATGAAGTCATGGTGATGTATCTTGGCCGCTGCGTGGAGAAAGGCACTAAAGAGCAGATTTTCAATAATCCGCGTCATCCGTATACCCAGGCGCTGTTATCGGCAACGCCGCGCCTGAATCCGGACGATCGCCGTGAACGTATTAAACTGACCGGCGAGTTGCCCAGTCCGCTTAACCCGCCGCCAGGCTGTGCGTTCAATGCTCGCTGTCGTCGGCGTTTTGGCCCCTGCGCTCAGTTGCAGCCACAACTCAAGGAGTATGGCGGCCAACGGGTAGCCTGTTTCGCAGTCGACCAGGATGAGAACGGCGAGAAGCCGTTAAGCTGAAGCAGAGTAAAGAATGAAACCGGGGCCATGGCTCCGGTTTTGTTTTTTGTCGTAATAATGTTTCCAGAAGTATTCAGAAATGATTAATGCGAATGAATGTCGTCATCGTAATTTGCAATAAGTTGTTATGAAAACCATAAACTGAGAGAGGAAACTTATTAGCTCACTAAAGATGCTTGCGGGTACCTGATTGTAGCCGGCGGAATTGCCATGATTTAAAACCCAGCCTCACCGGCATCACAATAATAAACAAAACGCTAAGAAATACTGCGGCAACCAGCCATGAAATGATATGGGTTGGTGAACCAACTAACAGGACGATGACCGTAATGACCAGCATAGCCGTGAGGATCCAGATTAATGCCCGAAAATGGCTGGCGAGTTCATTTATAACCTGTTCAAGTGGATCTCCGCTTGCTTCTGTGTGACAGCGAAGTTTCTGAAGATCTTTGGTTGTAAAGCCTGAATTCAGCCGCTTCTGTTCATAAACAGGCATTGATTTGCCTCCTGTTATTCCTTTATCGGTATTGGTATCGGCGCCGGGTCATTTCACTTCCAGAACAAGTTAGCGCAGGGGCCGTCCATGCTATTCAACGGGTCTGCGTTACCATCCGTTGTTGCCGGGTAAGTGTTGTCATTGTATAACGCTTTTTCGTCAGGCTTGTTTACATGCCGGGCCTGTTTCCTGGTGTTGTAGCGGCGATATCACCAGTGTTTGAAGTGCTCCCCGGCGAGAATAATCGTTGATGCCATATTCAGGCAACACTGTCTTGGTTTCTGGTGTTTATCGCTAAATTGTCCTCATCATATCCCACCATGGGTTCCCGACACATGAAAAAATATCTCTTCTTCCTCCCCGCTATTTTTCTCTCGGGATGTCCGATGGGGGACAGGGTTAACCTGTATCCGGCGCAGTCAGGGATCGTTAATGGCAGGATCTGTGTCTTTATTAAGGCTGCCGACATCGTTAAAGATGAAAATATTTTGCGGGTAGCGATATGGAGCTATAGCGAAAGCCGCTATGTCTATGAAAAATCATACGCCATAGCCCCCCAACCGCTGGAGGCCGGGAAGTGTATTCCTGGCGTCGGGGAATTTAAATTTATTCCGGCAGAGGATTATGGCGTGGTTGTCGAAACGCCGTTGCATGCTTATGAGGCACGCTTTAGCGTGTTACAACAGGGCGAGCGTATTGTATTGAAGTAAAGCCAGGCGGTTATTTTTCGCTGACGGGTAACTCAGGCGAATTCCTTACGACCTGCGCTTATCTGGCGAGTCTGAATGCTTTGACGGCGAAGAGGGGGTTGCGCAGCCTCTCCGGCCCCGGATGCCGGGCGGAGAGGCTGGGGCATTTAACGCGGGTAGGCTACCCAGTCGCCGCCGCCCAGTTTCACGTAGGGTTTACCCTGGTACTCAATGACAATGGCGTTGGAGTTCTCTGAGACCGGCGCCGTCTGCGGCAGGTTGCTGGTCAGGGCATTCCAGTCGACCTTATCCGCGACAAAGTTTTTACCGTCGACAGAGCGGGATACCAGTTCAGAAATCGCCAGGAAGCTGCTGGGCTGGCTGATTTCAATCGCGGCGCCTTCATGGGGATCCTTCATGCCGATAAATTTAACGCCGGCCGGTACATGGGTAATTGACGGACTGGGAATATCGCGCAGGCCGGAAACCTGCATTTTATCGCCCTTCAGCGCCGCGCCATGCTCCGGCACCACCACCACCATAATCTTCCGATCTGATTTTTCCAGTTCGGTCAGGAAGGCGTCCAGTTGATCAAACAGCTTCTGGGCGCGCACTTTATAGTCCGCCGTTTTGCTGACGCCCTGGAAGTGGTTGCCATCGTGCAGCGGCAGCAGGTTGAAGAAAGTCGCGCTGCGCGCGCCCTCTTTCGGCACCTCCTGCAGCCAGCGCTGCAGGACCGCGCTATCGTCATAGATCGGCGAATTATCAAAAGACAGCAGATTAATCGGCAGACCGGTCTGGCTCATCAGCGGCGCCTGCATGCCGCCGTTTTGCTGAATTTCTTTCAGGAAATCGCCGAATACCCCGTTGTGATCCATCATCAGGTGCTGGGTAAAGCCAAGCTGCGCCAGATTATCGAACAGGTAGCATTTATTGCCCGCCGCGGAATAGAGCCCCTTATGGGACTCCTGACCGCAACTGGCGCGCAGCAAGCGGATAGCCGCCGGGCCGCTGTAGGCGGTCGCTGAGTTGAAGTCTTTAAACAAAATATCGAAGTGCTTCCACAGCGGATGATCGCTCAGGCCAGCGGCCTCAATATCGGCCCAGGCCAGGGAGCAGATATTAATCACCAGCAGATCGAACGGCTGGGCATCTTCCGGCAATGTATCCGGGAATGTTGTCTGGCGTTTGGCTTCGCTGGCGTAGAAGGTATTAAGCCATGCCGTCAGGTTCGGTGAAGTTGGCGGCGCCGTCTGCGCCGGGATATCGCCGGTCATGGCCACGCCGTCGCTGGCGTCGTTATTGCCTGCCGCTGCCGCAGTGGTATTGGCCGCTGGCGCGGTGGTGGAAGGCAACAGCGCGATCGCCGGACCGCCGATAGTCAAAATATTCAGCCATACCATGATGGCGACCACAAAGACCGTAATACGAATCCACTGGGACAGGAACAGCCAGGCCACCAGCAGCACAAAGGCCGCGCCAACCATCTGCCAGTTAATAAAGCGCGTCACTAAATCGACGATATAGTCCCAGCTAAAACCGGCCAGTTGCGATCCCTGACTCATAATACTGTCGAGCCCCGGCAGCCAGGTATCATGCCAGAACAGCGCAAAACCGATGGGCAAGGCTATCCAGTGGCGCCATTTATGCAGTTTCTGGTTCGGGATCGGAAACAGCAGAAAGGCCATAAACACCAGGTTCGCCATGGCGTGAAAATTCAGATAGCCGGTCCACAGCAGGCCGAATTTCGCCAGAAAATAGTAGTTCCAGCCGGAGAGCCCGCGCCAGTACTGCCATGAAGAGACCGATGCCGGAAGGATACGTTTAGTCATGTTTTTGTTCTGCCCTGGCGGAAGCGGTACGGCGTAATACCCCCGCGGATTTCACGTAACGTGGTTTCATAAAGTGGATGCGGATAAATGCCTTAATGCGTGCAAGCCGGCTGCGGATCCCATAACCCAGCGGGATAAAGATAAGCGCGCACAGGATAACCAACTGGAAAATGTCATTGAGATTCATGGTGCGCCTGCGCTCCTTTCTGGTCAGACAGCAGAGTTACCGGTTCCGGGATCCGTCGCCATTGTTTGCCGTCATAATGCACGTTCATCGCTTCGCTTTTACCGATGGTTTGCGGCAGCGGCTGGGTACGTTGCTCCTCTTTTACGTAACGCATCTGGTTCAGTTCAGCGCTGATCTGGCTGTCTTCGTACCAGACGGTACGGTTAGATACCACGTCGCCGACCGGCAGCGGGAAAATATGCTTCAGGGCGGTATCGAGGTCATTAATGCGACAGAAGGAGAGAAACAGGTACATCTTGTTGTCGCCGATGGTCACAATATCCCCCTGGCGATTGGGGCGGCACAGCGTCAACGCCTGCTCCACCCGTAGCCCGGGCGTAGGGCGCAGCGCCACCAGCACGCCTTTACTGTCGGCAGGGACCAGCGGGTTGTTCATCAAATCAGTCAGCAGGTTACAGAAGGTCTCCCAGGGCTGGTAGCCTTTCAGCACCAGCGGTTTCATGGCGCGCATCAGGATGTCGATATCTTCCGGCACGTGGCGGGAAAACTGTTGGCCCTGTACGCTTTCGATCAGGCTCAGACTACGGGATAGCGGGGTGTTCCAGGGGATCACCATATTGGCGCCGCAACCCAGCAACAGGCGTTCATCGGTGGCGCGCAGGCTGGGGCTGCGTTCGCGGACAATGATTTTCAGCGCGCTGCCGCGCTGGCGTCTCAGGGTATGAATATCCTGCGCCAGCCCTTCAATCTGATTGTTCTGGTTGAGGGAGAAGATAATAGTGGCGGCCTGAGCGCTGCGGGCGGCGTCAAATAACGCTTCGTTACCGTCAAACAGTTGCCAGTATTCTGAGAGCGGCGGCGCGCCTTCCAGCACTGCATGGTGGCTGAGAATCGCTTTTTCATCGTCGCGGGAGCGGGGGGCGACCGCCGTGGTTTCCGCCAGCGTTAAATCGCCGTCGCGACGGGTTAAAGTCAGTTGCTGACGGGCGCTGACGCCGAGCTGATTCGACCACCAGGCGATATCGTAGACATAATCATCGCCCTGGTAGCGTAAACTGGCGAGCCCGGAAAGGTTGCGATATTCGCCAATTAGCAGCCAAGACTGGCGATCGGTATTATGTCCTGTATTCACGATCAAAAAACCGCAATTATAAACCTTAGTCCAGCGGGCGATTTTTTCCAGCCAGTCAGTGAGTTTGTCACCGGCAATATTTTCGTAAGCATTTTCGGCGCCCACAAGAATTATCAGTGTATTTTCGGGGTCAATATTACAAAGAATATCAGTAGCTAACGCCTGGTGTGCCGGCCAGGTGGCGGGCATAGTAAAAGCCTGAATACTCTCCGGACCCTGCTGACTATCCAGATTGATCAATAATTGCGGTTTTTCGCCCATGGTTATTACCGCGACCCGGGCAGTGGATGTTTGAGCGGCAAGAGTACGGTTTACCAGAGAGATTGCGTCCTGGCGACGATCGACGTTAATCCACCAGACCCCGCCAGTCTGCACATGCCGTAATTCATCCCATAAAGAACGAATGCCAATAGAGAATACTGGGCTCATGCTAAGCCTCTCAAATGAAAACCGTATGTATGTCAGTTTACTAGCGAAAGCCTGTAAATAAACCTAACATTGAAAATAAAGCGCATCAGTTTTAGCATTGTAAACAATTTTCCGGTCATCAGCATAATCATCATGTTATCCAGGAAAATTGAGGGGTGCATATATACAATATGAATAAGAATAGTCCTGGTTATGATGTGGATAATACATCTGCCTATGCTGAGCAAAATGACATTCAGTCATTAAGACGGGCTTTTTCATTACCCAAACTTGACTACGCCGATATTTTACAGCGTGAACACCTTGCCGCTGCGATAAAACGCTGGCCGTTACTGGCCGAAATGGCTGACAAGCAATAAAAAAGGGAGCATACCTGATGGCGGTTATCGGGCTACAGGGCATTCGGGGTGGTGTGGGAACGACGTCGATAGCCGCGGCGCTGGGTTGGGCGCTCCAGCAATTAGGTGAATCCGTACTGGTGATTGATGCCTCGCCGGCCAATATGCTGCGCCTGTTTTTCAATATCGAACTGGCGGATTCGCGCGGCTGGGCCCGTTCAATGCTTGACAACCAGCCGTGGGAGCAGGCCGGCTGGCGCTATGTTTCCCATCTCGACATTTTGCCTTTCGGTAACCTGACGGCGGCGGAGCAGCTGGATTTCGGCGCGCTGGCACCCCGGCTGGCCGCCTTTAGCGATAGCCTCGCCAGGCTGAAAGCCAGCGGCCGCTACCAGTGGATACTGCTCGATCTTCCCGCTGAAACCACCCCGTTAACCCGCCAGTTGCTGGATCAGGCCGATCACATCATGACGGTAGTACGTCCGGACGCCAACTGCCATATCCGCCTGCATCAACAGCTGTTGCCTGAAGGCGCTCTGCTGCTGGTGAACTACCTGCTGGTGGGCAGTAAGGTGCAGGATGATATCTATCAATTGTGGATTAGCGCCCAGCCGCGGCTGGTGCCAATCGCCATTCACCGCGATGAAGCGGTGTCGGAGTCGCTGGCCATGAAACAGCCGCCGGGAGAATACCAGATACAGTCGCTGGCGGCGGAAGAGGTGTTGACGCTGGCGAACTGGTGCCTGCTGCGCCTCGCCGGGAGGGCTGAATGAGTCTCCTTATCCGCAGCCTGTTTATTCCCCCGGTCAGCCAGCGTCTGGGAGAGCGCTATATGACCTACCGGCGCAACGGTTCGCCGCCGCTGGCCGCTTTCTGGGGCTGCCTGTTGTATTCGCTGGCGTGGGTGTTTCTGCCGCTGGAAAATAGCCGCTGGCAGGGGCTTATCGCCCGGCACCAGCAACTGTGGCCGCAGATAAACCCGCAGCGCCCCCGGCCGCTGGATGCGCTGCGCTATGCGATTCAGAGCCTGTGGTTGCTGGTGGCGCTGCCGCGCGAGACCTTTGTGCGCCCTAAACACCGGGCGTTTTCGCGGATTCAGAGCTGGCGCGAATCCTACCTTCACTGGATGGAGACGTTGCCGCAGCGCGTGGAGGATCGTACCCGGCACCTGGAAAGCCACAAAGAGCTGGGGCACCTCAGCCAGGGGCTACGGCGGGTGATCCTCGGCACGGTGGTGGTACTGGCTTTTCTGCTGGCGCTGGTGTGCGTGACGCAGCCCTTTAACCCGCTGTCGCAGTTTATCTTTTTGATGCTGCTGTGGGGTATTGCGCTGATTGTCCGGCGGATGCCGGGGCGCTTCCCGGCTCTGATATTGATTGTGCTCTCCCTGACCGTCTCATGCCGCTATATCTGGTGGCGCTATACCTCGACGCTTAACTGGAACGATCCGCTCAGCCTGATTTTCGGGCTGGTGCTGTTGTTCGCCGAAACCTACGCCTGGATAGTGCTGGTGATGGGCTATTTCCAGGTGATATGGCCGCTCAACCGCCATCCGGTGTCGATGCCGAAAGATATGTCGACCTGGCCGGTGGTGGATATTTTTGTGCCAACCTATAACGAAGACCTCAGCGTGGTGAAAGGCACTATTTACGCGTCGCTGGGCATGGACTGGCCGCGCGACAAGCTGAACGTCTGGATCCTTGACGACGGCGGGCGCGAGGAGTTCCGCAAATTCGCCGAGGAGGTCGGGGTACGCTATATCGCCCGTACCACCCACGAGCACGCGAAAGCGGGGAATATCAATAACGCCCTGAAACAGGCCACTGGCGACCTGGTGGCGATTTTTGACTGCGACCACGTGCCGACCCGCTCATTCCTGCAAATGACCGTGGGCTGGTTTTTCAAAGATGAAAAGCTGGCGATGATGCAGACGCCGCACCATTTCTTCTCGCCGGATCCGTTTGAACGCAACCTCGGGCGTTTCCGTAAAACCCCGAACGAGGGCACGCTGTTCTACGGGCTGGTGCAGGACGGCAACGACATGTGGGATGCGACCTTCTTCTGCGGCTCCTGCGCGGTGATCCGCCGCGGGCCGCTGGATGAAGTGGGCGGTATCGCGGTGGAAACGGTCACCGAAGATGCGCACACGTCCCTGCGCCTGCACCGTCGCGGCTACACCTCGGCCTATATCCGCATTCCCCAGGCCGCCGGGCTGGCGACGGAGAGTTTGTCGGCCCATATCGGCCAGCGTATTCGCTGGGCGCGCGGTATGGTCCAGATATTCCGGCTGGATAACCCGCTGATGGGCAAGGGGCTGAAACTGGCCCAGCGCCTGTGCTACGCCAATGCGATGTTGCACTTCCTGTCCGGGGTGCCGCGGTTGATCTTCCTGACGGCGCCGCTGGCGTTCCTGCTGCTGCACGCCTATATCATTTACGCGCCGGCGATCATGATTGCGCTATTTGTCCTGCCGCATATGATTCACGCCAGCCTGACCAACTCGAAGATCCAGGGGAAATATCGTCACTCGTTCTGGAGCGAAATCTATGAAACTGTGCTGGCCTGGTATATCGCCAGGCCGACTCTGGTGGCGCTGATTAATCCCCATAAGGGTAAGTTCAACGTTACCGCGAAAGGCGGCCTGATTGAACACGAGTACATCGACTGGGTAATTACCCGCCCCTATATGGTCCTGGTGCTGTTTAACTTACTGGGGGTGTTGTTCGGCATCTGGCGCTTCTTTGCCGGTCCGGAAAACGAACAACTGACGGTGCTGGTGAGTCTGGCGTGGGTGTTCTATAACCTGTTGATACTGGGCGGCGCGGTGGCGGTTGCTGTGGAAAGTAAGCAGGTGCGCCACGCGCACCGGGTGGAAATCTCTATGCCGGCGGCTATCGCCCGGGATGACGGCCACCTGTTCTCCTGCACCATGCATGACTATTCCGGAACCGGGGTAGGGGTGAAAGTTCACGGCCAGTCCCGGGTGCTGGAAGGCCAGATGGTGCGTTTGTTGCTTAAACGCGGCACGCAGGAATATGCCTTCCCGGTAAAAGTGGTGCGCGTAATGGACGAAGAGATAGGCCTGGAGCTGACGGATCTCACCACCCAGCAACATATTGATTTTATTCAGTGCACCTTCGCCCGGGCGGATACCTGGGCGCTGTGGCAGGACAGTTATCCGGAAGATAAACCGCTGGAAAGCCTGCTCGATATTCTGAAATTAGGGTTCCGGGGCTACCGCCATCTGGCGGAGTTCGCGCCGGCATCCCTGAAAGTGGTATTCCGTTCCTTGACCGCACTGGTTGACTGGATCGTGTCGTTTATTCCCCGCCGACCGGCGCGCGCCGCCGGACCGCATTCGGGGCCGGCAGTGGCTCAACAATGATGAAAACGCGATGAAAAGAAAAATATCCTGGTTATATGCCGCCGCTCTGGGGGTAACAAGTTTTCCATTCATTCAGGCCTGGGCTGCTCCGCAGGCGCAGCCGGACGCCGCCGCGCCAGTGGAGAATCAGGCAGCGCCTGCCGCTACCGAAGGCGAAGTCCCTGTTGGGTCGGTATTGCCCGGGGTGACGGGCGCCGATGCGCCGATCTTCGCTGCCGGTACGCCGTCGCGGGATGTGAAACTGGACTTCGCGCAAATCGCGCCGCCGCCAGGCAGCATGGTGCTGCGCGGCATCAACCCGGATGCCTCTGTGGAATTCGGCATGCGCAGCGATGAAGTGGTGACCAAAGCCCTGCTCAACCTGGTGTACACCCCGTCGCCGGCGTTGATTCCGGTGCAATCGCAACTGAAGGTGTATCTCAATGATGAACTGATGGGCGTGCTGCCGGTCACGAAGGAGCAACTGGGGAATAAAACGGTCGCTCAGTTGCCGATTGATCCGCTGTACATCACCGATTTTAACCGGGTACGGCTGGAGTTCGTCGGCCACTATCGCGATATCTGTGAAAATCCGGCCAACAGCACGCTGTGGCTGGACGTAGGGCGCGGTAGCGCCCTGGATTTAACCTTCCAGACCCTGGATGTGCGTAACGACCTGTCCCATTTCCCGGTGCCTTTCTTTGACGCCAGGGACGATCGAAGCCTGGAGTTACCCATGGTGTTCGCCGGCTCGCCGGATCTGGAGCAGCAGCGCGCCGCGGCGATTATCGCCTCGTGGTTTGGCTCCCGCGCGGTGTGGCGCGGTCAGCACTTCCCGGTGCTGTTCAATCAGTTGCCGGACCGGAATAGTATTGTTTTCGCCACTAACGACCGACGTCCGGACTTCCTGCGCGAGCACCCGCCGGTGCAGGCGCCGACCCTTGAAATGATAAGCCACCCCGACAAACCGTGGGTGAAAATGCTGGTGGTATTCGGCCGTGACGATAATGACCTGGTGCTGGCGGCAAAAGGGATTGCCAAAGGCAATATATTGTTCCGCGGTAGTCAACTGGTGGTCAATGATGTGACGCCGCTGCTGGCGCGTAAACCCTATGATGCGCCGAACTGGGTGCGTACTGACCGGGCAGTTACCTTTGGCGAGCTGAAAACCTATGAAGAGCAGTTGCAGTCTTCCGGCCTGGTGCCGGCTTCGGTCAATGTGACGCTCAACCTGCCGCCGGATCTGTACCTGCTGCGCACCAACGGTATCGATATGGATCTCAAATATCGCTATACCTCGCCGCCGGCGAAGGACAGCTCGCGGATGGACATCAGCCTGAACAACCAGTTCCTGCAGTCGTTCCCGCTGTTGCCAAAGGACCGCGGGAACAAACTGTTCCTGCGTCTGCCGGTGATGCAGGGGCTGCTGGACGGCAATAACGATGTCTCGCTGCCCGCTCTGCGCCTGGGGGCGACCAACCAGTTGCGCTTCGACTTCTTCTACATGAACCCGATCCCCGGGGGATCGATCGAGAACTGTATTACTTATCAGCCGGTACCGAACCGGGTGGTGATTGATGATGCGTCGACGATTGATTTCTCCAGTTATTATCACTTCATCGCCATGCCGGACCTGCGCACCTTCGCCAATGCCGGTTTCCCGTTCAGCAGAATGGCCGATCTGTCGGAAACCCTGGTGGTGGTGGCGAAACAGCCGGCGCCGGCGCAGGTGATGGCGCTGCTTGATGCGCTGGGCACTATCGGCGCCCAGACCGGTCTGGCGGCGTTTAACGTCAACCTGACCGATAACCCGGAGCAGATGAAAGGTAAAGACGCCGATATCATGATCATCGGCAACATCCCGGAACCGTTGAAGGACGACAAAAAAATCAATCTGCTGGTCGACGCCGCGAAGAGCTGGGTGAAAACCCCAGTCCGCCAGACGACCCTGCCGACGATTATGCCGGATGAGAACGATCGCGCCGCGGAAGCCCAGACAACGGTAACCTCCAGCGCGCCGATGGCGGCGGTGGTCGGCTTCCAGTCGCCGTACCACGAGCAGCGTAGCGTTGTCGCTCTGCTGGCGGACAGCCCGCGCGGCTACGAATTACTCAACAATGCGCTTAATGATTCCGGGAAACGCGCCGCTATCTATGGTTCGGTCGCGGTGATTCGCGAATCCGGTGTCGCCGGGCTGCGGGTGGGGGATATTTACTATGTCGGGCACCTGCCGTGGTTTGAACGCCTGTGGTTTGCGCTTTCGAACCATCCGGTGCTGCTGGCGGTGTTTGCCGCAATCAGCGTAGTACTGCTGGCCTGGGTGCTGTGGCGTATTCTGCGCATCCTGAGTCGCCGTCGCCTGCACGCTGAGGATGAGTAATGAACTGGCGCGGCGCTACGGCGGTTCTGGCGATGCTCATAACGGTCGGCGTCCGCGCCGACTGCGGCTGGCCCGCCTGGGAACAGTTCAAAAGCGGGTTTGTCAGCGAAGGGGGAAGGGTTGTCGATCCGAGCGACGATCGCAAAATCACCACTTCCGAGGGGCAAAGTTATGGGCTGTTCTTCGCGCTGGTGGCCAATGATCGGGCGGCCTTCGACCGGATACTGGCCTGGACCCAGAACAATCTGGCGAAGGGCGACTTAAGTAAACAGCTTCCGGCCTGGCTGTGGGGGCGTCGCGAGGATAATCAGTGGACGGTGCTGGACACTAACTCCGCCTCCGATTCCGACCTGTGGATAGCCTGGGCGTTGCTGGAGGCCGGGCGGCTGTGGGAGCAGGACAGCTACAGTACGCTGGGGGAACAACTCCTGGCGCGTATCGCAAAAGAAGAAGTGGCGCAGATCCCCGGTCTGGGGCCAATGCTGCTGCCGGGCAAAGTAGGATTTGCCCAAAAGGATAGCTGGCGGCTAAACCCCAGCTATCTGCCGCTACAGCTTATCGATCGGGCGGCGCGCTACCCGGGGCCGTGGTCAAAAATGCGTGGTCCGACGCTGCGTCTGTTACTGGAAACCTCTCCCAAAGGGTTCTCCCCCGACTGGGTCAACTGGAACAAAGGCAAAGGCTGGCAGATGAAAGCGCAGCCGGCGCTGGTAAGCAGCTACAACGCCATTCGGGTCTATCTGTGGGCCGGTATGATGAGCGATCGCGATCCTGATAAAGCCCGCCTGCTGAACCATTTCCAGCCGATGATTGACGCTACCGTGAAGCGCGGCGCGCCGCCGGAACAGGCGGCGGTGGTGAGCGGCGCGTTAACCAACGATGGGCCAGTGGGTTTTTCCGCCGCCCTGTTGCCCGCTCTGCAGGACAGTCCGGCGCTGTATGTGCAGCGCCAGCGGGTGAAGGATCAGTATCCGCAGCAGGACGCCTATTACAACTTTGTTTTAACTCTGTATGGCCAGGGATGGGATCAGCAGCGTTTTCGCTTTACGTCTCAGGGCGAATTAGTCCCTGACTGGGGCCAGCTATGCGCAACACAATCTCAATAAGTCTACTCAGTCTTTCCCTCAGTATAGCGTGGATGCCATCGGCGTTCGCCGCCGAAGCGTCCGGCCAGCAGCAGCTTCTGCAGCAGGTGCGGCTGGGTGAAGCGACAAATCGTGAAGACCTGGTGCGCCAGTCGCTGTACCGGCTGGAACTGATAGCCCCGGACGATCCGGATGTCATCGCCGCCCGGATGCGCTATCTGTTGCGCCAGGGGGACAGCGATGGCGCCCGTAAGTTGCTGGAGCGGATGGCGAAACTTTCCCCGAACGCCAGCGCCTATCAGGATGCGCGTCTCACGATGATGCTGGCCTCCCCGGAAGGGCGTCAGCAACTGCAGCAGGCGCGCCTGCTGGCCACCACGGGTCATAATGAAGAGGCGATTGTCGCGTATCAGAAACTGTTTAACGGCGAACCGCCCGAGGGAGATATCGGGATCGAATACTGGCTGTTGATGGCCAAAGTGCCGGCCCATCACAGCGAAGCGCTCAGCCAGTTGCAGAAAATGAACGCCCGTACGCCGGGCAATAACGCGTTGCAGGCGGCGCTGGCGCAAATGTTGTTTAACGATGGCCGCGAGCAGGATGGTTTTGCGGTGCTGGAGCAGATGGCGCGCTCCAGCACCGGCCGCGGGCAGGCGTCGGAAATGTGGTATGCCCGAATTCAAAAAATGCCGGTCAGCCAGTCCAGTGTGACGGCGCTGCAGAATTTCCTGCAAACCTTCAGCGAAGGGGAGAGCGTCAATGCGGCGAAAGTTATGCTGGAGCAACAGCAGAAACAACTGGCGGATCCGGCCTTCCGCGCCAGGGCGCAGGGACTGGCGATTGTCGAAGCGGGCGGCGGCGCCCGGGCGATTGGCGACCTGAAGCGGGCGCTGACCAGCGATCAAAAAGACAGCGATCTGGTGGGGGCGCTGGGCCAGGCCTACTCCCGCCAGGGCAACCGGGCGCTGGCGGTGCGGCAGTTTGAAAAGGCGATCGCGATGGACCCGCAGGGCAGCGACCGCGGTAAGTGGGAAAGCCTGCTGCAAACCAACCGTTACTGGCTGTTGATCGACCAGGGCGATGCGGCGCTGAAAGCCAATGATAACGCGCTGGCGCAGCGTAAATTCCAACAGGCCCGGCGCGTCGATCCCAGCGACAGCTATGCAGTTCTGGGGCTGGGGGATGTCGCGGTGGCCAATAAGGACGATGCGGCGGCGGAGCGCTATTACCGCCAGGCGCTGCGTATGGATTCCGGCAACAGTAATGCGGTGCGCGGGCTGGCGAATATCTATCGTCGCCAGTCGCCGGAGCAGGCGCAGGCTTTTCTGGATACGCTCAGCGCCCGTCAGCGTAAAAGTATTGACGATATTGAGCGCAGCCTGACGGATGAGCGCCTGGAAAAACAGGCCGCGGCGCTGGAAAACGAAGGTCGCTGGCATGAGGCCGCGGTTGTGCATCAGCGTCGTTTACAACAGGATCCCGATAGTATCTGGACGACATACCGGCTGGCGAAAGATCTGGCCGCCTCCGGGCAACAGGCCCGGGGCGACAGCGCTTTCAGCGAGCTGGCGCGCCGCCACCCCGGCGATGCGGATCTGGTCTATGCCCGCGCGCTCTACCTGTCCGGTACCGATCGGGATGCCGAATCGCTCTCCTCCCTGAATGCCCTGCCGCGTGGCCAGTGGACCGACAATATCCGCGAACTGGCACAGCGTCTGGAGCTGAATCAGGTGATGGCGCGCGCCAACCAGTTGCGCGACAGTGGTCAGGAGGTCGCGGCGATTGCGCTATTACAGCAGCAGCCGGCGTCGGACCGCATTGATTTAACTCTGGCGGACTGGGCTACTCAGCGCGGGGATTATGACGGCGCGGTGGCAAGCTATCAGAAGGTGCTGTCCCGGGACCCGGAGAATAGCGATGCGCTGCTCGGAATGACCGAAACGCTGATCGCCCGCGGCGACAAAGACGGGGCGCGCCGTCAGTTGGCGCAGTTCAATCAGCAACAGGCGGCGGAGGCGCTGTCGGCGAATACTCTGCGACGGGTGGCTAACGCCAGCGCGGCGCTGGGGGATAATGGCCAGGCGCGGCGTATCTATAGCCAGATTGTGCCGCAGGCGACGTCACAGCCGCCGTCGATGGAAAATGCCCTGGTGCTGCGCGACGCGGCGCGATTTCAGGCTGCGGATGGTCAACCGCAGCAGGCGCTGGGCACCTGGCGGGATGCGATGGTGGCGTCCGACATTACCGATCGGCGTCCACAGAACAATGATGAATTCACCCGTCTGACCCGCAACAATGCGGCTGATGACTGGCTGAAGCGCGGCGTGCGCAGCGACGCAGCCGACCTGTACCGCCAGCAGGATGTCACTGTAACTCTCGATCACGATTACTGGGGTTCCAGCGGCACCCCGGGGTATTCCGATCTCAAAGCGCATACCACGATGCTGCAGGTGGACGCGCCGCTCAGCGACGGCAAAATGTTTTTCCGCACCGATGTGGTGAATATGGATGCCGGCACCTTCAGCAGCGGCGAGTACAGCGAAAAATGGGGCACCTGTTATGAGCACGGCTGTAGCGGCAGCAATAAACAGCGTGCCGCCGGGGCCAGTATCGCAGCGGGCTGGCGTAACGACACCTGGCAAATGGATCTGGGTACTACCCCCATGGGGTTCGATGTGGTGGATGTGGTCGGCGGGCTGAGTTACAGCGACGATCTGGGACCGATAGGCTATACGCTTAACGCCCATCGCAGGCCGATCTCCAGTTCAGTGCTGTCGTTTGGCGGCCAGCGCGATCCGAACACCAATACCGTGTGGGGCGGGGTGCGCGCCACCGGGGCCGGCGTCAGCATGAGCTATGACAAGGGAGGCGCCCACGGGGTCTGGTCGAGCCTGAGCGCCGACACGCTGACCGGCAAAAATGTGGCGGATAACTGGCGGGTGCGCTGGATGACCGGTTACTACTATAAGCTGATTAACGAAGACAACCGCCGCCTGACCGTCGGGTTGAGCAATATGATCTGGCACTACGATAAAGATCTGAGCACCTATACCCTCGGTCAGGGAGGATATTACAGCCCGCAGCAATACCTGTCGTTCGCGGTGCCGGTTATCTGGCGTCAGCGTACCGAAAACTGGTCCTGGGAGTTAGGAGGCTCGGTATCCTGGTCGCACTCGAAGACCAATGACCAGCGGCGTTATCCGATCTCCAGCCTGATTCCCGACGGCCAGGGATATACCGACAAGTACGCGATAGAGACCGGCAGCTCGTCGTCCGGAACCGGTTATACCGCCCGGGCGTTAATTGAACGCCGCCTGACTTCGCACTGGTCGATTGGCGCGGGGATCGATATTCAACAGGCGAAGGATTATGCCCCGAGTCATGCGCTGGTCTTTGTGCGTTATTCGTTAGGGGGATGGCAGGGAGATATGGACATGCCGCCGCAGCCGCTGGTGCCGTATGCAGACTGGTAAATTATCTGTAATCCCGGTGTGAATAAGTCTACAAAGGGTCGCAATACAGTATACTCCTGCCCACGGGGCCGGCGGATCGCCGCGCAGCGGAATGCAGCTATTCTGACGGAGAGTGAATTTGCGAGTCAGTCGTTCGTTAACGATCAAACAGATGGCAGCCGTATTTGCGGTTGTCATGGTGTTTGTTGCGGTTTTTATTGTTGTTTTGCTCTTTCACTTCGTGCAGCAGAGTCGTTATACCACCGCGACGCAAATGGAAAGCATCGCGCATTCCGTGCGCCGCCCCCTGTCGGCGGCCATTCTTAAAGCAGATATCCCCCAGGCCGAAGCGATCCTCAGTCAAATCCAGCCCTCCGGCATTCTCAGCCGGGCTGATGTGGTGTTGCCTAATCAGTTTCAGGCGCTGCGCGTCAGCTTTGTCACCGAGCGATCGGTACCGGTGCTGATGGCGCGGATATTTGAACTGCCGGTGCAGATTTCTCTGCCGCTGTATTCGCTGGAGCGCCCGGCCAATCCACAGCCGCTGGCGTATCTGGTGCTGCAGGCGGACTCCTGGCGCATGTATCGCACGATTCTGAGCACCATTTCCACCCTGGTCACCGCCTGGCTGCTGTTGGTGCTGGTGCTGACGGTGGGCATTACCTGGTGTATTAATCGCCTGATTGTTCATCCGCTGCGCCGCATGGGTCGGGAACTGAACGATATCTCTCCCCAGGATGCGGTGGGGCACCAGCTTAAGATCCCTGCGTTGCACCACGATGATGAAATCGGCCTGCTGGTGCGCAGTTATAACCGCAACCAGCAGGCGGTCAGGCGTCAGCAGGATGAACAGGTCCGTCTGAGCACCCGTTTCCCGGGGTCGGAATTGCCGAACAAAGCCCTGTTGCAGGCGCTGGTGGAACAGGATCTACAGGCCGGTAAGCCGCTGGCGATGATAGTATTGGCCAGCGAAACGCTACAGGAATCGGCCGGGGTACTGAATGAAGAGCAGCGTGAGGCGCTGGTACTGACGCTGGTGTCCCGCCTGCAACAGCACTTGCCGGCCGGCATGGTGCTGGCTCAGGTCAATCTGTACGATTTTGCGGTGCTGGCGCGTGGGATCACCGATCCCTGGCAGGCGATGCAGCTTGCCCGCCAGTTGCTGGCGGCGGTGAATGAAAAATTGCCGCTCAACGCCATTTATCTGCGCCCCAGCGCCAGCGTAGGGATCGCCATGCGCATCGCCGATATCCGCGCAGAGCAATTGCTGCGCCGCGCGGTGTCCGCCGCCTTTGCCGCCCGGCAGATGGGCAAAAACCAGATTCAGTTTTTCGATCCGGAGCAGATGGTGCGGGCGCAACAGCGGCTAACGGAGGAGAACGATATTCTCGGGGCCCTGGAAAATGAGCAGTTTGCACTCTGGCTGCAGCCGCAAATTCGCCTGAGCGATGAGCGGGTCGCCAGCGTTGAGGTACTGCTGCGTCAGCAGCAGCCGGACGGTAGCTGGACGCTGCCTGACGGGTTGATTGATCGTATTGAATCCTGCGGCCTGATGGTCACCGTCGGTAACTGGGTGCTGGAGTCGGCGGTTCGCCTGCTGTCCAGCTGGCAGCGGCGGGGAGTGGAGATTCCGGTCAGTGTGAATATTTCCGCGTTACAACTGGTGCAGCCGGATCTGGTGGAGCGGCTGATGACGTTGTTGCAGCGCTATGCTATCGCGCCCGGCAGCCTGATACTGGAAGTGACGGAAAGCCGGCGTATTGACGATCCGCAGGCGGCGGTTAACATTCTGCGGCCGCTGCGCCACGCCGGGGTGCGTATCGCGCTGGACGATTTTGGCATGGGCTATGCCAGCTTACATCAATTGCACCACATGAAGTCGGTGCCGGTGGACATCCTGAAAATCGACAAGAACTTTGTCAGCGGCCTGCCGGAGGACGGCAGTATCGTGTCGCTGATCCTCACCATGGCGCGTAACCTGAACCTGGAGGCGATCGCCGAAGGGGTGGAAACCGAAGCGCAACTGAACTGGTTGCGCGAGGCCGGGGTGGAAATCGTTCAGGGTTATCTGTTTGCCCGGGCGATGTCACCGGAAGCGTTCACTCAGCGCTATTTGACGCCTGATAGCGATGATGATGTAAAAAACTATGAAAAAAAGTAATGGGCTGGTGCGAGTCAGCTCACTTTTTTAACACATTTGTTTCAAATGTGATGAATATATATTTCCTTAATGTTTTCCTGGTGTAGCTTTAGGCACCGCAGATCTAATAACAATGTTTAGTCTGCGGATTTTGCCGTTTATGGGACACTTTATGAAAACATCACTCTTTAAAAGCCTCTACTTTCAGGTGTTGACCGCCATCGCTATCGGTATTCTGCTCGGCCACTACTGGCCGGATCTGGGTGCTGACATGAAACCGCTGGGCGACGCCTTTGTTAAATTAATCAAAATGGTAATCGCCCCGGTTATTTTCTGTACCGTGGTGACCGGCATCGCCGGGATGGAAAGCATGAAAGCTGTCGGCCGTACTGGTGCGGTGGCTTTGCTGTACTTTGAAATCGTCAGTACCCTGGCGCTAATCATTGGCCTGATTATCGTCAACGTGGTACAGCCCGGCGCGGGAATGAACGTGGATCCGGCAACCCTGGATGCCAAAGCGGTGGCTATCTACGCCGAGCAGGCAAAAGATCAGGGGATCGTCGCTTTCCTGATGGATGTGATCCCATCCAGCGTTATCGGCGCTTTTGCCAGTGGTAATATCCTGCAAGTGTTGCTGTTCGCTGTGATGTTTGGCTTTGCGCTGCATCGTCTTGGCGAAAAAGGCCAGATTATCTTCAGCGTCATTGAAAGCTTCTCGCAGGTCATCTTCGGCATCATCAATATGATCATGCGCCTGGCGCCGATTGGCGCCTTCGGCGCGATGGCGTTCACCATCGGTAAATACGGCGTGGGAACCCTGGTGCAGCTCGGCCAACTGATTATCTGTTTCTACGTGACCTGTATTCTGTTTGTGGTGCTGGTATTGGGCAGCATCGCCCGGGCCACCGGGTTCAGCATCTTCAAATTTATCCGCTATATCAAAGAAGAGCTGCTGATTGTACTGGGTACCTCGTCGTCGGAATCCGCGCTGCCGCGTATGCTGGATAAGATGGAGAAGCTCGGATGCCGCAAATCGGTGGTCGGGCTGGTGATTCCGACCGGCTATTCGTTCAACCTTGACGGCACCTCAATCTATCTGACTATGGCGGCGGTGTTTATTGCCCAGGCGACCAACAGCCATATGGATATCTTCCATCAGATCACGCTGTTGGTGGTGCTGCTACTCTCCTCGAAAGGGGCGGCAGGGGTGACCGGTAGCGGGTTCATTGTGCTGGCAGCGACCATTTCGGCGGTCGGACATCTGCCGGTGGCTGGTCTGGCTCTGATTCTCGGCATCGACCGCTTCATGTCCGAGGCCCGCGCCCTGACTAACCTGGTCGGCAACGGCGTGGCGACAGTGGTGGTGGCGAAGTGGGTAAAACAACTGGATGAAAAGCAGTTGCAGAACACGCTGAATAATAAGCCGTCTGACGCTAAAACCAGCGAAATATCCTCCTGAACTCTCTGATTTCCCGCAGCCACTTGCCCTGGCTGCGGGCTCCTGCGCATAATTAGCCTTAATTTCACCTCAAGGCGTGACTTTTTTCTTTTCGTGCGGTCTAACTGAAAACAGAAAAAAGTTATCTGCGCCGCGCCCTATGCGCGCCGCAGTGTATACCCTGAATAACTTGCGTATTGTAAACGCGCATGCAGTTTGAAGTATCACGGGTATCGTATTTCACCAGGAATGTTGATCAGGGGTTCACATGCAGGGCAAAACAATTCGTCTTTTCGCTGGCGGTTTACTGATGGGTATTGTCGTCAGTAACGTGCAGGCAGAAGCGCTCCAGCCCGATCCGGCCTGGCAACAGGGGACCCTGCCGAATGGTTTTCAGTGGCAGGTTCTGGCAACGCCTCAACGCCCCAGCGATCGTATCGAGATTCGTCTGACAGTGAACAGCGGTTCGCTGACGGAAAGCGCCCAGCAAAGCGGTTACAGCCGCTTTATTCCGCATCTGGCGCTGATGCAAACCAACCTTTCCGCCGCCCAGACCAGCGCCTTCTGGCAGCAGGGCAGCGATCCCCAGCGGGCTTACCCGCCGGCAATAGTTTCCTATGATTTCACGCAGTTCAGCCTCAGCCTGCCCAACAATCGCGCCGATTTGTTGAAAGAGGCCTTTGGCTGGCTGGCGAACAGCGCCGGAAAATTATCCATTACTCAGGAGACGGTGGCCCAGGGGCTGCAGGCGCAAAACGATGTGCCGACCTGGCCGACGGACCCGCGGGATGGCTGGTGGCGCTATCGCCTGAAGGGCTCTACGCTGCTGGGACACGATCCGTTGCTGGCGCTGAAACAGCCGGTGGATGCGCAACAGTTAGCCGCTTTCTACCACAAGTGGTATACCCCGGACGCGATGACGCTGATTGTGGTCGGCAATGTGGACAGCCGCGCCGTATCGGAGCAAATCAATAAAGCGTTTGGCGAACTGAAAGGCAAACGCGAGACGCCGGCGCCGGTGCCGACTATCGCACCGCTGAAGCGTGAAGCGGTCAGTATCATGACCGACAAGGTTCGCCAGGATCGGCTGTTGATTATGTGGGATAACCCCTGGCAGCCGATTCGCGAATCCGCCGCGCTACTGCGCTACTGGCGTGCCGACCTGGCGCGTGAAGCGCTGTTCTGGCGTATTCAGCAAAGCCTGAGTAAAAATAATGCCAAAGACATTGGCCTCGGTTTTGACTGCCGGGTGCTGTTCCTGCGCGCCCAGTGCGGGATCAATCTGGATTCGCCAAATGACAAGCTGGCCGGCAACTACACCATGGTGGCCCGGGAGCTGGCGAATGTCCGCGAGAACGGCCTGAGCGGCGATGAGTTCAACGCGCTGGTGGCGCAGAAGAACCTTGAACTGCAGAAGCTGTTCGCCACCTATGCGCGCAGCGATACCGACATTCTGATCAACCAGCGGCTGCGCTCGCTACAGAATCAGGTAGTGGATATCGCGCCGGAGCGCTATCAGCGTCTGCGTCAGGATTTCCTCTCTGGCCTGACGGTCGAGTCGCTCAACCAGGAACTGCGTCAGCTGTTGTCGCAGGATATGGCGCTGGTGCTGCTGCAGCCGCAAGGCGAGCCGGAATACAGTATCAAAGCGCTGCGTGAGGACTGGGATAAAGTGATGACGCCTGTTGCGGCCCCCGTCGCGGTTGAAGACAGCGTCCGTCAGGATGTGAGCGATATTCCTCCTGCCCGGTAGGCGGCGACTGCGCCACAGCGGGAGTCATCCCGCCGTGGTTTTCTGAATGGGTGATTTTTGCCGCGCCGTTCCCGGGCGTCTGCGGGGAGAGGCGGGGATACTTCGTTACCCGTCAAAGCATTCGTCGTGACCGGGCTTTATGATGTCTGTACAGACCAGACACTCAGGAGCCGTTTATGATCGCCGTTATTTTCGAAGCCCAGCCTTTTCCTGCACAGCAGCCACGCTATCTGGCGCTGGCGGCGGAGCTGAAACCTCTGTTGCAGGAGGTGGACGGCTTTATTTCTATCGAACGTTTTCAGAGCCTGACCCAGCCGGGAAAAATACTTTCCCTCTCCTGGTGGCGGGATGAAGAGGCGGTCCAGGCCTGGCGCAACCAGGTCGATCATCAGGCGGCCCAGCGCGAAGGGCAGGAAGCGATTTTCAGCCATTATCGGCTGCGGGTGGCCGCGGTATTGCGCGACTACAGCCGCACTGCGCAACCGCAGGGCGCGCCATCGTAACGGATAAAGCGGCTACTATTACTGGCGCGCAGTTCCTGGCTGGCAGGGACAGGCGCGTCGGCGCCTGCCCGCTGGTCTTATGCCGGCATCGCGTCGCGGGGGATGATCGCGCCGCGGTACTGGATGACGGTGCTGGCGGTCAGATGACCGCGGCGTGCCGCTGCTCCGGCGTCGCCGCCCAGCAGGCGCACCGCGAGGTAACCGGCGCTGAATGAGTCCCCGGCAGCGGTCGTATCCACCACGCGATCTTTTGCCAGTTTTACCGCTGGTACATCAACCAGCGGCTGCCCCTGGATTGCCACCAGACAACTATCGGCGCCGCGTTTGATCACCACCTCCTGTACGCCGGCGTCATGGGTACGCGCAATCACTTCTTCCAGCGGTTTTTCTCCCCACAGGGCGTCTTCGTCGTCCAGCGTCAGGAAAGCAATGTCGGTACATTCCAGCATTTGCCGGTATACCTGACGGGTTTCTTCCTTACTGCTCCACAGGCGCGGGCGGTAATTGTTGTCAAAAATCACCTTTCCGCCGTTGGCGCGGCACTGGCGTAGCAGGGTGAGTAATTTCTCGCGGCTCTGCGGGCTTAAAATCGCCAGGCTGATACCGCTCAGATACAGAAAGTCGAAGCGGGCCAGTTCAGCGCAAATCTGCGGCGCCCGATCGGTCTCCAGCCAGAAACGGGCGGCGGCTTCGTTGCGCCAGTACCAGAAGGTGCGCTCGCCGCTGTCGTCAGTTTCGATGTAATACAGGCCGGGCAGGCGGTTCGCCAGACGCTGGGTCAGATCGGTATGGACGTTTTCTGTATGCCAGGCGTCAAGCATCTGCTGGCTGAAACTGTCCTCGCCCAGCGCAGTAACATAGTGGACGCTGAGCCGCTCTGCGGGCACCTGACGGGCGATATACACCGAGGTGTTCAGCGTGTCGCCGCCAAAGCCACGGCTCACCGAGGAGCCCTTTTCGGACATTTCGATCATACATTCGCCGATAACGGCAATTTTCTGGATAGACATAGCCGGGAACCTGAGTAGAGAGAAAATTAAACACTAGTTTGCTGGGCTGGCAAAACGGAGTCAAACAATTTAAAACGACGTTTTGATAAACTTTGAGCAAAGTTAAATTCGCGCCATCAACGGTCAATCGCGACAGTGAATAATGCACATTTCACGGCGCTACCGGCGTCTTCCGGCAGCACAAATTCGGCCTTTCCGGGCGCCGACGCTTTTCCCTCGACTATCTTTACCTTAACAGGATCGATCGTAAGGCGAGGTGAGTGATGACGAAAACGGGCAAGGTGCTGAGCTGGACAGGCGGTATCGTGCTGCTGCTGATGGTGGTGCTGGTTGCGATAATTGCCACTTTTGACTGGAACCGCCTGAAGCCGACCATTAACCGCAAGGTCTCGGCGGAACTGAACCGGCCGTTTGCTATTCGCGGCGATCTGGGGGTGGTGTGGGAGCGCAACAAAGACGAGCCTGGCTGGCGCAGTTGGGTGCCGTGGCCCCATGTTCACGCAGAGGATATTTTACTGGGCAACCCGCCGGAGATCCCGGAGGTGACCATGGTCCATCTGCCGCGGGTCGAGGCGACACTGGCGCCGCTGGCGCTGTTGACCCGGACAGTCTGGCTACCGTGGATCAAACTGACTCAGCCCGATGCGCGCCTGATTCGCCTGTCGGAAAAGACTAACAACTGGACCTTTAACCTGGCCGGGGATGACACGCAGCAGGCGGAGGCGGCGCCGTCATCGTGGTCATTCCGGCTGGATAACATTCTTTTTGACCGCGGTAAGGTCGCAGTCAGCGACAAAGTGACCCAGGCGCAAATGACTATCCTGGTCGATCCGCTGGGGAAACCGCTGCCGTTCAGCGAAGTGACCGGCGACAAAAAAGGCGCTAACAGCGCGAATGTCGCGGACTATGTCTTTGGCCTGAAGGTTCAGGGGCAGTATAAGGGCGAGCGGGTTAACGGCAGCGGTAAAATCGGCGGCATGCTGGCGCTGCGCAGCGAAGGGACGCCATTCCCGGTACAGGCCGATATTCGCACCCGCGACGCGCGCGTCGCTTTTACCGGTACTATCAATGACCCCATGAAAATGGGCGGTGTCGACCTGCGCCTGAAATTCGCCGGCAATTCGTTGGGCAATCTGTACGATTTAACCGGCGTGCTGCTGCCGGATACTCCGCCCTATGAGACCGACGGCCACCTGACGGCGAAAATAGACAGCGATAAAGGGTCGGTATTCCGCTATCAGGATTTTAACGGGCGGATCGGCGACAGCGATATTCACGGTTCGTTGACCTTTACCCAGGGCAAACCGCGGGCGAAGCTGGAAGGGGATATGGAGTCACGACAACTGCGGCTGGCGGATCTCGGGCCGCTGATCGGCGTCGACTCCGGTAAGGGGGCGGATGAAAACCGCCGCGAGGAGCAGCGCAAGGGGCAGCGTACGATTCAGCCGGCGGATAAAGTGTTGCCGTACGATACGTTTGATACCGAAAAGTGGTCGGTGATGGATGCTGACGTCCGCTTTAAGGGCCGGCGTATTGAGCACAGTACCCGGCTGCCGCTGCGCGATCTCTCCACCCACGTGATCCTCAGCAACGGCGATTTGCAGCTCCAGCCGCTGCGTTTCGGCATTGCCGGCGGCACCATCGATTCCACCATCCATCTGTCCGGTGACCAGAAGCCCATGCGCGGCACCGCGCAGATCAAAGCCCGCCAGCTACAGCTGAAACAACTGATGCCGAATGTCGAAGCGATGCAGAAAACCCTCGGTCAGCTTAACGGCGATGCGCAACTGCGCGGTACCGGCAATTCGGTGGCGGCGCTGCTCGGCAGCAGTAACGGTAACCTCAAACTCCTGATGAACGATGGACTGATCAGTCGCAACCTGATGGAAATTCTCGGGCTGAACGTCGGGAACTATATCATCGGGCAGATTTTTGGCGATGAAGAGGTACGGATCAACTGTGCGGCGGCGAACCTTGATCTGGTGAACGGGGTAGCGCGTCCGCAGATTTTTGCCTTTGATACCGAAAATGCCCTGATCAACGTCACCGGTACCGCCAGCATGGCTAATGAGCGTCTTGACTTAACCATTGATCCGGAAAGTAAAGGATTCCGGGTGATCACCCTGCGTTCACCGCTGTATGTTCGCGGTACCTTTAAAAATCCGCAGGCCGGGGTTAAGGCCGGACCGCTGATCGCCCGCGGCGCGGTCGCGGCGGCGCTGGCGACGCTGGTCGCGCCGGCCGCCGCCCTGCTGGCGCTGGTCTCCGCGCCGGAAGGTGATGAAAACCAGTGCCGAACGATCCTTTCGCAGATGAAGCGCTAAAGGTAAAACGGGCGCCGTTCTGGCGCCCGTGGAGGGCAAAGAGAACTTACAGCGACTGGTGGCGGGTTTCCCGGGTACAGAATACGGCAATCAGGGTAATTGCCGCCATCGTGGCGAGATAGACGCCGACCCAGAACAGCCCGTAGTTGGCCTGTAACCAGGTAGCGATATACGGCGCCACCGACGCGCCGAGAATCGATGCCACGTTATAAGAGAACGAGGCGCCGGTGTAACGCACTTCCGTCGGGAACAACTCGGGCAGCAGCGCGCCCATAGGGCCGAAGGTCAGCCCCATCAGACTCAGACCAATCAGCAGATAGGCCATCACCAGCCCCTGGTTGCCGGAACCGAGCAGCGGCGGGAAGATAAACAGCGCGAACACCAGGATCAGGCTGGTGATCACCAGCATGCACTTGCGCCGGCCATAGATATCCGCCAGATAGCCGGACACCGGTACCATCACCCCAAAGCCGATCACCGCCATCATCAGCATCCACAGGACGCTATTGCGCGAAAAGCCCAACCCGTGCGGTACGGCGGCGGTACTGAAGGTCATTGAGTAGACCGTCATAATGTAAAACAGCGTGTAGGTGGCCAGCATGATGAATGTGCCGAGCACCGTCGCCCGGAGATGTTTGGTCAGCAGCGTGCCCAGAGGGATTTTTACCTGCTTGCCTGCCTGAGCGATGCGCGCGAAAACCGGCGTTTCGTGCAATGAAACCCGCACGTACAGGCCGATAATCACCAGCGCCGCGGAGAGGATAAACGGCACGCGCCAGCCCCAGGTCATGAATTGCTCTTCGCTGAGCAGCCATGAGAGCAGCAGAAAGGTGCCATTGGCGAAGAAGAAGCCGATGGGGGCGCCCAGTTGCGGGAATGAACCGTACAGCGCGCGCTTATGGGCCGGCGCGTTTTCCGTCGCCAGCAGCGCCGCGCCGCCCCATTCGCCGCCCAGCCCGAGACCCTGGCCAAAACGCGCCAGCGCCAGCAGCAGCGGTGCGAAAATACCGATGGTTTCATAGCCGGGCAGCAGACCGATTAATACCGTTGAGACCCCCATGGTTAACAGCGAAGCCACCAGCGTCACTTTGCGGCCTACCCGGTCCCCGAAATGGCCAAACAGCGCCGAGCCGATAGGACGCGCCACAAAGGCGATAGCAAAGGTCGCCAGCGACTGTAGCGTGGCGGCCGTGGGGTCGCCCTGGGGAAAGAAGATATGCGGGAAGACAATCACCGCGGCAGTGGCATAGATATAAAAATCAAAAAACTCAATGGCGGTGCCAATGAGCGAGGCGATGACCACTTTGCCCCGGGAGTTGACGGGGGGCTGTATGGCGTCGGTATCGAGAGTTGTAGCTACGGATGCTTGCATAGTTTTTTCTTATTGGAATAACGGACCAGCGGCCATATTACGCACAGCAAAAGTGTGATTTCAACGACGTTTATGTGGGTGCGTTGTACAAAAAAACGCCATAAAGGGAATAATTTTCACTCTCAGAAAAAAGCATCTATAAAAAACTTTACATAAATTTATTTATGGAACAAAACACCAGATTTTGGTTAAACAAAAGTTACCAGCTGGATTTATGTGCTGATTCTTCGGTAGCGAACCGGCAAAAACCCTGCCGGCTCGCGTAGTTAGCCTCAGTTGTGGCTTTTCCCCGGCATCTGCGGGTCGTCTTTATAGCGGGCGGTGGCGATCCAGGCGGCGCAGAATAGCGTCAGGCGGGCGAAGAAATAGAAAAAGGCCATCAGCCCGAGCACCGAGCCAAATGCGGCGCCGGACGGCGAGCTGATGAGTTTCGGCAGGGTATAGGTCATGATGATTTTAATTACCTCAAAACCCACCGCCGCCAGCAGCGTGCCGCGAATCAGCGCTTTACGGCGCGGGCGGTGGCGCGGCAGACGCCAGAAGATCCAGAAAAACAGCAGGTAGTTGGCGAAAATCGAGATCGCCAGGCCGATCAGCCGCCACGCTGGTTTCAGCCAGCTAATGGCATCCAGATGCAGCAAATTGATAATGGTCTGCTGGGCGGAGCCCGCCACCGAGGTGATGAACAGGGTGACGATCAGCGCCACCAGCAGACCGACCAGGGAGATCAGATCACGCAGATACTTAACCCAAATCTTTTCTTTATCCTGCGGCGTACGCTCCCAGATATCGCGGGACTGGGCGCGCACCGCTTCGCGCAGGTTGCCCATCCAGTTAATGCCTGAGTAGAGCGCAATCAGCAAACCTACCAGTCCGACAGTGGTGCGCTGCTGTATCGCGGTGCTGATGGTATTCTTCAACGTGGCGGCCAGCGTCGGGTCGCTGACGTTATCGAGAATTTTGTTAAAGATGTCCTGCAGTAGCGTCGGATGGGAGGCGAGAATAAAACCGCCGGCGGCGAAGGCCACCATCAGCATCGGGATCATGGAAAGAAATGAAAAATAGGTGATGGCGGCGCCAAACTGGTTACCCATTCGATCATTAAAGCGCTCAGCGGCGCGCATCAGGTGAGCGATGATTGGGTTGCGCTCAAGGCGGCCAACGGTTTTGTTGACGCTGTCGATGGTGTTATTCACCGTCTCATTATTGGTTTTCAGCTTTACCACCGGCGCCGTCTGGCTTTCGGTGTCTGCGGGGTGGCGGCGGTTATCCGGCGTGGTCATGCAATACAGTTCCTTCCTGGTTGAGCCTGGATGTTAATAAAATTATACACGTTATCTTCCCGGCTGCGGCTTTCCCGGCGGCGAGTGTCGCAACAGGCGTCGATTAACGTTCATCGACATAGCCTTTCATGATGCCGGTCAGCCACTCCATAAATACCCGCACCCGGCGCGACAGGTTACGGCGATGCGGGTACAGCAGCGATACCGGCATCGCCGCCGGGCGATAGCCAGGCAGTATCTCCACCAGGGTTCCCTGACGTAGCGCATCGCGTACCCCGACGCGCGGCACCTGGATAATCCCCAGCCCCGCCAGGCAGGCGGCCTGATAGGTTTCGGTACTGTTCACCGTGAGAATACCGCCGGTTTTGACCCACAGGATTTGGTCGTGCTGCCAGACTTCGAACCCCTGCGGGCGACTGCCGAAGCTGGGGGCGTAGCGCACCACCGCATGCGACGCCAGATCGTCGAGGGTTTGCGGATAACCGAAGCGCGCCAGGTAATCCGGACTGGCGCAGTTGACCATCGTCAGTTCGCCCAGTGGACGCGCCACCAGCCCGGAATCTTTCAGCGCCCCGACCCGTACCACACAGTCGAAGCCCTCCTGAATCACGTCCACCAGTCGGTCGCTGCTGCTCAGTTCCAGCTCAATACCGGGATACTGTTGCAGGAAAGCCGGCAGATGCGGCATGACCAGATTGCGCGCCATTCCCACCGGCATATCCACCCGCAGGCGCCCGCTGATAGAGGCCGGATCGTGCTGGAACAGGTTATCCAGTTCGTCGACATTGGCCAGCACATCGCGGCAGCGTTCGTAATAGACCATACCGTCCTGGGTGAGCCGCACCTGGCGGGTGGTGCGCTGCAATAATCGGGTGCCGAGCGCGCTTTCCAGCGCCTGAATCTGGCGTGATACGCTACCTTTAGGAAGGTTGAGGGTCTCCGCTGCCCGGGTGAAGCTGCCCAGCTCCGCGACCCGGACGAATAGTTGCATTGCGTGAATTTTATCCATCACCGCGCCTTATTGTTGTCATCAATGAAACAGTTATGCGCATTTAGCCTTATTTATTGTTCTTTTATCAGCTAATAGGCTGGTTCTCAATCACCAGCCACCTGAAAAGAGGTCAACCATGAGTCAACGTATCGCATTAATCACCGGAGGAAGCCGTGGTTTGGGGAAAAACGCCGCCCTGAAGCTGGCGGAGAAAGGAATCGATATTATTTTGACATACCATAGCCAGCAGTCGGAGGCGCTGCGGGTGGCCGATGAAATTGAGCAAAAAGGGGCGAAAGCGGCGACAATTCAGCTTAATGTCGCCGATACTGACGCTTTTCCGGCATTTGTCGCTGAGGTTCGCGAACGACTGGGCCTCTGGCAGCAAGAAGGATTCGACTATTTACTGAACAATGCCGGCGTCGGAGATAACACTCCGTATGGCGAATTCAGCGAAGCGCAGTTTGACAGGCTACTCAACATTCATTTCAAAGGACCGTTCTTCCTGACTCAACACTTGCTACCGCTCCTTAATGACGGTGGGCGCATTCTCAATGTCTCTTCCGGATTGACCCGTTTTGCCCAGCCGGGCTATTCCGCTTACGCCGCCATGAAAGGCGCCATGGAAGTGTTGACTCACTATCAGGCAAAGGAGCTGGGCGCGCGTGGCATTGCCGTCAATATCATTGCCCCCGGGGCGATTGAAACTGATTTTGGCGGTGGGGCGGTGCGTGATAATCAGCAACTGAATCAATTGCTGGCTTCACAAACGGCGCTGGGCCGGGTGGGGTTGCCGGATGATATCGGCAATGCTATCGCCGCGTTGTTTAGCGATGAACTGGGATGGATGACGGCCCAGCGGGTGGAAGTTTCCGGCGGGATGTTCCTGTAATCGCGTCGCAATGGAAATGCAGTACGGCGGATCTGTTGGCCACGCGGAGCGGGAATCGATCCGCGTGGCTGGCAGAGCATTGCCTTTCCGCTTGTTATACGGCTAATCGACAATAAACAGCGTTGCGCCCGCGCCGGTGGAGGAACGGTGCGGTTCGGCATCGTCAGCGACCTGGTAGCTCATGCCCGGCGTCAGGATAAAGATGCGCCCGTCCGCCAGTTCCGTGCGCAGCTCACCGGCCAGGCACAGCAGAATATGCCCTTTCCGGCACCAGTGGTCGGCCAGATAACCAGGCGTATATTCCACCATGCGTATCCGGATGTCATTGACATGTTGGGTGCGCCAGTATGCCTTTCCGGTAATGCCCGGATGTTCGGTGGCCGGTAGCTGTGCCCAGTGAGTGGTGGCAAAGGGAATATCATTAAGCGTCATAAGACTGTCCCGCCTGTGGGTATTTAATGAATGTAGGGTGGCTAAGGCCATCGTTAGCCAATGTCTTCGCGGCGTACTCCCAGTTCCCGCAGTTGCGCGTCGTTCATGCGTTGTAACTGATGGCGAGCTTTACGTCGCAGATACCCTTTCTTTAATGCCCGCCAGATCAACACAAAACCGATAAATGGCCGCCGCGGCCGGTTTTCATAAAATTCCATCGCATTGCTCCTTGTCGGAAAAGAGCTCCATGATGGCGTGAAAGGCGCAGGGCAATACAGATTCAGGATTTACTTTTATTTAACATACAGATTCGGTAAAACGTGATCTGAATGGTCATTTCGCTGTTCATCTGTACTGGTTTGCTTGTCTGTATGATCAAAGAAAAGGATACACCATGACGCGTTACCAACATCTGGCGAACATTCTTGCCCAGCGTATCGAACAGGGGCTGTACCGTAGCGGCGAAAAGCTCCCGTCGGTGCGCAATTTGAGCCAGGAGCATGGCGTCAGTATCAGTACCGTGCAGCAGGCTTACCAACAGCTGGAAATGCTGCAGCTTATTGTTCCGCAGCCGCGCTCCGGATATTTTGTCGCGCCGCGTAAGGCGCAGCCGCCGGTGCCGTCGATGTCGCGCCCGGTGCAGCGTCCGGTGGAGGTCACGCAGTGGGATCAGGTGTTGGCGCTGCTCTACGGGCGCGGCGAAAAAGGATTGATTACGCTCGGCAGCGGCTCCCCGGATGTGAGTCAGGCGAGTCTGAAGCCCCTGTGGCGAGAAATGAACCGGGTTATTCAGCATAATGTTATCGACGTGCTGAACTACGATGAGCTGTATGGTCGGCGCGAACTGCGGGAACAGATCTCCCGCCTGATGCTTGATAGCGGCACCCGGGTGGGGCCGGATGATATTGTCATCACCAACGGCTGCCACGGCGCCCTTTCCGCCGCGCTCCTGTCGGTGTGCAAGCCGGGCGATATCGTTGCCGTCGAATCTCCCTCTTTCCACGGCACAATGCAGATGCTGCGCGGTTTTGGCATTAAAGCCATTGAGATCCCCACCGACGCCAGCACCGGCATCAGCGTTGAGGCACTGGAGCTGGCGCTGGAGCAGTGGCCGATTAAAGGCGTTATCCTGGTGCCTGATTGCAATAATCCGCTGGGATTTATCATGCCGGAGGCCCGCAAGAAAGCGCTGCTCAGCCTGGCGCGGCGCCATGACATTGTGATCTTTGAAGATGACATCTACGGCGAACTGGCGACGGATTACCCGCGCCCGCGAACTATTCAATCGTTTGATATCGACGGCCGGGTGCTGTTGTGCAGCTCCTTTACCAAAACGATAGCGCCCGGGCTGCGGGTGGGGTGGATTGTTCCGGGGCGTTATCTGGATCGAGTACTGCATATGAAGTATGTCGTCACTGGCACCACGGTGCCCTCCACTCAGATGGCGGTCGCCGCATTTATTCGCGATGGGCACTACCATCGCCATGTGCGGCGTATGCGCCAGATCTACCGACGTAATATGGAAACCATGACCTGCTGGGTTCGTCAGTATTTCCCGTGCGGCATCTGTGTGACTCGTCCGCAGGGTGGTTTTATGCTCTGGGTGGAGCTACCGGAAAACGTGGACATGATAGCCGCCAGTCAGCAATTGCGGGAAATGAAGATTCAGGTCGCTCCGGGCTCGTTGTTTTCCGCTGCCGGGAAATACCGCAATTGCCTGCGGCTGAATTGCGCGCTGGTACTGGGGGAGCCTGTGCGGGCGGCGGTAAAACAGATTGGCGAAGTGCTGAATGGCATGCTGGATCAGGCGCCGCCGCTTTCTACGGGGAGCGGTGTGGGGGGCGCAGATGAATAAAAATATGCCGCAGTCGATAGCGATTTTTGTCCAGGCGCGCCGTGGCGTTTATTTCGTCAGGGCTGGCGTCTGGTCAACTGAAGCCGGTGATAGATAAAACATTCCTTTTTGAACAGATGGCGCAGGCGCACCGCGATATGGAAACTAACGGCCAGACCGGAAAAATTGTGGTTACGCTGTGACGGCGTCGGGGATACTTCACCCTCAAACCGTATCAGCGCCTCGTTAATCATCTGCATCACGCTCAACAGCAGCATCCGCTGGTGGCGTTCGAGACGCAGATAGCGGCGCAGAGGCGGCAGGCGACAAAATACCTCGCTGGCCGCCCACGGTTCAATGACGCAGCGCCAGCGGCCATTGGCTATCTGAAAAGTGAAACGGCGGTAATCCAGTTCACTAAGTGTCTGGCGCAGCGCCGGAAAGCGGTTGAAGTGTCTGGCCAGTGGGGCTGTATTTCCGCTCCGCGCGGCGGTGAAGATGACCGGCTGGCGCTTCAGCCACCCCGGTTGCCGCGCCGTGAGCTGTCCACGGAATGGCATGGCGAGAGCGCCTTCAATCGCGAATTCACAGCTCTGAATACTGGCCATGAACAGCCGCTTTTGTCGTTCGGTCACCGACACGGTAAGCGCCGGGGAGAGGCGCAGCATGAGGCCTCCTGGTGCCAGAGATTCCAGCGGCCAACCGCGCAGATCGCGCCGGACGGCGGCGAGCAGCGACGAGTTACAGCAGTGTGCGCAGGGCATCCGGGGCCGGCTCCTCTTCTCGCTGCTGGCTGTAGTTATTCATGGCTCGCTCCACCACGGCTTCGACCCGCAGCGGGCGGAACGGGTTCACGCGCTGTATCGCCAGGGTCCAGAACAGGGCATAAGCAGCCGTCAGCCCCAGCATGATACCGAAGGGGATCAGGATGGCGCTTTTCTCCATTCCTGGCGGCGTGATGTTCATAATGGCGACCACGATGCCGACGCTGGAGATAATCTGCGGCAGCGGGAACAGGGGAGAACGATACGGACGCGGCAGGTCCGGCCGGCGCAAGCGCAGCGCTACCACCGAAGCGGTCACCAGCAGATAGGCCACGCCCCAGGCGCACACCGCCGCGAGGATCAGCGGCACAATACGGTCCACGTCGCCCTGCAGTAGCCAGGCGTGCAGGCAGGGAATGGCGACGCCAATGCCAATGGCGACCACCGGAGTTTTAAAGCGCGGATGTAGCCAGGTAAGAAAGCGCGGCAGCGCACCGTCCAGCGCCATGCCGTAAATGATGCGCGGTACGGCGGCCATCAGGGTATTGATGGTGGCACAGCCCGCCAGCAGTAGCCCGAGCCCCAGCCAGTATTTACCGAACTGGCCCATTACCCGATCGGCGAAAGCCGGGATGGCCGCGGGGGTATCCAGCAAATGAATCCCTGTCGCCGCGTCCACGACCACATTGTCTACCTGGCGGTTGATGGCCGCGCCGTAAACAAACATACACGCCGCCACACCGCACAGGCCCAGCGCCATCGCGCGCGGGATCGTACGATGGGCTTTTTTGATTTCCGGCGCCATCGGCGTGACCAGTTCGCAGCCGACAAACATGAACATTGCCATGCCGATATAGCCCACCAGTCCGGAGATATCGCTGAGATTCAATGTACTGCCGAAGAGGCCAGGCAGATGCGTGGCCGGGGCCATCAGAATGCCGCACAGGCCAAAAATCGCCAGCGTGGACCACATCCCGAAGGTTAATACCACTTCCACCTTGCCGAATACCTCAATGCCGATGGCGTTGAGCAGACCAAAGATCACCACCATGGCGACGCCGACCATCCAGGTATTGTGATCCCCGAGATGGGTTGTGACGGACTCGAAGTTAACCAGCGCCATCACGCCGGCAAGGATGGTCTCCGCGGTACCGGCGAACACATGAACAATCAAATAGGCGCACAGGGCGCCGACAATGGCGAAAAAACGCCCCATCCCGCAGGAAATATAGTCGTACACCGAACCGGTCGTCGGAATCATCGTCGCGGCTTCGGCAAAGGTGGTGACCTGGGCCTGCATCATGATAAACGCCAGCAATACCGCCAGGGCGAAAGTATCACCGCCCATGCCAAAACCGCTGGTGACGGTAAGGATGACCGGACTGGCCATGATCAGGCCGACAGAGCTGGCCAGGGTGGTGGGGAAGCCTACGATACCGCGATCCAGGTGCGCGGCGAGCCTGTTTCTGAACATCGTCAACCTTTGTTGGTCCTGGGGGAAGAAATAACGCAACGGTTATTCCGGCGATGAACTATTAAAAACCGTGCCCCGGGCAGCGGATATCGTCCTGATGGATGATAAGTCTTATTCGATAATTAATTTTTATATTGATATCTCAGCAGGTTAACCCTGGCTTTCGGGTGGGCGATTTTTCCACGGAACGTGATCTATCGCCCATTTGTGGCGGTGGATTGCGCCTGTTCGCGTTGCAGTTGCGAGGGATTTTCCACGATTAAGATCGCGTTCCGGCGCGGGGCGCAAAAAGCGCGGCGGCAAACGTTGAGCATGGTAAGTTGGGCGCCGGAAAGGATATTTTTACGGAGCATGGATGATGAAAAAAACGCGTTCTCCGGCGCCCCATGACGGTCTGTTTAAAACGTTTTTAACCCACCCGGCGACTGCCCGGGATTTTCTGGAGATTCACCTGCCCCCGGCGCTACAGAACTATTGCGATCTGGATACGCTACAACTGGAGTCCGGTAGTTTTATTGAGGAGAACCTGCACAATTACTTTGCCGATGTACTCTGGTCTGTGCGTACCTGCGGCGGTGATGGTTATGTGTACTGCCTGATCGAGCATCAAAGCAGCCATGATAAATATATGGCTTTCCGCATGATGCGCTACGCTATTGCCGCGATGCAGCGTCACCTGGAAGCCGGGCACAACGAACTGCCGCTGGTGATCCCACTGCTGTTTTGTCACGGTCGCGCCAGCCCGTGGCCCGCCCCGCTGAGCTGGACGGCGCTGTTTCACGAACCTGATATTGCCCGCCAGCTATATAGTGGCACTTTTCCGATTATTGATGTCGGCACGCTGGAGGACGGCGAGATTATGCGCCACCGCCGTCTGGCGATGCTGGAATTGCTGCTGAAACACGTCTATCAGCGCGATATAGCCGGGCTGACTGAACAACTGGTCACCTTACTGCTCGCCGGATACACTACCAGCGAGCAGTTGACAACGTTGCTTAACTGGATGCTACATACCGGCAATACCGCTGAACCGGGCGTCTTTTTAAACCATCTGGCTCAGCGGATACCGCAACATAAGGAGGTGTTTATGACGATGGCGCAGAAACTGGAACAAAAAGGGTTACAGAGAGGGCTGCAGGAAGGACTGATTCAGGGACGCGAAGAAGGCGAGCATGCCGCGGCCGTGAAAATCGCCGGCAACATGCTCAAATGCGGTATCGACAGCGCCACCGTAATGCAATTGACAGGGCTGTCTGAGGATGAAGTGAAACAGCTTCATCGCTTTCCCTGTTGACCGGGCGCCGGGCATCCGGCCCGTTCCTGTCAGGCTGCTGGCTAACCTGCGCGCGTATTACTTGTGTTCAACGTTAGCCAGATAATGCTTCACAAACCGTTCGCTGACTACTTTCCACTGGACCTCGGTTCCCTGTTCGACAAACCAGCTATCGCCGGGCTGAAAACGCTGAGTTTTACCACTGCCTGCTACGGTTAATTCGACTTCCCCTTCCAGCACTGTGGCATGTTCGGTGAAGGGATAGATCATGGTGAAACCGCCGCGGGTGGCGGAGAACAGCCCGCAGGTAAAGGCGTCCTGCGGGGCGCCGTAAATCATTGCCGCGGCGACCTGCGGGTCGCCATCGGTGGGGGTCGCGCCGAGCAGGCTGACTCTGCCGATAGGCTGTAGTTCAGGGATCGGTTGGTGCAGTTTGAATGCTTTCATTGAAGTCTCCACAATTAACTGCGGCCTTTCCAGTAGCCGCTGGTTTGATGCATCAGTTTCCCGGCGGTAGCCAGCAGCAGGCGCAGGCTATCGCGACTGGGAATGGAAGCATGGGGTATGTTGCTCATTAGCGTATAGCGGTCCGAGCCGCCGTTAATTCCTTCGGCAAGGATTTTGCAGACAATATGCGACGGGGTGACGCCGAAGCCGGAGTAGCCCTGGACATAAAAGACGTTATTGCGATCCCGCAGGGTACCGATCTGTGGGAACAGATTGGCGCTACAGGCCATTGGGCCGCCCCAGGCGAAATCGATCTTCACCTCTTTCAGATACGGGAATACCTCAAGCATCAGCGAGCGGTTCCAGGCGGCGAAATCGCGCGGCGTATATTCCACAAAGCGGGTGGCGCTGCCGAACAGCAGGCGGTTTTCCCGGGTCAGACGGTAGTAGTTAATTACCGGGCGAATATCGCTGAATGCGCCGCGTAGCGGGCTGATGCGTTCCACCAGCGCATCAGACAGCGGTTCGGTGGCGACCTGCCAGGAATAGGTCACCAGGGTTTTGTTGTGGATTTCCGGTTCCATGTTGTCGAGAAAGCTGTCGCAGGCCCACAATAACTTGTCTGCCTTTACGGTGCCCATGGCGGTGCGTACCGCGACGCGTTTGCCGTATTCCACTCCCACCACTGGCGAGTATTCGAAAATCTTTACCCCCAGTGAGGCCGCGGCCTGAGCGGAACCCAACAGCATATTCAGTGAATGGATCTGCCCGCCGCCCATATGTTTCAGGGCCGCGCAGTAAACATCGGAACCGATCACCTGATGTACATCGCTACCGGTATACAGGGCGATGTCCTCTTCCGGCGTCGCCGTACGAAACTCTTGCTGCCACTGGCGCAGGGTTTTCTCCTGGCGCCGGTTATAGGCCAGATAACAGTAGCCGGGAATGAAATCGGCATCGATACGGTACTTTTTAATGCGATCGCGAATGATCCCGGCGCCAAGGTTGGCGATCCGAAACAGCGTATCCATGCCTTCCTTGCCGACATGTTTTTTCACCGCGTTAAGGTCGTGGCCGATACCGGCCATCACCTGGCCGCCGTTACGTCCGGTTCCGCCATAGCCGAGGTGACGGGCCTCCAGCACCACCACATTCGTGATGCCCTGTTCCGCCAGCTCCAGCGCGGTATTAATACCGGAAAAACCGCCGCCGATAATCACCACATCCGCCTCCAGGTCTTCCCTGAGGGACGGATAGTGCAGATGGTATTTTTTTGTCGCGCCGTAGTAATTGAGCGCATCGATTCTGGTATTCATACGCTAACCCTGTCTGTCTGACTGCAGGGTTTTATCTCAGCACGTGCCGGGCGCCGCAGGCTATCGTCCGGAAGAATGACATCCTTTTGGACGATAGCGATGTTTCATAGCCCGTGGCGCTATTGGCTAGCCAGCCTGGCGCTCATACCAGGCGGTACTGACATTGCGCAGCAGTTCGGTGCGGTTGCTGGCGTGGGTTTTACTGAAGATGTTGCGCAGGTGCGTTTTCACCGTCGACAGTGAAATATCCAACTGGCTGGCGATCCGCTTGTTACAGGCCCCCTCGCGGATCATCTCCACAATCTCTTGTTCCTTCGGCGTCAGATGGTGCGGCGTCTCGCAGGGCAACACTTCCCCGGTCGCCACTTCCACCAGTGGCAGCACGGCGCGCAGGCGCATCTTTTCCCGGGCGTTAAACGGTCTGTCGCGCATGAGCGACAGCGCGGCGACAATGCGCTTATGGCGGCGAACGAAAATTTCAATCATGTCCGCCATGTGATTTGGGCGCATGAACTGGCGGTAGTAGGCGGTTTCCTGCACGGCATTATCCAGGCAGGCAAAGGAGGCCAACTGGTGGTTGAAGTGGCGCGGATGCAGCGGATCGAGAGCCAGAAAATGGTGTAAATACAGCTGGTGTGTCATCTTGTCGATACCGGAAAGGATATGCTGGCGTGGGGTTAGCTCATCGTCCACCAGGTACCATGCGCCGATGGCGCCGGGAATCAGACGGGTAATGTTTTCCAGACAGCTAAAGATGAACGCGCCGGGTGGGATGGGCGCTGTACAGGTGTTCATGCAGGATCCTCCTCACCGTGATTTCCGGGGGCGCAGTGGCTGGCGAGGTTATCGTATTTACCATCGCCTGAATTTAACACAATACAAACATTTCAATAACGTGAGCGCGCTTTACCTTTTGCGCCTGACCCTCTGTACGGACCGCCTCATAGAGCAGCGTTTGCGTTATATCACATTTAGCAGCTGGTTTTTTAAAATCAGGTTATAGTTTTAACCAACTGAAAAATATCGTGTTCAATAGGTTTCTGGTACTTTTCATCCACCTTATGGACGATAGTGTACCTCGCCAGCGTGAGTTATATCTGACGTAAAATATTTGTTAATATTTAGTGCGCGGCGGGACAATGGCGGGATGCGGGCGACAGAGGTTTATTTCGGGCATAACCGCACGTGACGCATTAACCCGTCATATCGCGTGGCATGGTTGCCTGCGTGTCGCTGTCTTCCGTGGCGCACTGGCTGTTAAATGTCTCCAGCAGCGCTTTCAGTTGTTTCATGTTCTGTATCCCAAACCGCTGCTCAATTTGCAAATAGCCTTCTTCCACTTCATGACACGCCTGCTGATACAGCTCCACCCCTTTTGGCGTCAGGGAGGCGAACAGTTTGCGCTGATCGTTGAGCGGCTTAAGCCGGAATACCAGCCCATCGCGCTCCAGGCGGGTGAGAATGCCGGTCAGGCTGGGGCGCAGGATACACGCCTCGCGGGCCAGGGCATGAAAGTCCAGCGAGCGGTGTGCCGCCAGGATACGAATAATGCGCCACTGCTGCTCGGTCAAATTGTGGCGGTTCAGTATCGGCCGGAACCAGGCCATCGCCGTTTCACGCGCCTGCAACAGGGCGATAGTCAGGGATTCGTGCATAACGGTTTTACTCACCTCATAACGTTGTCAGCCGGATTCCCTGCAAGTATATCCCAATGCGTGAAGATAAGAATAACAGCGGATTGAATGGTGAATATGTTAATAAGTTAATAAATTGAGCTTAATCACAAAATTAAAAACAAAAATTTAACAATAAATTATCTTTATAGTCTTTAAATCTATGATAATCAGATTGTTGTCACTATTTTTTGTGACGTGAGTCGTAAAACATCTGCATAAAATTAGATTGATATTTGCCCTTTTATCGGGTTATTAATAATTCATTAATATGTTAATGAAATGACGCTGGCATCGGGTCGGCGTAAGGGAGAGCGATGAAAAGGTCCGTATTTGCCGTTGCGTTAAACCATGTATCCCAGATCGCTGTCTGGGATGACGCCTTCCATCAGGCGCCCTATCAAACGCCGCCGAAAACCCCGGTCTGGTTTATCAAACCGCGTAACACTCACCGGGCGCATGGTGATGTCATTGGACTGCCTCAGGGGCTGACGACCTTCAACGGCGCTACGCTGGCCGTCGTGTTGAGCAAAACTGCCCGTAAGGTGATGCCGGAAAACGCCGCGGATTATATTGCCGGCTATGCGCTGGCTAATGAACTGAGTCTGGCGGAAGAGAGCTTTTACCGCCCGGCGATTCAGGCTAAGTGCCGCGATGGTTTTTGCCCGATCGGCGATATTGCCGCGCTGGCGGATGCCGACGCGCTGGAAATCATCACCGAAATTAACGGCGTGGAGCAGCAGCGCTGGTCGACGGCGGATTTACAGCGCAATGCCGCGCAACTGATCGTCGCGCTGAGCGATTTCGCCACCCTGCAGGCCGGTGATGTGATCCTGTTGGGGACGCCGCAGGAGCGTATCGCGGTCAATGTCGGCGATACGGTGACTATCAGGGCCGCGGGTCTGCCCTCTCTGACCAACCGCTTCAGCGGCGATGCGGCTCTGGTGGAGCAGCCGCAGGGCTATCCGACGCTGTTTGCGCTTGGCCTGAACTACGCCGACCATGCCACTGAACTGGATTTTAAAGCCCCGGAACAGCCTCTGGTTTTTATCAAAGCCCCGAATACCCTGACCGGTAATGATGCCGTCACGGTGCGTCCGGACAACATTGAATATATGCACTATGAAGCCGAACTGGTGGTGGTGATCGGCAAAACCGCCCGCGACGTCAGCCGCGAGCAGGCGCTGGATTACGTCGAGGGCTACACGGTGTGCAATGACTATGCGGTGCGTGATTACCTGGAAAACTACTACCGCCCCAATCTGCGGGTGAAAAGCCGCGACACCCTGACCCCGCTGCTGGAAACCATCGTACCGCGCGCCAGGGTACCGGACGTTCAGAATCTGGATCTGAAAACCTTTGTTAATGGCGAATTACGCCAGTCCGGCAACACCCGCGACATGGTGTTTGATGTGGCGTTTCTGGTCTCCTGGCTGAGCCAGTTTATGACGCTGCAACCCGGCGACATGATTGCCACCGGTACGCCAAAGGGGCTGTCCGATGTACAGCCGGGAGACGAAGTGGTAGTGGAGGTAGAAGGCGTTGGCCGCCTGACCAATCGTATTGTCAGCGAACAACAGTTTGAGGAGAGCCTGAAATGAAAAAGATTAACCACTGGATTGACGGCAAAAACGTCGCCAGCAATGACTATTTTACCACCACCAATCCGGCGACCGGCGAAGTGCTGGCGGAAGTGGCCTCCGGCGGCGAAAAAGAGATTAACCTGGCGGTAGAGGCGGCGAAAAACGCCTTCCCGAAATGGGCCAATACGCCAATGAAAGAGCGTGCGCGCCTGATGCGCCGTCTCGGAGAACTGATCGATCAGAATGTGCCGGATATCGCCGAAATGGAGACCGCCGACACCGGACTGCCGATTCATCAGACTAAAAATGTGCTGATTCCCCGCGCCTCCCATAACTTTGAATTCTTTGCCGAAATCTGCCAGCAGATGAATGGTCGCACCTACCCTGTGGACGACAAGATGCTCAACTATACCCTGCTGCAGCCGGTGGGAGTCTGCGCGCTGGTATCGCCGTGGAACGTGCCCTTTATGACTGCGACCTGGAAAACGGCGCCCTGCCTGGCGCTGGGGAATACCGCAGTGCTGAAGATGTCCGAATTGTCGCCCCTGACCGCCGATCGCCTTGGCGAACTGGCGCTGGAGGCCGGGATCCCCGCCGGGGTGCTGAATGTGGTACAGGGCTACGGCGCCAGCGCCGGGGACGCGCTGGTGCGCCATCACGACGTGCGCGCGGTCTCTTTCACCGGCGGTACCGCCACCGGACGCAAAATTGTTCAGAACGCCGGCCTGAAGAAATTCTCCATGGAGCTGGGAGGCAAATCGCCGGTGCTGATTTTTGAAGATGCCGATATTGAGCGGGCGATGGACGCGGCGCTGTTTACGATTTTCTCGCTCAACGGTGAGCGCTGTACCGCCGGATCGCGCATTTTTGTTCAGCAGAGTATCTATCCGCAATTTGTGAAGCGTTTTGCCGAGCGGGCGCAGCGTCTGCGGGTGGGCGATCCCACCGATCCCAATACCCAGGTCGGATCGCTGATAAGCCAGCAGCACTGGGAGAAGGTTTCCGGCTATATCCGCCTCGGTATTGAAGAGGGCGCCACTCTGCTGGCCGGCGGACCGGATAAACCGGAAGGGTTAAGCCACGGTAATTTCCTGCGTCCGACGGTGCTGGCGGATGTCGACAACCGGATGCGCGTGGCGCAGGAAGAGATTTTTGGCCCGGTAGCCTGTCTGCTGCCGTTTAAAGATGAGGAAGAGGGGCTGCGGCTGGCCAACGATGTGGAGTACGGCCTCGCCTCTTATATCTGGACCCAGGATATCAGTAAAGTGATGCGCCTCGCGCGCGGCATCGAGGCCGGGATGGTGTTTGTGAATACCCAGAACGTCCGCGATCTGCGCCAGCCGTTTGGCGGCATCAAAGCATCGGGTACAGGCCGTGAAGGGGGCGAATACAGCTTCGAGGTCTTTGCGGAAGTGAAGAACGTCTGTATCTCGTTTGGCAACCACCCAATCCCTAAGTGGGGAGAATAAGGAGCCTGTTATGGGGAAGTTAGCGTTAGCCGCCAAAATCACCCATGTCCCTTCCATGTACCTGTCGGAGTTACCGGGTAAGCATCACGGCTGCCGTCAGGCGGCCATTGACGGGCATAAAGAAATTAGTCGCCGCTGCCGCGAGCTGGGGGTCGATACCATCGTGGTATTCGATACCCACTGGCTGGTCAACAGCGCCTATCACATTAACTGCAGCAGCCATTTCAAGGGCATCTACACCAGCCACGAACTGCCGCACTTTATCCGCGATATGGAATATGAGTACGACGGCAACCCGGAGCTCGGACGGATGATTGCCGATGAGGCCGCCAGTCATGGCGTACGCGCTAAAGCGCACAACATTGCCAGCCTGAGCCTGGAGTACGGCACTCTGGTGCCGATGCGTTACATGAACAGCGATCGGCGCTTCAAAGTCGTTTCCATCTCGGCGTTCTGCACGGTGCACGATTTTGCCGACAGTCGTCGTATGGGCGAAGCGGTGCGGCGGGCGGTTGAACGCTATGACGGCACCGTGGCGGTACTGGCCAGCGGTTCGCTGTCGCACCGTTTTATCGACGATCAGCGGGCGGAAGAGGGTATGGACGCCTGGACCCGCGAATTCGACGAGCAGATGGATCGCCGGGTGGTGAAGTTGTGGCGCGAGGGGATGTTCAATGAATTCTGCCGCATGCTGCCGGAGTACGCCGACTACTGCTACGGGGAAGGCAATATGCACGACACCGTGATGCTGCTCGGCCTGCTGGGCTGGGACGACTACCGCGGCAATGTGGAGTTTATTACCGATCTGTTCCCCAGTTCCGGCACCGGCCAGGTTAACGCGGTATTCCCGCTGGCCAGTTAAGAATCTGACCCGTCAGAACCCTGATGAGTTGATTCTGTGTCGTCATTAAACCAATAAATGGCGTCCCCAATATCGCAGAAGGCGGGGGTCGCCATGGCTGAACACCCTGGCAGGAGTATGTCATGCCCCATTTTGTCACTGAATGTACCGAAAACATCCGCGAGCAGGCACAACTTCCGGCGCTGTTCGCCCGGGTGAATCAACTGCTGGCGGACAGCGGCCTGTTTCCTCTCGGCGGTATTCGCAGCCGCGCCCACTGGGTGGATACCTGGCAAATGGCGGATGGCAAACATGACTACGCCTTTGTCCATATGACCCTGAAGATCGGCAGCGGGCGTCGTCCCGAAGAGCTTCAGCCGGTGATGGAGCAACTCTTCGCCTGTATTAAGGCGCACTTCGCGGCGCTGATGGCGCAGCGCTATCTGGCCCTGTCGCTGGCGGTGGAGGAGCTGCATCCGGTGCTCAACTTTAAACAGAACAATGTCCACGCCCTGTTTCGCTGAAGGAAGAACGATGAGAAACGAACTGCAGTTGTTGCGCCAGCAGGCGTATATCGGCGGAGAGTGGGTCGATGCCCTGAACGGTAAACAGTTCAATGTCGCCGACCCGGCCAGCGGCGAAGTGATTACCCAGGTCGCCGATGTCGGCGCGGCGGAGACCCGCCAGGCCATTGCCGCGGCGCAACAGGCGCTGGTCGGCTGGCGGCGTATGACGGCCCATGAGCGCGGCGCTGTCCTTAAACGCTGGCATGCGCTGATTATGGTGCACCAGCAGCAACTGGCGGAACTGCTCAGCCTGGAGCAGGGCAAACCCCTGAATGAGGCGCTGGGCGAAATCGCCTACGGCGCCAGTTTTATCGAATGGTTCGCCGAAGAGGGTAAACGTACTTATGGCGAAACCATCCCATCGCCCGGCGCTTCCCGGCGTCTGGTGACCATCAAGCAGCCCATTGGCGTGGTGGCGGCGATTACGCCGTGGAATTTCCCAAACGCCATGATCACCCGTAAGGTCGGCCCGGCGCTGGCGGCGGGGTGTACGGTGGTGCTGAAACCGGCGGCGGAAACTCCGCTTTCCGCGCTGGCGCTGGCGGTGCTGGCGCAGGAGGCGGGTCTGCCGGCCGGCGTGCTGAACATTATCACCGCCTCCGACGCGGTCGCCGTCGGGGCGGAACTGACCGCCAGTCCGGTGGTGCGCAAGCTGTCGTTCACCGGCTCCACGCGCATCGGCAAGCTGCTGATGTCCCAGTGTGCCGCCACGGTGAAAAAATTGTCCCTTGAGCTGGGAGGCAATGCGCCGCTGATCGTTTTTGACGACGCCGACCTCGACAGCGCGGTACAGGGGGCGCTGGCGGCCAAGTTCCGCAACAGCGGCCAGACCTGCGTATGCGCCAACCGTATTCTGGTGCAGGACGGTATCTATGAGGCATTCGCCGAACGTTTCGCGGCGGCGGCGGCGGCGCTGAAAGTCGCCCCGGCCACCGATCGCGATGCTCAGCAGGGACCGCTGATTTCTCCGGCAGCCTGTCGCAAGGTGGAGGAGCATATTGCCGACGCCATGGCGCAGGGAGCGCGTCTGCTGACCGGCGGCGCGGCCCATGCGCTGGGCGGCCAGTTCTGGCAACCCACGGTGCTGGCGGATGTCACCGCGGATATGCGCATCGCCGGGGAAGAGACCTTCGGGCCGGTGGCGCCGCTGTTTCGTTTTCACACCGAGCAAGAAGCCATTGCGCTGGCCAACGCCACTGAATCCGGTCTGGCGGCCTATTTCTGGTCGCAGAACGTACAGCGGGTGTGGCGGGTGGCCGAAGCGCTGGAAAGCGGGATGGTAGGCATTAATGAAGGACTGATATCCAGTGAGGTGGTGCCGTTCGGTGGCATCAAGGAGTCCGGGCTGGGGCGTGAAGGTTCCCGTTACGGTATCGAAGACTATCTGGAAGTGAAGTATCTCTGCTTCGGCGGGATTAATGAGACGGGAGCATCACCATGTTAAGTCGCGAGACGATTGACAGACTGGCGCACGAGCTGCACCAGGCGGAAAAGAACCGCGAGCAGATTCGCCAGTTGTCCCTGCGTCATCCGGAGATGACCATTGAAGACGCCTACGCCATTCAGCGCCAGTGGGTGAAAACCAAAATCGCCGAAGGCCAGGTACTGAAAGGGCACAAGATTGGTCTGACGTCGAAAGCGATGCAGGCCAGCTCGCAGATTAACGAGCCGGACTACGGGGCGCTGCTCGACAGCATGTTTTTTGACGATGGCTGCGATATCCCGACCGACGATTTTATCGTGCCGCGCATCGAGGTGGAGCTGGCCTTCGTACTGGCGAAACCGCTGCGCGGGCCGAACTGTACGCTGTTCGACGTCTATAACGCCACCGACTACGTGATCCCGGCGCTGGAACTGATTGACGCCCGCTGCCACGGCATCGACCCGGAAACCCAGCGCCCGCGCAAAGTGTTCGACACCATTTCCGATAACGCCGCCAATGCCGGGGTGATCCTCGGCGGCCGACCTGTCAAACCGGATGCGCTGGATTTGCGCTGGATCCCGGCGCTGCTGTACCGCAACGGCGTGATTGAAGAAACCGGCGTCGCGGCGGGGGTACTTAACCACCCGGCCAACGGCGTGGCGTGGCTGGCGAATAAACTGGCGCCCCACGATGTGCAACTGGAAGCCGGGCAAATCATCCTTGGCGGATCGTTCACCCGCCCGGTACCGGCCCGCAAAGGGGACACTTTTCAGGTTGATTACGGGGTGATGGGCGCCATCACCTGCCATTTCGTCTGAGGAGGCGACATGTTTACCAACGTATTCAAACAGGCGCTGGCCGCCAGACAGCCGCAGATTGGTCTGTGGCTGGGGCTGGCCAACAGCTACAGCGCGGAACTGCTGGCCGGCGCGGGTTTTAACTGGCTGCTGATCGACGGCGAGCACGCGCCCAACGATGTGCGCTCGGTACTCGGGCAATTACAGGCCATTGCGCCGTACAACAGCCATCCGGTAGTGCGCCCGCCGTGGAACGATCCGGTGATTATCAAACAGCTGCTGGATACCGGCGCTCAGACCCTGCTGGTACCGATGATCCAGAATGCGCAAGATGCGGCGCTGGCGGTGAAGGCCTGCCGCTATCCGCCCCACGGCATACGCGGCGTGGGCAGCGCGCTGGCGCGGGCGTCGCGCTGGAACCGGGTGGCCGACTATCTGCTGCGCGCCGACGAGCAGATATGCGTGCTGGTGCAGATTGAAACCCGCCAGGGCGTGGAAAATCTCGACGCGATTCTGGCGGTGGATGGCGTGGACGGGGTGTTTATCGGCCCGGCGGATCTCAGCGCCGATATGGGCTACACCGGCAACCCGGCGCATCCGGAAGTGCAGGCGGTGATTGAACAATGTATCGCGAAGATTGTCGCCGCCGGCAAAGCGCCGGGCATTCTGATGGCCAACGAGGCGCTGGCGAAGCGTTACCTGGAACTGGGGGCGCTGTTTGTGGCGGTGGGGGTGGATACCACCCTGCTGGCGCGCGGCGCCGAGGCGCTGGCGGCACGCTTTACCTCCCTGCCCACGCCGGCCATTTATAGCGATAAGTCCGTGTACTGACCGCAATACTCTGGAGCGCAACATGACGACGTCTACCCTGCAACATAACCAGAATAACCAGACCGAAATAGAGCATCGCGTCATTAATAAGCTGTTCCGTCGTTTGATTGTTTTTTTATTTATCCTGTTTGTTTTCTCGTTTCTCGATCGTATTAACATCGGCTTTGCCGGGCTGACGATGGGCAAAGACCTCGGTCTGACCTCAACCATGTTCGGCCTGGCGGCGACGCTGTTCTACGTCACGTATGTGCTGTGCGGTATTCCCAGCAATATCATGCTGGCGAAAGTGGGAGCCCGGCGCTGGATCGCTGCCATCATGGTGGTATGGGGTATCGCCTCTACCTGTACCATGTTCGCCACCGACGCCACGACCCTGTACCTGCTGCGTATGCTGGTGGGGATCGCTGAAGCCGGCTTCCTGCCGGGGATTCTGGTCTATCTGACCTGGTGGTTCCCGGCCTATCATCGGGCCAGAGCCAACGCGCTGTTTATGATCGCCATGCCGGTGACCATGATGCTGGGCTCGATCCTCTCCGGTTACATTCTGGAGATGGATGGTCTGTGGAACCTGAAGGGCTGGCAGTGGCTGTTCCTGCTGGAGGGGCTGCCGTCGGTGATCCTCGGGGTCGTCACCTGGTTCTTCCTGAACGATACGCCGGATCAGGCGAACTGGCTGAGCAGCGAAGAGAAGCAGACCCTCAACGAGATGATTGCCCGCGAGCGCACCAGCGCTATCGCGATGGCGCCGACCCGCCGCTCGCTGTGGCGCGAAGTGCTGACGCCAGCCATTTTGCTCTATACCCTGGCGTATTTCTGCCTGACCAACACGCTGAGCGCCATCAATATCTGGACGCCGCAGATCCTGCAAAGCTTTAATACCGGCAGCAGCAACGTGACTATTGGCCTGCTGGCGGCGATTCCCCAGTTCTGCACCATCATTGGCATGGTGTGGTGGAGCCGGCGCTCCGACCGTAAAAAAGAGCGCAAGATGCACACCATTCTGCCGTTCCTGTTTGCCGCCGTCGGCTGGCTACTGGCGTCGGCCACCGACCATAGCGTGATCCAGCTACTGGGGATTATTATGGCGTCAGTCGGCTCTTTCACGGCGATGGCTATCTTCTGGACCACGCCGGACCAGGTGATCAGTATGCAGGCCCGGGCGGTGGCGCTGGCGGTGATTAACGCCATTGGTAATGTCGGGTCGGGGGTCAGCCCACTGTTGATTGGCATTCTGCGCGATACGACCGGCAGCTTTAGTTCCGGGCTGTGGTTCGTGGCCGGCCTGCTGGTGCTCGGCGCGCTGGTACTGCTGCGCATCCCGATGTCGACAAAGGAGGCCTCTGCGCAGGTCGCCGCCGGAATGGCGCCGCAAAATAGTCGGTGAGGAGCGGGCGATGACGATGGAATCCTGGGCGCTGCATACCTTTGAAAACATTGATGTCGGCAAGGAATATGATAAGCGTTACGCCAACGACGATGTCCATTACGAAACCTTCGCCCGGTTGGCGGCCTTTTTTGGGCGCGATATGCGCCCGCACTGGCACGACCGCTATTTTCAGTTGCATTTTCTGGCTACCGGTAAAATCACTCTGCAGCTTGATGAGCACTATTATGCCGTAAAGGCGCCGCTGTTTATTTTGACGCCGCCGTCGGTGCCGCACGCCTTTTTTACCGAACCGGATAGCGACGGTCATGTGCTGACGGTGCGCCAGGAGCTGATCTGGCCGCTGGTGGAAAAGCTGTGGCCGGGGAGCGGGGAGGCGGTGACGCTGCAGGGGATCTGCCTGTCGCTGGAGTCATCGCCGGATACCCTGGCGGCGCTCAACCACTACTGGCCGATGGTGGCTTATGAATTTCGCCACCGCCGGTCCGGGTGGGAAATGCTGCTCAGCGCCATGGCGCAATCGATTTTTACCCTGCTGCTGCGCGAGGCGCCGCCGGATGACCGTTCGGCCTGTAGCGTGCGCGGCGAGATGCGGCAGTTTCAGCGCTTTAATCGCCTGATTGATGAAAACTTTCGCGACCACTTAACGGTGCCGGAGTATGCCGATATGCTGGCGATGAGCGAATCCCGGCTGACCGAACTGTGCCGGCGCTTTGCCAACCAGCCCCCTAAGCGCCTGATTTTTGAGCGCCTCAGCCGAGAGGCGAAGCGCCTGTTGCTCTACAGCTCATGGAGCGTGAATCAGATAGCCTTTGAGCTGGGGTATAAAGACCCGGCCTATTTCGCGCGTTTTTTTCACCGTATGGCCGGCTGCTCGCCAACCCGCTTCCGGGGGCGCTGAGGGAAGGCCATGATGGTCACCGCCACGACTCACTTACGCAGCCGGCGTTCCCGGGTAGATATCAAAGCGGTGGCTTTTGGTGGTCACCGCTGAACGGGTGGTGACGCCAGCCAGCGGCGGGGCGTAATCCGGGCGTTTAACCACTACACGCCGGGTAGCCAGCAACTGCGCCGGAGCCAACAGCCCGTCGGCGTCGGCGTCAGCGCCTACCAGCGCCTGGAATACCCGCATCTCTTTTTTCACCAGCGCGCTTTTCTGGCGGTGCGGATACATCGGATCGAGATAGACCACGTCCGGGCGCGGCGTAATGTCGCTCAGGGCCGTCAGGCTGGAGGCGTGAATCAGTTGCAGGCGTTCACGCAGCCACGGGCCGATCTCCGGATCCTGCCAGCCGCGCTGAAGGCCGTCGTCAAGCAGGGCAGCGACCACCGGGTGGCGTTCCAGCATCCGCACCCGGCAGCCGAGAGCGGCGAGGACGAAAGCATCGCGCCCCAGCCCGGCGGTGGCGTCCACCACGTCCGGCAGATAGCTGCCCTTGATACCGACCGCTTTGGCGACCGCTTCGCCGCGACCGCCGCCGAATTTGCGGCGGTGGGCCATGGCGCCAGAGACGAAGTCGACGAAAATACCGCCGAGCTTCGGTTCGTCGCGCTTGCGCAGTTCCAGATGGTCTGGCGTCAGCGCCAGCGCCAGCGGATGGTCGTCGTCCTGCTCCAGCCCCCAGTGCGCCGCCATAACGGACAGGGCGCCGTTGCCGGCGCCCGATTCATCGATCAAACAGATTTTCACGCCGGGATTCAGCCTTTTATGCCGTAATGGAGCAGCATGGCGTCCAGCTTCGGCTCGCGGCCGCGGAAGCGTTTGAATAGATCCATCGGCTCTTCGGAACCGCCGCGGCTAAGGATATTGTCGAGGAACGACTGGCCGGTCTGGCGATTGAAAATCCCCTCTTCCTCAAAGCGCGAGAAGGCGTCCGCCGCCAGCACATCAGCCCACAGGTAGCTGTAGTAGCCCGCCGCATAGCCGCCGGCGAAAATGTGGCTGAAGGCGTGTGGGAAGCGGCCCCAGGCAGGTCCCGGCACTACCGCGACCTGCTGCTTGATTTCCGCCAGCGTTTCGAGGATTTTCGCGCCCTGCTGCGGATCGTATTCGGCATGGAGACGGAAATCGAACAGGCCGAACTCCAGCTGGCGCAGGATAAACATCGCCGCCTGGTAGTTTTTCGCCGCCAGCATTTTATCCAGCAGCGCCTGAGGCAGCGGCTCACCGGTTTCATAGTGGCCGGAGATAAAGGCCAGCGCATCCGGCTCCCAGCACCAGTTTTCCATAAACTGGCTCGGCAGTTCCACCGCATCCCACGGCACCCCGCTGATTCCGGAGACCCCGGCGGTTTCAATACGGGTCAGCATATGGTGCAAACCGTGGCCGAATTCATGGAACAGAGTGGTCACTTCGTTATGGGTGAATAGCGCCGGTTTGCCGTTGACCGGACGGTTAAAGTTACAGGTCAGATAAGCGACCGGTTTTTGCAGCGTGCCTTCCGCCTTGCGCATCTGGCCGACGCAGTCGTCCATCCACGCGCCGCCGCGTTTGTGCTCGCGGGCGTAGAGATCGAGGTAGAAACTACCGCGCAGCTCGCCGCTTTCGTCATACAGTTCAAAGAAGCGCACTTCCGGATGCCAGACGTCGACATCGTGGCGCTCTTTGGCGGTAATACCATAGATGCGTTGTACGACCTCGAACAGGCCGTTAACCGCTTTATTTTCCGGGAAGTACGGGCGTAGCTGCTCGTCGCTGATGCTGTAGAGGTGCTGTTTCTGTTTTTCGCTGTAGTACGCGATATCCCAGGGTTGCAGCTCGTCCACGCCGCATTCGGCTTTGGCGAATGCCTTCAACTGAGCCAGTTCTTCTTCGCCCTGAGGACGGGCGCGGGTCGCCAGGTCGGTCAGGAAATCCAGCACCTGGCGGGTATTTTGCGCCATTTTGGTGGCCAGGGATTTCTCAGCGTAGCTGCCGAAACCCAGCAACCGGGCCAGTTCGTGGCGCAGGGCGAGGATTTCGCTCATGATCGGGCCGTTATCCCATTTACCGGCATTCGGCCCCTGATCGGAGGCGCGGGTCGTGTAGGCGCGGTACATCTCTTCGCGCAGCGCCTGGTTGTCACAGTAGATCATCACCGGCTGGTAGCTGGGAATATCCAGCGTCAGCAGCCAGCCCTGCTGTCCTTTCGCTTCGGCCTGAGCCCGGGCTGCCGCCAGCGCACTTTCCGGCATTCCCGCCAGCTCGCTCTCGTCGCTGATGAGTTTGTTCCAGCCCATGGTGGCGTCCAGCACGTTGTTGCTGTAAGTGGAACCCAGTTCCGACAGCCGGGCGGCGATTTCGCCGTAGCGTTTCTGTTTTTCCGGCGCCAGGCCGATGCCGGAAAGTTCGAAATCGCGCAGCGCATTATCGACGGCTTTTTTCTGGGCCGTGGTCAGGCTGGCATAGTGGGCGCCGTCCCGCAGGTCGCGCCAGGCTTTGTACAGGCCTTCATGCTGACCAACCCAGGTGCTGTATTCAGAGAGCAGCGGCAACGTCTGTTCGTAGGCTTCGCGCAGTTCCGGGCTATTTTTGACCGAGTTCAGGTGGCTGATGGGCGAGAAGATTCTCCCCAGCCGATCGTCTGCCTCCGCCAGCGGCTGGCAGAGGTTTTCCCAGGTCCGGGGACCCTGCTGCGCCACCACGCTTTCCACCTGCGCCCGGCAGTCGGCGAGAGCCTGGGTCAGCGCCGGTACCACGTGTTCAGGCTTAATGGCGGAAAAGGGCGGTAGTTCAAACGGAGTCAGTAATGGATTTGTCATAAACGCGGTCCTGGTTGATGTTGGTTTGGCGCATTCGGTTCACTGCGGCGCATTTTGCTAGCATGGGGTTTAGTGTAGTGAATTTCAATGGGGGAGGTATGTTGCGCAATGCCATCCCGGAAGCGCTGAGTTTTCGGTATACTAGGAGTTTTATACGACGAGTCTATCCGTCTCCTCAGGCCTTTTTGGATACCCCGCAGCCATGCTCAGTTACCGCCACAGCTTCCATGCCGGCAACCATGCCGATGTTCTGAAACACACCGTTCAGAGTCTGATCATTGAATCCCTGAAAGAGAAAGATAAGCCGTTTCTCTATCTCGATACCCACGCCGGGGCCGGGCGCTATCAGCTGAGCGGCGAGCATGCGGAGCGCACTGGCGAATATCTGGAAGGTATTGGCCGTATCTGGCAGCGGGACGATATCCCGGCAGAACTGGAGCCCTATCTACGTGTGGTCAGGAACCTGAACCGTAGCGGACAATTGCGCTATTACCCCGGTTCGCCGCTCATTGCCCGCGAGTTGTTGCGTCCCCAGGATTCGCTGCAGCTCACGGAACTGCACCCGTCAGATTTCCCGCTGTTACGCGCGGAGTTTCAGAAGGACGCCCGGGCGCGAGTCGAACGCGCCGACGGTTATCGACAACTGAAGGCGAAATTACCGCCGGTTTCGCGTCGCGGGCTGGCGCTGATCGATCCGCCCTATGAAATAAAAACCGATTATCAGGCAGTGGTGGAAGGGATCAGCGAAGGCTATAAACGCTTTGCCACCGGGGTTTACGCCCTGTGGTATCCGGTGGTGCTGCGCCAGCAAATCAAACGTATGATCCACGACCTGGAGGCCACCGGTATCCGCCGTATTTTGCAGATGGAACTGGCTGTGCTGCCGGACAGCGATCGCCGCGGTATGACCGCCTCCGGGATGATAGTGATTAACCCACCGTGGAAACTGGAACAACAGATGGCCGGGGTGCTGCCGTGGTTGCACAGCGCGCTGGTGCCGGCGGGTACCGGGCATACCGCGCTGAACTGGATCGTCCCGGAATAATCGCCGCGTCCGCGCCGATTGCAGCAACAGGCGCTACCTTTATGTGATGCATCTCCCGCGCGCTACAATCGCGCTTAACTTTTTTGTGAATGAATGACTCAAGGTGACAACAGCCATGACCAGACATTATGACTATCTTGCAATCGGCGGCGGCAGCGGCGGTATTGCTTCCATCAATCGGGCGGCGATGTACGGCAAGAAGTGCGCGCTGATTGAGGCGAAAGAGATTGGCGGTACCTGTGTGAATGTGGGCTGTGTACCGAAGAAAGTAATGTGGCACGCGGCGCAGATCGCCGAGGCGATTCACCTTTACGGCCCGGACTACGGTTTTGATGCCACAGTGAATAAGTTTGACTGGCAGAAACTGGTGGCCAGCCGCACGGCGTATATCGACCGGATTCATACTTCTTACGGCAATGTTTTTGCGAAGAACAATGTTGAGGTTATCCACGGCTTTGCGCGCTTTGTCGATGCCCACAGCGTTGAGGTGAATGGTGAAACCATCACCGCCGACCATATTTTGATCGCCACCGGCGGGCGTCCCAGCCACCCGCAGATTCCGGGCGCTGAGTATGGCATTGATTCTGATGGTTTCTTTGCGCTGCCGGAATTGCCGAAGCGGATCGCCGTAGTTGGCGCGGGCTATATTGCGGTAGAGATTGCCGGCGTGGTTAACGGACTTGGCGCAGAGACTCACCTGTTCGTGCGTAAACATGCGCCGCTGCGTAGCTTCGACCCGATGATTGTCGAAACCCTGGTGGAAGTGATGGCAGCGGAAGGCCCGACCCTGCACACCCAGGCGATTCCGCAAGCGGTGGTGAAGAATGGCGACGGTAGCCTGACCCTCGAGCTTGAGGATGGCCGCAGCCAGACCGTGGACTGCCTGATTTGGGCGATTGGCCGCGAGCCGGCGAACGATAATTTCAACCTGCAGGCGACTGGCGTGAAGACCGACGATCGCGGTTATATCGTGGTTGATAAATTCCAGAACACCAGCGTACCGGGAATTTATGCGGTGGGCGATAACACCGGCGCCGTGGAACTGACGCCGGTGGCGGTAGCGGCCGGGCGTCGGTTGTCCGAGCGGCTGTTTAACAATAAGCCGGACGAGCACCTGGATTACAGCAATATCCCCACCGTCGTTTTCAGCCATCCGCCGATCGGCACCGTGGGGCTGACCGAGCCGCAGGCCCGCGAGCAGTACGGCGATGACCAGGTGAAGGTCTACACGTCCTCGTTTACCGCCATGTACAGCGCGGTGACCCGTCATCGTCAGCCGTGCCGAATGAAGCTGGTGTGCGTTGGGGAGGAGGAGAAGATTGTCGGTATCCACGGCATTGGTTTCGGTATGGATGAGATTCTGCAGGGCTTTGCGGTGGCGCTGAAGATGGGCGCCACTAAGCGCGATTTCGACAATACCGTGGCTATTCATCCCACGGCGGCGGAAGAGTTTGTCACGATGCGCTAATGCATATTCTGTAGCGTTTAACCTTTAGAAAACTGGCGTTAAGGCCAGTTTTCTGTTTCTGACTGCGCCCTGCGCTTCACCTGATTATGTAGGCAATCCCCCCTCAACGCCAGTGACCGGCTGGGGCAATGACGGCGCTACTTGCCTCCGGCCAGGTCAATAAAACTCCCCGTCACATATGATGCGGCATCGGATAGCAGCCAGGCGATCGCCTGAGCGACCTCTTCTGGCTGGCCGCCGCGCTTCATCGGTAGCTGTTCTTTGACCCGGTCAACCCGTCCGGCTTCGCCGCCGTCGGCATGCATTTCGGTGTAGATAAAGCCCGGACGCACCGCGTTGACGCGAATACCCTGGGCCGCCACTTCCAGCGATAAGCCGATAGTTAATGTATCGATAGCGCCCTTCGAAGCCGCATAATCCACATACTCATGGGGCGAGCCAAGCCGGGATGCCGCTGAAGAGACGTTGACAATCGCGCCCCCCTGGCCGCCGTGGCGCCACGCCATACGTTTTACCGCCTCGCGCGCGCAAATAAAGCTGCCGCCGACGTTGGTGGCGAACAGCGTTGCCAGCCGTGCGGCGTTAAGCTGTTCAATGGAGGCCTGAGGCATCAGTATACCGGCGTTATTCACCAGTCCGGTGACGGTCCCGAGCTGTGTGTCGATTTGCTTAAACAGTTCAACCACCTGCTCTTCCCGGGAAATATCGGCCTGGACGGCGATAGCTTCACCGCCGCTTTGGCGAATACTGTCGACGACCTCTTGCGCGCATGCAGCGCGCGCGTGGTAGCCGATACAAATCTTATGTCCCTGGCCTGCCAGACATAGCGCGGTCGCGCGTCCGATGCCGCGGTCGCCGCCGGTTATCAGCGTGATTTTATTTTTCATGGGTTATTTTCCATCTGCAGATTTATTGGGGTTTATTGATTAACATTAGCGCGGCGACCGCCAGACAAAATATCGCAATTGATGAGCAAGTTTGCCAGTCCCGGCGGGAAAAGGGTGCGTTTATCGCCCGCTGATTCACAGATCGTTGCAAACTTATCGGTTTTTTTTAATTTACTTTGCAATCGATGAAAATGCGGTCAACGTCAGTAAAATGATGTGATCATGTCGCTATCTTTGCGCATTTCCGGTGACAGAGTATTGCTGCCAGGGCCGGTGTCTTAGCCAGCCCGTAGCGGTGTCTTAGCCAGCCCGTAGCGGGAGTGTCTACCCTTAATAGAGCGAGGGAGAATGACGGGATCGCCCATTCCCACTCTGTATCACCTGAAACCGGAGGGCCGCACGACATGTTCAACCAGAAACCAGGCATCGCCGTATCCGATGAGATGGAGATCGACATCGATGTACGCTATGAGGTCGATCCCTGTGAGCTTAAACTGGATGAGATGACCGGAGCCGAGCCGCTACCGGAGGTTATTGAAGGGCTGCCGGCCTCGGACGCCCTGACCCCGGCCGATCGTTACCTTGAGCTGTTTGAGCAGGTCCAGAACAGCCACCTGTTTGCCGACAGTAAAACCTTTCCGGACTGCGCGCCGAAGATGGAGCCGCTGACCATCTTGCTTAACTATCGGCGCGCGAAACGTCTGCCGGGGTTTGACCTGCGGCAGTTTGTCGAAGCGCACTTCTACTTGCCGCACAGCTATGACAGCGCCTATGTTTCCGATCCTGGCGCTTCGCTGACGGCGCATATTGAGAGTCTCTGGCCGGTTTTGACCCGCGAGCCGCAGGACCATATCGAAAACTCTTCGCTGCTGCCTTTGCCGCAGGCGTATATCGTGCCCGGCGGGCGGTTCAGTGAGACCTATTACTGGGATTCCTATTTCACGATGCTCGGGCTGGCGGAGAGCGGCCGCAACGATCTGCTGCGCAGTATGGCGGATAACTTTGCCTGGCTGATTGAAACCTACGGACACATTCCCAACGGCAACCGTACCTACTATCTCAGCCGCTCCCAGCCGCCGGTATTTGCCCTGATGGTGGAACTGTTTGAAGAGGACGGGGTGCGCGGCGCCCGTCGCTATCTCGATCACTTGCTGCTGGAGTACGCCTTCTGGATGGATGGCGCGGAATCGCTGTCCCTCAATCAGGCCTATCGCCGCGTAGTGAAGATGCCGGACGGCGCGCTGCTTAACCGCTACTGGGACGATCGCGATACCCCGCGCGATGAGTCCTGGCGTGAAGATATTGAGACCGCGAAGCGCTCCGGAAGGCCGGCCAGTGAAGTATACCGGGATTTACGCGCCGGGGCGGAGTCCGGCTGGGACTACTCATCCCGCTGGCTACGGGACGCCGATCGGCTGGCCAGTATTCGCACCACCCAGTTTATCCCGATCGATCTGAACGCCTTCCTCTACAAACTGGAAACCACGATCGCCAATATTTCCGGGCTCAAGCAGAACAAAGAGACTGAGACGCTGTTCCGCCAGAAGGCCAGCGATCGCCGCGACGCCATCAACCGCTATCTGTGGGATGGCGAATACGGGCTGTTCCGCGATTATGACTGGCGACGCCAGCGGCTGGCTGCTTTTTCGGCGGCCTGCGTGGTACCGCTGTATACCTTGATGGCGACCCATGAGCAGGCGCAGCATCTGGCGGAAAATGTGCGTGCCCGGCTGTTGACGCCGGGCGGTATTCTGGCGACTGAAACCGATAGCGGCGAGCAGTGGGATAAACCTAACGGCTGGGCGCCGCTGCAGTGGATGGCGATTCAGGGTTTCAAGAACTACGGCCACGATGCGCTGGCGGACGAGATTGCCCGTAACTGGTTGAATACTGTGTCGCTTTTTTATCAGCGCCACCATAAGCTTATTGAGAAATACCATATCGCCCACTCCGTGCCGAAACCCGGCGGCGGCGGGGAGTACCCATTGCAGGACGGTTTTGGCTGGACCAACGGCGTTACCCGGCGTTTGATTGGCCTGTATGGCGAACCCCGGTGATCTCCCGGCAGTCGCGAGCGGTTAATACATTCCTGCGGGGTTTTGAGAACCACCATTCTCAATGTTCAGGATATGGGCTCTGGCGTCGCTCTGCCGGCAACAGAGGAAAAATCCGGGCGTTACCGCCCGGATATGTGTGCCTGGAGTTACGCTATTAGCTCCTGATGCGGGGTGGCATGGAACTTACGGCGGAAATAGATCAAGCCGTGGCCCTCTTGCGCTATGGTGATGTGCCTGATTTCCAGCAGGTACATCTGGTGGGTGCCAATACTCTGGATTTGTTGAATTTCCCCTTCCAGGCTGGCCAGCGCGTTTTGCAGCACCGGCTGTTTCAGCACGCCGTCGCGCCAGCCGTTGAGCATGAAACGCTGCTCCATCGCCAGATCGGTCATTCCAGCGAAGTGGCGCGCCATCTCTTCCTGTTCATGGCTAAGCACGTTAATGCACATTTTGCCATTCTGCTCGAACACCGGGTTCATGGCGCTCTTGCGGTTGACGCACACCAGCAGGGTCGGGGGCGTGTCGGTCACGGAGCACACCGCCGTGGCGGTAATTCCACAGCGACCCGCTTTACCCTGGGTGGTGACAATGTTGACGGCGGCAGGCAGACTCGCCATCGCGTCGCGGAAAAGCAGACGCTGTTGTTCTTCGCTGGACACAGGAACCTCCGGTTATTTCAGTACGCTATCCAGTTGATCAATATCGTTGTTGTTACGCAGATGCGGCACCGTCCAGCCATGGCGATCGTAATCGGCCAGGCAGCGGTCCACCATCTCCATCATGCCTTTCATATTGCCGGAGCTCTGGGCGTGGCGCAGGCACTGCAGACGGATTTCGTCCTGGCTGCCAGCATAGTTGATTTCGTACAGTTCGTGGCGGCCGCCGAATTCGCTGCCCATGGCGTCCCACATCAGCTTGAGGATCTTGATACGCTGTTCGTGATCCATGCCGTTGGAGCCGCGCACATATTGGGCCAGATAGCGGTCAATCTCCGGGTTGTTGAGATCGCGCACGCTGGACGGCAGATAAATCAGGCCGCTGGTGACGTTGCTCTCGACAATATGTTTGATTTTGCTGTAGGCCATCGGCGCCATGACGCGGTAGGTTTGCATCGCCTGCATATCCGGCAACCAGGCGCCGTTTTTCCAGGCGTGGGCTTCGGCCCACATGGCGTCGCTCAGGGACCAGAACAGGTTGCGCCACGCCACCACTTCCCCTAATGCCGCCTGGACGCCGCGGAACTCCACAACCCCGGTACATTCGAGGCTTTTCTGTAGCAGGGCGGTGATGAAATCGAGTTTGACCGCCAGACGTACACAGGCCTGCATCGGGTAGAGTCGCGCGAAGCCGGCCTCCACGCTCCAGCGGCGGCAGCGGTCGAAGTCGCGGTAAATCAGTACGTTTTCCCACGGGATCAGAACATTATCCATCACCAGAATGGCGTCGTTTTCATCAAAGCGGCTGGAGAGCGGGTAATCAAACGGTGAGCCGGTCATGCCGGCGACCAGCTCATACGAGGCGCGGGAGATCAGTTTGACCCCTTCGGCATCCATCGGCGCCACGAACATCAGCGCGAAGTTCGGATCGTCACCCATGACCTGGGCAGAGCCGAAACCGATGAAGTTATAGTGTGTCAGCGCCGAGTTGGTGGCGACCACTTTGGCGCCACTAACGATAATGCCGGCGTCAGTCTCTTTGACCACCTGAACATAGACATCTTTCACTTCATCGGTCGGTTTATGGCGGTCGATGGGCGGGTTAACGATCGCATGGTTGAAGTACAGACCGGCTTCCTGGATACGCTTGTACCAATTGCGGGCATTATCGGCGAACTCGCCGTAATATTCCGGGTTGGCGCCCAGCGAGCAGCCGAAGGCGGCTTTATAATCCGGAGTGCGCCCCATCCAGCCGTAGCTCAGGCGCGACCAGTCGGCGATGGCGTCGCGCTGCAGGCGGATTTCATCGGCAGAGCGGGCGAAGCGGAAAGTACGGTGGGTATAGCCGCCGTTGCCGGTGTCGGTCTGCCAGCACAGCCTGTCGTGGCTCTCCGGCGCGTGCAGGGCGTCGTACATCCGGGCGACCGATGCCGCAGAATTGCGAAATGCCGGATGGGTGGTGACATCTTTGACCCGCTCGCCATAGATGTAGATTTCACGGTTGTCCTGCAGGCTCTTCAGGTACTCTGCGCCAGTAAAAGGGCGGTTCTCGGCGGCGCGGTGTGCTTCTGGTTTCATGGTTGCCTCACGTAATCCGAATGCTCAGGGAAAACAGTGTTGCCACTGTTAATTTAATGTTTGTTTTGTGTTAATGGATTTAAGCGTTGAAGCACACTTTGCGGAAGAGACTTTTCAGGGGATTGCTGGTACTTTTCGCCAGCGCCGTAGGGGAGGGGGTAAAAATGCGATCCGCGTCAAGTTACGCGCCGCGCCAGCGGCCCTGACGCCACAAAGAGAAGCGCCCGCACAGGCGGGCACCGATCTCTTCACATACACGACCAAAAATGCCTTTCTCTGGTCTTGCCTGCCGATTCCAGGCGAACGGGGAATTAATCCTCGTCGTCGTCGCGCAGCGGCACAATCAGCATGTCGACATGCACGGTATTGATCAACTGGCGCGCGGAGGACATCAGCTTGCTCCAGAAGTCCTGATGGTGACCGCAAACCACCAGATCCATATCGTATTTCTTGATGGCGTCCACCAGGACCTGGCCCAGATCGCCGCTGCCGCTCAGGGTTTCGGTGATGGGATAACCCGCGCCGCTGGACAACTCGGTCAGAGCATGATGGGTTTCTTCAGAAATGCGTTTTTGCATATCCCCCAGATTGACGTCAATCAGGCCGGTATACAGATCGGAATAATTCACATCGACGTGAATCAGGGAAACTTTAGCGTTATACGGACGCGCCATGGATACTGCTTTATCTACCAACACTTTGCTTTCGGGAGAGAGATCTACCGCGATGAGAATATGTTTGTAAGCCATAGTGTTACTCCTTCCATAAGACGTCGATGACCAGATGGACCAGATAGCCGTTGGCTATCCCCTTTCCCCGCTTAATGTGGTGACCGCGGGTGGCAGTTCCAGCGTAAAGACTTCAATTTCAGACACTATTTTTACCTTATATGGCCGGCGACTTAAAGCGTCTCTGCGGCTGTTGCCAATTATTAGAGCGAAAAATAGTTTATTAGGCCTTGATACTGATTAACGATGTGGTAAAAAAATTAACTGATCTCCTACACTATTTAATGAGTCGGCTGGCGAAAGGAATGTGAAGCCTGTCAACTTTTGGTAGCACGCTTTTACTGAACTGTCTGTCAGGTACGGGAGAGCGGTGGTTTCGGGCCGGTTGCCGGAATCAGACGCCGGGGAGGAGGCTATGATCAGTACCGTTGCGCTGTTTTGGGCCTTATGTGTGGTGTGTGTGGTTAACATGGCGCGCTACTTCTCATCGTTGCGCGCGCTATTAGTGGTACTCCGTGGGTGTGATCCCCTGCTTTATCAATATGTCGATGGCGAGGGGTTTTTTACTTCCCACGGCCAACCTGGCAAACAGGTGCGTCTGGTGCGCTATATCTACGCCCAGCGTTACCTGGATCATCACGATGAAGAGTTTATCCGCCGCTGTGAACGGGTGCGGCGCCAGTTTATTCTCACCAGCGCGCTGTGCGGCCTGGTGGTGGTTAGCCTGATTGCGCTGATTATCTGGCACTGAACCTGCGGGCATAAAAAAGCGGGCCAGTAAAACTGACCCGCCTGGTTTGCGTCGTGCCGCGTTAAATCAGTTGCAGCGAAATCCAGTACAGCACCCCGGAAAGCAGAATCGAGGCCGGTAGGGTGAACACCCAGGCCATGGCGATGCTTTTTACCGTTTTGCTCTGCAACCCGCCGCCGTCCACCAGCATTGTGCCCGCCACGGAAGACGAAAGCACGTGGGTGGTGGAGACCGGCATCCCGGTGTAGCTGGCGATACCGATGGATACTGCCGCCGTCATCTGCGCCGACATCCCCTGAGCATAGGTCATGCCTTTCTTACCGATTTTCTCGCCGATCGTGGTGGCGACGCGCCGCCAGCCGATCATTGTCCCGATACCCAGCGCCAGCGCCACGGCCATAATGATCCAGACCGGCGCGTACTCAATGGTGTACAGCAGGTCGGCCTTCAGCTCTTTCAGGTAACGCTTGTCGCCAGAGCTGGTTTCCGGCAGTTTCGCCGCTTTATCGGCGGTATCGGAAACGCACAGTAACAGGCGGCGCAGGTGGCTGCGCTCTTCAACAGAGAGCTTGTCGTAGCTCTCCAGGCCGGTGAGCATCGTTTTCGCCCGGTCCAGCGCCAGCACCGCGCGGGAGGCGTCGCAATGGAACTCTTTGGGGCCGCTGGCGGACTCATCCGGCGACGGGATAGCCGGGGTGATGTCCATAACGTGTTTCAGGGTATCGCCGTGCTGCTGGAAATACTGCTCCACGTGGCCGATAGCGTCCCGGGTACGGGTAATGTCATAGCTGGAGGCATTCATGTTGACCACGAAGCCCGCCGGCGCGACACCTATCAGTACCAGCATAATCAGACCGATGCCCTTCTGGCCATCGTTGGCGCCGTGGGAAAAACTCACGCCAATCGCCGACAGAATCAGCGCGATACGGGTCCAGAACGGCGGCTTTTTCTTGCCGTCTTTCTTCTCGCGCTCCGCGGGAGTCAGGTGGATGCGGGCGCGCTTTTTAGTACCGCTCCAGTAGCGACGCAGCAGATAAATCAGGCCGCCGGCGATAACCAGACCCACGATGGGGGAGAGGATCAGCGAGCCGAAAATACCCGCCACTTTCGGCAGGTTGAGCGCATCAACCACCGAGGTGCCGGTCAGCAGCGCGTTAGTCAGACCGATACCAATAATCGCGCCGATCAACGTGTGGGAACTGGAGGCCGGCAGACCCAGATACCAGGTGCCGAGGTTCCAGATGATGGCGGCCAGCAGCATGGAAAATACCATCGCCAGACCGTGAGTAGACCCGACATTGAGAAGCAGATCGGTGGGCAACATGTGCACGATGGCATATGCCACGCTCAACCCGCCAAGAAGGACCCCGAGGAAGTTAAACAGCGCGGCCATCGCCACCGCCAGTTGCGATCGCATAGCGCGCGTGTAAATCACTGTTGCAACGGCGTTTGCGGTATCGTGAAAGCCATTAATGGCTTCGTAAAACAACACAAATCCCAGAGCAAGCAATAATAAAAGCCCGGTGTGAAAATCCAGGCCAGCAAACAGATGTAGCATAGACGTTACGCCATTTTGAGGACATGAACGCGGCGCATTATCCAGGACAATGGCAGCATGGGCAAAGTGAAATATAGACTTTTTTTGATGTTAGTTATTTTAACGTCAATTAATGCAAAGAATTATCTCTTAATTTTCAGTCTGTTGAATGGGTGATTATTTCTCAGTGATGGTGTGTATACCTAAAAAACTTTACAATCCGCCGCTGAGATTTTGAGAGGACGCAGTGTGGAAAAGTATGATGCCATTGTGGTCGGCGCAGGCGCCGCAGGGTTATTTTGCGCCGCTCAGGCGGGCCAGATGGGGCGCCGAATACTGGTGGTGGATAACGGTAAGAAGCCGGGACGTAAGATCCTGATGTCCGGCGGCGGGCGCTGTAATTTTACCAACCTGTATGTGGAGCCGGCGGCTTACCTCAGCGCGAATCCGCACTTCTGTAAATCCGCGCTGGCGCGTTATACGCAGTGGGACTTTATCGATCTGGTTAACCAGCACGGTATTGCCTGGCATGAGAAGACCCTCGGCCAGCTATTCTGTGACGACTCCGCGCAGCAGATCATTGATATGCTGCTCGACGAGTGCCGCAAGGGACAGGTGGCGCTGCGCCTGCGCAGCGAAATCCTTGAGGTCAGCCGGGATGAAGACGGGTTTACGCTGCAACTGAATGGCGTCACGGTTGGCGCCGAACGACTGGTGATCGCCAGCGGCGGATTGTCGATGCCCGGACTGGGGGCGACGCCGTTTGGCTATAAAGTTGCCGAACAGTTTGGCCTTAATGTCCTGCCGACCCGCGCCGGACTGGTGCCGTTTACCCTGCACAAGCCCCAACTGGAAGCATTGCAAACCCTGTCCGGGGTTTCGGTTCCGGCGCTGATCGCGGCGCAGGATGGCACCACATTTCGGGAAAACCTGCTGTTTACCCACCGTGGGCTGTCTGGTCCGGCAGTGCTGCAGATTTCCAGCTACTGGAAACCCGGCGAATGGGTCACGGTCAATCTGCTGCCGGACAGCGATATCAACACATTTCTTGATGCCCAGCGTGCGCAGCGTCCGGATCAGAGCCTGAAAAACGCACTGGCGACACTATTGCCGAAGCGGCTGGTCGAGGTGCTACAGGCTCTTGAGCAGATCCCGGATCTGACCCTCAAGCAGCTTAATCCTCGCCAGCAGGCGCAACTGGCGGACAGTCTGCAGCGCTGGCAGGTGCAGCCAAACGGTACCGAGGGCTATCGCACCGCGGAGGTGACACTGGGGGGCGTGGATACCCACGGCCTTTCCTCGCGCACCATGGAGGCGCAGGCGGTATCGGGTCTGTACTTTATCGGCGAGGTTGTCGATGTTACCGGCTGGCTGGGAGGGTATAACTTTCAGTGGGCGTGGAGTTCCGCGTGGGCCTGCGCTCAGGCGCTGGCCGCGGAGTAATCTGGCGGCGCCCGGCAGGAGACTGCGCGGGCCGCCATCGTCAGATAATGTCGTCCACCACCCCGCCGTCGACGCGCAGCGCCGCGCCGGAGGTCGCCGAGGCCTGGGTTGAACAGACATACACCACCATATTCGCCACTTCTTCTACCGTGGCAGGGCGTTGAATCACTGAAGAAGGACGGTGGGTCATGACAAAATCCCTGGCCGCCTCTTCCAGTGACTTACCCCTGTGCGCCACTTCTTCTTCCAGCATGGCGGTAAAACCGGCCGACAGGGTCGGACCCGGCAGTACGCTGTTGACGGTCACCCCGGACCCGGCGACAAATTTCGCCAGACCACGCGCCAGCGAGAGCTGAGCGGTCTTGGTGACGCCATAGTGAATCATATCGGCCGGGATATTGCAGGCGGACTCGGAAGAGATAAACACCACTCGCCCCCAGCCGTTCTGAACCATCGTGGGCAGCAGCGCCCGGGACAGACGCACGCCGGACATGACATTGGTTTGCCAGTAATGGTCCCAGGTTGCGTCATCGGTATCATAGAAGCCCCGCGGGCCGTAGATCCCGGCGTTATTGACCAGTATATCCACCTGCGGCGCGCTGTTGAGCAAGGTTTCGACGCCGTCGGGGCTGCTCAGGTCGGCGATGGCGGCGCGTAGCGTAACGCCGGGCAGCGATTGCTGTAGCTGTTGTATGGCGCGGTTTACCGACGCCTGCGAGCGGCCGTTGATGATCACCTCTGCGCCGCATTCCGCCAGCCCGCGGGCGATGGCCAGCCCGATACCCGCGGTGGAGGCGGTTACCAGCGCCGTTTTGGCGCTTAAATCGATCTTCATCCGTTGCTCCTCGTGGTCAGGTGTTATGCCGTTGTATACCGGCAATCCTGAATAACTATAGTCAGGACAATAAAACGCCGCGGTGTTTCGTTCGAAAGAATAACCATCCGGATTCGGGAGAATTTAATAACATATAGCGTATATTAATAAATTGACGATTATTTCTGATTGACGAAATAGTTTTATTGAGGAACGCGCTGAAGCCTGGATTATCCCTTCGGTTTATCATGGCAGGATAATGCAGTGCGCCGTTGAACATGGATTGTTAAACGAAAAATAAACGATCACACATTTATAAATTAATTGCTTGTTGATTATGTTTTGTTACATATCAAACAGTTGTTTTTGAACTCAGAAAGACGCTCGCTATTTTTTCTTAACTGGACTACCGAATCTTAATTTTACACTAAGGTTTGATTGTTACGTTCAACATCACCAGGCGCTTGTCCGGGGAAACATCGATGGCGTTATTGATACATTGTATCTTTATTTAAAAATAGTGGCGCATGCTGTAGCAGTAAACCCGAAGAGCGGATACGTTTTTGGCCTGCGGGCCTTGTTACTCATTAAATGAAATACATCTCTAAGGATAATCAATATGAGTGAATTTCTGCCTTTCTCTCGCCCGGCGCTGGGTGAGGCTGAACGGGTAGCGGTGAGCGATGTGTTACAGTCGGGATGGATAACCACAGGACCAAAAAACCAGGCGCTTGAAGAGGCATTCTGTCAGTTGACCGGTAATCAGCAGGCGATTGCCGTCAGCTCGGCCACCGGAGGGATGCACGTAACCCTGATGGCGCTGGGCATCGGGCCGGGGGATGAGGTAATTACGCCTTCCTTAACCTGGGTCTCCACGCTGAATATGATTGTGTTGCTGGGGGCGGAACCGGTGATGATTGACGTCGACCGCGATACGCTGATGGTTACTCCGCAGGCTATCGAGGCGGCGATTACGCCGCGTACCAGGGCTATCATTCCGGTCCACTACGCCGGGGCGCCCTGCGACATCGACGCGATTCGCGCTATTGGCGAGCGCCACAATATCCCGGTGATTGAAGATGCCGCCCATGCCGCCGGTACGCATTATAACGGTCGGCATGTAGGTCAGCGCGGAACCGCTATTTTTTCATTTCACGCCATTAAAAACATGACCTGCGCCGAAGGCGGTCTGATCGTGACCGATGATGAACAACTGGCGGCGCGGATCCGCAGCCTGAAATTTCACGGTCTGGGGGTCGATGCCTATGACCGGCAGACCCATGGCCGGGCGCCGCAGGCCGAGGTAATTTCGCCGGGGTATAAATACAATCTGGCGGATATTAATGCCGCTATCGCGCTGGTACAACTGGAGAAGCTCAGCCAGCTCAACGCCCGGCGCCATGAAATCGCCCTGCGCTATCTTCATGAACTGGCGGATACGCCGTTTCAGCCGCTGGCGCGACCGGCATGGCCGCACCGCCACGCCTGGCATCTGTTTATTATCCGTGTCGACGAAGCTCGCTGCGGCATCAGCCGGGACGCGCTAATGGAAACCCTGAAAGCGCGCGGTATTGGCACTGGCCTGCATTTCCGCGCTGCCCACACCCAAAAATATTACCGCGAGCGCTGGCCGCAACTCTCCCTGCCGAATACGGAATGGAACAGCGCGCGTATTTGTTCCATCCCGCTATTTCCGGATATGACCCATGACGACACGACCCGCGTCATTACCGCACTGCGTGACATTGCAGGAAAGTGACATGTTCAGTATGCCCCCGATTAAAAAAATCTCCGTTGTTATTCCGGTATTTAATGAGCAGGAGAGCCTGCCGGAACTGGTCCGCCGTACCACGGCGGCTTGTGAATTGTTGAACAGGGATTATGAAATTCTGCTGGTCGACGATGGCAGCAGCGACGACTCTGCGCGCCTGATGAGCGAGGCGGCAATGGCGCCAGGCAGCCATGTGGTGGCAGTGATGCTTAACCGCAACTACGGACAGCATTCGGCGATCATGGCCGGGTTCAGCCATGTCAGCGGCGATTTGATTGTCACCCTGGACGCCGATCTGCAGAATCCGCCGGAAGAGATTCCGCGCCTGGTGGAGAAGGCCGATGAAGGGTATGACGTTGTCGGCACTGTGCGTCAGAACCGTCAGGATAGCGGCTTTCGCAAACTGGCGTCGCGGATGATTAACCGCCTGATCCAGCGCACCACCGGCAAGGAGATGGGCGATTATGGTTGTATGTTGCGCGCTTACCGGCGGCACATTGTCGATGCCATGCTGCACTGCCACGAGCGCAGTACCTTTATTCCTATCCTGGCGAATACCTTTGCCCGCAAAGCCGTCGAGATCCCGGTACATCACGCCGAGCGTGAGTATGGCGATTCGAAGTACAGCTTTATGCGGCTGATTAACCTGATGTATGACCTGGTGACCTGCCTGACCACCACGCCGCTGCGTATGCTCAGCGTGGTGGGTAGCGTGATTGCGCTAATGGGCTTCATGCTCTCTGTAGTGCTGGTCGTCCTGCGCCTGGCCTTCGGTCCTCAGTGGGCGGCGGAAGGGGTATTCATGCTGTTTGCCGTGTTGTTTATGTTCATTGGCGCCCAGTTTGTCGCCATGGGGCTGCTCGGGGAGTATATCGGGCGCATTTATAACGATGTCCGCGCCCGTCCCCGCTATTTCATCCAGCAGATTGTTCGTCAGGAAAACGCGTTATCGCAAGAGGAAACTAAACCATGAAGGCCGTTGTATTCGCTTATCACGATATGGGATGTGTGGGAGTTCGTGCGCTGCTGGATGCAGGCTATGACATTGAGGCTATTTATACCCATCCGCATACGGCCAATGAGAACCATTTTTTCGGCTCCGTCGCGCGTCTGGCCGCAGAGAACGGTATCCCGGTGTATGCCCCGGACGATGTCAATCACCCCCTGTGGGTGGACCGTATTGTGCGCAGCGCGCCGGATGTCATTTTCTCTTTTTACTATCGCAATCTGCTGTGCGAAGCGCTCCTCGACAGTGCCCGAATGGGCGCATTTAATCTGCACGGCTCGCTGCTGCCGGCCTATCGTGGACGGGCGCCGCTGAACTGGGTACTGGTCAATGGCGAGCAGGAAACCGGCGTGACGCTGCATACCATGACGGACAAAGCGGATGCCGGCGACATTGTGGCTCAACACCGGGTGGCTATTGCCGGCGATGACACCGCCCTGACGCTGCATCGCAAGTTGTGTGAGACGGCGGGGCAACTGCTGCATGACATTCTGCCGGTGATTAAAACCGGCCACTATCCGCGCACCGCCCAGGATGATGCTCTGGCCAGCTACTATGGGCGTCGGACCCCGGAGGATGGCTGTCTGGACTGGAGCAAACCTGCCGCCGCGCTGCACAACCTGGTGCGAGCGGTGACTGAACCCTGGCCCGGGGCATTTGGTTATGCCGGCGCGGCGAAGTTCACCGTCTGGAAATCCCGGGTGCGTAATGATTTTCCACCAGCGAAACCGGGGACCATATTGTCGGTTGCGCCGCTGGTGGTGGCCTGCGCTCAGGACGCGCTGGAGATCGTGGCCGGGCAAAGCGACAATAGCGTCTATATGCAAGGGACACAGTTGGCGCAATCTCTCGGCCTGGTGAATGGGGCGATTCTCTGCACCAGGCCCGGCCTTAATCAGCAGCGCCGTACCCGGGTGCTGATCCTTGGCGTGAATGGTTTTATCGGTAACCATCTGACAGAACGCCTGCTGCGTGACGAAAATTTTGAGATCTATGGTCTGGATATCGGGTCCGATGCCATCAGCCGTTTTCTGGACTGCCCGCGTTTCCACTTTGTGGAAGGGGATATCAGCATCCACTCTGAATGGATTGAATATCACATTAAGAAGTGTGATGTGGTGCTGCCGCTGGTGGCGATCGCCACGCCGATTGAATATACCCGTAATCCGCTGCGCGTTTTCGAGCTGGATTTCGAAGAAAACCTGAAAATCATCCGCGACTGCGTGAAGTACAAAAAACGCATTATTTTCCCGTCCACTTCTGAGGTGTATGGGATGTGTACCGACAGTGAGTTCGATGAAGATCGCTCAAACCTGATCGTCGGGCCCATCAACAAGCAGCGCTGGATCTATTCGGTTTCTAAACAACTGCTCGACCGGGTGCTCTGGGCCTACGGCGAAAAGGAGGGGCTGCGCTTTACCCTGTTCCGTCCTTTCAACTGGATGGGGCCGCGTCTCGATAACCTCAACGCCGCGCGTATCGGCAGTTCCCGGGCTATCACCCAACTGATCCTCAACCTGGTGGAAGGTTCGCCGATTAAGCTGATTGACGGCGGCAGCCAGAAGCGTTGCTTTACCGATATCAGCGACGGTATTGAGGCGCTGTTCCGGATTATTGAGAATAAAAACGGCCAGTGCGACGGGCAGATCATTAACATCGGCAACCCGGATAACGAAGCCAGTATTAAAGAACTGGCGCAAATGCTGCTGGACAGCTTCGAAAACCATCCGCTGCGCCATCATTTCCCGCCGTTTGCCGGATTCCGTGAAGTGGAGAGCGGCAGCTATTACGGGAAAGGCTACCAGGATGTGGAGCATCGCAAACCGGCGATTCGCAATGCCCGGCGTCTGCTGGACTGGACGCCAACGGTGGCGATGGCGCAGACCGTTGAAGAGACGCTGGACTTCTTCCTGCGCACCATCGACCTGCCGGAAATGCCAGAATGAAGCGGGTTGGCCTGCGCATCGATGTCGATACCTGGCGCGGGACGCGTCAGGGGGTGCCGCGGCTGCTGGAAATCCTGAGTTTGCACGCTATTCAGGCGAGCTTTTTCTTCAGCGTCGGGCCGGACAATATGGGGCGTCATTTGTGGCGCCTGGTGAAGCCTGCCTTTCTGTGGAAAATGCTGCGTTCGAAGGCGGTTTCTCTGTACGGATGGGATATTCTGTTAGCCGGTACCGCCTGGCCAGGCCGGCTGATTGGCGAAGGTAACGCGGACATTATTCGCGCCGCCGCCGATCATCACGAAGTCGGGCTTCACGCCTGGGATCACTTTGCCTGGCAAACCTGGGCCGGGGTCTGGGATCGCCAGCATTTGACCAATCAGATTGCCCGCGGCAGACAGGCGCTGGAGGCGATTACTGGTGAGCCGGTGACCTGTTCCGCGGTCGCTGGCTGGCGGGCGGATCAGCGGGTCATACAGGCCAAAGAGTCTTTCCATTTTCGCTATAACAGCGATTGCCGGGGTAGCGGCGCGTTTCGGCCACAGCTCGAGGATGGCGCCTTTGGCGCGGTTCAGATTCCGGTCTCGTTGCCGACCTGGGATGAAGTGGTCGGCAGTTCGGTGACCGCGGATACGTTCAATCGTTATTTACTGGATTTAATCCACCAGCAGCGGGGAACGCCGGTATACACCATTCATGCTGAGGTGGAAGGGATCGCCTTCAGCGAGACCTTTGACGGCCTGCTGGCCATGGCTGCCGAAGAGGGGATTCAGTTCTGTCCGCTTGGCGAGTTGCTGCCGGCGGATATCGCGAGCCTCCCTGCCGGAAAAGTGGTACGCGGAGAAGTGGCCGGCCGGGAAGGCTGGCTTGGCTGCCAGAAACTCATTGAGCCTGCAACCTATGAAGTCAGCTAAATATACCCTCGGTCTTTTGCTGTTTTTTACCTTGTTGTATCTGGTTCCCCTGAACTGGCGCGCCCTGTGGCAACCGGATGAAACCCGCTATGCGGAGATTAGCCGCGAGATGCTGGCGTCCGGCGACTGGGTGGTGCCGCACTTCCTCGGGCTGCGCTATTTTGAAAAACCGGTCGCCGGGTACTGGATCAATAATCTCAGCCAGTGGCTGTTCGGCCACAGTAACTTTGCGGTGCGCTTCGGCTCGGTATTCTCGGTTTCCCTGAGCGCATTGCTGGTCGCCTGGCTGGCGTATCAAATATGGCGCGACAAACGCACCGCCGTGATGGCCGCCGTTATTTTTCTGACATCGCTGCTGGTGTACGGCATTGGGACCTACGCTGTACTGGATCCGATGATTACGCTGTGGCTAACGGCGGCGATGTGCTGTTTCTGGATTGCCAGCCAGGCTACCGGGGCGGCCGGCAAAGCGGGGGGATATCTGCTGCTGGGGTTTGCCTGCGGGATGGGGGTCATGACTAAGGGATTTCTGGCGCTGGCGGTGCCGGTGGTGAGCGTGCTGCCATGGGTCATTCAACAGCGGCGCTGGAAAGAGATTTTCCTGTTCGGCCCGCTGGCGATACTGGGGGCGGTGGCGATAACCCTGCCCTGGGCGCTGGCCATCGCCCGCCGGGAGCCGGATTTCTGGAATTACTTTTTCTGGGTGGAGCATATTCAGCGCTTTGCCGAGCAGGACGCCCAGCATAAGGCGCCATTCTGGTTTTACCTGCCCGTGTTGATCGCTGGCGCGCTGCCGTGGCTGGCGCTGCTGCCCGGCGCGCTGTGGCGGGGCTGGCGCGATCGTCAGGTGAATCCCGGGACGTTCTGGCTGCTCGGCTGGGTGGTGATGCCGCTGCTGTTTTTCAGTATCGCGAAGGGGAAACTGCCGACCTATATCCTGCCCTGTTTTGCGCCGCTGGCGATCCTGATGGCGCGCCAGGCCGTAACGCTGGCGAGCGAGTATTCACGCACCCTGCGCCTAAATGGCACCATCAATATGTTGTTCGGCGCGCTGTGCGTGGTCGTGGTGCTGGCGGCGTTATCCCCGTGGGGACTGGCGCGACGTCCTCTGTACGCCACGCATGAACTGTTTAAAGTGTTCTGCGCCGTGCTGGCTTTCCTGGTCTGGGCCGTTGTCGGCGCCATCAGCCGGGTTCGCAGCGAACAGCGCTGGCCGCTGGCGGCGCTGTGTCCGCTGGGCGTCGCGTTGCTGATTGGCGCGGCGATACCGAATAGCGTGGTGACGTCGAAACAGCCGCAGGCATTTATTGAGGATGTTCGCAGTGAGTTGACCGACAGCCGCTATATTTTTTCCAATAATGTGGGCGTAGCATCGGGTATCGCCTGGGCGCTTCAGCGGCCGAATATTAACCTTTATGAGCGCGGCGGCGAGCTGAAATATGGCCTGAACTATCCTGAAGGGAAAGAGCGCATGCTCGACAGTTTAGCTTTTCCGGGCTGGCTTAATACCCATCGCCAGGAGGGCGCGGTGTCGATGATATTACTTTTACCCCGCACTGAAGATCTGGCGCAACAATCCTTGCCGACGCCGGATCGGGTCTATCGTCAGGGGCGGTTTGTGTTTATTCAGTATCTGCCGCAATGATGGCGATAGCGGGGATCATGCTGGCGAGCGTGCTCACTTGCCTGGGGCAACTGTGCCAGAAACAGGCGACCCGGCCGCCGGGGCGACGCAGTCGCCGTCGGCATATCTCCCTGTGGCTGGGTCTGGCGGTACTGTTGATGGTGCTGGCGCTGCTGCTGTGGCTGCTGGTACTACAGTCAGTCCCGATCGGCGTGGCCTACCCGATGCTGAGTCTGAACTTTGTCTGGATTACGCTTGCGGCGCGCTGGATCTGGCATGAGCCGGTGACGCTGCGCCACTGGTGCGGTGTGGCGCTAATTGTGGTCGGGATTGCGCTACTGGGAGGTGCCGCATAATGGGGTATTTCTGGGCTCTGGCGAGTGTGTTGCTGGTCAGCGGCGCACAGCTGGCGATGAAAGCGGCTATGGCGACGCTGCCGGCGGCGGCGGAGTGGCGGGCGCTATTCCACAGTCTGCTGACGTTTGCGCCGGGCACGCTGTTGCTGCTGGCGGGGCTGGCGGGCTATATGCTGTCGATGGGTTGCTGGTTTATGGCGCTGCATCAGATCCGGCTCAGTAAAGTCTATGCGTTACTGAGCCTGAGCTACATTCTGGTCTGGGCGGCGGCGATATGGCTTCCCGGCTGGCATGAACCCTTTTCCTGGCGGTCTCTGGCCGGTATAGCGGCGATTATCGCCGGCGTATTGCTCATTTGGCTACCTTCCCGACGTCGTTGATTTACCGGCTGTTCGGGGGCGCGGGCGCCCCGGACCGAGCAGGATCGCCAGCTTGCTGCCGCCGGGCGTGGTTTCCATCCAGATCTTACACACGCTGGTGAGCGGTACCGAAAGCAGCATCCCTACCGGCCCCAGCAGCCATCCCCAGACCAGTAATGACAGAAAGACCACCAGCGTGGACATACCCAGCCGGCGGCCCATCAGGCGCGGCTCCACCATGTTGCCCAGGATCATATGGATAGTCAGACACAGCCCGACCACCATCAGCGCTTCGTAAGTCCCGTTAAACAGCAGCGCCTGCAGGGCGGGCGGGATAGCGGAAATCACCGAACCGATATTGGGAATATAGTTGAGCAGAAACGCCAGCACGCCCCACATTAGCGCGAACTGGATGCCGATCAGGGCCAGCCCGGCGCCGGTAAATATCCCGGTAAGCAGGCTGATAAAGGTCTTCAGCGCCAGATAATGGCTGACCCCTTTCAGGGCCCGGTGCAGCCCGGCGATATGGATCTGCGGCTGGGCGAGGGCAAAGCGCAACTTGTAGGGCAGGTGTCGCACCTCGAACAGCATAAAAACCACGGTCATGATCAGCAGCACAATGCTGGCCATTGCCCCGGACAACTGGGTCATCAGGGTAGTGGCGAAGGCGACCAGACTGTCGGAATCGATGCGCTGTAACATGCGTTCCGGCGACAGGCGCAGGTGTAGAAACGGCACCATTTTTTCCAGCGCCAGCACTTTCTGCGTCAACATGCGGTTGTAGTCCGGCAGCAGGGCCGAAAATTCGTTCAGCGAGGCGGCCAGCACCCCGAGCAACAGCGTCAGGGCTACCAGCACCGCCACCATGACGATGGAAATCGCCAGCCCGCGCGCCATGCCGCGGCGCATAAACCACGACACCAGCGGATTGAGGACGATGGCGAAGAAAACCGCCAGCAACAGCGGGACCAGAATATCGGCGGCGGCGTGAATGCCGGCCAGAATTATGACCAGCGCCGCCAGTTTCAGCAGCATATGAAGTCCGGGTTTTTCCGGCGCGGATGAGGGCATCAGAGGGTCTCGTTTCAGGACGCAGTGCATCAAGTGTAGTTGCCCGTTTGCCGCTGCGTTGTCTCATGGACTCTGAAAGTGGCGCCGGCGGCGGCTGATTTTGCGGCGGAAAACGGTTTATACTGCCCACTATTGTTGTTTTATCGCTGGTCAACCTGATGTCGAGCCCCACCCCTGAACCCGAGCTAACCGGACTGCGCCTCAATCTGCGCATCGTTTCGGTTGTTGCCTTCAACTTTGCCAGCTATCTGACAATCGGCCTGCCGCTGGCGGTACTGCCGGGGTATGTCCACGATGTGATGGGTTACAGCGCCTTCTGGGCCGGGCTGGTGATTATCCTACAGTATTTCGCCACGTTACTCAGTCGCCCCCATGCCGGGCGCTATGCTGACTTGCTGGGGCCGAAGAAAGTGGTGATCTTTGGGCTGTGCGGCTGTTTCCTCAGCGGCGTGGGCTATCTGCTGGCGGCCCTGAGCAGCCACTGGCCGCTGCTGGCGCTCGGGTTGCTGTGCGTCGGGCGGGTGATTCTGGGGATTGGTCAGAGTTTCGCCGGTACGGGGTCTTCGCTGTGGGGCGTTGGCGTTGTGGGGGCGCACCATATCGGGCGGGTTATCTCGTGGAACGGCATTGTCACCTATGGCGCGATGGCGATTGGCGCGCCGCTGGGTGTGCTGTTTTACCGCGCCGGCGGGCTGCTGCTGCTGTCGGGTATCATTATTGTCGTGGCGCTGGCGGCGATTTTATTTGCCCTGCCGCGCCCGGCGGTGAAAGCCAGCAAAGGCAAACCGCTGCCATTCCGGGCGGTACTGGGGCGGGTCTGGCCGTTTGGTATGGCGCTGGCGCTGGCCACCAGCGGATTTGGCGTCATTGCCACCTTTATCACCTTACTCTATGACAACCGCGGCTGGGACGGCGCGGCCTTCACGCTAACGTTATTCAGCGTCGCCTTTGTCGGGACGCGTCTGCTGTTTCCCAATGGCATTAATCGTCTGGGAGGTCTGAACGTCGCGATGATCTGCTGCACGCTGGAGCTGGCGGGACTGCTGCTGGTGGGCTGCGCCGCGCTGGCCTGGGTCGCGCAACTGGGGACGTTTCTGGCCGGCGCCGGATTTTCGCTGGTATTCCCGGCGCTGGGCGTGGTCGCCGTGAAGGCGGTGCCGGCCCACAATCAGGGCAGCGCGCTGGCCACTTACACGGTGTTTATGGATTTGTCGCTGGGAGTCACCGGGCCTCTGGCGGGGATCTTGATGACCAGGGCCGGAGTATCAATGATTTATCTGGCGGCCGCCGGGCTGGTGGGCGTGGCGCTGGCGCTTTGCTGGCGCCTGAAGAGACGGCCTCCGCCTCAGCAGCCGGAGACCGTTTCGCTACCCTGAGTTACTGGATGACGATGGTGTTGATGATGTTTTGCGCTTCGGTTTGCGCCTGCTGCTGATTGTCGGCCGGCAGGCTGATTTGCAGCGTCGCCTGCTTGTCGCCTATCCTGGTGAACAGGATTGATGACCAGGTTGTTTTGCCGTTTTCGGAAATCACGCTGTCGAACTGGCGCAGGGTGTGGCCTTTTATCTCAATATCTTTGCTGGCGATCACCTGAAGCTGCGGATCGCGGGCGCGCTGTTTCTGTTCAACATCCGCCGCCAGTTTATCCAGCGCCAGGGCGTCATCGTCATTGATAATCACGATCACCGCCTTCTGTTTCACGTTGTCGGCGTAGGCGCGTACATTACTGGACGGGTTGGTAAGTTTATCGCTCATGTCGCTCATACCGGCAGGCAGTGAGAAGCTCAGTTTACCGTCCAGCAGCGAGATGGGCTGGCCGGATGCCGCGCTACTCTGCGCCGCGTCGCCGGCTGCGGTGCTGTCGCTGTTATCGCAAGCGGCCAGGCCGAATACCAGCAGGCCCATACCAACATATTTTACCAGTTTGTACATCACGGTTTCCTCAGATAGTGGCCGTACGGCCCGTGGCGCCATTTTATCACAACCAGCGGCGTTGGCTCTTAACCCGGTTGCGGTACCGCCATTTCAGACTTATCTGCCAGCCGCCGCAGCAGCAGATTCAGCAGTACGCCGTATGCCGGCAGGAAGAAGACAATACTGATCAGTACCTTAAAGCCGTAGTCCACCAGCGCGATTTCCACCCAGTGGGCGGCCATAAACGGATCGCTGCTGCGCCAGAAAGCAATAAAGAAAAACGCCAGCGTATCGCTGATATTGCCGAAGATCGTCGATGCGGTGGGAGCCAGCCACCACAGGCGGTGCTGACGCAGGCGGTTGAACACGTGAACGTCGAGGATCTGCCCGAGCGCATAGGCCATAAAACTGGCGACGGCGATGCGGGCGACAAACAGGTTAAAGCTTGCCAGAGCGGCTGCGCCCTGCCATGCGCCCATGTAGAACAACGACGACACCACGTAGGAGATCAGCAGCGCCGGGACCATGACGGCGAAAATAATCCGCCGCGCCAGCGGCGCGCCGAAAATGCGCACAGTTAAATCGGTCGCCAGAAAGATAAACGGGAAGCTGAAAGCGCCCCAGGTGGTGTGGAAACCGAAAATCGTGATCGGTAGTTGCACCAGATAGTTGCTGGAGGTGATCACCAGCAGATGAAACAGTGATAGCCAGAACAACGCCTTACGGCGCTGACAGGAGGAAAAGGGTGTCATATTGTGACCTTTTTTTCGATGGGGTGAGGGAACCCAGTCAATCCGTCGCCAGCGAATACCCGCCTCGCTGACCTGTTTGGTGAAACCGCCGCATGATACTGCGCCAGCGCGCGGATGCAACGGTTAATTTTAACGCAATCGTTAACGTCCCTTGCGCCGTAAATTACCGGGGGTAAACTATGGCGGTTTCTGAATACCTGAGATGATTATGACCGACCTGTTTACCAATCCCGATCATACGCTGGACGCCCAGGGGCTACGCTGCCCGGAGCCGGTTATGATGGTGCGCAAAACCGTACGCACTATGCCGGTAGGGGAGACATTACTGATCATTGCCGATGATCCGGCCACCACCCGCGATATCCCCGGCTTCTGCCGCTTTATGGAACATGAACTGGTGGCCGCGCAGACCGACTCCCTGCCGTATCACTATCTGGTGCGCAAAAGCCATTGATGTCGTGCAGGCGGGAGCCCTGAACTCCCGCCTGGCTCTTTATTTGCGCCGCAGCAGGCGCAGCGCGTTGGCGGTCACCAGCGCGGTGGCGCCGGAGTCCGCCAGTACCGCCATCCACAGCCCGGTCATCCCCAGCAATGTGGTCACCAGGAATATCCCTTTCAGCCCCAGCGCCACGGCAATATTCTGACGAATATTGCTATGGGTGGCGCGCGCCAGCAGGATAATCTCCGCCAGCCCGGTGAGCCGGTTATGGGTGAGGGCGGCGTCGGCGGTCTCCAGCGCCACATCGGTGCCGCTGCCCATGGCGATACCGATGGTGGCCGCTTTCATTGCCGGCGCATCGTTAATACCGTCTCCGACCATTGCCAGCGGCGCCCGGGCGTTGAGGGTATCCACTTCGCGTACTTTATCCGCCGGCAGCAGAGAGGCGCGATAGTCCATGCCGAGCTCGCTGGCGATTGCCGCTGCGGCGCGCGGGTTATCGCCGGTCAGAATAACGCTCCGGACGCCAGCCTGATGCAGCGCTTGTACGGCTTGCCGGGCATCGGGGCGCAGGGTATCGCGCAGAGCGATGGCGCCCAGCAGCGCGGCGTTACGCAGCACCAGGATTACGGTCTGTCCGCGGCTTTCCAGTTGCTCAATTTGCGCCTGCCAGCGCTGATCGACAACCCCCTGCGGCGCCCGGGCGGGGGCGCAGATCAGGATGGTCGCCCCGTCTATCGTCGCCTCAATACCGGTACCGACAAGGGTGCGCTGATCGTAAGTTTGCGGCGGTGTAATGCCTCTTTGCTGCGCTTCGCGGATAATCGCCTCGGCCAGCGGATGGGTGGAACCCTGTTCCACTCCCGCCGCCAGCGTCAGTAACGCCTGAGCGTTGATGCTGCCATCGCTGACAATATCGGTGACCTGCGGCTGGCCCAGGGTCAGGGTACCGGTTTTATCAAACGCCACCTGGCGAACCTGCCCCAGTCGTTCGAGGGCGATACCGCCCTTAATCAGCGCTCCGCGACGTGAGGCGGCCGCCAGACCGGAAGTAATCGCCGCCGGGGTGGAGATCACCAGCGCGCAGGGGCAGCCGATCAGCAGCAGCGTCAGTCCCTTATAAACCCACGGCTCCCAGGGCTGGGCGAACAGCAGCGGCGGAATAATGGCGATAAGCAGGGCGATAACCATGATCACCGGCGTGTAGATTCGGCTGAAGCGATCGATAAAGCGTTCAATCGGCGCCCGGCGTTCGTCCGCCTCTTCAATCAGGCGCAGAATACGGTCGATGGCGCTGTCGCCTGGTTCGGATATCACGGCCAGGGTGACCAGACGATCGACGCTGGTGGCGCCGGCCGGCACTTTGTCGCCCTGGCGGCGCTCTACCGGCAGGGATTCGCCGGTCAGGGCGCTTTCATCAAAGCTGGCTTGTTCGCTGAGCAGAGTGCCATCCGCCGGCAGGCGACCGCCGGCCGCTACCTCTATCGTGTCTCCCGGGCGCAGTTCGGCAAGGGCGACGCTTTCCCGCTGCCCGTCGCGAATGCGCATCGCCACTTCTGGTTTCAGGGCCATCAGCGCGCTAACGCCGCGCCGCGCCCGGTTAGCCGCCCAGGCCTCAAGGCGTTCGCCGATCAGAAACAGCAACAGCACCATTGCCGCTTCCGCCGTGGCGCCGATAAACAGCGCGCCGACAGCCGCTACGCTCATCAGGGTTTCAATCGCAAACCAGTTACCGCTGCGTATCAGCCGCAGCGCCTGGCGGGCAATCGGCCACAGGCCGACCAGCGTCGTGGCGATGAAAGCCAGATTACCGGCCGGATTGTTGAACTGATCCAGCCCCCAGCTAATGGCCATCAGAACGATTAGCGCGATTAACGGCAGATTCTCTTTCCAGGCCGGGGTGTCGTCCGGGATACGGGGCGCATCGGTCGTGCGTAGCCGGTAACCGATGGCGCTGACGGCGCTTTCCACCTCCTGACGGATATCCCGGGACGCGTCCACCAGCAGTTTTTCTGTGGCGAACAGCACCTGTACCCGGTTGACGCCGGAAAGCTGGTTCACGGCGTTTTCCACTTTACGGGCGCAGGCGGCGCAGTCCATACCGGCGACCTGCCAGCTATACCGTTCCCCCAGCGGCGGCTGCGGCGCGCTGTCCTGTGGTGTCTGGCAATCACCGGGGCAGCCGCATTCCCCGTCTGGCGCGGATATCGGTTTTAATCTGGCCGCCGCAAACTGCGGTACTTTTTTATCTGAAGAGAGTGGAGCCGCCATCGTGCCCTCCGGTAATGATAATTTTCTCATTACCGATGTTACACTCTGGAGTCGACTCCAGAGTCAAGGACTAAATTGTTGCGGGTATACGTTGTAATGCGATGGAACAAGAGACAGGTCGCAAGGCAGCTATTTCAGAGACCAAAACCCCGACCTGACGGGGTTTTGGTATTGTCGGTATTTACAGATAAAGCGCTCGCACAATCAGAAAATGGCCGGCGAAGTAGCAGGCGGCAACAATCGCGTTATCGCTGGAAAAGCGGCGCCGGTAGTGACTCACCAGCCAGACAATATAGCTGAGCAGCAGCAGCGAAGCGCCCATAAAGCCGGACAGCGCGGTATCTGTCGGGCGGAAGAACCATTGTTCCCCGGCCATCCACACCATCACCAGCGTCATGCCGATAAACGTACATATCGGCCAGCGTAACTCTTCGAGGCGGCTCCAGATGACGGCGACCAGCAGTGCTCCGATGATCAACAGCACCAGCGGCAGCGGCCAGAAAAACGAGAACGTCATCTGGCTGGCGAACCAGATGGTATACAGCAGGTGCGAGAGGAAAAAAGCGCCAATGGCATACATGGTCCGCTGACCGGGCAGCAGCGTCAGGGCATCTCCCGCCAGAGAGGCGCACAGCCCGGCAATCACCAGGTAGCTGAGGATCGTGAAGGTCGGCGCCTGCAGGGCCAGCATCAGCAGCAGGATCAGGGTGATCGGTTTGAACACCCAGCGCTGCCAGGCAGGGCCGCGATAGGAGGCGTCAACGTACAGCCAGCCGGAAAAAAAGACAGCAATAAACGACCAAAGCATAATAAATCCCTGAATTCGTTATCGTATCGTACGCGCGGTTGCGTACGGACCTGCCCCTCAGTCTAGTGGGCAATAGTGCAGGATGACAACGCTTAGCGGCTACGGATATGCTTAACCGCACGTTTTATCCTGGAGCACAGAGGATGAGTAAGCCACCTCTTATTTTTGTGATTGTCGTGGCGGTGATCGTGGTCGCCGCCTCATTTCGTTTTGTGCAGCAGCGCCGCCAGAACGCGGAAAATGACGCCGCGCCGCTGGTACACAAGCGGGTTGTGGTTGCCGGAAAACGTGAGAGGCCGGCAGTGGATCGCCGCTCGCGCCAGCGCGAGGTCACGTCGCCGGAAGATGCGATGCGCTACGAGGTTAGTTTTCATCCGCAAAGCGGCGGGCTGGACAGCACCTTTCGGGTTACCGCCAGCCAGTATCATCAGATTACCGTGGGCGAACAGGGCATCCTGAGCAGCAAAGGGACGCGCTTTGTCAGCTTTGCCGCGGATGCGCCTCAGTGACGCTGTTTTTTCTGCCAGGCCAAAAGTTCAAAGACGCCAAACAGGAATATACGCGCCTGCTGGCCTTTGCTGAGGGGGGCGCCGTCTTTCGGCATTGAGGCCTTCAGCATCGCCAACTGTAGACCGTGCATGATTGCCATAAAAATCATCGCTACGTTGATGAAGATATTCAGCGGTTTGGGGAATGGCTGCAGCACATTCAGTACGAAAAAGGCCCATACCAGCAGCATCAGCAGGCGCCCGAGATTAATCCACATGATTTGCTCCTTGCGCATCGCGAAGGTAGAGACGGTAAGCGACCTGGCCGGCGACTTTTTCGCGGTGCAGCGACCAACTGGCGGGGACGTCGGGCAGGCCGTTTTCCACTTCGCTTTCAATATAGACCAGCGCGTTTTCAGCCAGCCAACCGCGGGTTTCCAGCAGGTTTATCGTCTCTTCGAGCATCCCTTTACGAAACGGCGGATCGAGGAATACCACATCGTAGCCCTCTCCCGGCTGGGCGAGAAACGCCAGCGTATTGGTATTCACCACTTTCCCCTGTGAGCTTTTCAGCGTCTCAAGATTATTTTGCAACTGGCGTGCCACGTCGCGATCCATCTCCAGCAGCAGGACGCTGGCGGCGTAGCGGGAGAGGGATTCCAGGCCGAGGGCGCCGCTGCCGGCGAAACAATCCAGGCAGCGTGCTTGCGCAATGTGCGGCGCCAGCCAGTTGAACAGAGTTTCCCGTACCCGATCGGTGGTGGGGCGCAGTCCCGGTTTGTCCGGCACCGGGAGTTTTCGGCCGCGCCACTGGCCGCCGATAATACGAATCTGGCCTGCGCCAGCGCTGTGGGGTTTTTTCATGAGACTCACTGCGATGCGATGGATGACCTGCTATTCTAGCCGCCAGAAATCGCAGGGGGAACCTTATTCCGTCGGCGTGATGCCGCGGCGGGAAAGTGTTAAACTCACGTAATTGCAATTTTTTCAGCCCGGAACGATAAACATTCGGGACTGTGCCGAGAATTAACAGCGGGGAGCGCATTCGCCAATGGCAAAAGAGAAGAAAAAGGGCTTTTTTTCCTGGCTGGGATTTGGCCAGAAAGAGCAGACGCCGGAAGCCGAAAAAGAGCAGCCAATAGCGGAACAACAACCGGCCGTCGACGCGCCCGAACAGGGACACTCCGCCGGGCAGGCGCCTGCTGAGCCCGTTGAAACCCATAGCGGCGCTGAAGCTGAAGTCTTCGCCCGGGAAGTGGTGCAGGTTAACGAACAACTGGCGGAAAGCGGGAAGCCTGTGGTTGAGCCGGCGCGCGCCGCCGAATCTGATGAACGACCCGATGTCACCGTTCCATCGCCGCAGGGCGAACCCGCAGCGGTGGCGCAACCTGAAATAGCGCATGTCTCCGAATCTGAATTGGCCACTCACGCTGACGTTGAACCCGCCACGCCAACGCTTCCGGACGCTGAAGTTCAGCCCGCCTTTCAGGGGGTGAACCGCGCTGACGCGCCGGTAGTCGACGATTCGCCTCATCAGCCGGTGACGGCTGATACGCCGGAACGGCCCGCCGCGCAGCCTGAGCCGTCGCTGGCCGGAGCAGAACCGGTCGAGCCGCCGCGCGACGAGTGGCAGGAGCAGCAGGATCTGATTGTTGAGGAAGAGGTCGCCATCGCCGAGGCCGAACTGGCCAGCGAAGCCGCGCTGGGCGAGCCTGAAGCGGAACACGAAGCGCAGCCTGAAACCCTTGAGCCGCAGGAGCAGGAGAAGCCAACCAAAGAAGGCTTCTTCACGCGTCTGAAGCGCAGCCTGGTGAAAACCCGCCAGAACCTCGGTTCCGGATTTATCAGTCTGTTCCGTGGTAAGAAAATCGACGACGATCTGTTTGACGAGCTGGAAGAGCAACTGTTGATTGCTGATGTCGGGGTGGAAACCACCCGGAAAATCATCAACAACCTGACAGAAGGCGCCAGCCGTAAACAACTGCGCGACGCCGAGGCGCTGTATACGCTGCTTAAAGAAGAGATGAGCGGCATTCTGGCGAAAGTGGACGAACCGTTGAACGTCGAAGGCAAAATGCCGTTCGTGATCCTGATGGTCGGGGTCAACGGGGTCGGGAAAACCACCACCATCGGCAAGATGGCGCGCCAGTTCCAGCAGCAGGGGAAATCGGTGATGCTGGCGGCGGGCGATACTTTCCGCGCCGCGGCGGTGGAACAGCTACAGGTGTGGGGCCAGCGCAACAATATTCCGGTGGTGGCCCAGCATACCGGCGCGGACTCTGCGTCAGTCATCTTTGACGCTATTCAGGCGGCCAAAGCGCGCCATGTGGATGTGTTGATCGCCGACACCGCCGGGCGCCTGCAGAATAAAGCCCATCTGATGGAAGAGCTGAAGAAAATTGTCCGGGTGATGAAAAAGCTTGATGAACAGGCGCCCCATGAAGTGATGCTAACGCTCGACGCCAGCACCGGGCAAAATGCCGTCAGCCAGGCGAAACTGTTCCATGAAGCGGTTGGCCTGACCGGCATTACGCTGACTAAACTGGACGGTACGGCGAAAGGAGGGGTTATCTTCTCGATTGCCGATCAGTTTGCGATTCCGATTCGCTATATTGGCGTCGGCGAACGTATTGAAGACTTGCGTCCGTTTAATGCGGGCGATTTTATTGAGGCACTTTTTGCCCGAGAGGATTAACAATGATTCGCTTTGAACACGTCAGCAAAGCCTATCTCGGTGGGAGACAAGCGCTGCAGGGGGTGTCTTTTCACCTGCGGCCGGGCGAGATGGCCTTTCTGACCGGTCATTCCGGTGCGGGTAAAAGTACCCTGCTCAAGCTCATTTGCGGTATTGAACGCCCGAGCGCGGGGAAAATCTGGTTCAGCGGTCATGAAATCAGCCGTCTGAAAAACCGTGAAATTCCGTTTCTGCGCCGCCAGATTGGGATGATCTTTCAGGATCACCATTTGCTGATGGATCGCACCGTCTATGACAATGTGGCGATTCCGCTGATTATCGCCGGGGCCAGCGGTGAAGATATCCGACGTCGCGTTTCGGCGGCGCTGGATAAAGTAGGCCTGCTTGATAAAGCGAAAAGCCTTCCCATTCAGCTTTCCGGCGGTGAGCAGCAGCGGGTCGGTATTGCCCGGGCGGTGGTGAATAAACCCGCGGTACTGTTAGCGGATGAACCGACGGGTAACCTTGATGATGCGTTGTCCGAAGGGATCCTGCGGCTGTTTGAAGAGTTTAACCGCGTAGGCGTCACCGTTCTGATGGCGACTCACGACACTGGCCTGATTTCCAGTCGACCATATCCGGTACTGACCCTCAGCGAAGGGCATTTGCATGGAGGCCGGACCGTTGAATAAACAAACAGCTCTGAATCATATCCGCCGCTTCAGCAACAGACTGAACCGGCTCGGCAAACCGGGGAGAGGCGGGGACGGTGGTTCATCGGCGCCGCGCCGCGGTAAAACCCCGCAGTCGAAGAGTAAAGCCCTGAAAGGCGGGATGAATGAACAACTGCGCTATGCCTGGCAGGGCGCGGTCCAGGATCTGCGCAGCAAACCGTTCGCCACCTTTTTGACGGTGATGGTGATAGCCATCTCGCTGACGCTGCCCAGCGTTTGCTACATGGTTTACAAGAACGTCAGTGAAGCGTCATCCCGCTATTATCCGTCGCCGCAAATTACGGTCTATTTTGACAAGGCGCTGGACGACAGCGCGGCGCAACAGGTGGTCGGCCAGCTACAGTCCGAACAGGGCGTGGATAAGGTGAACTACCTGTCCCGGGACGATGCGCTGGGCGAATTCCGCAACTGGTCCGGCTTTGGCGGAGCGCTGGATATGCTGGAAGAAAATCCGCTGCCGGCCGTGGCCGTGGTGGTGCCAAAAATTGATTTCCAGAGCCCGGAGTCGCTGCGCACGCTGCGCGATCGTATCGCCCAGGTGCGCGGCATCGATGAAGTGCGTATGGATGACAGCTGGTTCGCCCGGCTGTCGGCGCTGACCGGGCTGGTCGGGCGGGTGTCCGCGATGATTGGCGTACTGATGGTGGCGGCGGTGTTTCTGGTGATCGGCAACAGTGTGCGTCTGAGTATTTTCGCGCGCCGCGACACGATTAACGTGCAGAAGCTGATCGGCGCCACCGACGGGTTCATTCTGCGGCCATTCCTGTACGGCGGCGCGCTGTTAGGGTTCAGCGGGGCATTTTTGTCACTGATTCTTTCCGAAATCCTGGTGCTGCGGCTCTCTTCCGCAGTTAAGGATGTGGCGCAGGTATTCGGGACGACCTTTGATATCAGCGGGTTATCTTTCGATGAGTGTCTGTTGTTACTGCTGGTGTGCACCATGATTGGCTGGGTGGCAGCCTGGCTTGCCACTGTGCAACATTTACGTCACTTTACCCCTGACTAAAATTTTTTTGATATAATTATCCCTTGCTCACGAGGACCTCGTCAGCAGGGGATAATGTCCCGCTTTCTGTCACGGTAGCTTCTCCCCTGATTCATCCTGATGTCACAAATTGTGTGTAATTTATTCACAGATAAACATTGAACTTGTGGATAACATCACTGTCTGAGATAGGGGTGAATGATAGTCTCGTCGCTCAGAAAATCTGGCGCGGTTGTTGCTTATCCGTTATAACAGGAAGCGGCGCCGGAAAGTCATCTTAGAGAGGGTTTGAATGACCAAAGAAATGCAAAATTTAGCTTTAGCCCCGGTGGGTAACCTGGAATCCTATGTCCGGGCCGCCAATGCCTGGCCGATGCTGTCGGCTGAGGAAGAGAGGGCGCTGGCTGAAAGGCTGCATTACCAGGGCGATCTGGAAGCAGCTAAACAGCTGATCCTGTCCCACCTGCGCTTTGTTGTTCATATTGCCCGTAACTATTCGGGCTATGGCCTGCCGCAGGCTGATCTGATTCAGGAAGGCAACATTGGCCTGATGAAAGCGGTGCGCCGTTTCAACCCGGAAGTCGGCGTGCGTCTGGTATCGTTCGCCGTGCACTGGATTAAAGCGGAAATTCACGAATACGTACTGCGTAACTGGCGTATTGTGAAAGTGGCGACCACCAAAGCGCAGCGCAAGCTGTTCTTTAACCTGCGCAAAACCAAACAGCGTCTGGGCTGGTTCAACCAGGACGAAGTGGAAATGGTTGCCCGCGAGCTGGGCGTGTCCAGTAAAGACGTGCGTGAAATGGAGTCGCGTATGGCGGCCCAGGACATGACGTTTGATATGTCGAATGACGACGACGCCAGCGACAGTCAGCCGATGGCGCCGGTGCTCTATCTGCAGGATAAATCGTCCAACTTTGCCGATGGCATTGAAGACGACAACTGGGAAGAACACGCGGCGGATAAGCTGTCTGACGCAATGCAGGGGCTGGACGAACGTAGTCAGCAGATCATCCGCGCCCGCTGGCTGGATGAAGACAACAAGAGTACTCTGCAGGAACTGGCCGATCGCTATGGCGTCTCCGCCGAACGTGTGCGCCAGCTTGAAAAGAACGCCATGAAGAAACTTCGGGCGGCAATCGAAGCCTGATAGCCCTGGCGTAACCAGATAAAAAACCACCTGCGGGTGGTTTTTTTGTGTCTGTCGATTGGGATATTTGTCGCTGTCCTGCGAGGTGACATCGCAGGACAGCGCCGCGGCGCCATCTTTTGGCGCGCAAACGCGGTAATGTGATCAAAATGTTATTCCATATTCCTGAAAATAAGGTATGTTTTTAGCAGAGTGTGCTACCAGGATAGCGGTTGTACCCTCCTTTACTATAACCAAATGCTATGTCCTTTGCGGCTGGCAGAATAAAGTGTCAAAAACAAACCACACAACCACTGCAAATCACAACAAAAATGGGGAAACTCAGGATGAAAATGAAGGGCAAAGCGTTACTGGCAGGATGCATCGCATTAGCCATGAGCCACGCGGCTGTTGCAAAAGACATCAAAGTTGCCGTTGTCGGCGCGATGTCCGGGCCGGTGGCGCAGTATGGCGATCAGGAATTTACTGGCGCAAAGCAGGCTATCGCGGATATTAACGCCAAAGGCGGTATTAACGGCGACAAGCTGGTTGCTGTTGAATATGACGACGCCTGCGATCCGAAACAGGCCGTCGCGGTAGCCAACAAAGTGGTCAACGATGGCATCAAGTATGTGATTGGTCATCTGTGCTCCTCCTCCACCCAGCCGGCGTCCGATATCTATGAGGACGAAGGTATTCTGATGATTACGCCGGCGGCGACGGCGCCGGAACTGACCCAGCGCGGTTACGATCTGGTTCTGCGCACCACCGGTCTGGACTCAGACCAGGGGCCGACGGCGGTTAAATACATTCTCGATCACGTAAAGCCGCAGCGCGTGGCGGTGATTCATGATAAGCAGCAGTACGGCGAAGGGCTGGCCCGCTCGGTTCAGGATGGTCTGAAGAAGGGCGGCGCCAATGTCGTGTTTTTTGATGGCGTAACCGCTGGCGAAAAAGACTTCTCTACCCTGGTGGCGCGTCTGAAGAAAGAGAATATCGATTTTGTCTACTTTGGCGGTTATCACCCGGAGATGGGACAGATTCTGCGCCAGGCGCGCGCTGCCGGCCTGAAAACCCAGTTTATGGGTCCGGAAGGGGTGGCGAATGTGTCGCTGTCCAATATCGCCGGCGCGGCGGCTGAAGGCATGTTAGTCACCAAGCCGAAGAACTACGACCAGGTGCCGGCGAACAAACCGATCGTTGATGCTATCAAGGCGAAGAAACAGGATCCGAGCGGCGCGTTTGTCTGGACAACCTATGCGGCGCTGCAATCCCTGACGGCGGCGCTGGAGAAATCCGGCAGTGACGATCCGGCGGAACTGGCGAAGTACCTGAAAGCCAATACCGTGGAAACTGTGATGGGGCCGCTCTCCTGGGATGAGAAAGGCGATCTTAAAGGTTTTGAATTCGGTGTGTTTACCTGGCACGCCGACGGCACATCTTCTGACGCCAAATAATCCATAGCGGGGGCTTTGGCCCCCCAATAACTACGGCGCGGTTTTTTCCCAGCCGCCAGTCTGCGCTCTGAACCCCAGCGCCTGCATAAAGGCGCTCATTATCGCCCGGTCTTCCACATGGCTATCCGCCATCCACCACTGGCTGACATGCGGATTCATGCGCAGTATCTCTTCCACCAGATATTGCCCTACGCCACGGCGGCGCGTGATTTCGCGCACCCGCAGTGAATCAAGCGTGCCCTGTACCCCTTCCACCGTGACGCGTACCGCGCCCAGCAGTCGATCGTTGAACCGGGCGGCATAAAGCTGATGGGTTTCATCGGGGGTAAGGATTTCCGGGCGATATTCCGGCCATATTTTCGCCAGATCGAGCCTGTCCTGCGCGCTCAGCGCCGTCAGGCGAAGAATTGTCAGTTTCATAATTGCGATTAACCAAAAGCAGCAAGAGCACAGAGTGTACCTGATTGCAGGGCGCCAGCGTCGCTCTTTTGCCAGACATTCACCAGCGGATTCGTTTTTATTGTAACGATATCCTGGTCTGAAACCTGGTGGCATGAAAAATAGTCAGAATAATATTCTAATAACCAGCGTTTTGTTCCGCGTAATGTCTCGACATTTTATGCTGGCAATAGCGCTTTTTTTTGTTTATCTCTGGCCAAAGTAAGAATAATATCTCAGGTTAATAGCCTGAAAAATAGAGGTTTTACGCTACGGAATAGTGAATTTCACGCGTAACTCCTTCCTGGCAATGAAAAAAAACGCTGTCGGTTAAAAAAGAAACAGCAGGTTTCTGACCATAATAAAGCCACAGCAATCACATCACGAATGAGGAAGTATCAGGATGAAAGTAACTAAACGGACGCTGATCGCCGGTGCGGTGGCGCTGGTTATGTCGCAGGCCGCCAGCGCCGCGGATATTAAAATTGCCGTGGTCGGCGCGATGTCCGGGCCGGTAGCCCAGTGGGGCGACATGGAGTTCAATGGCGCGCGCCAGGCGATTAAAGACATCAATGCCAAAGGGGGCATTAAGGGCGACAAACTGGTTGCCGTTGAATATGACGACGCCTGCGATCCGAAACAGGCCGTCGCGGTAGCTAACAAAGTGGTTAACGATGGCATCAGGTATGTGATAGGCCATCTGTGCTCTTCCTCCACCCAGCCGGCGTCCGATATTTATGAAGAAGAAGGCATTCTGATGATCAGCCCCGGGGCGACGAACCCGGAGCTGACTCAGCGCGGCTATCAGTACATCATGCGCACCGCCGGTCTGGATTCGGCGCAGGGGCCGACGGCGGCAAAATATATCCTCGAGCACGTCAAACCGCAGCGTATCGCCATCATTCACGATAAACAGCAGTACGGCGAAGGACTGGCCCGCTCGGTGCGGGATGGGCTGAAACAGGCGGGAGCCAATATCGTCTTCTTTGACGGCATTACCGCCGGCGACAAAGACTTCTCCACTCTGGTGGCGCGTCTGCAGAAAGAGAACATCGATTTCGTCTATTACGGCGGTTACTACCCGGAAATGGGCCAGATCCTGCGCCAGGCGCGGTCAATGGGGCTGAAAACCCGCTTTATGGGGCCGGAAGGGGTCGGTAACGCTTCGCTGTCGAATATCGCCGGCGCGGCGGCGGAAGGTATGCTGGTGACCATGCCGAAACGCTATGACCAGGAAGCGGTCAACCAGCCGATTGTCGATGCCCTGAAAGCAGAGAAAAAAGATCCCAGCGGTCCGTATGTCTGGATTACCTATGCGGCGGTACAGTCTCTGGCGACCGCGCTGGAGCGCAGCGGCAGCGATGATCCGCTGGAACTGGCGAAGGATCTGAAAGCCCATGGCGCTGATACGGTTATCGGTCCGCTGAGCTGGGATGAAAAAGGTGATTTAAAGGGATTTGAATTCGGTGTTTTCCAGTGGCATGCCGACGGCTCTTCCACCGCCGCGCAGTAACTGACGCTGTTATCCCTCCCGCCGGGCGTGCTCCGGCGGGTCTGAAAAAGGTTATGTTATGTCCGAGCAGTTTCTCTATTTCCTGCAGCAGATGTTTAACGGCGTCACGCTGGGCAGTACTTATGCGCTGATCGCCATTGGCTACACCATGGTTTACGGCATTATCGGCATGATTAACTTCGCCCACGGCGAGGTGTACATGATCGGTAGCTATGTTTCCTTCATGATCATCGCCGCGCTGTTGATGATGGGGATCGACGCTGGCTGGCTGCTAATCAGCGCAGCCTTTATCGGCGCGGTGATCATCGCCAGCGCCTACGGCTGGAGTATTGAACGGGTGGCTTACCGGCCGGTGCGTAACTCTAAGCGTCTGATCGCCCTGATTTCTGCCATCGGGATGTCGATTTTCCTGCAAAACTACGTCAGTCTGACGGAGGGGTCCCGGGATATCGCACTGCCCAGCCTGTTCAACGGCCAGTGGGTAGTCGGGCACAGTGAAAACTTTTCCGCCACCCTGACCACCATGCAACTGGTTATCTGGGTGGTGACGGTGCTCGCCATGCTGGCACTGACCATGTTTATCCGTTACTCGCGGATGGGCCGGGCCTGTCGGGCCTGCGCCGAAGACCTGAAAATGGCCAGCCTGTTGGGGATTAATACCGATCGCGTCATTGCCCTGACCTTTGTTATCGGCGCCGCTATGGCGGCGGTAGCCGGGGTATTGCTCGGCCAGTTCTACGGCGTAATTAACCCCTATATCGGCTTTATGGCCGGGATGAAAGCCTTTACCGCCGCGGTACTGGGCGGGATTGGCAGTATCCCCGGCGCGATGCTGGGCGGCCTGATTTTAGGGGTTGCCGAAGCCCTGACCTCCGCCTATATCGGCACTGAATATAAAGATGTGGTCTCTTTCGCGCTGCTGATTGTTGTTCTGCTGGTGATGCCTACCGGTATTCTTGGCCGTCCGGAGGTAGAAAAAGTATGAAACCGATGCAGATTATGTTTGCCCTGTTCTCCGCGGCGATGTTCTTTGTGCTGGCGTCGGTTTTCATGGGCGTACAACTGAGTCTTGAAGGTACCCGACTGGTGGTGGGCGGCGCGGCGGATATCCGCTGGCAGTGGATTATTATCGGCACTGCGGTGGTGTTCCTGTTCCAGGTGTTGCGCCCGCTGTTCCAGCAGGGGATGAAGAAGGTCGCGACGCCGAAACTGGTGATGCCGGCTATCGATGGCTCGACAGTGAAGCAAAAGCTGTTCCTCGTGGCGCTGCTGCTGGTCGCGGTGGCCTGGCCGTTTATGGTGTCGCGCGGCACGGTGGATATCGCCACCCTGACGATGATTTATATCATTCTCGGTCTCGGGCTGAATGTGGTGGTAGGGCTGTCAGGGCTGCTGGTGCTGGGCTACGGCGGCTTTTATGCGATCGGCGCTTATACCTTTGCGCTGCTGAACCATTATTACGGTCTGGGTTTCTGGACCTGTCTGCCGCTGGCGGGGATCACCGCGGCGGCGGCAGGCTTCCTGCTGGGCTTCCCGGTACTGCGCCTGCGCGGTGACTATCTGGCGATTGTTACCCTCGGTTTCGGCGAAATTGTGCGTATTTTGCTGCTCAATAATACCGAAGTGACCGGCGGGCCGAACGGCATCAGCCAGATTCCCAAGCCGACCCTGTTCGGCCTGGAGTTCAGCCGCTCGCCGCGCGAGGGAGGCTGGGATACCTTCAGCAACTTCTTCAATCTGAAATACGATCCCAGCGACCGGGTGATTTTCCTCTACCTGGTGGCGCTGTTGCTGGTAGTCCTGACTCTGTTTGTGATCAACCGCCTGCTACGTATGCCGCTGGGCCGGGCGTGGGAAGCGCTGCGTGAAGATGAAATCGCCTGCCGTTCACTGGGCTTAAGCCCGACACGCATCAAGCTGACGGCGTTTACCATCAGCGCGGCGTTTGCCGGTTTCGCCGGTACCCTGTTCGCCGCTCGCCAGGGGTTTGTCAGCCCGGAATCCTTTACCTTCGCCGAGTCAGCTTTTGTGCTGGCGATTGTGGTGCTGGGAGGGATGGGCTCACAGTTTGCGGTTATTCTCGCCGCCATTCTGCTGGTGGTTTCCCGCGAGTTGATGCGCGACCTCAACGAATACAGCATGCTGCTGCTCGGCGGCCTGATGGTGCTGATGATGATCTGGCGTCCGCAAGGGCTACTGCCGATGACCCGCGTGAAACTGAAACTGAAAAACGGCAGTGAAGGAGAGCAGGCATGAGTCAGCCATTATTATCCGTCAGCGGTCTGATGATGCGCTTTGGCGGCCTGCTGGCGGTAAACAATGTGTCGCTGGAGCTGCATCCGCGGGAAATCGTCTCGCTGATCGGCCCCAATGGCGCTGGAAAAACCACGGTATTTAACTGCCTGACCGGTTTTTATAAGCCAACCGGCGGCACGATTTTGTTGCGCGACCGGCACCTCGAAGGGATGCCGGGCCAGGAAATCGCCCGTATGGGCGTGGTGCGGACCTTTCAGCATGTGCGGCTGTTCCGGGAGATGACGGTGGTGGAAAACCTGCTGGTGGCGCAACACCAGCACATGAAAACCGGCGTTTTTTCCGGGCTGCTGAAGACCCCGGCGTTCCGCAAGGCGCAGGATGAGGCGCTGGATCGGGCGGCGGAGTGGCTGGACAGGATCGGTTTGTTAGCGCTGGCTAACCGCCAGGCCGGGAACCTGGCCTATGGCGACCAGCGGCGGCTGGAAATCGCCCGCTGTATGGTTACCCAGCCGGAAATTCTGATGCTGGATGAACCGGCCGCGGGGCTGAACCCGAAAGAGACCAGGGAGCTTGACGAGCTGATCGTCGAACTGCGCAATGAGCACAACACCACTATCCTGCTGATTGAACACGATATGAAACTGGTGATGGGCATTTCCGACCGGATTTATGTGGTGAACCAGGGGACGCCGCTGGCTAACGGCACCCCGGAGCAGATCCGCAATAATCCGGACGTGATTCGGGCATACCTGGGCGAGGCATAAGATGGAAAATGTAATGTTGTCTTTTGACCGGGTGAGCGCCCACTACGGTAAGATTCAGGCGCTGCACGAAGTGAGTTTGCATATTCGCCAGGGGGAAATCGTCACCCTGATCGGCGCCAACGGCGCCGGGAAAACCACCCTGTTGGGCACCCTGTGCGGCGATCCACGCGCCACTCAGGGGCGCATCGTGTTTGACGGTAAAGATATTACCGACTGGCAAACCGCGCGCATCATGCGTGAGGCGGTGGCGATTGTACCGGAAGGGCGGCGGGTCTTTTCACGTATGACCGTGGAAGAGAATCTGGCGATGGGCGGTTTCTTTGCCGACAGTCAGCAGTTTCAGCAGCGTATTGAGCGGGTTTACGATCTGTTTCCGCGCCTCCTTGAGCGCCGGGTTCAGCGGGCCGGCACTATGTCTGGCGGCGAACAGCAGATGCTGGCTATTGGCCGGGCGCTGATGAGCCAGCCGCGCCTGTTGTTGCTTGATGAGCCTTCCCTCGGGCTGGCGCCGATTATCATTCAGCAGATTTTCGACACCATCGAGCAACTGCGCGGCGAGGGAATGACAATTTTCCTCGTTGAGCAGAATGCCAATCAGGCCCTGAAGCTGGCGGATCGTGGTTACGTGCTGGAAAACGGTCATGTGGTGCTGGAGGATACCGGTGACGCGCTGCTGGCTAACGAGGCGGTGCGCAGCGCCTATCTTGGCGGGTAACCCCAGGTAATATCGGATAAAGGAGTAAAAGCGTGGTTTTTTCCACCTTTGTGGTTTTCAGCCGAAAATCAGGATATTGATTTTACTGGTTTTTATCTGGTGATATCTGTAGGTACAGTAATAAGATGAGGTTGATCATCAATATCAAAGGAGCCATTGGCTCCTTTTTTGTATGGCTGAACATGATATTTTCTGCGTGAAACTATTTCTCCCGGGAAGGAGCAGAAAATGAGGCATATAGCAGGCGTTGCGCTGGCGCTATTGTTTAGCGCCGGCGCGTTGGCGTCGAAGACCGTTGATCCGCGCGATCCGTCCATCTGGCAGGAAGAGGCGCCGCAAGCGCAGGAGTGGGATCGCCATTTTCCCTGTGAAGTGTCCAGCCACAGCGGCTGCCCGCAGCGCGATGACGAAAAGTCAGATATCCAGCGCGAGCGCGAGCGGCGTGAAAAAGTGAAAATCTATGACTATGGCGAGCAGCAGGCGCGCTGAGCGACCTGGCGTCAGGCTATCATGACGGTGACGCCCAGCGCTTCAAACGCTTCGACAGACTCCTGGCTAATGCCTTTATCGGTGATCAGATAGTGAATGTTGCTCCAGTCGCAGGGCAGCGCGAACATCGATACTTTGCCTATCTTGCTGGAGTCCGCCACCACGTAGACGGTTTTCGCCGAGCGGATCATGGCGCTTTTGACTTTAATGTCGGTTTCACTGGGGAAACTGAGGCCCATTTTCGGTGAGATAGCGGCGGTGGCGAGGAACAGTTTTTCCGCCAGCACATTTTCAAAGAAACCAGCGGCTTTGTCCCCGGACATCGACAGGGTGGGAAATTTGAAGGTTCCGCCGGTCAGCAGAATGTTGATTCCCGGCTCTCCTCCCAGCTTCAGGGCGATATTCACCGCGGTTGTAATCACCGACAGCCGGTGAATATGCGCCATATGCTCGACAATGGCGGTGGTGGTGGTGCCGGAGTCGAGAATAATCGCATCGCCGTTTTCGATCTGCTGGGCGGCAAAGCGGCCTATCGCCTCTTTCTCCTCCAGATTGACCTGGCGTTCCAGTAGCAGCGCGCCGGTATTCTGTTTCCCGGTGACCAGCGTCGCGCCGCCATAGTAGCGCTGGACATAGCCAGCTTTTTGCAACTCACGCAGATCGGTGCGGATCGTCGCCTCGGTCAGACCAAAAGTTTCGGTAAGCATCTTCACGGTGACGGTGCCGTCTTCACGGATCATCTCCAGAATTTTTTCTCTGCGTTGCTGCATATCCGCGAGCTGCTCACTTTTGCTTTTCAATCGAAACACTCCTCTTGAGCGTGGTTGCCGCGTCTGGTAATGCGCCGCTAATGGTATGCAGTTTACCCCCGGGAAGCGGGGAATGCGAGCGTATCACTGCGAAAATCATCGCGTTTGTTGTGCAAATGCCCGTGGTTTTTCATAGCGCTTTTCCTGCCGGCCCGAACAAAATCATTGCCAGCCGCCCTGAACGATCATTTTTGTTTTTTATTTGATCGCGACCGCAAAATGGTTTAAATAGTTGGTGTATGTTTTCGATCGAAAATCAATTGAAAATGATCGAGACGTTTTATCACTGCGATCGGGAGGTAAGGGTGGACGTACAGGCAATCAAACAGACAGCGCGACAGGCCCGGCGCTATGTGCTGCAGATGAATCATCGGGCAGGTAAAGGCCACACCGGGGCCGATCTCTCGGAGATCGACATTATCTGTACGCTTTTCATGGCGGTCATGGATCGCCGCGCCGCGCGCCCGGATCGGGACCGTTTCATTCTCTCTAAAGGCCACGGCGCCGGCGGACTGTATTGCAGCGCCGCGGCGATGGGGATTATCGATCCGCAAATCCTCGATCAATATATGGGCGACGACACCCTGCTGGCCGGTCACCCGATTCGCCAGAAACTGCCGGAGCTGGTGGAGATCAACTCCGGCGGCCTTGGGCACGGTCTGTCAATCGGCGTCGGGCTGGCGCTGGGCAACAAACTGGCCGGGCTCGGCCACCGCCGGGCATTTGTTCTGCTGGGCGATGGCGAGCTGGCGGAAGGGTCCAACTGGGAAGCGGCAATGTCCGCCAGCAAATTCCAGCTGGATAACCTGGTGGCGATTGTCGATCGAAACCGTCTGCAACTGGCCGGTAAAACGGAAGAGATCATGCCGCTGGAGCCGCTGGGCGATAAATGGTGCGCGTTCGGCTTTGAGGTGCTGGAGTGTGACGGTCACGACCCGCTTTCTATCGCTGATGCCGTTAACGCCCCGTCAGTTGGCAAGCCGCGCGTGATTCTGGCCAATACCGAAAAAGGACACGGTATTTCGTTTATGGCCAATGTACCGGCCTGGCACCACGCCATTCCTGATGATGAACAGTTGGCTCAGGGCCTGGCGGAACTGGAGGAGTAATTATGCAAGATTTACGTGACGCCGTTATTAACGCCCTGGTGGAAGCCCGCCAGGCGGGAGCTGACCTGAGCGTGGTGGTGGCGGACTCCACTTCCACATCGAAAATCGCGCCGTTTGAGAAGGCGTTCCCGGAGCGGGTGATCAACGTCGGCATCGCCGAACAAAATATGGTTGGCGTCGCTGCTGGTCTGGCCCTCAGCGGCCGTACGGTGTTTACCGCTAACGCGGCGCCGTTCCTGCTCGCCCGCTCTAACGAACAGGTCAAAAACGATATTTGCTACACCGACACCAATGTGAAGATGCTCGGTCTCAATGCCGGGTTCGCCTACGGTCCGCTGGGGGCGACTCACCACTGTATGAACGATATCGCCATCGCCCGCACCATGGGCAACCTGCAGATTTTCGCCCCGGCGGATGCGGTGCAGGCCCGTGAGGTAACCCGCTACGCCATTGAGCACCAGGGCCCGGTGTATATCCGTATGGACAGCGACAAAGTGCCGGTATTGCACAACAACGACTGGACGTTTGTGCCGGGGAAACCGGCGGTGTTGCAGAAGGGGCATGACACAGTGGTGTTCTGTCTCGGCACTCTGGCACATGAGGCGCTGGCCGCGGAAAGGCCGGATATCACCATTGTTTCGCTGCCGTCGCTGTGGCCGCTGGACGAACAGGCGGTGCTGAAGATTATCGGTGCGCACCAGCATGTGATCACCATGGAAGAACACGTATTAAGTGGTGGCCTTGGCAGCATTATCGGTGAATTGTTGCACCAGCACCGCCTGCGCCAGACGTTCACCGCGCTGGGCGTTCCACCCTACGAATTTACCCACAGTAGCAGCCGCAGCGCGCTGCGCCGCCAGTTCAATATTGATGCGGCCGGGTTACGTTTTACCGTTGAGCAACTCGCGCTACGTACCATTGCATAACAGGAGAAGAGTGTAATGAGTAATGAATATGACGTGAATTTACGCTATGGCGTCGATATCAGCCTCGATCTGAGCGACAAAGTAGCGGTCGTCACCGGCGGGTTGGGCGGTATCGCGATGGCCAGTAATGAGATGCTGCTGGAAAAAGGCGCGCGTCTGGCGCTGCTGTATCCCTCCTTTGAGCGTGAAAAGGCCGCTACGGTAGCGGAACAATTCGATCCGGCCCGGGTGCTGTTTGTTGAGTGCGATGTGGCAGAACCGCAGTCCGTGGAGCAGGCTTTTGCCACGGTGGCCTCTCACTACGGGCAGCTCGACATCCTGATCAACTGTGCGGGTTATGTGATGCTGCAGCCGGTGCTGGAAACCGAATTCGCCGAATGGCAGAAGCAGATTGCCGTGAACCTGACCGGGCCGTTCCTGTGCTCCCAGGCGGCGGCGCGCCTGATGGTGAAAGGCGGGCGCGGCGGCAAAATCATTAATATTGCCTCCCAGGCCGCCTCCATCGCCATTGATAACCATGTGGCTTACACCTCCGCTAAAGCCGGTCTGCTGGGCATGACCAAAGTGATGGCCAAAGAGTTCGCCCCGTACAACATTAACGTCAACACCCTGTCTCCGACCGTGGTGCTGACGCCGATGGGCGAAAAAGCCTGGCGCGGTGAGAAAGGAGAAGCGATGAAGAAGCTGATCCCGATGGGCCGCTTTGCCTATACCGACGAAATTGCCGCCGCGGTGCTGTTTTTTGCCAGCAACGGTAGCGACATGATTACCGGCGCCGACCTGATGATCGACGGTGGGTTCACCATCTGGTAATAACACCATAAATTACAAAGAATTATGCTGTTTCGCTGTACCCCGACAATAACTATACAGAGAGAACATCATTATGAAATTTAAGCTGTTAACCCTTGCTACAGCCTGTGTCTTTTCCCTGGCGGCCCATGCGGCTGAAAAAGGCACCATCATGATCATGGTGAATTCACTGGATAACCCGTATTACGCTTCCGAAGCCAAAGGCGCCAGCCAGAAAGCGCAGGAGCTGGGTTATAAGACCACGGTGCTTTCCCACGGTGAGGATGTGAAGAAACAAAATGAGCTGATTGATGCGGCGATTGGCCAGAAAGTACAGGGCATCGTACTGGATAACGCCGATTCCACCGCCAGCGTGGCGGCAATCAAAAAAGCGCAAAGCGCCGGGATTCCGGTCGTGCTGATCAACCGCGAAATTCCGGTGGATGACGTCGCGCTGGTGCAGATCACCCACAACAACTTCCAGGCCGGTTCCGAAGTGGCCAACGTGTTTGTGGAAAAAATGGCTGAAAAAGGTAAATACGCCGAGCTGACCTGTAACCTGGCGGATAACAACTGTGTTACCCGCTCTAAATCCTTCCATCAGGTCATCGACCAATATCCGGACATGGTGAGCGTGGCGAAGCAGGATGCCAAAGGCACTCTGATCGACGGTAAGCGCATCATGGACAGCATCCTGCAGGCGCACCCTGATGTGAAGGGGGTGATCTGCGGTAACGGTCCGGTGGCGCTTGGCGCTATCGCCGCCCTGAAAGCCGCTAACCGCAATGATGTGGTGGTGGTCGGCATTGACGGCAGCAACGACGAGCGCGACGCCGTGAAATCCGGTTCCCTGCAGGCGACGGTGATGCTACAGGCCCAGGCTATCGCCGCCCAGGGGGTGACCGACCTCGACAACTATCTCCAGAAAGGCGAAAAACCGCCGAAACAGCGCGTCATGTTCCGCGGCATTCTGATTACACCGGAAAACGCAGACAAGGTACTGGATTTCAACATTAAATCCTGAGGATAAGCTGTCGCGCCCCTGCGGGGGCGCAGAGGAGAAAAGTATGTCCAGACACGTGTGGTTGGCGCTGGCCATTCTTGGGCTGGGTGGCTGTCGTATCGTCTCCCAGCAGGAACTGGCGGATCTGCGCGATCCGCCGAATCCCAAAATGGCGAATATTGAACAGACCTGGCAGCAGAAGCTGGTGCCGCAGGTTACTGCGCAAGCCCGGCCGGTGGCCGACCTTTTGAAAGCGCTGCAGGGCCAGCAGGATATCGACAGCGCCTGCCAGGCGTTGGGCTATCGTTCACAGGCTGAAAATCCCTGCGTCTTTGCCGTACGGGTCAGCGGCCAGGTAGAAAAAGTGGATACTCAATCGCGCAGCGGCAAAATGACCATCAGGGACGCCAGCGGGGAGACCGTGGTGGTGCAACTGGGGCCGACGATCCGCGGTACCGCGCTGCGCGACGGTTATAAAGGCGCCAGTTATCAGGATTTCAACGATCAGGTACTGTTCGGTGACTTTGGCCGTTCGATTAACGACCAGGCGTCGGCCATGATGCAGGCTTTCCAGCCAAAGGTCGGCGAGCAGGTTGAGATAGAAGGGGTGTTCAGCAGTTGGGATATTCCCCAGCATCTGCCGGATATCACGCCGTCCCGGGCATCGCGCGCGCAGGGAGGGGAGTGATGAATCCACTGGCCCCCGATACCGCGGCGTCGGACGTGATCATTGAAACCCGCGATCTGTCGCGGATTTACCCCGGCGTAACGGCCCTCGATAGCGTTAACTATCGGGTATATCGCAATAAGGTTAACGTCCTGATCGGTGAAAACGGCGCCGGCAAGTCCACCATGATGAAAATGCTGGCGGGGGTGGAGACGCCGTCGTCCGGGCAAATCCTGCTGGAAGATCAGGTGGTGACGCTGCATTCCACCCATCAGGCGGAAAAACATGGGATCAGCATTATTTTTCAGGAACTGAACCTGTTCCCGAATATGAATGTGATGGACAACATCTTTATCGGCAACGAATTTTTCCAGCGCGGGCGTATCAACGAGAAATATCAGTATGCGCTGGCGAAGTCGTTGCTGGAGCGCCTGGAACTGGATGTGGATCCGCTCACCCCGCTCGGGGAACTGGGGATTGGCCACCAGCAACTGGTGGAGATCGCCCGGGCGTTGTCGAAAGACACCCGGGTGCTGATCATGGATGAACCCACCTCCGCCCTCAGTCAGTCCGAGGTGAAAGTGCTGTTCAAAGTTATTGAACAGCTCAAGCGGCGCGGCGTCACCATTATCTACATTTCCCACCGTCTGGAAGAGCTGATGGAGATAGGCGATCACATCACGATTTTCCGCGACGGTCGCTTTATCTGCGAACGTGAAGTGCGCGATGCCAGCATCCCGTGGATTATCGAGCAGATGGTTGGCGACAAGAAAAAGCATTTTGACTACCAGCCTGCTCCGCAGGGGGAAACGGTGCTGGAGGTGAAAGGCCTGACCGCGCTGCATCAGAGCGGCGGCCACAAACTCAATGATGTTGGTTTCCGCCTGCGCAAGGGCGAAGTGATCGGCATTTATGGCCTGCTGGGGGCGGGGCGCACCGAACTGTTTAAGGGGCTTATCGGCATGATGCCGTGTCAGCAGGGCAATATTCATCTCAACGGCGAGTGCCTGGACCGGTTGCGCTTTCAGCAGCGTCTGAAGAAAGGGATCGCCCTGGTACCGGAAGATCGTCAGGGGGAGGGGGTGGTACAGATGATGTCCATCAAATCCAATATGACCCTGTCGGATCTGAGCCTGCGCGGCTTCCGGCGCGCCTGGCGTTGGCTGAACCCCGGCAAAGAGCGCGAAAACGTCGGCGAGATGGTGCAGCAACTGGCGATCAAAGTCAGCGACGCCGAGCTACCGGTGACCTCCCTGAGCGGGGGGAATCAGCAAAAAGTGGTGCTCGGGAAAGCGCTGATGACCCGGCCCGAGGTCGTGCTGCTTGATGAGCCGACCCGCGGTATCGATGTCGGCGCGAAAACCGATGTCTACCACCTGATTGGCCGCATGGCGCATCAGGGGCTGGCGGTAATGTTTTCCTCGTCCGAGCTGGATGAAGTGATGGCGCTGGCCGATCGCATCCTGGTGATGGCTGACGGGCGGATCACCGCCGACCTGCCGCGCAGCGAGGTGACGCGGGAAAAACTGATCATTGCCTCAACCCCTCAAGATTAACAGGCTGGAGCTCACCATGAACCAGAAATATATGCTCTATATGTACCTGCTGAAGGCCCGAACCTTTATCGCCCTGCTGATCGTGATCGGCTTTTTCAGCGTGATGGTGCCGAACTTTTTAACGCCGTCTAATCTGCTGATCATGACCCAGCATGTGGCGATTACCGGTCTGCTGGCCATTGGCATGACGCTGGTGATCCTCACCGGCGGCATCGATCTGTCGGTGGGGGCCGTCGCCGGGATTTGCGGCATGGTGGCCGGGGCGCTGCTCACCAACGGTATTCCGCTGTGGGGCGGCAGTGTTCTGTTCCTCAACGTGCCGGAAGTCATCCTCTGCGTCGCCATTTTCGGCATCGTCGTCGGGTTTGTGAATGGCGCGGTGATTACCCGCCTCGGCGTGGCGCCGTTTATCTGTACCCTCGGCATGATGTATGTCGCCAGAGGCGCGGCGCTGTTATTCAATGACGGCAGTACTTACGCCAACCTCAACGGCATGGACGCGCTGGGCAACACCGGGTTTGCCGCCCTCGGTTCCGGCACTCTGCTGGGGATTTACATTCCGATCTGGCTGATGCTGGCTTTTCTGCTGCTCGGGCTATACCTGACGCTGAAAACTCCCCTTGGCCGCTATATCTACGCCATCGGCGGCAATGAATCGGCAGCCCGGCTGGCGGGCGTGCCGATCGTCAATGTGAAAATCTTTGTCTATGCCTTTTCCGGGCTGTGCGCCGCGCTGGTTGGCCTGGTGATCGCCTCGCAACTGCAGACGGCGCACCCGATGACCGGCAACATGTTTGAGATGGACGCTATTGGCGCCACGGTGCTCGGCGGTACAGCGCTGGCTGGCGGCCGTGGCCGGGTGTCCGGCTCGATCATCGGGGCATTCGTGATTGTTTTCCTCGCCGACGGCATGGTGATGATGGGAGTGAGCGACTTCTGGCAGATGGTGATCAAGGGGTTGGTTATCGTCACCGCGGTGGTTATCGACCAGTTCCAGCAGCGGCTGCAGAACAAGGTCATTCTGATGCGCCGCCATGAAAAAAAGCAGGCAGTAGCGTCGGCAACGGAGGTTAGCCATGGATAAGGACATTATTATCGCCCTGGATGAGGGCACCAGTAACGTCAAAGCGGTGGCTATCAATGCCGCGGGGGAGGTGGTGGCGAAGGCCTCCCGTCCGCTGGGGCTGGCGACGCCGCAGCCTGGCTGGGTGGAACAGGACGGCGAGGCGCTGCTCAGCGGTTCGTTTGCGGTGATTCGTGAAGTCATCGCCCGGGTGGGCGCCGGGCGGGTCGCGGCGCTGGCTATCAGCAACCAGCGCGAAACCGCCATCGGCTGGTCGCGGGAGACCGGCCTGCCGGTTTCTCCGGCCCTGACCTGGCAATGTTCACGCTCCGGGCCGTTTTGCGATCAACTGCGTCGCGACCGTCAGGAGACGTTGATTCGTTCTGTGACCGGGCTACCGGTAGCACCGTTGTTCTCCGGATCGAAAATGCGCTGGCTGCTCGATAACACCCTGGACGGCCATCAGCGCGCCAGTCAAGGGGAGATCTGCCTCGGTACTATCGACGCCTGGCTTCTGTGGCATCTGAGCGGCGGAAAACAGTTCCGCTGCGATCTGTCCAACGCCGCCCGCACCCAGCTGTTAAACCTGCGCGAGCAGGACTGGGATGCGCAGATGCTGGCGCTGTTCGGTATCCCGCGCGCCGCGCTGCCGGAGATTTGTCCCTCATCCGGTCACTTTGGCGATACCTGCGGCGTGGAAGGCATTGACGACGGGATCCCGATTCTGGCGATGGTCGGGGATTCCCACGCCGCGCTGTACGGCCATGGGCTGGGGCGTCCGGGTGGCGTGAAAGCGACTTATGGCACCGGTTCGTCGGTGATGGCGCCGCTGCCGGTACCGGATACCCGTATCACCCAACTGGCCACTACCGTGGCGTGGCACAACGGCGAGCGGGCGGTTTACGGTCTTGAGGGCAATATCCCGCATACCGGCGACGGTGTGGCGTGGATGCTGCGCGCCACCGGTATGTCGGGGCTGGCGGAAGGTCCGCTGGCGACTCTGCTGCAGGAACTGCCGGCCAGCATCGAATCGACAGAGGGCGTCTATTTTGTTCCCGCCCTGACCGGCACCGGCGCGCCGTGGTGGGACGACCACGCCCGCGGGGTGATCTGCGGCCTGAGCCGCGGCAGCGAACAGGCGCATCTGGTGCGCGCCGCACTGGAGGCGATCGCCTACCAGATTGCCGATGTGATTGAGGCGATGAAGCAGCACCCGGATTTCCATCTGGAAACCCTGATGGTGGACGGCGGCCCAACCCGCAACGCCTGGCTGATGCAGTTTCAGGCCGATCTGCTCGGCTGTCCGGTGGCGCGCAGCTCCACCGCGGAGCTGTCGGCCCTTGGCGCCGGGCTGCTAGCGCGCCGCGCCCTTAACTGCCTTAGCGATGACCAACTGGCCTCCCTGCTGCCATCCCACGATATCTGGCAACCGGATGATGCGCGCCATCAGCGCTGTCAGACGTACTGGCAGGGCTGGCGCGATGCGGTGCAGCGTACGCTGTGGTCGGGCCGCTAAATATAACGTATTTATGTTCCTGCCGGAGCAGCCTCCGGCACTGTAAGGAGAAGACAAATGCAGCGAGATTTTAAAGGAAAAACGGTTGTCATTACCGGAGCCTGCCGCGGCATCGGCGCGGGTATTGCTGAGCGTTTTGCCCGCGATGGCGCCAGTCTGGTGATGGTCTCCAATGCCGATCGGGTATTTACGACGGCGAAGGACTTACAGAATCGCTATGGGGTGGAGATCCTCGCGCTCCAGGTGGATGTGACCGATGAAGCGCAGGTGCAGGGATTGTACCAGCAGGCCGCGGCGCGCTTCGGGCATATCGACGTGTCGATTCAGAATGCCGGGGTAATCACCATTGATTACTTTGACCATATGCCGAAGAGCGATTTTGAAAAAGTGCTGGCGGTGAATACCACCGGGGTCTGGCTGTGCTGTCGCGAGGCAGCGAAATATATGGTCAAACAAAATGGCGGCTGTTTGATCAATACCTCCTCCGGCCAGGGGCGCCAGGGCTTTATTTACACGCCACACTACGCCGCCAGCAAGATGGGCGTCATTGGTATCACCCAGAGCCTGGCGCACGAACTGGCGCCGTGGAATATCACGGTGAATGCCTTCTGCCCCGGGATTATCGAAAGTGAGATGTGGGACTATAACGACCGGGTGTGGGGTGAGATCCTCAGTAGCGATAAGAAACGTTACGCTAAAGGCGAACTGATGGCCGAATGGGTGGAAGGTATTCCGCTCAAACGCGCCGGGCAACCGGAGGATGTGGCCGGGCTGGTGGCGTTCCTCGCTTCTGATGACGCCCGCTATATTACCGGGCAGACGATTAACGTTGATGGCGGTCTGATCATGTCCTGATGGTGGTTTGCGTTCAGACGCAACAGCAGGGTCACCGGACCCCCGGCTCAGCGCCTGAACGATACCTTGTGCAGTACCCCACTGCCGGTTTACCAGCTTGCCGGCGGTGGGTTTTTCCCCTTCATCTCTCTGTCATCCCGCCGTCATTAAACGGTTATTTTTCTGTCATTCGCGCATGTCATGGTAGCTCGCGAACAAAAAACGCGTGGAATCGCGCATTCGCCCGCGGGGCCGCCCATGGCCGGCAGCCTGAAGAATGACGGGTATATGACAAGAGAGACACACCCATGACATCGTTACGACATACAGCAGTCGGTCTGGCGCTCAGCCTGGCCCTGGCAGGCCCGGCGATGGCGGCGACCGCCATTCCTTTCTGGCACTCCATGGAGGGCGAACTGGGAAAAACGGTGGATTCCCTGGCCCAGCGCTTTAATCAGAGCCATCCGGATTACAAGATTGAGCCGGTCTACAAAGGCAACTATGAACAGAGCCTGGCGGCAGGCATTGCCGCCTTCCGTACCGGTACGGCGCCGGCGATCCTCCAGGTTTATGAAGTGGGTACGGCGACCATGATGGCGTCGAAAGCCATTAAACCGGTTTATGAAGTGTTCAGCGATGCCGGGATTGCGTTTGATGAGTCGCAGTTTGTACCGACGGTTTCTGGTTATTACACCGACGCGAAAAGCGGCCATCTGCTCTCCCAGCCGTTTAACAGCTCCACTCCGGTACTCTATTACAACAAAGACGCTTTCAGGAAAGCGGGTCTTGATCCTGAACAGCCGCCGAAAACCTGGCAACAGCTGGCGGAGTACAGCGCGAAGCTGAAGGCGGCGGGGATGAAATGCGGCTATGCCAGCGGCTGGCAGGGCTGGATCCAACTGGAAAACTTCAGCGCCTGGAACGGCCTGCCGTTCGCCAGCCGTAATAATGGTTTTGACGGTAGCGATGCGGTTCTGGAATTCAACAAACCGCAGCAGGTACAACATATTGCGCTGCTGGAGGCGATGAATAAGAAAGGGGACTTCAGCTACTTTGGCCGCAAAGACGAGTCCACCGAGAAGTTCTACAGCGGTGACTGCGCCATGACCACCGCCTCTTCCGGTTCGCTGGCGGATATTCGCCACTACGCCAAATTCAACTACGGCGTGGGAATGATGCCCTATGATGGCGACCTTGCCGGCGCGCCGCAGAACGCCATTATCGGCGGCGCCAGCCTGTGGGTGATGCAGGGTAAGGACCCGGAAACCTATAAGGGCGTCGCAGAGTTCCTCCGCTTCCTGGCGCTGCCGGAAAATGCCGCGCAATGGCATCAGAAGACCGGCTATCTGCCGATCACCACCGCCGCCTACGAGCTGACCCGCCAGCAGGGGTTCTATGACAAGAATCCGGGGGCGGATATCGCCACGCGCCAGATGCTCAACAAGCCGCCGCTGCCGTTCACCAAAGGGCTGCGCCTCGGCAATATGCCGCAGATTCGCACTATTGTTGATGAAGAGCTGGAATCGGTCTGGACCGGTAAGAAGACTCCGCAGCAGGCGCTGGATACTGCCGTTGAACGGGGTAATCAGTTGCTGCGCCGCTTTGAACAGTCCACGAAATAAGTTTGCTCCGCCCCTGTGCGCATCGTTGTGCGCCGGGGCTTTTTACGTTGAGTGTGGTTATGGCTTCTTCTCGTCCGGTATTTCGTTCCCGCTGGTTACCGTATTTACTGGTGGCGCCGCAACTGGCGATCACCCTAATCTTTTTTATCTGGCCCGCCGGCGAAGCGCTGTGGTATTCGGTGCAGAGCGTCGATCCATTTGGCCTTTCCAGCCAGTTTGTCGGGCTGGATAATTTTACGGTCCTGTTTCACGACAGTTATTATCTGGACGCGCTGTGGACCACCCTGGAGTTCAGCGCGCTGGTAACCATCAGCGGTCTGCTGGTGTCGCTGTTTTTCGCCGCGCTGGTGGATTATGTGGTGCGCGGCAGTCGGCTGTATCAGACCCTGATGCTGCTGCCCTATGCGGTGGCGCCGGCGGTGGCCGCGGTACTGTGGATTTTCCTGTTTAACCCTGGCCGGGGGCTGATGACCTGGTTCCTTGAACAGTTCGGCTATGACTGGAATCACGCTCAGCACAGCGGTCAGGCGATGTTCCTGGTGGTGTTCGCTTCGGTGTGGAAGCAGATTAGTTACAACTTCCTGTTCTTTTTCGCCGCGCTACAGTCGATTCCCCGCTCGCTGGTGGAGGCCGCCGCTATCGACGGCGCCGGGCCGGTGCGGCGCTTCTTTAAACTGTCGCTGCCGCTGATCGCGCCAGTGAGTTTCTTTCTGCTGGTGGTGAATCTGGTGTACGCCTTTTTCGATACCTTTCCGGTGATCGACGCCGCCACCGCCGGCGGGCCGGTACAGGCGACCACCACATTGATTTACAAAATCTACCGCGAAGGCTTCGCCGGGCTCGATTTATCGGCCTCTGCCGCTCAGTCGGTAGTACTGATGGCACTGGTGATCGTGCTGACGGTGATTCAGTTCCGCTATGTGGAAAGTAAGGTGCGCTACCAATGATTGAACACCGTCGCGGGCTGACTATTTTCAGCCACACCATGCTGATTCTCGGTATCGCCGTGATTCTGTTTCCGCTGTACGTCGCCTTTGTGGCGGCGACCCTCGACAACCGGGCGGTATTCTCCACCCCCATGACGCTGATTCCCGGCGGCCATTTGTGGGAGAACCTGAAAAATATCTGGGTAAACGGCGTTGGGGTGAATGGCGCGCCGTTCTGGCTGATGTTGCTCAACAGTCTGGTAATGGCGCTGGGGATTACCGTGGGCAAGATAGCCGTTTCAATGCTGTCGGCGTTTGCCATTGTCTGGTTCCGCTTTCCGCTGCGTAATCTGTTTTTCTGGATGATTTTTATCACCCTGATGTTGCCGGTGGAGGTGCGTATTTTCCCGACGGTCGAGGTGATCGCCAGCCTGAAGCTGCTCAACAGCTACGCCGGGCTGACGTTACCGCTGATGGCTTCCGCTACCGCCACCTTTTTGTTCCGCCAGTTCTTTATGACGCTGCCGGATGAACTGATGGAGGCGGCGCGGATCGACGGCGCTTCTCCGATGCGCTTTTTCCGCGACATCGTGTTGCCGCTGTCAAAAACCAATCTGGCGGCGCTGTTTGTCATCACCTTTATTTACGGCTGGAACCAGTACCTGTGGCCGCTGCTGATCATTACCGATGCTTCTCTGGGCACCGCCGTCGCCGGGATTAAAGGCATGATCGCCAGCGGTGAAGGCTCTACCCAGTGGAACCAGGTGATGGCGGCGATGCTGCTGACCCTGATCCCGCCGGTCGTGATTGTGTTAGTGATGCAGCGCGCGTTTGTGCGCGGTCTGGTTGATAGTGAAAAGTAGGAACTCCCCGTTATGGCAGGATTGAAATTACAGGCTGTGAGCAAAAGCTGGGACGGCAAAACCCAGGTGATTCAACCATTGACTCTCGATGTCGCGGACGGCGAGTTTATTGTTATGGTCGGGCCTTCCGGCTGCGGGAAATCGACTCTGCTGCGGATGGTGGCTGGTCTGGAACGGGTCAGCGGCGGCGATATCTGGATCGACAGGCTGCGGGTGACCGAACTGGAGCCGAAAGAGCGCGGTATTGCTATGGTGTTCCAGAACTATGCGTTGTACCCGCATATGAATGTGGCGGAGAACATGGCCTGGGGGCTGAAAATTCGCGGCATGGGCAAGTCACATATCGCGGAGCGGGTTCAGGAGGCGGCGCGGATTCTCGAACTCGGGGAACTGCTACAGCGTCGGCCGCGGGAACTGTCCGGCGGTCAACGCCAGCGGGTGGCGATGGGACGGGCGATAGTGCGCGATCCGGCGGTATTTCTGTTTGACGAGCCGCTGTCGAATCTCGACGCGAAACTGCGCGGTCAGATGCGCCTGGAGCTGCAGCAACTGCACCGGCGACTGAAAACCACCAGTCTGTATGTGACTCACGATCAGGTCGAAGCGATGACGCTGGCCCAGCGGGTGATGGTAATGAACAAGGGCGTGGCGGAGCAGATTGGCACGCCGGTGGAGGTGTATGAAAAGCCGGCCAGCCGCTTTGTGGCGAGTTTTATCGGCAGTCCTGCCATGAATCTGCTGGATGGACGGATGGATGAGAGCGGCACGCGCATTATTCTCAAAAACGGCATGGCGCTGCCGCTGGACATTGCCGGCATTAGCCTGGCCGGGCGTCAGATCACGCTGGGTATTCGCCCGGAACATATTGCGCTAAGCTCACAGGCGGCGGGCGGCATTCCGTTGACGCTGGACACCCTTGAGATGCTCGGCGCGGATAACCTGGCGCACGGACGCTGGGGAGAGCAGAAAGTGGTGGCGCGGCTGGGCCACCAGGATCGGCCTCGTCCAGGCAGCCAGCTATGGCTCCATCTGCCGCCGTCGCACCTGCACTTTTTTGACGGGCAAACAGGACAACGACTATGAGTAACTGGCCTTATCCGCAGATTGTCGCCCACCGCGGCGGCGGAAAACTGGCTCCGGAGAATACCCTGGCGGCGATTGACGTCGGCGCGCGCTACGGCCATACCATGATTGAATTTGACGCTAAATTGTCCCGGGATGGGCATATCTTCCTGCTGCACGACGATACCCTGGATCGCACCAGTAATGGCTGGGGCGTGGCGGGAAGGCTGACCTGGGATGAGTTGCTGCGCGTTGACGCGGGAAGCTGGTTCAGCGGTGAATTCAAAGGGGAGCCGCTGCCGCTGCTTTCACAGGTGGCGGAACGCTGTCGCCGGCACGCGATGATGGCCAACATTGAAATCAAACCCACCACCGGTAGCGGGCCGGAGACCGGCAAAGCGGTGGCGCTGGCGGCGCGGACGCTGTGGCAGGGGATGACGCCGCCGTTGCTGTCCTCTTTTGATATCAGCGCCCTGGAAGCCGCCCGTCAGGCAGCGCCGGAGCTGCCCAGAGGGTTATTGCTCGACGAATGGCGGGAGGACTGGCAGGCGCTGACCCGGCGGCTGGAGTGTGTTTCGATTCACCTTAATTACCGGCTGCTGGATGAACAGCGTACCGTGCTGCTCAAAGACGCCGGGCTGCGGATTCTGGTGTATACGGTCAACGATCCCGGTCGCGCTGGCCAATTGCTGCGCTGGGGCGTGGACGCTATTTGCACCGATCGTATTGATTTGATCGGCGCGGATTTTCACGGCTAATCTTTCCCTGATGCCTTGCCCTCGCCGGGTATCAGGGCGCCAGTTTCTGGCGGTTCTGATTCAGCATCCCGCCGCCGCTGTTGGGCAGCGTCTGCTGATTGGCTTTCAACTGCCCCGGCTGCGACTGTTGAATGCGCTGGCTACTGCTGTTTAACTGACTCTGTAGCTGCTGTTGTTGCTGGCGATTCTGATTCTGCAATTGCATATTCAGATTACTTTTTTGCTGCAACTGCTGACTGCGCATTTCACTTTCCATACGCTGCTGGCTGGGGATCTGATAGCCGGGCTGGTTGGGATTGTTGGTGACGTTTAGCGGCTGTGCAACGCTGATGCAGGGCAGCAGTAACGCCAGCAGGATTGCGGATTGCAGTTTCATCACATTCATCTCTTTTCAGGTCACATTCTTATAGTTTACCCCTTCCACGCCGCACTGCCGTGTACTTTGCGGTTTTTTACGCCAGGATAAAACAGCGACATCACAACCAGAATAATGACGGGAGAATCTCATGGCGACTGGAAAACGTTTATGCCAGCTACTGCTGGCGCTGCTGATGGCGGGCCTGTGTCTGCCGGCCGCCGCCGCGCCGCCGCAGGGCGCGCCGGTATCTTATGGCGTGGAAGAGGATATTTTTCATCCGGTGCGGGCCTCCCGGGGGATGGTGGCGTCGGTAGACGCCCGGGCCACTCAGGTCGGCGTGGAGATCCTGCGCCAGGGGGGGAATGCGGTGGATGCCGCGGTGGCGGTGGGCTATGCGCTGGCGGTGACCTATCCGCAGGCCGGGAACCTGGGCGGCGGCGGTTTTATGCTGCTGCGTACTAAGGAGGGCGTCACTACGGCGATCGATTTTCGCGAGATGGCGCCGGCGCGGGCCAGTCGCGATATGTTTCTTGATCAACAGGGTAACGCCGACAGTAAAAAATCCCTGGCCTCGCATCTGGCGTCCGGCACGCCAGGCACGGTCGCGGGGCTGAGCCTGGCGCTGGAAAAATATGGCACTATGCCGCTTAATAAAGTGATTCAGCCGGCGATCGCGCTGGCCAGAGACGGCATCATTGTCAATGATGCGCTGGCGGACGATCTCCAACAGTATGGCAGCGAGGTGTTGCCCGCTCATCCCGCCAGCAAAGCGATTTTCTGGAAAGCTGACGGCCAGCCGCTGGCGAAAGGAGATAAGCTGGTACAGACGAATCTGGCGCACAGCCTGACATTGATTGCCGAAAACGGTCCGGACGCGTTTTATAAAGGGGCGATTGCTGAGCAAATCGCCGCAGAGATGGCTAGCCACGGTGGGCTGATCGCCAGAGAGGATCTGGCGCAATACCGGGCCGTGGAGCGTAAGCCTGTCAGCGGCGAGTACCGCGGCTACCAGGTGTTCTCCATGCCGCCGCCGTCATCCGGCGGCATCCATATCGTCCAGATCCTTAATATTCTGGAAAACTTCGACCTGAAAAAATATGGTTTTGGCAGCGCTGACGCGTTACAGATCGTCGCGGAAGCAGAAAAGTATGCCTATGCCGACCGTTCAGAGTATCTGGGGGACCCGGATTTTGTCCGCGTACCGTGGCAGGCGTTGACCAGCAAAGCCTACGCCAAATCGCTGGCGCAGCAGATCGATATTAATAAAGCGCGCCCGTCCCGGGAGATTAAACCGGGTGACCTGGCCCCTTATGAAAGCGACCAGACCACTCACTATTCGGTAGTGGATCGCGACGGTAATGCGGTGGCGGTGACTTATACCCTGAATACCACCTTTGGCAGCGGCATTGTGGCCGGCAATAGCGGTATTTTACTGAATAATGAGATGGATGATTTCTCCGCCAAACCTGGCGTCCCCAATGTTTACGGACTGGTGGGCGGTGAGGCGAACGCCGTGGGCCCGAAGAAGCGGCCGCTGTCGTCCATGTCGCCGACCATTGTGGTGAAAGAGGGCAAAACCTGGCTGGTGACCGGCAGTCCGGGCGGTAGCCGGATTATCACCACGGTATTGCAGATGATCATTAATACCGTTGATTTCGGGATGAATGTCGCGGAAGCCACCAGCGCACCGCGTTTCCATCATCAATGGCTGCCGGATGAACTGCGCGTCGAGAAAGGCTTCAGCCCGGATACCCTGAAGCTGCTAACTCAGAAAGGGCAGAATGTGGTGGTGAAGCCGGCGATGGGTAAAGCGCAGAGCATTATGATTAGTCCGGATGGCACCCTGCTCGGCGCATCCGATCCCCGGGCGCAGGACTCACTGACGGCCGGGTTTTAATCCGCCACGGACGGTGACGCTTCCGGGCGCGCGGATAAAACAAGGCGGCGGCACTGCGCCGTGGTGCAGGGCCGTTACTTTCCGACTCAGGCGTGGGTTTGTCGCAGGGCTGCGGTGTCGCAGGATATCACTATGGTCTGCGTAATTTGCTTCGCGGCTCAGGGGGTTAGAAAAACCCTTTAAACATCATTGGTTTCTCGAATAAGGTAAACGCGATTTTTTTGCAAAAAACGCTGGACACATGCGAATGATAATGATTATTATTGTCATGCGTTCAGGGGAGACCGCCTCGGTGTGAACCTGAAAGCACGACATTGCTCACATTGCTTCCAGTATTTCTTAGCCAGCCGCGTGCTGGCTTTTTTTTGCTTTGCGAACAGGGAAGCGCGCCGCCATCCGGCGGCGGCAGAAGGAGATTACTGCTCGGCGACTTTGTCGTTCAGCGTCGGCTGCGGCGAGTGCAGCGGGATAACCGGCGTGGTTTTGCTCTTCGCTGGCGCTTTTTCTGACGGCGTATGGTCTATCTGACCGCTGACGGTTCCGCCTTTTTTTACCGACAGGGCGCTGTAGTTCAGGGTGCCGGTCACCTTGCCGTTTTCATACACGTCAACGGTTTCCGCCCGGCACTGGCCATCGACGGCGCCGTCGATAATCAGCTCGCGGCACAGGATGTTGCCCTCGACTCTGCCGCTGCGCATAACTTTGACAATCCCGCCGTCCGATTCAATGTTGCCGTGTACCTCGCCATAGATATAGACCTGGCCGCAGGCGATGATATTGCCTTCAAAGCGTACATCCTGGGAGATAACGGTATTATTCTGTTTTTCTTCACGAACCGTATCTTCCGCTACCGCTACTGGCGGGGGAGCGACGACGGTTTTAATTTCCGGCATCTCGGTTTCTTTTGATGATTTATTTTTCCCAAACATAGCAAAGATCCTTTTATAAACGCATTGAAGTACAAATGATATCAATGACAATATGCCGCATGTAACTGAAACAGAAGGGGAATTAAAACACCAGGCGAGCAGGGAAACGAGCCAGAAGAACAATCCTGTATTAAGGAAATAGTATGACATATCCTTGTCTTCCCGCTATGTTAGCCGACCCCGGTGAAACGTACAGTTTACCACTGTGATTTTTTCTTTCTGTGCCAGATTCTCTGGTTTTTGTTAATTCAGAATTAGTAGCGGAAACAGATAATTATCTCGCCGCGACAGCCGTGAATAACACATATTATCGATATTCTCAGGAAGTATCTTTTACTGCGCCATATTGATCTTCAGCTAATTATGGCGCAGCGCCGAGCCGCGGTTGTTCAGTGAAACTGATGGTCTGGCGCCTTCCTGCGTTATCGGCTGATAAATAGTGAAAGCGTTAATTATCTGGCATGCACTGGCATTTTGGCGCTTGTTCATTTTTTTTGAACAGAGGCGTCAATTTTCACCCTCTATCATCGTTTAGTGATCGGGTCCACACTGTATCCATCAACCCGATATGAGCGGGTTCACCAACTACCGAGGGGGATAACATGATCTACTTACGTAAAGCTGAAGACCGCGGCCATGCTAATCACGGTTGGCTGGATAGCTGGCACACATTCTCTTTTGCAAACTACTACGATGCGAATTTTATGGGGTTTTCGGCGCTGCGGGTGATCAACGATGACACCATCGACCCCGGTCAGGGTTTTGGCACCCATCCCCATAAAGATATGGAGATCCTGACTTATGTACTGAAAGGTACCGTAGAGCATCAGGACAGCATGGGTAACAAAGAGCAGGTGCCGGCTGGTGAATTCCAGATCATGAGCGCCGGTACCGGTATCCGCCATTCGGAATATAACCCGAGCAATAGCGAGTCGCTGCACCTGTACCAAATCTGGATTATTCCGGAAACTACCGGGATCACGCCGCGCTACGAGCAGCGCCGGTTCGACGCGCCGCAGGGGCGCCAGTTGGTACTGTCGCCGGACGCCCGCGATGGCTCCCTGAAGGTCTACCAGGATATGGAACTGTACCGCTGGGCGCTGGCGAAAGACGAGCAGTCGGTCTATCAGATTGCCGCTGAGCGACGCGTCTGGATTCAGGTGGTGAGGGGTGATGTCGCCATTAATGGCACAGTGGCTTCTACCGGCGATGGTTTTGCGGTGTGGGATGAGCAGGCTATCTCGGTTCATGCTAATGGCGATAGCGAAATTCTGCTGTTTGATCTGCCGCCGGTATAACTGACGGTCTGATATTTCCTCAACCTTCTCCGTAACAGGAGAAGGTTGCTTATTGTCCGTGGTACACTGTCGGGCGTTGAATTGACTATGCCTTCAGGACAATGAAAAAGAGAAGACCGGTACTTCAGGATGTGGCTGACCGCGTTGGGGTGACCAAAATGACGGTCAGCCGTTTTTTGCGTAACCCCGATCAGGTGTCGGCGGCGTTGCAGGTAAAGATTGCCGCGGCGCTGGACGAGCTGGGATACATCCCGAATCGGGCGCCGGATATTCTCTCCAATGCCACCAGTCGCGCCATCGGCGTGCTGCTGCCCTCCCTGACTAACCAGGTTTTCGCCGAAGTGATCCGCGGTATTGAAAGCGTCACCGATGCGTTTGGCTATCAGTCGATGCTGGCGCACTATGGCTATAAGCCGGAGATGGAGCAGGAACGCCTGGAGTCGATGCTCTCCTGGAATATTGACGGGTTGATCCTCACGGAGCGTACTCATACGCCGCGCACCCTGAAGATGATTGAAGTGGCCGGGATTCCGGTGGTGGAACTGATGGACAGTGTTTCGCCGTGCCTGGATATTGCTGTCGGTTTCGACAACGTCGAGGCGGCGCGGCAGATGACGGCGGCGATGATCCAGCGCGGTCATCACCATACCGCCTACCTCGGGGCGCGAATGGACGAGCGTACCATTATGAAACAGAAAGGCTATGAGCAGGCGATGCGCGACGCGGGGCTGACGCCCTATAGCGTGATGGCCGAGCAGTCCTCTTCTTACTCTACCGGTATCGATCTGTTCCGCCAGGCGCGGCGCGAATATCCGCAACTGAACGGAATTTTCTGCACTAACGATGACCTGGCCGTTGGCGCTTCTTTTGAGTGCCAGCGCCTCGGGCTGCGCATTCCTGATGATATGGCGATTGCCGGTTTTCACGGCCATGATATCGGTCAGGTGCTGGAGCCTCAGTTGGCCAGCGTGCTGACGCCGCGCGAACGAATGGGGCGTATCGGCGCCGAGCGTTTACTGGCGCGTATCCGCGGGGAAACCATCACCCCGAAGATGCTCGACCTGGGGTTTACGCTGTCGCCGGGAGGCTCCATCTGAGCGATGTTTTTTGAAGTAGTTCACACTTATTCACTCTGAAAGCGAATGGTTATTGCCTGTGACTGCTCTACAGGCAGACAATGTTACCGATAACAGTTACCCGTAACATTTCTTGATTACGTAACCATTGTCCTACCAGGAGTTACGCTATGAGCACGACTAACCTTGAGCACCACATTTACGTCCTGATGGGCGTTTCTGGCAGCGGAAAATCTGCCGTCGCCAGCGAAGTGGCCCACAGGCTGCAAGCCGCATTCCTCGATGGCGATTTTCTCCATCCGCGCAGCAATATTATGAAAATGGCCTCCGGCGAGCCGCTGAACGATGACGATCGCGCGCCGTGGCTGAAGGCGCTGAACGACGCGGCGTTTGCCATGCAGCGCACCAATAAAGTGTCGCTGATTGTCTGTTCGGCCCTGAAAAAGCATTACCGTGACATGCTGCGCGACGGTAACCCGAATCTCTCCTTTATCTATCTGAAAGGGGATTACGAGCTGATTGAAAGCCGTCTGAAGGCGCGTAAAGGCCATTTCTTTAAACCGCAAATGTTAGTAACCCAGTTCGCCGCTCTGGAAGAGCCGCAGGCCGATGAACGTGATGTACTGGTTGTGGATATCGACCAGACGCTGGACGACGTCGTCGCCAGCACCATTGCGCTAATTAATAAATAAAGGCAGTGGCAGTGAGTACATTATCGCTTGTTTTAACAGCAGCAGGTTCGGTTTTACTGCTGCTGTTTTTAGTGATGAAGGCGCGGATGCACGCTTTTGTCGCTTTGATGGTGGTTTCTATTGGCGCCGGCCTGTTCTCCGGTATGCCTCTTGAAAAGATAGCCGCAACGATGGAGAAAGGCATGGGCGGCACGCTCGGCTTTCTGGCCGTGGTGGTGGCGCTGGGGGCGATGTTCGGCAAAATCCTGCATGAAACCGGGGCGGTGGATCAGATAGCGGTCAAAATGCTCAAATCCTTCGGCCACAGCCGCGCCCACTATGCGATCGGTCTGGCGGGATTGATCTGCGCGCTGCCGTTGTTCTTTGAAGTGGCGATTGTGCTGCTGATCAGCGTCGCTTTTTCGATGGCCCGCCATACCGGCACTAACCTGGTTAAACTGGTGATCCCGCTGTTTGCCGGCGTAGCTGCCGCGGCGGCGTTTCTGCTGCCCGGGCCGGCGCCGATGCTGCTGGCCTCCCAGATGCATGCCGATTTCGGCTGGATGATTCTTATCGGCCTGTGTGCGGCGATCCCCGGAATGATCATCGCCGGTCCGCTGTTTGGCAATTTCATCAGTCGCTATGTTGAGCTGAACATTCCTGACGATATTAGCGAGCCCCATCTCGGGGAAGGCAAACTGCCCTCCTTCGGCTTCAGTCTGTCGCTGATTCTGCTGCCGCTGGTGCTGGTGGGGATGAAAACCATCGCCGCGCGCTTTACGGTGGAAGGGTCGCCACTGTATCAGTGGCTGGAGTTTATCGGTCACCCGTTTATCGCCATTCTGATCGCCTGTCTGGTGGCTATCTACGGTCTGGCGATGCGCCAGGGGATGGCGAAAGAGAAGGTGATGGAGATTTGCGGCCACGCGCTGCAGCCCGCGGGGATTATTCTGCTGGTGATCGGCGCCGGCGGCGTGTTTAAGCAGGTGCTGGTGGATTCCGGCGTTGGTCCGGCCCTTGGCGAATCGCTGACCGGTATGGGGCTGCCGATCGCGGTGACCTGTTTTATCCTCGCTGCGGCGGTGCGCATTATTCAGGGATCGGCGACCGTGGCCTGTCTGACGGCGGTCGGTCTGGTGATGCCGGTGATAAGCCAACTGCATTTTTCCGGGGCGCAACTGGCGGCGCTGTCGATTTGTATTGGCGGCGGCTCGATTGTGGTCAGCCATGTCAATGATGCCGGATTCTGGCTGTATGGTCGTTTTACCGGCGCCAGTGAGGCACAGACCCTGAAAACCTGGACGATGATGGAAACCCTCCTCGGCACCGTCGGGGCGCTGGTCGGGATGATAGCGTTTAGCCTGTTAAGCTGAAAAAACGCCGCGAAATTCGCGGCGTCAGACGGCGGATAAAGGAGGAAAAGCGTGGTTTTTCCTCCGTTGTGGTTATCAGTCAGTTCAGCAATAAGATGAGGTTGGTCACCCATCGCGGCGTTTTTATCCCTTCATCCACGCCCGGATGCCGTCGAGAAACATTTGCGTGGCCAGCATTACCAGAATCAATCCCATCAGGCGTTCCATCGCGTTAACGCCTTTCTCACCCAGCAAGCGTAAAAACAGCGACGACTGCAGCAGAATGGCGACCGTACCGCCCCAGGCCAACATCAGAGCGATCACCAGGTGGCCCATCTGGTTCGGATACTGGTGGGATAACAGCATCAGGGTAGCCAGTAGGGTCGGACCGGCCACCAGCGGAATAGCCAGCGGTACGATAAACGGCTCTTCGCCGGCGGGCAGGCCGCTGGTGGTGCCGGACTGGCTGGGGAAGATCATGCGAATGGCGATCAGAAACAGAATAATCCCGCCGGAAATAGAGACCGTTTCCGCCCGCAAATTGAGGAATGAGAGAATTTTTTCGCCGGCGAACAGAAATACCAGCATCAGCGCCAGAGCAATCAGCAGTTCACGGATCATGATAGCCCGGCGTCGCTTCGGCTCGGTATGTTTTAACACCGACATGAAAATAGGTAAATTTCCTAATGGATCCATAATCAGGATCAACAAAACGGCGGCGGAAATGATTTCATTCATTAATAGTTGTCCGTGATAATAATGAGTAGTTTCTGCTAATAAGTTGCGTTTCTGATGGTACGGAGATCATTGATTAAATTCACTTGCGACTTTGGCTGCATTTTGTAAGGTGAAGGAAGTTCCGGTTTGGTACTGGTACACACAAAACGCACACACCTCTGCAGGAAATATTGGTTATGAAAAATGTTGGTTTTATCGGCTGGCGCGGTATGGTCGGCTCCGTACTCATGCAGCGCATGGTTGAAGAGCGCGATTTCGACGCGATTCGCCCCGTTTTCTTTTCTACCTCCCAGCTCGGGCAGGAAGCCCCCGCGTTCGGCGGGCACGCTGGCGGCACGCTTCAGGATGCATACTCCCTGGAAGCGTTGAAGGCGCTGGACATTATCGTGACCTGCCAGGGCGGCGATTATACCAACGAAATGTATCCGAAGCTCCGTGAAAGCGGCTGGCAGGGTTACTGGATTGATGCGGCCTCTTCGCTGCGTATGAAAGATGACGCCATCATTATTCTCGACCCGGTGAACCAGCACGTCATCCAGGATGGCCTCAATAAAGGGATCAAGACCTTTGTCGGCGGCAACTGTACCGTAAGTCTGATGCTGATGTCACTTGGCGGCCTGTTCGCTAATGATCTGGTGGAGTGGGTCTCTGTGGCGACCTACCAGGCGGCCTCCGGCGGCGGCGCGCGCCATATGCGCGAACTGCTGACCCAGATGGGCCAGTTGCACAGTGAAGTCGCCGCGGAACTGGCCGATCCGGCCTCCGCGATCCTTGATATTGAACGTAAAGTGACCCGGTTGACGCGCAGCGGCGCGCTGCCGGTGGATAACTTTGGCGTACCGCTGGCCGGTAGCCTGATCCCGTGGATCGATAAGCAACTGGAAAACGGCCAGAGCCGCGAAGAGTGGAAGGGCCAGGCGGAAACCAACAAAATTCTGAATACTGCCCGGGCTATTCCGGTAGATGGTCTGTGCGTGCGGGTTGGCGCGCTGCGCTGCCATAGCCAGGCGTTCACTCTCAAACTGAAGAAAGATGTCTCGTTGTCCACTATCGAATCGATGCTCGCCAGCCATAACGACTGGGTAAAAGTGGTGCCGAACGATCGGGAGATAACGATGCGCGAACTGACGCCGGCGGCGGTTACAGGCACGCTGACCACGCCGGTTGGCCGCCTGCGCAAGCTGAATATGGGACCGGAGTTCCTCTCTGCGTTTACTGTCGGCGACCAGCTATTGTGGGGGGCGGCGGAGCCGTTGCGCCGCATGTTGCGTCAATTGGCGTAAGGGCGATTTTGCTAACCTTGGGGTGTACTGATGTACGCCCCTTTTAATGCGTAATGCAAGGAGTAACGCGGATGTTCCATCATTTCTCAGGAGTAAGATAACGCGTTGGCTATGCTTAAGGTTAGGGTTCGCCCTGGCTGAAGGTTGAACGGGATCTCAGGAACCTTGAAAAAGACTCGTTCAGGTCACATAAAAAAGTCAGTCATGCGCTGTCGGGCTCAGGTCGTACAACGCTGACACATATACAGGATGACTAGCATGTCCGTTCGTTTAGAAAGAGACGTGATTAATGCGCTAATTGCCGGCCACTTTGCCGATCCTTTTTCTGTGCTGGGAATGCACCAAACCGATGCCGGGCTTGAGGTCCGCGCGTTACTTCCCGACGCCACCGATGTGTGGGTCATTGAGCCGAAGACCGGTCGCAAGGTCGGAAAACTGGAATGCCTTGATTCCCGTGGCTTCTTCGCCGGTGTATTGCCGCGCCGCAAAAATACTTTCCGCTATCAACTGGCCGTGGTCTGGCATGGCCAACAGAATCTCATCGACGATCCATACCGCTTTGGTCCCCTGATTCAGGAGATGGACAGTTGGCTGTTGTCTGAAGGCACCCATCAGCGTCCCTATGAAAATCTCGGCGCCCACCCCACGACCATGGACGGAGTGACCGGTACGCGCTTTTCGGTCTGGGCTCCCAACGCCCGCCGGGTCTCGGTGGTCGGGCAGTTCAACTACTGGGATGGCCGCCGCCATCCGATGCGTCTGCGTCAGGAAAGCGGTATCTGGGAACTGTTTGTGCCCGGCGCCCTCAGCGGGCAGCTCTACAAGTTTGAGATGATTGACGCCCGGGGCGAGCTGCGTATTAAAGCCGATCCGTATGCGTTTGAGGCGCAGATGCGCCCGGAAACCGCCTCGCTGATTTGTGGGCTGCCGGAAAAGGTTCAGCTCAGTCCGGAACGCCAGCAGGCCAACCGCCTGGATGCCCCGATTTCGGTGTATGAAGTGCACCTCGGCTCCTGGCGACGCCACACCGATAACAACTTCTGGCTGAGCTACCGTGAGTTGGCCGACCAGTTGATCCCCTACGCCAAAGGTATGGGCTTTACCCATCTGGAATTACTGCCGGTGAACGAACATCCGTTCGACGGTAGCTGGGGCTATCAGCCGACCGGGCTGTACGCGCCGACCCGCCGTTTCGGCACCCGGGACGACTTCCGCTATTTCGTCGATGCCGCTCATGAAGCGGGTCTCAATGTGATCCTCGACTGGGTGCCCGGCCACTTCCCTTCCGACGAGTTCGGGCTGGCGGATTTTGACGGCACCGCGCTGTATGAGCACAGCGATCCCCGGGAAGGCTATCACCAGGACTGGAATACGCTGATCTACAACTATGGCCGCCGGGAAGTCAGCAACTATCTGGTGGGGAACGCGCTGTACTGGATGGAGCGTTTCGGTATTGATGCCCTGCGGGTGGATGCGGTGGCGTCGATGATTTACCGCGACTACAGCCGCAAAGAGGGGGAGTGGATCCCCAATGAATATGGCGGTCGGGAAAACCTCGAAGCAATAGCGTTTCTGCGCAATACCAACCGTATTATCGGCGAGCAGGTGCCCGGCGCGGTGACCATGGCGGAAGAGTCCACTGATTTCGCCGGCGTGTCGCGTCCGCCGTCTGACGGCGGGCTTGGGTTCTGGTACAAGTGGAATCTGGGCTGGATGCACGACACCCTGGATTATATGAAGCTCGATCCGGTGTATCGCCAGTACCACCACGAAAAACTCACCTTCGGCATGTTGTACAACTACACTGAAAACTTTGTACTGCCGCTGTCTCATGACGAAGTGGTCCACGGTAAAAAATCGATCCTTGATCGCATGCCGGGAGATGCCTGGCAGAAGTTCGCCAACCTGCGCGCCTACTATGGCTGGATGTGGGCTTTCCCCGGTAAAAAACTGCTGTTTATGGGCAATGAATTCGCCCAGGGGCGGGAGTGGAACCATGACGCCAGCCTCGACTGGCATCTGCTGGAAGGCGGCGACAACTGGCACCACGGGGTACAGCGGCTGGTGCGCGATCTGAACTTTACTTACCGCCATCATAAGGCGCTGTATGAGCTGGATTTCGACCCCTACGGTTTCGAATGGCTGGTCGTTGAGGACAAGGCGAATTCGGTGCTGGTGTTCGTGCGCCGGGATAAGCAGGGCAATGAGATTATCGTCGCCAGTAACTTCACGCCGGTGCCGCGCTATGACTATCGCTTTGGTATCAACCAGCCCGGACGCTGGCGCGAGACGTTGAACACCGATTCCATGCATTACCACGGTAGCAATGCCGGCAACGGCGGCGCGGTGCACAGTGATGCTATCCCCAGTCATGGCCGCGATCATTCGCTGAGCGTTACGTTGCCGCCGCTGGCGACGATTTGGCTGGTGCGGGAGGCGGAATGACGTTACTCGCGCTGACGCCGGGAAAGGCGGCGCCGTCCGGCGCCCACTTTGATGGTCAGGGAGTGAACTTCACGCTGTTTTCCGCCCACGCTGAGCAGGTGGAGCTGTGCGTCTTTAATGAGCGCGACGAAGAGTTGCGCTATACGCTGCCGGCGCGCAGCGGTGATATCTGGCACGGTTATCTGCCCGGCGCCAGACCGGGGTTGCGTTACGGCTACCGGGTTTATGGGCCCTGGGAACCCCATCAGGGCCAGCGCTTTAACCCGGCGAAACTGCTACTCGATCCCTGTGCCCGGGGGCTGGATGGTCCGGTGAGCGACCATCCGCTGCTGCACGATGGCCGTGATACGCCTGACCCGCAGGACAGCGCCCCGGTAATGCCGAAATGCGTGGTGCTTGACGATCGGTATGACTGGCAAAATGACGCTCCTCCCGCCACGCCGTGGGGGCAAACGGTGATTTACGAAGCCCACGTACGCGGCCTGACGATGCGCCATCCGGATATTCCGCCGGCGTTGCGTGGGACTTACGCGGCGCTGGGGCATCCGGTGATGATCGACTATTTCCGGCGCCTGGGGATTACCGCCGTCGAACTGCTGCCGGTGGCGCAGTTTACCAGCGAGCCGCGCCTGCAGCGCCTTGGGTTGTCCAATTACTGGGGCTATAACCCGCTGGCGATGTACGCCGTGGAGCCCCGTTACGCCAGTCGTCATCAGCCGCAGGCGGCGCTGGACGAATTTCGCGACGCGGTAAAGGCGCTGCATAAGGCCGGTATTGAGGTGATTGTCGATATTGTGCTTAACCACAGCGCGGAGACCGATCTCGATGGTCAGACATTCTCGTTCCGCGGTATCGATAACCGCAGCTACTACTGGCTGCAGGAAGGGGGCGACTACCACAACTGGACCGGCTGCGGCAACACCTTCAACCTCAGCCATCCGCGGGTGGTGGACTTCGCCATCGGCTGCCTGAAGTTCTGGGTGGAAACCTGCCATGTCGATGGTTTCCGGTTTGATTTAGCGACAGTGATGGGACGTACGCCGGCGTTTCGCCAGGATGCGCCGCTGTTTGAGGCTATCCGGCGCGATCCGCGGCTGAGCGCCGTGAAGCTGATCGCCGAGCCCTGGGATATCGGTCCTGGCGGCTATCAGGTCGGCAATTTTCCGCCGCAGTTCGCCGAATGGAACGACCATTTCCGCGACGGTATGCGGCGCTTCTGGCTCCAGCAGAGGGGCTCCCTCGGGGAGTACGCCTGTCGCTTCGCCGCCTCCAGCGATCTGTTTCGCCGCGAGGGACGTCTGCCGCACGCGACAATAAATCAGATTACTGCCCATGACGGTTTTACGCTGCGCGACTGCGTTTCTTATAGCCATAAACATAATGAGGCCAATGGCGAAGAGAATCGCGACGGAACCGACAATAATTACAGTAATAACCATGGTATAGAGGGAATTGACGCCAGTTTTGAGATTGCGGAACGGCGTCGCCAGAGCGCTCATTCGCTGCTGACGTCGCTGTTGCTGGCGCAGGGGACCCCGATGCTGTTGGCCGGCGATGAACACGGTCACAGCCAGCACGGCAACAATAACGCCTACTGCCAGGATAACGAACTGACCTGGCTGGACTGGGAGAGTCGTAGTGACGGGCTAACCGCCTTCACGGCGGCGCTGATTCATCTGAGACATACCGTTCCCGCTCTGACCCTGAATCGCTGGTGGGAAGAGGGAGACGGTAATGTGCGCTGGCTCAACCAGAGCGCGCAGCCTTTACAGCCGGAAGAATGGCAGGCCGGGATCCGCCGTATGCAGATTCAGCTGTCCGGGAACTGGCTTATCACGATTAACGCAACTGAAGATGTGGGCGAAATCGTACTACCCGATGGAGAGTGGCGCGCTGTACCCCCGTTCGCCGGTGAGGATAACCCGGTGATGGCGAGAGTGTGGCACGGGCCAGCGCGTGGGGTGTGCGTTTTCCACAAGTCATAGAAAAGGAGTCAGTCATGGTGAAGTTAGAGAAAAACGATACCCTAATGTTGGCGCGACAGCTGCCAATGAAATCCGTTGCGTTGATTTTGGCTGGCGGCCGCGGCACCCGCTTAAAGGATTTAACCACCACGCGCGCCAAGCCGGCGGTGCATTTTGGCGGTAAATTCCGCATTATCGACTTTGCCCTGTCCAACTGTATTAACTCCGGTATTCGCCGTATTGGCGTCATCACCCAGTACCAGTCCCACTCCCTGGTGCAGCATATCCAGCGCGGCTGGTCGTTTTTCAGCGAAGAGATGAATGAATTCGTCGATCTGCTGCCGGCCCAGCAGCGGGTACACGGTGAAAACTGGTACCGCGGCACCGCGGACGCGGTGACCCAGAACCTCGACATTATCCGGCGCTATAAGGCTGAGTATGTGGTGATTCTCGCCGGGGATCATATCTATAAGCAGGACTATTCGCGTATGCTTATCGATCACGCCGAAAAAGGCGCGCGCTGTACGGTGGCCTGTATGCCGGTGCCGATTGAAGAGGCGTCGGCGTTTGGCGTGATGGCGGTGGATGCGGACGAAAAAATTATCGAATTCGTCGAGAAACCGGCTAACCCGCCGGCGATGCCCGGCGATGCCACGAAGTCGCTGGCCAGCATGGGGATTTACATCTTCAATGCCGACTATCTGTATGAACTGCTGGAAGAGGATGACAAGGACGAGAACTCCAGCCACGACTTCGGTAAAGACATTATTCCGAAGATCACTAAAGCGGGCTATGCCTATGCGCATCCGTTCCCGCTCTCCTGCGTGCAGTCCGATCCGAACTCTGAGCCCTACTGGCGCGATGTCGGAACCCTGGAGGCCTACTGGCGCGCTAACCTCGATCTGGCATCGGTGACCCCGGAGCTGGATATGTACGACCAGCACTGGCCGATTCGCACGCATATGGAGTCCCTGCCACCGGCCAAGTTCGTTCAGGACCGCTCCGGCAGCCATGGGATGACCCTCAACTCGCTGGTGTCCGGGGGCTGTATTATTTCCGGCTCCGTGGTGGTGCAATCGGTACTGTTTCCGCGGGTGCGGGTCAATTCGTTCTGTAATATCGACTCCGCCGTGCTGCTGCCCGATGTCTGGGTCGGGCGCTCCTGTCGCCTGCGGCGCTGCGTCATCGACCGCGCCTGTGTGATCCCGGAAGGTATGATTATCGGTGAGAACGCGGAAGAAGATGCGCGTCGTTTTTACCGCTCCGAAGAGGGGATCGTGCTGGTGACGCGAGCCATGCTGGCCCGGCTGAAAAGCTGACGCTGTCCGGCGAAAAGGACCTCGCACGGGGCAACCCGTGCGCTGAATAACTGTTTGGCGCGCGCTTCGCGCCATTATCTTAAACGGGAGCGACAATGCAGGTTTTACATGTCTGTTCTGAGATGTTTCCTTTGTTGAAAACCGGTGGTCTGGCGGACGTGATTGGCGCGCTACCTGCGGCGCAAATTGCTCAGGGAATGGATGCCAGGGTGTTATTGCCGGCATTTCCTGACATTCGTCGCGGTATTCCGGACGCGCAGGTCGTCACGCGGCGCAATACGTTTGCCGGCCCGATAGCGCTGCTGTACGGGCACTATAACGGCGTGGGTATTTATTTGATCGACGCCCCACACCTTTACGATCGCCCGGGAAGCCCGTATCACGATACCAATCTGTACGCCTATACCGACAATGTGCTGCGTTTTGCGCTGCTGGGTTGGGTGGGCTGCGAGCTGGCCTGCGGTATGGATACCTTCTGGCGTCCGGATGTGGTGCATGCCCATGACTGGCATGCCGGTCTGGCGCCGGCCTACCTCGCGGCGCGCGGCAAGCCGGCGAAATCAGTGTTTACCGTTCATAACCTGGCCTACCAGGGGATGTTTTATGCTCACCATATGAACGATATCCAGCTTCCCTGGTCGTTCTTTCATATGCACGGCCTCGAATTCCACGGCCAAATCTCATTTCTTAAGGCCGGCCTGTTTTACGCCGACCATATCACCGCCGTCAGCCCAACCTATGCCCGGGAGATTACCGAGCCGCAGTTCGCGTACGGTATGGAAGGGCTGCTCGGCCAGCGTCATCGGGAAGGGCGCCTTTCCGGGATTCTGAACGGCGTGGACGACCGGGTGTGGTCTCCGGAGCATGACCCGCAGCTGGCTTCCCGATATAGTCGCGATACGCTGGAAGATAAGGCGGAAAACAAGCGTCAGTTGCAGGTCGCCATGGGGCTGAAGGTGGATGAGAAAGCGCCGCTGTTCGCCGTGGTCAGCCGCCTGACCAGCCAGAAAGGTCTGGATCTGGTACTGGAGGCGCTGCCTGGGCTGCTGGAGCAGGGCGGACAACTGGCTCTGCTGGGGGCCGGCGATCCGGTGCTCCAGGAAGGGTTTCTCGCCGCGGCGGCGGAACATCCCGGCCAGGTGGGGGTGCAGATAGGATATCACGAAGCGTTTTCCCATCGCATCATGGGCGGGGCCGATATTATCCTGGTGCCCAGTCGCTTTGAACCCTGTGGTCTGACACAATTGTATGGTCTTAAGTACGGTACACTGCCGCTGGTCAGGAGGACTGGCGGGCTGGCGGATACTGTAACTGACTGTTCGCTGGAGAATCTGGCGGACGGCGCGGCCAGCGGGTTTGTGTTTGAGGATAGCAACGCCTGGTCGTTGTTGCGGGCGGTACGGCGCGCTTTCGTGCTGTGGTCCCGTCCGTCACTGTGGCGCTTTGTTCAACGTCAGGCGATGGCTATGGATTTTAGCTGGCAGGTGGCGGCGCAGTCTTACCGCGATCTCTATCAACGCTTGATGTAATTATGCAGGAATGACTGATATGACAGCACCTTTTAGCTATGCATCTCCGACACTCAGCGTTGAGGCTTTGAAGCACTCGATCGCCTATAAGCTGATGTTCACCATTGGGAAGGATCCGGCGATCGCCAATAAGCACGAGTGGCTGAACGCGACTCTGTTTGCGGTGCGCGATCGCATGGTGGAGCGCTGGCTGCGTTCCAACCGCGCCCAGCTTTCCCAGGAAGATCGCCAGGTCTACTATCTCTCGATGGAGTTTCTGATTGGCCGTACCCTGTCGAACTCGCTGCTTTCACTGGGCATCTATGATGATGTTAAAGCGGCGCTGGAAGATATGGGACTGGACCTCGAAGAGCTGATTGACGAGGAGAATGACCCGGGATTAGGCAACGGCGGCCTCGGGCGCCTGGCGGCCTGTTTCCTCGATTCGCTGGCCACTCTGGCGCTACCGGGCCGCGGTTACGGTATCCGCTATGACTACGGTATGTTTAAGCAGAATATCGTCGAGGGGCGTCAGAAAGAGTCGCCGGACTACTGGCTGGAATACGGCAACCCGTGGGAATTTAAGCGCCACAATACCCGCTATCGGGTGCGCTTTGGCGGCCGCATTCAGCAGGAAGGTAAGAAAACCCGCTGGGTGGAAACCGAAGAAATCCTCGCCGTCGCCTATGATCAAATTATCCCCGGTTACGATACTGACGCCACCAACACGCTGCGCCTGTGGAGCGCGCAGGCCAGTAGCGAGATTAACCTCGGGAAATTTAATCAGGGGGACTATTTTGCGGCGGTGGAAGATAAAAACCATTCCGAGAACGTTTCCCGGGTCCTCTATCCGGATGACTCGACCTACTCTGGCCGCGAACTGCGCCTGCGCCAGGAGTATTTCCTGGTCTCTGCCACGATTCAGGATATCCTCAGTCGCCACTATCAGTTGCATAAAACCTATGACAACCTGGCGGATAAAATCGCTATCCACCTCAATGATACCCATCCGGTGCTGTCGATTCCCGAGCTGATGCGTTTGCTGATCGACGAGCACCGCTTTGGCTGGGAAGAGGCGTTCGAGGTGGCCTGCCAGGTATTCTCATATACCAACCATACGCTGATGAGCGAGGCGCTGGAAACCTGGCCGGTGGAGATGCTGGGGAAAATTCTGCCGCGTCATCTGCAGATCATCTTTGAGATTAACGACTACTTCCTGAAGACCGTTCAGGAGCAGTATCCCAACAACGTTGAGCTGCTGAGCCGGGCGTCGATTATTGATGAGTCCAATGGCCGCCGGGTGCGCATGGCGTGGCTGGCGGTAGTGGTCAGTCACAAAGTCAACGGCGTGTCGGAGCTGCACTCCAACCTGATGGTGCAGTCGCTGTTCGCCGACTTCGCGCAAATCTTTCCGATGCGTTTTTGTAATAAGACCAATGGCGTAACGCCGCGGCGCTGGCTGGCGCTGGCGAACCCGTCGCTGTCCGGGGTGCTGGATGAGCATATTGGCCGTACCTGGCGTACTGACCTCAGCCAGCTTAACGAACTGAAGCAGTATATCGACTTCCCGGCGGTGAATAAGCAGGTACGCGACGCCAAACTGGAAAACAAAAAGCGTCTCGCCACGTGGATTGGTCAGCAGCTCAATGTAGTGGTTAATCCGAAGGCGCTGTTTGATGTGCAGATCAAGCGTATTCACGAGTACAAACGCCAGTTGATGAACGTGCTGCATGTGATCACCCGCTACAACCGTATTAAAGACGATCCGGATGCCGAGTGGGTGCCGCGGGTCAATATCTTTGCCGGTAAGGCCGCCTCGGCCTACTACATGGCCAAGCATATTATTCATTTGATCAACGATGTGGCGAAGGTGGTCAACAACGATCCGCTGGTGAAAGACCGGTTGAAAGTGGTGTTCATCCCTAACTACAGCGTTAGCCTTGCTCAACTGATTATCCCGGCGGCGGACCTGTCGGAGCAGATTTCCCTGGCCGGGACGGAAGCCTCCGGCACCAGTAATATGAAATTTGCCCTGAACGGCGCGCTGACCATCGGCACCCTCGACGGGGCGAACGTGGAGATGCAGGAGCATGTGGGCGAAGAGAATATCTTTATCTTCGGTAATACCGCGGAGCAGGTCGAAGCGCTGCGCGCTAAGGGCTATAACCCGCGCGAGTATTATGAACAGGATGAAGAGTTGCGGCGAGTGCTGACGCAGATCGGCACCGGCGTCTTTAGCCCGGAAGAGCCGGGGCGTTATCGCGATCTGATCGACTCGCTGATTAACTTTGGCGACCATTATCAGGTTCTGGCGGATTATCGCAGTTATGTCGACTGCCAGGATTCCGTGGACGACCTCTATCTGCAGCCGGAGGCGTGGTCGAGCCGGGCGATGCACAATATCGCCAATATGGGCTATTTCTCTTCAGACCGGACGATTCAGGAGTATGCTGACGAGATCTGGCATATTAAGCCGGTGAGGCTGTAAATGAACAGGGAGGCGCGAGCCTCCCTGTTACTTATTGCACTGCTGTCGGCTTCAGGATGCCAGCGAGAGCGCCGCTGTGTCGGAATGTTGCTTTAACCAGTTGGCGATCCGCGACTGCTCTTCGGCGTTCAACCACATGCCCAGCCGGGTACGGCGCCAGATAGCGTCATCCAGCCGGCGGACCCACTCATGTTTGACCAGATAGCGCAGCTCCGCTTCATAGAACTCATGGCCGAAATGTTCGCCCAGATCGGCGATCCCGCTGGCGCCGTCGAGGATCAATTCACTCTGGCTGCCATAGGTGCGGGAAAAATGGCGCGCCAGTGATTCGCTGATAAACGGATAGCGGCGGCGCAGGCGTGCGGCGTAGTCTTCCCGGTCGCCCTGCAGATCGCCGCCGGGCAGTACAGCGTCTTTAGTCCAGGCCGGCCCCATGTTCGGGTACCAGGGTTTCAGTTTTTCCAGCGCGTGTTCGCCCAGCTTACGATAGGTGGTCAACTTACCACCGAACACCGACAGCAGCGGCGCCTTACCGTCTTCATCATGCACGTCGAGGGTGTAGTCGCGGGTGATGGCCTGCGGCGAGTCGGATTCGTCGTCGCACAGCGGGCGTACCCCGGAATAGCTCCAGACAATGTCGTCACGGGCGAGCTGTTTCTTAAAGTGGCTGTTGTAGACCTTAAGCAGATAGTTGATTTCGTTTTCATCAATGGCGACCTGAGCCGGATCGCCCTGATACTCGACATCGGTGGTGCCGATAATCGAAAATTCGTCCATCCACGGGATCACAAAGACAATCCGCTTGTCCTCGTTTTGCAGAATGTAGGCCTGCTTCTGGGTATGCACCCGCGGCACCACGATATGGCTGCCTTTGATCAGGCGAATGCCGTATGGCGAAGGCAGATGCAACTCTTCATCAAAGAACTGTTTGACCCACGGCCCGGTGGCGTTCGCCAGCCCTCTAGCGCGCCAGGTAAAGGTTTCGCCGCTGTCGATATCCTGCGCTGTGACCACCCACAGCCCGGCTTCCCGGCGCGCGGAGGTCACCCGGGTACGGGTCATCACTTTGCCGCCTTTCTGCTCCACCATCTGGGCGTTGGCCAGCACCAGCCGGGCGTCATCCACCCAGCAGTCCGAATATTCGAAACCGCGCACGATCTCCGGCTTCAGCACCGAATCCGCGCCAAAACGCAATCCCGTGGAGGCGGGCAGCGTGGTGCGCTTGCCTAAGTGATCGTACATAAACAGGCCGATGCGAATCATCCACGCCGGGCGCAGATGGGGACGGTGCGGCAGACGAAAGCGCATCGGGAAAGCGATATGCGGGGCCATTTTTAACAGCACCTCGCGTTCGGCCAGCGCTTCACTGACCAGGCGGAATTCGTAATGTTCCAGGTAGCGCAAGCCGCCGTGAATCAGTTTGGAACTGGCGGATGAGGTAGCGCAGGCGAGGTCCTGCGCTTCAAGCATCAACACGGACAGACCTCGTCCGGCGGCATCCGCGGCGATACCAGCTCCGTTAATTCCTCCGCCAATGACAATCAGATCTTTAATTTCCATGTCGTCCTCACGAATTTTCGTTAAAGCTCAAAAATGTTCGATATCGCTCATAATAGCAGGAGGAGATGCTTTTGGTAACGGAAAAAAAACAAATATACGTGATATGCATAACATTAATGGCGCTACGCCAGGCGACAACGTACACTGAGCGAAATATAGCCCGGGGCCAGGCCAGCGTGGCCGCTGCGCGGCAACCGGCAAATGATCATTATGAATGAGGAATATCGTGGAGCAGTTTGAGTGTATTAATGTTGAAGAAGCCCACCAGAAATTCAGCCACGGGCAAGCCATGCTGGTGGATATTCGCGATCCGCAGAGCTTCGCGCTGGGTCACGCCCGCGGCGCCTTCCACCTGACAAACGACACGCTGGGCCAGTTTATGCGCCAGGCCGATTTTGACACCCCGGTGCTGGTGATGTGCTATCACGGCAACAGCAGTAAAGGGGCCGCCCAATATCTGCTGCAGCAGGGTTACGAAGCGGTGTACAGCGTGGACGGCGGTTTTGACGCCTGGCAGCGGCAATTTCCGTCTGAAGTCGCCCGGGGCGAGTGATCGACTCGGCATTGCCGATATCAGCGGGTATACTGTCACCCTTTGTGTGGACTGCCGGGATTGTCCCCTATGCTGATGATAACCTCTTTTCAAAACCCGAGAATGGCTCAGGCGTTTGTCGATTATATGGCGACGCAGGGGGTGGTTCTTACTGTCCAGCAGCACAGCCAGAGCGATATCTGGCTGGCGGATGTGGCGCAGGAAGCGCGGGTCAGGGCGGAACTGGCGCAGTTTCTGGCGAATCCGAACGACCCGCGTTATCTGGCGGCGAGCTGGCAGACCGGGCATACCAATAGCGGCCTTGCTTACCGGCGCTACCCCTTCCTGGGGACTCTGCTGCATAAAGCCGGGCCTTTTACTCTGATCATCATGGCGGTCTGTATTGTGGTCTGGCTGCTAATGTTGTCGCTGGGCGACCAGACGGTGATGCTGTGGCTGGCATGGCCCTGGGACCCGGCGCTGCGCTTTGAGCTGTGGCGCTATTTTACCCATGCCCTGCTGCATTTTTCGCTATTGCATATTACTTTCAATCTGCTGTGGTGGTGGTATCTGGGCGGGCCGGTTGAAAAGCGCCTCGGCAGCGGTAAGCTGATTGTGCTGACGCTGATTTCGGCGCTGCTGAGCGGCTATGTACAGCACAAATTCAGCGGTGCGTGGTTCGGCGGCCTTTCCGGTGTGGTCTATGCCCTGATGGGCTATGTCTGGCTGCGCGGGGAACGCGATCCGCAGAGCGGCATTTATATGCAGCGTGGACTCATGGTTTTTGCGTTAATCTGGCTGGTGGCGGGATGGTTCGATATCTTTGGGTTATCCATCGCTAATGCCGCGCACGCCAGTGGGCTGGCCGTCGGGCTGGCGATGGCGCTGGTGGATACCCTCCATGTGCGAAAACGAACATAATATGCTGGCATAAGTAACGGAGTAGATTGTGAAACAAACACAACGGCATGATGCGATTATTGAGCTGGTAAAAAAACAGGGATACGTCAGCACTGAAGAGCTGGTGGAACATTTTGCGGTCAGTCCGCAAACCATCCGCCGCGATTTAAACGATCTGGCGGAACAGAATATTATTATGCGCCACCACGGCGGGGCGGCGATGCCGTCCAGTTCGGTGAATACTCCGTGGCACGATCGTAAGGCGACTCAGACGGCGGAGAAGGAGCGGATCGCCCGGCGGGTGGCGCAGCAGATCCCCGACGGCGCTACGCTGTTTATTGATATCGGCACCACGCCGGAAGCGGTGGCGCACGCGCTGTTGGATCACCACGATCTGCGCGTGGTCACCAATAATCTCAACGTGGCGAATACCCTGATGGCGAAAGACGATTTTCGCATTATTCTGGCGGGCGGTGAGTTAAGAAGCCGCGACGGCGGAATTATCGGTGAAGCGACGCTGGATTTTATCTCTCAGTTCCGTCTGGATTTCGGGATTCTGGGCATCAGCGGCATTGATAGCGACGGCTCGCTGCTGGAGTTTGACTACCATGAAGTGCGCACCAAGCGGGCGATTATTGAGAATTCGCGCTATGTAATGCTGGTGACCGATCACTCCAAGTTTGGCCGCAATGCGATGGTGAACATGGGGAGCATCAATATGGTGGATGCGTTGTATACCGACGCTATGCCGCCAGCGGGGGTGATGCAGGTGATCGAGAGTGGGCATGTGCATCTGGAATTGTGTTGAGGCGTTAGCGTCATTCACACGGTGTGGTATCCCTTTAACGCTCCGCTGAATGCCGTTCACCTGAAGTTGGTGCTTTGTGTGTATTCCGCGCGACGTGAACGGGGAGAGAGGGCTCAGTACACGTCGCGCCCCTCAACTTGTTCACTGATAACCGGGGTCAACAAAAAGCACTAAACATAGGGTGAGCGAAAAACAGCGAAGCCCCGGAGATACGCCGCACCTGCAATCAGAGTGAAAAATAGCACAGCCGCAGTGGCGCACCAGCCACACAACCTGAACGGCGACTCCCGGCGGCGCGCGCCAACCCACTCCTACACCCCATACCCCATCATCTTCAGCAACTGCTGGGCCTGCTGCACCGCATCCTGCCGGTGCGCCACCCCAAGCTTCTGATACAGATTACGAATATGCGTCTTAATTGTGGTCGCCGCCACGTCCAGCTCGCCGGCAATCTGCTCATTGCTATAGCCGGAATAGATAAGCCCCAGCACCTGCCATTCCCGCTGGGTCAGCGGACTGGTGCGGATCAGCTCCGGTACCTCCGGGTGACTTAGCAGGCGGTTCACAAAGTTTTCATCAAAATGCGCAAACTTGTGACGATGGTGCTGATTGATCTCGCGCAGAATGCGCTGCGCGCGGTGCTGATCCAGCTCCGGCAGTGTATTCAGTTGGATTAGCTGGCGCAGTTGTTGCGCCATGGCTTCCCCTTCAATCACGAAGTGGCTGATAAATCCGGTACGATTGGCCAGTGTCAGGGCCTCGATCAACACCCGCTGCGCGTCGCTTTTACGACCCTGCTGCCAGTACAACTGGTTCAGCAACAGCAGATTACGGTTAAGATCGCTCATCAGCCGCAAACGGCGGGCGTTATCATTAAGCTCTTCGAGCACAATTTCGGCGGGCTCGACATCCCCCAGCAGGATCTGCGCCCGGGCGATGTTGCGCCACTGGCCCTGCAGGAAATGGTTATCGGCGCACTCCGGTTTGGGCGTCTGACGCAGCCAGGTGGCCGCTGACTTTTTGTCGCCGGTCATCTGCCAGTAAATAACCCGTACCTTATCGGCGTTAGATACCCAGTCGCTGTGCCACGGGCCATTGCCGAGCAGGTTTTCCAGCCGGTTGAGATGGCCGCGGGCGTTATCCAGATCGCCGCGCGCCAGCGAACACTGGATAATCAGCGACAGACACTGCAGTTGCTGCTGGGGCTGATAGCCGGCCAGCACATCCATACCGCTGCGGGCCGCGACCTCCGCGTCATCCAGTCGCGCCCACGCCCACAGTAACTGAGAGCGAATGCGTAACAGGAACTCGTGCAGGGGCAGTTGCTCCAGATGTTGTTCGCGCACTAACTGGAACGCTTTTTCCTGCGTTTCCCAGGCCGCCTGCAGGAATCCCTGAGCGAATAAAATCTCGCTTTGCTGCAACAAACTCCACAGGGCGTAGTGCCAGACATCGTTGTGGCGCGCCATCTGCTCGGTTTGCTGCATCAGAGTCAGCGCCCGGGTCAAATCCCCTTTACAGTGCAGCACTTCGCCGTGGACCGAGGTCGCGACGATACGGCTGTGATAGCTGGCCAGCGGTAGTACCTCAAGGGCGCAGGTAGCCAGCCGCTCTGCTTCATCCTGATCGCCGTTATTGATAGCCACCTGGGCGCGCAGGGCGTTAAATTCGGCGTGCAGCGTGGCATCCATTTCGCACTTCATTTCCTGCTCGGCCCGGGCCAGCAGGGTATTTACTTCGCCATAGCGGTGCTGGCTTTGCATTAGCCACGCCTGCAACAAAATCAGTTTCGGGTTTTCCAGCAGACTATCCCAGGGCAGCGAACGCAGGGACTCTTCCAGCAACGACAGCTCGCTGTGATTAAACAGCGCCCAGGCGTGATGCAGCAGAATGTCGCGCAGCATGTTGGCGTCGCCGGCCGCCAGCGCGTGGTGAATGGCTTCGCTCGGGAAACCGAGCGCCATCCAGCCTTCTGCGGCGGCGCGGTGCAGTATCGGCAGCTCGGTGGCCAGCTCCCACTGGCAGCGCTGGCGTAAGAAGTTGCCGAACAGCGGGTGATAGCTGAACCACTCGCCGCTGCCGTCCATGCGCTGGAGGAACAGTCCCTGGCGCTCGATCTCTTCAAGACGCATCTGGCCGTTATCTTCTCCGGTGACCCGGACGATCAGCGCGTCGTTCATTGAACGCAACAGCGAGCTTTTGAGCAGAAACTGGCGGGTGGCGCCGTCGACGTTATCCAGCACTTCGTCGATCAGGTAGTCGGTCAGGTGGCTGGCGTTAATACCGGAAAGGCGGCGCGCGGACTGTTGCGTCAGACCGCTATTCTGGCGAGCGGAGAGGGCGATCAGCTGCAGCGCGGTGGCCCAGCCGGCCACGTCGTCGCACAGTTGGCCGCTTTCAGCGGCCTCCAGCGGCGCGCTGAGGCGGCCGTCGAAAAACTGTTTCGCTTCCTGATGGGTGAAGGCTAACTGCTGGCTACCGATCTCCAGTAGTTGATCGCGGACCCGCAGGTTAGCGATCCCCAGTTGTGGGAGATTGCGGGAAAGCACGACCAGGGTCACGTTCTCTGGCTGATGGCGCAGGAAAAAGCGCATCGCTTCGTGGATGACCGGATTGGTGATCAGATGGTAATCGTCGATCACCAGGAAAAGCGGGCGGTGCCATTCCGCCAGTTCGATAAACAACTGAGAGAACAGCGACGACAGGCTGGCATACTGGCGTTTTTGCGCCATGGTTTCGGTACTGGCGCAGCATCCGCTGGTGGCCTGCTGAATGGCGGCGATCAGGTAACTGGCGAAGCGCTCCGGCTGGTTATCTCCTTCATCAAGTGAATACCAGCCTAACTCGTTAATGCCCGCGGCCCACTGCGAAACCAGCGTCGTTTTGCCATAACCCGCCGGGCTGGTCACCAGCGCCAGACGGTAGTTTCCTGCAACGGAGAGTTTCGCCAGCAGACGTTCGCGGACCACAGTGTTCTCAAGACGAACCGGGCGACTTAGTTTTGATGGTATCAACATAGTTAGTCACTTCACTGTGATGAGAAAAAACGTGATTTTTTTCGCGCTTCGTAATTAATTCTCCGGATAAATTCGGACAGTTTGCGCACTAATGCAAGTTTGGCTTGATATTCAGGATCTCAAAGTTGCGCCCTGTCACATTTCCGACATTTATTTCATTACCCCTGTAAACTATCTGCCAACCAGGCAGCGCGCGGGTTGCGGCGCTAAAGCGGCGAAATAATGCGCATCTTTGGCAACACATAGAAATAACTAATTATAGTAAACGATTTATTTCATAAAAATATTATTTATCTCAAAGCTATTTACACAATCAGGATATTATTGGTCGACTTTGTCTTTTTTTGTAAAAAAGATTATAGCTTCTTGTCATCGTTGTTATTTATCGGGTTTTTCTTAACGCCATGATATACATTGAATTAATTATTTCTTTCGGCTATTTGTTTTTGCTGAAAAAGAAATTATTTTCGAATGAAGATATCTGGCGAAGCAGAAAGACAGGTATTACTGATTGAGCATTTTAATGCGGCATATTCTGGAAAATAATGTGAAATATATACTTCTGTGGCAGTGTAAAAGTGCTAATGATCACATTTTTACCTACTACCCGCCCCTCCTCCCCGTCTAATCCCCCTCGGGATGAGGAAGTCAGCGCGTACGCCAGGCACACTAACGCAAATGATGGTTTAATTTTTACAGGACCCCGATTACCTATGTCACAGCCTACATTCAGCAAAACACAATTTCAGGCTGCCCTGACACGTCAGTGGCAGGGTATTGGTCTTCGCTCAGCAGAGGAACTGACCCCGCATCAGTGGTGGCAGGCTGTGAGCGGCGCGCTGGCGGAAATGCTGGCGGCCCGCCCGCTGGCACAGCTCCCGGCGAAGCAGCGCCACGTTAACTATATCTCCATGGAGTTCTTAATTGGCCGCCTGACCGGAAATAACCTGCTCAATCTGGGCTGGTACCAGGAGGTCAGCGATGTGCTTGAGGAATACAACATCAACCTGACCGATCTGCTGGAAGAAGAGATTGATCCGGCGCTGGGTAACGGCGGTTTAGGCCGTCTCGCGGCCTGTTTCCTGGACTCTATGGCGACCGTCGGCCAGCCGGCGATGGGCTATGGGCTGAACTACCAGTACGGTCTGTTCCGCCAGTCCTTTGTCGACGGCAAGCAGATGGAAGCCCCGGACGACTGGCAGCGCGCAAGCTACCCGTGGTTCCGCCACAATGCGGCGCTGGATGTGCAGGTCGGCATTGGCGGTAAAGTGGTGAAGGACGGTAAGCACAATCGCTGGGAGCCGGCTTTTGTTCTCAAGGGTGAGGCCTGGGATCTGCCGGTGCTTGGTTACCGTAACGGCGTGGCTCAGCCGCTGCGTTTGTGGCAGGCGACCCATGCCCACCCGTTCGACCTGACAAAATTCAACGATGGCGAATTCCTCAAAGCGGAGCAGCAGGGTATTGACGCTGAGAAGCTGACCAAAGTGCTGTACCCCAATGATAACCACCAGGCCGGTAAAAAGCTGCGTCTGATGCAGCAGTATTTCCAGTGCGCCTGTTCCGTGGCCGATATTCTGCGCCGCCACCATCAGGCGGGGCGCAAGCTGGCGGATCTGGCGCAGTATGAAGTGATTCAACTCAATGATACCCATCCGACCATCGCTATTCCGGAACTGCTGCGCGTGCTGCTCGACGAATACCAGATGAGCTGGGACGATGCGTGGGCTATCACCAGCAACACCTTCGCTTACACCAACCATACTCTGATGCCGGAAGCGCTGGAGTGCTGGGATGAGCGCCTGATGCGCACCCTGTTGCCGCGCCACGTGCAAATCATCAAAGAGATCAACCGCCGCTTCAAAAAGCTGGTGGATAAAACCTGGCCGGGCGATGACGCCGTGTGGGCGAAACTGGCGGTGCTGCACGACGGCCAGGTGCGTATGGCGAACCTGTGCGTGGTGGGCGGATTCGCGGTAAATGGCGTGGCGGCGCTGCACTCCGAACTGGTGGTGACGGACCTGTTCCCGGAATATCACCAACTGTGGCCGAACAAGTTCCACAATGTGACCAATGGCATCACGCCGCGACGCTGGATCAAGCAGTGCAACCCGGCGCTCTCCGCGCTGCTGGATAAGACGCTGAAAAAAGAGTGGGCTAACGATCTGGATGTCCTGATCGGCCTGGAAAAATACGCCGATGATGCGGCGTTCCGCAAAGAATACCGTGCTATCAAACACCATAACAAAGAGCGTCTGGCGGAGTTTGTCAAAGCGCGTACCGGCATTGTGATTAACCCGCAAGCGCTGTTCGATGTGCAGATTAAGCGCCTGCACGAGTACAAGCGTCAGCACCTGAACCTGCTGCATATCCTGGCGCTGTACAAAGAGATCTGCGACAACCCGCAGGCCGATCGGGTAGCGCGCGTCTTCCTGTTCGGTGCTAAAGCGGCTCCGGGCTACTACCTGGCGAAGAACATTATTTACGCCATCAACAAGGCAGCGGAAGTGATCAATAACGACCCGCGGGTCGGCGATAAGCTGAAAGTGGTTTTCCTGCCGGATTATTGCGTTTCAGCGGCGGAAATGTTGATCCCGGCAGCGGATATTTCCGAGCAAATCTCAACGGCCGGTAAAGAGGCCTCCGGTACCGGCAACATGAAGCTGGCGCTCAACGGCGCGCTGACGGTGGGCACGCTGGACGGGGCCAACGTAGAGATCGCAGAGAAAGTCGGCGAGGAGAATATCTTTATCTTCGGCCACACCGTAGAGCAAGTAAAAGCCCTGAAAGCCGCCGGCTACGACCCCCTGAAATGGCGCAAGAAAGATAAAGTGCTGGATGCGGTACTGAAGGCGCTGGAAAGCGGCAAATTCAGCGATGGCGATAAGCATGCTTTCGATCAGATGCTGCACAGCCTGGGCAAACAGGGCGGCGACCCGTACCTGGTGATGGCGGACTTCAGCGCCTATCTGGACGCACAGAAACGCGCCGATGCGCTGTATCTCGACCAGGACGCCTGGACCCGCGCCGCGATCCTCAATACCGCGCGCTGCGGCATGTTCAGTTCCGACCGTTCGATTCGCGACTACCAGCAGCGTATCTGGCAGGCAAAACGTTAAGGGAAAGACATGGAGAGCAAACGCCTTGATAAAGCCGCCCTGGAGGCGGGAATTGCCGCTAATTACATTAATGCCCACGGGTTGCCGCAGGATATTGCGGCGGCGACCAAGCTGCGTTTGCTGGAAGCCATGAACCGCACCTCCGCCCCGGTTAAAGGGGCGGTACGCCCGGTTCCGCCAGTCGCGGTCTTTACATCCGGCCGCACGATGGAGCTGGTGCTGGAAGGGAAAGGGGAACTGGCGTGGTTTATCACCACTGAGCAGGGTAAGCAGCATCAGGGGACCGCCAAAGGCGGCAACGTTCTGACACTGCCGGCCCGGCTGGCGCAGGGGTACCACTCACTGACCATAACCCGCGGCGATGAGCGCTGGCACTGCCGGATTATCGTCGCCCCGCGCCGTTGCTATGAACCGCAGGCGTTACGCGAGGGTAAAAAGTTGTGGGGCGCCTGCGTGCAGCTGTATACGCTGCGCTCTGAGGCCAACTGGGGCATCGGCGACTTTGGCGATCTGCGGCGTATGCTGGGCGAAGTCGGCCAGCGCGGCGGCGCGTTTATTGGTCTGAACCCGATTCATGCGCTCTACCCGGCGATACCGGAGAGCGCCAGCCCGTACAGTCCGTCGTCCCGCCGCTGGCTGAACATCATCTATATCGATGTTAATGAGGTGGAAGATTTCCGCCTCAGCGCCGAGGCGCAGGCGTGGTGGGAGCTTCCCCAGACCCGGGAGCGCGTGCAATCCGCCCGGGACGCGCAGTATGTGGATTACACGACGGTGACGTCCCTGAAAATAACCGCGCTGCGCTTGGCGTGGAGCCGTTTTTGCCAGCGCGCGCCGGACGACGACAGCGTGGCCGCCTTCCGTGGGTTTGTGGTGGAAGGAGGCGAGAGCCTACAGCGTCAGGCGGCTTATGATGCCCTGCACGCCTGGCAGGTGCAGCAGGACCCGATGCGCTGGGGATGGCCGGCATGGCCGGAAGAGTACCAGGACGGCAACGGTCCGGCGGTGCAGGCGTTCTGCGCCGAACATCGCGATGAGGTTGAATTCTGGCTCTGGCTGCAGTGGCTGGCTTACCGCCAGTTCGCTGCCTGCTGGGATGTCTGTCAGCAATCCGGTATGCCGGTGGGGTTATACCGCGATCTGGCGGTCGGCGTGGCGGAAGGCGGTTCGGAAACCTGGTGCGATCGGGAACTGTACTGCCTGAAAGCGTCGGTCGGCGCGCCGCCGGATATTCTGGGTCCGCTGGGCCAGAACTGGGGGTTGCCGCCGATGGACCCGCATATCATGGCGCAGCGTGCCTATGAGCCGTTTATCGAGCTGTTGCGCGCCAATATGACCCACTGCGGCGCTCTGCGTATCGATCATGTGATGTCGATGCTGCGTCTGTGGTGGATCCCCTACGGCGAAACGGCGGATCAGGGCGCCTACGTGCACTATCCGGTCGACGATTTGCTGGCCATTCTGGCGCTGGAGAGCCAGCGTCACCAGTGTATGGTGATTGGCGAAGATCTCGGTACCGTGCCGGCGGAAATTGTCAGCAAACTGCGCGATGGCGGGGTTTATTCTTATAAAGTGCTCTATTTTGAGCACGATGATCGCAAGCGCTTCCGGGCGCCGCAGAAATGGGCGGCCCAGGCAATGGCGGTGGCGACCACCCACGATATGCCCACCCTGCGCGGCTATTGGGAAAGCGGCGATTTGACGCTCGGGCGATCGCTGGGGCTGTATCCGGACGAGGAGATCCTGCGCGGGCTGTATGCGGACCGCGAGCGCGCTAAACAGGGGTTGCTGGACTCTTTGCATCGCCATGGCTGTCTGCCGAAGAAGGCCGGCCATAAGGCGGCGCTGATGGCGATGACGCCGACCCTTAACCGCGGCCTGCAGCGCTATATTGCCGACAGTAACAGCGCGCTGTTAGGGCTGCAGCCGGAAGACTGGCTGGATATGGCGGATCCGGTCAATGTGCCGGGTACCAGTACCCAGTACCATAACTGGCGGCGCAAGCTCAGCGCCACGCTGGAATCAATGTTCGCCGACCAACAGGTAAACCGACTGATTAAAGACCTCGACAAACGGCGTAAAAAAGCCTGATCTGATAAAAAACCCGGCAGTGAGACTGGCCGGGTTTTTTTATCGCGACAGCCCGCTATGCAGGCTCGTGGGACGGCGGATCAGTAGTAAGAGTGCTCGCCGCGCTGGTGCTCAGTAAGATCGCGCACCCCTTTTAGTTCTGCAAACTGGGAAACCAGCTGTTTTTCAATCCCTTCTTTCAGGGTGTAGTCGACCATCGAACAGCCGTTGCAACCGCCGCCGAATTGCAGGATGGCGTAACCTTCATCGGTAATCTCCATCAGCGATACCCGGCCGCCATGGCCCGCCAGCTGTGGGTTGATTTGCGACTGGATAAAGTATTCCACCCGCTCAATTAACGGCGCGTCATCCGCCACTTTACGCATCTTGGCGTTCGGGGCTTTCAGGGTCAGTTGGGAGCCCAACTGATCGGTAACGAAATCGATCTCCGCGTCTTCCAGATAGGGCGCGCTCAGTTCGTCCACATAAGCGGTCAACTGCTCAAATTTCAGGGCGGTGTCGCTGGCCTCCACGGCATCCGGCGGGCAGTAAGAGACGCCGCACTCGGCGTTAGGCGTGCCGGGGTTAATGACGAAGACGCGGATCTGCGTGCCTTCTTCCTGATTTGCCAGCAGTTTAGCAAAGTGCGCCTGGGCGGCATCGGAAATACGGATCATAGCTTTGGCCTAATAGTTGACTATTTTAGTTGGTTATAATACGCCCATCGGCGGGGCGCTACAAGGTGCGACACAGGCACCATACCTGGACCGTTGCGGCGCCGTTGCGTAATAACAGTCGGGAAATCTCCGCGACGGTGCTGCCGGTGGTCACGACATCGTCCACTATGGCGATATGGAGATCGCGTACCGGGAATTCAAGCGTAAAGGCGCCGCGCAGATTGTCGGAACGTGCGCTGGCGCTTAACTGGTGCTGGATTGCGGTACGCCGCCGTCGCTTCAGTCCGCCCGGCTGATAGCGGCAACCCAGCCAGCGCGCCAGCGGCCGGGCCAGCAGATCGCTCTGGTTAAATCCCCTGCGCCAGCCGCGCGTTTGGTGTAACGGCACCGCAATAATACAGTCCGGCAGGCGCAGCGTTCCGTCGCGCCGGGCGGCCAGCAGTTGGCACAGCAGCAGGCGCGACAGGGCTGGCGCCAGCGCGGTAGCGGCGCTGAATTTCAGGCGCTGTACCAGAACATTCAGGGGAGCGCGGTAGTCATCGACATAAATCAGCCGCTGCCAGGGCGGCGGCTTTAGCAGACAGCGCCCGCAGGGCAGCGGGTGGGTGATGGCTTCCAGCCCGCAGCGCGGGCAGTGCGGCGGCGGCGTGAGGCTCTGCTGGCAAATACTGCATATTCCCCATCCGGCAACGGCCAGCGGCATCCGGCATAGCCAACATAACCCCGGGATTGTTAGCATAGCGTCTCCATACGAAATAAAGAGAAGGTTAACCGATGAACGACCTCTGGTGGCACACCGAAGGAGCAGGCGAGTGTCATCTTGTGATGCTTCACGGATGGGGGCTGAACGGCGAAGTGTGGCGTGGCATTTGCGGGCGACTGGGCGCGCATTTTACGATCCACCTGGTCGACCTCCCGGGGTTTGGCCGTAGCCAGGCGAGCGGTGCGCTGGATCTGGAGCAAATGGCGGAGCGGGTGATGGCTCAGGCGCCGCAGCGGGCTATCTGGCTGGGCTGGAGTCTGGGCGGACTGGTGGCCAGCCGGGCGGCGTTGCGCTGGCCAGAGCGAGTGCAGGCGCTGGTGACTGTGGCGTCGTCTCCGCGCTTCAGCGCTCACGGCGACTGGCCGGGCATTAAGCCGGAGGTACTGTCCGGTTTCCAGCAGCAACTCAGCGACGATTTTCATCGCACCGTGGAGCGTTTTCTGGCGCTCCAGACTCTGGGGACGGAAAGCGCTCGTCAGGACGCCCGGCTGTTGAAAAATACTGTTCTGGCGCTGCCAATGCCGACGGTTGAAGTACTTAACGGCGGACTGGAGATTTTGCGCAGCGCGGATTTACGCGCTGAGCTGGCGGATTTGAGGCTGCCCTTTTTCCGTCTGTACGGCTATCTGGACGGCCTGGTGCCGCGGCGTATTGTGCCGCTGCTTGATGAGCGCTGGCCGGAGAGTGAATCGTACATTTTCCCGAAAGCGGCCCATGCGCCGTTTATCTCCCATCCGCAGGCGTTTTGCGAACAGTTGATTGGGTTTGCCGGGCGGTTAAACGGTGGATGATGTTTGAACAGGCGCCGGGAAGATCTTCCCGGCGCTATGTCGGCCAGCGGCGTGCAGGTAGCGCTGGCCTGAGGTCTGTGGTTGTTGAACTAACGGGCTGACCACCATTCAGTCTGGCAGGCTTTGCCCTGTGGGCATTGTTTGCAACTGCCGTTCAGACAGGCGCCGGGATCTTCGGGATTGCGCTGCGCTTTACCCATCGCTTCCAGGCGCGCCAGCATCGCGTTGATCAACGGTTGCGGAGCGTTGAGCAGGGCGCCGATCTGCTTTGCCTCCATACGCCCCTGTACCGTAAGTAAATTGCGCACCTCTATCAGACTGGTCATCGCGCTCTCTCCTGCACTCAGTGGCAATTGCCGGAATGGCTATCGGCGGTTTTACGCGGTCCCGCCAGGCGCACGTCCACCCGGCTGCGGGCGCGCCGCAGTAGTCCGAGCACCACCACGTTAAACAGGACCACCGCCAGAATGCACACCAGGCTGTACTGCGGATGGGCGCTGAAAGTCATGGTCTGGTAGTAGAGCGTGGCGAGCGAATAGGCGATATTCAGCCCCCAGAGTATCGAGAAGGTCATCCAGCCGCGGCTTGACTCGCGGGCGATGGCGCCCATCACCGAAATACACGGGATATACAGCAGCACGAAGATCAGATAGCTATAGGCGGCGATACTGCTGCCGAATTTGCTGCTCATCATGCCCATGGTGCCGCTTTCCATCTCGCCATCGCCTTTACTGGCTTCGATTGGGTTAGCCAGCACGCTCAGACTGAAGGTCTCTTTCAGGCTGCTCCAGGTTTCGTCCAGCGCGTCTTTGAGCTCGCCGGACAGGCTGAACTCGTCAGGATCGAAGGCCTCAGCGTGAATATCTTCAGCGGTGTACAGGGTATTCAGGGTGCCGACCACCACCTCTTTGGCCATTGCGCCAGTGAATAACCCGACCGTAGCCTGCCAGTTATCTTCCTGAACGCCGATGGGTTTTAACAGCGGAGTCAGCACTTTACTGACCGACGCCAGCGCTGAATCGTTGATGTTGTCCACCGGTTTACCGCTGAATGAAAAGCTGTTCAGGGCGCCGATGAAAATACTGACAATCACGATCACTTTACCGGCCCGCAGTACAAACCCTTTCAGGCGCTGCCAGGTCTGGATCAGCAGACTTTTGATGTGCGGTACATGGTAGAGCGGTAACTCCATCACAAAGGGCGAGGCTTCACCGCGCATGATGGTGTGTTTGAGCACCAGCCCGGTGACAATAGCCATCACAATCCCCAGCAGATACAGGGAGAAGACCACCAGCGCGCCCTGCTGGCCAAAAAATGCGGCGGCGAAGACCGCAAAGATGGCCAGGCGGGCGCCGCAGGACATGAACGGCGCCATCATAATGGTCATCAGCCGCTCCCGGGGGGCGTCGAGGGTGCGGGCGCCCATCACTGAAGGAACATTGCAGCCGAAGCCGACGATCAGCGGGACAAAGGATTTCCCCGGCAGACCGAGGGATTGCATCAACCGGTCCATCACGAAGGCGGCCCGGGCCATATAGCCGGAGTCTTCAAGGAAGGAGAGGAACAGATACATCATACCGATCTGCGGTACCAGCGGCAGAACAGTGTTAATCCCACCGCCGACGCCCTGGGCGAGGAAAATGGTCAGCCATTCCGGAAAGCGCAGCGTCGCGCCCAGCCACTGAATGCCGTGGATAAAGATAGCGGCGGAGCCGCCGTCAAATATCGGCTGCAGGGCGCCGCCGATATTAATTGCCAGCAGGAACATCAGGTACATCACCAGCAGGAAGATCGGCACCCCGAGAAATCGGTTGAGGATCACCTTATCCATGGCCGCCGTCAGGCGATGAGGCTCAGCGGTCATACTGTTGCTGATGGCGTCGCAGATAGTGGCGATGCTCTGATAACGGGCGTCGGCGATATACAGCGCCGGGTCGTCGATCTCATCGGCAAGGCGCGCGCGCGCATCCACCAGTTGTTCGGCGGCGGCGCCGGCCCAGGCCTGGCTGTAGATATCCCCTTCCAGCATCTGTAGCGCCAGCCAGTGGCGCTGGCGCGGGGAGATATCCTGCGGCATCACGCCGGCCAGATATTCGGCCTCCCGCAGCAGCGGTCGCGGATAATGCACCAGTTCGACAGGTTGATTGCGGCGGTGGCGGTCGATAGCCAGTTTCAGGCCGTCGATACCGCGCCCGCGGGTTGATACCAGCGGCACCACGGGACATCCCAGGCGGTTGGCGAGGGCGTCAATATCAATGCGGATATGCTGCTTTTCGGCGATATCCAGCATATTCAGCGCGATGATGCAGGGGATCCCCAGCTCCAGCAATTGCAGGGTGAGGTAAAGATTGCGCTCCAGGTTGGATGCGTCGACAACGTTAATCACCAGGTCTGCGTCGCCGCTGAGAATATAGTGGCAGGCGATTTGCTCATCGAGTGAGGTTTGCGATGAGATGGTTGTCAGCGAGTAAGTACCGGGTAAATCAACCAGCGTTATCTGATGATCGGTGGTGGCGAACTGCCCCTCTTTACGTTCGACAGTAACGCCAGCCCAGTTTCCGACCCGCTGTCTGGCGCCGGTGAGCTGATTGAAGAGGGTGGTCTTCCCGGAGTTGGGATTACCAATAAGGCCTATCGTTAAATTTTTCATTGCGTGTTTGGTATGAATGAAATCAGTCTTTACAAAGCGCCGTCACAAATAAGCGTATGGCGGCAATCATCGCGCCTGAAGCTTCAGGCCATCGCCTCAAGGTGTAAAAATGCGAGGTCTTTTTTCCGCAGCACCAGGTTTACCCGGCGGGTTTCAATATGAATGGGATCGCCCAGCGGGGCGACGCGTACCACCTGAAACGATGAGCCGGGAAGCATCCCCAAAGAGAGCAACTTCTGGCGGTAAGCCGGGCTGATCTCCCGCGAGAACCCGGTAATTTTCCATGCTGTATTGGCAGAGAATCGCATAGCACCTACTTAATATTTGCTGACTATTACTCAAGCCCGTGATTATTCAGGTTACAGACCGCCGGTATACCTTTGCCCGTTCGGGATTCGCCTCTGTGGGCGGTTTCGGACCCGTCTGGCGACTGGATTCTGTAACGTGAATGATGTTGGGTATCTATCGCCTTTGGCCGCAGTAGCGGTCTTCAGACGGCGCCCAGTGATAAAGTGAATAACGAAAAAAGCAAAATAATGATAATGAGAATAGTTTTTATCTTCAATTATCAAATTGTGACTAAATAATATTTTCTCTGGCGCTAAAATACCCGTAGCGCGGTCACATTTTTTCTGATGGTTTATCACGCAATACTAATATATTCAAATAATAACATTGGGTTAATAATGTTAATCAGGCGTTAGAATATTTATTTTACGGCGCTAATGTTATTTTAATGTTTAATTTGTTTTGTGAATGGATGAACATTGACGAGGCGGGGGAAAAACCCGGGGGCGCTAACATTTTGCCACAGTGAATAAAAATGTCCGCCGGGCGGGTAATTGCTAAAAATTTGTTATTTCACCACGCCGAAAATGGCCGACAGGCAAATTGTGCTAAACAGAGGGGCCGGTGATCCCGGCCCCGAAATATTACCGCTTTTTACCAAATGCGGCGGCGAGTGCGTCGCTCATGGCGCTGTTGCCCCGGGAGTCGGCCTCGCGCTGGCGGGGGCGGCCCGCCGGAGCGCTGCGGCCGCGATCATTGCTATTGCCGCCGCCGCGCCGGGCCTGGGTTTCGCCCGGCTGTTCGTCCAGTCGCATGGTCAGCGCGATGCGTTTGCGCTGCAGATCCACCTCCAGCACCTTCACTTTAACGATATCGCCCGCCTTCACGACTTTATGCGGATCGTCAACGAACTTATCCGCCAGCGAGGAGATATGCACCAGGCCGTCCTGATGGACGCCGATATCGACAAAGGCGCCGAAGTTGGTGACGTTGGTCACCGCGCCTTCCAGCACCATTCCTGGTAGCAGGTCGTTCATGGTTTCCACGCCGTCGGCGAATTTTGCGGTTTTAAATTCCGGACGCGGGTCGCGACCCGGTTTTTCCAGCTCTTTAATGATGTCGGTAACCGTGGGCACCCCAAAACGTTCATCGGTAAATTCGCTGGCCTTCAACCCGCGCAGGGCGCTGCTGTTGCCCATCAAATCGCTCAGGGCCTGGTGAGTCGCGGCGAGAATACGTTCCACCACCGGATAAGCTTCCGGATGCACGGTGGAGGCGTCAAGGGGGTTGTCGCCGTGGTTAATGCGCAGGAAGCCGGCGCACTGCTCAAAGGCTTTTGGCCCGAGCCGGCTGACTTTCAGGAGCTGCTGGCGGTTGTGAAACTGGCCGTTTTCGTCGCGCCAGGAGACGATATTCTGCGCCATCATGCGCGTCAGGCCCGCCACCCGGGTGAGCAGGGGCACTGAAGCGGTATTCAGATCGACCCCCACGGCGTTTACGCAGTCTTCGACCACGGCGTCCAGTTTACGGGCCAGTTGCGTCTGGCTGACGTCATGCTGGTACTGGCCGACGCCGATAGATTTAGGATCGATTTTCACCAGTTCGGCCAGCGGATCCTGCAGGCGCCGGGCGATAGAGACCGCGCCGCGCAGCGAAACATCAAGGTCGGGGAACTCCAGCGCCGCCAGCTCGGAAGCGGAATAGACCGAAGCCCCGGCTTCGCTGACGATCACCTTCTGGGCGGTGACTTTCGGGAACTGCTTCTGGACATCGAGGAAGAAGCGTTCGGTCTCGCGGGAAGCGGTACCATTGCCGATCGCCACCAGTTCGACGTTATGTTTTTCGCACAGCGCGGCGACGGCGACGGCGGCTTTTGCCGCCTGACCGGTATGCGGGTAGATGGTGTCAGTGGCTACCAGCTTACCGGTGGCGTCCACAACCGCCACTTTCACCCCGGTACGCAGCCCCGGGTCGAGCCCCATGGTAGCGCGCAGCCCGGCGGGGGCGGCCATCAATAGATCGTGCAGGTTGCGGGCGAAAACGTTAATCGCTTCTTCTTCGGCGCGCTCGCGTATGGTGCCCATTAACTCGGTTTCCAGATGCATTAAGATTTTAATGCGCCAGGTCCAGCTCACCACGCCACGCCGCCAGGCATCCGCCGGGGCGTTGTTCAGGCGCAGGCCAAGGTGATCGATAATGATGTGTTCACAGTAGCTTTCCCGCGGCGGTTCATCGAACTGTGGATCGGCGTTCAGGGATAACTGCAGAATACCTTCGTTACGGCCGCGGAACATAGCCAGCGCCCGGTGCGAGGGGACGGTGGACAGCGGCTCGCGGTGGTCGAAATAGTCGCGGAATTTCGCGCCTTCTTCCTCTTTGCCGCTGGCGACCTGAGAAACCAGTTGAGCATTTTTCCACAGATAATCGCGCACTTTCGCCAGCAGCGCCGCGTCTTCGGCAAAGCGCTCCATCAGGATATAACGGGCGCCGTCGAGGGCGGCTTTACTGTCGGCTACCCCTTTATCGGCGTCGATATACTTCGCCGCTTCCTGCTCAGGATCGTGTGCCGGGGTGTTCCACAACAGCTCCGCCAGCGGTTCCAGACCCGCCTCGATGGCGATCTGCCCGCGGGTGCGGCGCTTCGGCTTATAGGGCAGATACAGGTCTTCGAGTTCGGTTTTACTCAGGGTAGCGCTGATAGCGGAAGCCAGTTCGTCGCTCAGCTTGCCCTGGTCGGCAATCGATTTCAGAATCGCCTGGCGCCGCTCTTCGAGTTCCCGCAGGTAACCGAGGCGCGTTTCCAGCTGGCGCAACTGAGTGTCGTCGAGGCCGCCGGTCACTTCCTTACGATAACGTGCGATAAACGGCACGGTATTTCCTTCATCCAGCAGACGCACGGCGGCGCCCACCTGTTCTTCCCTGGCCTGGAGTTCACCAGCGATAATGCGACAGAGCGAATCGTTCATCATGACTGTGTTTCATCTGTTGTTGAGTACGAAAATAACCGGAGGATACGGACTGAGGCGTAAAATTGCCAGTCACAGAAGCGCTACAGCGAGGATTCAGAGGGTTCTGCATCGGCGTTTACTTTGAGTAGCTGATGTCGTTAACGTACCAGGTCGCCTCCCCGGCCGGGGTATTGACGGTGGCGATATCGCCGACTTCTTTCTTCAGCAGGGCGCGGGCCATTGGCGCGTCGATGGAAATATAGTCTTTCCGGCCAAAGATTTCGTCATAGCCGACAATCCGAAAACGTTTGATATCGCCATCATCGTTTTCCACTTCCACCCAGGCGCCGAAAAAGACTTTCCCTTCCTGCTGCGGCGAATAATCAACGATTTTCAACTGCTCGAGACATTTGGTCAGATAGCGCACCCGGCGGTCGATCTCCCGCAGGCGCTTTTTATTGTACTGGTAGTCCGCATTTTCGCTGCGGTCCCCGAGGCTGGCCGCCCAGGTCACCTTTTTGGTGACTTCCGGACGCTCTTCGCGCCATAAATAGTCCAGCTCCTGTTTGAGCTTTTCGTAACCTTCGCGTGTGATAAGCGGCGTCTTCATGGCTTAACCCTGTGTAACGGTGGACATTTCTGTTGCGCACGATCCGGCTGGCGGCGCCGCGCGTAAAGGAGTAACGTCCTTAATACGGTAGTAAAACGTGCAGATAACCTGCTGTAAAATATGCTTTGTAACAATTTCGACTAGAATATATACCAGATTTGACTGGTGCCTGCCGCGCGCTTTTTTAGAATACGTTACGTCAAGTTCGAACCTTTGGGAGTAACACGATGCAAGAGAATTATAAAATTCTGGTTGTTGACGATGATATGCGTTTACGCGCTTTGCTGGAACGCTATCTCACCGAGCAGGGCTTCCAGGTTCGCAGCGTCGCTAACGCAGAACAGATGGACCGCCTGCTGACCCGCGAATCCTTCCATTTGATGGTGCTGGATCTGATGCTGCCCGGCGAAGATGGGTTGTCCATTTGCCGCCGCCTGCGCAGCCAGAGCAACCCGATGCCGATCATCATGGTTACCGCCAAAGGGGAAGAGGTGGATCGTATTGTCGGTCTGGAAATCGGCGCCGATGATTATATTCCCAAACCCTTTAACCCGCGTGAGCTGCTGGCGCGCATCCGGGCGGTACTACGCCGCCAGGCCAATGAATTGCCGGGGGCGCCTTCCCAGGAAGAGGCGGTGATCGCCTTCGGCAAATTTAAGCTCAACCTCGGCACCCGGGAGATGTTCCGTGAAGACGAGCCGATGCCGCTGACCAGCGGCGAATTCGCGGTGCTGAAAGCGCTGGTCAGCCACCCCCGCGAGCCGCTGTCCCGGGATAAACTGATGAATCTGGCCCGCGGCCGTGAATACAGCGCCATGGAGCGCTCCATCGACGTGCAGATTTCGCGTCTGCGCCGGATGGTGGAAGAAGACCCCGCGCACCCGCGCTATATCCAGACAGTCTGGGGGCTGGGGTATGTTTTTGTGCCCGACGGCGCTAAAGCATGAGGCGAATGCGTTTCTCGCCGCGTAGTTCGTTTGCCCGTACTCTGCTGCTGATCGTCACCCTGCTGTTTGTCAGCCTGGTGACGACTTACCTGGTGGTGTTGAACTTTGCCATTCTCCCCAGCCTGCAGCAGTTCAACAAAGTACTGGCTTATGAAGTACGAATGCTGATGACCGATAAGCTGCTGCTGGATGACGGTACGCAGCTTGTGGTGCCACCGGCATTCCGGCGGGAAATCTATCGCGAACTGGGCATTTCGCTCTATTCGGATGAAGCGGCTGAAGAGGCGGGTCTGCGCTGGGCGCAGCATTATGAGTTTCTCAGCCAGCAGATGGCGCAGCAGCTCGGCGGGCCGACGGAAGTGCGGGTTGAGGTTAACAAAAGCTCGCCGGTAGTCTGGTTGAAGACATCGCTGTCGCCGAATATCTGGGTGCGGGTGCCGCTGACCGAAATTCACCAGGGGGATTTCTCCCCGCTGTTCCGTTATACCTTGGCGATTATGCTGCTGGCTATCGGCGGCGCCTGGCTGTTTATCCGTATCCAGAACCGACCGCTGGTGGATCTGGAGCATGCGGCATTGCAGGTCGGGAAGGGAATTATTCCGCCGCCGCTGCGCGAGTATGGCGCCTCTGAGGTGCGCTCGGTTACCCGGGCATTTAACCAGATGGCTTCCGGCGTCAAACAACTGGCCGATGACCGTACCCTGCTGATGGCGGGCGTTAGTCATGACTTGCGCACGCCGCTGACCCGCATTCGTCTCGCGACCGAGATGATGTGTAGCGAAGACGGCTACCTGGCCGAATCGATCAATAAAGATATCGAAGAGTGCAACGCGATTATTGAACAGTTTATCGACTATCTGCGCACCGGTCAGGAGATGCCGGTGGAGCCGGCGGATCTCAATTTAGTGCTGGGCGAAGTGATTGCGGCGGAGAGCGGCTACGAGCGGGAAATTGACACTGCGCTCCAGCCGGGCGAGATCCCGGTGACGGTGCATCCACTGTCTATCAAGCGCGCAGCCGCCAACATGGTGGTGAATGCCGCGCGTTATGGCAACGGCTGGATTAAGGTCAGTAGCGGCACCGAACTTAACCGCGCCTGGTTCCAGGTAGAGGACGACGGGCCGGGGATTAAGCCGGAACAGTTGCAGCATCTGCTACAGCCGTTCGTGCGCGGCGACAGCGCCCGCAGCACCAGCGGCACCGGGCTGGGGCTGGCGATTGTGCAGCGGATTATCGACAATCACCACGGGCAGATGGAGATTGGCGTGAGTGAGCGCGGCGGGTTATGTATCCGCGCCTGGTTGCCGATGCAGCAGAGCGCCAGGGCGCTACAGCCGGCTCAGAAAGAGAGTTAACCGGACGCCTGCCGGGGAGGCTGCGCAATAAAAAGGCCAGAAGCATGCTTCTGGCCTTTTTGCTGGTTTAGCCTGGCGGTGTTACCAGGCAAACCGTGCTTACAGCTGCGGACCGGCGCTGACCAGGGCAGCCCCGGCTGGCGTATCGGTATATTTCTCAAAGTTAGCGGTAAACAGCTTCGCCAGTTGGGTGGCTTTTTCCTGCCACTGTTCCGGAGAGGCGTAAGTATTACGCGGATCCAGAATGTGGGTATCCACGCCCGGTAACGAGGTGGGGATAGCCAGGTTGAACATCGGCAGCGTAAAGGTTTCCGCATCGTCCAGCGAGCCGTTGAGGATGGCGTCGATGATGGCGCGGGTATCTTTGATCGAGATACGCTTGCCGGTGCCGTTCCAGCCGGTGTTAACCAGGTAAGCCTGAGCGCCAGCCGCCTGCATGCGCTTAACCAGCACTTCGGCGTACTGAGTCGGATGCAGACTCAGGAAGGCGGCGCCAAAGCAGGCTGAGAAGGTCGGCGTTGGTTCGGTCACGCCGCGCTCGGTGCCCGCGAGTTTAGCGGTAAAGCCGGACAGGAAGTGGTACTGGGTCTGGTCGGCGCTGAGGCGTGATACCGGCGGTAGTACGCCGAAGGCATCCGCGGTCAGGAAGATAACCTTGGTGGCGTGGCCCGCTTTGGAGATCGGCTTAACGATGTTTTCAATGTGGTAGATCGGGTAGGAGACGCGGGTGTTTTCCGTCTTCGACGCGTCGTCAAAGTCGATAACCCCGTCAGCGCCTACGGTGACGTTTTCCAGCAGCGCATCGCGGCGGATCGCGTGATAAATATCCGGCTCGGCCTCTTCGGACAGGCGAATGGTTTTCGCATAGCAGCCGCCTTCGAAGTTGAATACCCCGTCGTCGTCCCAGCCGTGCTCGTCATCGCCGATCAGGCGGCGTTTCGGATCGGTGGACAGGGTGGTTTTGCCGGTGCCGGACAGGCCGAAGAAGACTGCCACATCGCCCTTCTCGCCGACGTTCGCAGAGCAGTGCATGGAGGCAATACCCTTGAGCGGCAGCAGGTAGTTCATGATTGAGAACATCCCTTTCTTCATTTCGCCGCCGTACCAGGTGCCGCCGATAAGCTGCATGCGCTCGGTCAGGTTGAAGGCCACAAAGTTTTCGGAGTTCATCCCCTGCTCTTTCCACTGCGGGTTAGTGCATTTGGCGCCGTTCATTACCACAAAGTCTGGCTCAAAACCCACCAGCTCTTCATCCGTGGGGCGGATAAACATGTTCTTGACGAAGTGCGCCTGCCAGGCCACCTCAGTAATAAAGCGCACTGAAAGACGAGTATCCGCATTGGCGCCGCAGAAGGCGTCAATGATGAATAACCGTTTTCCGGAAAGCTGCCCGGTGACCAGTTCTTTCAGGTGCTGCCAGGTTTCCTGCGACAGGGGTTTGTTGTCATTCTTGCCTTTACCGGTGTCCGCCCACCACAGGGTGTCACGGGTGGTGTCGTCACGGACGATGTATTTGTCCTTCGGAGAGCGGCCGGTAAAAATACCGGTATCTACAGCTACCGCGCCGAGGTTCGTTAACACACCGCGCTCATATCCTTCCAGGGAGGGATCGAGCTCTTCACGGTAAAGCGTGTCGTAATCGGGGTTGTAAACCACTTCACTTACGTCATGAATTCCATAAACCTTGAGGTCTTGCGGGGTCATACCTTTTTCGCGCATCTCACTACTCCTTAGCTAAATGGTACTGCCTGAAATTGTAGGGTTGTTTGGCGGTTGCTAACCGCGACGGGCCTCATAGATTTACGTATCTTCACAAACCCGTACTTCGTTGATCGTTGTGACCCCTGTCACACTGCGCGCCAGATTATGACAGGTTTTTACCAGAACTTGAGGTAATTGTTCTGACTATGTTAACTAAATGCAGGTAAAACCGACGCTTTGTGATGTGGGTAGCATTTTTTCGAAATTAGTGATTTTGATCCCATTTAAAAGTGCATGTGTAATCGCATCCAGAAATCGGGCTTTTGCACTATTTTCATATGAAAGCCGCGTGGGTCATCCATTAGCAAGGGTTGATGATAACGCGAGGGGATATTGACATCATGAACGGTTATGAAACAGACAGCGCGGAAAATGGCCCCTCCTGGTCGAGGGGCGCAGGGGATTAATGAATTTGCGGATCGGAAGGGGAGGCATTGGTACGGATTTCAGCGATATCCATACTGTTAAACAGATAATGCTTACCGCAGTAATCACAGTGCATATCAATTTCCCCTTCTTCCGCGAGGATGGTGTCGACCTCTTCTTCCGGCAGGCTTTTTAGCGCTCCTGCGCAGCGCTCCCGGGAACAGGTGCATTTGAATGCCACATCCTGCGGATCGTACAGCGTGACGTCTTCTTCATGATACAGGCGCCACAGCACGTCGCGGGCATTAAGCTCCAGTAGCTCTTCGGCCTTAATGGTTTCCGTCAGTGTCGCCAGGTGCTCAAAATCGCTGGTTTCGGCGTTTTGCGCCGGCAGCACCTGCAGGAGCATTCCGCCCGCGGCAGGCTCGCCGTTCGCCATGCCGGTACGGATAAACAGCCGCGTCGGCAACTGTTCCGAACGCATAAAGTAATCTTCGAGGCAGGCCGCCAGCGTATCGCCCTCCAGACCCACGACGCCCTGATAACGTTCGCCCTCTTCCGGGGTGATGGTGATCACCAGATAACCATTACCGACCAGGGTTTTCAGCGTGGCATTTTCCGGCACTGCGCCTTTAACGCGCGCTACGCCGCGCATCTGCTGTTGATGGGTACCGTTAATTACCGCCAGGCTCAGCGGGCCATCGCCCTGCAACTGAACGGTGATATCGCCGGCAAATTTCAGTGTCGCCGTCAGCAGGCTGGTGGCGACCAGTAATTCGCCGAGGATCTGTTTGACCGGCTGGGGATAGTCGTGATTTTCCAGAATGCGCCGCCAGGTTTCAGAAACCGTCACCAGCTCGCCGCGGACGGCATAGTTTTCAAACAGGTAGCGATGTAATTGGTCGTGTTGGGCCATAATTTTCTCTCTTGCGGGAGACGGTTATTCACCGTCGCCGTATTTAAATTTCATCAGATCGCGGCGCTCTTTTTTATCTGGCCGGCGATCGGGGTGCGGCATAGAAAGCGCATTCAGCTTTCTGGCCTGCGCCATTTGTTCGCGCTTGCTAATGCTCTGCGCCGTCTCTTCGTAGAGCAGTACCGCTTCGCTTGCCGGACGGCGCTGATCGGAAATATTTTTTACCACCACGGTACGGGTATCGTTTCCCTGGCGCAGGGTGACGGTGGCGTTCAGCTCCACCACTTTACCGGGCTTGCTGCGCTGCCCGTTATAGTGCACTTTTCCACCGTCGATCATCTCGCGGGCCAGGGCGCGGGTTTTGTAAAACCGCGCCGCCCATAGCCATTTGTCCAGACGAACCCCTTCGATCGTTTTCTCTTTCACGCGTGCTCCAGAAGTCCGGGGATGAGGCGCCGGTAATCGCTCAACGCCGGATGACGCTGGTACTGTTTGTCGCTCAAACCGGAGTCAGGATTGGCAACGCCGAAGCAGTAGCGGATACCGAAGCGGTTCGCGGCATCCAGTATGGCCTCGCTGTCGTCAATAAACAGTGTTCTGCCGGCGCGCAGGCCGGTACGTTCGGCCACGGCCTGCCACAGGCGCTGATCTTCTTTCGGATATCCAAATGTGTGGGTGGAAAGTAATAAATCAAGGTGTCTGTCCAGCCCGGTATGCTCCAGCTTCACCGCCAGATTATGGGGATGGGCGTTGGTCAGCAGGATGCGCTGCTTACCGCAGTTCTCCAGGCTCTCCAGGAACGGGATGGTATCGTCGCGTAATACCGCTTTTGGCCCCTGCGCGGTGGTCATCGCGCAGATATCCAGCCCCAGCCGATCGCTCCAGTAGTCCAGACAGTACCAGTTTAGCGTATGGGCGACGGCATGGTATTCATGGCGAATCAGCGCCTGCGCCTGTTCGGTGCTCAACCCACGCTGCTCGCTCAGGGTTTGCGGTACCAGCTCCTGCCAGAAGAAGTTATCAAAGGCGAGGTCCAGCAGCGTACCGTCCATATCCAGCAGAACGGTATCGATATTTTTCCAGTCGATATCACAAGACATAAAAGCTCCGGTTGCAGGGCTGAGTGCGCGACAGGGTAGCACAAGCCGGCGTCGCGCTCGAACAGCGCTGCGTCAGGGAAGCTCCTGATGGGTCAGCAGATGGTCATTGAGGCAGTTTTCGTAATACTGCTGGATTTGCGCCAGCCGCGACTGATGGCGCTGATAGCGGCGGATGGCGAGGAAGCCGTTGTAGCACAGCGCGACAAGCATCGACACCAGCAGTAGTGTGGTGCTGACGTTGCGCCACATGCCGGAACTGTCCGGGATCGCGTGCAGCATAACGTGGCGGGTGCCGTTGGCGTCGGTACGCAGACTGGTGACAATACCTTCCGCGCTGAACGGCGTGTCGAGTAGCGATTCCGCCAGACGGCGGAAGGCCTGCCACTGCTCCTGAGGCGGGTGGTCATTCAGCGCCACCGGCGGCGAGGGCAGGTTGACCAGATCGTTGCCTTCATCGCTGGCGATAACGAAACCGCCCGGCGCCGGGCTGTTCAACGCCTGTGCGGCGCGCGATGTTTCACGCAGGAAGAACGGCGCGGTAGACGTCGTCACCAGATTATCCAGCGACTCGGCGCTCACCGGACGCAACACCAGATTTACGCCGTTTAACTTTCCGGCATTGGCGCGCCGGGTCAGGGTGTCCCAGTCTTTACTGTTGCCCAGATTGACCAGCGCATTTTTCAGACGCACGCATTCATCTTCGCCGGTACACAGCGCCTGAGTGTTTTTCACAATACTGGCAAAATCGCTCATCAGGATCATGCCGGATTTCTGAATAGCCGAAGCCAGTTGCGGATTGACTTTATTATCATCCCCGGTTTGCGGATGAAGCTGGCGACTTACCACGTCAATCAGCGCCGAGGCCTTGTCGACCATATCCGATTCCGGCAGCGGCAGCGGGCGGGCGGTATTCCAGATAATCTGCGAGCAGTCGAAGGGCGCGAAAGCGCTCCCCTGACGCGCCGGGAAGCTACCGGACATGCTGATGTTACACATCCCTTTACCGCGCACCCGTAGCGTGTCGCCAACCCGTAGCCCGGCCTGTTCGAGTTGCCTGACATCGGTCGTCTCAATGGTCTGGGCGCCTTTAAGCCAGGAAAGGGTCAGTTTGAGCGGCATATCCAGCGGCACCCACAGCACCATCATGATCAGGACTACCAGCGCGCCGGTGGCGATGATCAGGTTGCGGATCCACGGCTGGAGGGGAAAATGTTTTACTTCATCATGCAGGGACAGATACGGCCCCTGGCGCGCCACGTGGCGATCGAGATAAATATCAATTTCCGTCGTCTGGCCCAGATCATTGGCGATAAACGGGCGCCAGTGCGCCGGATAAATCAGGTCGATAATGCCCATTGAGATATTGCTGGCCTGATCCTGGTTTGATTCCCCGAACAGCCCCCAGCGTTTTGGCGTCCCGCGCAGGCAGTGGATTTCCCGCAATGCGCTGTTCAGCGGCGGGCCAAACAGCCCCCACAGACTGGCCGCCAGCACTACACAGCCTCCGCCCAGCAGCCAGGGCTGCATAAATCCGGGGGTAATCAGACAAAGAAATAACAGCAAAAAGGCGCAGACCATCAGGAATGCTTCCCGCAGCCCTTCCTGGCGGCTGAGCTGGTACTCTTCCCGGGTCTCTTTACGGGTGCGCAGTAATTCAACCTGCTCGCTCTCTTCCCGGCGGATCGAGGCCTGGTTGGATGAGGGGTTTTCCAGCGCAGGAGCGCTGTGCGCTTCGCTGAGGTACTCCTGCAGGCTATGCCCGTTAAGGGAGATCACCAGCGGCAGAGAGTCGGTGGCAATCAGCTCAATGTCATTATCGCTGGAAATGTACTGTTCCCAGAAGGGGGGAAGATGAACTTCGGTGGATTCCAGGTAATAGCGCCATTTGTTCGGCGCATCGCCGGATAGCCCGTAACGAGTGATCGAGCGGGTCAGGCAGATGACGGTGTTGCTGTGGGCGTTGAGCGAAAGCGGCGCCGGCGCGGCGGACGCCATGATCTGCCGTGAGCGATTTACCGTGTCCAGATAGTTTTCGGCGGCGCTGCGTTCGGCGGCGGTCAGCCGACGGGTAGATGCTCCGGGGAATGGCAGGGACGAAAGCTTGCCGTACTGATAGCGCCAGTACCAGACGCCAGCCACGACAAGACTTACGAACATTACCGTAATGAATATCAGCACAGCGCTCATTCATTCCCCATGATTATCATCTTTCTTCTGGTGCAGCGTATAACATATGTTCACAAGCCAGGGTGATTGCGCGCTGGCGTGGGCAGAGGACTGCGGTATTTTTGTTCAGCGCGAAGGCACACCAACGGTGGCGCGATAGTAGCAAAGCCGCTAAAAGCGAAATATCAGCAAATTCCTGGTTCGTTTGCAACCGTCGGGAAGTTGCTTTTTTTTGACATGTGGTCTATGCAGGTTACGGAAATGTAAATAGATAGCGATTTCCATTGCTCAAAGCGTGCGGTGTGTCGCACAATGCTGCGTATGTCTAACCTGAGAAGTCCGCCCCGATGAGTGAACCACTAAAAAAACCGGTCATCCTGAACGTTGAAACCGTGGCTCGTTCGCGTCTGTTTAATGTAGAAACTGTCTCGCTGGAGTTCAGTAACGGCGTACAGCGGGTGTATGAGCGGATGCGGCCTTCCAGCCGTGAAGCGGTGATGATTGTGCCGATTGTTGATAACAGTCTGATCCTGATCCGCGAATATGCGGTGGGGACTGAAAGTTATGAGCTGGGCTTCTCGAAGGGGCTTATCGACCCGGGTGAGACAATGTATGAAGCGGCCAACCGCGAACTGAAAGAAGAAGTCGGGTTTGGCGCCCGGCAGTTGACGTTTCTGCGTAATCTGACTATGGCGCCCTCTTATTTTTCCAGCAAAATGAATGTCATGGTGGCTGAGGATTTGTATCCTGAGTCGCTGCCCGGCGATGAACCCGAGCCGCTGCCCCAGGTGCGCTGGCCGCTCAATGAGATGATGGCGCTGCTTGACGAACCCGATTTTGGCGAAGCCCGTAATGTCAGCGCACTGTTCCTGGTGCGCGAATGGCTGCGCCAGCAGGGGCGGCTGTAGCGGCTGATCCTGGCGGTTAAAAAAAGCCCCTGCTCAATGAGTCAGGGGTTTTTTTATTGTGGCGGGCCGGCAGCCGATACCTGTCAGAACAATTCCTGAGACTCGCCGTTATCAATTACCGTGGTGCCCACTTCATGGATCGCCTGGTGAGTGGGCTGTGTACCATCAATAAAGAACTCAGGTCGGCTGCTGCCGCCGCTGGCAAGCTGGCCGGTGGCCCGATCGATATTCACGGTAATAACGCCCGGCGGCGGCGTTAACGGTTGTTCCGGCACCCCTTCCAGCGCTGCTTTCATAAAGGCATCCCAGGCAGGTTGAGCGCTTTTGGCGCCGCCTTCATAGCCGGAAATCTGGTCTTTAATCGCACCGGAAGCCGTGGTGCGGCCCAGGTTGCGGCGGTGATCGTCAAACCCAATCCAGACCGTGGTGACGACTCCCGGGCCATAGCCGGAGAACCAGGCGTCTTTTGAGCTGTTGGTGGTACCAGTTTTGCCGCCGATATCGCGGCGCCCGAGATCGCGCGCAGCGCGCCAGCCGGTACCCTGCCAGCCTGGTTCACCGAAAACGTTAGTGTTCAGGGCGCTTTTGATCAGGAACGTGAGCGGGGTATTGATCACGTGAGGGGCGTATTGCTGCGGCTGGCTTTGGGCGACCAGCGCCTGGTTGGCTTGTTCCAGTTGCGGCATTGGCACCGTGCTGTTGTGCGGCTCCTGAGACACCGCAACGTTTTCCACGTCGTGATTTTCCAGCAAATCGGATTTCGGCGTGCTGCCGTAGATCACCGGCAGGTTGCATTCCGGACAGGCGATTTTCGGCTGCGCTTCAAACACGGTACCGCCCATGTCGCTTTCGATTTTCGCGATGAACCAGGGATCGACCAGGAACCCGCCGTTGGTCATTACCGCATAGCCGCGGGCAACCTGCAGCGGCGTAAACGATGCCGAGCCCAGCGCCAGCGATTCGGTATGGACGATATTCTGCGCCGGAAAACCGAAGCGCTGCAGATATTCAGCCGCGTAGTCAACGCCCATGGCGCGCATGGCGCGTACCATCACCACGTTTTTCGACTGCCCCAGCCCCTGACGCAGACGGATGGGCCCGTCGTACACCGGCGGCGAGTTTTTCGGGCGCCAGTCGGAGCCAGCGCCGGCGTCCCAGCGGGAAATCGGCACATCGTTAAGGATGCTGGCCAGCGTCAGGCCTTTATCCATGGCTGCCGTATACAGGAACGGTTTGATGTTGGAACCGACCTGGCGCAGGGCCTGGGTGGCGCGGTTGAATTTACTTTGATTGAAGTCGAAACCGCCCACCAGGGCGATGATCGCGCCGTCTTTCGGGTTAATCGAGACCAGCGCCGAGTTGACGTCCGGTACTTGCCCCAGCCACCAGGCGGTGTCTACCTGACGGACCCAGATCTGCTGGCCGGTTTGCACCACATCGGTGACTTTACGCGGCGTCGGCCCCTGCGCGGTATCAGAACGATACGGACGCGCCCAGCGCACCCCTTCCATCGTCAGCGCGACAGAACTCCCGTCCGCCAGTAGCGCGGTAGCTTCGGTCGGCGTGGCGGCGGTGACGACGGCCGGAAGCAGCGGTCCGTAGGTGGGCAGGCTTTTCAGGGAGGCGATAATTTTTTTCTGCTCCCAGGGCGTCTCGCCAATTTTCCATAACTGGTTGGTCGGTCCCCGGTAACCGTGGCGCATGTCATAAGCCATGACATTATCGCGCAGCGCTTTCTGCGCCGCCTGCTGCGTTTTGCGGTTTATGGTGGTGTATACCCGATAGCCGTCGGTATAGGCATTTTCGCCGTAGCGATTCACCATCTCGATACGCACCATTTCTGCGATATAGGGCGAAGAAAAGGCGATTTCCGGCGCATGGTAGTTAGCCTCAATGGGCTGATTACGCGCGTCATCGTACTGGCTGCGGTTGAGATAACCTTCTGCCAGCATGCGCGATAGCACCACATTGCGGCGCGCGGTGGCGCGATCCATAGAATACAGCGGGTTAAAAGTGGATGGCGCTTTAGGCAAACCTGCAATCACCGCCATCTCGCTCAGCGTAAGCTGATCGAGGGTTTTCCCGAAGTAGACCTGCGCCGCGGCGCCGACGCCGTAAGCCCGGTAGCCGAGATAGATTTTGTTCAGATACAGCTCAAGGATTTCGTCTTTACTGAGCAGTTGCTCAATGCGGATCGCCAGAAAGACTTCCTTGATCTTACGCATCAGCGTCTTTTCCGGACTCAGGAAAAAGTTACGCGCCAGTTGCTGGGTGATAGTACTCGCCCCCTGGGTGGCGCGTCCGGAAAAGAGCGCCACGCTGGCGGCGCGGAAAATCCCGATCGGATCGACGCCGTGGTGCTCGTAGAAACGGCTATCTTCGGTAGCGATAAACGCTTTGACCATTTCCGGCGGGATCTGGCTAAGCACTACGGGGATGCGGCGCTTTTCGCCGAACTGGGCGATCAGCTCGCCGTCGGCGCTGTAAACCTGCATCGGAATCTGGAGGCGCACATCTTTCAGTGTGGCGACGTCCGGCAACTGAGGCTCAACATATTTGTAGAGACCGTAGATCGAGCCGGCTCCCAACAGGATGCAACACACTGCAAGGATGAATAAATACTTTACGAACTTCACTCGGCATTTCTCATTTAGTGTTAACTGGGCAGTTTATAAACAACCGCGCGGTAGTATAAAGGCAAGCCAGAAGCTTTGATACGGCATTTTAGCAGCATGGGGCAGGGAGGTCGTCCGTCATGATAACAGGCAACTGGCAAATAGGGCTGGATATTCAGTCAGATAACATTTTCGCTGTGGGGGTGGTGCGCTGTCGCCAGGGGTGGCAACTGCGCCGCTGGTGGCAGATTCCGCTGGTGGGATGCGGCGCTGACGCGCAGTCGCTGGCGCCGGCGGAACGGCTGCGACGTGGCCTCGCCGGCTGGCATAAGTTATTGCCTTATCGCCATCGGTTACGGGTGTCATTTCCCGCTGGGCGTACCCTGCAGCGCCAGGTCGCCGCGCCGCCGCGCAGCCTGAACGAAGCGCAGCTTGGCGGCTATGTGGCACAGTCGGCGATACAGCAGCTACAGATTGTCGCTGAACCGCTGTACTGGGACTACGCGCCGCGCGTCGGCGAGGTCGGTGTGATCGACGTCACTGGTGGGCGAAAATCAGAAATAACATCTCTACAAAACACCCTTTCGTCACTCCATCTGCGCCCTGAAGCGATGGTTCCGGACGCCTGCGCGCTGCAAAGTTTTTTGCCGTGGCTGGCGCAGTCGCCGGCTCCCTGGCTGGTTTATGCGACCGCGCACCAGTGGCTGTGGGCCGGCGCAGAGCGCTGGGGTATGTATGAGCGGCAACATTGCCCGACGCTGGCCGATCTGTGCCAGCGCCTGGGCTGCAGCGACGGAGATATCTGGCTGTGTGACCGGGAACCCACAGCGGCGGCGGTGAACCGTTTCGATCCCTGGTGTGTGTTCGCACAACTCCAGCCGCCGCTGCCTACCCGTGGCGGCGATTTTGCTGTCGCCATTGGCCTGGCGATTGGGAGTATCGCGGGATGAGTTCGCTGGTTAATTTGCTGCCCTGGCGCGCCAGCCGGCGTCAGGCGCGCTATCGGCAAACCGGCGCGGCAGGAGCGGCGCTGCTGGTTGTTGTGGCGCTGGTGCTTTGGCAGCGCTGGGCCGGATGGTCGCTGGCGCTACGCCAGCAGGAGAGCATGATGATGCATTATCAGCATCTCCGGCAGGGTTACGGCAACGCGATAGCGCAGCGCGCCAGGGAAGTGGAACAGCTCAAGTCGCTGGAGCGGCAGGCTGAGCGTCAGCAGGCCGCCCGTGATGCGGTAAACCGCTGGCAGGGCGAACTTACCCAACTGGCGCAGCAGATGCCGGCCGATGTCTGGCTGACGACGCTGTCCGCCAGCGAGCAGCAATTGATACTTACCGGTCTGGGTGCGTCGGATTCCTCGATCCTGATACTTGAGACCGCGCTCGGACGGCTGGGCTACAACCACGTCAGTCTGGAGACGCTGCAACGTGAGGCGTCCGGAAAATGGTTATGGCGTCTCAGGCTGCGCCGCGGAGCGGCGTTATGAACCGACATGAACGACTCAGGTTGGCGGGGGGCGTTCTGGTGCCAGCGCTGGTCGTCGGGGTGTGTGGGGAGTGGTGGGGCGTGCGTCCTCTTCGATCGCAGATTGGGGAGCAGGAGCGCGCCGTTGCTGCGCAAATGCAGACTCTGGACGCCGGGCGGCGGCAGTTGCTGGCGTTGCCATTGCCTGAAGCCGTGGCGGCCAGAACCGAAATCGCCAGACAGCAGTCGGTCAGTCCGGCTTTTAATGTACTGGCCTTTGTGCAGCTGGCGGGTGGGCAACTGGTGAGCTGGAAACCTTCTGGTAATGAAGCCGAACTGCTGATCGACCTGGAGTGGGAGCAAGTTCCCGGGCTGTTTGCGGCGCTTGCGCGGTTTGCGCCGTCGCGGCTGACCTTTTCTCTGGCGCCTCATGAAGAAAAACTACGTCTGGCGCTCCAGTTGGCGGAGGTGCCAGGATGAGATTCAGAGGGGCGGTGGGGTTAGTTATTTTATGGCTGAGCGTTTCTCCGGCAGCGCTACGGGATCCATTTCGCCCGGCGGCAGATCCCTGTCGGCCGACGCTGGCGGAACCGTTTTATGCCGGGGCGCTGGTTGGCGAGCGCGGTGTTACGGGATTCATCAGAACCAGAGAAACCGGCTGGCGGCGGGTCAGCGCTGGTGCGGTGATTATTGATGGCTGGCGGGTGGAACAAGTGACGGCACAGTGTCTGGTACTGTCCGGACCGGCCCGGTGTCCGTCGTGGCGTTGGCCACGGGGAATAAAAGGAGGAGTCAATGGCAAGGATGCTGTGGGTTGTAATAGCAGCCCTGTTGTTAAGCCACAGCGCGGCGGCCCGGCAAAATAGCCCGGTCTCGCTGGTGGTGGATGAGGCGCCGGTCGCTCAGGTGCTACAGGCGCTGGCCGGTCATCAGCGGCAAAACCTGGTGGCTGCGCCGGAGATAAAAGGCAACATCTCCCTGAGCCTGAATAATGTACCGTGGCGCCAGGCGATGAATATCGTGGCGCACAGCGCCGGTCTGGAGTGGCGTAAGGAGGGTAATGTGCTGTTCGTTACCCCCGGCGGCTGGCGACATCAGCAGGAGCAGCAGCGCGCGCAGGAGCGCCAGGCCCGTTTGCAGCAGGCTCCTCTGCGCAGCGAAAGCCTGGTCATCCACTATGCGGATGTCGCGGAATTGGCCGAACAGCTAAAAGCCACAGGCCACCCGGGGATGAGCGCCAGAGGCAGCGTAGTGGCGGACCGCCGGACCAACCGGCTACTGATTCTCGACACGGCCGACAGGCTCCGGGAAGTAAAACAGTGGGTAGCGGAGATGGACATTCCGGTTGGCCAGGTCGAGCTTTCAGCCCATATTGTAACGATCGCCAGTAACAGCCTGCGCGAGCTGGGGATTAAGTGGGCTGCCGCCGGGCCGGCGGAGGGGCAGGGTAAGCTTTTACGCCCAACCGGCGTTTCGGCGGATCTCTCTGTCGGCAATGCCAGTACCCAGGTGGGGTTTAACATCGGGCGGATTGACGGGCGTTTTCTCTCTCTGGAACTTTCCGCGCTTGAGCAACAGAACAAAGTGGACATCATTGCCAGCCCGCGCTTGCTGGCGTCTCATCGCCAGCCGGCGAGCATTAAACAGGGCAGTGAAATTCCCTATCAGGTGTCCAGCGGCGAGAGCGGCGCCACTTCGGTGGAATTTAAAGAGGCGGTATTGGGAATGGAGGTGACGCCCACGGTGTTGTCCCGGGGGCGCGTCCAGTTGAAATTACGTATCAGCCAGAATATGCCAGGGCAGAAACTGCAGCAGGGCGATGGTGAAGTGCTGGCGATAGATAAACAGGAGATAGAAACCCAGGTTGAAGTGCAGGACGGTGAAACTATCGCGCTGGGCGGGATATTTCGCCACAAACAGCGTCGTGCAGAGGACCGGGTTCCGGTACTTTCTTCCGTTCCGCTGTTGGGGCATTTATTTCGCCATCGCGGAAAAGAGCAGGAACGCCATGAACTGGTAGTATTTATCACTCCTCGTCTGCTGGCGACGAAATAAATTTTCGTTGCCGAAGGTTTCTCCGCGGGTCGCCTTTTTGCGAGAAAAATCGCGCATCTGTTTGACGGCAGCAGTGAATTAGCATACAAGGAGTACCGATTTGCAGCGCCATAAGGCAGTGATGCAAAATACGGCGATGGCAGGGGATCGACATACGGCTCTTCCTTTCAGCGGTAAGGGGAGCGGTAATTTATTCGGTTGCCAAACAGCCTTGAGTGTTGAGATAATTTTCAGTCTGACTCTCGCACTATCGCATATGAGGTTTCAGTTCATGTCCTGTGCGCCACCGTAAGCTGGCGAACCAGGTTTATCATCAACGAATTGTCTTAGTAGTACCGAAAAAATGGCAGAGAAACGCAATATCTTTCTGGTTGGGCCCATGGGTGCCGGCAAAAGCACTATTGGGCGTCAGTTAGCGCAGCAGCTCAACATGGAGTTTTACGATTCCGATCAAGAGATCGAAAAGCGCACCGGAGCTGATGTGGGTTGGGTCTTCGACGTAGAAGGCGAAGAAGGCTTCCGCGAGCGTGAAGAAAAAATTATCAATGAACTCACGGAAAAACAGGGTATTGTGCTGGCAACAGGCGGCGGCTCTGTCAAATCCCGTGAAACCCGCAATCGTCTCTCCGCCCGCGGCGTGGTCGTATATCTTGAAACGACTATCGAGAAACAGCTGGCCCGTACTCAGCGCGATAAAAAACGTCCCTTACTTCAGGTGGATTCTCCGCCGCGCGAAGTTCTGGAAGCGCTGGCCGGTGAACGAAATCCGCTGTATGAAGAAATCGCCGATGTGACCATCCGTACCGACGATCAAAGCGCTAAGGTTGTCGCGAACCAGATTATTCACATGCTGGAAAACAACTAACTCTGGTTTAATAGCGGGTTACGCCTGCCTGCAGGCGCAGATATAAAGGGGCTGAGCGTCATGGAAAGGTTAAACGTCACGCTGGGGGAACGTAGTTACCCCATCACCATTGCCGCCGGGCTGTTTAGCGATGCGGCATCTTTCTGGCCGCTGCAGGCCGGCGATCAGGCTATGCTGGTGACCAACGAAACGCTGGCCGCGCTTTATCTGGAGCCGGTACGTCGGGTTCTGGAGCAGGCGGGCGTCAGAGTGGACCATGTCGTGCTGCCGGATGGAGAACAGTATAAAAGCCTGTCTGTGCTGGATACCGTGTTTACTGCCCTGCTGGAAAAACCGCACGGGCGGGATACCACGCTTATCGCGCTGGGCGGCGGCGTTATCGGCGATTTAACCGGATTTGCCGCAGCCTGTTATCAGCGCGGCGTGCGCTTTGTTCAGGTACCCACCACTCTACTCTCGCAGGTCGACTCCTCTGTGGGCGGAAAAACCGCCGTTAACCATCCGCTGGGCAAAAATATGATTGGCGCTTTCTGGCAGCCCGCCAGTGTGGTCGTTGATCTGAACTGTCTGCAGACCTTGCCACGTCGCGAACTGGCCTCTGGTCTGGCGGAAGTTATTAAATACGGCATTATTCTGGACGGTGAATTTTTCCTGTGGCTGGAAGAACATCTGGACGCCCTGCTGGCGCTGGATGAAAAAGCCATGGCCTACTGTATTCGCCGCTGCTGTGAAATAAAAGCCGAGGTTGTGGCGGCTGACGAGCGAGAAACCGGGTTACGTGCTTTACTGAATCTGGGCCATACCTTCGGACATGCGATTGAAGCCGAGATGGGCTATGGGAACTGGTTGCATGGCGAAGCCGTGGCGGCGGGCATGGTCATGGCGGCGCGTACCGCTCAACGTCTCGGGCAGTTCAGCGAAGCGGACGTTCAGCGGGTAATGGCGCTGCTGACGCGCGCCGGATTGCCGGTGACCGGCCCGCAGGGTATGGCGCCGCAGGCATATCTGCCGCATATGCTGCGCGATAAAAAAGTGCTGGCTGGAGACCTGCGTCTGGTATTGCCGTTAGCAATAGGGAAAAGTGAAGTGCGCGGGGGAGTGGCGCATGATGTGGTACTGAGCGCTATTGCAGATTGCCAGTAAAGGTCATTATTAGAACAATCTGCCGCCGTTTTACCGGCGGTTTTTAACTTCGGGTGTAGTGCGCTACAGGCATGCGCCGATGAGTGGGGTGTCAAATGGATGATTTTAAACCGGAAGACGAACTGAAACCCGATCCCAGCGATCGTCGTCCCGTTCGCTCGCGCAACAATGCTTCTGAGGCGGATCGCGAGCCCCGCATCAACGTTGATGATATCGATGTTGATGATGAGTATGACGAGCGTCGCGCTTCACGATCCCGCCGCAGTGGGCGTGAAGAGGAATATGATGAATACGAAACGGATGACGAAATGGCGGCGCAAGCCGCAGAGCGTCGTCCCCGCCAGCGTAACAAGGCGCTGGCAGGCAAAGGGCCGGTTTCCCGTCAGCATCTGATGATGGGCGTCGGGATTCTGGTTCTGTTGCTGTTGATTATCGGCATCGGTTCGGCCCTGAATTCGCCGCCTCCGTCTTCTGATACCGCCAGCCAGAGCGGCCCGAAAGATATTGATCTTTCTACCAGCGGCAGCGCAACGGCCTCTGCGCAGCCGGCGTCTGGCGAACAGCAGCAGAACGCGGCGCCTCAGGATGTATCTCTGCCGCCGATCTCCTCTACGCCGACGCAGGGGCAGGCTCAGGTTACCCCACAAGGCCAGCAGCGCGTTGAGGTTCAGGGCGATCTGAATACCGCCCTGACCCAGCAAGAGGGGCAGATAGATGCGGCGACTGGCGGCACCACAACGCTGCCGACTCAGCCAGCCACGGTATCGTCTACGCTGGGAGGAGCAGCGCAGGGGCGCCAGCCAGCGCGCACTGAGTCCACTGCGTCCACCGTCGCACCGCGCGAACGTCAGAGAACCACCATTGAAGTAGAACCGCGTAAGACGCAGGCGACTCAGTCCCGGCCGCAGGCGACGGCGAAAGCCGCTACTCCGGAACAAAAACCGGCAGCGACGGCGAAGCGTCCGGAAAATACGACGGCGGTGAGAACCCCTGCGGCAACCAGTACCTCGTCCACCGCGCCGAAAGCCGCCAGCAGCACGGCGACCACAACGGCGCCTGCGGCGACAGCGAGTAGCGCGGCGGTTTCCACCGGAAATGTCGGCGCGATGAAATCGGCGTCGGGCAGTAGCTATACGCTCCAGCTCAGCAGTTCTTCCAATTACGACAACCTGAATGCCTGGGCGAAGAAATCCAGTCTGCAGAACTATGTGGTGTACCAGACGCAGCGCAATGGTAAGCCATGGTATGTGCTGGTCAGCGGTATTTACGCTTCGCGTGATGAGGCCAAACGCGCCGTCGCGACGCTGCCAGCGGATGTTCAGGCGAAAAACCCCTGGGCGAAACCAATTCATCAGGTTCAGTCCGATCTTAAGCAATGAGTCAAAGCGCACAATGCTGTTGGAGTTTTCCCCACAGCTGGAGCAGGTGGTAAATAATCGGCAGCATGAAAAAAAATCGCGCTTTTTTGAAATGGGCAGGGGGGAAGTACCCCCTGCTTGAGGAGATCCGGCAGCATTTGCCGTCGGGAGATTGTTTGATTGAGCCCTTCGTTGGGGCAGGATCGGTGTTTTTGAACACCGATTATTCACATTATATTCTTGCCGATATTAACAGCGATCTGATCAATTTGTACAATATCGTCAAAGATCGCACCGATGAATATGTCAGCGCGGCGCGCGATCTGTTCAGCGAAGAACATAACCGCGCCGAGGCCTATTATCAGTTACGGTATGCCTTCAATACCAGCAAGGATCCGTTCCAGCGCGCGGTATTATTTTTGTATCTCAATCGCCATGGTTATAACGGGCTATGCCGGTACAATTTGCGCGGCGAATTTAATGTGCCGTTCGGCCGCTACCGGAAACCCTATTTTCCTGAAGATGAACTGCGTCAATTCGCCGAGCGGGCGAAACATGCGACGTTCCTTTGTCAGTCTTATGATATCAGTATGTCAGCTGCCCGGGCGGGCTGTGTGGTGTATTGCGATCCACCCTATGCCCCGCTGTCGGCTACGGCGAATTTTACCGCCTATCACACCAACAGCTTCAGCATGCGGCAGCAGCAGCACCTGGCTGAGCTGGCCGAGCGGTTGCAGTCGCAGGGAGTACCGGTACTGATTTCCAACCATGCCACGGAACTGACCCGGGCGTGGTATCAACAGGCGATGTTACACGAGGTGCGCGTGCGGCGTAACATCAGCAGCAATGGCGGCGCGCGCAACAAGGTGGATGAACTGTTGGCCCTGTATGACGTCCGGGCCGCTGTATCCGCCATTGAGTGAAACCCTCACCTGGAGAGACGGATGAAACAGTATTTGATTGCCCCTTCCATTCTTTCGGCGGATTTTGCCCGCCTTGGCGAAGATACCGCGCGGGCGCTGGCGGCTGGCGCCGATGTTGTCCATTTTGACGTGATGGATAACCACTATGTGCCGAACCTGACCATTGGCCCGATGGTGCTGAAATCCCTGCGCGACTACGGGATTACCGCGCCGATCGATGTCCATTTGATGGTCAAGCCGGTGGATCGCATTATTCCTGATTTTGCCGCCGCCGGGGCCAGCTTCATTACCTTTCATCCGGAGGCGTCTGAGCACGTCGATCGTTCGCTGCAACTGATTAAAGAACACGGCTGTAAAGCGGGGCTGGTGCTCAATCCGGCAACGCCGCTCAGCTATCTTGACCATGTGATGGACAAGCTGGACATCATTCTGTTGATGTCGGTGAATCCAGGCTTTGGCGGGCAGAGCTTTATTCCCCATACCCTGGAAAAACTGCGTCAGGTGCGCCAGTGTATTGATGAATCCGGCTACGACATTCGTCTGGAAGTGGATGGCGGCGTCAAAGCCAACAACATTGGCGAGATCGCCGCCGCCGGCGCCGACATGTTTGTCGCCGGTTCGGCCATTTTCGGCCAGCCGGATTATAAGAAAGTGGTTGATGAGATGCGCAGTGAGTTAGCAAAGGTACGTCATGGATAAGTTAGAACGTATTCGCGGCGTGGCGTTCGATCTCGATGGGACGCTGGTGGACAGCGCCCCCGGGCTGACGCAGGCCGTGGATCTGGCGCTGTATGCCCTGGAATTGCCCCAGGCCGGCGAGGCCCGGGTTACCACCTGGATTGGCAATGGCGCCGATGTGTTGATGGAGCGCGCGCTGGCGTGGGCGATTGAAGAGAAAGCCGCTCAGCAGGCGCTGTCCGGTAAAACGCCTGCGGCACGGCACGACATACCCGAGGCCGAACAGCGACTGATGATGCGTCGGCTGTTCGACCGCTACTATGCTCAGGCGGTTGAGGAAGGAAGCTTTCTGTTTCCTGAGGTTAGAGAGACGCTGGCGGCGCTGCGCGAGCAGGGCCTGCCGCTGGGGCTGGTGACCAACAAGCCGACGCCCTTCGTGCGCCCGATACTGTCGTCCCTCAACATCATTGATTATTTTGATGTCATCATCGGCGGCGATGATGTGCAGAACAAGAAACCGGATCCGGAAGCGCTGCTTCTGGTGAAGAACCAGTTTGGATTGTCCCCGGAGCAAATGCTTTTTGTCGGGGATTCCCGTAATGATATTCTGGCCGCCCGGGCTGCCGGCTTTTGCTCCGTCGGCCTGACTTATGGCTACAACTACGGTGAATCGATAGCACTCAGTCAGCCGGACTATGTGTTCGATCGGTTCAGGGATCTGCTGCCCGCGCTCGGGCTCCCTTACAGTGAACATCAGGAAGAGAAAAATGACTAAGCCCATCGTTTTTAGCGGCGCGCAGCCGTCAGGGGAACTGACCATCGGTAACTATATGGGAGCGCTGCGTCAGTGGGTGAACATGCAGGATGATTACCACTGCATCTACTGTATCGTCGATCAGCACGCCATTACTGTACGCCAGGATGCGCAGCAGTTGCGTAAAGCGACGCTGGATACTCTGGCGCTGTACCTGGCCTGCGGTATCGATCCGCAGAAGAGCACCATTTTCGTTCAGTCCCATGTGCCGGAGCACGCGCAACTGAGCTGGGTACTGAACTGCTACACCTACTTTGGCGAACTGAGTCGGATGACCCAGTTCAAGGACAAGTCCGCTCGCTATGCGGAAAACATTAACGCCGGGCTGTTTGATTATCCGGTGCTGATGGCGGCGGATATTCTGCTGTATCAGACCAACCAGGTGCCGGTCGGCGAAGATCAGAAACAGCATCTGGAACTGAGTCGCGATGTTGCCCAGCGCTTTAACGCTATCTACGGCGATGTGTTCAAAGTCCCTGAGCCGTTTATCCCGAAATCCGGCGCGCGGGTTATGTCGCTGCTCGAGCCGACCAAAAAGATGTCCAAATCCGATGATAACCGCAATAACGTTATCGGTCTGCTGGAAGAGCCGAAGTCGGTCATCAAGAAAATCAAACGCGCGGTGACGGACTCCGATGAGCCGCCGGTAGTGCGTTACGATCTGGCCAATAAAGCCGGGGTGTCAAACCTGCTGGATATTCTTTCCGGCGTGACCGGCCAGAGCATTGCGCAACTGGAGCAGCACTTCGAAGGCAAGATGTATGGTCATCTGAAGGGCGAAGTCGCGGAGGCGGTTGCCGGTATGCTGGGTGAGCTGCAGGAGCGCTACCATCGCTATCGCAATGATGAGGCTTTCCTGCAGCAGGTCATGCGCGACGGCGCGGCGAAAGCCAGTGAACGTGCGTCCGCCACGCTGAAGAAAGTCTATGAAGCGATTGGGTTTGTCGCCAAACCCTGAATCTGACTGGCGATGAACGACAAACCCTGGTACCTGCCGGGGTTTCGGACGGCTGACAAAAGAGGAAAAAGCGTGGTTTTTCCTCTTTTGTGGTTATCAACTGAAAATCAATAGATTGCTTTTCCTTGTTGGTTATCGGTGATATCCGCACGTTCGACAATAAGGTGAGATTGGTCATCCATATCAAACCCCGGTCGGTACCGGGGTTTGTGCTTTTAGTGGCTGGAAAACCAGTTGAGTTTGTCGCGTAACGCCACGACCCGGCCAACGATAATCAGCGCCGGACTTTCCACCTGCTGAGCCAGTTCGGATAACTGACTCAGGGTACCCGCGACGACCCGCTGTTTCACCGCGGTGCCGTTTTCCACCAGCGCGACCGGCATATCGCCGGACATGCCAAATGCGACCAGGTTGTGCTGAATATTGGTCGCCTGATTAAGTCCCATATAAAACACCAGGGTCTGTTTTTCCGCCGCCAGGTTTTCCCAGTCCAGTTCGCCGCCGGTTTTCAGGTGGCCAGTAACCAGACGGACGCTCTGGGCGTAATCGCGATGGGTCAGCGGAATGCCGGAATAGGCGGAACAACCGGAAGCTGCGGTAATACCCGGCACCACGGAAAAGGGGATACCGGCGTGGCACAGGGTTTCCAGCTCCTCGCCGCCGCGGCCAAAGATAAACGGATCGCCGCCTTTCAGGCGCACCACCCGTTTGCCGCGCTGCGCTTCACGCAGCAGGATCTGGTTGATCTCTTCCTGAGGCACGCAGTGGTAACCGGCGCGTTTGCCGACAAACACCCGATCGGCATCGCGGCGCACCAGATTCATAATCTCGTCGGAAACCAGTCGGTCATATACCACGACATCGGCCTGCTGGATTTGCTGCAATCCTTTAAGGGTCAGCAGCCCGGCGTCACCGGGGCCGGCGCCTACCAGCACCACTTCGCCGCGGTGATCGAGAGGTTCGCTGAGCAGGGTTTCAGTGATGCGTTCAACGGCCGCGATGTCCTGATTGGCCAGCGACTGGGCCAGCCGATCGTTAACAAAGAATTTTTCCCAGAAACGACGTCGCTCGCCAATGGTGGCGAAAGCGCTTTTCACCCGCTGGCGCAATTTTCCGGCGTAGCTGGCGACCTGTCCGAGATGTTGCGGTAGTACTGATTCCAGCTTTTCGCGCAGCAGGCGCGCCAGCACCGGAGAGGTACCGCCGGAGGAGACCGCCACCATCAGTGGAGAACGGTCAATAATCGAAGGCATGATGAAACTGGCCTGACGTGGGGCGTCTACCACGTTACAGAAAATCCGCCGCGCCTCGGCGGCGGCGCTGACCTGCTGGTTGACGGCGTCGTCGTCAGTGGCGGCGATGGCCAGCCAGCAGGTGTCGAGCAGCGTTTCGTCAAAATTACCGTGGACCAGCGTCAACATCTGCTCCTGTGCCCAGACCTGGAACTGGGGGCTGAAGGCCAGTGCGTTGACGGTCAGTCGGGCGCCGGCGTCCAGCAGCAGTCGGGCCTTACGTTCGGCGACATCGCCACCGCCAACCAGCAGGCAGTCACGTCCTTGTAGCTGGCAAAATATCGGCAGATGATCCACGGTATTTCCTCAGGTTAGTTAGCCGGTGATTGCTCGCCGACCGTCGCGTTAACCTGCGGACGCTCGGCGCGAGGGGTAGCATACCAGTAACCCAAACCCATGAATATGGCGCCAGACACACTATTTCCTAATGTTACCCACAGCAGGTTATGGCCAATGCCGGAGAGGGTATAGGCTTCGCTGTGGTTGCCGAACCAGGAGAGGGCGAACAGGGTCATGTTGGCGACGGAATGCTCGTAGCCGGACGCGATAAAGGCCAGCAGACACCACCAGATAGCGAGGAATTTCGCCGCCCCTTCACTGCGTAGCGCCATCCAGATAGCCAGGCATACCAGCCAGTTGCACAGGATACCTTTAAAAAACAGCGCCATGGCTGGCGCGGAGGTTTTCGCCAGCGCCACACTGTGCACGATGCTGTTGTCCGCAGGCAGCAAGCTGCCGCCGCCCCAGTGGTACAGCAGGGCGACGCATACTGAACCGAGCAGATTACCGACCCAGGTTTGCGGCAGGATGCGCCACATCTGGTTGTGGCTGATGGTGCCGGCTTTAACCCCCAGGGTCAGGAACATGGTATGGCCGGTAAATAGCTCGGAGCCGGCAATGATCACCAGCGTCAGGGCGATACCGAAAGTGGCGCCCATGACCAGCGGTCTGACGGCGGGGTCCAGCAGGTTGCCGAGAGTAAAAATCAAAATAATGCCCAGTCCGACGTAGGCGCCGGCCATGGCGGAGCTGACCCAGAAGCTGAGAGGATGGTTGGCGCTGAGACGCGCGATGCGCGCAGCATTCGCCGCACACTTATTAATGGTGTCGGTAAACATTGATTATCCTTTTAAAAATAGAGAGAAATTATTATTCGGTGCGGCGCATTTTTACCGGCCTGTATTTTCAGGGCTGCCTGGCGCCGTCACTGTGATTGACCGCAGACCCGCTCCGCATCCGGAAGCGGGCGAGAGCGTTAGCGTCTGACCTGGACCTGGCCGTCCTGAACCCGCGCTGCAAAGTGGGCGACGGAGCGGCTTTCATCTTCCATGCACACCCCGTCGCGCAACCGGAAGCGCTGTTTCTTCAGCGGGCTGGCGACCCATAGCTCGCCCTGGTGTTCGGCGATAAGTCCTCGGGAGAGTACGCTGGCGTCAAAAAACGGATCGATATTGCTGATGGCGTAGACGCGCTGGTCGTGCCAGGGACGGAAGACCGCCACCTGGTGTTCGTCTATCAGCGCGCAGACGCCGGTAGCAGGCACAATGTCGTCGATATGGCAAACGGTGATCCACTGGCTCATACGGTTTCCTCCACAAGCATTACCGGGATACGTTCATATGGGGTGGCCGGGCGATGCTGCTGGCGTTCCGCTACCACCTGAACATTGGGGTCGCGCAGCGGGCTGTTGATAAAGTGCCGGAAGCGGGTCTGAGCCTGCGGATTGTTGACCGTTGCGCTCCATTCGCAGATAACCGCGTCGCGCAGGCGCTTCATTTCGGCTTCCAGCTGCGAGTTGAGTCCCAGTTTGTCGTCAATGATAACGCTCTTCAGGTAGTCGATGCCCCCGTCGAGATTTTCCAGCCAGACAGAGGTGCGCTGCAGTTTGTCGCCGGTGCGGATATAGAACATCATGAAACGGTCGAGGTAGCGGACCAGGGTATCGCTGTCGAGGTCTGCCGCCAGCAGGTCGGCGTGGCGCGGCTTCATACCGCCGTTGCCGCACACGTACAGGTTCCAGCCTTTTTCGGTGGCGATGATGCCGACATCTTTCCCCTGGGCTTCGGCGCATTCGCGGGTGCAGCCGGAGACGCCAAATTTCATTTTGTGCGGTGTGCGAATGCCTTTATAGCGGTTTTCCAGCTCCACGCCGAAGCCGACGCTGTCGCCCACGCCGTAGCGGCACCAGGTACTGCCGACGCAGGTTTTCGCCATGCGCAGCGCCTTCGCGTAAGCGTGCCCGGTTTCGAAACCGGCGGCGATCAACTGGCGCCAGATTGCCGGCAGATCGTCTTTTTGCGCCCCAAACAGGCCGATACGCTGGGAGCCGGTGATTTTGGTATACAGATTAAATTCGCGGGCGATACGGCCCACGGCCATCAGCCCTTCCGGGGTGATCTCGCCGCCCGCAGAACGCGGGATCACCGAGTAGGTACCGTCTTTCTGAATATTGGCCAGGAAGTTGTCGTTGGTATCCTGCAGCGGCGTATGCTGAGGTTGTAGAACGTATTCATTCCAGCAGGAGGCCAGCAGCGAACCTACGGTCGGCTTACAGACTTCGCAGCCGTATCCTTTGCCGTATTTCGCCAGTAGTTCTTCAAAGGTTTTAATCCCTTCCACGCGAATCAGGTGATACAACTCCTGGCGGGAGAACGCAAAGTGTTCGCACAGGTTGTTGTCCACCTCGATACCCTGTTTGGCCAGTTCGGCATTCAGCACCTGGGTGACCAGCGGAATACAGCCGCCACAGCCGGTACCGGCTTTGGTTTCCGCTTTCAGCGCCGCGACGGTGTGGCAGCCTTGGTTGATGGCGGCAATCAGGTGGCCTTTGGTGACGTCAAAACAGGAGCAAATCTGGGCGCTGTCCGGCAGTTTATCCACTCCGATGGCCGGTTTACCGCCGCTGGCGTGGGCCGGCAGGATCAGCGAATCCGGGTTTTCCGGCAGTTCAATGGCGTTCAGCATCAGTTGCAGCAGGTTGCCGAAGTCGCTGGTATCGCCCACCAGTACCGCGCCGAGCAGCGTTTTATTATCGGCGCTGACGATCAGCCGTTTGTAGACTTCTTTGTTTTCATCGAGCCAGACGTAGCTGCGGCAGCCCGGCGCGCGGCCGTGCGCGTCGCCAATACCGCCGACATCCACCCCCAGCAGTTTGAGTTTGGCGCTCATATCGGCGCCCTGGAAGCGGTTCTCATTGCCCAGCAGGTGGTCTACTGTCACCTGCGCCATTTTGTAGCCCGGCGCCACCAGGCCGAAGGTACGGCTATTCCAGCTGGCGCATTCGCCGATGGCGTAGATATCCGGGTCGGAGGTCTGGCAGCAGTCGTTAATGACAATACCGCCGCGTTGAGCCACGGCCAGATCGCACTGGCGGGCCAGTTTATCCTGAGGGCGGATACCGGTAGAGAAGACGATAAAATCGATTTCCAGCTCGCTGCCGTCGGCAAAGCGCATGGTTTTACGCCCATCCGTGCCCTGCTGGACAATTTCCTGGGTGTTCTTACTGGTGTGTACTTTCACGCCCATCCGTTCAATTTTCCGGCGCAGCTGATCGCCGCCCATCTGATCGAGCTGTTCGGCCATCAGCATCGGCGCGAATTCGATAACGTGAGTTTCCACGCCGAGATTTTTCAGCGCCCCGGCCGCTTCGAGCCCCAGCAGGCCGCCGCCGACCACGGCGCCGCGCTTGCTGCGTCGGGCGCAGGCTTCAATGGCGTTGAGATCTTCAATTGTGCGGTAAACGAAGCAATCCTGAGTCTCGGCCCCTTTGATAGGCGGGATCCACGGGTACGACCCGGTGGCCATGATCAGTTTGTCATAGAACACGGTGCGTCCGGCGCTGGAATGGATCACTTTCTCCTGGCGATTGATGGTGATGGCGCGCTCCCCGATTAGCACGGTGACGCCGTGCTTCTGATAGTACCCTTCGCGTACCAGCGAAAGTTCTTCTGCGGTGTGGTGGGAAAAATAAGAGGAGAGATGAACCCGATCGTAGGCGATGCGCGGCTCTTCGCAGAAGACGGTGATATCGAACTGACCCGGTTCCGCTTTATCAATAAGCTCTTCGATAAAGCGGTGCCCGACCATGCCGTTACCAATAATAGCGAGTCTGGTTTTGCTCATTATTGCCTCAATTTCTGATCTTTTATCGCTTACCTTAACGATTCAGCAATGGCGATTATTGATGCAAATCAAATGCGGCTTTATATACCCCTTAAGTGGTATATCATTGATTTTGTGTGGTTTTTGTAAGTGATGGAAAACGATGGGGTTTCGCGAATCGGGGTGTTGACGACAAAAAACGCAGTATTGCGGCGCCAGCTATGCTATCACTCTGGGCAGGGAACCAATCATGAGGGTGTGGTGATGACGACAACGGCGCTGTGGCTGATTCAGAATGTGCGTTTACCAGGCAGAGAAGGGCTGTGGCAACTGGCTATCGATAAAGGGCGCTTCGGTGAGATTACGCCAATGGGGGAGATGCGCGCGGAGAGCTATGAAGTCCTGAATGCGCGCGGCGGGCTGGCGGTAGCGCCATTTGTCGAGCCTCACATCCATCTCGACACTACCCAGACCGCCGGTCAGCCGCACTGGAACCATTCCGGGACATTGTTTGAAGGGATTGAGCGCTGGGCGGAGCGTAAGGCGCTGCTGAGTCATGAGGATGTGAAAAACCGCGCCTGGCAGACCCTGAAATGGCAAATCGCCAATGGGATCCAGTATGTGCGCAGCCATGTCGATGTCTCTGACCCGACGCTCACGGCCCTGAAGGCGATGCTGGAAGTGAAACGCGAAGTGGCGCCGTGGATTGACCTCCAACTGGTGGCGTTCCCCCAGGAGGGCATTTTGTCGTATCCCAATGGCGAGGCCCTGCTGGAAGAAGCGCTGAAGCTGGGAGCGGATGTGGTGGGGGCGATACCGCATTTTGAGTTTACCCGCGAATACGGTGTTGAATCGCTTCACAAGGCTTTCACACTGGCTAAACGCTATGACCGTTCGCTGGATATTCACTGCGATGAGATCGATGACGAGCAATCGCGCTTTATCGAGACCGTTGCCGCGCTGGCGCACCGCGACGGCATTGGCGATCGGGTGACCGCCAGCCATACCACCGCGATGCACTCCTACAACGGCGCCTATACCTCGCGACTGTTCCGGTTATTGAAACTGTCCGGTATTCATTTTGTCGCGAATCCGCTGGTGAATATTCATCTGCAGGGGCGTTTTGACGATTACCCGAAGCGGCGCGGCGTTACCCGGGTGAAAGAGCTGCTGGAGGCGGGCATTAATGTCTGCTTCGGCCATGACGATGTCTTCGACCCCTGGTATCCCCTCGGTACCGCGAATATGTTGCAAGTGCTGCATATGGGGTTGCACGTATGCCAGATGATGGGCTATCCGCAGATTGATGACGGGTTAACGCTGATCTCGTCCAACAGCGCCCGCGCGCTGGGCGTGAAAGATTACGGCATCGCCACCGGCAATACGGCGAATCTGATTATTCTGCCGGCAGAGAACGGTTTTGAAGCGCTGCGCCGCCAGGTGCCGGTACGCTGGTCGATTCGCCAGGGGAGAGTGATCGCCACCACCCAACTGGCGCAAACCTGGGTGATGACCGATCGGGGCGGTGAGGAGATTGATTTTACGCGCTCCGCGCAGTAAATGCCGGGAGCGCGGCGGGTTATGGCGCGGCGTGCTGGCGATGTCGGGAGACAAAGCCCAGCGCCAGGCACATCACAACGACTACGCCGTACAGACCGTTGGCGGTAAATAATGCCGCCTGCGGACCGCTATGAGCGACGATAGGCCCGGTCACCACGAAAGTCAGCATGGTGCCGATAGTGCCGCAGGTCAGAACGAAATTGACCAGCTTCGGCGACGCGACGCGGGTTTGCTGGGAACCGAGGGTAATGATCGAGGTATAAATGGCGCTTGAGAAAAAGCCCAGCGCCAGTATAAACCACGCCATATGCCCGATATCGGCGTTGATAAAGCCGTACATCAGCACTGCCGCCATGGCGGCCAGCGCCGTCAGAATGCGCTGCAGATCGAAGTAGCGCAGGATAAAGCTGAAGGCCCACATCCCGAGCATGTAAGACATCCAGAAATCGCTGACCAGCTTACCGGCGTCATTGAGACTCATGCCGAGCCCTTTGGCGTATTCCGGTACCCAGGAGATAAAACCCAGTTGCCCGAGGATGTAGCACAGGGCGGCGATGGATAAAAACAGCACGCCAGGACCCCATTTTTCTTTGGCCGCCGGCTGATCGCTGGCATGGGCCTGTTTGCCCAGTACCGGGAAATCGCAGCCGATGGTCAGCAGGAAGATAGCGATATAGACCAGTCCGATACAGGCATATACCCAGTACCAGCTAATGCTGCGGGCCAGCAGGAAGGCGGCCACCATCGGGAAAATCATGCCGGCCATACTGAAAAACGAATCGGTAAACAGCAGGCGTGAGCCGCGCTGGCGACCGTGATACAGGTGAGTGACCAGAAATGTGCCGATCGACATGGTAATGCCGCTCACCAGCCCGAGAATGAACATCATCAGGGAAAACAGCGCCAGGCTGTGGCTGAACATCAGTCCGGCCACGGCGATAATCATCAGTATAAAGCCAAAGCGCAACTGGGTTTTCAGCGGCACAATTTCCATCAGCCAGGCGTTCAGGAAGATAGAGATCAGGATACCGGCGTTTAAAAAGGTGAAAGTGTTGCTCATGCTGGAGACGGGCAGATGAAAGTCGTCTGCGATGTTCCCCATCACCATCCCGGTGACAATCACTAGCGCGCCGGTGAGCGCGTAAGCGAAAAAACTGATCCATGTGAGCCTGATACGATTGCTGTTGGTCATAGCTGGCCTGTGAATAGAAAAGTAACGCGCACTGACTGCGCAGGAGGCGGCCAGATTGTAGAGATTAATGTGATCGAATTAAATATTTTATGAATTTATATATAAGAGTTGCTCATATTTTTATGATTATCATCACGCATGGATAATCTTACTGAGCCATTCCGCTGGCGGCAGGTAGTATTTTGGTTACGTAAATACAGGTAAAGGTGTGGCACGTTGCGCCATCGCTCTTTAGAATCATGGCTCTTGCCTTAATGATAGCTTTATAAAGGAAATCCCCATGTTCAAATCGACTCTGGCGGCTGTAGTAGCTGTACTTGCTTGTTCCGCAATGTCTCCGGCTGCGCTGGCCGCAAATGGCGATCCGCGCGTTCTGTTGACGACCTCTGCAGGAAACATTGAACTGGAACTGGACAGCCAGAAGGCGCCGGTGACAGTGAAAAACTTCGTCGATTATGTGAACAACGGTTTCTATAACAACACCACCTTTCACCGGGTGATTCCGGGCTTTATGATTCAGGGCGGCGGTTTTACCGCGGATATGAATCAGAAGGTAACCAATGCGCCAATCAAGAATGAAGCGGATAATGGTTTGCTCAACAAGCGCGGCACCATCTCTATGGCGCGCACCGCGGACAAAGACAGCGCTACCAGCCAGTTTTTTATCAATATTGCCGATAATGCCTTCCTCGACCATGGCCAGCGTGATTTCGGCTATGCGGTGTTCGGTAAAGTGGTGAAAGGGCTGGATGTGGCGGATAAGATAGCCCAGGTGCCGACCCATGATGTCGGCCCGTATCAGAATGTACCGTCTAAACCCGTGGTTATCCTCTCCGCAAAAGTTCTCCCCTGATTGATCGCGCGGGTGCTCCTGGCTGCCCGCTCCTGCCAGGCCTCTTTCCGGCGCATCCGGCGATTGCTGCTTATACTTGTGGCAATACTGTCCGGTACTGAAGGAGGCTGAATGAACGCGCTGACAGACAGACAAAAACAGCATTTCTGGGAATCCTGCCGCAGTCGCAACTACCAGGCCAGCCAGCGTCTGGAAGGTATTGATGCGCCACCGATCGCGCTTTCCGGCGAACAGGCCGTAGCCCGTATTGCCGAACTGAGGAGGCACTATGAGCGATAAATTCGGCGCCGGGCGCGATCCCTACTACTGGTCCGGTATTCAGGTACTGCGTAACCGCCTGAATATCCGCGAAGCGCACCGCCTCGCCGCCGCGGAGGCTGAACTTAGCGCCCTGCGCGCCGCGACGCTGCCTTTGGGGCCGCAGGCGCGCGGCCTGCCGTATCTGTGCGAAATCCATCATCAACTCTTTCAGGATCTTTACGATTGGGCCGGGAAGCTGCGTGAGGTGGATATTTACCGCGGCGATACACGTTTTTGCCATTTCGAATATATCGAAAAAGAGGGCAATGCCCTGATGCGCGCCCTTGAAGAGGAGGGGTATCTGGTCGGTCTGGCGCACCAGATATTTGTCGAACGGCTGGCTCACTATTATTGTGAGATCAATGTGTTGCACCCATTCCGCATCGGCTCCGGTCGCGCCCAGCGCGTCTTTTTTGAACAACTGGCGGTTCATGCCGGATACAGTATTGACTGGCGGGATATTGATGTGGATGGTTGGCGGGCGGCCAACCAGCAGGGGGCGATGGGCGATCTGCAACCGCTGATCGCTATTTTCAGCCGCGCGGTGAGCGTCGTACCGGAAGGCGCCCGGACAGACGCCGCCGGAGCTGATAGCCATTCAGGATGAGTCGGGGCGCAGGCACGCCTGCAACGCCAGAATATTTGCCTGGCCCATGCCGTTGCGCCAGATAATCTCAGTGGTGACGTCGCCGGTTGTCGGCGGCAGCGCATGTACCGATAACGTGCGCTTATCCGGGAACAGCGCCAGTACCGCCGCCGGGACAATCCCCACCCCCATGCCGGCGGCCACACCGCCCATAATCGCATGGTAAGAGGCCAGATCGACAATGTTTCCCGGTTCCAGATGACCGGACTGAAACCAGCCGATAAACCGTGTCCGGTAGGAACAGCCTTCCCGAAAAGTCAGCAGCGTCTTGCCGGCGATATCGTGAGGATCGCGCACCGGTGGATGAGCGGCAGGCGCAATCAGCACCAGTTGCTCCTCAAACGCTACCGCTCGTCCGGTTATCTCGTCGCTGCCGATATCCGCGGCGAAAATAGCGTCCAGTTGATTATCCAGTAGTTGTTCATAAAGCCAGCGGCTGGTGCCGGTGGTCAATTCCAGGGCGAGGCCTGGATAACGCTGGTGAAGTCTGGCCAGCGGCTCGGGCAGCCTGACGGCGGCGGTACTTTCCATGGCGCCGATGCGCAGCTTCCCGGCGGGCTCCGCGCTGGTGACCTGCTGTTCGGCTTCGCGCATCATTTCCAGAATGCGCCGGGCGTGTTGATACATCAGGCGTCCTTTGGGCGTCACCACCAGACGCCGCTTTTCACGCAGGAAAAGCGCGACGCCGAGCGTCGCTTCCAGTTGCAACAATCGGGTAGTGACGCCGGAAGGCACCCGGTTAAGCGTCCGGGCTGCGCCGGTAATGCTGCCGTTATCAACCACGGCGATAAGCATTCTGAGATCTGCAATATCCATTTTCACTATTCCAGAACAACCTGGTTATTTTTATTCATTTTACCTGAATATGGTTTTTACTTACATTGGCTGATGAATGACCCCCTGAAAAGCGGAGAAGCGGGTGTTGAGATCAAAAAACGCTGTAACTATGTCCGTCCCGGCATCCGGCTATGGCAATGGCATCATTTCCACCCTCGGAGGGCTGTGCGGGCTGGCGGTTGTGATGGGGATTGGCCGCTTTGCTTATACCGCGCTGCTGCCGGATATGATGGCGGACTGGGGATTTGGCGAAGACATTGCCGGCGCCATCGCTGCCTGGAATTACGCCGGGTATCTGGCTGGCGTACTCGCTGTGCGCAGGGCAAAGCCGGGGTTGAGCCGCTACCTTGGGTTTGTGCTGCTGTCAGGGGTGAGTCTGGCGACCACGGCGGCCATGGGACTGGCATCGACACCGCTATGGTGGTGTGCGCTGCGCTTTGCCGGGGGATTCGCCTCCGGCGCCTGCTTTGTACTCTGTTCTTCCATTGTGCTCGATACTCTGGCCGCACTCCGTCGTCCGGCGCTGGCCGGCGTTTTATACAGCGGCGTGGGGGTGGGGATCGCGCTGGGAGGCGCCGCCGCGGGTTTACTGCCCCAGGCCGGCGGCCCGGAGGCGATATGGCTCGCTCTGGCGGCGTTTTGCCTGCCGCTGACGCTTTTTGCCGCTGTCGCGTTACATCCGGGACGTAACCTGGCGCCGGAGGTTCGCCTGGCCGCGGAACCCGGCGTGACGCAGGGCGCCGATCGCCCGCAGCGCCGCTACCGTATATTGCTGGTCAGCTATTTCCTTGAAGGTTTCGGCTATATCATTGGCGCGACCTTCCTGGTATCGCTGATCCAGACTACCACGCAGTCGCCGGAAACCGCCCGGCTGGCTTGGGTGGTGACCGGCTGCGCCGCCGCGCTCAGTACGCCGCTGTGGCGCTATGCGGCCGGTAAGGGATACGCGCGAATGTTGATACTGGCGTTCGTGCTCCAGGGGCTTGGCGCGCTGCTACCGGTGTTGTCCGACTCAATGGTTGCCGCTTTGAGCGCAGGCCTGCTGCTCGGGGGAACCTTTATGGGTATCACCGTGCTGTCGCTGCAATATGGAGTAACGCTAAGCGGCCGCCCCAGCGCCCAAACGGTCGCCACCATGACGGCCCTGTATGGCGTCGGGCAAATTATTGGTCCGCTGGTCGCCGGGAGTCTCGCCGACGGGCAGGGATTTTCTATGGCGTTTGCGCTGGCTGCGCTCAGCCTTTTCATTGCGGCAGCCCTGTTGTTGCGCTTACGTAAATCTTAACCCACTGTTAATTATCAGGATAACACTATGCCATACGTTAATATTAAAGTGACTGGCGGCACAGAAGCGCCGACGGCAGAACAAAAAAGTGAGCTCATCAGGGGGGTAACCGAACTGTTGGCCCGGGTGCTGAATAAAAATCCAGCCACCACTGTGGTGGTTATTGACGAGGTTGAAATGGATAACTGGGGTATCGGCGGCGATTCGGTTACCGTGATCCGCAGCAGAAAATGATACCCTTGGGCGCTGGCGATCGCTCAACAGGGTGTGGATGAAAGAAATGGTATTGCTGATTGACAACTATGACTCCTTTACCTGGAATCTGTACCAGTACTTTTGCGAACTGGGCGCCGGGGTTGTGGTAAAACGCAATGATGAGCTGACGCTGAGCGACATTGAAGCGCTGGCGCCGCGGAAAATCGTTATCTCTCCTGGCCCCTGTACGCCGAATGAGGCCGGAATATCTCTGCAGACGATCCGCCGCTTTGCCGGGCAACTGCCGCTGTTAGGCGTTTGTCTTGGGCACCAGGCGATAGCCCAGGCGTTTGGCGCGCGTATCGTACGGGCAGAGAAGGTGATGCATGGTAAAACGTCGGCTATTCGCCATACCGGGGTGGGGGTGTTCAGCGGTCTGAATAACCCGCTGACGGTCACCCGCTATCATTCGCTGGTTATCGATCCGCAAACCTTGCCGGATGCGTTTGAGGTAACGGCGTGGAGCGATAGCCGTGAAATCATGGGCATTCGCCACCGGCGCTGGGATCTGGAAGGGGTGCAGTTCCACCCGGAAAGTATTCTCAGCGAACAGGGGCACGCGCTGCTGAATAATTTTCTACGGCGCTGATTTGCTATTGCCATGCTGTGATTTTTTATGCATATTTTGTGATTATATTTTCACTGAATGCGTTGGCGCAGTAAGGGATGGGATATAAATGGCAAGTGAACAATCAGCAATTACCCGGGATACCTTTGATGAGGTCATTCTGCCGATTTATGCACCGGCGGAATTTATCCCGGTAAAAGGCAAGGGCAGTCGGGTGTGGGATCAGCAGGGCAAAGAGTATGTCGATTTTGCCGGCGGTATCGCGGTAACGGCGCTGGGGCACTGCCATCCGGCGCTGGTCGGGGCGCTGAAAACCCAGGGGGAAACCCTGTGGCACACCAGTAATGTGTTCACCAATGAACCGGCTCTGCGGTTGGCGCGCAAAATTATTGATGCCACCTTTGCCGAACGTGTGGTGTTCATGAACTCCGGTACCGAGGCAAACGAAACAGCGTTCAAACTGGCGCGCCATTACGCGGTGACCCGCCACAGCCCGTATAAAACCAAGATCATTGCTTTCCATAATGCGTTTCACGGCCGCTCGCTGTTTACCGTTTCGGTCGGCGGGCAGCCGAAGTACTCCGATGGTTTCGGTCCCAAGCCGGCCGACATTGTCCATGTTCCCTTTAACGATCTCCACGCTGTCAAAGCGGTGATCGACGACCATACCTGTGCGGTGGTGGTGGAGCCGATTCAGGGGGAAGGCGGCGTCACGGCGGCTACGCCGGAATTTCTCACCGGGCTGCGCGAGCTGTGCGATCGGCACCAGGCGCTACTGGTATTTGATGAAGTGCAGTGTGGTATGGGGCGTATCGGCAAGCTCTTCTCTTATATGCACTATGGCGTCACGCCGGACATCCTCACCAGCGCCAAGGCGTTGGGCGGCGGTTTCCCGATAAGCGCGATGTTGACCACTGCGCAAGTCGCCGCGGCGTTTCACGCCGGTTCCCACGGTTCTACCTACGGCGGCAACCCGTTGGCCTGCGCGGTGGCTGGCGCGGCATTCGATATCATCAATACTCCGCAGGTACTGAGCGGCGTACAGGCGAAGCGGGAATTGTTTGTTGAACATTTGCGTCAGATTGATCGGCAGCTTGATCTGTTCAGCGATATCCGCGGGATGGGGCTGCTGATTGGCGCCGAATTAAAACCGCAGTATCGCGGTCGGGCCAGCGGTTTGCTGCACGCGGCGGCGGCGGAAGGGGTGATGGTATTGAACGCCGGACCGGACGTCATGCGCTTTGCTCCGTCGCTGGTGGTCGAAGAGGCTGATATTCACGCCGGGATGGAGCGTTTTGCCCGGGCGGCGGCGCGGGTGGTTAAAGGTTAATCCCGTGATTCTGACGTTCGCCGCCGCAGGCGGCGGTTGAGCCAGGAACCATGGTGGGGGCGCTGGCGCCAGGCGACCGACGAGATGGTGTGCATGGTGTTCAGGTGGCCGAGAATACGCCGCAGGTGTTGTTCCATGGTGCTCAGAGGCCCTGAGGGCGGTTGCTCTTCGGCTTCGAGAATATTGGCGTCGTGGGTCTCCCCCGGCCCATCGTACTCCAGTCGCTGCTGGCAGCGCTGGAGGGCGATTTCGCAGGATTGTAAGTATCGCTGCGCCAGGTCTGGCGTCAGCATCTCATGCTCCCTGGCCAGGGTTGTCATCGCGTTGATATGCTCGACGATAAACTGGCTATGGGTCACCCAGAGTTTCATGTCCGCCAGATAGTGGTTGTTAAAGCCCGGCTCCTGCATTGCCTGGTTAAGTGAGTTATACAGCGCATTATGGGCCTGATTGACGCGCATTCGTTGGTAAGCCAGCGGTTCGGGCTGTGGATCGTTGCTCAGTATCAGGCGGATCGCATCCTGATCGGTTTCCAGCGCGTCGTGGGCGTTCTGGCGCAGCAGCCCGCTCTGCCACTGGGGCCACAGCCAGACGGTGCCGCCGAAGGCGATTAGACAGCCAATCAGAGTATCCATCAGCCGGGGCAACAGTAGCTCTTCACCGTTCAGAGACAACAGTTGCAGGGTATAAACCGCTGTCACCGTAAAGCCAATCGTCGCCCAACCGTAGTTCTTGCGAATAATCAAATAGCTTACCAGGGTAATCAACAGCATCGCGCTCAGGGTGTAGCTCTGTGGAACGTGGAAGTGGAGCGTGGCGCCGGCGATCAGCAGGCCCGCCATGGTGCCGCCCGCCCGGTGCAGAATACGTACCCGGGTGGCGCTATAGCCATTCTGAGTGACAAACATGACGGTCATCAGGATCCAGTACGGCTTCGGCAGTTGTAGCGCCGCCCCCAGCAGGCTGGCGGTGGCCAGCATCAGGCCGGTGCGGGAGGCGTTGCGCAGCGCGGCGGACTTCAGCGACAGATAACTGCGCAGCGCCGGAATCAGCGGCAGACGACGCTCGCGATCGGCCATCAGATCGCGGCGGTACAGCGGGCGCTGGGTGCGTAAAACCCGGGCAATACGGCTGAAGTGGTAATGGCAGAACTGCCCCACCGGATTATCCGGATGCTGACGGGCGATCTTTTCGAGGGCGCCGATCGGTTTGTCCATGGTAAAACGGCGCGGATAGCGATGATAGAGAATGTCGTCCGCCAGTACCCGCAGGCGAGCGGAAATGGTCTGCGCGTTCCAGCGAATCACCGCTTCGGCGTGGCTTTGCTCCACCAGTTTCTGAACCTCCTCCGGCTGGTGGAGGCTAACGGAAATATGTTCCTGGAGATCCAGCGCCACCTGAAAAGCGCGCAGCAGCCGCTGATAACCCTGTTGCCTGGAGGTGGACAGCATATGCAGTTGTTGGTAGCAGACGCTGATCATGTCCACCACTTTCTGCTGACGGGTTAGCAGCGGCGGCAGCGCGCTTTCCGGGTCAGTATGTTGAGTGAGCAGGCTGTATTTAGCTTCGCAGTAGTCCGCCAGTTGTCGGTACAGCAGGCTCAGGGATTCGCGCAACGGCTGCTCTTTCCACAGCCAGAACCAGAACCAGTTGAACAGCCCGTACCAGAGGGTGCCGCAGATATACAGTAGCATCGGCTGTTGCGGTGGCATATTGCCGGCGAGGCTGAGCGTAAAAATCGCCGCAATCAACGCCGCCGGCAGCAGGCGGGCGTGCAGGGCGCTGATTTCCGCCGTCACGCCGAGTAACAGCGCCATACCAAACATCATCAATGGTAATGGCACACTGTGCTCTAATAGCGACTGGACGCAGAAGCTGCTGAAGGCGAACAGCGCGCCACCAACGATCAGGCGTTTGAAAAAACGTTTATGGGGGGTATCAAGACCGGCGATATTGCAACAGGCGGGGACCAGAGAGAATAATAACCCCTGCTGGAGGTGGCCCAGCAGCATACCGACAGCGACAGGCAGGCAAAGTACCAGCGTTTGCCGCAGTGCGTAGTTAACCTCCGGGTGGTAAATCAGTCGGCGCCACATAATCTCTGACATCAGAGACAAAAACGGCGCGCTACCCGAAAGGCAACACGCCGTATTGCAACGGAATTAACGGGTTCCGTAGACGACGATGGTTTTACCGTGGGCGGAGATCAGGTTTTGATCTTCCAGCATTTTCAGAATACGGCCAACGGTTTCACGGGAGCAACCAACGATCTGGCCGATCTCCTGACGGGTGATTTTGATTTGCATACCGTCCGGGTGTGTCATGGCGTCTGGCTGTTTTGCCAGGTTCAGCAGCGTTTGCGCGATACGGCCGGTCACATCAAGGAATGCCAGGTTGCCGACTTTCTCGGACGTGACCTGCAGACGACGCGCCATCTGCGCAGAGAGGCGCATCAGAATATCCGGGTTAACCTGAATTAGCTGACGGAATTTTTTGTATGAGATTTCAGCGACTTCACAGGCCGTTTTAGCGCGCACCCAGGCGCTGCGTTCCTGGCCTTCTTCAAACAGGCCCAGTTCACCGATGAAATCCCCCTGGTTAAGGTAAGAAAGGATCATCTCTTTTCCTTCCTCGTCCTTGATCAGGACGGCAACGGAGCCTTTTACGATGTAATACAACGTTTCCGCTTTCTCACCCTGGTGAATGAGCGTGCTCTTCGATGGATACTTATGAATGTGGCAATGGGACAAGAACCATTCGAGAGTCGGGTCTGTTTGCGGTTTGCCAAGCACCATGCGCTATTATCCTCTGTTGTAAACGGACGCCAAAGAGAGGGCGCGTTTTCCCGTCTCTGGGGTTGCAATCGTGAAAAATTTCCCCACCCTGGGGTATGACTATCAGCACATCTGTAGCCTTAAATTGTGATGTCCCGCTGATACATGCATGATGTGAATGTATCTTTGCTGCATCAGGTTTGTTTTAGCATAGCTTTGCGCCCATGTCTCCTGGTGTCTCGTTTCAGTTTGATTCAAGTCTCCTTCTGTTGCGACTTTTGTTTCCGCAGCTTACTCTGGGGAAAAATATTCGCATAAGGAGCGTACAACATGCAGGCGAGAGTGAAATGGGTGGAAGGGCTGACATTCCTTGGTGAATCAGCTTCCGGGCACCAGATCCTGATGGATGGCAACTCCGGAGATAAAGCGCCAAGCCCGATGGAAATGGTGCTGATGGCCGCCGGGGGCTGTAGCGCCATTGATGTGGTGTCGATACTGCAAAAAGGGCGCTATGACGTGAAAGATTGCGAGGTCAAACTGACCTCGGAGCGCCGCGAAGAAGCGCCGCGTTTGTTTACCCATATTAATCTGCACTTTGTGGTTTCCGGTAAGGCGCTGAAAGATAATGCCGTCGCCAGGGCTGTAGACCTGTCTGCCGAGAAGTATTGTTCTGTGGCGCTAATGTTGGGCAAATCGGTAAACATTACCCATTCTTATGAAGTTATTGAGCTATAGGGCTGAAAGGCGACGTGATTTGCCGTCAAAGTTGTTGCCGGAGTCCTGAAAACCTCTGGTTTCAGGGCCCTGGCGTTAAGCGGTGAAAAGTAGGATTAGCTACCCGCCGCTTTTGCGCCAGCTCCGCGGCAGGAACTGAGTATTATCAGGTTCAGGCCGCCCTGATTAGCCAATCGCGCGGCCTTCCATCAGGTGCTGCACCAGCGGCGTCATGATCAGCTCCATCGCCAGCCCCATTTTCCCGCCCGGTACCACCAGAGTATTCATGTGAGAAATGAATGATCCCTGGAGCATCGCCAGCAGCCAGGGGTAGTCGATATTTTCCAGATTGCGGAAGTGGATCACCACAAAGCTTTCGTCGAGAGAGGGGATGCCTTTGGCGGCGAAAGGGTTGGAGGTATCCACAGTGGGAACGCGCTGGAAGTTGATATGGGTGCGCGAGAATTGCGGCGTGAGGTAGGTGATATAGTCCTCCATGGAGCGCACAACCGAGTCCATCACCGCTTCCCGGGAGTGGCCGCGCTCGCTGGTGTCGCGGATCATCTTCTGGATCCACTCCAGGTTGACGATCGGCACCACCCCGACCAGCAGATCCACATGCTGCGCCACATTATGCTGTTTGGTTACCACTCCGCCGTGCAGTCCTTCGTAAAACAGGACGTCGGTGGGTTCCGGCAGCGACTGCCAGGGGGTAAAGGTGCCCGGTACCTGATTCCAGGGCACCGCTTCATCATAAGTATGGAGGTATTTGCGCGATTTGCCGGTGCCGCTGTGGCCATATTCGGCAAAGGTCTGCTCCAGCAGGCCAAAGTCGTTGGCGTCCGGCCCAAAGTAGCTGATGTGGCGCCCCAGATCCCGGGCTTTGCGAATCGCCATGTCCATCTCCGGACGGGTATAGCGATGGAAGCTGTCCCCTTCCACTTCGGCGGCGTGGAGATTCAGTTGTGCGAAAATTTTGCGGAACGCCAGGCTGGTGGTGGTGGTCCCCGCTCCGCTGGAGCCGGTGACGGCGATAACCGGATGTTTGGCAGACATAAGATGACAACTCCTGGGTTAGCAAATGGCAACTTACTGAATAGCGCGTGGTTTTTTGATCGTATTCAGCAGTATAGTCGGTGATTCATTCCCAAAACCTCAGCCGCGAAACGAGGTACGCGGCATGATATTGACTGTTTCATGCAATTCAGACCACACCAGCACCGCGTCTCCGCTCTGTAACTGGCGCTTTACGTCTTCTACCTTCTGTTCCAGGCTGCGCTCCTGTTCGCCATAATCGGTGCCTTCGCGTAATACAAAGGATTCGATCAGATTATCAAGAGTCTCCGGGGCGATGTCCTGCCAGGGAATAATCATGTTATTTCTCCAGCCGGGCCGTCAGCCAGTCCGGTATGCGCTGTTCCAGCCACATTTGCGGATGGCGCCAGCTACCGCCGACAAAACCGACGTGGCCGCCATGCTCTGTTAACTGGTATTCAATGTTATCCGGCAGATGCTGCGGATCGGGAATCACATTATGATCCATGAAAGGATCGTCTTTGGCGTGGATGATCAGCATCGGTTTCGCCACGCCCGGCAGTACCGGCAGGGCGCTGCAGCGCCGATAGTAGTCCAGGGCGTCGGCAAAACCGTGGATTCTGGCGGTGATCAGGTCATCGAACTCACGAATGCGGCGTACTTTTCTCAGTTGCGCCAGCCCGATGGGCAGCGAACCCGGGTAGGCCTGCAGCTTCCGGGTGGCGTTCCCCTTCAGCAGGTTGAGCAGATAGTGCTGATAGAAACGTGAAAAGCCTTTGTCCATATGGTAGCTACAGGCTTCAAGCATCAGCGGCGCAGAGACCACTACCCCGGCCGCCAGCGAACATTGTTCTCCCTGAGCGGCCATCAGGCAGGCCAGCATATTGCCGCCCAGCGAAAAGCCGACTGCCGCGGTGGGAGCTGCGCCATAACGTTGCGTCATCCATGTCAGGAAGTAGCTGGCGTCCTCTGTTTCCCCCGAGTGATAGATACGGTATTTACGATTGGGAATACCGCTACAACCGCGAAAGTGCATCACCACTCCCAGCCAGCCGCGCTGGCGGGCCGCCTCTATCAGACCGTGGGCGTATGGGCTGAGCAGACTGCCTTCCAGGCCATGAAACACGACCAGCCGCGGTTTATGGCGCGCCAGCGCAGGATCTTCACTCCAGGCCAGATCGACGAAATCACCGTCGGGCATGTCCAGTCGCTGCCAGTGCGGAGTGAATTTCAGCCGACGGCGAATGATCCGCGGCAGCATGGTCTGCAGATGCGGATTGCGGGCGCCGGGCAGGGGGATGAAATCGGCGCTGCTGCCGTTACCGGCGCTGTATTCAGAGGAGATGATATCGGACATGGTCAGTGTTATTTAATTTGCATGCTAATGATTATACCGGTTTTGACCGGCTCCTGGCGGCGAAGTACTAATCCGCCAGCAAATTGCGTGAAAACAGGTGGATATCGACATTCGGTTTACGCCGCCACAGACGCGCCTTGCGCGCCCCGGTCGCCACGCTTTCCCCGGTTTCTTCAAACATTCCCGAGGCTTCGAAACGGCGGATCAGGCTTTTACGCTGGATTGACTGACCGAGAATAATCTCGGTGGCCTCCTGAAGCTGCGACTGGGTAAACGTTTCCGGCAGGCAATAGGCCGGGAGCAGGGAATACATGGTCTTCTGGCGCAGACGGTGTAGCGCGGCCTGAATAATCGCGCCGTGGTCAAAGGCCAGTTCGATCTTTTCCAGCTCGCTGACGGCTATCCACCGGGCATCGCTGACGCTGGCGATATGCGGCGCACAGTCCGCCCAGGCGATGAGCGCATACCAGGCAACGGTCAGACTCCAGCCGCGCGGATCGCGCTGCGGACCGGAGAACGTATCCAGTTGCTCAAGCCAGGACGGGGAGACGCCGGTCTTTTCCGTCAGTTTGCGCAGCGCCGTGGCGCGGGTGGAGGTGTCCCGGGCAATATCTATGAATCCCCCAGGCAGCCCCCAACGCCCCTGTTGGGGCTGGCTGGCCCGCTTAACCATCAGTACGCACAGCGCGCCCTGGTGCAGGGTGAACAGCACGCTATCCACGGTAACCAACGGGGCGGGAAAACGGCTGGCGTCGTAGTTTTTCAGGTACTCCGCTTCGGAAATCATGGCTTACTCACGGCTGATACAGGCTACCTGAGTGTACCAGCCTGGTAAAAAGCAACAAGCGGTTAACTATTTTTCCCCGATTATCAAAGCGATAACATCAAATATTGTCTCATAGACAATTTTATGTTTGCCAAATTATGTCTCATGGACAATATTAATTATGTCTAAGGGACATAAATGGGGCGAGTGATGAACGGAAAACTGGAACTATATCTGGATGAGCAGGCGATAAATATTGAACATGGAATATTTCCGGATGGCGCTGTGTGGCTGCGGGTGGCGCAGGCGCTGCCATTGCGCGCACGACTGATGCGGGTTCGGGCGACGGCGCTGCGCGATATGAATGACTTTATGCTGCTGGCGCAACTGGTGGAGGCGGTCAGCCACGGCTGTGATGTGGGCGTCCGCCATCTGGAACTCCCCTGGCTGCCCTACGCCCGTCAGGATAGACATATGTGCCCGGGCGACAGCTTTGCGCTACGGGTTTTTGCTCAGCACCTGAACATGCTGAATTTTCATCGCGTTATAGTACTGGATCCACATAGTGAAGCCGCGGCGGCGGCGATTGACAGACTGGTGGCGATTCCTCAGCAGCAATGTTTGTTGCAGCACCCGGGACTGCGGGCCGCGTTGGGCAAAGGGCGGTTGCTGCCGGTGGCGCCGGACGCCGGCGCGCTGAAGAAAATCCACGATGTGGCCCGGGAGAGCGGGGCCGCGGAGTACGCCATCATGACCAAGCAGCGTGATATCGCGACCGGTAATCTGAGCGGATTCAGGCTACTGGCGGGAGAGGTGGCCGGACGCGATGTGTTGATTGTCGATGATCTGTGCGACGGCGGCGGTACATTTATCGGCTCAGCCCGGGTGCTGCGCGACGCCGGCGCTCATAGCGTCAGCCTTTATGTGACGCACGGGCTGTTCTCAAAAGGTGTGGATCATTTGCTGACTCAGGGTATCGACACTATCTACACCACCACGTCGCTGAGCGCTGCAGCGCCGCGCCATCCGCAGGTAGAACTGATTGGTATTGATGCGATTTATCGCGCACAAGGGAGATAAAAATGAAAATGAATCCTGTTCTGGCGATTGACGGCTATAAAGTCTCCCACCGCGAGCAGTACCCGCAAGGGACTACCCGAATCTATTCCAATCTGACACCGCGCAGCGACCGCTATTTTTCCTCACCGGTGGCGGATGGAAAACTGGTTTTCTTTGGTTTACAGGGCGTACTGCGCTGGCTGCTGGTGGATCTGTTTCATGAGGGGTTTTTCGCCCGCCCACAAGAAGAGGTGGCGGGTGAGTACCAGCGGTTGATGGACGGTTATCTCGGCCGCGGCACGGTAACGGTGGACCATATTCGCGCGCTGCACCGCCTCGGGTATTTGCCGTTGCATATCAAAGCGCTGGATGAGGGAAGTAAAGTGCCGATGCAAATACCGGTACTGACCATCACTAATACCCGCGATGAATTTTTTTGGTTGGTTAACTATCTGGAGTCGGTTCTGTGCGCGGAGCTGTGGAAAGCCTCTACCAATGCCACTATTGCCCATCACTACCGGCGAATATGCGAGCGCTGGGCAGACATAACCTGTAACGATATGACGCATCTGGATTTTCAGTGCCATGACTTTTCGTTCCGCGGTATGTCCGGACTCCACGATGCGGCGCAGGCTGGCTGCGGCCATTTGCTGAGTTTCAAAGGGACTGACAGCATTCCATCACTGCTGTACGCCCGGAATTACTACACTCAGCAGGGTGATGAAACTTTTATTGGCGCCAGTATTCCGGCCACTGAGCATAGTGTGATGTGTATGGGGCAGCAGGAAACCGAGATCGAGACTTTTCGGCGCCTGATCGCGGAGGTTCATCCGCGTGGGTTTGTGTCGATTGTCTCGGATACCTGGGATTACTGGCAGGTACTGACCCGCTATACCCGCGAGCTGAAAGCCGCCATTCTCGGGCGCGAGGGGCGAGTGGTCTTTCGCCCGGACAGCGGCGATCCGGCGGATATTCTCTGCGGTACCGCGGCGGCGGACGATACCCGGCCGCAGCGCAGCGCGCAGGAGAAAGGTTCCGTCGAGGTGCTGTGGGAAATTTTTGGCGGTACAGTGAATGAGAAAGGCTATAAAGTTCTCGACCCGCATGTCGGGCTGATCTACGGCGACTCAATTACCCTGGAGCGCGCTGATGAGATTTTGCGTCGCCTGGCGGCAAAGGGATTCGCCAGTTCGAATGTGGTATTTGGCGTCGGCTCTTTTACCTACCAGTATCACACCCGCGATACCTTCGGATTTGCCATGAAGGCCACCTGGGGCGTGGTTAACGACGCAGAGCGGGTTATCTATAAAGCGCCGAAAACGGATAATGGGTTAAAGCGTTCGGCGCGGGGATTGCTACGGGTGGCGCGTAACGCCCGGGGGGAGTTGCAACTGTTTGATCAGCAAACACCGCGCCAGGAGCAGCAGGGGGAACTGAAGACCCGTTTTCTGGACGGTAAGCTATATGGCGTCGATTCGCTGGAGACGATTCGCCAGCGTCTGGCAAATCAGGCGTGAAACAACCGGGGAGTTGCGGCTCCCCGGGTGTCGGTTTATTCCTGCTGCATCATCTGTTCCAGCTCTTCCTGAGCGGCCAGCCAGGCCATTTCGCACTCTTCCAGCTCGCCCCTGGTTTTGGCCTGGACCTGCAGGCACTCCGTCATTTCAGCTTTGCGCTGCGGCTCATAGATGGCGCTGTCGGAAAGCTGATTTTCGACCTCTTCCAGCCGGGTATTGAGTTTTTCCATCTGCGTTTCCAGCCTGGTTATCTCTTTACGCAGTGGCTGAGTACGCGAACGCAGCTCCGCCTCACGGCGTTTCTGGTCTTTGCGCGCCTGGGCGCTGTTGGTATTGTCCCGGGCCGCCTCCTGCGGCTGGCTCTCCTGCTTTTGCAGATCGCTCAGCCACTGCTGGTAATCTTCCAGATCGCCATCGAAGGGCTCGACTTTGCCACCGTGTACCAGGTAGAGATCGTCAGTGGTTGAACGCAGCAAATGGCGGTCGTGGGAGACCACCACCAGGGCGCCGTCGAAATCAATAAGGGCTTCCGTCAGCGCCTGGCGCATGTCCAGATCGAGGTGGTTAGTGGGTTCGTCAAGCAGCAGCAGGTTGGGACGCTGCCAGACAACCAGCGCCAGCACGAGGCGCGCCTTTTCGCCGCCGGAAAACCGCCCGGTGGCTTCGTTAACCTTATCGCCCTGGAAGCCGAAACCGCCGAGGTAGTCGCGCAGTTTCTGTTCCAGCTCCTGGGGAGCCAGCCGGGACAGGTGCTGGAGCGGAGATTCGTCGGCGCGCAGATATTCCAGTTGGTGCTGAGCGAAGTAACCCAGTTTGATCCCCTTCGCCAGGCCGATTTCACCGTGCAGCGGCTGGAGTTCGCCGGCCAGCAGCTTGATTAGCGTGGATTTACCGGCGCCGTTACGCCCCAGCAGCCCGATACGCGAACCGGGCACCAGATTCAGCTTAATGGATTCCAGCACCCTACGCGCGCCATAGCCGGCACTGACTTTTTCCATTTTCAGCAGCGGGTTGGGCAGGCTTTCCGGCGCCCGAAAGCTGAAGTGGAACGGATTGTCCACATGAGCCGGCGCGATCAGTTCCATGCGTTCCAGCATTTTGATACGGCTCTGGGCCTGTTTTGCCTTGGTGGCCTTGGCCCGGAAACGATCGATATAGCTTTGCAGGTGGGCGACTTTCAACTGCTGACTTTCGTACATCGCCTGTTGTTGCGCCAGCCGGGTGGCGCGCTGTAGCTCGAAAGAGCTGTAGTTGCCGGTATATTCAAACAGACTTTGCTGCTCAATATGCAGGATCTTATCGACGATAGGGTCAAGGAAGTCCCGGTCGTGGGAGATCAGAATCAGGGTGCCGGGATAACTTTTGAGCCACTTTTCCAGCCAGATTACGGCGTCGAGATCGAGGTGGTTAGTCGGTTCGTCGAGCAGTAGCAGGTCGGAACGGCAAAGCAGGGCCTGGGCGAGGTTAAGGCGCATACGCCAGCCGCCGGAAAAATCGCTTACCGGCCGCGCCAGCTGTTCATTGCTGAACCCCAATCCGTGCAGCAGAGTGGCGGCCCGGGCGCGAATCGTCCAGGCGTCGATGGCGTCCAGTTGGCCGTGCAGGGTGGCGATGGCGTGGCCATCGTTGCGCTCGTTGGCTTGCTGTAGTTCCTGCTCAAGGCGGCGATATTCACGATCCCCGTCAATCACATACTCAATGGCCGGAACGTCCAGGGCCGGGGTTTCCTGATTCACCCAGGCGAGTTGCCAGGTGCCGGGAAAAGTGACGTTTCCGCCATCGGCGCTGATCTCATTTTTCAGGAGCGACAGCAGGGTGGATTTTCCGCAGCCGTTTTTACCCACCAGGCCCACTTTCTGACCGGGGTTAATGGTGGCCGTGGCGTTATCCAGTAATACCCGGATACCGCGACGAATTTGTAATGAAGAGAAAACAATCATAACGCGCCGTATGTATAGAATATGTTAAATTGTCATTATAATCGGGTAACGTAGTACGACGCCGCTGAGCGTCGCGCTGCATGGTAGCCCAAAAAACTTTCTCTGACGACGCCCTGGAGGGGAATGATGTCACAGCCGCCTAATGTTCTGCTGCTGTATGCCCATCCGGAATTTCAGGATTCAGTAGCCAATCAGGTTCTACTACAGCCTGCCTGGCGACTGCCGAATGTGACAGTACACGACCTGTACGGCTGCTATCCTGACTTTTTTATCGATATTCAACATGAACAGGAACTGTTGCGCGCCCATGAGGTGATTGTCTTTCAGCACCCTTTGTATACCTGGAGTTGCCCGGCGCTGCTTAAAGAGTGGATGGACCGGGTGCTGAGCCGGGAGTTCGCCAGCGGCCCGGGGGGTAATCAACTGGCGGGAAAATACTGGCGCAGCATGATCACTACCGGTGAGCCGGAGAGCGCCTACCGTAGCGACGGGCAGAATCGCTATCCGCTGACTGAAATCCTGCGTCCGTTCGAGTTGACGGCGGCGATGTGCCGGATGCACTGGCTGACTCCGGTGATAGTCTACCAGGCGCGCCGCCAGTCCCGGGAGATGCTGGAGAATCACGCCCGGGCGTGGGGTGAATGGCTGGCCTCTCCGCTGGGTCAGGGAGGACGCTGATGGAAGGCTCCGATCTGTTATTAGCCGGCGTACTGTTTCTGTTCGCCGCCGTACTGGCGGTGCCGCTGGCGGCGCGACTAAAGATTGGCGCGGTGCTGGGTTACCTGCTGGCGGGGATGGCGATTGGCCCTTGGGGACTGGGGTTTATCAGCGATGTTGATGAAATTCTGCACTTCTCCGAGCTTGGGGTGGTGTTTCTGATGTTCATTATTGGCCTGGAGCTCAATCCCGCAAAGCTGTGGCAACTGCGGCGTTCTATCTTTGGCGTCGGCGCCGCGCAGGTGATTGTCAGCGCCGCCGTGCTGGGGGGATTGTTGTTGCTGGCGCAGTTTTCCTGGCAGGCCGCGGTGGTGGGCGGCGTTGGCCTGGCGATGTCCTCAACGGCGATGGCGCTGCAGATCATGCGTGAAAAGGGTATGAATCGCAGCGAGGCGGGGCAACTGGGTTTTTCGGTATTGCTATTTCAGGACCTGGCGGTGATTCCGGCGCTGGCGATGGTACCGTTGCTGGCTGGCAATGGCGACGAGCACCCGGACTGGATTAAAATCGGTCTGAAAGTGCTGGCCTTCGCCGGTATGCTTATCGGCGGTCGATATCTGCTGCGTCCGGTATTTCGCTTTATCGCCGGGTCCGGCGTACGTGAGGTGTTCACCGCCGCGACGCTGCTGTTGGTGCTGGGCGCCGCGCTGTTTATGGATGCGCTGGGGCTTTCTATGGCGCTGGGCACCTTTATTGCCGGCGTACTGTTAGCGGAGAGCGAATATCGCCACGAGCTGGAAACCGCGATTGAGCCTTTTAAAGGACTGCTGCTGGGGCTGTTTTTTATCTCGGTCGGGATGGCGCTTAATCTCGGGGTGCTTTATACCCATCTGCCGGAGGTGGTAATTGGCGTTGCGGCGCTGGTGGTGGTGAAAAGCCTGATCCTCTGGCTGTTATCGCGAGTGTATGGACTACGTACCGCGGAACGTCTGCAGTTTGCCGGGGTACTCAGCCAGGGCGGTGAATTTGCCTTTGTGCTGTTCTCGCTGGCCTCGTCACAACGGCTGTTTAAAGGCGACCAGATGGCGCTGTTGTTGGTGACGGTGACGCTGTCGATGATGACCACGCCGCTGGTGATGAAAGCCATCGATCTGCTGCTGATAAAGCGCTTTAACGCCCCGGAAGAGGGCGATGAAGCGCCGTGGGTGGAAGACGATCAGCCGCAGGTGATTATTGTCGGGTTTGGCCGTTTCGGGCAGGTGATTGGGCGCCTGCTGATGGCCAATCAGATGCGGATTACAGTGCTGGAGCGGGACATCAGCGCGGTGAATCTGATGCGCAAATACGGCTATAAAGTTTATTACGGCGATGCCACCGAGCTTGAGCTGTTGCGCTCCGCCGGCGCCGGGGCGGCGAAATCGATAGTCATTACCTGTAATGAGCCGGAAGATACCATGAAGATTGTCAACCTTTGCCAGCAGCACTTTGGCCACCTGGAGATCCTCGCCCGGGCGCGTGGACGGGTTGAAGCCCATGAGTTGCTGCAGGCCGGCGTGAAACAATTTTCCCGTGAAACCTTCGCCAGCGCGCTGGAACTGGGGCGCAAGGCGCTGATGTCGCTGGGCATGCATCCACACCAGGCGCATCGTGCGCAGTTACATTTTAAACGACTGGATATGCGGATGCTGCGCGAGCTGATGCCGGTACACAGCGACACGGCGCAGATTTCCCGGGTCAGAGAAGCCCGGCGTGAGCTGGAAGAAATTTTCCAGCGCGAGATGCAAAAAGAGCGCCGCCAGCCCGACGGTTGGGATGAGTTTGAATAGCTATCAGACATCGTATGATGGTGCTGGTATGCAATTAAGGGGAGCGATGTCAGTGCGTAAACGTTTTATTGCCGGGGCAGTCTGCCCACAGTGCCAGGCACGAGATACTCTCGCCATGTGGCGGGAGAATAATATTGATGTTGTTGAATGCGTTAAATGCGGCCATCAGATGCGCGAAGCAGATAAACAGGCCCGCGAGCACGTTCGCAAAGATGAACAAGTTATAGGGATTTTTCATCCGGACTAGCGGGATGGGGCAGGTTTTTTTAAGCTAAGGGGTACACGGGCGCAGATTTCGGCTACAATCTGCGCCAGTTTTTTCCCTCGCTCAGGAGATATCATGAAAGTTGCAAAAGACCTGGTGGTCAGCCTGGCCTATCAGGTACGTACAGAAGATGGTGTGTTAGTTGATGAGTCTCCGGTGAGTGCGCCGCTGGACTATCTGCATGGTCACGGCTCCCTGATTTCAGGGCTGGAAAAAGCGCTGGAAGGCCATGAAGTCGGCGATAAGTTTGATGTGAACGTTACCGCTAACGATGCCTACGGTCAGTATGATGAAAACCTGGTGCAGCGTGTACCGAAAGACGTCTTTATGGGCGTTGATGAACTGCAGGTAGGGATGCGTTTCCTGGCGGAAACCGACCAGGGGCCGGTACCGGTAGAAATCACCGCTGTGGAAGATGACCACGTCGTGGTTGACGGTAACCATATGCTGGCTGGCCAGAACCTCAATTTCCACGTTGAAGTCGTGGCGATCCGCGAAGCGACTGCAGAAGAGCTGGCTCACGGCCACGTTCACGGTGAACACGATCACCATCATCACGATCACGAAGGTTGCTGCGGCGGACACGGCCATGGTCACGACCATGAGCACGGTAAAGGCGGTTGTGGCGGTAACGGCGGCTGCGGCTGCCACTAATCACTGTCCGGGTGGTTTTGATGAAAAAGGCGTGCATTGCACGCCTTTTTGCTATCTGTCAGTAGTGGGGCGGCGGCGTTTCTTCCGCCTGAGAAGCCACTAACGAAGGCTGACTGGCTTTCATCTTTTCCACCAGAAGCCGTAAATGTTCGCGCAGCTTCGCCATTTCGAGTTCATGGGCGGTTACCGTCTGGTTTAACTCTTCGATGGTAATTTCCTGAAAGGCCAGGCGGCTTTCAAGCTCTGCCAGGCGGTCCTCGGTTGATTTGTGCTGCATGGTCGGTCTCCGGTGGTTTAGGCCCGCAAAGGAAGCGGGGGTAGGATTTTACTGAAAATTCCCCTGTTTTGCAGAGAGACTGTGAGATGGATAGAAACTAATTCACACAAAAATAGTCTGAATTAGACTTCATATTGGTGCGGGAGATTGTGTATACACGTTATTCTTACAGGCTGCATTCTGATGGTCGGCGTTTGCGCCAGGAGCCCCGATTGTAACCTGAATGATTTTGTGTATAGATTTCTTGCGAAACGCTATAGTAAGGCGTTCAACTTGTTATTAACCCTGGGGTGAGAGGCCCCGGCCCTGGAGAAAATGGATGAAATCACTGTTTAAAGTAACGCTGCTGGCTAGCGCCATGGCTGTCGCCTTCAATGCACCGCTGGCTTCTGCCGCCGATGCTGCTAAAAAAGAGGCCGCGCCGGCGCAGGAAAGCTCCTCCGCATTTAAAAATGATGATCAGAAAGCAGCGTACGCACTGGGGGCATCCCTGGGTCGTTATATGGAAAACTCCCTGAAAGAACAGGAAAAACTGGGGATTAAACTGGATAAAGACCAGCTGATTGCCGGCGTGCAGGATGCTTTCGGCGATAAGAGCAAGCTTTCCGATCAGGATATTGAGCAGACCCTCCAGACCTTTGAAGCGCGCGTGAAGACCGCGGCCCAGGAGAAAATGGAGAAAGATGCCAAAGAAAATGCTGAAAAAGGCAAAGCTTACCGCGACACCTTCGCCAAAGAGAAAAACGTGAAAACCACGTCTACCGGCCTGCTGTACCAGGTAGAGAAAGAAGGTAGCGGCGAAGTGCCGAAAGATACCGATACCGTGGTGGTGAACTACAAAGGCACCCTGATTGATGGTAAAGAGTTCGACAACTCGTATACCCGCGGCGAGCCGCTTTCCTTCCGTCTGGATGGCGTCATCCCGGGCTGGACCGAAGGTCTGAAGCACATCAAGAAAGGCGGTAAGATCAAACTGGTTATCCCGCCGGAGCTGGCCTACGGTAAAACCGGCGTTCCGGGTATCCCGGCTAACTCCACACTGGTGTTTGACGTAGAACTGCTGGATATCAAACCGGCGCCGAAGGCTGATGAGAAGCCGGAAGCTGCCGCTGAAGCCGGCGCGGCTGACGCCAAAGCCGACGCGGCGGATAAGAAATAATCCCCTGCGTTATTATCGCCGCCCAATGGGCGGCGATTTTGTCTGAATCAGAATATAATTAAAACTGGAAAACACGCTTTACGCTGTATACCCTTCAGTTTCCAGAATCGGCAATTCGCGCCTGCGAAGCTGGGATAAAACTAATAGACTCCCGGGAATTCATGTAGTTGTCGCCTTTCATCAGTCCGGTGCCCGGGGTATATTGTTTCGCATTTCGCACATCAATAATGAGTGATGAGTCTGCCCTGACAACGAAAAAAAACGACAGGCTCTGTTTAGAGGGTGGTATTTTTTCATGTCCAATTCGCTTTTAACTAACGAAACCAGCGAGCTTGATTTACTGGATCAGCGTCCGTTTGAACCCTCTGATTTCGAAATACTGAAGTCTTACGAAGCCGTTGTGGATGGGCTGGCAATGCTGATTGGCCCGCACTGCGAGATCGTGCTGCATTCGCTGCAGGATCTGAAATGTTCGGCAATTCGTATCGCCAACGGTGAACATACCGGGCGTAAAATCGGCTCGCCGATCACCGATCTGGCGCTGCGGATGCTGCACGATATGACCGGTGCCGACAGTAGCGTTTCGCGCTGCTATTTTACCCGGGCGAAGAGCGGCGTGCTGATGAAGTCCGTCACCATCGCCATCCGCAACCGTGAGCAGCGCGTTGTGGGCCTGTTGTGCATTAATATGAACCTTGATGTGCCGTTCTCACAGATAGTCAGCACGTTTGTGCCGCCGGAGACCCAGGATCAGGAAGTGCCTTCTTCCGTTAACTTTGCTTCATCGGTGGAAGACCTGGTGACGCAGACCCTGGAGTTTACCATTGAAGAAGTGAATGCTGACCGCAACGTCTCCAACAATGCCAAGAATCGCCAGATTGTTCTTAATCTGTATGAAAAAGGGATTTTTGACATTAAAGACGCCATTAACCAGGTGGCGGACAGGCTGAATATTTCCAAACATACCGTCTATCTCTACATCCGCCAGTTTAAGAGCGGCGACTTTCAGGGCCAGGAGCGCTAATGCGTTTTGCCCTGATGGTGACCGGCCCCGCTTATGGCACCCAGCAGGCCAGTAGCGCACTGCAGTTCGCTAAGGCACTGATTGCGCAGGGACATACGCTGGCTTCAGTCTTTTTCTATCGCGAAGGGGTGTATAACGCCAATCAGCTTACCGCGCCCGCCAGCGATGAATTCGATCTGGTGCGCGCCTGGCAGCAACTGCACGAGCAGCATCAGGTGGCGCTTCATATCTGTGTGGCGGCGGCGCTGCGACGCGGGGTGACGGATGCGCAGGAAGCGCAGCTAGCCGGGTTACCGGGCAGTAACCTGCAGGCCGGGTTTACGCTCAGTGGTCTGGGATCGCTGGCGGAAGCTGCATTAACCTGCGACAGAGTGGTACAGTTTTAATGAAACGACTGGCTGTAGTTTTCACTTCCGCCCCTCATGGCTCATCCGCCGGCAGGGAAGGGCTTGATGCGCTGCTGGCGGCGTCGGCGCTGTGTGAAGCGCCGGGCGTTTTTTTTATCGGCGACGGAGTCTTTCAGATTCTGTCAGGGCAGCAGCCGCAGGCGATTCTCTCCCGGGACTATATCGCCACATTTCGCATTCTGCCGCTGTATGATATCAACGACATCATGATATGCGCCGCATCGTTGCGCGAACGGGGACTGGCCGCGAAGCCGGGGAGCTTTGTTATTGATGCTCTGCCGATGGAGCCGCAGGTATTACGCGAGCGCCTGGCGGAATATGATGTTTTGCTGACTTTCTGAGGTTCTATGCTGCATACACTCAGCCGTTCGCCCTGGCAAACCGATTTGGCCGCGTTGTTACGCATGCTTGCTCCCGGCGATGATGTCCTGCTGATTCAGGATGGTGTGCTGGCGGCCCTTTCCGGCTCTGCTCCCCTTGAATTATTACGCGGCGCCCCTATATCGCTTTCTGTTCTGATGGATGATGTGCGGGCTCGCGGACTCGCTGCTCAAATTTCATCCGATATCAGGCAGGTCAGCTATACTGATTTCGTTACCCTGACGGTGAAACATACCAGCCAGATGTCCTGGTAAAAGCGAAATCGCTGTATATTTCTTGACACCTTTTCGGGTCAGCCCTAAAATTCCGCGTCCTCATATTATATGAGGCCGTTTTATTACGTGTTTACGAAGCAAAAACCAGGAGCTATTTAATGGCAACAGTTAACCAGCTGGTACGCAAACCGCGCGCGCGCAAAGTTGCAAAGAGCAACGTGCCGGCGCTGGAAGCATGCCCGCAAAAACGTGGTGTATGTACTCGTGTATATACCACCACTCCGAAAAAACCGAACTCCGCACTGCGTAAAGTTTGCCGTGTGCGTCTGACTAACGGTTTTGAAGTCACCTCCTACATCGGCGGTGAAGGTCACAACCTGCAGGAGCACTCCGTGATCCTGATCCGTGGCGGTCGTGTTAAGGACCTCCCGGGTGTGCGTTACCACACCGTTCGTGGTGCGCTGGACTGCTCTGGTGTTAAAGACCGTAAGCAGGCTCGCTCCAAGTATGGCGTGAAGCGTCCTAAGGCTTAATGGTTCTCCGTTAAGTAAGGCCAAACGTTTTAACTTTAATGTCAAACTAAACTCGTAGAGTTTTGGACAATCCTGAATTAACAACGGAGTATTTCCATGCCACGTCGTCGCGTCATTGGTCAGCGTAAAATTCTGCCGGATCCGAAGTTCGGATCTGAACTGCTGGCTAAATTTGTAAATATCCTGATGGTAGATGGTAAAAAATCTACTGCAGAAGCTATCGTATACAGCGCGCTGGAGACCCTGGCTCAGCGCTCTGGTAAATCTGAACTGGAAGCTTTCGAAGTAGCCCTCGAAAACGTGCGCCCGACTGTCGAAGTTAAGTCTCGCCGCGTTGGTGGTTCTACTTATCAGGTACCAGTTGAAGTCCGTCCGGTCCGTCGTAATGCGCTGGCAATGCGTTGGATCGTTGAAGCTGCTCGTAAACGCGGTGATAAATCCATGGCTTTGCGCCTGGCGAACGAACTCTCTGACGCTGCAGACAACAAAGGTACTGCGGTTAAGAAACGTGAAGACGTTCACCGTATGGCCGAAGCCAACAAGGCGTTCGCTCACTACCGTTGGTAATCCCTTCGTAGTGTTAGTCAACCAGACGGGCGCTTCAGTAAGCCGCCCGTACTGGGTAACTTAACTTGAACGTCCCAGGATATAGAGGAATCAAATGGCTCGTACAACACCCATTGCACGCTACCGTAATATCGGTATCAGTGCGCACATCGACGCCGGTAAAACCACTACTACCGAACGTATTCTGTTCTACACCGGTGTAAACCATAAACTCGGTGAAGTTCATGACGGCGCCGCAACCATGGACTGGATGGAGCAGGAGCAGGAGCGTGGTATTACTATTACCTCCGCTGCGACTACCGCATTCTGGTCAGGTATGGCTAAGCAGTATGAACCGCATCGTATCAACATCATCGACACCCCAGGGCACGTTGACTTCACCATCGAAGTAGAACGTTCCATGCGTGTACTCGACGGTGCGGTAATGGTTTACTGCGCAGTTGGTGGTGTTCAGCCGCAGTCTGAGACCGTATGGCGTCAGGCTAACAAATACCACGTACCGCGTATCGCGTTCGTTAACAAAATGGACCGTATGGGTGCGAACTTCCTGAAGGTTGTTGGTCAGATCAAAACCCGTCTGGGCGCGAACCCGGTTCCGCTGCAGCTGGCGATTGGTGCTGAAGACGCTTTCACCGGTGTTGTTGACCTGGTGAAAATGAAAGCCATCAACTGGAATGAAGCTGATGCAGGCGTGACCTTCACTTATGAAGACATCCCGGCTGACATGCAGGATCTGGCTGAAGAATGGCACCAGAATCTGATCGAATCCGCAGCTGAAGCATCTGAAGAGCTGATGGAAAAATACCTGGGCGGCGAAGAGCTGACCGAGGAAGAGATCAAACAAGCACTGCGTCAGCGCGTGCTGAACAACGAAATCATCCTGGTAACCTGTGGTTCTGCGTTCAAGAACAAAGGTGTTCAGGCAATGCTGGATGCTGTTGTTGATTATCTGCCGTCTCCGGTTGATGTACCGGCGATCAAAGGTATTCTGGATGACGGTAAAGATACCCCGGCTGAGCGTCATTCTGACGACAAAGAGCCGTTTGCGGCGCTGGCGTTCAAAATCGCTACTGACCCGTTCGTGGGTAACCTAACCTTCTTCCGCGTGTACTCTGGTGTGGTTAACTCCGGCGACACCGTACTGAACTCAGTGAAATCTGCGCGCGAGCGTTTTGGCCGTATCGTACAGATGCACGCCAACAAGCGTGAAGAGATCAAAGAAGTTCGCGCAGGCGACATCGCTGCGGCGATCGGTCTGAAAGACGTGACCACCGGGGATACCCTGTGCGATCCGAACGCGCCGATCATCCTGGAGCGTATGGAATTCCCTGAGCCGGTAATCTCTATCGCCGTTGAGCCGAAAACCAAAGCGGACCAGGAAAAAATGGGTATCGCTCTGGGCCGTCTGGCTAAAGAAGACCCGTCTTTCCGCGTTTGGACTGACGAAGAATCTAACCAGACCATCATCGCTGGTATGGGTGAACTGCACCTTGAAATCATCGTTGACCGTATGAAGCGTGAGTTCAACGTTGAAGCGAACGTCGGTAAACCGCAGGTTGCTTACCGTGAAACTATCCGCGATACCGTTAAGGATATCCAGGGTAAACACGCCAAACAGTCTGGTGGTCGTGGTCAGTACGGTGATGTCGTTATCGACATGTACCCGCTGCAGCCTGGCGGCCCGGGCTACGAGTTCGTCAACGATATTAAAGGCGGCGTGATCCCGGGTGAATACATCCCGGCGGTTGATAAAGGTATCCAGGAGCAGCTGAAATCTGGTCCTCTGGCCGGTTACCCGGTAGTGGATATCGGTGTTCGTCTGCACTACGGTTCTTACCATGACGTTGACTCCTCTGAGCTGGCGTTTAAACTGGCTGCGTCTATCGCCTTTAAAGAAGGCTTTAAGAAAGCGAAGCCGGTTCTGCTTGAGCCGATCATGAAGGTTGAAGTGGAAACCCCGGAAGACTACATGGGTGACGTAATCGGTGACCTGAACCGTCGTCGCGGTATGATCGAAGGTATGGATGATACTGCAACTGGTAAGACTGTTCGTGCGCAGGTTCCGCTGTCTGAAATGTTTGGTTATGCAACTGACCTGCGTTCCCAGACTCAGGGTCGTGCTTCTTACTCCATGGAGTTCCTGAAGTACGCTGAAGCGCCGAATAACGTTGCTCAGGCCGTAATCGAAGCCCGTGGTAAATAAGCCGCAGGGTTTAACACAATGATCCCGTGCTCTCTCCGGATGGGGAGAGCACACTAGTAAGGAATATAGCCGTGTCTAAAGAAAAATTTGAACGTACAAAACCGCACGTCAACGTCGGTACTATCGGCCACGTTGACCATGGTAAAACTACCCTGACCGCTGCCATCACTACCGTTCTGGCGAAAACCTACGGTGGT
>NZ_KQ947376.1 GCF_001484765.1 Entomohabitans teleogrylli | reverse complement strand
GGTATGGCCGATACCGCCCATGGCCACCAGTTTTTCGGCTTTATCTACCGCATCTTCAAAATCTTTCGCGCGGTACATTGCCAGGGTCGGGGAAAGTTTTTCGTGAGCGAACGGTTCGCTTTCATCAACAACTTTAACTTCACCGATCAGAATCTTGGTGGTCACCGGAACGCTAAAGCCGGCGAGCTCGGCGATTTTATAAGCCGGCTGACCCACGATAGCGGCGTTCAGCGCGCCATTTTTCAGGATGACATCCTGAACGGCTTTCAGCTCTTTACCCTGCAACAGGTAACCGCCATGGCTGGCAAAACGTTCGCGAACCGCATCGTATACTGAATCGACCACTACAACTGACTGTTCAGATGCGCAGATCACGCCGTTATCGAAGGTTTTGGACATCAGAACCGAAGCCACAGCGCGTTTGATATCGGCGGTTTCGTCAATAACCACCGGGGTGTTGCCCGCGCCGACGCCGATAGCCGGTTTACCGGAGCTGTATGCCGCTTTCACCATCCCCGGACCGCCAGTGGCGAGAATCAGGTTAATGTCGGGGTGGTGCATCAGCGCGTTGGACAGTTCAACGGAAGGTTGATCGATCCAGCCGATAAGATCTTTCGGCGCGCCTGCCGCGATAGCCGCCTGCAGAACAATATCCGCGGCTTTATTGGTGGCTTCTTTGGCGCGCGGGTGCGGAGAGAAGATGATGGCGTTACGGGTCTTCAGACTGATTAGCGATTTGAAGATAGCGGTAGATGTCGGGTTAGTGGTCGGAACGATACCGCAGATGATACCGATCGGTTCAGCAATCGTGATAGTACCAAAGGTGTCGTCCTCAGACAGCACGCCGCAGGTTTTTTCATCTTTATAAGCGTTGTAGATGTACTCAGAAGCGAAGTGGTTTTTAATCACTTTATCTTCAATGATACCCATGCCGGATTCGGCAACGGCCATCTTAGCGAGGGGAATTCGAGCATCTGCAGCTGCCAGAGCGGCGGCGCGGAAGATCTTGTCGACCTGTTCTTGGGTGAAGTTGGCGTATTCACGCTGGGCTTTTTTGACGCGCTCGACGAGTGCGTTAAGTTCAGCGACGTTAGTAACGGCCATAATGCTCTCCTGATAATGTTAAACTCTTTTAGTAAATCAGCTGCTCGAAACGACAGTATAGTCCTCTGGAAACAGCTTGCTTTGTACTGCGGGAGTCACTGTATATTTTAAACATCCGACACCGCGCTGATTTACTAAAAGAGCCTTGCCTTAACATTCTCCGAAAGACGGTTTCTGTTTTCCCTGGCGGCGAGTCCAAGATTACTCACTTCTGAGTAGGTATTTTGTGATCTGCGTCAATTTTTATCAATGCTGACACCTTTCAGCAGGGTGTTTTAGTGCTTTTAGCTCAGGTTTAAACTATTAGTTACAGCGCGGGAATATTAAATTCCCATAAAGATTACAAATGACTAACATTATGCTTGTCTGCTGCTTCTGGTTACAGAAAGCCGCGTTCTGTCCCGATAAATGCCGTGGCGCCAGCAGGGTTTTTCTATTACCCTACGCCGGCCTGTCATTTGTCTACCTGCGGAGCCGTGAGTGACTCAATTTTTAATTGATTTAACTGTCTATGTTAAATTTTTTGTTGGTCTGTTTGCCCTGGTAAACCCGGTAGGGATCATTCCGGTATTTATCAGCATGACCAGCTATCAGACGGCGCAGGCCAGAAATAAAACCAATTTCACGGCGAATCTTTCCGTGGCGATTATTCTCTGGTCGTCTCTGTTTCTGGGGGATGCCATCCTGCAGGTATTTGGCATCTCTATCGATTCGTTCCGCATTGCCGGCGGGATCCTGGTGGTGACTATCGCCATGTCGATGATTAGCGGCAAGCTGGGGGAAGACAAACAAAACAAGCAGGAAAAATCGGAGACTGCGATTCGCGAAAGCGTGGGGGTTGTCCCGCTGGCGTTGCCGCTTATGGCCGGGCCTGGCGCTATCAGTTCAACGATTGTCTGGGGTAGCCGATACCACAACTGGTATTACTTGCTGGGTTTCTTTGTGGCGATAGCTCTGTTTGCCGTGTGCTGTTGGTTGCTGTTCCGCGCCGCGCCCTGGCTGGTCAGATTCCTTGGTCAGACGGGGATTAACGTCATTACCCGAATTATGGGGTTATTACTGATGGCGCTGGGCATCGAATTTATTGTTACCGGGGTGAGGGCACTGTTTCCCGGGCTGGCGGCTTAATGTACTGACCCGGTTATTCAGGCGGAGCTGATGCTCCGCTTTTTTATGTCAAAATATTACGTAGCTGTTATTCATCAGTCCGCCTGTTCGGTAAAAGAAATGGCTATAAAAACGAACAGTGAGCCAGCGGCAGAACCCTTCTGAGTACCAGGATGTCATTGCCTGCGCAATTCTCATCCGCCATCCCTGATGGCCCTGTAGCCAGGGTGATAGCCGTGCTGCCGCGCAGGTTCGGGAGAGGATATGCGGCATAATGCTTAAGTATTGCTACATTGTTTGTTAGGTGATGCCGGGAACTGAACGATCAATTTACATATAGATTTAGCTTATCGATAAATTGATGATAATTATATTTTTCCTGAAGGATATATTACGGCACCTGATTGCAGGTCAATTTATCATCAAAAAAGGATGGCTTAACAAATTTGCAAATTGTATTGGCGTGATTCCGGCGGGTTTGGTACGATCCGGCAAAAGCGGCAGGCTGGTAATAATTTGTGGCCACTGCTTGAGTGGGAAGTGCAATGTTAAAGCATGAAGGAAGCGGTTTATTACGGACTGGTTAAATAAAAAGCTGAAACGATATCAGTCAACCCGTCCTGGATCTGGCTTGTCATCAGACATAATAACAATCGGAGTAATGACACAATGACCATCATCACATCAAAAAAAAGAGTTGCTATCATCGTTGCCGCCGCGCTGTGCGCCACCAGCGCGGCATTTGCGGCCAGCGTACCGGAAGGCGTGCAACTGGCGGATAAACAGACGCTGGTGCGTAATAATGGCGCCGAAGTACAGTCGCTCGATCCTCACAAAATTGAGGGAGTTCCGGAATCAAATGTCAGCCGCGATCTGTTTGAGGGATTATTGATTAGCGATCCGCAGGGCCATCCTACCCCTGGGGTTGCGGAAAAATGGGATAATAAGGACTTTAAAGTCTGGACATTCCATCTGCGTAAAGATGCTAAATGGTCAGATGGTTCGCCGGTTACCGCCCAGGACTTTGTCTATAGCTGGCAGCGTCTGGCGGATCCCAAAACCGCGTCCCCTTACGAAAGTTATTTGCAGTACGGTCATATTGCTAATATTGATGACATTATCACCGCTAAAAAACCGGCCAGCGATTTAGGCGTGAAGGCGCTGGACGACCATACGCTGGAAGTCACGCTTAGTGAGCCGGTACCTTATTTTTATAAACTGCTGGTGCACTCTTCGATGTCGCCGGTGCCGAAATCGGTCATTGAAAATGCCGGGGATAAGTGGACCCAGCCGGCTAATATCATCACCAATGGCGCTTATAAACTGAAAAACTGGGTAGTGAATGAGCGGATTGTTCTGGAACGTAATACTCAGTACTGGGATAACGCGCGTACGGTGATCAATCAGGTGACCTATCTGCCTATCGCCTCTGAAGTCACCGATGTGAACCGCTACCGCAGCGGTGAAATTGAGATGACGTATAACCAACTGCCGATTGAACTGTTCCAGAAACTGAAAAAAGAAATTCCCAACGAAGTCCACGTCGATCCTTACCTGTGCACTTATTACTATGAAATTAATAACCACAAAGCGCCGTTTACCGATCCGCGGGTGCGCGCCGCGCTGAAGCTGGGACTGGATCGCGATATTATTGTTAATAAAGTCAAAAATCAGGGAGATTTACCGGCTTATGGCTATACGCCGCCGTATACCGATGGCGCTAAGCTGACTGAACCAGAGTGGTTTGGCTGGAGCCAGGAAAAACGCAATGAAGAGGCTAAAAAACTGCTCGCCGAAGCCGGTTATAGTAAAGATAAGCCGCTCACTTTTAACCTGTTGTACAACACTTCCGATCTGCATAAGAAACTGGCGATCGCCGTTGCCTCCATCTGGCAGAAAAATATTGGCGTCAATGTGAAGCTGGAAAATCAGGAGTGGAAAACCTTCCTTGACAGCCGCCACCAGGGGAATTTCTCCGTGGCCCGCGCTGGCTGGTGTGGCGACTATAATGAACCGACCGCCTTCCTGAATACCATGCTCTCCAACAGTTCTAACAACACCTCACATTACAAGAGCCCGGCGTTCGATAAAATCATGCAACAGGCAATACAGGTCTCTGATGAAGCGCGGCGTAGCGAGCTGTATAACCAGGCGGAGCAACAGCTGGATAAAGACTCGGTGATCGTGCCGCTTTACTACTATGTTAACGCCCGGCTGGTGAAGCCGTGGGTCGGCGGATACACCGGTAAAGACCCGCAGGATTTTCTGTATGTAAAAGATCTGTACATTATCAAACATTAATGGCGATACGCGGGGCTGGAAAACCAGGCCCCGCGGTGTCTGATTTTTGGGTATTGAAGGCACAGGCCATAGGGTACGGGCAATGTTGAAATTTATTCTCCGCCGCTGTCTGGAAGCAATTCCGACGCTATTTATTCTTATTACTATCTCCTTTTTCATGATGCGGCTCGCGCCGGGTAGTCCTTTTACCGGTGAGCGCAATCTGCCGCCAGAAGTGATGGCCAATATCGAAGCGAAATATCACCTGAATGATCCGATCATGACTCAGTACTTCAACTATCTGAAGCAACTGGCGCACGGGGACTTTGGCCCATCGTTTAAATATAAAGATTATTCGGTCAACGATCTGGTGGCCTCTTCGTTTCCGGTGTCGGCAAAACTGGGAGCCGCCGCGTTCTTACTGGCGGTGGTTATCGGTGTTTCCGCTGGCGTGATAGCCGCTCTGAAACAGAACACTCGCTGGGACTATTCGGTAATGGGGCTGGCGATGACCGGCGTGGTGATCCCGAGCTTTGTGGTGGCGCCGTTACTGGTATTGATTTTCGCCATCACTCTGCAATGGCTGCCGGGGGGCGGCTGGAACGGCGGGGCGCTGAAATACATGATTCTGCCGATGGTGGCGCTGTCGCTGGCTTATATTGCCAGCATTGCCCGTATCACCCGCGGTTCGATGATTGAAGTACTGCACTCTAATTTTATTCGCACCGCCCGGGCCAAAGGGTTACCGATGCGGCGCATTATTTTGCGCCACGCCCTGAAGCCGGCACTGTTGCCGGTATTGTCTTATATGGGGCCCGCTTTTGTCGGCATCATTACCGGTTCCATGGTCATTGAAACCATCTACGGTTTACCCGGGATTGGCCAGCTGTTTGTTAACGGCGCGCTTAACCGCGACTATTCGCTGGTACTCAGTCTGACTATTCTGGTCGGGACGTTAACCATCCTGTTTAACGCCGTTGTCGATGTGCTGTATGCGGTCATCGATCCGAAAATCCGCTACTGATGCAGAGGAGCCCGATGATGTTAACCAGGAAAAACAGCGAAGCGCTGGAACATTTCAGCGAACAACTGGAGGTCGAGGGGCGCAGCCTGTGGCAGGACGCGCGCCGACGCTTTATTCATAACCGGGCGGCGGTGGCCAGTTTGCTGGTGCTGACCCTTGTTGCTCTGTTCGTTATTTTTGCCCCGATGCTGTCGTCATTTACCTATTTCGATACTGACTGGGGCATGATGTCCAGCGCCCCGGATAGGGCGTCAGGGCACTATTTCGGCACCGATTCTTCAGGCCGCGATCTGCTGGTGCGGGTCGCTATCGGGGGGCGAATATCTCTGATGGTCGGGGTGGCTGCCGCGCTGGTCGCGGTGGTGGTAGGGACGCTGTATGGGTCCCTCTCCGGCTATCTGGGCGGCAAAGTGGATTCCGTGATGATGCGCCTGCTGGAGATCCTCAACTCGTTTCCCTTTATGTTCTTCGTCATTCTGCTGGTGACCTTTTTCGGCCAGAACATTCTGCTGATCTTTGTGGCTATCGGAATGGTGTCGTGGCTGGATATGGCGCGTATCGTCAGGGGCCAGACCCTGAGCCTTAAGCGCAAAGAGTTTATTGAGGCGGCGCAGGTGGGCGGCGTATCGACGGCCAGCATTGTGCTGCGCCATATCGTGCCTAACGTACTTGGCGTGGTGGTGGTCTACGCTTCGCTGCTGGTGCCGAGTATGATTTTGTTTGAGTCTTTCCTGAGTTTCCTTGGGCTGGGTACTCAGGAGCCGCTGAGCAGTTGGGGGGCGTTGCTCAGCGATGGCGCCAATTCTATGGAGGTTTCTCCCTGGCTGCTGCTGTTTCCGGCGGGCTTTCTGGTGGTAACCCTGTTTTGTTTTAATTTTATCGGCGACGGTCTGCGCGACGCCCTCGATCCGAAAGACCGCTAAGGAGTGTCGCTATGAGTAACACCGAAACCTCACCGGCACTGCTGGATGTGCGGAATCTACGGGTGACTTTCACTACCCCGGACGGCGATGTCACGGCGGTAAATGATCTGAATTTCCGCCTGCGCGCCGGTGAAACGTTAGGTATCGTCGGCGAGTCCGGCTCCGGGAAATCCCAGACGGCGTTTGCCCTGATGGGGCTGCTGGCGCCTAATGGCCGCACCGCTGGCTCTGCCAGGTTCAATGGGAGGGAGATCCTCAATCTGCCGGAACACGAGTTAAATCGTCTGCGGGCAGAACAGATTTCGATGATATTTCAGGACCCGATGACCTCCCTGAATCCCTATATGCGCGTTGGCGAACAGCTTATGGAAGTGCTGATGCTGCATAAAAATATGAGCAAAGCAGAAGCGTTTGACGAGTCGGTACGCATGCTGGACGCAGTCAAGATGCCGGAGGCGCGCAAACGCATGCGTATGTTCCCCCACGAATTTTCCGGCGGGATGCGGCAGCGGGTGATGATCGCCATGGCGCTGTTATGCCGACCTAAACTCTTGATTGCCGATGAGCCAACCACGGCGCTGGATGTCACCGTTCAGGCGCAGATTATGACATTGCTCAATGAGCTTAAGCGGGAATTTAATACCGCCATTGTGATGATTACTCACGATCTGGGCGTGGTCGCTGGTATCTGTGACAAGGTGCTGGTGATGTACGCCGGGCGCACCATGGAGTATGGCACCGCCAGGGAGGTGTTCTATCACCCGACGCACCCGTACTCCATCGGCTTGCTCAACGCGGTGCCGCGCCTTGATGCGCAAGGGGAAGCGCTACTGACGATCCCCGGCAATCCGCCTAATCTGTTGCGGTTGCCGCAGGGCTGCCCATTTCAACCGCGCTGCCCGAGCGCCATGGCGATATGTACCACTATGCCGCCGCTGGAATCCTTTGCTGAAGGACGTCTGCGCGCCTGCTTTAAACCGCTGGAGGAGTGACGATGAACGCGGTATCAGAACAGAGAAACGTGCTGCTGGAAGTGGCGGATCTGAAAGTACACTTTGCGATTAAAGACGGGAAACAGTGGTTCTGGCAGCCGGGGAAAACCCTCAAGGCGGTAGATGGCGTGACGCTGCGCCTGTACGAGGGGGAGACGCTGGGTGTGGTGGGTGAATCGGGTTGCGGTAAATCAACGTTCGCCAGAGCGATTATCGGGCTGGTGAAGGCCACCGGCGGTCGGGTAACCTGGCTGGGCAATGACCTGCTGGGGATGACGGCCCGGCAGTGGCGGGAGGTGCGCAGCGATATCCAGATGATTTTCCAGGATCCGCTGGCGTCCCTGAACCCGCGGATGACGGTCGGGGAGATAATCGCCGAGCCGCTGCGAACTTATCACCCGAGAATGACGCGCCAGGAGGTGCGTGAGCGGGTAAAAGCGATGATGATGAAGGTTGGGCTGCTGCCGAATCTCATTAACCGTTACCCTCATGAATTTTCCGGCGGCCAGTGCCAGCGTATTGGTATTGCCCGGGCGCTGATCCTGGAGCCGAAACTGATTATCTGTGATGAACCGGTGTCAGCGCTGGATGTGTCGATTCAGGCTCAGGTGGTGAATTTATTACAGCAACTACAGCGCGAAATGGGGCTGTCGCTGATTTTCATCGCTCATGACCTGGCGGTTGTGAAGCATATTTCTGACCGTGTGCTGGTAATGTATCTCGGCCATGCGGTGGAACTGGGGACGTATGATGAGGTGTATCAGAATCCGCTTCACCCCTATACCAGGGCGCTGATGTCCGCGGTGCCGATTCCCGATCCCGATCTGGAGAAACGCAAGACGATTCAGTTGCTGGAGGGGGAGCTACCGTCGCCGATCAATCCGCCGTCGGGATGTGTATTTCGCACCCGCTGTCCGATTGCCGGCCCGGAGTGCGCGCAAACCCGTCCGGTGCTGGAAGGCAGTTTTCGCCACGCGGTTTCGTGCCTGAAAGTTGATCCGCTATAAGCAAAAAGGGCTGACATTGCGTCAGCCCTTTACTGAATTATTCACGCCATAAAATATGACACAGCTTGTGGTTCTTCTCCCGACACAGCAGCACGCGGGCAAAAATGTCATTGATTTCGCCCTCGTCGCTGTCCGCCAGGCCAATCACCACTTCGGCGAAAAAATCAGGGTTAAGATCGAAATCAACATGTTCGGCCCAGTCTTCGGACGGATCAAACAGCTCGGCGCCGCCGCGTTCCTCGAACTGCAGATTAAATAAAATGATATCCGCCGGATCGAGATTATCGGCCGCCAGTTCGAGAAAAATGTCGTAGGCCTGCTCAAGGGTTTCGTCTTCGGTAAGACGATTATTTAAATCCATATCCATATCGTTACCGCTTATTCAGTCGGGAATGGGGCACGTTTTACAGCAACGGGCTAAAGAAGTAAAACACTCGTTCAGCGATGCGCTGCCAGAGTGGGCGTTTCAGCCACAGCCGGGCGTCAACCAACCGGGAGCGGGAGATATAATCGTCCTGGACGGCCGCCAGCTCGCTGCCGAACCCGGCATCATCAATCACCAGGGTGATTTCAAAGTTCAGCCACAGACTGCGCATGTCCAGATTGACCGTTCCCACCAGGCTCAACTCACCATCCACCAGCACGCTCTTGGTATGCAGCAGGCCGCCTTCGAACTGGTAAATTTTCACGCCGGCCGCCAGCAGTTCACTGAAAAAGGCCCGACTGGCCCAGCCGACCAGTACCGAGTCGTTTTTGCGCGGCACGATAATGCTGACATCCACGCCGCGCTGGGCGGCGGTACAGATGGCGTGCAGTAGATCGTCGCTGGGCACGAAGTAGGGGGTTGTCATAATCAGATATTCCCGGGCGGCATACACCGAGGTCAACAAGGCCTGATGGATCAGGTCTTCCGGAAACCCCGGGCCGGAGGCAATAGTCTGAATGGTGTGGCCGCTGGCCTGTTCGAACGGCATGATATTGACGTCCGGTGGCGGCGGTAAAATACGCTTCCCGGTTTCAATCTCCCAGTCGCAGGAATAGACCACGCCCATTGAAGTGGCCACCGGGCCTTCCATACGCGCCATCAGATCGATCCACTGGCCGACGCCGGCATTCTGTTTAAAGAAGCGCGGATCGACCATATTCATACTGCCGGTATAGGCGATGTAGTTATCGATCATCACCATTTTGCGGTGCTGGCGTAAATCCATGCGTCTGAGAAACACACGCATCAGATTCACTTTCAGGGCCTCGACCACTTCTACCCCGGCGTTACGCATCATGTTTGCCCACGGACTGCGAAAAAACGTCACGCTGCCGGCGGAGTCCAGCATCAGACGGCAGTGTACCCCGCGGCGCGCGGCGGCCATCAGCGATTCCGCCACCAGGTCCGCCATTCCACCCGGTTGCCAGATATAGAACACCATCTCGATGTTGTGGCGCGCCAGTTGAATATCGCGGATCAGCGCCTGCATCACATCGTCGGAAGAAGTCAGTAGCTGTAATTGATTGCCTTTAACGCCGCCAATTCCCTGACGCCGCTCGCATAGCTGAAACAGAGAGCGCGCCACTTCGCTGGTTTCAGTGGCGAAAATATGTTTACAGGCTTTGAGGTTGTTCAACCATCTGGCGGTGGAGGGCCACATCGCCTGGGCCCGCTCCGCCCGGCGTTTCCCGAGATGCAGCTCGCCAAACGAGAGGTAAGCGATAATACCCACCAGTGGCAGGATATAGATGATCAACAGCCAGGCCATCGCTGACGGAACGGCGCGGCGTTTCATCAGAATACGCAAGGTTACCCCGGCGATCAGTAACCAGTAGCCGAGAATCACCAGCCAGCTAACGACGGTATAAAAGGTCGTCATAGAAAAACCCGTTAAAATTCTTTTGCTAAGAGTGTACGCAGAAGTTCACAGACAGGAAACCCAAACGCTCAGAAAAGCGCTGGTTAAGCTGGCCCGGAGGTCTATAATGAATCGTCTTTTTCAGAGATGAGTTGTAGAAAATGAGGCATAGTCGAACAGAGGTTGGGCGCTGGCGCATGCTGCGTCAGGTACAGCGGCGCAAAGCGCGCTGGCTGGAGGCTCAATCCCGCCGCAACATGCGTATTCACGCGATCAGAAAGTGTCTGGTCAGCCGGCAGCGCCATTTGTTGCTGTTTGCTACCCAGGAAAGCTAATATCGATTTGGGCACCTCTCCCGGTGCCCGCAAAATCATATCCTTATCTTACCCTGGTGGCGCTGGCGTCTATTTTTTCCAGTGCAGGGCAAGGTGCTGCAGCAGCATGATGGTCTTGGCATCCATGATTTCTCCGCTGTTTATTGCCGCCAGCGCTCTGTCAAGCGGCCACTCGAGAACTTCAATATCTTCGCCTTCATCGGCGAGCCCGCCGCCGCTGCCATTGCGATCCTGGTCGGTGTACTCCGCCATAAAAAAATAGAGTTTTTCCGTCACCGAGCCGGGGCTCATATAGGCTTCAAACAGCTTTTCAATCCGGGTAACCTTAAATCCGGTCTCTTCTTGCGCTTCGGCAATGATGCGCTCTTCCGGCGCTGCGTTATCCAGCAGACCCGCCGCCGCCTCAATTAAAAAGCCATTGTGACCGTTGATATAGACCGGGAAGCGAAATTGCCTGGTCAGAACGACGGTTTGCTTTGCGCGGTTATACAGCAGGATCACTGCGCCATTACCGCGATCGTAGGCTTCGCGGTTCTGTTCCTGCCAGGTGCCGTCCCGACGCTGTAATTCGAAGCGATAGGTTTTCAGCGTATACCAGTTATCGGATAACAGCGTTTCCTGCACGTTACGGACGTATTGTGATTGATTTTGCACGTTTTACTCTCCACACAGCTGAGTAAAGCAGACTATCATGCATAATCGTGCATTATCAAGCATGATCGTGAGCAGACATGGCGGGGTTACTGGCGGGAAATCAGCCTGCTGTCTGTCAGGCAATCCTGTTATCGATTGGGCTGGGTAAGGAAAGGGATGGGTTGTCTTAACCGGTGGAAAAATTAAGGGCACATCAGAAAAGAGTGCCCTGCGTCATGTTGTCCTGCGTGTGTCTAATAAATTGAAATAAAAAATCTTTTGGCGTAATCAGAATACTTTTTTATAAGGTTTAACCGAAACCGTCTTATAAACGCCGGCGGCGATATAAGGATCGTCCTGAGCCCAGGATTGCGCGGCTTCCAGTGACGTGAATTCAGCGATGACGGTAGAGCCGGTAAATCCTGCGGCGCCGGGATCGTTGCTGTCGACGGCAGGCATCGGGCCGGCGGTGAGCAGGCGTCCTTCATCGTGCAGGAGTTTGAGGCGGGCAAGGTGGGCCGGGCGTACTGCCAGGCGTTTTTCCAGTGAGTCGGCGTTATCTTCAGCGTAAATCACATACAACACGGGTAAAACTCCTTCTAAGTAAGCGTGGGGGTAACGTTATGTGATTAGCCGACGCTCTGCAATTGAAAGATGTCTGCGGTGTTAAATCATTAGCAATTATGCGGATAAAAACAGCAATTATGCGTTTTACCACAGACAAAAGTGGGTGCGTTATTGAATATGATTGCTATTTGCATTTAAAATTAACCACTCTTTAGAAAACAGACACGACTATGACTTCAATGACCCTCGATTTACCTCGCCGCTTTCCATGGTCGCCGATACTTTCCATCGGCCTGCATGGCGCAGTTATAGCCGGCTTGCTTTACACATCGGTACATCAGGGTATTGAGCTTCCGGCGCCGGTCCAGCCTATCAGTATTACCATGGTCGCGCCGGCTGATCTTGAGCCGCCGCAGGCTGTTCAGCCGCCGGCGCAACCGGTGGTGGAGCCTGAACCCGAGCCTGAGCCGGAAGTCTTACCGGAGCCGCCAAAAGAAGCGCCGGTGGTGATCCATAAACCGAAACCTAAGCCCAGGCCTAAACCGAAGCCGAAACCGGTGGAAAAGAAGCCTGAGCGCGAAGTAAAACCGGTTGAACCGCGCCCGGTGACTACGCCATCGGCCAGTAACAATACCACGGCGGCGGCACGTACCGCGCCCACTAACCAGACTTCCGGCGCGCAGTCGACCGTTTCCGCCCCGCAGGGGCCTAAAGTATTGAGCCGCGGTGAGCCAGTGTATCCGCAGCGCGCTCAGGCGTTGCGTATCGAAGGCAATGTGCGGATTCGCTTTGATGTTAACAGCGATGGGCGGGTGGAGAATCTGCAAATCTTGTCTGCGCAGCCGGCGAATATGTTTGAGCGGGATGTGAAGAATGCCGCGAAGCGCTGGCGTTATCTGCCCGGTCGGCCAGGTAAAGGGCTGGTGCTGAATATTCAGTTTAAAATTAATGGCGGTACTACTATCCAGTAATCGCTGTCCCGGTTACGGATATGAAAAAGCCCCGCAGTGGGGCTTTTTTGTGGCGGCCATCAGCGCTGCGGCTCAGGTAGTGGCCGCGATTTGCCTCCATTATCCACCGCGACATAGATAAACACCGCCTCGGTGGCGCGGTAGCGCTGTCCGATAGGCTCGGAAGAGACCTTTTTCACCCAGACTTCAATGTTTACCGTGATGGAGGTGGTGCCGCGCTTTACGCAGCGCGCATAGCAGCACACCACATCCCCGACGGCGACGGGTTTGAGAAAAGTCATTCCGTCCACCCGCACCGTGACGACCCGTCCCTGAGCTATCTCTTTGGCGAGAATCGCGCCGCCGATGTCCATTTGCGACATCAGCCAGCCGCCAAAAATATCGCCATTCGCATTGGTATCGGCCGGCATGGCCAGCGTCCGTAAAACCAGCTCTCCCTGTGGCGCGTCGCGTTGACTCATTTCTCACTTTCCTGTGGCATATGGCGATACATGTAGATCCCACTCAGCAGAGTGAATATCAGCGTCAGAGCCGTCAGTCCGAACACTTTGAAATTCATCCATGTCTCTTCCGACAGCCAGAAGGCGACATAAATATTCAGCAGGCCACAGGCGATAAAAAACAGCGCCCAGGCCATATTCAGGCGCGACCACACCAGCTGTGGCAACGTAATCTCTTTGCCAAGCATGCTCTGGATAAGCGGCTTTTTCATGAACCACTGACCAATCAGCAGCGCGGCGGCAAACAGACCGTAAATGATGGTGACCTTCCACTTGATAAATTCCGGATTGTGGAAATAGATGGTCAGCCCGCCGAAAACGGCGACCAGTATAAAGGTCACCAGCGTGGTTTTTTCCAGCTTGCGGAATTTATACCAGCTATATATCAGCGCCAGCGCGGTGGCGACGATCAGCGCGCCGGAAGCGACGAAAATGTCGTAAAACTTGTAAAAGATGAAAAAGACAATCAGGGGCAGGAAGTCGAGAAACTGCTTCATATTGTGTTCCGTAGAGCAACGACGCCGTGGAACGGCGCCGCATTGGGGTTATTGACGAATAAGCATATACAAACGGAATAAATAAACTAACAACGCGGCGGAAACCAGATTGTTAATGGTATTGATTATTAGTGAAGCCACTACCGGCGTCATCACCGCGAAGGAGGACGCGGCCAGTAACAGCAGCAGTTTCGCCAGCAGCCAGCCAATCACCGCCGGCGCCACAATGCGCATATTGGCCCAGGCCAGATGCATACTGCCGCGCAGGGACGAGAAAATACCGCTTCGATCCTGGACCAGTATCACCGGCGCCAGCGACAGCAGAATGGCCAGCAGCACGCCGGGAACCACGATCAGCATCATGCCAATCTGAATCACAAAGGTGGTGATAAACAGCAGAATAAACAGCCGCGGTAAAGCCGGCGCTGATTCGCCGATGGCGCGCAGAGCGCTGGTACGCTGGCCTGCGGAGACGATCCGGATAAGAAACAACACGCCTCCCACCAGCACAGTATTACCGATCAACGCGGCAAAGGTCGAGGCGGCAGACGCTTTCAACAGGACCTGCTGCTGTTCTGGCGTCATATTTTGCACCAGTTCAAACAGGCCGCTGCTCCCCGCCAGGTTATCACCTTCACTTAACACGGAAAGTTGCTGTTCTCCTGGCGTGAAGGCATGGCCAATCGCCAGTGAGATAAACGCGCACAACAGTGAAATTAACAGGATGGTAATAAACTGATTGCGCAAAAAATTCCCCGCGTCACGGTAAACGGTATTTGCCGTGATAGACATGCACTCTCCTTGGGTTAAGTCAGATTGGTAAGCGTCCGATTGTACCCTGGATAAGCAGGCAGTGGCACCACCGGCCAGCGCGCGATTGCGCAGATTTAGCGCATATAGTGCGCCATTGGATCGCCGCACTCGCAAGCGCGAGGTCGTAGTGTAAAAAAATGTCTGCGGTTGGTAAAAAAACAGCGCGCAGGTTGACTATCCGCTGACCAAATCGGCTGGCGATGAATGTTCTGATTTGTTACATGACTCATAAATTCAACAAATAAAAAAATACAAATTCATCATCGGGTTATGTCTGTAGCAACGCGTCAGGCTACCAGCCGTTTTGCAAAAATACGGATTATTCGCTCCCGGAAGTCTGCCACAGTGATAACTACCCCTGAATATCGCCAAAAGTGTGAGACAGGACAACATATTACCTGGGGAGAGACATCGAAAAACGCAATTAAATCATCAGGCATAAATTGATCGAGATCGAATTTATCCTTTTCGAAGTTTTACAGAAAATTAATTCAGATCATTGAATGTAAAAATAGTGAAGAAAATGTGATCGAGAGGGGATCAAATTATACTCCCGAATAGGTATATTCAACGCGCGAATCAATAAAACCACGTAGAGGGAAGGGATATGAAAAAGTTAACAGTGGCATTGTTAGCATTAAGCACGCTCTCCGGGACGGCAATCGCCCATGATGAGGGAGAGTTCTTTATGCGCGTCGGTACTGCAACAGTAAGACCGAGCGAAGGTTCAGACAACGTTCTGGGCATGGGCGGTTTTAACGTAAATAACAATACCCAGATGGGGCTGACGTTCACCTGGATGGCGACCGAGAACATCGGTATTGAACTGCTGGCAGCGACGCCGTTCCGCCATAAAGTCGGTCTCGGGCCGACCGGTGATATCGCGACTGTCAGACATCTGCCGCCGACACTGATGGCTCAGTGGTACTTTGGCGATGCGGGAACCAAACTGCGTCCGTATCTTGGGGTGGGCGTAAACTACACCACATTCTTTGATGAGAAATTTAACGACACCGGTAAGGGCGCCGGCCTGAGCAATCTGAGCCTGAAAGATTCGTGGGGCGTGGCCGGGCAGGTGGGTCTGGATTATATGATTGACCGCGACTGGTTGATCAACATGTCAGTCTGGTACATGGACATTGACACCGATGTGAAATTCAAAGCGGGCGATCAGCATTATACGATTAACACCCGCCTGGATCCGTGGGTATTCATGTTCTCCGCGGGCTATCGTTTCTGATAGTTCTCTACAGGCCGCCAACCGGCGGCCTGCTTTCTGTTGACGGATTCTGTCCTGTAAATACCATTTCCCTGAAGTATCCCGTCAAAACCAGGCGCGCCCATGTCGGACGGCGCCTGACAGTCCCTCAATGGCTCAATGTCGCTGCCTTCATACTGCGGGTAAAGGCGGTTAACTCCTGCAGCATTGCCGCCGGGTTATCGATATTGCGTTCGATAATCTTCACTACCGCTGAACCGGAGATAGCGCCAGCGGCACCCGCCGCGATAGCGTCGCGAACCTGTGCCGGCTCGGAAATCCCGAAACCCTGCAGCGGCGGCGCGGCGTGATATTCCGTGAGCTTCGCCACCAGATGGTGTAACGGCAGGCTGGCGCGGTTTTCGGCGCCGGTGACGCCAGCCCGGGAAAGCAGGTATGTGTATCCGCGGCCATGGGAGGCTATCTCCCGCAACAACTCATCATCCGCATTGGGTGGGCAGATAAAAATCGGCGCGACGTTATGACGCATCGCCGCCTGGCGGAACGGCGCGGACTCTTCCACCGGCACATCGGCGACCAGTACCGAATCGACGCCCACTTTGGCGCACAGCGCATAAAATTCATCAATACCCCGGTTGAATACCAGATTGGCGTACATCAGCAGGCCGATGGGAATATCCGGATACTTCTGGCGAATAGCCGCGAGCATTTCGAAACACTGGCTCGGGGTGACGCCGGAGGCAAAAGCGCGCAGTGTGGCATTCTGAATAGTCGGGCCGTCGGCCAGCGGATCGGAAAACGGAATCCCCAGTTCCAGCGCGTCGGCGCCGCCTTCAATCAGGCTGTCGATGATGCGCAGCGACTGTTCCGGCGACGGATCGCCCAGCGTGACGAAGGGGACAAAAGCGCCTTCCTGGCGGGCCTGCAGGCGCTTGAATAACAGATCATAACGTTCCATCAGATTTCCCCTCGTGCTTTCAGAATATCGTGAACAGTAAAGATGTCTTTGTCGCCGCGGCCAGACAGGTTCACCACCAGCAATTGCTCTTGCTGCGGATTTTCACGCATCATTTTCAGAGCGTGGGCCAGCGCGTGGGAAGACTCCAGCGCTGGCAGGATCCCCTCCTGGCGACACAGCACCTGGAAAGCTTCCAGCGCTTCGTCATCAGTAATCGAGACGTAATCCGCCCGGCCGGTACTGTTCAGATAAGCGTGCTGCGGGCCGACGGACGGAAAGTCCAGGCCGGCGGAAATCGAATAGGACTCTTCAATTTGCCCTTCGTCAGTTTGCATCATCGGCGATTTCATTCCGAAGTAGATGCCGACCCGGCCATGCTTCAGCGGCGCGCCGTGCTCGCCGGTTTCGATGCCGTGCCCGGCAGGCTCGACGCCGATGAGTTTAACGCTGGTATCGTTGATAAAGTCGGCGAACATCCCGATCGCGTTGGAACCGCCGCCCACGCAGGCGATGACCGCGTCCGGCAGACGACCTTCTTTTTCCTGCAACTGTGCTTTTGTCTCTTCGCCGATCATACGCTGGTATTCGCGCACAATGGTCGGGAAGGGGTGCGGACCGGCCGCGGTGCCCAGCATGTAGTGGGCGTTCTCGTAGCTGCCGGACCAGTCGCGTAGCGCTTCGTTACAGGCGTCTTTCAGGGTGGCGGAGCCGCTGTGCACCGGGATCACTTCGGCGCCCATCAGGCGCATACGGAAGACATTCGGTGATTGACGTTCAACGTCCTTGGCGCCCATGTAGATACGGCACTTCAGCCCGAGTAGCGCACTGGCGATTGCCGACGCCACCCCGTGCTGGCCGGCCCCGGTTTCAGCGATGATCTCGGTTTTACCCATTCGTTTGGCGAGCAGCGCCTGGCCGAGTACCTGGTTGGTTTTATGCGCGCCGCCGTGCAGCAGATCTTCACGTTTCAGATACAGGGTGGTGTTGGTGCCGGCGGTAATATTGCGACACTTAGTCAGGGCCGTCGGGCGACCGGCGTAGTTTTTCAGCAGGTCGGTGAACTGGGCCTGAAACTCCGGATCGCTCTGGGCGCTGACAAAGGCTTCTTCCAGTTGGCGCAGGGCCGGCATCAGAATTTGCGGCACGTACATTCCGCCAAATTCACCAAAATAGGGGTTTAGCAATGTTGTCATGAGAATGTTTTTCCTTAATACGCCCGCAGGGTCCGGAAGACCGCCGCCAGCTTGTTGGCATCTTTTATCCCCGGCGCGGATTCCACACCGGAATTGAAATCGAGTCCGCGACAGCCGACGGAGGCGGCCTCCACACAGTTGTCGGCGCTCAGACCGCCGGCCAGCAGTACATTATCCAGCGTCTGGCCGTTGAGCAGGGACCAGTCGAAACGTTTGCCGCTGCCCCCCTGGCCGTTGTCGAGCACATATTTGTCGACCTGTTTCAGGTCGCGCGCCGGTAAAGTATCTCCCACACTTAGCGCTTTCCAGATTTCTACACTTTCAGGCAGCAGGCTGCGCAGCGCGTCGATATATTCCTGATCTTCACTGCCGTGGAGCTGGACGGCGCTCAGGGAGAGCAAATCCGCTTTACGGGCGACATCGGTAATGTCGGTATTGCGGAACACCCCGACGTAGCGCAGTGGCGCAGTGCTGATGAGCTGGCGAGCGCGCTCTTCGCTCACCGCGCGTGGGGAAGAGGGCACAAAAATCAGCCCGCCGTATACCGCGCCCGTCTCGTAAGCCGCGCGGGCATCTTCAGGGCGGGTCAGCCCGCACACTTTATTTTCCCCTAACAGGACCCGGCGCACCGCCCCGGCCAGATCGTCCTCTTCCATCAGCGCTGAGCCGATCAGAAAACCGTTGGCGAAGTGGCTTAATTCACGTACCTGGCGATAGTTGTGAATACCTGATTCGCTGATGACGGTCACCCCATGGCCCAGCCGCGGGGCCAGGGTCCGGGTGCGGTTCAGGTCGATAGACATATCGCGCAGATCGCGGTTATTGATCCCCACAACCTGTGCCTGCAGGGCGATGGCCCGCTCCAGTTCCGCTTCATTACTGACCTCGGTTAGCACACCCATATTGAGACTGTGGGCCACCGCAGACAGTTGACGATACTGCTGGTCATCAAGCACCGATAGCATCAGCAGGCAGGCATCGGCCTGGTAGTATCGGGCGAGGTAAATCTGGTAGGGATCGATAATGAAATCCTTACACAGTACCGGCTGCGTGACGGTCCGGCTGACAATTGGCAGGAAATCAAAGCTGCCCTGGAAGTATTTCTCATCCGTCAGTACCGAAATCGCGGAAGCGTAGTGTTTATAGACCCCGGCAATCCGCTCAGGATCGAAGTCCTCACGAATCAACCCTTTTGACGGCGATGCTTTTTTGCATTCCAGAATAAATGCCGTTCTGGCGCCCTGCAGCGCATCATAAAAGCTGCGGCTACTGGGGACGATGTCGTTCTGAAAACTGGCCAGAGGCTGCTGCTGTTTGCGAGCTTCCACCCAAATCGCCTTGTCCGCGACGATTCTGGTTAATACGGTTTCCTGCATCATTTATCCTCTTGCTGCCAGGGCTGTAACCCGATCATAAACGGCGCCGCTGCGCAGTACCTCAATCACCTCTCCGGCGTTGGCCTTCAGGTCTTCTTTACCAAACAGGCGCATCAGCATGGCGACGTTAACGGCAACCGCCGCCTCATGCGCGCTTTCGCCATTACCTTGTAACAGGTGGGTAAGAATGTCACGGTTTTCTTCCGGCGTGCCGCCGGCCAGCGCCTCTTTGGTATACGGCGTCAGGCCAAAGTCGCTGGCGGTGAGTTGATAGCTTTCAATGGCGCCATCGCGTAGTTCGGCCACCACGGTTGGGGCATGCAGCGAGACTTCGTCCATACCGCCGCTGTGGACCACCGCCGCCCGCTGATAGCCCAGTACGCGCAGGGTTTCCGCGATAGGCAGCACCAGTTCCGGGCTATAGACGCCGATGAGCGCCAGCGGCGGGTGCGCCGGGTTAATCAATGGCCCGAGGACATTGAAAAGAGTACGGGTTTTCAACTGCTGGCGTACCGGCATGGCGTGGCGGAAACCGGTGTGATATTTGGGCGCGAACAGGAAGCACACCCCCAGTTCGTCCAGCGCTTCCCGGGATTTCTCCGCGCTCATGTCAAGGTTGATACCAAAGGCCGCCAGCAGGTCGGAAGAGCCGGAACGGCTGGAGACGCTGCGGTTGCCGTGCTTGGCTACCCGATAACCCATGGTGGCGGCGACAAAAGCGCTGGCGGTGGAAATATTGATACTATTACTGCCGTCGCCGCCGGTCCCGACGATGTCGGCGAACAGGTAATCAGGACGCGGGAACGGCGCGGCGTCGTCAAGCAGGGCTGAAGCGGCGCCGGCAATTTCATTGGGGTGCTCGCCGCGTACTTTCATGCTCACCAGCACGGCGGCTAACTGCTCCGGCTTCAGCTCGCCGTGAACAATGGCGGAAAATAGCTGGTGGCTCTCTTCCCGGCTCAGGGTCTGGGCCTGGTATAGTTTGTCGAGAATCGGCTGAATCAGGTTCTTCTCTTGCGCGGTTTTCAGCGCCCATTCCAGCGTCTGCTCCAGCAGACGGGCGCCCTGAGTGGTCAAAATAGATTCCGGGTGAAACTGGAAACCGCATACCCGATCGGTATCGTGGCGTACAGCCATCACCATACCGTTAAAGTGAGCATTGATAGTCAGACCGGCCGGGATATTGCTGCCAATCAGTGAATGGTAGCGCGCCACCGGCAGCGGATTCATCAGCCCGGCGAACATGGCCTTGCCGTCATGTTCAATACTGGATGCTTTGCCGTGCAGGATCTCGCCGGCCTGGCCGACATAGCCGCCGTAGGCTTCGACAATCGCCTGGTGGCCGAGGCAGATACCGATAATCGGCACTTTACCGCGCATGCGGATCAGCAGTTCCGGCATACAGCCCGCTTCGCTCGGTACGCCCGGGCCAGGAGAGAGCATCAGCACCGGATTCTTCATGGTGCCCAGCCTGTCGATCAGCGCCTGAGCCGGTACATGATTGCGGTAGATCACCACGTTATGTCCGCTCGCCCGCAGCTGATCCGCCAGGTTGTAAGTAAAAGAGTCGATATTATCGAGCAGCAGAATATCAGCCATCAGAAAGTCTCCTGTGCGTGGTGGGCGGCCGCGATGGCGCGCAGTACGGCGCGGGCTTTATTGCGGGTTTCATCCGCTTCCGACTGGGGAACGGAATCCAGTACCACGCCGGCGCCGGCCTGAATAGTGGCGACGCCGTCTTCAACATAAGCGGAACGAATAACAATACAAGTATCCAGATCGCCATGGGCGGTGAAGTAGCCAACGGCGCCGCCGTAGCTACCGCGCCGCGTACCTTCCGCATTGGCGATAAGCTGCATCGCGCGAACCTTCGGCGCGCCGCTCAGGGTACCCATGTTCATGCAGGCCCGATAGGCGTGTAGGGCGTCGAGATCTTCGCGCAGTTCACCCACCACCCGGGAGACCAGATGCATAACGAAAGAGTAACGGTCGACTTTTGTCAGATCGGCGACATAGCGGCTGCCCGGGGTGCAAATCCGCGCCAGGTCATTACGCGCCAGATCGACCAGCATCAGGTGTTCAGAAAGCTCTTTGTGATCGGTGCGCATTTCCAGTTCGATGCGGCTGTCCAGATCGCGGTCCAGGGAGCCATCGGCGCGGCGGCCGCGCGGACGGGTGCCGGCGATGGGGTAGATTTCAATCTGGCGGCTGGTGGCATCATATTTCAGCGAGCTTTCCGGCGAAGCGCCGAACAGCGTGAAATCCTGATCCTGAATAAAGAACATATACGGGCTGGGATTGCTGTTTTTCAGCACTTCATAAGCGGCCAGCGGTGACGGGCAGGGCAGCGAGAAGCGGCGGGAAGGTACCACCTGGAAAATTTCGCCGGCGCGGATGGCTTTCTGCATATTGCGCACCACGGCGCCGTACTCTTCATCACTCTGGTTGCAGTCGCAGCGCATGGCGGCGATTTTTTGCACCGGCAGCGCAGGCGGTTCGCTCAGCAACTGCTGTTTCAGATGGTCGGCGCGCTGCGCAAGGCGCTGTTTCTCTTGCTCATCGGGGGTAAACAGACTCATCTGGATGCGGGTGATTTTTTTCTGATGGTCAATGACCAGCAGGGTTTCCGCGAGGTAGAAGCAATAATCCGGGCAGCGGGTGGTATGCTCCACCGTCGGCAGGTCTTCGAATCCGGCCACCAGGTCATAGGCGAACAGACCGCCGAAGAACATCGCATCCCGCTCGCTTTGCGGTACGTTTACCACGTTTTGCAGCACCCGAAATACGTCGAATACCGACAGGGAACACAGACGAGCGTCTTCATCGAGCAACGCGCTGACCGCCGGGAAACGCAGTATCCGGGCGTCCGGTTGCGGCTGGTTGTCTACGCCGGCGGGCAGCGCCGCATCCAGTAAAGGCAGCAGCGACGCGCCATTGCGGGAAAGTGCTTTGATGGTGACGGTGTCACCCATGGCGGTAATGCGCAGCGCGCTGTCGACCAGCAACAGGCTTTTCAGATTGTCTTTACTGTCGATATCCGCCGATTCCAGTAGCAGCGTGGCAGGGCGATCGGCACAAACCTGGTGAAATAAGGCCGTGGGATTGTCACGGTATGCGGCGTCGCAGGTGAGCAATTCCAGCGTGGGTTTGAATGTCTGCATCTTTTTGGTTCTCGTTTTTTAGCTACAAAAAAGCCCGCATGATGCGGGCCGGGTATCTTATGCTGCAATTAAGCAGGCGTCATCTCACGGCCCATGTCAGGTCGTGCGCCACCAACGGTTCAGAATCATTGCTGCTGTCATGTCAGATACCCCTCATGTGAACTTGCGTACTAGTTAACTGGTTCGAGGGTGGAAAGTCAATAGACATTTTTGATCTTTATCAACAATCGTTATTATGGAGCGTAAATGCTGAATTTTTTTCGCCCACAGGAGCTATTTTGCATCCACTAACCTCAAGGTGTCGCTACGATTTACACAGTCATACAACGGCTTCCGACGGTCTGTTAACTCCACAGCAACTGGTGCTGCGCGCCGTTGAGATGGGGATTTCCACGCTGGCGATTACCGATCACGACACCACCGCCGGGCTGGGACCCGCTCGCGCGGCGATTGTGGAGAACCAGTTGGCGCTGACGCTGGTAGACGGCGTCGAGATATCAACGCTATGGGAAAACCACGAAATCCATATTGTCGGTTTAGCTATCGATACCCGCCATCCGGCGCTGTGCGCGTTACTTGAAGAGCAGTCAGAACGTCGGATACTGCGGGCGCAGATAATTGCCGAACGACTGGAAAAAGCCCGTATACCGGGTGCCTGGGAAGGGGCAGCGCGCTATGCGAACGGCGGTGCGATCACCCGCGGCCATTTTGCCCGCTTCCTGGTGGAAGATGGCCGGGCATCGACCATCGCCGGGGTATTTAAATCTTATCTGGCGAAGGGGAAAACCGGATATGTTCCCCCGCAGTGGTGTACAATAAAACAAGCTATTGATGCTATTCATCATTCCGGCGGCGTAGCGGTACTGGCGCATCCGGGCAGATACCGGTTGAGCGCAAAATGGCTGAAGCGTCTACTGGCCGATTTCGCCGCTGCCCGGGGGGATGCAATGGAAGTGGCGCAGTGTCAGCAGGCGCCGCATGAACGCAGCCAACTGGCGCAACTGGCCAGACAATATCATTTGCTGGCATCGCAGGGCTCTGATTTTCATCAGTCATGCCCGTGGATTGAGTTAGGGCGTAATTTGCGCCTTCCCGACGATCTGACCCCGGTGTGGTCAGCCTGGGAGTCGTCAGCGTCTGTTGAAGAGAGGGGAGCATGAGTCAGTTTTTTTATATTCATCCGGATAACCCGCAGCCGCGGCTCATTAGCCAGGCGGTGGAGATCCTGCGTAAGGGCGGAGTTATCGTCTACCCGACGGATTCCGGCTATGCCCTTGGCTGTAAAGTTGAGGACAAAGCGGCGATGGACCGTATCCGACATATCCGCCAGTTGCCGGACGGCCACAACTTTACCCTGATGTGCCGCGACCTGTCGGAGCTGTCTAATTATTCTTACGTGGACAACGTGGCATTCCGGTTAATCAAAAACAACACCCCGGGAAATTACACTTTTATCCTGAAGGGAACCAAAGAGTTGCCGCGTCGTTTGTTGCAGGAGAAACGTAAAACCATCGGCCTGCGGGTACCGTCTAACCCGATCGCCCTGGCGCTGCTGGAAGCGCTCAATGAACCAATGCTTTCCACATCGTTGATGTTGCCGGGGAGCGAATTTACTGAATCTGACCCGGATGAGATCAAAGAGCGGCTGGAGAAGCAGGTGGATTTGATTATCCACGGCGGGTATCTCGGCCAGCAGCCGACGACAGTGATTGATCTCACTGATGATGCGCCGGTGGTCGTGCGTGAAGGGGTCGGCGACGTCAAACCTTTCTTATAAACCCTGGCCTGCCTGAGGCCGGTATTCCACGGAAGGAATCGCTATGCTGAATTCTCGCGCGCTGTGGCGTGCCGTCATTCTGCTGTGGGTTATCTCTTTTATCCTTTGCAGCGTTGCCCGGGCTCAGTCCCGGGAGGCAACAGCCAATTCTGCACAAGAAGCCATCACGTTATTTGATGTGCAGGCCACTATGCTGCCTGACGGAATGATGGATGTCGTCGAACGTATCTCTCTACAGGTGCGTAATCGACAGATTAACCACGGTTTCTGGCGTTCATTACCGCTGCGCTGGGTACGTCCGGACCGCAAGAGTGCGTTTCTTCACTACCAGGTTGTTGAGGTGCTGCGCAATGGTCAACCAGAGCCCTGGGCGGTACGCCATCGCGGCGCTCACCTGGAGATTATCATTGGTGATGCCGGGCGCTTGCTGGAATATGGCGACCACCAGTACCAGATTCGCTATCGGATCGGAAATCATTTTCTGCGCGCCAGGGGCAGCGATGTTTTGCTGTGGAACGTGACCGGTAATGATTGGGCGTTTCCCATTTATAAGGCGCGTTTTACGCTGCATCTGCCGGATGCTGTTGCCTGGCGCAATAGCGAGGGGCGGGATACGCGCATCGGTGGGATTGAGTTCTTCACCGGTCGCTACGGAGAAAAAGGCCTCCGCGGGCAGGTGCTGGCCGACGGTCGTGTCGAATCGCAAGCTCCGCTGCGCTACAGGGAAGGACTTACAGTTCTCTACAGTTGGCCATTGTCGGTATTGCCGGCGGCGACGGCACCGAAAACCACTTCATTGTTTGGTCATTTATTGATTCCTTCATCATGGCATTCTCTGTTGCCGTGGCTACCTTGTGGATTACTGGCTCTGCTGTGTGTCGGTTTTGCGACGCGCTGGCCGCGCTATACACCCTGTGAGGCGCCGCGGGTTAAAGGGATTGCGGATGAGTTTTCTCCCGGTTTTTTGCGTCTGGCGCATTTCGGTGTTTATGACGAAAAAGCATTCTGTGCCGATATCGTCAATCTGATAATCAAAAAGGTGATTGAGCTGCGGAAAGTAGCAGGCGATGATCAGAAACAGTACCTGGTGTTGTCGCAATGGCAGCCTGCTGCCCTGACCCTGGAAGAGCGCTATCTGAAGGATTTACTGTTTGGTAAAACGGCGACGTTGGCGTTATACGGTAAACGCAATAAAAGTGTCAGAAAGGCATTTTTGAAGATGGCACAGTATGACGAGCAGCGCAGAAAAGGGGATGTTTATCGCAACGGCTGGTTCATATTACTGGCTGCCGGAGCCTCGCTGGCGGCAATCATTATTGCTTTCTGCACAACTGATGGTTGTGATGGTCGCGATATTCTCAAAGATATTCTGGGGTGGCTCTTTTTTATGTTGCCGCTGGGGTTTTGCGCATTTTTTTTGAGTGTTCGGCGCGATGAGAAAAAATCGCTGTATGGCCCTTTGTTGAGGCTGATTTTTATCCCTCTGGCATCGTTTGTCTTTTATATCCTGCTGAGCAACAAACTGAATGATGGTGATGGCCATTACTGGTATATGTCTGCTGGCTATTATGGCGCGCTGATGCTGAGCGGTTACCTGGGCTCTCTTTTCTATGCCTTGATGCCGTTTTATACCCAACAGGGTCAGGCGCGGGCGGCAAGGGCCCGGGGAGTGGCCCACTGGCTTATCAGTCAGGAAAAACTGGCCCGTAAGGGTAAGACGCTGGATGAGTCTTTACTGCCGTGGGCTGTGGCGATCGATAGCGGCAGCCTGTGGGTGCGACATCTTCAGCGACAGTTAAGCGCGGCGATCAGCGTTCCGGAAATCGTCCGTGCGGGCAGCCTGACGTTGCTGATGCATAATTGCCGCGTTCATGGGTCACTGCCAGCGTCGTTCGGCGGCGGCAGTTCTGTTGGCGGGAGCTTCTCTGGCGGCGGCTCCGGTGGTGGTGGAGGCGGTGGCTGGTGAGGTTGTGGCGCGTCGATACCGTTAAGGTGACGTTGTCACAGTCAGCGCGGCGGAGGCAGCGATCGCGGCGAGGTAAATTCGTGATTCAGCAGGCCAAATATCCAGTCGTCCTGCCAGGCGCCATTCAGGAAATAGTTCTGGCGTAGCGTTCCTTCCTGCTGAAAACCACATTTTTCCAGCAGCGCTTTTGACCCCAGGTTGTCACAGGTGACGCTGGCGGTCAGCTTGCGGAATCCATAATGGCTGAAAGCCAGTTCACAAATCGCCATGAGAGACTCATAACCATAACCGCGCTGCTGGAAGGCCGGGCTGAGCAGGAACCCGGTTTCGGCGATGCCGTCGCCGCGGTCAATAAAGCCGGTAACCCCCACCGGTTTGCCGGACTGTTTTTCTCGTAATACCAGGCATAGCCAGTGCTGGCTACCGGGATACCAGGGCGCAAGGCGGCTGTCGAATGCCTCGCGACGGATGGCGTCCGCCGGGCGCAGATCGGCGACATAGCGCATTACATCAGGGTCGAGATTCAGCGCCAGAAAAAACGGCCAGTCGGTTTCGCAAAGCGGCGCGTAGTGAAGGCGTGGCGAGTCGGGGGACATAGTTATTTCCATAATATTGGTGTATTGCTGTCAGACGACGTCTGTGTTGCGTGATTAGTCGCACATTTGCACTAAAATTAGTGTAGTATGTGCGGCCACAAATCATCACGCATGGCGCGTGGTATGACAAACGAATTGCCATGCTGAATATCTTTGATATCAGTGAGTTGTTTTAACTCGCTTTTTAGAATACATCAGACGCCTGTGAAGGCGACACCCGAGGAAGCTCAATGAGCGAAAAGTTACAGAAAGTGCTGGCTCGTGCCGGCCATGGCTCCCGTCGTGAAATCGAAGCAATCATCTCCGCAGGCCGCGTCAGCGTGGACGGAAAAATCGCCACGCTCGGCGATCGCGTTGAGATTACGCCTGCGTTACGCATCCGTATCGATGGTCATCTGATTTCGATCCGCGAAACGGCCGATCAGATTTGCCGGGTACTGGCCTATTATAAGCCGGAAGGCGAGCTGTGTACCCGCAGCGATCCGGAAGGACGGCCAACGGTTTTTGACCGTCTGCCGAAATTACGCGGGGCGCGCTGGATTGCCGTTGGGCGTCTGGACGTGAATACCTGCGGCCTGCTGCTTTTTACCACCGACGGCGAGCTGGCTAACCGCCTGATGCATCCCAGCCGGGAAGTGGAGCGCGAATATGCGGTGCGCGTTTTTGGTCAGGTCGAAGAGAGTAAGATTCAGGAGCTGACCCGTGGGGTTCAGCTTGAAGATGGCCCGGCGGCGTTTAAAACCATTCGCTTCACTGGCGGCGAAGGTATCAACCAATGGTACAACGTGACGCTGACCGAAGGGCGCAACCGGGAGGTTCGCCGTCTGTGGGAAGCGGCGGGGGTTCAGGTAAGCCGTCTGATCCGCGTACGCTACGGTGATATCACGCTGCCGAAAGGGCTGCCGCGCGGCGGCTGGACGGAACTGGATCTGAAAAACACCAACTACCTGCGCGAGTTGGTGGGGTTGCAACCTGAGACCGACAGCAAGGTTGCGGTGGAAAAAGATCGCCGTCGCCTGAAAGCGAATCAGATTCGCCGGGCCGTGAAGCGACACAGTAAAGTGACCAGTTCACGACGCAGCGGCGGTGGCCGTAGCGGAGCCTGACGATTGCCGGGCAGAGCATTAAAAAAGGATGGCTGTGGCCATCCTTTTTTGTCATTTATCGACGGGTTGGAGAAGGGCTCTTTTTACTTCCACGCCGACTTTCAGCCAGTAAACCCGGTAGTGATTGATCAGTAATCAATCCCTTGCTGCGCTTTGATTCCGGCCTCGAAAGCATGTTTTACCGGCCGCAGTTCGCTGACCGTGTCGGCCAGTTCCAGAATATCCCGGTGGCAGCCGCGCCCGGTAATAATCACCGTCTGGTGAACCGGGCGGGATTGCAGCGCGCTCAGTACTTCATCCAGCGGCAGATAGTCATAAGCCACCATATAGGTCAGCTCATCGAGGATTACCATATCGATAGTGGCGTCCGCCAGCATCCGACGGGCGTGCTGCCACACGGCCAGGCAGGCTTCGGTGTCGGTTTGCCGATTCTGGGTTTCCCAGGTAAATCCTGTCGCCATGACCTGAAATTCAACGCCATGCGGCTCAAGTAACTGGCGTTCGCCGTTAGGCCATTGCCCCTTAATAAACTGAATGACAGCGACTTTCTTGCCATGACCCACGGCGCGGGTCGCGGTGCCGAAAGCCGCTGTGGTTTTGCCTTTGCCGTTGCCGGTAAAAACAATAATAATTCCCCGCTCCTGCTGGGCGGCGGCCACCCGCGCATCGACGTTGTCTTTCATCTTTTGCTGGCGCTCGCGGTAACGTTCATCACTCATTCTGCTATCCCCGGTTTACGATTCGGTTGGGCATCAAAACTCATCCCGGTTTTACGGCGGCTATCATCGCCCATTAACCACAGATAAAGCGGCATTAGATCGGCCGGTGTTTTGAGTTTATTGGGGTCTTCCGTCGGGAAGGCGCTGGCGCGCATTTTCGTCCGCGTTCCTCCCGGATTGATGCAGTTAACCCGCAAATTATGTTGCTTATACTCTTCCGCCAGTACCTGCATCATGCCTTCGGTGGCGAATTTTGAGACCGCATAGGCGCCCCAGTTAGCGCGCCCCTGGCGACCGACGCTGGAACTGGTGAACACCAGAGAGCCAGATTCGGATTTCAGTAATAAAGGAAGCAGCGCCTGGGTCAGAAAGAAGGTGATGTTGACATTAACCTGCATGACTTCCTGCCAGCGACGGGGATCCTGCTCGGCCATAGGCGCCACTTCGCCTAATATGCCGGCATTATGTAATACCCCATCCAGCCGGGGAATAAGGCCGGTAAGCCGGGCGCCGAGTTGCTGGCACTCTTCAGCGCTTGCCGTGGCATAGTCGAGAGTAAACCACGGCGGCATATGGCCGCTTTCATTACAAATCTGCTGTGCTACGGCGCGCAACTTCTCCTCGTTACGTCCCAGCAGAACCAGTTGGGCGCCAAAACGGGCGTAGGTTAATGCCGCTTCCCGACCAATACCGTCGCTGGCGCCGGTGACCAGGATAATCCGCTGCTGCAATAAATCGTTTTTAGGTTGGTAATGCACCTTACTCTCCTCGCGCCTGCGTCAGCGCCGCGCAGGCTCTGCGTCTTTTCACTTTTCTGATTCTGGGTTTATGCCTGAAACCAGGGGTGATTTCAATCAGCCGTCGGGTGATGATAGCCCGGGTTAACATTTTGCAAAGATTTCATTACCCGAAGGAAATTCAGGAAAATGGATCGCAGCGTATATAGTTGATGCAGGACGTGCCCGGTACTGCCGGGTATAATCAGGGACATCTTTAATGCTTTAAAAGCAGGGCGGAAACGTGGATTTATTGTCAAATTATGGACTATTCCTGGCCAAACTGGCCGCCGTAGTGGTGGTGATTGGGATCATTGCCGCGATTGTTATTAACCTTTCGCAGCGCAAGAAACAGCGAACCGGGGAACTGAAAGTCACGCGTCTGAGCGAGCAGTACCAGCACATGCGGGACGAGATGCAGGTTTCGCTGCTCGAGCCTCATCAGCAGAAGCTGTGGCATAAAGGCCATAAAAAGAAACTGAAGCTGGAGGCGAAAGAGGCGAAAGCCCGGGCGCGGCGGGGAGATACCAGCAGCTCGGTGAAGCCAAAACTGTATGTGCTCGATTTTAAAGGCAGTATGGACGCCCACGAGGTGAATTCGCTGCGCGAGGAGATCACGGCGGTACTGGCGGTGGTCGGTACGGAGGATGAAGTCCTGCTGCGTCTGGAAAGCCCGGGCGGCGTAGTACACGGCTATGGGCTGGCGGCATCTCAGCTCCAGCGTCTGCGCGAACGTAATATTCGGTTAACGGTTGCGGTAGATAAAGTGGCAGCCAGCGGTGGCTACATGATGGCCTGCGTGGCGAACACTATCATTGCGGCGCCATTCTCCATTATTGGCTCTATCGGCGTGGTGGCGCAGATCCCGAACTTCAACCGTTTGCTCAAGCGCAATGATATCGATATCGAATTACATACCGCGGGTCAATATAAACGCACCCTGACGCTGTTTGGTGAAAATACTCAGGAAGGGCGTGAAAAATTCCGCGAAGATCTCAACGATACGCATCTGTTGTTTAAGCAATTTGTTCACGCTATGCGACCGGCGCTGGATATCGACGCTGTCGCCACCGGCGAACACTGGTACGGTACTCAGGCTAGTGATAAAGGTCTGGTGGATGAGATTGGCACCAGCGATGACTGGCTGCTGGCTCGGATCCAGAGCCATGAAGCAATCGGCGTTCGCTACATCCCTCGCAAAGGTGTCGTGGATCGCGTTACCGGCAGCGCGGCGAAAAGCGTCGATCGTCTGCTGTTGCGCTGGTGGCAGCGCGGTCAGAATCCGCTGGTCTGAATGTTAATGTGCCGCCCGCGGGCGGCACATTACGTTCAGGTGAACTATTCTTCGAGGTGATATTTCTCGGACAGTACGTGAGCCAGATATTTGAACAAATTAAAGACCTGGGTACTTTTGGGGGTTGGCAGGCCCTGCGCGTCCAGAAAGTATTCGCCGCGGAAAATGAGCACACCGTTTTTTTGCTCCACGCTGGTGGCTTCAATACCTGTCATATAGTCTTCGTGTTCCCGCAGTAACTGGTTGGCTTCCGCCAGCAGGGATTGTCGATCGATAGGTTGGGTTTCTGCGCGCATAAAATTCTCCTTACAAACGGCCATAGTTTACGTGGCGCCGTGCGGTAAGCGCAAATTTTCAAAGGGCTTTGTTTGCGTAGACCATTGTAAACCATGGTGGCGAGAATCACTTTTGCATGCTAATAAAGTTGCGTATCGAATTTTATCAGGTAGAGTGTGACGCTTTCGCAGATCTGGCAACAGAATTGCTTGACATTCAACCGTAAATCGTCGTGTCGTTACGCGTTGTCGTACAATTCGCCGCCCGTCTGTGTGGTGCTGACGCCATCAGCATTCGTCGGGTGGGGCTTGATATCCCTGTGTAGTGCCGCAATTATAAAAGCGGCTCGTCGTCCGAAGGGATTCAGTTCAAACGTGGCGCGACGTATTCCAGGAAGAATTACATTAGGTAAAGGTGAAAATGGGTAAAGCTCTCGTCATTGTTGAGTCCCCGGCAAAAGCCAAAACGATCAACAAATATCTCGGTAGTGACTACGTGGTGAAATCCAGCGTCGGTCATATCCGCGATCTGCCGACCAGTGGGTCGGTACAAAAAAAGAGCGCTGACTCAGCATCCTCAGGTAAAGCCAAAAAGGCTAAAAAAGATGAACGTAGCGCCCTGGTGAATCGCATGGGCATCGACCCATGGCATCACTGGGACGCGCACTATGAAGTACTGCCTGGTAAAGAAAAGGTGGTATCCGAACTCAAAGCATTGGCTGAAAAAGCCGATCACATCTACCTCGCAACCGACCTTGACCGCGAAGGGGAGGCCATTGCCTGGCACCTGCGGGAAGTGATCGGCGGTGATGAGAAACGCTATAGTCGCGTTGTTTTCAACGAAATTACCAAAAATGCCATTCGTCAGGCGTTTGAGCAGCCTGGCGAACTGAATATCGATCGCGTTAACGCGCAGCAGGCGCGCCGTTTTATGGATCGCGTGGTGGGGTACATGGTTTCCCCGCTATTGTGGAAAAAGATTGCCCGCGGCCTGTCCGCTGGCCGGGTGCAGTCGGTTGCTGTTCGCCTGGTGGTTGAGCGCGAGCGTGAAATCAAAGCCTTTGTTCCGGAAGAGTACTGGGAAGTGGGCGCGACGCTGGCTACGCCATCCGGTGATTCGTTACCGGTAGAGGTGACGCATCAGAAAGATAAACCGTTCCGTCCCGGCAATCGCGAAGAGACTATGGCGGCGGTCAGTCTGCTGGAAAAAGCGCGCTATAGCGTTCTTGAACGGGAAGATAAACCGACTTCCAGCAAACCGGGGGCGCCGTTTATCACCTCGACGCTGCAGCAGGCCGCCAGTACCCGCCTGGGCTATGGCGTCAAGAAAACCATGATGCTGGCGCAGCGCCTGTATGAGGCGGGCTACATCACGTATATGCGTACTGACTCCACTAACCTGAGCCAGGATGCCCTGAATATGGTGCGCGGTTATATTGAAGGCCAGTTCGGCGAAAAATATCTGCCGGGCAGCGCGAATCAATACGCCAGTAAAGACAACTCTCAGGAAGCGCATGAGGCGATCCGTCCTTCGGATGTGAGCGTCGAGGCGGAATCCCTGAAAGACATGGAAACCGATGCCCAGAAACTCTATCAGCTTATCTGGCGTCAGTTTGTCGCCTGTCAGATGACGCCGGCGCGTTACGACTCCACCACGCTGACCGTCGAGGCCGGGGATTTTCGCCTCAAGGCGCGCGGGCGTATTCTGCGTTTTGACGGCTGGACCCGGGTCATGCCGGCGCTGCGTAAAGGCGATGAGGATCGTATTCTGCCGTCGGTCAGCCAGGGCGATGAGCTTTCCCTGATTGATCTTATGCCGGAGCAGCATTTCACCAAGCCGGCCGCGCGCTTCAGCGAAGCATCGCTGGTTAAAGAGCTGGAAAAACGTGGTATTGGTCGCCCGTCGACCTATGCGTCGATCATTTCCACCATTCAGGATCGCGGTTATGTGCGGGTCGAAAACCGCCGTTTCTATGCTGAGAAGATGGGGGAAATTGTTACCGATCGCCTGGAAGAAAACTTCCGTGAGTTGATGAATTACGATTTCACCGCGCAGATGGAAGATAGTCTGGATCAGGTTGCCAGCCACGAGAAAGAGTGGAAAGGGGTACTGGATAACTTCTTCAGCGATTTTGTCCGCCAACTGGAAACCGCAGAGAAAGATCCGGATGAAGGCGGGATGCGTCCGAATCAGATGGTGTTGACCAGTATTGATTGCCCGACCTGCGGGCGCAAGATGGGCATCCGCACCGCCAGCACCGGGGTATTCCTCGGCTGCTCCGGATATGCGCTGTCGCCGAAGGAGCGCTGCAAGACCACCATCAATCTGGTGCCGGAAAATGAAGTCCTCAATGTACTTGAAGGGGATGATGCGGAAACCAACGCGCTGCGCGCCAAACGTCGTTGTCCGAAGTGCGGCACGGCGATGGACAGTTACCTGATCGATCCGAAGCGTAAACTGCACGTCTGCGGTAATAACCCGAGCTGTGATGGTTATGAAATCGAAGAAGGTGAGTTCCGCATTAAAGGGTATGACGGTCCGGTGGTTGAGTGTGAGAAATGTGGTTCGGAAATGCACCTCAAAATGGGGCGTTTTGGTAAATACATGGCTTGTACCAACGACGAGTGTAAAAACACCCGCAAAATTCTGCGCAATGGCGAAGTAGCGCCGCCGAAAGAGGATCCGGTTCCGCTGCCTGAACTGCCTTGCGAGAAATCTGACGCCTATTTCGTTCTGCGTGATGGTGCGGCCGGGGTATTCCTGGCGGCGAACACTTTCCCGAAATCCCGCGAGACCCGTGCGCCGCTGGTGGAGGAATTGCAGCGTTTCCGGGATCGTTTACCGGAGAAGTTGCGTTACCTGGCGGATGCACCGGCGGCAGATCCGCAGGGTAATAAGGCCATGGTACGCTTTAGCCGCAAAACGAAGCAGCAGTATGTGGCGTCTGAATCGAACGGTAAAGCCACTGGCTGGTCGATGTTTTACATTGACGGCAAATGGGTTGAAGCCAAAAAGTAAGCCTTTCCTTCCTCTCTTCAGGGCCGGTTAACGCCGGCCTCAGATGCAGACGAAGGAGGAAAAGCGTGGTTTTTCCTCCTTTGTGGTCATGAGCCGAAAATCGGTCGATTGCGCGCGTTTGTTATCGGGTGAAAGCGGCAAGTTCGGCGATAAGATATGTCATCAATCACAGGCCGGTTAACACCGGCCTTTTACCGTTTATAACAATAATATTATTTTTTCTTCCCACCTATACTTATAAGCTATAAGTGATATAGTGACTATCGTCGCTATCGTAATAAGCATAATCATTTAGCTAAAACCGCGGCGGCACACATCGTATGCCGGGCGTTCGTCCTTCAGGGATGAATCGCTTGCCGGTTACGGTTTGCTGTTCATATAGCCCTGTTACAGGCTGTGTGCCGGGACGTCGGCCAGGACGTCGTCCGACAGGTTAAACCGTATATTATTCAATCGCCTTAGATCCGGTTCTCTGGCTGATTTTTCACCCCGGATGGTATGTCATGAAACTACAGCAGTTGCGCTATATCGTTGAAGTGGTCAACCACAATCTGAACGTTTCTTCCACGGCGGAAGGGTTGTATACCTCTCAGCCTGGCATCAGTAAACAGGTTCGAATGCTGGAGGACGAACTGGGGATCCAGATCTTCGCCCGCAGCGGCAAGCATCTCACCCAGGTGACGCCCGCCGGCCAGGAAATCATCCGTATCGCCCGGGAAGTGCTTTCAAAAGTTGATGCCATCAAATCGGTGGCCGGAGAGCACACCTGGCCAGATCGCGGATCGCTGTATGTCGCGACCACGCATACTCAGGCGCGTTATGCGCTACCGGGGGTAATTAAAGGGTTCATTGAACGCTACCCGCGGGTGTCATTGCATATGCATCAGGGCTCGCCGACGCAGATTGCCGAGGCGGTCTCAAAAGGGAATGCCGACTTTGCGATTGCTACAGAAGCCCTGCATCTGTATGACGACCTGGTCATGCTTCCTTGTTACCACTGGAATCGCTCAGTCGTGGTAACGCCGGATCACCCGCTGGCGTCAAAAAACTCACTGACGATTGAAGAGTTGGCCCAGTATCCGCTGGTGACCTACACCTTTGGCTTTACCGGCCGCTCAGAACTGGATACCGCGTTTAATCGGGCGGGCCTGACGCCGCGCATTGTCTTTACGGCTACCGACGCTGATGTCATCAAGACCTATGTGCGTCTCGGGTTGGGGGTAGGTGTGATAGCCAGTATGGCGGTGGATCCAGTGTCCGATCCCGACCTGGTACGCATTGATACTAATGATATCTTCAGCCACAGCACCACGAAAATCGGTTTCCGGCGTAGTACCTTCCTGCGTAGCTATATGTATGACTTTATTCAGCGTTTTGCGCCGCATCTGACCCGTGATGTGGTGGACACTGCGGTGGCCCTGCGCTCGAATGAAGACATTGAGGCAATGTTTAAAGACATTAAGTTACCCGCCAAATAATTCAGCCCGATATCGGCGTGCTGCGCCGATATCATTCATGCAATGAATTTCATATTATTATTTAATGTACATTTGTATGTGTCTTGTCTATTAATAGATAAGTTACTCTCTTATTGCTGATTATTTTTCTGGATTATCGATTTCTGAGGTATAGTATATATTCCTGATCAGGCACGTCTGCCGGAGACTATTTAAGCGATAGCATCCGTTAACTGACTTATTGCCAGGCAGATCGGGGATGGAAAGACCAGGTCATAAGCAAAAGAAATCGGTGGGCTCTCATGAGTGATAAGATTAATCTTGGTATTTATATTTCCGCGAATAAGTCTGAGAACGCGGGTAGCGGTGAGCCAGACTATGCGCTGCGTCGTAAGGCGTGGATCGGTGTCTTCGTGATTTCTGGCCTGTTCTGGTGCGCGGTTGCTTTGGTTCTGTGGAGTATTTTTAGCTGAGCCCGGTGTTTTATGACAACTGATACCTTCAGTCATCAGGAAATATCAACTCTTTACTAAGTTACTTTTACCCTTAATAACATAATGGTTATCATTGATGCTGGATGTTAATACAACAAATTCTTCGCCAGCAAATATTATGTTTCCTGGTCACGTATATTTACATCCAGTCGATAATTTATACATCAGTTAATAATTAAACAAATCTATTTACCTGAATTATTATTCATTCAGCTCCTGCATATTTCTCCTCGCCATAGACATAATAGTCATTTAAAAAAACTGTGAATTTATCATTTTGAGTTGTTACCGAAATGTTGTGTTAATTTTATGTTATCTTTAAAGGTAACCATGAGATCGATCGGGAAAAGTCTCTGCCCGAAAAAGTTTGTCATTTGGAAGGAGGAGCTATGTCATTGACCTTACACGAGCTCAGCAAGGATACCCTGCAGGCTCATCACCAGACCTGGCATTTTTACAGTCTACCGAAAGCGTCCCGTCAACTGGGAGATATCGCCAGGCTGCCGAAGTCACTTAAGGTGCTGATGGAAAACTTGCTGCGCTGGCAGGATGGCGAGTCTGTAACCGAAGAGGACATCCAGGCGCTGGCAGGATGGTTGCATACCGCCCATGCCGACAAAGAGATAGCCTACCGTCCGGCCAGAGTTCTGATGCAGGATTTTACCGGGGTGCCCGCCGTGGTGGACCTGGCGGCAATGCGCGAAGCGGTGAAGCGACTCGGTGGCGAAGTGGCGAAGGTCAACCCGCTTTCTCCCGTCGACCTGGTCATTGACCACTCGGTGACGGTCGATCATTTCGGCGATGATGACGCCTTTGAGGAGAACGTCAGGCTGGAGATGGAGCGTAACCACGAGCGCTATGTTTTTTTACGCTGGGGCCAGCAGGCGTTCAGTCAGTTCCGGGTAGTTCCCCCGGGAACCGGGATCTGCCACCAGGTAAACCTCGAATATCTGGGCAAGGCGGTATGGAGTGAGGAGGTTAACGGCGAGTTGACCGCCTGGCCGGATACGCTGGTCGGTACCGACTCCCATACCACGATGATCAACGGCCTGGGCGTACTGGGGTGGGGTGTTGGCGGTATCGAGGCGGAAGCGGCCATGCTGGGTCAACCGGTATCCATGCTGATCCCGGATGTAGTGGGTTTTAAACTGACCGGGAAATTACGTGAAGGGATCACCGCCACCGACCTGGTGCTGACGGTGACGCAAATGCTGCGGAAACATGGCGTAGTGGGTAAATTTGTCGAGTTTTATGGTGATGGTCTGGATTCCCTGCCGCTGGCCGATCGCGCCACCATTGCCAATATGGCGCCGGAATATGGCGCGACCTGCGGGTTCTTCCCGGTGGATGCGGTCACCCTCGACTATATGCGCCTCAGCGGGCGCAGCGAACAGCAGATTGCGCTGGTGGAGGCCTATACCAAAGCGCAGGGGATGTGGCGTCATCCGGGGGATGAGCCGGTATTTACCAGTACGCTGGCGCTGGATATGGGGGAGGTCGGGGCCAGTCTGGCCGGGCCGAAGCGCCCCCAGGACCGCGTGGCGCTGGGCAATGTGCCGCAGGCGTTTGCAGCCAGTAATGCGCTGGAACTTAATCACGCGCAGAAAGACCGCAAACCTGTAGGTTATGATCTCAACGGCCAGCATGAAGAGCTGCCGGATGGCGCCGTGGTGATTGCGGCGATAACCTCCTGTACTAATACCTCGAATCCCAGCGTGTTGATGGCAGCGGGTTTGCTGGCGAAAAAAGCGGTCACGCTGGGCCTGCGCCCGGCGCCGTGGGTGAAAGCGTCTCTGGCGCCGGGCTCGAAAGTGGTCTCTGACTATCTGGCGAAGGCGGGGTTAACGCCATACCTCGATGAACTGGGTTTTAATCTGGTCGGTTACGGCTGTACCACGTGTATCGGTAATTCAGGCCCGCTGCCGGAGCCGATTGAAAACGCTATCCGTCAGGGCGATTTGACTGTCGGGGCGGTGTTATCCGGCAACCGTAATTTTGAAGGGCGCATTCACCCGCTGGTTAAAACTAACTGGCTGGCTTCTCCGCCGCTGGTGGTGGCCTACGCGCTGGCGGGAAACATGAATATCGATCTCACCCGCGAACCGCTGGGCCATGACCGTCAGGGGAACCCGGTGTATTTGAAGGATATCTGGCCCTCAACGGCGGAAATCAGCGCTGCGGTTGCCCAGGTCTCGACGGCAATGTTTGATAAGGAGTACGCGGAAGTCTTTACCGGTACCCCAGAGTGGCAGGCGATTGAAGTCAACCGCTCTGCCACTTATGACTGGCAGGATGACTCCACTTACATCCGGCTATCGCCGTTTTTTGATGAGATGGGGAAAAACCCCGATCCGGTGGTAGATATTCACGGCGCCCGGGTGCTGGCGATGCTCGGGGATTCAGTCACAACCGACCATATCTCCCCGGCGGGCAGTATTAAAGCGGAAAGCCCGGCGGGGCGCTATTTGCAAAATCACGGCGTTGAGCGCAAAGATTTCAACTCTTATGGTTCGCGTCGCGGTAATCACGAAGTGATGATGCGCGGTACCTTTGCCAACATCCGCATTCGTAATGAGATGGTGCCCGGAGTGGAAGGGGGGATGACTCGCCTGCTGCCGGGGGATGAAGTGATGTCTATTTACGATGCGGCAATGCGCTATAAAGAGCAGCAAACGCCGCTGGCGGTCATTGCCGGCAAAGAGTACGGATCGGGCTCCAGCCGCGACTGGGCGGCGAAAGGACCGCGTCTGCTTGGGGTTCGGGTGGTGATTGCCGAGTCGTTCGAGCGTATACACCGCTCCAACCTGATCGGTATGGGGATTTTACCGCTGGAGTTCCCGCAAGGCGCCAGCCGTAAAACTCTGAACCTGACCGGTGAAGAGACCATTGATATCAGCGGCCTGCAGGCGCTTCAGCCGGGGGGAACGGTGGATGTTACATTTACTCGCCCGGATGGTCGTCAGGAGGTCGTCGGTTGTCGCTGCCGGATTGATACGGCAACAGAGCTGACCTACTACCGTAACGACGGCATTTTGCACTATGTGATCCGCAACATGCTGTGATATCTGGACGGCGCAACAGCAAACGCCCCGCGATTGGGGCGTTTTGCCTGATTGTCTATGTAGTCTGTTAAGGGCCGCGGTTTGCGGCAGGGAATTCGCAGCAGATTATTTCGCCAGCAGATGGCCCATTTTAGCCGCTTTGGTGTCCAGATAGTGCTCGTTGTTTGGGTTACGTCCGACAATCAGCGGCACGCGTTCGACAATGTTAATTCCCGCCTCGCTGAGAATTTCAACTTTCTTCGGGTTATTGGTCAGCAGGCGAACGGCGTCAATATCCAGCAATTTGAACATATCCGCGCACAGAGTGAAATCTCGTTCATCGGCGGCGAAGCCGAGCTGGTGATTGGCTTCCACTGTGTCGTAGCCCTGATCCTGTAGCGCATAAGCGCGTATTTTATTCAAAAGCCCAATGTTGCGGCCTTCCTGACGGTGATACAGCAATACGCCGCGGCCTTCTTCCGCGATATGCGTCAGGGCGGCTTCAAGCTGAAATCCGCAGTCGCAGCGCAGGCTGAACAGCGCATCGCCGGTCAGACATTCAGAATGTACGCGCGCCAGAACCGGTGCTGCTCCCGTAATATCGCCAAATATCAGCGCGACATGATCCTGTCCGGTTGCCAGTTCTTCAAACCCCACCATCAGGAAATCGCCCCATGGGGTTGGCAGTTTGGCTTCTGCCACACGTTTTAGCTGCATGTGATTCTCCAGGTACTGATTTTTTGTAGCCAGCATTTTCTGGCTTTATGTCATATGATTATGCGCCATTTTGCCACAAGGCGGCGAATAACGCCTAATTGGTCAGGCGGATTGATGTGTTTTACGGCACTTATCAGGCTCTCGTCGTGAAATTCGCGGCGTTTGGGTTATGCTTAACGGTCCATTTCTACAGGAGTTATCATGGTTGCCATTGCCAGGCGTACGCTGTTCGGCGCGCTGTTACTGCTCATTATGCCGTTTATGGTCTGGTTTTCCGGCTGGCAGTGGCAGCCGGGCGAAAATCCGTGGTGGCTCAGAGCGATGTTCTGGGTCACAGAGACGGTCACCACCCCGTGGGGACTCATTACCCATATTATCCTTTTTGCCTGGTTTTTATGGTGCCTGCGCTTTCGTCTTAAACCGGCGTTGGGGCTGTTTGCCATTCTGGCGCTGGCGATCCTTGCCGGGCAGGGGGTGAAATCTGTCATCAAAGATACCGTACAGGAACCGCGCCCCTATGTTGTCTGGCTGGAAGAAGAGCACCATATTCCGGTGGAGGCGTTCTATAGTTTAAAGCGCCAGGCGCGAGCGGAACTGGTAAAAAAACAGCTTGCCGAACAGCAGAATATTGCCGGCTGGCTTAAACAACACTGGCAAATGGAGACGGGCTTTGCGTTTCCTTCCGGGCACACCATGTTTGCCGCCAGTTGGGCCTTACTCGGCGTTGGGCTGTTGTGGCCGCGCCGCCGTACGGTGACCATCGTTGTGCTGCTGGCGTGGGCCGTTGGGGTGATGGGGAGTCGCCTGGTGCTGGGGATGCACTGGCCGCAGGATTTAATTGTCGCTACCGGTATCTCCTGGCTGCTGGTGACGCTGGCCTGCTGGCTGGCACAGAAATGGTGTGGTCCACTGGCACCACCACCGTCGGAAGAGCGCGAGATCGAACAGCGCGAGGAAAACCAGGGGTAAGGCGCTTGTATTCAGACAAAGTTAGCCCCATTACTGGAGGATTGTTGGCGCTTTCTCGTTTCCCGATTGCCGGGGAAGTGGTAATTTATAAGACCGGAAACAACGTGTCGAACATCCATTAATTCGCCTGAAACCACATAACGGGAAGTAATGTGAAATATTTACTCATTTTCATACTGGTACTCGCAATTTTTGTCATTTCAGTGACGCTGGGAGCGCAAAACGATCAGGTGGTGAATTTTAACTATCTGTTGGCCCAGGGCGAATACCGGGTATCCACCCTGCTGGCGGTGCTGTTTGGCGCCGGTTTTATCCTGGGCTGGCTGATTTGCGGCCTGTTCTGGCTGCGGGTGCGTGTGTCGCTCGCCCGTTCCGAGCGCCGCGTAAAACGCCTTGAACAGCAACTGCTGCCTGAGCCTTCGGCAATGGCGCCAGGTGTCCCGGCGACGAGGGAATAATCCTTTATGCTGGAGTTGTTGTTTCTGCTGTTACCCGTAGCCGCTGCTTATGGCTGGTATATGGGGCGCAGAAGTGCTCATCAGGATAAGCAGCAGGAAGCGAATCGCCTCTCCAGGGACTATGTCGCTGGGGTTAACTTTTTGCTGTCTAACCAGCAGGATAAAGCCGTCGATCTGTTTCTGGATATGCTCAAAGAGGATACCGGTACCGTCGAGGCGCACCTGACGCTGGGTAATCTGTTCCGTTCCCGGGGGGAGGTGGATCGCGCGATTCGTATTCACCAGTCGCTGATGGAAAGCGCCTCCCTGACCTGGGATCAGAAGCTGTTAGCCATACAACAACTGGGCCGTGACTATATGGCCGCCGGGCTTTACGATCGGGCGGAAGACATGTTCAGCCAACTGGTGGATGAAACGGACTTCCGGCTCGGCGCGTTGCAGCAATTGTTGTTAATTCACCAGGCCACCAGTGACTGGCAAAAAGCCATCGACGTAGCGGAAAAGCTGGTCAAACTCGGCAAAGAAAAACAGCGCGTCGAGATCGCCCATTTTTACTGCGAACTGGCGCTGCAGGCGATGGGCAATGACGATCCTGATAAAGCGATGACGCTACTGAAGAAAGGGGCGGCGGCGGATCGCAACAGCGCCCGCGTCTCCATTATGATGGGGCGTATCTTTATCGAGAAAGGCGAATTCGCCAGAGCGCAAGAAACCCTCGAACGGGTCATTGAGCAGGATAGTGAGCTGGTCGGTGAAACCCTGGAAATGCTCCACAGCTGTTACCAGCAACTGAACAAACCTGACGAATGGGCCGCGTTTTTACAGCGCTGTGTGGAAGAAAATGCCGGCGCTACCGCGGAATTGATGCTGGCGGAAATCATTGAGAAACGTGAGGGCCAGGAGGCGGCGCAGGTGTATGTGACCCGGCAGTTGCAGCGTCACCCGACCATGCGGGTATTCCATCGCCTGATCGATTACCATCTGCAGGAAGCAGAGGCCGGGCGCGCGAAAGACAGCCTGATGGCGTTACGGGATATGGTTGGCGAACAGATGCGAACTAAACCGCGCTACCGCTGCCAGAAGTGTGGTTTTACGGCCTTCACCCTGTACTGGCATTGTCCGTCGTGCCGCGCCTGGTCGACGATTAAACCGATCCGCGGGTTGGATGGGCAATAATCGCGGTATTTTTAAAAAAAACTGATTTTAGTTACAACATACTTAATGAATTTTGACATTAAAACGTTAGCCCCGACGCCGGACGGGTCACTCAGGGGAGGATTGCGCCTGTTCATTTCTCCGGGAGGCAGGTAGAATGCCTGCCGTTTGCCTGACGCGCCGCCAGGTCCCACCCGTATAGAAGGAAGAGCCATGAAGCCTGCCGAGAATTGCCATACCGCTGTCACTGATTCCCCGGTTATTGTTGCGCTGGATTATGACAACAGGGATAAGGCGCTGGCCTTTGTGGATCTTATTGACCCGCGCGACTGTCGCCTGAAAGTCGGCAAAGAGATGTTTACTCTGTTTGGCCCGCAGTTGGTTCGTGATTTGCAGCAGCGCGGCTTTGAGGTTTTTCTTGACCTAAAATTTCACGATATCCCGAACACCGCGGCCCGCGCGGTTGCCGCAGCGGCGGAGCTGGGAGTATGGATGGTTAACGTCCATGCCAGCGGCGGGGCACGTATGATGTCTGCGGCGCGGGCCGCGCTGGACTGTTTTGGCCGTGATGCGCCGCTGCTGATTGCCGTCACGGTGCTGACCAGTATGGAAGCCAGCGATCTGCAAGGGTTGGGTATTAGCGCCACGCCGGCAGAGTACGCTGAGCGCCTGGCGCGATTGACACAGTCCTGCGGTCTGGATGGCGTGGTCTGTTCCGCTCAGGAAGCGGTGAGCTTTAAAAGCGCTCTTGGGCAGGATTTTAAACTGGTCACCCCGGGGATTCGCCCGGCAGGGGCCGACGCCGGCGATCAGCGCCGCATCATGACGCCGCAGCAGGCGCAGGCCGCGGGTGTCGATTATATGGTGATTGGCCGACCGATCACTCAGGCAGACAATCCGGCGCAAACGCTGCGCGACATTCGCGCCTCACTTCGGGAGGCATCATGAACGATAATAACAGCCGTCTGGTCTATTCCACCGACAGCGGCAGAATTAAGCCCGCAGAAGAACAGCCTCAGCGCCCGAAAGGCGATGGCATTGTGCGCATTCAGCGCCAGACCAGCGGGCGTAAAGGTAAGGGTGTATGCCTGATTACCGGTATTGATCTGGATGATGCGGCGCTGGTAGCGCTGGCAGCCGAACTGAAGAAGAAATGTGGTTGCGGTGGTTCGCTCAAGGATGGCGTGATTGAGATTCAGGGGGATAAGCGGGAATTGTTGAAAACGCTGCTGGAAGCCAAAGGAATGAAAGTAAAACTGGCTGGTGGCTGACCGGTCGGTAATTTTGCTCGTGGCTGAAGGCCCTCATTGCCGACCGACATTTTTCTGCCCGCCATTAAAAAGCCCAAAAACAGTGTTTTTGGGCTTTTTAACAATCTGCGGCCACATGCGGGTATGGCCTTTTATTGGGTGAACTGCCGTAGTCAGACCTGTTTTTTAACGTGTTATATTATTTTCCAACCTGGTGGCCGATGATACCACCGACCGCGGCCCCACCCAGGGTACCCAGGGTACTTCCATCGGTCAGTACGGCGCCGCCGATGGCGCCGGCACCAGCGCCGATAGCTGTGTTACGGTCGCGTTTTGACCAGTTTGAACAGGCGCTCAGCGATGTTGCCAGTATGACAGCCATTACCGCGGCCGCTATTTTTTTGTTATTCATCTTCATAGTACTTTCTCCTGAATTATTGATTCACAGAAAGACATTTCTCGTTAAGTATAGAAGGTTATCTGCTACTTCTCGTGAAATTCCGTGAAACGACGCTACGATATAAGACACATCAAATCACGCAGGTGATAGTCACTTCCTGTTATATCGCTATTAATAATTTTAAATACTTGGCAAAAGGGTGACAGGTAAATAGTCTGAATTGGATGCTGAGAAAACTCTGAAGAATAAACCCCTCAGGCGAGGGGCCAGGACGGAACGATATTAACCTGCACGCCCTGGGATTCGAGGGTGCGGCGGGCGCTGTCTTCCAGACCGTCATCGGTAATCACCCGGCTGAAAGCGGAGACCGGCCCCAGCGTGTAGGGGTGCATCGCGCCAAACTTACTGCTGTCGGTCAGGACAATCGCCTGGCTGCCTTTTTCAAGAATGGCGTTGGCGACATCGGTGCGCATCATATCACGCCCGGTAAATCCGGTTTCCGGCTGCCAGCCATCAATACCGATAAACGCCTTGCTGAAATGGACCTGCTGAATGTACTGGCGGGTCAACGGACCGACCATACTTTCGCTCTTTTTCTGGTAGATCCCCCCCAACAGAATGACTTCGCACCGGGTATCTTTTAACTGATGGGCGATATAGCTGCTGACGGTGATGAGCGTGACATTCTTTTGCTCCGCGAGGGTACGCGCCAGCAGGGCGTTACAACTGCCATTTTCAATAAATACCGTTTCGTCATCATCAACCAGCGAAGCAGCAAATTCAGCGAGCTGGCGCTTCACGGCGTAGTTATTCATCATCCGCGTTTCGACGTCGTCACTGTCGAGCGGTACGGCATAACCGTGGGTCCGTTTCAGAAAATGGCGTTTTTCGAGTTGATTGAGATCCTGTCGGATAGTGACTTCGGAGACCCCGGTCAGTTTCGCGAGTTCAACCACGCTCATGCGGCCCCGATCAATGACCATCTGCAGAATTATTTGTTGTCTGGAATTCATATCGACTCGTTTTGGGCGGTAATCATTAATGCCTTGCGGGTTAATCCGCAATTTACAGCGCCCAATAGTAACATTTTGCGAGGGCGTTTTACCAGGCGACGGCGGGCAAATGGGATTTAGCATTCCTGCGCCGCACGATACCGGGTAAAACGCCGGAGTGACTAAATTTCCCAGGGCGATTTCTGCTGGTCGTTGCCATTAGCCGTAGCATCATTGCCGGCAAGGGCCAGAAGTTCGGATTTAAGAATTTCCAGATTATTAATGGCGGAGGGATAATCTCCGGCAACCAGAATATCCAGGACGGTATCAATCCGGCTGGCGAGCTGCTGAGCGTCCAGAGTTGGCATCGTTTTTCCTTTCAGGTTGTACAGTTAATACATAATGCAAGAAATTCCGCTAAAAGAGAATTATCCGCTGCGTGAGAATATCGCTTCCCGATCAACAAATTGGTACTAGCACATAAACAAATATTCTATCGGCGGTGGCGCGGGGGTGAGAAAAGACGGCGCGTAATGCGCCGTCGAAAAGGATTATTCAACCGGACGGGCAATGATGCTGCGGGTTTCCATACGTACTTCGGCAATGGTGACATCAATGACGTCTGTGACCTTGTAACGGACTTCGCCTTTAATCTGCACAGTGCCATTTTCCTGGCTGCAGACCAGCTCATCGCGTACCGCGTGAATAAACGGCGCCGGGATAAACGCGACGGCGCCGTTATCCACCAGGCGAACGCGCATCCCGCCGCGGCTGACATCAATAATCTCTGCCGCGAAGCGGGTGTCGGTGCCGGCTTTGTCCTTCAGGAAGCGGGCATACAGCCAGTCGCCGACATCGCGTTCCGCCATACGGTTCAGGCGGCGGCGTTCCGCCATCTGCACGGTGACCTCGTCCGCCGGACGGGTGGTGGCGGCAGATTTGACAATCGCTTTCAGTAAACGGTGGTTAATCATGTCGCCGTATTTACGGATGGGCGATGTCCAGGTGGCATAGGCCTCAAGGCCAAGGCCGAAATGGGCGCCGGGTTCGGTGCTGATTTCCGCAAAAGACTGGAAGCGGCGAATCCGGCTGTCGAGGAACTCCGTCGGTTGGGCGTCCAGTTCGCGGCGCAGTTTACAGAAGCCAGGCAGGGTCAGGACTTCCTGTGCGTCAATGTGCATGCCATGAGTCTGCAGCAGATTAGCCAGTTGTTCGATGTTGGCGGGATCGAAGCCGGTGTGGACATTGTAGATGCCAAAGCCGAGTTTATCGCGCAACACCCGGGCCGCACAGACGTTTGCGGCGATCATTGACTCTTCGACAATGCGGTTTGCGATACGCCGCGGTTCGGCGATGATATCGAGGACTTCACCTTTGTCGCCGAGAATAAACCGATAGTCCGGGCGGTCTTTAAATACCAGCGCATGTTTCTGACGCCATTCACCGCGCAACTGGCAGACACGTTGCAGCAGGCGAATCTGGCGGGCGATTTGCTCGCTATCCGGTTGCCACTGGCCTTTCTGCTCCAGCCAGTCGGAAACGTCGTCATAAGCCAGTTTGGCTTTGGACTCAATGATCGCGGTAAAGAAATGAATCTCGTCGCTAATATTGCCATCCTGCGCGATGGTCATGCGGCAGGCCAGAACCGGACGCTGCTCATGAGGACGCAGAGAACACAGATCGTCGGACAGCTCGCGCGGCAGCATCGGGATGTTGAAGCCGGGCAGGTAGTTGGTAAAGGCGCGCACCCGGGCAATATTGTCCAGTTTGCTGCCCTCAGCAATCCAGGCGGTGGGATCGGCGATCGCCACGGTCAACAGCAGGCTGCCGTCTGCGGCTTCTTCAACATACAGCGCATCATCCATATCTTTGGTGCTGGCGCTGTCTATGGTGACGAAATCCAGGGCGGTTAAATCTTCGCGCGTCAGCCCCTCATCCAGCATCTCGGTGGCCACGCCGTCCGGCGCTTCACGCTCCAGATTGTGGCGCGCCAGGGTGACCCACCAGGGTGCTAAATGATCGTCGCCAAAGGTAATAAACTGAGTTAATTCAGCAAAGAAGCCGCGATCGCCTTTCAGCGGATGGCGGCGCATCTCTGCCACAGCCCAGTCGCCATCGTTAAATTCATGGGTCAGGCTACGAACCGGGCGGCAGGGGATAGCCTCTTTCAGTAGCGGATGGTCCGGCACAATGGAGAGGCGATCGTCTTTTTTGTGTACGCGGCCAACAAAGCGGGTAAGAAACGGCTCAACAAGCTCTTCGGGCTCTGCGCTCTCGCGATCTTTTTCGCTATGGATGACGGCAACGATCTTATCGCCGTGCATCACTTTCTTCATCTGCGGAGGGGGAATGAAATAGCTTTTATTGGCATCCACCTCCAGAAAACCAAAACCTTTCTCGGTGCCTTTAACGACCCCCTCAGCACGGGGAGTCTGGGAATGTAATTGCTGTTTAAGCTGCGCAAGCAGCGGATTATCCTGGAACATATCGTTGAGTTTTCGTGGCCTAAGAGCGGCTGACAGTTTTACGCGAATCCGCCGGTTGCAGCAAGCTCTCTTTGCCTGGCGGCGGCGGACAGCGAGGAGGTTATGCGCAATATCCCAGACCGCTCTTCAATCGGTTTATCCAGCCAGTCAGCGCGCTACAGGCCAGTAATGACAGCGTCGTGTCGGCGTCTATCCCCTGTTCGCTAAAGGGTTTTAACTGTGGCGGCCCGAAGCGATCGGGGGTACGAATAAATATCTGTAGCGCTGGTATCAGCGCCTGTTCCCGGGGGGAGTGGTGGCACCATGCCATCAGGGCGCGCTCGCCGTTGCGCATCGCCTCCGGCAACCCAGGGTCTCCCGGCCATGCCCTGGTCAACTGGTAAAAACAATCGGCGCTGCCGTTGATACGGCTGGTGAGTAACATTACCGTCTGATGCAGCGTCCCATGAGGGGCACTGAATTGACTTTGGGTCAGGAGATCGGCGAACAGAGTTAGCGCTGGCGCATTCAGCGCCAGTAAGTCGCTTAATGGACTCAGCAGAGGATGGCCATCGGTCTGGCGAATTGCCGCCAGTTGCGCGTCACTGAGGTAGCCGGGGGCGGGTTTCTCCAGCGTCGGCGTCCAGTGTGGAACGGGGGCGGCAAAGCATTCTGCCGATGCATCCTGCCGGGTCTCCATACCCGGTAACCAACGGGCCGGCTGGTCGGAGAGCGCCTGAGCAACCGCCACCAGCCGCGCCTGAAAGCCAATAAAACCGATAATCTGGTGAAATGTGACAATATCTTCATCGGACAGCCCAACCTCAACCAGTTGCTGCGTTGCGCCCGGCGTTATCAGGGTTGGCTGACTGGCAAGCTGACGCGCGTACTGGGTGATTTGCGTCAGCCGCCGGTTGCTTTCGCGGGACGAATCAGGGCCGGGCTCCGGCGCCAGCCGGGCGGCATAATGATTACACAGCCGCTGAACGCCATAAACCTGAGCGACGGTTAACGCGGTACTCAGGCGGTCGTAGCTGCTCAGTGTATGCAGGCGATCGGTGGTAACCCGGGCCGGGAAAAACTGTTCGGCTAACGAACGGGCGCAGGCCAGCCAGTGGCGATGTGCCGAGGCAAGCGGCGCGGGAAATGCGCTATCCAGCATTAAGCGATCTTCAACCAGAGCCGCTTCGGGAGCTAACGGGAGGACTTCTGCGTGGCAAAGACTGGACTGGGTTTCGTGGTACCAGTGGCCTTTACCGGCAACGCGGCGTTGTTCCATAGGCATTCTCCGGGCATAAAAAAGACCCGTGTTTCAGCGGATCGGGACAGTAGAGCTATCCTGGCGTATGGGGCGGCGTAAGTGAAAGAATGGGCGGTGATAATAAAGATCGGAAAGCTATAACGCAGCAAAGAAAGGTATTCCCCGGGGCCAGATACCCCGGGGAGGGGGAGATTATTTCAGTTCCAGCTCGTTCATCGCCGCGATATTGAAACCGCCGTCGACGTGTACGACTTCGCCGCAGATACCGGCGGAAAGATCGGAGCACAGGAAAGCGGCTGTGTTACCCACATCCTCAATGGTCACGGTACGGCGAATCGGCGTAACCGCTTCGCAGTGGGCCAGCATTTTACGGAAATCTTTAATACCAGAGGCCGCCAGTGTGCGGATCGGACCGGCAGAGATGGCGTTAACGCGTACGCCTTCCGGACCCATGGCATTGGCCATATAGCGTACGTTGGCTTCCAGAGAGGCTTTGGCTAATCCCATTACGTTGTAGTTGGGGATTGCACGCTCGGCGCCCAGGTAGGAGAGCGTCAGCAGCGCGGAGTTCGGGTTGAGCATCGCGCGACAGGCTTTCGCCATGGCGACAAAGCTATAGGAGCTGATATCGTGGGCAATTTTGAAGCCTTCACGAGTCACGGCATTAACATAGTCGCCGTCCAGTTGGTCGCCAGGCGCGAAGCCAATGGAGTGAACGAAACCGTCAAATTTCGGCCAGACTTTTGCCAGTTCAGCAAACATGTTTTCAATACTGGCATCTTCCGCAACATCGCACGGCAATATAATGCTGGAATCCAGCTCAGCGGCAAACTCATCGACGCGGCCTTTCAGTTTTTCGGTCTGATAGGTGAATGCCAGCTCGGCGCCTTCGCGGCGCATCGCCTGCGCAATGCCGAAGGCGATGGAGCGGTTGCTGGCAACGCCAGTTACCAGAATGCGCTTACCGGTAAGAAAACCCATAGCTTTAATCCTTATTAGTTGGTACTGATTTACGCCCGTCATTCCAGGCGCAGACGCCCTGGCATGTTACCTTTCAGCAAGGCGGGCCGGGCGGACATAGCGTAATTTGAAGTCATTCAAAACCAATTGAAAATTATATCCCACCCGACCAGGGGAGTGTCACGTTATTTTTCGGCTTGCCGCGCGCCGGCGCGAGTGACTGGCGCGGAATTAAACGACATGACTGGTTGGGGATAATAAAAGGTTTCCGGCGGCAGGGAAAGGCTTTCAACCGTCATCGCAGGACTGACCAGAGTGCCGGCAAACGAAGAAAACCCGGCTAAGCGCCGGGCCACCAAAGTGCTATCATCATTTATGTTATTGGTGTTACCTGACGGGTGTTGGAGTGTTGGCGTTGTCAGGCCTCCCGGAGACGGGAGAAAACAAGGCATATATACACCTCATCATTCAGACAGTATTGCCGTCCGGCAATGAGGTGCTGCAAGCGGTTGAGCTATAGGGTTATTCTCCACCGTGCCAGATGACGTTATCCGCTTCCTGAATGGTTATCAAGAGGGAAAAGGGAGCAATCTCTCGGCTTCGCGACTATTGTCACAAAGCCAGTTGGTGGCTTTCGCGTTAGCGGTCTTTGCGCCACGCGTCGGCGGTCAGGGCTTCGCCAAAATGGCCGGCGATCAGGCGCTTTGTTAGCTCGTGCAACGGTGAAGCGAGGACATCCGCAGTGCTGCCGCGCTCCACCACTTCCCCCTGGTGCATCACCAGCACCTGATCGCTGATATGCTTCATCATACCGATGTGCTGGGTAACGTAGATGTAGGCAATTCCCTGTTTTTCCTGGAGCTCCAGCATCAGATTGACCAGTTGCGAGCGCATCGACATATCCAGCGAGGCCAGCGCTTCATCGGCAATGATCACCTGGGGACGTAAAATCAGCGCCCGGGCCAGTCCAAGACGCTGTTTTTGCCCCGGCGCCAGCATATGCGGGTAATAACTGGCGTGATCCGGCAACAGGCCGACCAGGCGCAGGGTTTCGAGGATGCGCGTTTTACGCGCCGCGGCGTCCAGCTCGGTATTGAGGCGCAGCGGGAAATCGAGGATTTGCGATACCCGCTGGCGTGGGTTCAGGGAGGTGCTGGGATCCTGAAAGATCATACGGATGCGCTGGCTGCGAAACGAATAATCCCCGAAATGCAGAGGATGATCGTCTATCGCCAGTTCCCCGGTGGTGGGTTCTATCATCCCGGCGAGCATTTTGGCCAGCGTTGATTTCCCGGAGCCATTCTCGCCAATGATGGCCAGCGTTTGCCCCTCCCGCAAGGTAAAACTCAGCGGTTTTACCGCCTCCAGCGTCTGGCGGTGAAACCAGCCGGTCCGGTAACGAAAGGTTTTGCTCAGATTGCGGACCTCAAGCAGCGTTTCCACCATGATTTACTCTCTCTCGATATTCAGCGGAAAGTGGCAGGCATACAGGTGATTTTTTGCGCCAGTCAGCCGGGGAGTCTCAATACATTTCCGCTGCGCATACGGGCAGCGTGGACCAAGCCGGCAACCTATAGGTAACTGCTCCAGTAGTGGAATAGCGCCAGGCAGCGTGTTTAAGCGGCTCTTGTGCGGCATCGCGCTGCCAAAATCCGGTATTGCCCTGATCAGTGCCTGGGTGTAAGGGTGATGCGGCGAGACGATCAGCTCTTCGCTGGGGCCGGTTTCCACGGTCTGTCCGCAGTACATAACGTTAATACGATCCGCCCACTGGGTGAGCATCTGCAGGTCGTGACTGATCAGCAGAATTGTGGTGCTGTTATTCTGGTTCAGGCGGCTCAATAGCCGGAAAATCTGCGCCTGGGTGGTTGGCTCCATGGCGTTGGTCGGCTCATCGGCAATTAACAGGCGCGGTTGGTTGGCCAGGGCGATGGCGATCATCACTTTCTGGCATTCGCCTTCGGTTAGCTCATAGGGAAAACTGCGCATGGTGTCTTTATGATCTTTGATGCCTACCCGATGCAGCAGCTCAATAGCCCGCCGACGCCGCCAGCCGAAACGCTGCCACCAGCGGCCTTTCCAGGTCCAGCGTGGGATGTTCTGCATTAACTGGCGGCCAATGGTTTCCGAAGGATCCAGACAGGACTGCGGCTCCTGGAAAATCATTGAGACGTTGTGGCCCATTAACCGGCGCCGCTCCCGGGCGGTTAAGCGCAGTATGTCGATATCGTCAAAACGCATACGGTCCGCGGTGACGCGCCAGTTATCTTTGCGCACGCCGCAAATGGCCTTTGCTATCAGGCTTTTACCGGAGCCGGACTCGCCGACCAGCCCGCGAATTTCGCCTTCATTCAGGGTCAGACTGACCCGGTCGACGGCTTTCACCCAGCCTTCGGCGGTCATAAACTCGATAGTCAGATTACGAATGTCGAGTAACGGCATTATTCCACCCCCGCCACGATGGCGCGGCGGATCCCGTCGCCGAGCAGGTTAACCAGCAACACGCTAACCATAATAGCCACTCCCGGTAGCATGACGGTCCACGGCGCGACGTAAATCAGCTCCAGCGCGTCGCCGAGCATTGAGCCCCATTCCGGCGAAGGTAACTGAGCGCCGAGATCGAGAAACCCCAGCGCGGCGATATCAAGGATAGCCATTGACAGGGCGCGGGTGATCTCGGTGACCAGCACGGAGGTGGTGTTGGGCAGCACCGCGAACCACAGGATATTCAGGGTTGAAGCGCCGTCAAGCCGGGCGGCTACCACGTACTCTTTTTCCAGTTCATCGTGGACCATGGTATACACCGAGCGCACCAGGCGCGGCAGCAGCGCCAGCCAGACGGCGAACATCGCGTGCGCCAGGCTGGGGCCAGCGAAGGCGACGACAATAATTGCCAGCAGCAGGGAAGGAATCGACAGCAGGGTATCGAGAATATGGTTCAGCACCGCCGAGCGCAACCCGTGGCTGGCGCCGGCGATAACCCCGAGAATCAGGCCAAATACCGTAGCACCCAATGTCACAATGAACGCGCCGCCGACGGTCGGCGCCGCGCCGCTCAACAAACGGCTGAGCACGTCGCGCCCGAGATCGTCGGTGCCGAGGAAAAACGACACATCGCCATAGCGGGACCAGGACGGCGGTAACAGTTGATAACCGAGGAATTGCTGGTCAATTCCGTAGGGGGACAACAGGCCGCCAAACAGGCATAAGATAACCAGCGCGCCGCAGCCATACAGGCCGATCATCGCGGAGGTGTCGCCGTAGAACTTGCGCCATGTGGTGCGCAGCGTACCGGGCGGACGCTTTTCGCTGTAGACGCTATCGTAAGGCATACCATTCCTTATGTTTTAACGGATTCGCCAACGCGCCCATGATGTCGGAGAGCACGTTGACGCAGATAACCAGTGAGCCGATAACCATCACGCCAGCGGAAATGGCGGCATAATCCTGCTGGCGGATAGCGTGGATCATCCAGCGCCCCAGTCCCGGCCAGCTAAAGACCATTTCAGTGATCATCGCCAGCGTCAGCATCGTAGAAAACTGCAGACCCAGGCGCGGGATAACCGGCGGCAGAGCGTTATGCAGGACATGGCGATGCAGGACGGTGAAGCGCGACAGCCCGCGGGTTGCGGCAGCCTTGATATAGTTTTGATCGAAGACGTCAATGGTGGACAGGCGCATCAGGCGAATGACTTCGGTCGTGGGGGCCACGGCCAGCGCCAGTACCGGCAACACCATATGGCGCACCGCGCTGAGGATCATCTCATGGCGGTATGGCGAGTCAGACAGCCAGGCGTCGATGAGCGCAAAACCCGTGACCGGCTTTACCTCGTACAGCAGGTCAAAACGCCCGGAAACCGGCAGCCAGCCGAGCGTCAGGGAGAAAAACAGGGTCAGCAGCAGCGCCAGCCAGAAGACCGGAATTGAAAAACCGATCAGCGACAGGGTGCTGATCACCTGATCCTGCCATTTATTGCGCATAATTCCGGCCAGCATACCCACCGGGATACCGATAATTAATGCCAGTCCAAAAGAGAGAATACACAGCTCCATAGTGGCGGGAAACACTTCGCGTAACTGCTGGCTGATTGGCTGACCGTTGATGCTGGAGACGCCGAAGTCCCAGCGCAGGACGCCCTCGAACCAGAATACCAGCGCGTTCCAGAACGACGCGCCCTGCAGCGGCGCATGGGGCGTGAAATAACTCAGGCTGAAACCGACAAAGCCCAGAAAAACCAGGGTGATCAGCAATAGCAGCAGGCGGCGCAGGGTAAAAATAATCATGGTTTTTTCACCTCATCGTCTTCCCGCGACACGCCGGCAAAAGAAGCATTCCCGAACGGACTGAAAACCAGGCCTTTAATATCATAGCGGTAGGCCAACAGGCGCAGGGAAGAGGCCAGCGGTAATACCGGTAGCTCGGCGGCCAGTACCTGTTGGGCTCGATCGTAAGCGTCAATCCTGGCGGACAGTTGCTGGGAGCGCAGCGCTTTTTGCAGCAGATCGTCAAACTGTTCGTTGCACCAGTGGGCATAGTTGGTCTGCGAGTTGATAGCGGCGCAACTGAGCAGCGGACGGAAGAAACTGTCCGGATCGTTACTGTCGGTGGCCCAACCGGTGAGGGTCAGGTCGTGATTCATCTCCATCAGACGCGCTTCCTGAAAGCGGCCTTCAACGGGCATGATGAGCACTTTCACACCAATCTGCGCCATATCCGCCTGGATTAGCTCGGCGGTTTTTAGCGGACTGGGGTTCCAGGGCTGCGAGGCGGTAGGCACCCACAGGCGCAGGGTCAGGTTTTCAATCCCCAGCGCCTTAAGTTGTTCCCGGGCGCGCGGCGGGTCATATTCCGTCACTTTGGCATCATTATCATAAGCCCAGGATGCGCGCGGCAGAATAGACGCCGCAGTCTCGGCGGTGCCGTAATAGATGGACTGCATCAGCCGCTGGTTGTTGATAGCCAGCGCCAGCGCATGGCGCACCGCCGGATTATCCAGCGGCGCTTTATTGGTGTTGAACGCCAGATAGGCGATATTCATGCCGGGCCGCAGTGACAGACGCAGGCGTGGATCGTCACGCAGAATGGTTAACTGGCTGGCGGCGGGCCAGGCCAGCACATCGCATTCGCCGGTAAGCAGTTTGGACAGCCTGCCGGTGCCTCCGGAACCGAGGTCGATCACCACCTGCGGCATATGCGGCACGCCGCGCCAGTAACCAGGATGGCGCGCCAGGCGGACATATTGCCCGGCGCGGTATTCGCTAAGCTGGAAAGGGCCGGTGCCGACCGGATTGCGGTCCAGCAGCTCCTGGCGCCCCTGGCGGGTCAACTGGTTGGCATATTCCTCCGACATCACTGACGCATAGTGAGTGGCCAGGTGCCAGAGAAATGAGGCATCTGGCTTATTGAGGCGAAATTCGACAGTGTGATTATCCAGCTTACGCACATCTTTTACGGCATCAGCAAACTGCAGGCTATCAAAATAGGGGTAGTTGCCGCCGTTAACCTCATGCCAGGGATCGTCACGATTGAAAATACGCTGAAAACTGAATACGACATCGTCGGCATTCAGCGGGCGAGAAGGTTTGAACCAGCGGGTGGACTGAAACTGAACGTCCCTGCGCAGCCGGAAGCGATAGGTGGCGCCGTTATCAAGGACTTCCCAGCTTTGCGCCAGTTCCGGGTTCAGACGATAGGTATAAGGGTCTACATCCAGTAACCGATCATACAACTGGGCGGCGAGGGTATCGACAACCAGGCCGCCGCTGGCCATTTGCGGGTTGAAGGTGTTGACCTGACCGTTGACGCAATAAACAAAGCCGCTCTGACGGATATCCCGGGGTTTTTCCGGCGCAGCGGCGGCCTGAGCCAGCCCGTGCAGCCCCCCGAGGGTCAAAAGCAGGGAATAAAAAAGGTTGCGCATAAGTTATTGGCTTTTCTTTTGCAATACACAGAGTGTATCGCACTCTGTCCTGGTTCCCAACGCGGCGGACAACGTTTGGCTGTTTTATCGACCGCAGCGTGGCTGGCTATCGACAGAATGCGGATCAGGCATCGTGAATCGCCAGCGCATGTTTTTTCAGCATAGCGCGCATCTGGTGATAGGTCAGTCCCAGTAGTTCCGCGGCGCGCTTCTGGTTATAGCGTGCCTGGGATAATGCGGCTTCCAGCAAATCCCGCTCGCGATTATGTTGCCACTGGCGCAAATCCAGCGGCAGGGCCGGTAGCGCGCCCGGCGGCGCGCCAGCGTCGGCACGCCCGGCAGCGGGCAGCGGGGCGCGGCGAAACGGATCGATAATAATGTTATCAATCTCGCGCTCATCGGTACCGTGGCGGTATATTGAACGTTCCACTACATTCTTGAGTTCGCGAATATTACCCGGCCAGCCATAGCTCAACAGCGCGTCGCGGGCGCTGGCGCTGAAGCCGGGAAATAGCGGGAGACCCAGCTCCCGGCACATCTGAATGGCGAATTGCTCCGCCAGCAGTAAAATGTCGTTGCGCCGTTCGCGCAGCGGCGGGAGTTGCACGACATCAAATGCCAGCCTGTCGAGCAGGTCAGCGCGGAATTTACCTTCTTCCGCCAGCGCCGGCAAATTGGCGTTAGTGGCGCAGACCAGGCGGACATTGACCTGTAGCGCCTGACTACCGCCAACCCGCTCCAGTTCGCCATATTCAATAACCCGCAGCAGCTTTTCCTGCACCAGGGTACTGGCGGTCGCCAGTTCATCCAGGAACAGCGTACCGCCGTCGGCGCGCTCGAAGCGCCCGGGATGGCGTTTCTGAGCGCCGGTAAAGGCGCCTGCCTCATGGCCGAAAAGCTCTGAATCCAGCAGGTTTTCATTGAGCGCCGCGCAGTTCAGCGAGATGAAAGGCCCCTGCCAGCGGCGGGAGAGAAAGTGCAAGCGGTTGGCAATTAACTCCTTGCCGGTGCCGCGTTCGCCGATAACCAGCACCGGTTTATTGAGCGGTGCAAGGCGGGAAACCTGCTCGATGACTTCCAGAAAGGCGTTATCTTCGCCCAGTAAATTATCTTTGTATTCCATCATGATGAAAATAACCAGAAGATAGTGATAATCACCACTCTACCTGTAAATGGCGGTGAGGTAAAATTAAACAATCCCTTTTTATTCAATTAATTAAAAAATTGGCACGCAATTTGTATTAAAGAACCTGCAAGGGGGATAGCCCCGCGATGAGTTTAATTGAGGATGACATTATGGGTATTTTTTCTCGCTTTGCCGATATCGTAAACGCCAACATCAATGCACTGCTGGAGAAAGCGGAGGATCCGCAAAAGCTGGTGCGCCTGATGATTCAGGAGATGGAAGATACGCTGGTGGAAGTTCGCTCCACCTCCGCCCGCGCGCTGGCGGAAAAGAAACAGCTGACGCGCCGCATTGAGCAGGCTCTGGCCCAGCAGGCCGAATGGCAGGAAAAAGCGGAGCTGGCGCTGCGTAAAGATAAAGAAGATCTGGCACGTTCAGCGCTGATCGAAAAACAGAAGCTGACCACCCTGATCGCTTCTCTGGAAAACGAAGCCGCGACGCTGGACGAAACCCTGGAGCGGATGCGCAGAGAGATTGGCGAACTGGAAAACAAGCTGACTGAAACCCGCGCTCGCCAGCAGGCGCTGACTCTGCGCCACCAGGCCGCGTCTTCATCCCGCGATGTGCGCCGCCAGCTGGACAGCGGTAAACTGGATGAAGCCATGGCGCGTTTTGAATCATTTGAGCGCCGTATCGACCATATGGAAGCTGAAGCTGAAAGTCAGCGCTTTGGTAAAAAACCAGGCCTCGACCAGCAGTTCGCCGAGCTGAAAGCTGATGATGAGATCAGCGAGCAACTGGCGGCGCTGAAGGCCAAAATGCAGCGCGACGGCGAGTAACGATCTGGCGGCGCGGCTGGCGCCGCTGCTTTCACTGTAAGGAGTACACAAGTACATGAGCGCGATTTTTCTGGCTATTCCGCTATCCATTTTTATGCTGTTCGTCGCCCCCATCTGGTTGTGGCTGCATTACAGCAATCGGGCGGATCGCGGGTCGCAACTGTCGGCATCAGACCAGCAGCGTTTACAGCAACTCACGGAAGAAGCCCAGCGTATGCGCGAGCGTATTGCCACGCTGGAGCAGATCCTTGATGCGGAACATCCCAACTGGAGGAACCATTAATGACAGGAAGACTGGGTAACCGGAAGCTGTGGCGTATTCCTCAGAAGGGGATGCTGAAAGGGGTATGCGCCGGTATTGCCGACTATCTGGATGTACCGGTAAAACTGGTGCGTCTGATCGTGATACTGTCGCTGTTTTTCGGACTGTTTTTCTTCACTATCGTCGCCTATATCGTGCTGACGTTTGCGCTGGACCCGATGCCGGATGCGGAGATGAATGCATCCGCTCAGCCCAACACGCGCCAGCGTCTGGAGGCGGTAGATGATATCCTGGCGGCCAGCGAGTCCCGATTGCGTTCGATGGAGCGCTATATCACGTCGGATACTTTCACGCTGCGTAGCCGCTTTCGCCAACTTTGAATACGGTCAGTTAAGGAGTCGGCATGGTTGTTGAAAACCGCTTTATTCGTACCGCGCGCAAGGCAAAACCGGCGGCGGCGATGGCCGGGAGGTTGTTAATCATTGCCGCCCTGCGCTATGGTCCGGCAGGCGTTGCCGGATGGGCGGTAAAATCGGTAGCGCGTCGGCCAGTGAAATGGGCGCTGGCCGTGGCGCTGGAACCCATCTTATCGCGACTGGCGCGCCGTCTGTCGCGCCGCTTTCAGTAACGCGCCGGGCGCAGAGCCTGGCGCTTTCCCTTTGTGCCGCACATCCCTCTATAATAGCCGCAGGCAGGATTAAGATAAGCGCTGACACAGGACGGTTATGAAGCGAATCAAAACTGAACTACAGGCCCTGGTGAACCGGGGCGTCGATCGTCATTTGCGCATTGCGGTGACTGGCCTGAGCCGCAGCGGCAAGACGGCATTTATCACCGCCATGGTGAATCAGTTATTATCGGTACATAGCGGCGCGCGTTTGCCGTTGCTGAATGCGGTGCGCGAAGAACGTCTGCTGGGGGTGAAGCGAATTCCCCAGCGCGATCTGGGGATCCCCCGTTTCACTTATGATGAAGGTATGGCGCAACTGTACGGCGATCCGCCGGCCTGGCCGACGCCGACCCGCGGGGTAAGCGAAATTCGCCTCGCGCTGCGCTACCGTTCGTCGGATTCCCTGATGCGGCACTTCCGCGAGACCTCCACGCTCTACCTGGAAATTGTCGATTACCCGGGCGAATGGCTGCTCGATTTACCGATGCTGGCGCAAAATTACCTCACCTGGTCACGGCAGATGACCGGGCTGCTGCACGGTATGCGCGGCGAGTGGGCAGCGCAGTGGCGCAGCCTGTGCGCCGGGCTGGATCCGCTGGCGCCGGCGGATGAAAACCGTCTTGCCGAAATTGCCGAGGCATGGACCGATTATCTACTGCGCTGTAAGCGTGAAGGGCTGCATTTTATTCAACCGGGCCGTTTTGTATTACCGGGCGATCTGGCCGGCGCGCCAGCATTGCAATTTTTTCCGTGGCCGGAGGTCGATGAAGTCGGCGAATCACGCCTTGCCCAGGCGGATAAAAACTCGAATATCGGTATGCTGCGGGCGCGTTATGACTACTATTGCGACAAAGTAGTCAAAGGATTCTATAAAGACCATTTTTTACGATTCGACCGCCAGATTGTGCTGGTGGACTGCCTGCAGCCGCTGAATAGCGGCCCACAGGCATTTAACGATATGCGTCTGGCGCTGACTCAGCTGATGCAGAGTTTTCATTACGGCCAGCGCACGTTGTTCCGGCGTCTGTTCTCCCCGGTTATTGATAAGCTCTTGTTTGCCGCCACTAAAGCGGATCACATCACTGCCGATCAGCACGCCAACCTGGTGTCGCTGTTGCAGCAGCTTATTCAGGACGCCTGGCAAAATGCGGCGTTTGAAGGGATCGATATGGATTGTATGGGGCTGGCGTCGGTACAGGCGACAGAGAGCGGGTTGGTGGATGTGAATGGTGAAAAAATTCCCGCTCTGCGCGGCCACCGCCTGAGCGACAATCAGCCGATTACCGTATACCCGGGCGAGGTGCCGCCGCGGTTGCCGGGCAGCGCGTTCTGGGAAAGCCAGGGTTTTCAGTTTGAGGCCTTCAGGCCGCGGGTGATGGATGTCGATCGCCCGTTACCGCATATCCGGATGGATGCGGCGCTGGAGTTTTTAATGGGAGATAAACTGCGATGAATGAACCGCTGAAACCGCGCATTGATTTTGCCCAGCCTCTGGAGGCGGAGCACGAGGAACACTACCGGGCGGCGCAGGCGTTCGACGAACAGCGCGAGACGGCGTTTATGCCGGTGGTTGAAAGCGAAGAGTCTCAGGACGGCGTGGCTGAAGTGGCCGTTGAGCAGGCGCTGCGCCCGAAACGCAGCCTGTGGCGGCGCATGGTCGGCGCCGGGCTGGGGTTGTTCGGTATCAGCGTGGTCGCTCAGGGCGTTCAGTGGGCCCATCAGGCCTGGGTGACTCAGGACTGGATTGCCCTGGGCGGCTGTGTGGCCGGCGGGCTGATTGTGGCGGCGGGCGTCGGTTCGGTGGCCGGCGAATGGCGTCGGCTGTGGCGCCTGCGTCAGCGTGCTTCCGAGCGTGACGAAGCCCTGGATTTGTTGCACAGCCACGGTATTGGCCAGGCGCGGGCATTTTGTGAAAAGCTTGCCCGCCAGGCGGGGCTGGATAACGGGCATCCGGCGCTACAACGCTGGCATGCGGCAATCCACGAAACTCAAAACGATCGTGAAGTGGTGGCGCTGTATGCGCGTATCGTGCAGCCGGTAATGGACAACCAGGCGCGTCGGGAGATCAACCGTTCCGCGGCGGAATCCACCCTGATGATTGCTGTCAGCCCGCTGGCGCTGGTTGATATGGCGTTTATCGCCTGGCGCAATTTACGCCTGATCAACCGTATCGCCACGTTGTATGGTATTGAGCTGGGTTATTACAGCCGCATCCGTTTGTTCCGACTGGTACTGGTCAACATTGCCTTTGCCGGCGCCAGCGAACTGGTGCGTGAAATCGGCATGGACTGGATGTCCCAGGATCTGGCGGCGCGGGTTTCAGCCCGGGCGGCGCAGGGGCTCGGCGCCGGTTTGCTGACCGCGCGTCTGGGGATTAAAGCCATGGAGTTATGCCGGCCGCTACCGTGGCTGGAGGACGATAAACCACGCCTGGGGGATTTCCGCCGCCAGTTAGTCGGCCAGCTCAAAGAGACCCTGCAGAAGAGCAAAAACAAAGCCGCATCCTAGTCCCGGCGTGCGGCGTGTCCATTTTTCCGCCGCACTGTCAATGAATGTTGACAGATCGCTTCTTGCCGCGCGGTAACTGGGGTATGATGCCTGCCTGTGAATAGCTTCCCGGTAAGTGAAGGTTTCTCATGCGTCTCGAAGTTTTTTGTCAGGATCGTCTTGGTCTCACCCGTGAACTCCTCGATCTACTGGTTCTACGCAGTATTGACCTGCGGGGCATTGAGATAGACCCTGTCGGGCGAATTTACCTCAATTTTGCCTCGCTGGATTTTAGCGCTTTCAGCAATCTGATGGCGGAAATCCGTCGTATTCCTGGCGTCACCGATGTCCGGACCGTTCCGTGGATGCCGTCAGAGCGGGAGCATCGCGCCCTGAGCGCGCTGCTGGAAGCGCTGCCGGAGCCGGTTTTTTCCCTCGACATGAAGAGCAAACTGGAGCTGGCTAACCCGGCAAGTTGCCTGCTGTTTGGCGCCAGTGAAGAGCGGTTGCGCAATCATAATGCCGGTAGCCTGATCGGTGATTTCAATTTTCTGCGCTGGCTGGAAAGCGAGCCGCAAGCCTCCCACACCGAACATGTAGTCATTAATAATCAAAATTTTCTGATGGAAATCACACCGGTACATCTGGAAGGAGAAGCCGGTAAACCGGTACTGGCCGGCGCTGTGGTGATGCTGCGTTCGACGGTGAGAATGGGGCGCCAGCTGCAGAATATTTCCGCCCAGGATGTATCGGCCTTCAGCCAGATTGTTGCCGTCAGTCCGGCAATGCGTCATGTGGTGGAGCAGGCGCGCAAACTGGCAATGCTCAATGCGCCGCTGTTGATCGTCGGCGATACCGGTACGGGTAAAGATCTGCTGGCGCATGCCTGCCACCTGGCAAGTCCGCGGGCTCAGAAACCTTATCTGGCCCTTAACTGCGCCTCGATTCCGGAAGACGCGGTGGAGAGCGAACTGTTCGGCCACGCCCCCGGCGCCTGGGCGAATGCTCAGGAGGGGAAAAAGGGCTTCTTCGAACAGGCCAATGGCGGCTCTGTGTTACTGGATGAAATTGGCGAGATGTCGCCGCGCATGCAGGCCAAACTGCTGCGCTTCCTCAATGACGGTACATTCCGCCGGGTAGGCGAAGAGCATGAGGTGCATGTGGATGTGCGGGTTATCTGCGCCACCCAGAAAAATCTGGTGGAGCTGGTGCAGAAGGGACTGTTCCGCGAAGATCTCTATTATCGCCTCAACGTACTGACCCTGAACCTGCCGCCGCTGCGCGATCGTCCGCAGGATATTATGCCGCTGACGGAAATGTTTATTGCCCGCTTCGCTGATGAGCAGGGGGTTCCTCGCCCGAAGCTTGCCACCGATCTCAATGCGATGCTGACTCGCTATGCCTGGCCGGGAAATGTCCGGCAGTTAAAAAATGCGCTTTACCGGGCGCTGGCCCAGCACGAAGGTTATGAGCTACGGCCGCAGGACATTTTGTTGCCTGATTTTGACGCGGCAGCGCTACCGCCCGGAGAAGAGACGATGGAAGGCTCGCTGGACGATATTACCCGGCGCTTTGAACGTTCGGTTCTGACCCATCTTTACCGCTCTTATCCCAGTACCCGCAAACTGGCGAAACGCCTTGGGGTATCACATACCGCGATTGCTAATAAATTGCGCGAGTACGGGCTTAGCCACCGCAAATCGGAAGAGTCGTAATACCACGGAGACAGGGAAGTAACACGGCAGGATATTCAGGCCCCCGGACGGGGGCCAGTCAGCGAGTAACGCGCTTTGTTACCCTTTCAGCGCCGCCAGCGCAGCGTCATAATCAGGCTCCTGAGTGATTTCATTCACCAGTTGGCCGTAGATGACTTCATCTTTCTCATTCAGAACCAGCACCGCGCGAGCCGCCAGGCCCTTCAGCGCCCCGTCGGCAATGGCAACGCCATAATCCTGCAGGAAGGACGGACTGCGCAGAGTGGACAGGGTGGTCACATTGCTCAGGCCTTCAGCGCCGCAGAAGCGTGACTGGGCGAAAGGCAGGTCCGCGGAGATGCACAGTACAGCCGTGTTCTCCAGTTCTGACGCCAGTTGGTTGAACTTACGAACAGAAGCGGCGCAGACGCCGGTATCAATGCTCGGGAAAATGTTCAGTACTTTACGTTTCCCGGCAAATTGAGTCAGCGACACGTCGGAAAGGTCTTTCGCGACCAGGGTAAACGGCTGCGCCTGGCTGGCGGTTTTCGGGAACTGGCCGGCGACGGAGACAGGGTTACCCTGAAAATGAACGGTTTGTGACATGGTTATCTTCCTGTTTACATATAGTTAACGCACGTCCCTAGTCTATGCCATCATGAAGCGCCTGGATATAAAAAAGTGTCTGTCTTTAATATATTGTTATCACTTTACTTTTTATTGATCGCTAAAATGTTGCGCGCAGAGATATCCCCGGGGACCGCCGGCACATCCGCTGTGCTGACGTATACTGACCGCAGGCCGATCATCAGGAGTTACCATGAGAACAGTCAGAGTCTATCCGGAATCATGGCCGCTGCATTCGCCATTTGTCATTTCGCGCGGTAGCCGCAGTGAAGCGCGGGTCGTGGTGGTGGAAATTGAACAGGAGGGGGTCAGGGGGACGGGGGAATGTACGCCTTACCCGCGCTATGGCGAAAGCGTGGATTCCGTCCTCGCTCAGATAGCCAGCGTGCTGCCGCAACTGGAAAAAGGCGCCACGCGTCAGGAGGTTCAGCAACTGCTTCCCGCCGGTGCAGCGCGCAACGCTGTGGACTGCGCCCTGTGGGATTATGAGGCACGACGTCAGGGAATGAGCGTGCACGAACTGCTGGAAGCGCGGTTGCCGGAAAGTGTCGTCACGGCGCAAACGGTGACGATCGGCGAGCCGCAGGAAATGGCGCGTATGGCGCAGGTGTTATGGGAGAAGGGCGCCCGCTTGCTGAAAATTAAACTCGACGATCGCCTGATCGCCGAACGGTTGGTGGCCATTCGCAGCGCGGTGCCGGAGGCCACGTTGATTGTCGATGCCAACGAATCCTGGCACGGGGAAGGGCTGGCGGCGCGCTGCCAGCTCCTGGCCGATCTTGGTGTCGCCATGCTTGAGCAGCCGCTACCCGCCAGCGATGATGCGGCGCTGGAAAATTTTATTCACCCGCTTCCGGTCTGCGCGGACGAAAGCTGCCATACCCGCAGCAGTCTCAAAGGGCTGACCGGACGCTATGAGATGGTTAACCTCAAGCTGGATAAGACCGGTGGTCTGACAGAAGCGCTGGCGCTGGCCCAGGCCGCCCGCGAGCAGGGGTTTGGCCTGATGCTCGGCTGTATGCTGTGTACCTCGCGGGCGATTGCGGCAGCCCTGCCGTTGGCCGGCGAAGTGTTGTATGCCGATCTCGATGGCCCCACCTGGCTGGCGGTTGACGTGGAGCCGGGACTACGATTCGACATTGGGCGGCTCTACCCGGACTGATGCCAGCACAGCAGTTGCAGCATTGGCTCCAGGTAGCGCTCCATGGCTTCATCGGCGGAGATCGGCGGAAGCTCTGCGGTGATGCAGGGTAAACCGATCTCGCCACACCAGCTACCAAAAGAGCCGGGCGTCGCGTATCCCACGCTGGTCACCAGCGGCAGATGAAAGGCGTTTGCCATCCATTTTCCCAGCGCGCTACTGTGCGGATCTTCAATACAGGCCAACGGGTCGTGAAATGACACCACCCAGGCCGGGTCGAGTTGATGAATCAGGTGGCACAGGGCGCGCGTCTCCGGCTCAGAACCCGGCGCATGGCCGGTAGAGAGCAGCACATCGCGCTCGCTGGCGTAGCTGGTCCAGCGGTAGACGGTTTCGCCGGCCTGCCAGTTGGCGCTGGGAAAGTTGCGGTTCAGGTCGACGCCATGAGCATTGGCGCGTAGCCCCAACTGGCAACCATCCGGATTGACGGCGATCACCACGTGATGGCGGCGATATTCTGGCAACAGAGTGCGCAAGGCGCAGGACAGCGCCACCATCGCGGCATTTTCGTCACCATGGGTGCCGGCAATAATCAACCCGCTGCCCGGTTCCTCCACGGGAGCGGGAAACCAGAGCAGTGGGGCCCCCAGCGCTGATTGACCATATTGTTGTGGATGAACCGGAAGCGGGCCGCGCTGCGTTCGGGGGCGGAAAGGGACCATGGCGCACCTTAAATGTCGGCAAGAATGCTTCATTAAAGCAGCCCGGACAGCAGATTGCATGCGGATATTGTGCTACGGATGTCGGCGGTGCAGGCCGGGAATCGTGATATATTTGTCGGGCTTGTCTGAGCTGAGCGCGATATACAACAGATAACGAATAAAACATGTCGGGTGCGCCAGGCATTTGGCCCCGGAGCAGGCGGCAACTTATTGATGAACAATCATATTCAGGATAGTCCATGAGAAAAAGCGTTCTTTATACCTGTCTGGCGCTCCTGTTGGGCAGCGCGACCCCGGCATTCGTACATGCGGCGGACGTGCCGCCCGGAACGCTGCTGTCGGATCGTCAGGAACTGGTTCGCCATCTTAAAGATGAGCCCGCATCGCTCGATCCGGCCAAAGCTGTCGGTCTGCCGGAAATTCAGGTCATTCGCGATCTGTTTGAGGGGCTGGTAAACCAGAATGAGAAAGGCGAACTGGTGCCCGGCGTCGCGACAAAGTGGCAGAGCAATGATAATCGTAACTGGACCTTTACTCTGCGTGATAATGCGCGCTGGTCGGACGGTTCGTCGGTGACCGCTCATGATTTTGTTTATAGCTGGCGGCGGCTGGTGGATCCACAGGTCAGTTCCTCATTCTCCTGGTTTGCCGCGCTGGCGGGGATTAACAATGCCCAGGACATAATTGATGGTAAATTGCCGGTGGATAAGCTCGGCGTGACGGCGGTGAATGACACCACACTGCGCGTTCAACTGGACAGGCCGGTTCCCTGGTTCCCGAGCCTGGCGGCCAACTTCGCGCTGTATCCGGTGCCGGAAACGGCGATAGCGGAATCCGGCGCCGAATGGACGAAGCCCGGCCATCTGGTAGGCAACGGCGCTTTTGTACTGCGTGAGAGAGTGGTGAATGAAAAGCTGGTGCTGGAGCCCAATAAACATTACTGGGATAGCGCTAAAACAGTGCTCAGCCGGGTCACTTTCCTGCCGATTAATCAGGAATCCGCCGCCACCAAGCGTTATCTGGCGGGTGATCTGGATATTACCGAATCTTTCCCCAAGAACCTCTATCAGAAATTGCTGAAGGATATCCCCGACCAGGTTTACACGCCGCCACAACTGGGCACTTATTATTATGCGTTTAATACCCAAAAGGGTCCGACAGCCGATCAGCGGGTGCGACTGGCGCTGAGCCTGACTATTGATAGAGTGCTGATGGCGGAGAAAGTGCTGGGAACCGGCGAAAAACCCGCCTGGCGCTTCACTCCGGACGTGACTGCCGGCTTTACGCCGGAACCGTCGCTGTTTGAGGATATGACCCAGCAAGAGCGCAACGCTCAGGCGAAGACGCTGCTGGCGGCTGCCGGGTATGGCCCGCAGAAGCCGCTTAAGCTCACGCTGCTGTACAATACCTCAGAGAATCACCAGAAAATCGCGATTGCCGTTGCTTCGATGTGGCGTCAGAACCTGGGGGCGGAGGTTAAACTGCAAAACCAGGAGTGGAAAACCTATATTGACAGCCGCAATAGTGGAAACTTTGATGTGATCCGCGCCTCATGGGTGGGCGACTACAATGAGCCATCAACGTTTCTGTCACTGCTGACGTCCAGCCACAGCGGTAATATTTCACGTTTCAGCGATCCGGCCTATGACAAGCTGCTCCAGCAGGCCAGCCAGGAGACCAGCAATAAAGCGCGCAATAAAGATTACAATGAGGCGGAGAAAATCCTTGCGCAGCAGGCGCCGATCGCCCCTGTGTACCAGTACACTAACGGACGGTTGATCAAACCATGGTTGAAGGGATATCCGATCGAAAACCCGGAGGATGTGGCTTATAGCCGAACGATGTACATTATTAAGCACTGACGCGGACCGGTTGCCTGCCGATGTCAGGTGACCATCGCTAAACCCGGGGCTGGCGCGGCTTACAGCGTCAGTTTCTCCTGCTGACCATCTTCCTGGCTGAAACCCCATCATGCGATTATGCGCCAAACGCGCCGTCTATGGTGTGTATTGCGTCCGTCACCAACGAAGCTTCCGGGCCTGCCAGCCATGCGAGTATGCCCGCCACTTTCTTCCGAACGTACATGTCGTTTAATGGCCATAAAGCTGTGCATCAGTTGCTTCATGGGGGCCACTTTCCGGGTTGGCGTTGGTATAGCCGTTGAATATCTTGCGCAGTCGCTTCAGCGCCCCGCTGATGGTGGGCTGCCCCGGATGCAGGATCTCTGCGGTACGGGTGATGCTGGTTTCCCGGTATAACACCAGAAATACCGTCAGTAGATTCAAATTTATCCGACGGAAATCATTTTCGATGATTTCCTTCATCATGATAATTAATTTGAGCGTTATTCCAGTCAGAAGCCGAGTGAACGTCACTCTGATAAATCAACTATGTAATGAATATCACCGGATAGACGACGGTGTTACTTTTTAGTCCCGGAAGATGAAATTCACATTCCGGCAGCGAATATATACCCAGACCATCTCCGGTCAGCGGTTCCTGATGAGAGCCGCCATCTGATTTCTTTATCTATACATCGCTGGTCGTGTGTACTCCCGACGATATTATTGTGATTGATACCGGGAGCAGTAACGGTTGCGGTAATAATCTATTATTTCATCAGTTAAAAACGTGCTATCTGGAGAATTTTCTGGCATCAGGTATTAAAAATATCCGGGAGTGCGAAATGATAAACAGCAGATTGCTCACTTTGGTTTTTGGCGCGATGGGTCAGCAGAGCGACTCAGGGGAGAGTATAACATCGTATACCAGCCAGGTCTGTGCGATGGCGCCAATAGCTATGAAATGACCAGTTATAATAGTCTGTTGGTTTTGGCGTGTTCAACGTTTCGCTAAAACCGCTAACTGAAACCCCCCGGCAATACCGGGGGAAAGTATTAATCATCTTTATTAATTATGGATAAGAAGGAACCAATTAGCGGGAGGCTGAGCAGGAATTTTTCAACTTGCTTACCGATATTCAGGAATCCATCCACCATATCTTGCTGAGAGGTTCTTTCAGGCGGAACACCTGCCATATTAGCGAGTTTAGTCGCAAAAATAGCAAATATATGTTGAATATTACCTGCGCCGTTCACGCATTCCATTTCAGACTGAGATAACTGTCTCATATAAAATCCTTATTTTAATATTTCATTTGATAAATTCAACTGGCCGTATGAAGCATGCGGCCGGGCATATTCTACAGATAAAAGGATGTAAAAGAAAAGCTTTATCATACAGCGCATTATTTTCTTTCATTATTATTTGGTAAGCTGTTTAATTAAAATGATGAATGGGTTTCGGCTATTTATAAATGGGGGTGTTTGTCTCTGTGAGTGATATTTATCATCGGTGATCCCACAGGGGAGAATCACTATTTATTTTACAGAAAAATGATAAAACCAAGGGCATTCGATTGTCTTGTTAACGGGGGATAATGCGGGTGGGAATGAGACGTAAAAATAGCCCCGGTTTCCCGGGGCATATTTGGTATCAGTGCCAGAAGAACCAGGCGAAACCGGATACAACGGCGATACTGACCAGGTTAAGCACGAAGCCCACCCGGACCATCTCTTTTTGCTTGATGTGACCGGAGCCGTAAACAATGGCATTTGGCGGCGTGGCGACCGGCAGCATAAAGGCGCAGGAAGCGCCGAAACCGATGATCAGCGTCAGCAGTGCTTCCGGCATCCCCAGCGCCTGGGCGACGGTGGCGAAAATCGGCACCAGCAGCGCGGCGCTGGCGGTATTACTGGTAAATTCCGTCAGGAAGATGATGAATGTCGCTACCGCCACCATAATGATGAACCAGTGACTGGCGCCAAACACATCGGCAATGCCGTTGGCCATGATGACGCTGGCGCCGGAGCCCTGAAGGATAATACTCAGCGTCAGACCGCCGCCAAACAGCATCAGTACGCCCCATTCAGTGTTGTCCTGAATCTGGTTCCAGCTTGCAACGCCGCTGGCGCCGATCAGTACTGCCGCGGTGATAGCCACCAGCGAGTCAAACTGTGAAATGCCACCAAAGAATTCGCTGATTGGGTTACTGAAAATCCAGCACACCACGGTTAACGCGAAGATACCCATGGTGATCAGACGCATCGGCGTCCATTCCATTTTCTCGACGGAAATCTCCACCTGATAGTTCAGGTTGGGGCGGAGCATCAGATACATCATTCCGACCATCAGCGGCATCATCACCAGCATGACCGGAATACCAAACTTCATCCAGGTGAAGAAGTCGATACCCAACTGCGCGGCGGCAATGGCGTTAGGCGGGCTGCCCACCAGGGTTCCCAGACCGCCGATACTGGCGCTATAGGCAATGCCCAGCAGGATAAAGACGAAGGTGTTTCTTTCACGCTCGCGATCGAGGTTAGAAAGGATCCCCAGCGCCAGAGGCAGCATCATTGCCGCCGTCGCAGTATTACTGATCCACATTGACAGACCGGCGGTAACGCCAAACAGGACCATGACCGCTACCGACATCTTGCCTTTCGCCAGCAGCAGCAGGCGGTTGGCGATCAGGCGATCCAGCCCCTGAACGTGTAGCGCGGTCGCCAGCGCAAAGCCGCCAAAGAACAGGAAGATAATGGGGTTAGAAAACGATTTTAACGCGTTACTGGCATCAAGGATGCCAAACAAAATCGCCAGAATAGGAATTAATAAGGCAGTGATCGTGACATGAATGGCTTCTGTCAGCCATAACACGCCGATAAAGACCATCAGTGCCAGCCCGGTGTTAGCTTTCTCGTCATAGGGGAGAAAATTAAGCAGTAAAATCAGCAAAACAACATCGACGGCAAGAATCATCAGGCCGCGGCGTGAGGGGGGACTAATCATTGCATTAGCCAGAGGGGTTACTTCCATGACGCTCTCCTGTCTTATTGTATCTGTTTGTTAACATCCGAAACAGTGTGTTAACTATACCGACTACCGACAGTCATAAAACAGCCCGGTGCCAAAAACGAGAGGCCAGCAGCCGGTTTTAGGGGTGAGGGAGTTAAAAAATGTGCAGTATGTCATCCTTTTTCCCGCTACTGATATATCATACAAAATCATCATAACAAGATGAAAAGCCACAATATATGGCTTAATACCAGGATTTTTCCCTGACAACGGGAAGATATTGCGTCAGGAATATTTAGCAATCGTTACCGTATGACGGGGGTGATTCCCATCCGCCGACAGGCGCGGTGATAAGCGCCATTCTGTACAGCCCAGCGCAATACGCCTGCGACAGCGTGGATGGTCTGTCGGGACAGGCGCCGCCGCAAGGGAGACGCCTTTAGTCCCGCCATCTCTTGCGCCCAGCGAGGTAAAAGATCGCTGGCCGCCAGCATAAAAGCTTTGGTAACCGGTCGCGCGGCGGCAACGGGCGCCGGCGCGTTAAGCAATAACTGCATCACTTCCCGGGTGCGTTCATCGCAACGCAACTGTGGCCGTAACTGCGTAAAATAGTCCGCTACTTCGGCACGCGACCTGGGGACATCCCGGGCGCCGAGGGCAATCGCCACTCTGGCGGAGTCGCGCAAATAGCTATCCTGTTCCTGCAGGCTCAGGTCAGGGTTGCAATAACGCAGGTGGGCGCTCAGGAAACTGCTCACTTCCGCAACGTGCACCCAGGTGAGCAACTGTGGGTCGTTTGCGGAGTAGGCGACGCCCTGGTTATCCACGCCAGTGACGCGATCGTGGATGGCTCTGACCTGGCGAATCAGCATTTGCGCATCGGCGCGGGTGCCAAAGGTCGTGACGGCGATAAACTGACTGGTGCGACGCAGGCGTCCGGTCATATCGTGGCGAAAATTTGAATGATCCCAGACGCCGGCCAGCGCCAGCGGGTGCAGCATCTGCAGTAATAACGCGCTGATACCGCCGCACAGCATGGCGGTGAAATCGCTATTAACCCGCCAGACAATACCGTTCGGGGGATACAGACCGGGTTCGCCGGGCGGGGCATCGAGCACAAAATTACCTAAGCCGACGCCGCTGATACTGTGGACACTGTTGGCGATTTTTTGCCGGAGACTGTTCATCATCCCTTACCGTGGCTGCTTGTGTGCTGAAAAGGCTATCATACCAGGTCAGCCATTCAGTGCCAGATCGACGGGCAGCCCGGAAAGGGGTTTGATCTCTTTGAGAACAAACATGGTTTCCATTTCTTTGATACCCGGTAAACGGCGAACCACCTTCATCGCAAAATCGGAGTAGGCTTCCAGATCGCGACATACCACCTGGAGTAAAAAATCAGCGCTGCCGCCGGTGGCGTAACAGGCAATCACCTGACGTAACTGGCGGACTTCGCTTTCAAAACGTCCGGCCTGTTGTTCGTTATGGCTGTCAATTTTGACGCGAATAAAGGCCAGAATGCCGAGACCCAGTTTTTCACGATCTACCCGGGCGTGGTAGCCGCTAATCACGCCGGACTCCTCCAGTTGCTTGACGCGCCGCCAGCAGGGCGTGGCGGACATCGCTACCCGTTCGGCGAGTTGTTGATTGGTCAGACGGGCATCGTTCTGTAACTCGCTCAGTAACAGAATATCGTTCCTCTGTGCTTTCATGAATTTTTATTCCTTTCTCTGGCTTTCTTCAGGATTGATTTTCCTTTTTACGCCCCTTTTCCGGGAAATGAAAAAAATATTTCCACTGCGCTCATGACACACTGTTGGCACTGAGACAAGGAGATGAAAATGAGTGATTATGCTGTTGCGATTATTGTCAATCCGTCAATGCCGGCGGGGCTGGTGGCTAATACCGTGGGAACCATCGCCGCGGGGCTGGGAGCTCGCTTTCCGGAGCTGTTAGGGGGAGAGGCCAGCGATAAAACCGGGTTGCGTTTCAGCGTCAGCTCCCGGTTACCGATGCCGGTATTGCAGGCTACCGATGACGAGTTACAGGTGTTGTTCGGCAAAGCTGGAGGGTCTGATGAGCAGAAGGTTATCGTGCCATTCCCGACCTTTACGCGCAGCCTGCACCAGTTTGAAGACTATCAACAGCGCCTGCCGGAAACCGTCCTTGCGGAACAAACGCTGGATGGCATTGGCCTGTGCGGGCCGCGTAAATGGGTGAAGTCGTTGACCGGCTCGCTGAAGCTGCTGCGCTAGTTTATTGCCGGTGACCGTGAGGGGGTCTACGGTTGTCGGTTCCCGCCAGCGCCGCAGGACCTCCTGCGCGCTTAACGGTATGGATTCTCCGGCGCCTTTTACTGAGGAATTTCATATGACTTGCGTTGATTAACCTTTGCAGATAGCTAGACTGACATCATGAACAGTAACCAGGAGGTCATGCTGTGGATGTCATTAAAGGGGCTGAATTGAATGTTCCCGATGCGGTTTTCGCATTGCAACTGGATGGCAAAGGGGGCGTGACGCCCATTGAAGATGATGCGCTGATCGATCAGGCGCATCCCTGCTGGCTACATCTCAATTATACCCAGAGCGCCAGCGCAGAGTGGCTGGCGAAGACGCCGCTGATTCCTGACTCGGTACGCGATGCGCTGGCAGGGGACAGTACCCGGCCGCGGGTTAATCGGATGGGGGAAGGGACGCTGTTAACCCTGCGCTGTATTAACGGCAGCACCGATGAGCGTCCGGATCAACTGGTGGCCATGCGGCTGTATATGGACGAGCGGATGATTATTTCCACCCGTCAGCGCCAGGTGCTGGCGCTGGATGATGTGATTGCCGATCTAAATGCCGGCACCGGTCCGCTGGATTGCGGCGGCTGGCTGGTGGATGTTTGCGATGCATTAACCGATCACGCCAGCGAATTCATTGAATCTTTGCACGATAAAATTATCGATTTAGAGGATAACCTGATGGATCAGCAGATTCCGCCGCGCGGGTATCTGGCGCTGATTCGCAAACAGCTTATCGTCATGCGCCGTTATATGGCGCCCCAGCGTGATGTTTATGCCCGGCTGGCCAGCGAACGACTGAGCTGGATGAGCGACGATCAGCGGCGGCGGATGCAGGATATCGCTGACCGGCTGGGGCGCGGGCTGGATGAGATTGATGCCTGTATTTCGCGTACCGCCATTATGTCAGACGAGATAACCCAGGTGATGCAGGAGTCTCTGACCCGACGGACCTATACCATGTCGCTGATGGCGATGGTTTTTTTACCTACCACTTTTCTGACCGGACTGTTTGGCGTTAATCTGGGGGGAATCCCCGGTGGCGGCTGGAATTTTGGCTTCAGCCTGTTTTGCATAATGTTGGTAGTATTGATTGGCGGTGTTATCTGGTGGTTGCATCGTAGTAAATGGTTGTAAAAATTACGTTTTAACCAACCGCCCCGGCGGGAAAAACGGCTGCAACTTTGAGCGATATCAATAAAAAAAGCCGCCGTCAGGTGCAATATCGATCCCGCAGGTGAATGCAACGTCAAGCGATGGGCGTTGCGCTCCATATTGTCTTACTTCCTTTTTTGAATTACTGCATAGCACAATTGATTCGTACGACGCCGGCTCAACAGCCGGCTTTTTTTGCCTGTTATCTGGCCGTTTCATGGTCGAAATCTGAATGCTGCCGTCAATCAGCACATAAATATGCTGGATGCGTGATGCTGTCTGGTGAACAAATGATCGTAATTTTCATCACCAGCCAGAACTGATGGTACATTTTGCACAATACACGGATGAACATTCATTAAAGGGCGGCTTCATATGCTTAAAATAATCAGAGTCTGGATCATTCTCCCGGCAATTTTAATTGCCGGTTCACTGCTGGGGGCGCCAGTGTTTTGCTGACCGCCTGGTATTCCGCTCCTGAGCGTATCTCGGTGCCGCTGGTGATTATCCTGTGTTTTCTCGGGGCAGTGAAATTGTGCGACGCTATTTTTTGCTTTTTATTTGTCAGCAAAAAGTAGCCGAAAACGCTTACCGGGCAGATAAACAGCCTGGCGGTTAAAAGCGGGTAAGCATGCGCATATCGCCCCCGGAAGGAGCGCGATATGCGCGGCGGGTTATTTAATCTCAATAACGTCCAGACGCTCCAGCGGCGCCGGATGGTCATCATCTTCCGCCTGCCAGCCGCTCGGCTGTAACGGAATCTCCTGACGATCGAATGCCAGATCGCCTCCGTCAACAACTGCGCTGCCGTGCTGTATGGCGGCGAAATCAAACAGGGTGGTGTCGCACAAATGCGAGGGGACCACGTTTTGCATAGCGCTGAACATGGTTTCGATCCGCCCCGGATAGCGCTTATCCCAGTCGCGCAACATGTCGGCGATAACCTGGCGCTGTAGATTGGGCTGCGAGCCGCACAGGTTGCAGGGGATGATCGGAAACCCTTTGGCCTGGGCAAAACGCTCAATATCTTTTTCCCGGCAGTAGGCCAGCGGGCGAATCACGATGTGTTTGCCGTCATCGCTCATCAGTTTTGGCGGCATACCTTTCATCTTGCCGCCGTAAAACATATTCAGGAACAGCGTTTGCAGAATATCGTCGCGGTGGTGCCCCAGCGCAATTTTGGTGGCGCCCAGTTCGCTGGCGGTGCGATAAAGAATACCGCGCCGCAGGCGGGAACACAGCGAGCAGGTGGTTTTCCCCTCGGGGATTTTCTCTTTCACAATGCCGTAGGTATTTTCCTCAACGATTTTGTACTCCACGCCAAGGTTATCCAGATACTGCGGTAAAATATGCTCCGGGAAGCCGGGCTGCTTCTGATCGAGATTAACCGCCACCAGGCTGAAGGAGATCGGCGCGCTGTGTTGCAGATTGCGCAGAATTTCCAGCATGGTGTAACTGTCCTTACCGCCGGACAAACACACCATGATGTGATCGCCTTCTTCAATCATATTAAAGTCGGCAATGGCTTCGCCGACGTTGCGTCGCAAGCGTTTGTGAAGCTTATTCAGATTGTAGTGTTCTTTTCTGCTAATATCTTGATTATCTGGCATTATTTACTGTCTCGGAACCTCGGTGGACATAAAGAAGCGCTGTTATCGTATCAGTTTAGCGTCCGCAACCCGGACATGCTCGCTGGTTGTCGGTTTAACCGGCGCCCGCCCGCAGGCAAAAGTCTGTGGGCGTATGGTACGGATTACGGCGGCGAATTCCAGCGAGTTTTGCTGATTAGCGCTGTCCTGAGGCAAAAACACCGCTCAGACCCAAAGGCCAGGCGCTGCTGAAAAATCCTGGTGTTGTTTGGGCGTCGGTAATGGTTTTTATGTTTGATTTTGATTTCAGGGTGTGCCTCAGCAGATAGTCTCAGGGCGTTATGCCGGACTGCCGGAAAAATAGGGCGCTGGCATGTCAATTTTTTGTTGCGCAAGTTAACCTTATTTATTTGCAAGCTCTTTTCATTGAGATCACATCTGTTTTTATTTTGTTATATAGCAGGTGGCGATTTTTATAATAATAAATATTAACTAAACCAGTCGTGTAAATTTTTAATAAGAACTTACACCTAAGAATTTTCTATTTGTCCGGAATTGAAGTTAGGTAAAATTTGAACATCTGGTCAGGAATGATGATAAGGTTTTTGCCATCAAGCGGAACTTAAATTTACCACCAGGTCATCGGCATATAAACAGATTATTACTGTGCCTGTATCCTGGCGTCAAAGGAGACTAATAATGACTTTGCATCCCGATAATAACCCTCAGGAATGTAATGAATTAAAGGTAGTTCTTATCACGCATGATAGTTTTTTCGCGCTGGCGGTGGAACACGTACTGAATTCATTGATGCCTGAGATTTTATCCCGACGCTCTGATTTTTGTAATCTGATTCATTATAAAAATTTGTTCGACATGGACGTCACTACTGTCTCCCGGGGTGAGAAAGTGTTGGTTATTACTGATTATGATGTACGTATGGACAGCAATCTGCATATTTTAGATGTAATGAAAAATATGGCTATTTTTCAGTCGGTTATGCTGGTTACCGATCGCCGTGAAATGGTATTCGACCCCCGTTACTGTCTACATAAAGACATGCCGATAGAAAATATAAAAAGAAAATTGCTGGATTTTATTGTTAAAGCCATTAACAATGAACATGATAATAATAAAGCGCTTTTCTCAGATTTCACCAGTCGGGAACGTGAAATCATTCGCCTGATTCTGAAAGGAAAACGCATTAATGATATTGCCCAGAAATTACAGCTAAGCCCTAAAACCGTTTATACCCATCGCGCCAGAGTGTTTAGTAAATTAGGTGTTCATAGCCTGCAGGGGATGCATAGTTTACAGCAGGGAACAGGAGGGGGAGTAAATTTAAACTTCCAGAACGGGACTTGATTATATAGCTGGCGAGATATTTATTCGCGTATTATTCCCCCTGCGGGCGACCAATTTTTCCTTAAATAAAAGCGCCAGGCATTTGATTCGTGATTAATAAATCCAGGGGGGACGTCTTCGATGACAGGATACTACCCCAGCTGGCGTTCGGGATACTTGCCTTTGATAACACCATCATAAAAACGCCCTTTGGACACCACCCGCAGGAAGTCGTGGAATACCCGTTCCGGGACCTGGCGATATTCCCAGAGGCTTTTATCGAGAAAATAGACCTCCAGAGTGCTGGTTCTGGGGTTGTAAGCAACAGAAGCGATTCGCGATGATTTGACCGGCTGGTGGCGCATCGGCAGTTTTCCATAGTGGATGAGCAGGGTAGCGATAATCATCCACTATGGATATTCGCTGGCGCAATATGCTGCTGATAACTTTTTTACAGCGTAATACCGGAAAAGGACATAAAGCCCAGCGACATCAGGCCCGCGGTCATAAACACACTGCCGAGCCCTTTCAGTCCGTCGGGCATTTTCGAATATTTCATCTTCTCTCTGATGCCTGCCATGGCGACAATCGCCAGCAACCACCCCAGTCCACATCCGGTGCCGTAAGTGAACGATTCGCTGAATGTGTATTCGCGCTGGACCATAAAAATGGTCGCGCCAAAGATAGCGCAATGAATCGTCAGCAGGGGAAGAAAGGCGCCCAGCGCATGGTGTAACGCCGGCATAAACCGATCGGTGACCATTTCGAGGATCTGAACCAGCGCCGCCAGTACGCCAATAAAGGTGATGAAATCAAGAAAGCTGAGATCGACGCCATCAATCAGGGCATTTTCACGCAGTACCAAAGTATAAATGAGATTGTTCACCGGGGTGGCAATGGCCAGTAGGGCCGTAACGGTAAGTCCAAGCCGGAAAGCAGTATCAATCTTTTTTGAGATGGCAAGGAAAGTGCACATACCAAGGAAAAAATTTAACGCCATATTTTCGACGAAGACGGCCCGAATAAAAATATTCAGGTGGTTTTCGAACACATTCATCTCCTCTTTTGGTTGTAACAATTTATATCTAAATTTTATTGTTTGTAACCGACTGGCGTAAGTGTCGATGTTGCAGGGCGTGATCGGGATAACTAAATTTCGGTTTTTATAGCGGTAATAGCTCGATAAAAGCGATTTAAATTTGAGCGAATTGCATCGTAAGCCGGAGATCGGGCTGTTGTGCCGAAGGCGTCTGGTACGGAAGAACGAGGCAGAGGTGGCGACAGGGCTGGTGAAGCGGCAATATTCCGGGAAAGAATGCTGGTCACGTACAGTGACCAGCATCAACCTTGTTTACGGCGGGTTATTCACTGGCGGTTTTTTCCGCTTTACCGGCCAGTTGCGCCAGGAAGTCGTAGCGTTTTTGCAGATCGGCAGCGGCGTCCTGCCACAACTGCTGGGCCACTTCCGGCTGTTGCGCGTTCAGACGGCGGAAGCGTTGCTCATTCATCAGCGTATCGGCCAGCGCGTCGGATGGCGGCCGGGAATCCAGCGCCAGCGGCAGTTTGCCCTCATCGGCGCGGCGCGGATCGAAGCGATACAGCGGCCAGAAGCCGGTGGCGGTGAGCTGGCGCATCTGATCGTGGCTGAACGCCAGATCGTAACCGTGCTCTTCGCAGGGGCTGTAGGCGATAATCAGCGATGGTCCCGGATAAGCCTCGGCTTCCTGAATCGCCTTCACCGTCTGGTTAAGCTGGGCGCCGAGAGAGATCTGTGCAACGTAGACATGGCCATACATCATCATACTGACGCCAAGATCTTTACGCGCTTTACGCTTACCGTGTTCGCCGAATTTAGTGACTGCGCCTAATGGCGTCGCCTTGGAGGCCTGGCCGCCGGTGTTGGAATAGCACTGGGTATCCAGCACCAGCACATTGACGTTTTCCGTCAGGCTCAGTACGTGGTCGAGACCGCCGAAACCGATATCATATGCCCAGCCGTCGCCGCCGATCAGCCAGATAGATTTATCCACCAGCGCATCGGCGTCAGCCAGCAACTGGCGGGCGAGCGGATCCTGCGATGTCGCCAGATGCTGGCGCAGGGCGCTGATTTGCTGGCGGCGCTGTTCGACCGGCGCATCAGCGCGCAGTTGTTCCGGCAGACCGGGCGGCAACTGCGAAGCGCAGTGTTCCAGCAGGCGCAGCACCCGCTGGCGTTGCTGGTCGACGCTCAGACGGAAGCCAAGACCAAACTCGGCATTATCTTCAAACAGCGAGTTAGCCCATGCCGGGCCGCGACCGTTCACATCGGTGGTATACGGAGTGGAGGGCAGATTGCCGCCATAAATCGACGAACAGCCGGTGGCATTGGCAATCAGCATCCGATCGCCGTACAACTGGGTCAGCAGTTTAATGTACGGCGTTTCACCGCAGCCGGAGCAGGCGCCGGAATATTCAAACAGCGGAGTAATCAGTTGGGAGGTACGAATATCAATGCGTTCAATACTGCTGCGATCGATCTCCGGCAGGCTGAGGAAGAAGTCGTAATTCTCTTTTTCCTCTTCCACATGTTCGAGGCGCGACATCATGTTAATGGCTTTAATATCCGGGTTCTGGCGGTCTTTGGCCGGACAGACCTCGACGCACAGATTACAGCCGGTGCAGTCTTCTGGCGCCACCTGCAGGACATATTTCTGGCCGCGCATATCCCGGGACTTAACGTCCAGCGATTGTAGCGCTGACGGCGCGTCTGCCATTGCCTCCGGCGCCACGACTTTGGCGCGTATGGCGGCATGGGGGCAGGCGGCGACGCAGTGGTTACACTGGGTACAGAGCGGCGCTTTCCAGACCGGGATCTCTTCGGCGATATTGCGTTTTTCCCAGCGGGTGGTGCCCATCGGCCAGGTGCCGTCCGGCGGCAGCGCCGATACCGGCAGCGCGTCGCCGAGGCCGGCCAGCATCGCGGCGGTGACGGTTTTCACGAAGTCGGGGGCGGCATCGGAAACCACCGGCGGGCGATGGTGGCTGTCGTCGCTGACGGGCTGTAACGGGACGGCGGACAACTGTTCGCGGGCCATCGCCAGCGCCTGCCAGTTGCGCTCCACCAGCTCCTGGCCTTTGCTGCTGTAACTTCTGGCGATGGCCCCCTGTAGCTCCTGCAGGGCGCTGTCGCCGGGCAGGATCTGCGTCAGATGGAAAAACGCCATCTGCATCACGGTGTTGATTCTGGCGCCCAGTCCGCATTCGCGGGCAATCCTGGCGGCATTGATCACATACAGGCGCGCCTGGCGGTTATTGAGCTCCCCCTGAACTTCCTGAGGAAGACGCGACCAGACTTCATCCGGCGCATAGGGGGTATTGAGCAGGAAAATACCGCCGGGTTTCAGGCGTTCCGCCATCGGGTATTTGTCGATGAACTGTAACTGGTGGCAGCCGACAAAATCAGCCTGATCGACCAGGTATGCGCTGTTAATCGGGTGTTCGCTGATGCGCAGGTGGGAAACCGTCAGGCCGCCGGCCTTTTTCGAATCGTAAACAAAATATCCCTGGGCATACCACGGGGTGGCATTGCCGATGATTTTAATGTTGTTTTTGGTGGCGGATACGCTGCCGTCGCTCCCCAGTCCGTAGAACAGCGCTTCCAGCCGGGCGCGGGATGGCAGGGTGTTTGCCGGCATCGCCAGCGACAGGTTGGTGACATCATCATAGATGCCGACCGTGAAGCGCGGCTGCGGTTGCGGCTGCGCCAGTTCCTGGAATACCGCCAGCACGCAGGCCGGACCAAACTCTTTAGAAGACAGTCCGTAGCGACCGCCGATAACCCGCGGCATCACTTCCCGCTCGCCGCGGCTGAACGCCTCCGCCAGCGCGGTCATGACATCAAGATACAGCGGCTCAGCCAGCGCTCCGGGCTCTTTCGTTCGATCAAGCACCGCCACCGTGCGTACCGGGTCCGGCAGCGCTTCCAGCAGATGACGAGCCGAGAAGGGGCGGTAGAGGCGCACTTTCAGGAGGCCGACTTTTTCCCCGCGCTCCAGCAGGTGATCGACCACCTCCTCAGCGGTTCCCTGGGCGGAACCCATCAGCACAATCACCCGTTCCGCCTGCGGATGGCCATAGTATTCAAAAGGACGGTACTGGCGGCCGGTGGCGGCGGCGAAATCGTTCATCGCCTGTTCAACATGCGGGTAAACGGCGTTATACCATGGGTTCGTGGCCTCCCGGGACTGAAAGTAAGTATCCGGGTTGGCGGAGGTACCGCGAATCACCGGATGCTCCGGGTTCAGCGCCCGGGCGCGATGGGCGTCGATCTCCGGCTGCGGCATCAGTTCAAGAAGGGTGTCGTCCGCCAGCGGGGCAATTTTGTTGATCTCGTGGGAGGTACGGAAGCCGTCAAAGAAATGGATAAATGGCACCCGACTTTTCAGGGTGGCGATGTGTGAAATCAGCGCGAAATCCTGAGCTTCCTGGACGCTGCCGGCGCACAGCATCGCGCAGCCGGTCTGGCGGACCGCCATCACATCGGAATGGTCGCCAAATATCGACAGGGCGTGGGTGGCGACAGTGCGCGCCGCCACGTGGAGGACAAACGGCGTTAACTGCCCGGCCAGTTTGTACAGCGTGGGGATCATCAGCAACAGTCCCTGCGATGAAGTAAACGATGTTGACAGCGCACCGGTTTGCAGGGCGCCATGAACGGCGGCGATGGCGCCAGCCTCCGACTGCATTTCCACGACCCGCGGGACATCGCCCCAGATGTTTTTCAGGCCGTCACCAGACCAGGCATCGGCCTGTTCCGCCATCGTGGAACTTGGTGTAATCGGGTAAATGGCAATCACTTCACTGGTGCGAAACGCCACAGAAGCGACCGCGCCATTGCCGTCGATAGTAATCATAAGACACCCTTACATTGCACAAATTTAAAAAAGGCCCATTGGCTTACGCTGAGCCCTGAAATAATCAACCTGACCTGAACTCATTTTAGCAAAGGGGAATTAAGGGGATTTTCGCTTTTGTGTGATGATCGCGGGCGCCGGGAGCAGACAGAATTCCGCCGGGTGGTATTTTTGCCTGATTTTTTGCCGTTTCGGCGGCATACGCCAGAGAGTTATCCCGCTAAATCGATGTATGCATTCTACCCGTTATCTGCCTGTTATATGATGAAGATATTATAATTTATACGTGACACTGTCACAGTGCGTGGTATTCAGGATGAGAATGATCATAAAAATGTGTTTCAGTGCATAAATAATCGCTGCCTTGCCCTCGACGCCTGCCGCCACGCTGGCCTATGATGCATAAGTTTTGCTGTTTTTTGTTTTCAGAGGAGAGGATGCCATGCGCGCAGGTTTTTTTGTTGGATGTGTCGCACTGTTATTAACTGCCTGTAGTAGTGAACCGCCTCAGCAGGCGACGGCCGCTCATGTGGCGCCGGGGCTCAGGGCGGTAATGTCCAGCCAGGGAGAGGCGAATTGCGCGATGGTGGGGGGAACACCGAGCGTGGCCCGGCAACTGGACGGTACGGCAACCGGGATGTGCGCATTGCCCAACGGCAAGCGCTGCAGTGAAAACGCGCTTGCCGCCGGAGCCTGCGGGAGTTACTGAACCAGGTCCTGCAGTTTATATACCAGAGTATGTTGACCGTTTTGCAGAGTCAGGCTTTGCTGTGCAAGACTGATGGTCGCACCGTTAGTCAATAGCTCGCCGATCACCTGATCCAGTTGATTGAGCTGCGGGTCAGCGCACAGCATCCGGGTGCTGGCCATTCCGGCGACGGTCAACTGGTTACCGGCCAGGGCGCCCTGGCCGGTGAAGCGGTTACACATGCTGCCGGAAACGTGCATATTTTCGCCAAAACTGATTTCTGGTTTGTTCCCCTGAGGGGTCGCCAGCGCAGCGCCGTTGACGCTTTCCAGAACAAAGCGGTGGTGCTGCAACTGCTGCGCCGTCACCGCTGAGGGTGAACCGGATTGAGCACATCCGCTCAGGGCGACTGAGGCAAGCATTAACGCGGCCAGTTTTTTCATCACTTCTCCATAAGATATTGATATCGTCAATGTATCATGCCGAGTGTGGCAGCCACCCGGCGGGATGTCTTGAGGTTTATTCCTAAAACTCAGACCAGTGCGTTCGGGCAATCGCTGCCGCTTTCCAGTTGGCGCAGGTTTTGCAGCGTAATTTCCGAAATATTGATCAGCGCCTCGGCGGTCAGGAAAGCCTGATGCCCGGTAAACAGCACGTTATGGCAGGCGGACAGGCGGCGGAAGACATCGTCCTGGATGACATCGTTGGACTTGTCCTCAAAGAACAGGTCGCGCTCATTTTCATACACGTCCATGCCCAGCGCGCCGATTTTCTGGGTTTTCAGCGCCTCGATCGCCGCCTGGGAATCGATTAATCCGCCGCGGCTGGTATTGATGATCATGACGCCGTCTTTCATCTGTGCGAAGGCGTCGCGATTTAACAGGTGGTAATTGTCTTTGGTGAGCGGGCAGTGCAGTGAAATCACATCGGACTCGCCAAACAGCGTCGGCAAATCGACGTATTCCACGCCAATATCCAGCGCTGCGGCGCTCGGGTAAGGATCAAACGCCAGCAGACGCATGCCAAAACCTTTCAGGATGCGCAGCGCCGCGACGCCGATTTTCCCGGTGCCGATGACCCCGGCGGTCTTACCGTGCATGGTAAACCCGGTTAACCCTTCCAGCGAGAAGTTAGCGTCGCGGGTACGCTGATAGGCGCGATGGATGCGACGGTTCAGGCACATCATCATGCCGATGGCATGTTCCGCCACCGCTTCCGGCGAATAAGCCGGCACGCGCACTACCCGCAGCCCCAGCTCTCTGGCGGCATCAAGATCGACGTTATTAAAGCCGGCGCAGCGCAGGGCAATGAATTTCACCCCCTGTTTTTGCAACTCTTCCAGCACCGGGCGACTGGCGTCATCGTTGACGAAAATACACACCCCCTCACAGCCGTGAGCGGTTTTGGCGGTTTTTTCGCTTAACAGAAAGTCAAAAAACTCTAATTCAAAGCCATAATCCTGGTTAACATGCTCAAGATATTTTTTGTCGTAGCTTTTTGTACTGTATATCGCCAGTTTCATAAGACTTTCTCCAGTTATTTTGTTATCAAATTAGCACTCGTAAAAATTTCTGGCAATTTCTAAAAATTTATTTAATCCATCACCCATGATGATTAATTTTAGGTCAACTACGCTTAGAAGCAGGTGGCAACTTCACCCGATGAGGCAAACGTGCCACAATGTGGCCTTTGTCCGGCTTAACTCATTGCTGAATCAGGATATTCCCTGCCCATGAAGGGTAAATATAAAGCCGCTATTGCGCTACTGCTGATTGTGATTTTGTTGCCGCTGGCGCTGGTGGTGACGCTGGGATACTGGCTGCCCGGGCTGGCGGGGCTGTGGCTCCCCCAGGGAACGCGTATCGCGCTGGACAGCAGCCCGCGTCTGTCGCTGCGCCAGGTGGTATTCCCCGACCTTCGCTATCTGGCCGGGGACTGTGAGCTGGCGAAGGTCACCGACGCTACCCTGAGCCGTCCCAGCCGCTGGCAGCTCCGGGTCGCTAAGCTGACACTGAATACAGACTGCTTTGCTCAATTACCTTCCGGCGCCGATGACGGTACGGCGCCGCGCACTCTGGCGCAATGGCAGAGTATGCTGCCGCGTAGCTGGGTGCGCATCGACCGCCTGGAGATCGCGCCGTGGCAGGAGTATGCCGGCGCGCTCAACCTGGCGCTTTCCGAACAACGCCAGCAGATAAACTACCAGGGGGAGAAGCTGACCCTGGAAGCGCAACTGCATGCCCGGGCGCTGACCATCAGGACACTTAATATTAGCCTGCTGGCGGGACAAGAGCCGGTCAGTCTCGCCGGGGACCTCACTTTGCCGCTGGTACCGGATGGATTACCAGTGGCAGGTAAAGTTTACGGGCAACTGCATATTCCGCAGCAGCCGCAACTGGTGGACCTTGAACTGGAATGGCAGCGCAACCGCGGCCAGTTGATTATCGGCAGTCCCGATACTCCGGACCCCTTGCTGGATCTCCCGTGGACGGTCAGCGCCGATCGTCTGGAAATCAGCGATGGTCGCTGGAGCTGGCCGTATGAAGCGCTGCCCCTCAGCGGACGTTTAGGGGTCAGAGTGGATAACTGGCAACAGGGGCTCGAGCTGGCGCAAATTAGCGGACGTCTGAATGTGTTGACTCAGGGCGACGCCGGGAAGGGTAACGCGGTACTCAGCTTCGGCCCGGGTAAGCTGAGCCTGACCGACAGCGAGCTGCCTCTGCAACTGTCCGGGGAAGCCAAAGAGCAGCAGCTTACCTTCTATGCCACGCTGTTCGCCGATCTGCGTGGATCGCTGGCCGACCCGCAACTGATCTTTAAGCCCGGATCTCTGTTGCGTTCGCGGGGTAAAGTCATTGATACCCTCAATATTGATGAAGTGCGCTGGCCGCTGGCTGGCGTGCGGGTGAATCAGAACGGTATCAATGGCCGGTTACAGGCGATTCTGCGCGCTCACGAGAACCAACTGGGGGCTTTTGAACTCCATCTTGACGGTCAGGCGCGGGATTTCCTGCCGGACAGCGGCCTGTGGCAGTGGCGCTACTGGGGGAAAGGACGTTTTGCGCCGATGCAGGCCGACTGGGATGTGGCGGGCAAAGGGCAGTGGCAGGATCAGACAATTGAGCTGAGCGCGCTGTCCACCGGTTTCAATCGGCTGCAGTACGGTTCAATGACCGTCGACAGCCCGCGACTGGCGCTGGAAGCGCCGCTACGCTGGCAGCGGGATGCGGCGCAGCCATTGTTCAGCGGCGCGCTGTCGCTGGATGCCGGGGAAACCCGCTTTACCGGCGGCAGCGTGCTGCCGCCCTCAACGCTGAAGTTCAGCGTTCAGGGACGCGATCCGGGCTTTTTCCAGTTCAAAGGCGCGCTGAATGCCGACCAGATTGGTCCGGTTCGGGTCCATGGCCGCTGGGACAGCGAGCGACTGCGCGGTGAAGCGTGGTGGCCGCGCCAGACACTATCAGTCTTTCAACCGCTGCTACCCGCAGACTGGAAGATGGATCTTAATGACGGCACGTTTTACGCTCAGGTGGCGTTTTCCGCCGCGGCCGGGCAGGGTTTTGAGGCCGGCGGCCACGGGGTGGTGAAAGACGGTAGCGTCTGGATGCCGGACAATTCGGTGAGCGGGGTCGATTTTATTCTGCCATTCCGCTTCAGCGACGGGACCTGGCATCTCGGCACCCGCGGTCCGGTAAGCCTGAAAGTGGCGGAAATTCGCAGTCAGGCGGTGGCGAAGAATCTGACCCTGCAGCTTGAGGGCTGGTATCCGTGGAGCGAATCGCAGCCGCTGCTGCTCAGCGATGTCAGCGTCGATGTACTGGGCGGCAGGATCCGTATGCAGCAGTTGCGGATGCCCCAGCGCGACGCCGCTCTGCTGCGGCTGGAGAATATCTCCTCCAGCGAGCTTATCAGCGCCATTAATCCCAAACAGTTCACCCTTTCGGGGCGGATTAACGGCGCGCTGCCGCTATGGCTCGATAACCCGCAGTGGATTATCAAAGACGGCTGGCTGACCAGTCCGGGGCCGCTGACGCTGCGGCTGGATAAAGACATGGCCGACGCTATCGTGCGGGACAATATTGCGGCGGGGGCGGCGATAAACTGGCTGCGCTATATGGAGATATCCCGCTCCTGGACCACGATTAATCTGGATAATCTCGGCATGCTGACCATGACGGCATCACTGCAGGGCACCAGCCACGTTGCAGGGAAAAGTAATACGGTGAAGCTGAATTACCGGCACCAGGAGAATTTGTTCATGCTGTGGCGCAGTCTGCGCTTTGGTGACAATTTACAGTCGTGGCTTGAACAGCATATGGCATTACCGGGCGGGCGCTGTCTGACCGCCGGCGAAGGATGTGAGGAACAAAAATGAAATCACCAATCGCTGTCCTGATGGCAGCAGGCGCGCTGGGGCTGGCGGGCTGTACGCCGCGTATTGAAGTGGCGGCGCCGAAAGAGCCGATCACCATCAATATGAATGTGAAAATTGAGCATGAGATTAGCGTCAAGGTGGATAAGGACGTGGAGACACTGCTCAAAAACCGCAGCGACCTGTTTTAAGCGGAGGGGCGGATGAACAGACTGTTAACAGCGCTGGTGCTGGGCGCGCTTCTGGTGAGCGGCGGCGCCCGGGCGCTGACTCTCGGCGATGCCCGCCAGCAGGGGCGGGTTGGCGAAACGCTTTCCGGATACCTGGCGCCGCTGCGTCAGGACGCGGAAACCCTGGCGCTGGTGGAGCAAATCAACGCCGCCCGGGCGCAACACTACCGGCAACTGGCGCAACAAAACAATATTTCAGTGGATGACGTGGCGAAGCTGGCCGGGCAAAAGCTGGTGGAACGCGCCGCGCCGGGTGAGTATGTGCGCGGCATTAACGGCCAGTGGCTGAAAAAATAGCTACTGGTGGCGTTTACGGTACTCGCCAGGGGAAACGCCGAAACGCTGGCGAAAGGCGGTTGAGAAGTGGCTGTGATCGGTAAACCCCCAGCGCCAGGCAATGGCGGCTAGTTTCTCCTCCGGGCTGGCGTCGCGCAGCGCGCGGGCGCAAAAATCGAGACGGCGATGCTTAATGTACTGCGCCACCACCAGCCCGTTTTCGGCAAACATACGGTACAGGCTGCGCACTGACATGCCGGACTCGCTGGCGATCCACTCCGGGCGCAACTGCTCCGACTGAATCTGCTCATCGATCAGCGCCATCACCTGTTGAAACAGGCGTTCGCGGCGGCTGACGGGCAGGTCGCGCGCCTGAATCGCCGGGCGCAGCAGGCAGATCACTGCTTCCAGCGCCGCTTCTCTTTCTTGCGCGGTCAGCGTGGTATCGCGCAGGCTCTCCGCCAGTAATTGATGGCTGAGCCTGATTACCGCCAGACTGCCGCTCAATCGCCGGGCGCAGGCGACACTGCGGCAGGGTTGCTCGAAAGCCGCTCGCGGCAGCAGCAGCGAAATCTGCTGCGCCGGCTGCTGCCAGGTGAATGAACAGGGGCGGGCGGCGTCAATCAGGGTGAGATCGCCGGGGCGCAGCAGCGCCTGTTGGCCTTCCTGCTCCATCACCGCCTCTCCGGCCAGTTGAAAAACCGTATAAAACCAGTCGCCAGCGTGCTGGCGCACTTCCCGGGCGCTGCGATACAGATTGGCGGCGCTGACCGTCACGGTACTGAGTTTTAACTGGCCGGCCTGATACTCTTCCAGGTCACCGTGAAACGGGCCTGCCAGCGGGCGTGCGGCAAACGGGCCGCAGGCGCGATTGATATGGCTGAGCCAGCTTGCGAAGTCGTTTTGTTGTATCAGATTCACGACTCTCTCCTGTACAGGACTGTTGTTATAATATTGTTACATGATGGGCGCGCGGGGCAAGCGCGACAGCGCTAAGGATAAGAAATGCATATCAATAGTGCTTCGCTGTCGCGGTATTAACGGCGCATTCCATCGGCAGATGAAAAACAAAAGGTATAAATAAACGGCGCCTTTCGCTATAGCCTGCCGTCGCGCAGAATCGATTTTTGCGGCAGCGATCAACAACGGGCGGGAATTTATTTTCCTGTTCTCTGCAAAAAATATTTCCGGGGCGGGTAGCGCCCACCCCGGAAGCGGTTACTGGCGATAAATTAACGGGCTACCAGCACTGAACATTTAGCGTGGCGCACCACTGCGGCGGCGTTTGACCCCAGTAAATAAGTGGAAATTCCCGGGCGGTGGGAGGCAATAATAATCAAATCGGCGTGAATGACATCCGCCAGCTTAAGTATTTCATCTTTTGGTGAACCACTGACAATATGCTTTTCAGTCTGCTCAGGCGTCAGGTTGAATTTTTTAATAATTTCATCGAGTTGAGCAAGGGCTTCGGTTCTGAATTTTTCTTTATCCGGCTTTTCTCCCGAATAACCGAGGCCCATCGCGGCATAATACGGGAAGGTCGGAATCACCGTCAGAAAATGAACGCGCGCAGAATTCTCCAGGCCAGCCTGTAATTCGACGTGGGAGGTAACCTGTTCGTTTAAGGCGGCATCAGAAATATCGATCGGTACCAGAATCGTGCGATACATAAAAACCTCCTGTCTGTCCGTTTAAGCGCTTATATGTAGTGTAGTGACGATGGGTAACTTATATAAAGTGACGGGATTCAAATTTATGCCATACCTCTGGGTAATAAACCGCGTTGAGTTCAAACTTTATGATTTTTCCCGGATGGCAGGTCGGTGGTTTTTAACGCGCGGACTGTCACGCCTGGCAAAATGATTGTCACGCAGCCGAAAATCGCCGCTGCCGCGCCGGCGTAGACTACCCTTTCTACGGGTTACCCGGTAATAAGGAGCAGTTATGTCACAAACACAGGTCACCGTACTGGACAGCGTGCGGCGCTTCCTCGATCGCCGCCATGGTCTCTACATTGGCGGTGCGTGGCAGGAATCGGACTGCGCGGATCGTCTGGATATTTTTAACCCCGCTGATGGACAGCCGCTGGCCAGTAGCGCCGACGCCAGCGCCAGCGATGTCGATCGCGCCGTGACTTCCGCCTGGCAGGCGTTCAGCGCCGGCGTGTGGGCAAATTGTCTGCCCGCGGAAAGAGAACGCATTTTGCTTCATTTTGCCACGCTGGTGGAACAGCACGGCGAAGAACTGGCGCAACTGGAAACTCTCGAGCAGGGCAAATCGATTGCCATTTCGCGGGCTTTTGAGCTGGGCTGTACCCTGAACTGGATGCGCTATGCCGCAGGCCTGTCGACCAAAATCACCGGCCAGACCCTTGATTTGTCGATACCGCTGCCCGCGGGCGCCCGCTACCAGGCCTGGACCCGCAAAGAGCCCGTCGGGGTGGTGGCCGGTATTGTGCCGTGGAACTTCCCGCTGATGATCGGGATGTGGAAAATCATGCCGGCGCTGGCGGCGGGCTGTTCAATAGTGATAAAGCCTTCGGAAACCACGCCGCTGACCCTGTTGCGCATTGCCGAGCTGGCGAGCGAAGCCGGCATTCCTGATGGGGTGCTGAACGTGGTGACCGGGCGCGGCAGCGTCTGCGGCGCGGCGTTGGTCAGCCATCCACGGGTGGCGAAAATCAGCTTTACCGGATCGACGGCGACCGGTAAACAGATTGCCCGCGGCGCGGCGGACCGGCTAACCCGGCTGACCCTTGAACTGGGGGGGAAAAATCCGGCGCTGGTGCTGAAAGATGCCGATCCGCAGCAGGTAATTGAAGGGTTGATGACCGGCAGCTTTCTTAACCAGGGTCAGGTGTGCGCCGCCAGTTCGCGCATTTATATTGAAGCGCCGCTTTTTGACACCCTGGTCAGCGGTTTTGAACAGGCGGTCAAAGGGTTGAAAGTCGGCGCGGGTATGGATCCGGCGCACCACATTAACCCACTGGTCTCCCGCGGGCATCAGCAAAAGGTGGCTGAATTTCTGCACGATGCGCAGCAGCGCGGCGCGCAGTTGATTGCCGGCGATACCGGGCCGGATAACGGCGGCTACTATATTGCGCCCACGCTGGTGGTGAATCCCGATCCCACGCTGCGTCTGTACCGGGAAGAGGTCTTCGGCCCGGTGGTGAGCCTGATTCGCGTCGACGATGCTGAACAAGGTCTGGCGCTGGCCAATGACAGCGATTACGGGCTGACCGCCAGCGTCTGGACGCAAAGTCTGGCGCAGGCGATGGAATATACCCGGCGCCTGCAGGCGGGGACGGTATGGGTCAACAGCCATACGCTGATTGACGCCAATCTGCCCTTCGGCGGGCTTAAGCAGTCTGGCACCGGTCGTGATTTCGGCCCCGACTGGCTGGACGCCTACTGTGAAACCAAGTCGGTCTGCGTCAGATTTTAAGCTCCCGCGCCGGCTAACGGACGTAATACTGGCAAGCGACAAGGCCCAAAAATCGATTTTTTGGGCCTTATCATTTTTGGGGTGTTTACCGGCTGGCGACGCTAACGTGCCGGCTGTCTACAACCGTACGGCAAACAGCAATCCGTTATGCGCCCCGTTGCGGGGCGCGGGGGGTTATTTCTCCGCCGGACGTCCTGACAGATTCAGGGTCGGGGTTTCATCAAAGAAGTTCCACGGCTTTAGCAGCGCGTGTACCCATTCGGTCGGCATGATCGGCCACTCTTCGGCGCGCGCCACGTGAGTGGTCCCGGTGGTCATCCACACCACGGTATCGCTGTTTTCCAGCGTCTGGTTATCCTTCACATAGCGGCCTAACCCGGTGTCATGGGTGGAGCGGTTCGGGTATTTCCCTTCCGGGTACTGTTCATCCGGACTGTAGCGGGTAACCCACAGCTGTTTATCCATAAAGCTCAGCCGGTGGTAAATCCACTCGTCCGGCGCGAACTGCGCCCCGGTTGCAACCGGGTGGGTTCCGCCGGCATAAGGAATTAACTGGTAGGCTACCGGGTAGCCCATGCGGTTCTCTTTGCCCGGATTGGCAAGTAGCCGAATGGTGCCGGGATCGAATTTCTGCGCCGCCTGCTGTTCGCTGGTGATCGGGTAGCGCTTTAACTGCATGGTGCTGGTGCGCGGTCCGCCGCGGGTATTGGGCTCCACGACCGGGTCCATGGCCAGCAGGCTGTTATTGACGCCGTCGACATCCAGATCGAGGCGGAAGTTATAAATATGCTGGTGGGTGGTGCCGACAATATTATGGTCGATCAGCGTACCGTAGCGGGTATCCTCCCGAGCGCTGGGGTCGTGGATGGTTTTGGCCTGAACCCCTTTCACCGCTTCGATTCCGGTCGCCCCGGCGTCAATGCCGATAGTGCCGTTCTGGTGGAATACCCAGTCAAAGATATAGTCATAGTTGCCGATGGTGCTGATCCAGCGCACCACCAGTTCGCGGCGTTCGGCGCTGACGTTCGGCTGGCCCAGTTCCTGGTGCTTATACTCCGGGCCGGCATAACGTTCGAAAATAGCTATCGCTCGCGGAATGGTGGTCGGCTTGCCGCTGTAATCGGCGATGGTTTCATCCAGCAACACGGCGTTTTCCGGCGCATCTTTCCCTCTGGCGATCGATGAGGTCAGTGTGCCCATGCCGTAATCGCCGGAATCGAGATAGGCTTTAAAGTACCAGCCGATATCGGGATCGCCATAGGGGACAATCATCCCGCCCAGCGATCCTTCGTACATCACCTGGCGTTTTTTAGCGCCGTCGTTCCAGGTAACGGTGGAGAGCATCGGCCCCACCCGGGAGTGCAGGCGCAGATGGAACTCCCAGTTTTGCCAGCGGATGGTATCGCCGCTGATAGTGTAGTTTTTCCCCTCAGGCTCGATAATATTCAGCGGCTTAATGGCCGGGGCGGTGCGATCGCGGCCATCCCAGGGGCGCGGGGGGAGGGGCACCGGGATCACCGGACCTTCTTCGATTTTGATGATTTTCTGCTGCTGAAGATCGACCACCGCCACCAGGTTTTCGATCGGATGCGCCCAGTAGTTGCCGTCGCCGACATCCAGATAGCTGACCACCTTGAGTAGCCGCTGGTTTTGTTTCAGCCCGTCTTTGCCGTCGAAATACCCGACAGTGAGCGGCGTAGTGATCACTTTTTGCGGATCGTTGATACCGTGTTTCTTCAGGGCGGCGGCGAAGTCGCTGCTGCTGGTAATGATTTTCTGTACGCTGACGAAATCGTCAAGCAATACCATGCCGTGGGCGCCGTCGATCGGTGTCCATGAAAGAACCTGGTTGCTGTCCAGATCCACCACGCTTTCGATAACGTGGACATCGTCAAGCATGATGACCTCGGCTTTGCGCGATGCGCTGACCGGTTTTCCTTCCAGCACAAAGGCCCAGACCGCAGCTTTCGGCGGTTCATGGAGGGATATTTCGCTAAAGCGCAGGCCGGGCTTAAACTGCGGCGCGTTTTTAACCGCCTGTACCGCGCGCTGGATCTCGTCGGCGTTCAGGCCGTTCAGGGGATGTGGCGTTTTCTCCACCTGAAACGTCTGATCCAGCCCGGACTGGAATACCTCGTTGATAAACCCTTCGTCAATCCACGCGCGGTTTTCTTTCATCACCACCGGCACTGTCAGCGGCAGGGCTTTACCGTTCACCATCGCGGTTTGGGCGCCGGGTTTCACTTTCACATAAGCGCCGTCTTTGACAATCGTGAACATTTGTGCGTAGTCATCCCACTGAATATCGGCTCCGAATGCCTGCAGGGTTTTTTCCATCGGCACCAGATGCGTTTCACCGCCGTGGGCCAGCGCATCGGGTTGCCAGATAAAAGCCGCCAGAGCCAGCGCCAGCGCGGTTTTACCCGCCGGGCGAACAGGTTGTTTTCCCATTGTAGACCTCTGCTGTTAGGTGGTTGTCGACGGCGTTGGCGCCGTACTTTTTATGCGCTACCACCATAGCAACGCACAGAAGAAGCCGGTTTGTCTGGTTCTGCCAGGTGGTTTGTCAGGTTTGCCATGTTGAGTGGCGGCCATAAAAAAGCGGATATTCCCGTCGGGGAATATCCGCTGCGCCGCTGCCTGCTCAGGCCGGGTAGTCCCCCTCGCGGCGGGCGACCAGCGTCAGAATGGAATATTGCGCCACCGTCTGCTGGTGCTGATTGGTGACGTCCACCGACCATTCCACCACGCCGGTGGGGATATCCTCGGGGGATTTCTGCGCTTTAACGGTTTTGCGCTTACAGGTCAGCCGCGCCCGAATAGTATCGCCAGGTTTCACGGGTTCAATGAAGCGCAGATTTTCCAGACCATAGTTGGCGATGACCGGCCCGGGAGCGGCATCCACGAACAGCCCGGCGGCGGCGGAAAGCACGAAATATCCGTGCATCACCCGCTCGCCAAACAGCGATTCCGCCGCGGCAATCTTATCCATATGGGCATAGAAATAGTCGCCGCTCAGGCCGGCGAAATTGACAATGTCCGCTTCGGTCATGGTGCGGCGGGCGGTCAGCAGGCTGTCGCCGGGCTGCAATTGTTCAAAGTACTTGCGGAACGGATGTAGCGCCTCTTCGTGGACCTGGGCGCCGCGTACCCACTGCTGGCTGATAGCCGCCAGCATCGTCGGGCTACCCTGAATCGCCGTGCGCTGGAGATAGTGCTTCACTGCCCGCAGTCCGCCCAGCTCCTCGCCGCCGCCGGCGCGGCCCGGTCCGCCGTGTACCAGTTGCGGCAGCGGCGAGCCGTGGCCGGTGGATTCAACGGCGGACTGTTCATTGAGGATCTGGATGCGCCCGTGAGCGCGCGCCGCGCCGAGGATAAAGGCGCGGGCGGTTTCCCGGCAGGCGGTGACCAGGGTGCCGGCAAGGCTCCCCTGGCCGGCGCGGGCCAGCGCCATGGCATGCTCGCTGTCCCGGTAGGGCATCAGCGTGGCGACCGGACCAAAGGCTTCCAGCTCATGCACTGCCGCCACTTCATCCGGCTGCGGGCAGAACAGTAAGGTGGGCGGAAAGAAAGCGCCGGCCTGGGTGCTGTCGGCCTGTCCGCCGAGCAGCGCCTGGCAGCCGGCCGCCAGCAGGGCATTGACTTTTTGCTGTACGTCCTCGCGCTGGGCGACGCTGACCAGCGCGCCCATTTTCACGCCTTCCCGGGACGGGTCGCCGTAGCGTACCGCGCTCAGCCGGGCGATCAGCGCCTGCTTCACGGCGCTCACCATCGCCTCCGGCACCATAATGCGCCGGATAGCGGTGCATTTCTGCCCGGCTTTGGCGGTCATTTCGCGCACCACTTCGCGGATGAAGAGCGCAAATTCCGGTCGATCTTCTGTGACATCCTGCCCGAGCACGCAGCAGTTCAGGGAGTCGGCTTCCATGGTAAAGGGGATCGATCGCGCCACGATAGTGGGGTGGCAGCGCAACTTCTGGCCGGTAGCGGCGGAACCGGTAAAGGTGACCACGTCCTGCTCATCCAGATGGCTTAACAGATCGCCGGCGCCGCCGCAGATCAGGCTAATCGCGCCTTCCGGCGCCAGCCCGCTGTCGACAATCGATTGCACCATCGCCTGGGTAAGCTGGGCGCTGGCGGTACCGGGCTTGATGATGGCCGGCATGCCAGCCAGCCAGGTGGGCGCCAGTTTTTCCAGCATTCCCCAGCAGGGAAAATTAAACGCGTTGATATGTACCGCGACGCCGGATTTTGAGGTCAGGACGTGGCGGGCGGCAAATCCCCCCTGTTTCGATAGCGTAATCAGTTCATCTTCCGGCCACAGCGTGTCGTCCGGCAGTTCGCGATTGCCCATCCCGGCATAGGCAAACAGGGTGCCGATTCCGCCCTCAATATCCACCCAACTGTCGGCGCGGGTGGCGCCGGTCTGGGCCGAAATAGCATAAAAACGCTCTTTATCCGCCAGCAAATGCTTCGCTACGGCTTTCAGCATCGCGGCGCGCTGGATAAAGGTCATGGCGCGCAGCGCGCTACCACCCTGAGTGATGGCATAGCGCCGGGCGTCCGCCATGTTCAGCCCTTCACTGGTGACTTCCCAGAGCGCTTCACCACTTACAGCGTGATGGATCAGCCTTTCGCCGCCGCGGCCATACTGCCATGTACCGCTGAGATAACTCGCTAACTGCTGCATTTTCCACCTCGTCTATAGCTACATTAATTTTCATGAATTGTTATTTTATGAATCACTAAAATCAAGATTAATTTTAATATTTTATTAACAATGATGGATGCTTGGTTTGTTTGCTTATAAATAATTGACTGTTTTGTAAGTGATTTGTGATATTTGCTGTGAATGTGGTCACATAAACAACGCTGATAATTTGTCTTTTTTGTTAACTTATCTGTAACTTTTAAATCATGTTGTGATTCGTTTTTTATCTAAAATAATATTTTAAGGAATCATAAAGGTGATGCCGTGAGTGATGAACAACAACGCCATTTTGAAAACCGGGTTGCCCGGGAGGTAGCCATTGAACCGCAGGACTGGATGCCCGACGCCTACCGCAACACGCTGATTCGCCAGATTGGCCAGCATGCTCATTCGGAAGTGGTGGGGATGTTGCCGGAGGGGAACTGGTTAACCCGGGCGCCGACCCTGCGCCGTAAGGCGATTTTGCTGGCCAAAGTACAGGATGAGGCCGGCCACGGACTGTACCTGTACAGCGCGGCGGAAACCCTGGGCTGCACCCGGGAAGACATCTACCAAAAGATGCTTGAGGGAAAGATGAAGTATTCCTCGATCTTCAATTACCCGACGCTGACCTGGGCCGATATTCCGGTGATTGGCTGGCTGGTGGACGGCGCGGCCATCGTTAACCAGGTGGCGCTGTGTCGCACCTCGTACGGCCCTTACGCCAGGGCGATGGTGAAAATTTGTAAGGAAGAGAGTTTCCATCAGCGCCAGGGCTATGAAGCCTGTATCGCGCTGGCTAACGGGAGCGCAGAGCAGCGCCAGATGCTGCAGGACGCCATCAACCGCTTCTGGTGGCCGGCGCTAATGATGTTCGGCCCCAACGATGACAACTCGCCCAATAGCGCGCGCAGTATGGCGTGGAAAATCAAGCGCCATTCCAACGATGAACTGCGCCAGCGCTTTGTCGACAACACCGTTCCTCAGGTCGAGGCGCTGGGGATGACGGTACCGGATAGCGATCTGGTCCGGGATGAAGAGACCGGTCATTACCGCTTCGGCGCTATCGACTGGCAGGAATTTAACGACGTGGTGGCCGGGCGCGGGATCTGCAATGAAGAGCGGCTGGCGGCTAAGCGTAAAGCCTGGGAAGCCGGGGCGTGGGTGCGTGAAGCGGCGCTCGCGTATGCCGAAAAACAACGGGCCCGGAATGCGGCCTGATAAGGAGTGAATATGAGCAAAGTGTACTGGCCGCTGTACGAAGTTTTCGTGCGCAATAAACAAGGGTTAGCGCACCGTCACGTTGGCAGTCTGCACGCCGCCGACGATAGCATGGCGCTGGAAAATGCCCGCGACGCCTATACCCGGCGTAACGAAGGGTGCTCCATTTGGGTGGTGAAGGCCAGCGAGATTGTCGCCTCCCAGCCGGAAGACCGCGGCGCGTTTTTCGACCCCGCCGAGAGCAAGATCTATCGCCACCCGACTTTTTACACCATCCCCGATGGCATTGAGCACATGTGAGGTACGCCGTGACCGAGATGAATCCCGTCGCCCGCTGGAGTTTACGGATCGGCGATAACAGTCTGGTGCTGTCACAGCGCCTGTGCGCCTGGTGCGGCCATGCGCCGGAGCTGGAAATCGATCTGGCGCTGGCCAATATTGGCCTCGATCTGCTCGGCCAGGCGCGCCACTTACTGAGCCATGCGGCGCAACTGGCCGGCGGCGAGCTGGACGAAGATCGGCTGGCGTTTGGCCGCGATGAGCGCCAGTTCAGCAACCTGTTGCTGGTGGAACAGCCCAACGGCGAATTCAGCGATACCCTGGTGCGCCAGTATCTGTTCGACGCCTGGCACCTGGCGATGTATCGCCGCCTGGTCCACAGCCGCGATCCGCAACTGGCGGCTATTGCCGCGAAGGCGCTGAAAGAGGTGCGCTACCACCTGCGTTTCAGCCGTGGCTGGCTGGTGCGGCTGGGCAACGGCACCGCGCTGTCGCAGCAAAAAATGCAGCAGGCGGTTAACCAACTGTGGCGCTTTACCGCCGAGCTGTTCAGCGCCGACGCGCTGGATATTGAACTGGCGGAGCAGGGCATCGCGGTGGATCCGCGCACCCTGCGCGGCGAATGGCTGGCGGAAGTACGCGACGGGATGGCGCAAGCCTCTCTGACGCAGCCGGAACAGACGCCATACCGCACCGGCGGCAAACAGGGGCTGCACAGCGAACATCTTGGGCCGCTACTGGCGGAGATGCAGTTTGTTCAGCGCGCTTATCCCGGCCAGCAGTGGTAACGAGGTGGTTATGACGACATGCCGTGTAGCGCCGCAATCCCACGAGGTCGTGGCGGTGTGGAAATTGCTCGCCACCATCAGCGATCCGGAAATCCCGGTACTGACGATTACCGACCTCGGCATGGTGCGCTATGTTCGCCAGCAGTCCCGGGGCTGGGAGATTGGTTTTACGCCGACCTATTCCGGCTGCCCGGCGACTGAATACCTGTTGACGGCGATACGCGACACGCTGTCTGAGCAGGGCTATGTGCCGGTGACTATCGCCCTGTGCCTCGACCCTGCGTGGACCACCGACTGGATGACGCCGGACGCCCGGCGGCGCCTGCGCGAATACGGCATCAGCCCGCCGCAGGGTCATAGCTGCCATGCGGCAGCGGCGCCGGAGGTCAGTTGCCCGCGCTGCGGCAGTCGCCACACCACGCTGATTAGCGAATTTGGCTCCACGGCCTGTAAGGCGCTATACCGCTGCGACAGCTGCCGTGAACCCTTTGACTATTTCAAATGTATCTGAGGTTGCCATGACAACGTTTCATACCCTGAAAGTGGCAAAAATCGAGCGGGAAACGGCGGACGCCGTGGCGATTACCTTCGCCGTTCCCCACGAGCTGGAGGCGGAATATGCCTTTATCCCCGGCCAGCATCTGACTCTGAAGGCCAGCCCTGGCGGCGAAGAGCTGCGCCGCTGCTATTCCATCTGCCGGGAGGCGACGCCCGGAGAGATTTCGGTGGCGGTGAAAGCCATTGAAGGCGGGCGCTTTTCACAATATGCGGTGGCCGATTTACACAGCGGCATGGCGCTGGAGGTGATGGTGCCCCAGGGGCAGTTCGGCTATCGCCCGAATCCCGAAGCGCGCGGCAACTATCTGGCGCTGGCGGCCGGTTCCGGTATTACCCCGATGCTGGCGATTCTCGCTTCCACCCTGGCCACCGAGTCGGAGAGCCGTTTTACGCTGATTTACGGCAACCGCACCAGCCAGAGCGCGATGTTTCGCCAGGCGCTGGCGGATCTGAAAGACCGCTATCCCGGGCGGCTGCAGCTGCTGTGGTTGTTCAGCCAGGAGACACAGGAGAGTGAGTTGCTTAACGGCCGCCTGGATGCGGCGCGGCTGCGGGCGCTCGGCGAGCGGCTGCTCGATTTCCCGGGGTTTGACCGTACTTTTATCTGCGGTCCACAGGCGATGATGCAGGCGGCGCGTGAGACGCTGATCGAACTCGGCGTGGCCGGCGAGGCTATCTTCAGCGAACACTTTAATACCCCCGCTCAGTCAGCCGCGCGGAGCGCCCGGCGCCATCAGGCGGCAGGCACCGTGGTGACGCTGCTTCAGGACGGGCGCGAGCGCCAGATAACCATGGCGGCTTCCGACGAAAGCATCCTCGACGCCGCGCTACGCCAGGGCAGCGATCTGCCCTATGCCTGCAAAGGCGGGGTTTGCGCTACCTGCAAATGCCGGGTGATACGCGGCGAGGTGGAAATGGGCACCAATTACAGTCTTGAAGCGGATCAAATCGCTGCCGGTTATGTGCTGAGCTGCCAGGCATTGCCGAAAGGGAATGATGTGGTGCTCGATTTTGACGCCAGGGGGGCCTGATGGCGGAACTGATCGCGGAACACACCGGGCGGGTGCTTACTCTGACATTACAGCGTCCACAGGCGCGTAATGCCCTGAACAATGCGCTGCTGGAACAACTGGCCGCGGCGCTGGAAGCGGCGCAGGGTTGTGAAGAAGTTGGCGCGGTGGTGATCACCGGCAGTGAAACCTGCTTCGCCGCCGGCGCCGATTTAAAAGAGATGGTCAGTCTGGATTTGGTCGCCACGCTCGACGACCCGCGTCCTGGCCTGTGGCAGCGTATTGAAGCGTTCAATAAGCCGTTACTGGCGGCGGTGAACGGCTATGCGCTCGGCGCCGGCTGCGAACTGGCGCTGCTGTGTGACATCGTGCTGGCCGGGGAGAACGCCCGCTTCGGGCTGCCGGAAATCACTCTCGGTATTATGCCCGGCGCCGGCGGCACCCAGCGCCTGCTGCGCACCGTTGGTAAATCACTGGCGTTTCGTATGGTGCTGAGCGGCGAAGCTATCGACGCTCGCCGCGCCATGCAGGCCGGACTGGTCGCGGAAATCTGCCCGCCAGCGCTGACGCTGGAGTATACCCGGCAACTGGCGGACCGTATCGCCCGGCAGGCGCCGCTGGCGCTCAGGGCGGCGAAACAGTCCCTGCGCCACGGGATGGATGTCGGGTTGAGTCAGGGAATGAAGATGGAACGTCAACTTTTTACGCTGCTGGCGGCGACAGACGATCGCCGGGAAGGGATTGACGCCTTTCTCGGTAAGCGCCCGGCACACTTCACAGGACGCTAATCATGGCTTTGATTGAAAGCGCCGTCAGCGCCGGGGTGATGACCCTGACCCTTAACCGGCCGGAACGACTGAACAGTTTTAACGATGAGATGCACCGCGAGCTGGCAGAGTACCTGCGTCAGGCCGCCCGCGACGACAGCGTGCGCTGCCTGCTGCTTACCGGGGCGGGGCGCGGATTTTGCGCCGGGCAGGATTTAAACGATCGTAACGTCGACCCGAGCGGGCCGGCGCCGGATCTCGGCTATTCGGTGGAGACTTTTTATAACCCGCTGGTGCGCCGTCTGGCGGCATTACCCAAGCCGGTAATTGCGGCGGTTAACGGTGTGGCCGCCGGCGCCGGGGCGACCCTGGCGCTGGGCTGCGACCTGGTGATCGCCGCCCGCTCCGCCAGTTTTGTGATGGCGTTCAGCAAGCTGGGCCTGGTGCCCGATTGCGGCGGAACCTGGATGCTGCCGCGCCTTGCCGGGCGCGCCAGGGCGCTGGGGCTGGCGCTGCTCGGCGACAAGCTAAGCGCCGAACAGGCTGAGCGCTGGGGAATGATCTGGCAGGTGGTGGAGGATGCCGAACTGGCCGATAGCGCCCAGGCGCTGGCGCGCCATCTCGCCGCCCAACCCACTTACGGGCTGGGACTGATTAAGCAGGCGCTGCTGGCCGCCGAACAGAACACGCTCGACCAGCAACTTGATGTCGAGCGCGACTATCAGCGCCTTGCCGGCCGTAGCGCCGATTACCGGGAAGGGGTAACGGCTTTCCTGGCGAAACGCGCGCCGCAGTTTACGGGGAAATAACATGCTGCTCGATCAACATGCCGTTGTGGCGGTCATTGGCAGCGGCACCATGGGCGCCGGTATCGCCCAGACCGCCGCCGTGGCTGGCCACCCGGTGAAACTGTACGACATCAATCCGCAGGCGTCCGCCCGGGCTATCGCCGGTATTGAACAGACGCTGGGCCGCCTGGTGGAAAAAGGCCGCCTCACTGACGCGCAGTGCCGCTCAACGCTCACCCGTATCACGCCGGTGGCGCAACTGGCCGGGCTGGCCGATGCGGCGCTGGTGATTGAAGCCGCGGTGGAACGGCTGGAAGTGAAACAACAACTGTTTTGCGAACTGGCGGCGATCTGTTCGCCGCAGACGCTGCTTACCAGCAATACTTCCTCGATCTCAATTACGGCGCTGGCCGGCGGGGTCGCTGAACCGCAGCGGGTAGCCGGGCTGCACTTCTTTAACCCGGCGCCGGTGATGAAACTGGTGGAAGTGGTGCGCGGGCTGGCGACCAGCGCGGAAACCGTTGCAGCCCTGTGTCAACTGGTGAGCCGCTGGGGGAAAACCGCGGTTTGCTGTCACTCCACGCCGGGATTCATTGTTAACCGCGTCGCGCGTCCTTTTTATGGTGAAGCGTGGCGGGCGCTGGAAGAGCAGGTAGCGCCGGCGGCGGTGATTGACGCCGCGCTGCGCGACAGCGGCGGGTTCCCGATGGGACCGCTGGAGCTGACCGACCTGATTGGCCAGGACGTTAATTTTGCCGTCACCTGTTCGGTGTTTAACGCCTTCTGGCAGGAGCGGCGTTTTCTGCCGTCGCTTATTCAACAGGAGCTGGTGTCCGGCGGCCGCTGGGGAAAGAAAAGCGGCCAGGGAGTGTATCGCTGGCCGCGCGATACCCAGCCGTTGCCGTTTTACCCAACGCTGAACGCTCAGTCCGCCGCCCGGCGGGTGAGCTGTTGCGGGCCGCGGCTCCCGCAGTTCGCCGGTCATTTGGCGCTTGCGAGTGACAACGTCACTAAATACGCCGCTATTGAGCTTGACGAGGTGTTGGTGATGGAGTCCTGCGGCGAAAGCGCCCAGCAGGTGGCGCAGCGTCTCAACCGTCCGGTGGTGCTGGTGGATCTGGCGTTTGACGCCGGGCGCGCGCCGCTGGCGGTGGTCGCCGCGGCGCAGCGCAATCTGCCGCATCAGACCGAAAAAGCCATTCACTTCCTCCAGCAGCAGGATAAGCAGGTGCTGGTGATCGATGACTACCCGGGGATGCTGGTATGGCGCACGGTAGCGATGCTGGTGAATGAAGCGCTGGACGCCTGCCAGAAAGGGGTGGCCAGCGAGGCGGATATCGATACCGCCATGCGTCTGGGGGTGAACTACCCACGCGGACCGCTGGCCTGGGGAGTCGCCCTGGGCTGGTCGAATATTTTAACGCTGCTGGAAAATCTCCGGCGCCACTATGGCGAGGAACGCTACCGTCCCTGTTCACTGCTGCGCCGTCGGGCGCTGATGGAGAGCTGCTATGAGTCATAACGCCTGGCATTATGCGCGCCAGATGTACGCCAGAGATAACTGCGCCCGGGCGCTGGGTATCGAAATTCAGGAGATGGATGACGGCTTTGCCGTGGTGACTATGACGGTCACTGAACAGATGCTCAATGGTCATCACACCTGCCACGGCGGGCAACTGTTCGCTCTTGCGGATACCGCTTTTGCCTACGCCTGTAACAGCCAGGGGCTGGCGGCGGTGGCCTCCGGCTGCAGCATTGACTTCGCCCGTCCGGCGCTGGCCGGCGATCGTCTGGTGGCGACGGCCAGAATGCGCACCCAGGGGAAGCTGACCGGGGTCTACGACATTGAAATTATTAACCAGCAGGAAAAAGTGGTGGCGCTGTTTCGCGGCCGCGCCCACCGTACCGGCGCCAGCATAACGGGAGAATCACTGTGACAGAGGCATTTATTTGCGATGGCGTACGTACGCCGATAGGCCGCTATGGCGGCGCGCTGTCCGCGGTACGCGCCGACGATCTGGCGGCGATTGCGCTGCGCGCGCTGATGAACCGCTATCCGTCTCTGGATGGCGCCGCCATCGACGATCTGCTGCTGGGCTGCGCCAATCAGGCCGGGGAAGATAACCGCAATGTAGCGCGCATGGCCGCGCTGCTGGCGGGGCTACCGGTCACCGTGCCGGGCACCACCGTGAACCGGCTGTGCGGCTCCGGGCTGGATGCGCTGGGTATGGCGGGCAGGGCGATCAAGGCCGGTGAGGCGCAACTGATGATTGCCGGCGGCGTGGAGTCAATGTCCCGGGCGCCGTTTGTGATGGGCAAAGCGGAGACGCCGTTCCAGCGTCAGGCCCAGTGTTTTGATACCACGATCGGCTGGCGTTTTGTGAACCCGGTCATGGAGCGACACTATGGTACAGACAGCATGCCGGAAACGGCAGAGAATGTAGCTGAATTGTTAAATATCAGCCGCGCCGATCAGGACGCCTTCGCCTGGCGCAGCCAGCAGCGAACCGCCCGGGCGATGCACGACGGTATTCTGGCTCAGGAGATCGTGCCGGTCACTGTTCACGGGAAAAAAGGGCGCGTTGAGCAAGTTTGCGCAGACGAACATCCGCGTCCGGACACCACCCCGGAACAGCTGGCGGCTCTGAAAGCGCCGTTTCGCCCTCAGGGCGTGGTGACCGCCGGTAATGCCTCCGGGGTTAACGATGGTGCGGCGGCGCTGTTGGTGGCCAGCGAAGCGGCGGCGGCGCGTTACGGATTGACCCCGAAAACGCGCATTGTCGCCATGGCCACCGCCGGCGTGGAGCCGCGGCTGATGGGGCTGGGGCCGGTGCCGGCGACCCGTAAGGTGCTGGAGCTGGCCGGGCTGAATATTAACGATATGGACGTTATTGAACTGAATGAGGCTTTTGCCGCCCAGGCGCTGGGCGTGCTGAGGCAACTGGGGCTTCCTGATGACGCCCCGCACGTCAACCCCAATGGTGGCGCCATCGCTTTAGGCCACCCGTTGGGGATGAGCGGCGCCCGTCTGGCGCTGGCCGCCAGCCACGAGTTGCAGCGGCGTAAGGGGCGCTATGCCCTCTGTACCATGTGCATCGGCGTGGGACAGGGGATTGCGGTAATTCTGGAGCGTGTGAGTTAATAAACCTGCGAGTATCCTACAATGATAACGACAACCCAGCTGGAACCGATTGAAACCGCCTCTCTGGACGAACTGCAGGCGCTGCAGACTGCCCGGATGAAGTGGACGCTGAAGCATGCCTACGACAATGTACCGATGTATCGCCGCAAATTTGATGCCGCTGGCGTACACCCTGACGATTTCCGTGAGCTACAGGACATCCGCTTATTTCCCTGCACCACTAAGCAGGATCTGCGCGATAACTACCCGTTTGATACCTTTGCGGTGCCGATGGAGCAGGTGGTGCGTATCCACGCTTCATCGGGCACGACCGGGAAACCGACGGTCGTTGGCTACACCCGCAACGATATTGATACCTGGGCCAGCATTGTGGCCCGCTCCCTGCGCGCGGCGGGCGGTTCGCCGAAAGATAAAATCCACGTGGCCTACGGCTATGGGCTGTTTACCGGCGGACTGGGGGCGCATTATGGCGCCGAGCGGCTGGGGGCCACCGTGATCCCGATGTCCGGCGGCCAGACCGAGAAACAGGCGCAACTGATCCGCGATTTTCACCCGGATATGATCATGGTGACGCCTTCCTACTGCCTGAATCTGATTGAAGAGCTGGAGCGCCAGATGGGCGGCGACGCCAGCGGCTGTTCCCTGCGGGTGGGGGTGTTTGGCGCCGAGCCCTGGACAGCGGCGATGCGTAATGAAATTGAGCGACGGCTGGGCATCACCGCGCTGGATATCTATGGGCTTTCGGAGGTGATGGGGCCCGGGGTGGCGATGGAGTGTATTGAAACCGCTGATGGCCCGACTATCTGGGAGGACCATTTCTATCCGGAGATTGTCGACCCGCAAAGCGGCGCGGCGCGCGCTGACGGCGACCATGGCGAGCTGTTGATCACCACGCTCACCAAAGAGGCGCTGCCGGTGATTCGTTACCGCACCCGGGATCTGACCCGGCTGCTGCCCGCCAGCGCGCGCAGTATGCGGCGTATGGACCGGATTACCGGGCGTTCTGACGATATGCTGATTATCCGTGGGGTGAATGTGTTCCCCTCGCAACTGGAAGAGGAGATCTGTAAATTTCAGCACCTCGCGCCGCACTATCAGCTGGAAGTGCGTCGTAAAGGGCACCTCGACACCCTGTCCATTAAAGTGGAACTGAAGGAGAGCGGCCTGGCGCTCAGTCACGATGAACGCTGCGATATTTGCCACGGTCTGCGCCATCGCATCAAATCGATGGTGGGTATCAGTACCGATGTGTCGATCGTGAACTGCGGCAGCATTCCGCGTTCGGAAGGAAAGGCGCAGCGCGTCTTCGATCTGCGCAATGTTGTGAATCAATAAACCCCGCCAGCGCACCGTGTGGCAACGCCGGTGCGCCATCCGGCCGCGCACAGGGGATTGTTTATCCTGGCGATCATCACGATACGCGGCTTCTGCTATGCTATGATTCGTCAATCACCCGCATAGCCATGGATATGTATCGCGATGAGTAAACTTGAGCAGTTCATTCAACAGGCAGTCAGCGATGTGCCGATCAGCGGAACCTCGCTGATTGTCTCGTTGTATGGTGATGCGCTGGCCCACCGGGGCGGCGAAATCTGGCTGGGAAGCCTGGCGGTGTTGCTGGAAGGACTGGGATTTGGCGAGCGCTTTGTGCGCACCTCGCTGTTTCGCCTCAATAAAGAGGGCTGGCTGGAGGTGGAGCGCGTCGGGCGCCGCAGTTACTACCGTCTGACCGATTTCGGGCAGCGCCAGACCCGGCGCGCCGAGGGCAAGATTTATCGCGCCGGGCAGCCCTCCTGGGATGGTGCCTGGCTATTGCTGCTGTCGGAAGGGCTGGAAAAAAACACGCTACAACAGGTTAAGAAGCAGCTGGAATGGCTGGGATTTGGCGCCCTGACCTCCAGTCTGCTGGCGTCGCCGTCCCAGCAACTGGCGGATGTGCAGAGCCTGCTGCACGAAGCCGGGGTTGCCGAGCAGGTCATCTGTTTTGAGGCCCGTTCGCCGCTGCCGCTTTCCCAGGCGGCGCTGAAATCGCGGGTGGAAACCTGCTGGCAACTGACCGATAAAAACGCCCGCTATGCTGAGTTTATCCAGTCCTTTCGCCCGCTGTTGCCGCTGTTGAAAGACGCCGATGCCCAGGCGCTGACGCCGCGCAGCTGTTTTCTGATCCAGTTATTACTGATTCATTTTTACCGCCGGGTGGTGCTGAAAGATCCCATGCTGCCGGATGTGTTGTTGCCGCCGCACTGGCTGGGGCAGCAGGCGCGCCAGTTGTGCATTAACATTTATCAACGTGTAGCGCCCGGCGCGTTAGCCTTTGTCAGCGAGGTCGCCGAGACCTCTGTCGGGGAGTTACCGCAGCCGGGCGCTGCCTGGTATCAACGTTTTGGCGGCGTTCTGACGTCGCCCTGAGGAGCCTGTATGCCTGTTTACCAGATTGATGGTTTAACGCCCGTGGTGCCGCTGGACAGTTTTGTCCACCCCACCGCGGTGCTGATCGGCGATGTGATTATCGGCCACCGGGTGTATGTCGGCCCCAATGCCTGCCTGCGCGGCGACTTTGGGCGGATCGTGGTGCGGGACGGAGCAAACATTCAGGATAACTGTGTGATGCACGGATTTCCGAATCAGGAGACCGTGGTGGAGGAAGAGGGGCATATCGGTCACGGGGCCATTCTGCACGGCTGCCATATTGGCCGAAACGCGCTGGTAGGGATGAACGCCGTGGTATTGGATGAAGCGCGTATCGGCGAAAACAGTATTGTCGGCGCGGCGGCGTTTGTGAAATCCCGGGCGGTCTTCGACGCCAATAAACTGATCGTCGGCAGCCCGGCGCGCGCTATACGCGAGCTACAGCCGCAGGAGATCGAGTGGAAAAAACAGGGCACGCGCGAATACCAGCATCTGGTGGAGCGCTGCCAGCAAACTCTGCATCAGGTCGAACCGCTGCGCGCGGTGGAGGAGAATCGCCAGCCACTGGTTTTTGAAAACGGGGTGGTCATCAAGGCGGCGCAGAAAAAATAAACCGCAGAAAAAAGAAAACGCCGGACAGGATATCCGGCGTTAATTGTTTACCGAAAGCCCTGCGCTTCAACGCCAGGGCTTCAGAATATGGCTATCAGGCAGCAACAATGCTGTCGATGGCGGCTTTGGCGTCGCTCTGGGCTTTGGCGGCGACTTCCGGGCCATAAGCGACGCCTTCAGCGAATACCACGTTGACATCGGTAATGCCGATAAAGCCGAGGAACAGTTTCAGGTACGGCGTTACCAGATCGGTTGGGGTATCTTTATGGATACCGCCGCGGCTGCTCAGGACAATCGCGCGTTTGCCGGTCACCAGACCTTCCGGTCCGTTCTCGGTGTAGCGGAACGTCACGCCGGCGCGGGCGACCAGGTCAAAATAGTTTTTCAACTGCGTCGGGATGTTGAAGTTATACATCGGCGCCGCCAGCACGATAACGTCGTGGGACTTCAGCTCGGCGATCAGTTCATCAGACAGCGCCAGCGCTTCCTGCTGGCGCGGGGTCAGCGGTGCGTCGCCCGGACGCATGGCGCCCACCAGCTCACCGTCAAGTACCGGGATCGGATTGGCCGCCAGGTCGCGTACCGTTATCTGATCGGCGCTGTGTTTCTCGCGCCATTGTTCAACGAAATAGTCGGATAACTGGTTGGACTGCGAATACCCTGCCAGAATACTGGACTTGAGAACTAATACTTTACTCATCTGTGATTCCTTCGATTGTGATGTGTCCGGACCGTTGTCCGCCAGGTATGTAACCACTGTATTCACAAATTGCCGGCAGTGATAGTGCAATATATCGAATTCCGTGTTCGAATTTTTTGAACAAGGCGCGTGACATCCGGATGTGGTACTCTACGGCGCATTAATCGACAGACATTTATCAGCCCGTGCCTTATCCGCGGGCGCAGTAATGAAAATCATGGAAAATCAGAAAATGACGCTATCCGGCCTGATGGCGCGTCTTGATGCGCTGACGCTGCGCGATAAACAGCGCTTCACCCGCCGTCTGCATGGGGTTAAAAAGGTCAAGAACAGCGATGCGCAGCAGGCGATTCTCACAGCGCTGGAACCGGAGATTGTTGCCGCTGAGCAGGGTATCGCGCGGCGTATCGCGGCGCGCCCGGCGATTCGTTACCCGGAAAACCTGCCGGTCAGCCAGAAGAAACAGACCATCCTTGAGGCGGTGCGCGACCACCAGGTGGTGATTGTTGCCGGCGAGACCGGTTCCGGGAAAACCACGCAGTTGCCGAAAATCTGTATGGAACTCGGGCGGGGCGTGAGGGGGCTTATCGGCCATACCCAGCCGCGCCGGCTGGCGGCTCGCACCGTGGCGAACCGTATCGCCGAGGAGTTACAGACCGAACCGGGCGGCTGCGTCGGCTATAAAGTGCGTTTCAGCGACCACGTGAGCGACAACACGATGGTCAAACTGATGACCGACGGTATCCTGCTGGCGGAAATCCAGCAGGACCGGCTGCTGATGCAGTACGACACCATTATTATCGACGAAGCGCACGAACGCAGTCTGAATATTGACTTTCTGCTCGGTTACCTGAAAGAGCTGCTGCCGCGTCGCCCGGATCTGAAAATCATCATTACGTCGGCGACCATCGACCCGCAGCGTTTTTCGCGCCATTTTGCTAATGCGCCGATTATCGAAGTCTCCGGACGGACGTATCCGGTTGAGGTGCGCTACCGGCCCATTGTTGATGAGGCCGACGATGCTGAACGCGACCAGCTACAGGCGATATTTGACGCTGTGGACGAGCTGAGCCGCGAGGCGCCGGGAGACATTTTGATTTTTATGAGCGGCGAGCGGGAAATCCGCGATACCGCCGACGCGCTCGGTAAGTTGAATCTGCGCCACACTGAGATCCTGCCGCTATACGCTCGCCTGTCAAACAGCGAGCAGAACCGGGTATTCCAGTCCCATAGCGGGCGGCGCATCGTGCTGGCCACCAACGTGGCGGAAACATCGCTGACCGTGCCGGGGATTAAATACGTTATCGATCCTGGTACCGCGCGCATCAGCCGCTACAGCTATCGCACCAAAGTGCAACGCCTGCCGATCGAACCGGTTTCCCAGGCATCGGCGAATCAGCGTAAAGGGCGCTGCGGACGCGTCTCCGAAGGGATCTGTATCCGTCTGTACTCTGAAGATGATTTCCTGTCGCGCCCGGCGTTTACCGACCCGGAAATTCTGCGCACCAACCTGGCGTCGGTTATTTTGCAGATGACCGCTCTTGGGCTGGGCGATATCAGCGCGTTTCCGTTTGTCGAAGCGCCGGACAAGCGCAATATCCAGGACGGGGTGCGCCTGCTTGAAGAGCTGGGGGCTATCACTACCGATGCTCAGCAAGCGGTTTATAAACTGACGCCGCTGGGGCGCCAGTTAAGCCAGTTGCCCGTCGACCCGCGTCTGGCGCGGATGGTGCTGGAGGCGCGCCAGCATAACTGCGTGCGCGAAGCGATGATCATTACCGCCGCGCTGTCGATTCAGGATCCGCGCGAGCGGCCGCTGGAAAAACAGCAGGCGTCTGATGAAAAACACCGGCGCTTTCACGATAAAGAGTCGGATTTTCTGGCGTTCGTTAATCTGTGGAACTACCTCGGCGAGCAGCAAAAAGCGCTGTCCTCCAGTCAGTTCCGTCGTCTGTGCCGCACTGAATTTCTCAACTATCTGCGGGTGCGCGAATGGCAGGATATCTATACCCAACTGCGCCAGGTGGTGAAAGAGTTGGGGATCCCGGTTAACAGCGAACCCGCCGATTACCGCGCCATCCATACCGCGCTGTTAACCGGTCTGTTATCGCATATTGGCCTGAAGGATGCCGATAAGCAGGAGTTCACCGGCGCCCGCAACGCGCGTTTCGCTATTTTTCCCGGCTCCGGTTTATTTAAAAAGCCGCCGAAGTGGACGATGGTGGCGGAACTGGTGGAAACCAGCCGGCTGTGGGGGCGCATCGCCGCCCGTATCGATCCGGAATGGATTGAGCCGGTCGCTCAGCATCTGCTGAAACGCTCATACAGCGAACCGCACTGGGAGCGCAGTCAGGGGGCGGTGATGGCCAGTGAGAAAGTCACGGTTTATGGTCTGCCGATCGTCGCGGCGCGCAAAGTGAATTACGGCCAGATTGACCCACAACTGTGCCGGGAGCTGTTTATCCGCCACGCCCTGGTGGAGGGGGACTGGCAGACCCGTCACGCCTTCTTCCGCGATAACCAGAAACTGCGCGCCGAGGTGGAAGATCTCGAACACCGTTCGCGGCGGCGCGACATTATGGTTGACGACGATACGCTGTTCGAATTCTACGATCAGCGGATCGGTCACGAGGCGGTGTCGGCACGCCACTTTGACAGCTGGTGGAAAAAGGCCAGTCGCGAGACGCCGGATCTGCTGAATTTTGAAAAAAGCATGCTGATCAAAGCTGGCGCGGAGCAGGTCAGTAAGCTTGATTACCCGAATTTCTGGCATCAGGGCAACCTGAAACTGCGCCTCAGCTACCAGTTTGAGCCGGGGGCTGACGCCGACGGCGTGACGGTGCACATTCCGCTGCCGCTGCTCAACCAGGTGGAAGAGAGTGGCTTTGAGTGGCAGGTGCCGGGGATGCGCCGTGAACTGGTGGTGGCGCTGATTAAGTCGCTGCCGAAACCGGTGCGCCGTAACTTTGTGCCGGCGCCGAACTATGCGGAGGCTTTTCTTGGCCGCGCCGCGCCTCTTGAGCTGCCGCTGCTGGACAGCCTGGAGCGCGAACTGCGGCGCATGACCGGCGTCACCATCGACCGGGACGCCTGGCAGTGGGATCAGGTGCCCGATCATCTGAAAATGACTTTTCGGGTGGTGGACGAAAGCGGTAAGAAATTACGCGAAGGCCGCGACCTGGCGGCGTTGAAGAGCGGGCTGAAAGAGAAGGTGCAGGAGACTCTCTCCGCGGTAGCGGATGATGGTATTGAGCAGAGCGGGCTGCATATCTGGAGTTTTGGCACTCTGCCGGACCACTATGAGCAGAAGCGCGGAGGTTACCAGGTGAAGGCGTGGCCGGCGCTGGTGGACGAAAAAGACAGTGTGGCTATCAAACTGTTTGATAATCCGCAGGAGCAGCAGAACGCCATGTGGCGCGGTCTGCGACGCCTGCTGTTGCTCAACATTCCATCGCCGATTAAATATCTGCATGAAAAGCTGCCCAACAAAGCCAAGCTGGGGCTGTACTTCAACCCTTACGGTAAAGTGCTGGAACTGATTGATGACTGTATCTCCTGCGGGGTGGATAAGCTGATCGCCGAAGCCGGCGGTCCGGTATGGACCGAAGAGGGATTTACCCGCCTGCATGAGCAGGTGCGCGCCAGCCTCAATGAGGCGGTGGTGGAGATAGCGCAGCAGGTTGAACAGATCCTCACTGCGGTGTTCAGCATCAACAAGCGCCTGAAAGGGCGGGTTGATATGACCATGGCGCTGGGGCTGTCGGATATTAAAGCCCAGATGGCCGGGCTGGTGTATCGCGGTTTTGTCACCGGCAATGGTTACTCGCGGCTGGGGGATACGTTGCGCTATCTGCAGGCCATTGAGAAACGGCTGGAGAAGATGGCTATCGATCCACACCGCGATCGCGCGCAGATGCTCAAAGTCGAGCAGGTACAGCAGGCGTGGCAGCAATGGCTGAATAAACTGCCGCCAGCCCGCCGCGACGATGATGACGTCATCGCGGTGCGCTGGATGATCGAAGAGTTGCGGGTCAGTTATTTCGCCCAGCAACTGGGGACGCCGTACCCGGTGTCGGACAAGCGTATCCTGCAGGCTATGGATCAGATTAGCGCTTAATGTAGCGCGCGCCCGGAAAGCCGATCGCAATGAGGGGTTTCCGGGCGATGCCGCTGTGATATCACCCCCGTAAGCGTTCTCCCCCTTAGACCCGTATTGCAACTTCATCAGCACCGTCGTGATTCTACCATCCCGGAACCTGCCGAACCGGACGGGATTTTGCGTCAGGATTAAATATCAATGCTATCTTACCAGGGTGCAACGATAATATCTGAACGCTATTTGATTAAATTCGGCCCGCCACCGCCTTGTTGTGTATCGTATTTATAAACTACTTCCAGGATTATTTTCTTAAGAGTTTTTGGCAGTGTGGCAGAGTATTTTTCAAAAAATATGTTTTTGTGTATGGCATTTGTCACGATTTCTTTTTTCGGATATTTTTTCAGTATTCCAAATTGTCTGAAAATTTTCTTTTCGGATATAAAACGGCCTGATAAAAACGTTGGTTATGGTATTTTATGTAACGGATATTAATGGGTTGTTGTATGAGTTTATCGGCTTTTAACGCTAATAAATACTTGTTTTATGCTGTTAATATAATGAATTTATTGATTTTTACCATCGATATCAGCGAGCTATCAAGAGTGTTTGATAGTTGTCGTCTATTGATCTTTGTCGTTATGTCGAACAAAACGATTATCCTTCATTATATGGTAATGTTTAGAATCTTCGTTATATAAATAAAATGTTTGTTTTTAGACCCTGTGAATTTTTCAGTATTCGGTGTCCACAGGGAGCATGTTCAGTTGTCAGCTATTATTTATTTCTGATTAATGATTTTTTGCTCTCAGTAAAATCTTGTGGTGAGTATAAATGCCGTGCGCTTCTCTATTAATGACAGTGAGATTTATAGGATATTTTCTCGATTAGCTGGTCATGAGGTAGCGCTGCCCGATGATATGCCTTCAGAGGTACTTCCTGTCTGAACATGTCGATAGATTAACGCGAGTAGAGTGCTTATGAAATTACTCACATTAGCCCTGATGGCACTGATGTCACTATGGTCAGCGCGGTCGTTGGCCGCGACAAGATGCCCGGAAAATTACAGCGGACGGACGACCTATGTAGATTATGCGGTGCCGGTTCTGGCATCTAATATGACCATCAGTGTAATGCGGGATCTTCCTGTGGGTGGTGTGTTGTTCCGGCAAATCATTAAGGATCCGGATACGATGGGCCTCGGGTTCAGGAATTGCACCAATACATCAGGCGGGCTGGAATATGCGACGACGTCAACGGTCCAATGGGCGGCTGAGGGGGGAATGCCCGCCGTGGTCAGTAGCTGGTCCGGGCATAATGTCTATGATACAGGGGTTACCGGCATTGGCATGGTGTTGATGCATGGCGGTTATGGCCCGGTTTACGGGGGCTCCAATAGTCAGATATTCCCCGGAATACTGGGAGCAGTGACTATCGTTACAGGTGGAAATATGTCAGGCACAGCATCTAACACGATGGGAACGACGGCGCTTGAGCTTTTATTGGTCAAAACCGGAGATATTCCTGCTGGAACCTGGACCGTCCCCATTTTACTACCGCCACTGGTGATTGACGCAGAGCTGACCGGCGATGTTGACACTGCTAATAGCGTCACCAGGGATTATGGCTCCCGGATTACTGTGTCAGGCGCCGTGAATGTGGTTTCCGGTACCTGCCAGACTCCGGATGTCAATGTGGCGATGGGTCAGCATAAAGTCTCAGGCAGTTCGGTCAATACTGACTGGGTAGATTTCACGATTTCGCTGCTGAATTGCCCACCGATGCATGGCCGTTACGTAAGAACCAGTCTGCTGGCTGAGGAAGCGACGAACCAGTGGCTTGATACAGGCAACAGTGTTTCCGGTTCACCGGATCAGTCGAACCCCATTGGCCTGTCTCTTAATCCGGTCAACGATTATGAAACGCTGCTCTCCGGCGGCCAGTGCGCGCAGCTGACACCGGGCGCGAATACCGCCAGCGGTACCTGCGTGGAAATCCAGAATGCGCAGGGGAATAATGTGCTTACCGACTCTTCGATGGCTATCGTGACGGAAAGCGGACTGACGCCGCAGGCCAGCGCCGCAAGTTACCAGATCCCCCTGAAGGCCCGCTATGGGGTTATTTCCGGCAGTTCAGGGATGTCAGCGGGTAAAGCGGATACGGCTGTGGAATTTACCATTAACTATCAGTGAATCATTCTGTCGGTATATTACGGTATATTAAAGAGAATAGTGTACTAATGAAATTATTAGCGTTAAATCTGATGGCGGTGTTATCTCTATGGTCGCTGGGTGCGCAGGCCACAAGATTGTGTGAAGAAAACTGGAGTGGCCGGTCCACCTATGTGGATTATGCCGTGCCGGTGCTGGCTTCTGATATGTCCATCAGCGCGATGCGCGATTTGCCGGTAGGTGGCGTACTGTTTCGGCAAATTATTAAAAACCCTGATGCAGCTCTGATTGGTTTCAATAATTGCTACAAAGCCACACCCGAGGGCAATTATGCAGAAGTCACCCGGAGATTTGCTGCTGAAGGTGGGTTACCGGCAGTGATCAGTACCTGGTCAGGGCATAATGTTTATGACACAGGGATTACAGGTATTGGGATGGTATTGACCTTTAGTCTTTATAGTTCGGGCTCGGTCAGTAACCTCATATTCCCATATGCAGAGGTTGATGAATTCATTGGTGCCGGTAGTGGACAAGGACTGAACAGCTATACCGTTGAACTCCTGCTGATCAAAACCGGTGATATTCCGGCAGGTACCTGGACCGTTCCCATTTCTCTTCCGCCGCTGGTCGTTGATGCTGTCCTGAGTGGCGATGTTGATGCTGTCAATGGGGTAACTAAAGATTATGGCGCCCGGATTACTGTGTCAGGCGCCGTGAATGTGGTTTCTGGTACCTGCCAGACTCCGGATGTCAATGTGGCGATGGGCCAGCATAAAGTCTCAGGCAGTTCGGTCAATACTGACTGGGTAGATTTCACGATTTCGCTGCTGAATTGCCCACCGATGCATGGCCGTTACGTAAGAACCAGTCTGGTAGCTGCACAAGCGACGAACCAGTGGCTTGATACTGGCAACAGTGTTTCCGGCTCACCGGATAAATCGAACGCCATTGGCCTGTCCCTTAATCCGGTCAACGGTTATGAAACGCTGCTCTCCGGCGGCCAGTGCGCGCAGCTAACTCCGGGCGCGAATACCGCCAGCGGTACCTGCGTGGAGATCCAGAATGCGCAGGGGAATAATGTGCTTACCGACTCTTCGATGGCTATCGTGACGGAAAGCGGACTGACGCCGCAGGCCAGCGCCGCAAGTTACCAGATCCCCCTGAAGGCCCGCTATGGGGTTATTTCCGGCAGTTCAGGGATGTCGGCAGGCAAGGCGGATACGGCTGTGGAATTTACCATTAACTATCAGTGAGTCATTTCTGCGCTTAAACCACAGGCAATGGCTGCTAAAAACAACGGCTTACGCCGGTTGTTTGTTTTTACCTTGCGGTTAATACCGCAACCATCAGCCCGCAAAAGGGATGTATTACCAACAAGGAGTTATCAAATGAAAGCCCGTTTCATGGTCAGCTTACTGCTTATCAGTTCCACCCTGTTACTTTCCGCCTGTGATGGCGGGAGCAGCACTGACGTCGCGCAGAATAGCACCACAGTGCTTGATGGTAAGGCGACTATCGTGCTGCCGAAAGGTTTTGTGAAAATGCCGAAAGAGATGCTGGAGGTGAAATATCCCATGACAGCTCAGCGTCCACAGGAAGCCTGGTATGCAGAAAGCGAGGGCGGTAAGGTCTCCATTGCTTTTAGCGCCCCCAACAGCGCGATGAGTGAATCTCAGATACCACAATTTGCTGCGATGATGAAAAACCAGATGAGTGCGTTTGCGCCATCGGTAGCGGATGTCACGGTGAATGGTAAGAAAATGAGTCGCCTGGAGATCACCACGCCTGCCGCAGATGGCAAAATCTACAACCTGCTGCAGTTCTCCTCCCGGGATGGCAAATTGTTGATTTCCACCTTCAACACCACCGAAGACCTGAAGGATAAATATGCCCAGGCCGGGAAAGACGCGCTGTCGACGCTGAAATACTGAAACTGATAACGTGCAGGGCTGGTATGTCCTGCACATTTTTGACTCCCTGGATTCGTGCCGCCGTATAACCAGCAGCCTCCTGATATGGCTTGCAGCCCTGACGCAGTATCAATCAACCCACCCCTCACAATATTAAGACCATGGCCGTATCTGCACGGTATAGCCGATATCAGCATATGGCAGGCCTGCTTATTGTATGATACATTTGCCACAGACCATAGAGAGGGGCTGGCTAATGGATACCGGGCTGTTTATCAAAGACAATTTCCGCTTCAGCGCTGATGCCGCAACCTCGATGTATTCTCAACTGGCGGCGTTTATTCGCCACCAGATCAAACTTGGGGTATTCAGTCCCCATGACCGAATGATCACCGAAAATGAGTTATGCGAACTGCTGAATATCAGCCGCACCACTGTGCGGCAGGCGATGAATGAATTACTTGAAGAAGGATTAATTGTCCGCCAGCGCGGCAAAGGATCCTTTATTGCCGATAAGAAGATTAATCGCAAACTGAACTCGCTGTACCATTTTTCCGACAGTATGCGCGAGCTGGGGGTCAATCCACACTCCGTGGTTCTGCAGTGCGACGTCATTGATGCCGATGATGATATCGCCGCGAAACTGAACCTGCCGCAATCGCAGCGTAAGGTATTTATCCTGCGGCGCATCCGCTTTGGCGACGACACCCCGCTGCTGATTGAAACAACCTGTATTCCCTACAATTTGTGCCCGGGCATTGAGCACACCAGTTTTGAGACCCACTCGCTGTACGAAACGTTGAAAAGTCAGTTTGGTCTCGATATTGTGCACGCCACCGAAAATCTTGAAGCGATCATCATCAGCGATGCCGACGCCCGGCATTTGCAGTGCGCCGACAGGATAACGGTGGGTTACCGGATCGATCGCATTTCCTATCTGGATAACGGTTTCGTTTTTGAATACACCACCTCTGTGACCCGCGCCGATAAGTGCAGTTTCCGCATTGATCTGTTCAGCGCCGGTTCGCATGCCAGCCGGCTGCGGGTCGGTTTTTCGCGTGAACTTAACGCCCGCGACTGACAAGTCTCTTTAGCCCGATTTTCTCTGATAATGTCCGTTTACTGATATTTATCACACGGTGGTTTTCCGGACGCGCGCTATTCTTGACAGCCTTTTGTTAATGCATAGTATGTATCATACAAATAAGACAAAGGAATTGTTACGTCATGATACCCGCCAGTAACACATCTTAAATCCCCCTGCGGAACCAGTCTGTAGACAGCGTAATTGCCACTAAAACCAGTAATAGATTCTCACCGCAGGATGACACGGAGTAGGTTATGAGTCAGTTAGAGGAATTAAAGAAATACACCACAGTAGTTGCCGATAGCGGCGATCTACAATCTATCCAGATTTATTCTCCGCAGGACGCCACCACCAACCCATCATTAATTCTCCAGGCTTCCGGGCTGCCGCAGTATAAGCATCTGGTGGATGAGGCGGTGAATTATGCCAGGGAGCAGGGCGGGGATAAACATACTCAGTTGATCAATGCCAGCGATGCCCTGGCGGTCAATATTGGCGCGGAAATTCTGAAACATATTCCGGGACGTATTTCTACTGAGGTGGATGCGCGTCTGTCGTTTGACCGCGGTCTCTGTGTCTGCAAGGCCCGGAAACTGGTCAATCGCTACAGCAAAAAGGGCATTGATAAATCGCGCATCCTGATCAAGCTTGCCGCCACCTGGGAGGGGATTCAGGCGGCGGAGGAGCTGGAGAGAGAGGGGATCAATTGTAACCTGACGCTGCTGTTTTCTTTTGCTCAGGCCCGCGCCTGCGCGGATGCCGGGGTGTACCTGATTTCGCCGTTTGTCGGTCGGATTACCGACTGGTACCAGAAAAACGCTCCAGCGGCGGAATATCATCCCGACAGCGATCCCGGCGTGGCGTCGGTACGGAAAATTTATGAGTTCTATAAGACCTGTGGTTACGAAACGATCGTGATGGGCGCCAGCTTCCGACGCCGGGAGCAAATTCTGGCGCTGGCGGGATGCGATCGCCTGACGATTGCCCCCCGTCTGCTGGATGAGCTGGAGAAAAGCGATCAACCGGTGGAGCGCCGCCTGGCGCCCGGCGATACCAGAGAGTACCGGCCAGAGCGCTTAACCCAGGCCGAATTCCGCTGGATGCATAATGAAGATGCGATGGCGAACGAGAAACTGGCGGAAGGGATCCGTCTGTTCGCCCGCGATCAGGAAAAATTAGAGGCGATGCTCAGCGAATTGCTGTAATGCCGCTCTGCCGGCAGGAAGATGGCGGCATGTTGTCGCACTCATCCGCCGCCTGCCGGCATTCAGTCCTGAATCGTTAACCCCAGTCCAGCCCGCGCGGCGAGCTGGAAAAACCCGCTTCGCGCAGCAGAGTAAACCAGTCAGTCTGGCGTACCGGAGTATCATTGATCTCTTGTAAGGTAAAACGCAGCCCGGGTTCACGGCGTAGCGTATCGGCCAGCGCCCGAAAGGTCTCCGCCGTTGGCGTCGGTTGTTGTTCCGCCCAGATCAGCATTTTTTTCCCGCCCTGGGCCAGGTAAAGCATAAGCTTCCCGCCGCATAGAACGACAAAGGCGCCGTGACGCCGGGTGGGCGCCAGCGATGCGCTATGCGCTGGCCACGGCAAATGCGCTCCCCAGGGATTGGCCGGATCGCTGACCGACAGCCCGACCGGGGTGAAGGCTGGTTTGTTGACCTCAGGTGCCGCGAGGGCGCGCAGCCGATCGATGGTGAAGCGATCGGCAAACTGAGCGCCTCCCATCCCTTCGACAAAGCGCCCGCGTAAGATGCGTCCGGCATCCTCCATGCGCCGGCAGACGGCCTGGATTGCCGGAAAGCCTCCCGGCAGGTTTTCCGCCATCACCGCCCGCCGGCTGATAAGGCCATAGCGGTCAAGCATATTGTCGGCCTGCGCCAGCAGACGCTCGGTATCATTCAGCGGCTCAGCGTGCAATAGCGACCAGCGTCCGGCCAGCGGCGGGGTGTTCCAGGAGACGGGTAACGATGCCGGAGCGGAACGGTAAGAGAGTGCCGGGCGCCCGCGGCGCAGACGGGAAGGCCGTCGCGACGACTGGCGCTGCGCCGGGCCGGAACGCGCCAGGGCGCGCAGCGGCGCCCAGATATCGCTGGTGATATATCCCTGCCACACCAGTCCCCACAGTGCGTCATGCAGCGCTTGCGGGGTCAGTACATCCTCATCGCCAGGGTGACGGCGTCCTGCCATCAACTGTACACTGATCTGTTGGGCAAACCAGGCGCCGCCGCCGGCAAGCAGCGCAATAATCGCCTGTTGTATTTCGCTCAGGGCGCTGATATCGCTGCCCGGAGCGGCAAGCGTTTCCGCCGAATATTCCTGCAGATGCAGGGCCACCAGACCATCATCCTCGCCGAGTTTTTTTTCTCCTGACCAGACCACCGCTCCGGTCGCCAGCAGTTCGTCCAGCATATCCGGCGTGTAATTACGCACCCGGGCCGGAAAGATCTGGTTTTCCCACAGCGATGCCGGTAACGCCAGGCCCGCCAGTTGCTCAATAACGCGCATAACCCCGTCCACGCCCTCAAAAACGCCGACCGGAGCAGCGGTATGGCGTGCCGGGCTACCATCCGAACCGGGAAGCAGTCCCTGACGTTCGAGGAGCAGGCGGGCATAAGTGTTGGCAGGGACCGGGCGGGTGGCCTCTCTTGCCGCCTGTAGCGAGCGCAGCCGCAGGCGCCGGAAGACCTCTTCGCCCACCCAGGTCGAAGACGCGGGCTGGCCGGCGTTCTGTACGCCGGTTTGCCCGGGGCGCAGGCGCATCACCAGACTCTGTTCCCGTAACTGGCTGAGGAACTCTTCAGCCACGGCGACGCCGAGGCCGAATTCACCGGCAATTCGATCGGCGGTAAACAGCGTATGGGTCGCGATATAGCGCAGGAACAGATCTTTGAGCGGCGTCGCGACCCGATGCAGGTATACATCGGGCAGGTCTGCCGGTAGCCGCACGCCCAGCGCATCGCGCAGTCGCGCCGCATCATCCATACAGGCCAGCCGTTTGCCCCCGGCGACGGTAAGCGGAAAAATACGTCTGGCGCCGCTCAGGGCTTCAATCCAGGCGTTAACTTCGCTGCGGCTCGCCGCATGCCGTTCGGCAATATCCTCCGCGCTCATCGGGCCCAGTTCGCGCAGCAGATCGAATACTCCTTCCTGACCTTTCGCCTTTCTGCCAGGGACGCGCCGCTGCAGCTCATCCTCCATCAGACGCACGATCGTCGTATCGAGCACTTCATCGGGATCCGCCTGGCCGAGCAGGTTGCCCAGTAGTTCGCTGTCCAGCGCCAGTACCGAGGCCCGGCGTTCGGCCAGCGGCGCATCAGACTCGTAGAGAAATTCGGCCACATAGCCGAAAAGCAGGCTGGCGGCGAAAGGGGACGGCGTGGCGGTAGTGACTTCAGAAATCTGGATCTCGCCGCTGTTGAGACGGCGCATGAGTTTGTCGAGGGCGCCGAGATCGTAGACATCCTGCAGGCACTCCCTTGCGGTTTCGAGAATCACCGGAAAATCCGCATAGCCGCGGGCGATCTCCAGCAACTGACCGGCCCGCAACCGCTGCTGCCAGAGCGGGGATCGGTGTCCCGGCGTGCGTCCCGGCATTAACAGCGCCCGGGCGGCGCACTCCCGGAAGCGCGCCGCGAAAAGGGCGGAATTGCCGACGGTTTCCCGGACAATGTGGCTGAGCTTTTCCGGCTCAAAAAGAAAAATCGCCGCATCCGGTAGCTTACCCTCGGTATCCGGAAGCCGGGCGACAATTCCATCATCGCTGGCCACCACCGATGCGTCGGCTCCCCATTGGGCCTGAAAACGCCCGGCGATCGCCAGCGCCCAGGGTTCGTGCACCCGGCGGCCATAGGGTGAATGGAGAATGATCCGCCAGTCGCCCACTTCGTCGCGACAGCGTTCCAGCACCAGATGGCGGCTGCCGGGCAGTATGCCGGTGGCGTTCTTTTGTTCCTCGACCAGCCCGCGGATATTAAGCAGGGCATTATCACTGGTTGCGTCGTCTGAGAAGCCGGGCAACTGTGGATGGGCGAAGAAACTGCCGTCCGCCAGGCGATGCATAAAGTCGCCGATCAACTCCCCCAGCTCAGCCGGTCGTCCGCTGCCTTCTCCGCGCCAGAACGGTAACCTGGCGGAACGTCCCGGCGCCGGGGTGACAATCACCTGGTCGCGGGTGATTTGCTGAATACGCCACGACGATGCGCCGAGAGTGATGATGTCGTTGACCCGGGACTCATACACCATCTCCTCATCAAGTTCCCCGACGCGCCGGGAGCCGGCCTGTTCTTCTCCTTCCGGCAGCAGTACGCTGAACATTCCCCGGTCCGGGATGGTGCCGCCGCTGGTCACCGCCAGACGCTGGGCGCCGGGGCGGGCCGTGAGCTGACCGGTTTCCCGGTTCCATATCAGCCGCGGTCGGAAGGCGGCAAAATCGCCGCCCGGGTAGCGCCCGGCCAGCATATCCAGGGTGGCGTCAAACACGCTGCGCGCCAGTTCGCGCCACGGCGCCGCCCGCCGCACGGTGGTATACCATTGATCAATATTCAGCGCGTCCATCGCCACCGCGGCAACGGTTTGCTGGGCCAGAACATCCAGCGGATTGCGCGGCGGCGTCACGGTTTCAAGTTTCCCGGAAAGCATGCATTCGATGATCACGCTGGAATCAATCAGTTCCCGCCGGGTGCGCGGATAAAACAGCCCCTTTGATACACCGCCCACCTGGTGCCCGGCGCGCCCAATTCGCTGCAGCCCGCTGGCCACAGAAAGGGGCGCCGCCACCTGAATCACCAGATCGACCGCCCCCATATCAATGCCCAGTTCAAGGCTGGAAGTGGCCACCACGCAGCGCAGTTCCCCCGATTTCAGCGCCTGTTCAGTGATAGCCCGTTGCTCTTTGGAAACCGAGCCATGGTGCGAACGGGCGATAAACAGCGGGGTATCCTGGGCGCGGTTACCGGTTCCCCCGGAGGAAGAGACATAATGCGCGGTGTCGGCCTGCGCCGCAGGAACATGTTGCAGGCGGGAGATATACAGCTCATTGAGCCGGGCGGTGAGTTTTTCGGCAAGCCCGCGGGAGTTAGTGAAGACAATGGTTGAACGGTGGCTGAGGACCTGGTCGAGGATACCAGATTCAATGTGCGGCCAGATTGACCCTTCGCGGCCGGTGGCACTGGATTCGCCGTCGGTGACTGATGATACGGCGTCCAGGTTGGCGACCGGCACGACGATACGGATATCAGGATGGCGAATCGCCGGCGGATTGACCACGGTAACCGGGCGATCGCCGCCGAGAAATAGCGCGACGTCGTCTACCGAGCGGACGGTGGCGGACAGGCCAATGCGCTGCGCCGGTTTATGGAGCAGTATATCCAGCCGCTCAAGGCTGAGGGCGAGATGCGCGCCCCGTTTATTGCCGGCCACGGCATGTACCTCGTCAATGATGACCGTCTCCACGCCGCGTAATGTCTCCCGGGCGCGGGAGGTGAGCATCAGATACAGCGATTCGGGGGTGGTGATTAAGATATCCGGCGGATGGCGGGTGAGCATCGCCCGCTCCCGGACTGGCGTATCGCCGGTACGCATCCCGACCCGAATAGCGACTTCGGGATCGCCGCGCTGTTGTCGCTGCTGGCTTATCCCCTGGAGCGGAACCTGCAGGTTGCGCTGAACATCGCTGCCGAGGGCTTTCAGCGGCGAAATATACACAATGCGCGTGGTGCGGGGCTGGCTGGCCGGGGTGCCTGGCGGCGTGGTTTCCGCTTCGCGAAACAACTGGTCGAGCGCGTACAGAAAGGCGGCCAGGGTTTTACCCGAGCCGGTGGGAGCGATGACCAGCGCATGTTCGCCGGCGCCGGTCACTGACCATGTCTGAGACTGAACCGGCGTCGGCTGGCGAAATGCGCCGCGAAACCAGTCGCGGGTGGCCGGTGAAAAAATGTCCGGCATGGCCGGGGGCGGTACGTTTTTCTGTGACATTTTCTCTGTTCTGTTCGCTGCGGCGCCCGGTCTGTTACGCAGGATGTCAGCCCGGAAGCGGCGCGGTTTCTACGGCCCGACAGCACCGATATCTGCCATCAGCAGGTTTCCATCGTGTAACCGGGCCATTCTTGATTGCCGTCACCGGGTAAAATCACGATGTAGTATAGAGTTATAGATGAAACGCGCGTCGCTGAATATCCGTCCCGGGCATTTGCCCGCTGCCGTAGGTTCCCGGCACGCGTCGCGTTTTTACAACATATCGCGCGACCCGGGCGCAATATTGATACTGGTCAAAAATACAGTATTTAGCGGAGGGCGCTGACTGTGTTCCCGGTCCGGCTGGGGAGGGAGCCAGTCGCAGGCCAGTGCTGTTCGCCATATTGTCGGCAACCGTAAATAAGGAATCTATGGAATGAAATATAACGCTGCGGTTTGGTTTGAGATCTATGTTGATGACATTGAACGCGCCACACGTTTTTATGAAGCCATTCTCGGTGTGGAACTTGTCCGGCTGCCGGAAAGCCAGGGGATTTATATGATGTTTCCTTACCAGCAGGGCAAAGAGGGCGCGGGCGGTGCACTGGTGAAGTGTGACTATGGCGTGCCTGGAGCGACGGGGACGCGGGTGCATCTCTCCTGCGCGGACTGCGCCGTGCCGGTCAGTCGAACCGAGGAAAACGGCGGTCGGGTCATCTCCCCGAAGATATCGATTGGTGAGAACGGCTTTGCCGCTGTGATTGAGGATACCGAAGGGAATATTGTCGGACTGCATAGCATGGGTTAATGGCGCCCCGGGACAGGGAAGCGTGTCTGCCTTGCCCCGGGAGTAACCGGCTGGCCGGTTATTTTTTCTGCAGTTCCGCCACGGCGATACGGGTGGCGGCGGCGATGATGTCATTGTTTATCGGCGAATTTTGCTGCTCCCGGGTGTAATAGATGCTCACCACCAGAGGGCCGCCCTGCTCAGGCCAGATAACGGCGATATCATTAGTGGTGCCGTAGTCGCCAGCCCCGGTTTTATCCGCTACTGTCCAGGTGGAGGGTACCCCGGCCTGGATGCGTCTGGCGCCGGTGGTATTGCCCTTCATCCATGTTACCAGTTGGCTCCGCTGGGTTTCACCCAACGCGTTGCCCAGCGCCAGTTTTTGCAGGCTATGGCTCATTGCTGCCGGTGTGGTGGTGTCGCGTTCATCGCCCGGTATTGCACTGTTTAATTCAGTTTCCCGGCGGTCGAGACGGAAAGTGTTATCGCCGATGCTGCGGGCGAATTCATTGACTTTGTCAATGCCGCCCAGGGCGTCGACCATCAAATTAACTGCGGTGTTGTCACTGTACTGCAGAGCCGCGGCGCTCAGTTCCGCCAGTGTCATGCCCTCGCTGAGATGCTTTTCGGTGACCGGTGACCAGTTGACAATATCGCTATGCGAGTAATGGATGCGCTGGTTGAGGAAGTCGGGGGCGCTCTCGCTGCGTTTTAGCAGCGCCGATGCCGCGATAGTCTTGAAGGTACTGCAGAAAGGAAAACGTTCGTCAGCCCGCCAGGCCACCGTTTTACCGCTGGCGGTATCAATGGCGTAGACGCCAAGGCGCCCGCCCGCCGCGCTTTCCAGCGCCTGCAGTTGTTGCTGCGCGCCATCAGTAGCGGCGTGGCTGGCAACCGCCATCATCATTAACGGAACAGATAATAGTACGCCCAGCGCCTGACGCCGGGAGAAAGAAGCCGTTTTCATAACAGAATTCCACAGGGTAGGGGAATTCAGTATATCCGTTATTTTCTGGTATGTTACGTCAGTTTAATCCGATCCCGGCGGTAAAAAAAATCGGGCAGCCGCAACAGGCTGCCCGATGTTAAGTCGTCGACAAGGATTACAGCGCGTCAGGCTGGCCGGCTATGGCATGTTTGCGCGCGCTGCGGCTGGCGAGGAAGATTGCCAGCAGCGAGATGGCGACGGTCACCCCCAGGTACCAGGCGACCGGTGTCCAGTCTCCGCCAGAGCTGGCCAGCAAACCGGTGGCGATCAGCGGCGCAGTCCCCCCTGCCAGCGCGGCGCCGAGCTGGTAGCCCAGGGTGATGCCGGTATAGCGGACGCTGGCGTGGAAGATTTCAGAACACAGTGTGCCGAGAACCGCGGTGATCGGCGCCCAGAGAATACCAAAGGCGATCACCGTGGCGGCGACAATTCCCCAGGTAGTGCCGGTATCCAGCAGCATAAACCACGGTACGATAAACATCCCCAGCAGCACGACGCTGACCGCGTACATACGCTGGCGGCCTATTTTGTCGGACAGCAGCCCCATCAACGGGATCATCAGGGTCGCCACCAGCGCGCCAAGCGTCACCGCCTCCAGCGCCTGGGATTTGGCATACTGTAGGTTGTTGGTGGCGTAGCTCACCACAAATGTCGAGAAGATATAGAATGGCGCGGTTTCAACCACTTTCAGCCCGGCGGCGATCAGCACTTCGCGCCAGTGGTGCGTCAGGGTGGTTTTCAGCGGCGTTTTACTGATCTGACCGCTGCGCTTCACCTGCTGGAAGTCCGGCGTCTCATCAATATCTTTACGAATCCACAACCCCAGCAGCACCAGTACAGCGCTCAGCAGGAAAGGGATACGCCAGCCCCAGGTAAGGAACTGCTCTTCGCTGAACAGCGTCATTAACGACACAATAAATGTCGCCATCAGCATACCGATAGTGACGCCGGCCTGGGGAATACTGCCGAATAACCCTTTACGCTTCGCCGGCGCATATTCATAGGCCAGCAGCAGCGCGCCGCCCCATTCGCCGCCGATGCCGATACCCTGGATAACGCGCATCAGGATCAGCAGACAGGGGGCCCAGATACCGATCGAATCATAGCCCGGCAGCAGGCCGATCATCACGGTTGCACCTCCCATCAGTGAAAGGGTGAGTACCAGGGTTTTTTTACGACCGATGCGATCGCCGATATGGGCGAAAATCACCCCGCCAATCGGGCGAATAAAGAAGGTCAGAGAGAACGAAAGATAGGAGAGGATCAAACCAATCAGCGGGTCGACCATCGGAAAGAAGACTTTGTTAAACACCAGTGCGGCGGCGGTACCATAGAGAAAATAGTCAAACCATTCAATGGAGCTGCCGGTCAGACTGGCTATCAGTACTTTTTTATTTTTACGGAGAATCGCGGTGCTACTTTCTTGTGTCGTCATCACAGATCATTCCTCGCCACGTTAAAGCTATACCAGGTGCTACCCGCCGGCAGGAAGGTGCAACCTTGCACAACAGAAAGGTTGATAAATTGTTAATCAAACTATGGTGAGATGTTGCATTTGGCAAGCGACACGAAGGGAAAATTGCCCGGTACTGGTTGATTTAGCCAGGTGGATATGCCGAAAATGCACAACATAATGGAACAATATGCGAACAGAAAAACAACATTCAGAATGCTGTGCAGGTGCAACCCGACGATTTTTGGCGCATTCTTGTTATTTCATTCAGATGACAAATTCATCGGTTTGCGGCAATGTAAATGCAACGCATTATCTTTTAAAAATGGTGTCTACAGGAAATCGAATCCATGCGGGAGTATAAAACTAATGACAACCCCTGAGTCCACCCTGACAGCGCAAGAGCTGGCTGCCGCCAACACACTGGGAGATTGGCTGGCACAGGACGACACCGATGGCGCGCCGGCCGCCTGCGGAGCCGATTTGCTGATTGTAGCCGGTAACGCCGTTATCCCGGTGATCGATGCCGCCTGTCGGCTGGCGTCGGAAAGCCAGTTCCCGGTGTTGATTACCGGCGGCATCGGCCATTCGACGGAATATCTTTATCAGGCCGTCGCGGCTCATCCCCGTTACCAGTCGATCCCCTGTGAGGGGCGCCCGGAAGCGGAAATTATTGCCGATATCGCGATTCATTACTGGCAACTGCCGGCCGGCCGTATTCTGTGTGAAACCACCTCCACCAACTGTGGCGAAAATGCCTGCTTTACCCGCGAACTGTTGCTGGAGCAGGGGATCTGCCCGCGCCATCCGCTGGTGATTCAGGATCCGACCATGCAGCGCCGTATGATGGCGACCTTTGCCCGGGCGTGGCGTGACGGGCCGGGAAACCCGGAGTGGCTGAGTTATCCGGGGCTGGTACCAAGTCTGGAACAGCGCGACGGCGTACTGCATTTCGTGACCGGCGATGAGGGCATGTGGTCAGTGGACAGGTATCTGTCGCTGCTACTTGGCGAGATCCCGCGACTGCGCGATGACGCCAGCGGTTACGGGCCGGACGGAAAAGATTATATCGCCCATGTCGATATTCCGGATGCTATCGAAGCGGCGTGGTGCTGTCTGGCGAGCGCGCCGGGTCTGGCGGCGACGATTAGTCATCGGGCGACGGTATAAGGGCCGGGCGTGAACAGGAAAAGCGCCGCCCCGGGGAAGGCGTGCGGTTCCCGGAACGGCGTGGCGTCATCGCGACGCCAGTACCCAATTCAGTTATGCGGCTGCACTCTTCAGCGAGATACGCTGTAGCGGCCCTGGCACAAACAGATATGACGTCAGGCCGATGAATAGACAGGATGGCATAGTCAAAGGAGCCGGTTTTCGACAGAATCACACCAATCACCAGCGGCGTGACGATGCTTGCCAGATTGCCGCACATATTGAACACCCCGCCGGCGATGCCGGGGATCTCTTTCGGTGAAGTGTCGCTCAGTACGCACCAGCCGAGATTACCGAACCCTTTGGCAAAGAAGGCCCGACTCATGGCGCCGATCACCAGCGCTTCCGACGCGGTATAGTTGGCGATCTCAATGGTGCAGGAAAGCAGCATACCGCAAATAATCGGCAGTTTACGGGCGATAGTCAGGCTATAGCCGCGGTGGCGTCGACAATCACCAGACCGCCGAGACCCCGGGCCAGCCCGGCATAGTGATGGCGGTGCCAGTCATTGGCCATGCCGTCGGTGGCGGAAGACTGGCACATTGGCGGAATAGCGATGCGGTTGCGCAGTGTGGCGTCTTTGAGTGAAAAAGGCGTAAACAGGGCTGACATCGCATTCCTCTGCGCTAGTTGAATAGCGCGATCATTTTCCCGGAAAAATTGCGTGCTTTCAGGCGGGTGAGCGAGTGGTTGAGCTGTTCAAAGGGGGTCTCAACCAGCGATTCTCCCGACAGGGAGCCATCGGCGAGCCACGTTAACAGCGTTTCTCCGTGGTGGGTCAGGTGCTGCCAGTCGCGATCGTCGCCCCAGCTATGCAGCGCGCCGAGCGCCACTTCATGCAGTGAAAACGCCTGGGCAAACGGCGGGTTGGGCCAATGCTGCGCACGTCCCTGAATGGCGACAAAATGACCATTGGCGCGCAGTTGCCGGCACAACCAGTCACAGCGTTCATCGCTGACGGCATCGACGATGGCGTAATAGCGATCCGCCACCGGCCAGGGCGCCTGGCGATCTTCGGGTTCCGCCAGGGCGCGGGTCGCGCCGAGCGTCTCAAGCCGCCCGGCGTGGCGTGGATGGCTCAGGGTATGCACCACAAAACCACGCTGTGCCGCGAGCTGGACCAGGTAATGGCCGACCGAACCGCCGGCGCCGCTGATCAGAATGGTTTCTCCCGGGCGGGTGGGGATTTTTTCCAGCGCCTGCCAGGCGGTCAGGCCCGGACACGGGAAAGCCGCAGCTTGGTCAGCGCCCAGCGCGTCCGGTATGCGCATCAGTACGCTGGCGCGCAGCGGCGTATATTCCGCAAAACTGCCGTGGCGCTGCAGGCTCTGATGCTAGGCAACGCGCTGGCCCAGCCAGTCGGCGCTGACGCCGCTGCCGATGACCACGACGGTGCCTGCGCCGTCGACGCCCGGCACTTGCCCACTCTTGATGTTCAGCAGTTTCCAGTCCACCGGGTTGAGGCCGATCGCCTGATTACGGATCAATACCTCTCCGGCCTGCGGTTGGGACAGCGGCCGCTGTTCCAGTTTCATGCCTTCAGGGAGCTGACCGCTGTGCCAGATCCAGGCGCGATATGTCTCAGGTAGTGACATTATTCCTCCACAATGACGTCCGACGTGATGATTGGGCGGTGAAAATTTCGTGATCAGAGTAGGCTGGTCAGAGCATAATGAAAATCGCCAATAGATTATGTCTGGCATAATATTTCGTTATGATTTAACTGGAGCGTCCGATGTATAACCCGCACTGGCTGCGTTCGTTCGCCGCGCTGGTGGAGACCAGCAGTTTTACCCGCGCCGCGGAGCGGCTGGAAATTACCCAGGCGGCGGTTAGCCAGCATATCCGTTACCTGGAGAATCAGCTTGGCGTGCTGTTAACCCGCCGCGGGCGACAATTGGATCTCACCCCGGCGGGTAAAGCGCTGTTGAGTTATTGCCAGGAGCTGGAACAGGCGGATAAACGTCTGGCCCTGAAGCTTTCCGGAGAGCATACCGAAAGCGGCGAAGTGAGCATTATCACCCCCGGCAGCACCGGACTGATGATTTTTCCTTATCTGCTGGAAAGAATGGCTCGGGTGCCCGGTCTGGTGATTCGTCACCGTTTCGCCCCCGACAGTGAAGTGATTGAAGCGGTCGCCCAGAATCAGTATGAGGTCGGTATTGCCACTCGTCGGCCGGACGATCCGCGGCTTGGCGCCAGCCAGTTTGTCCGCGAGCCGCTGGAGCTGGTGGTACCTGCCGGCCAGTCCGGCTGTGAGTGGGCGCAGCTGGAAACGCTGGGGTTTATCGATCACCCGGACGGTCGGGATATGGCGACCCGTCTGCTGAGCCGGCGTTTTCCGGATAACCCGGGCATTCGTCATCTGCCGGTTTCCGGGTATACCAATCAGGTGGGGCTGATTCTGGATTTCGTTGCCGCCGGGCATGGATTTACCGTGTTGCCGCGTTATGCCCGCCAGGCTTTTGCGCGTCAGCAGGAGATCGATGTGGTGGATTGCGGCCAGAGCGTGGTGGATACCCTGTGGCTGATTCAGCGCGCAGAGTGGCCGTTGAGCGCGCGGGCGCAGCATACAGTGGACTATTTACGGGCTATTGTGCGCAATGAGGCGGCGGTGTAGGAGCGCAAAGCGGGAGAGGGGTCTCTCCCGGCGAATTTATCATTCAAAGTTTGCGGTATTTTTCCAGCACCCGTACCAGTTGGGTGACAAAGCCATATTCGTTATCGTACCAGGCGACGGTTTTCACCAGTTGCAGGTCGCCCACCTCAGTAATTTCGGTCTGGGTGGCGTCAAACACCGAGCCGAACTGAGAGCCAATCACGTCCGACGAGACAATGTCTTCATCGGTATAGCCAAAAGATTCGTTGTTTGCGGTGGCTTTTTGCAACGCGGCATTGACTTCATCGGCAGTGACTTTCTTATTGAGAATGGACACCAGCTCGGTAACCGAACCGGTTTTTACCGGCACGCGCTGGGCATGGCCCTTCAGTTTGCCATTCAGCGCCGGGATCACCAGGCCAATGGCTTTTGCCGCTCCGGTCGTGTGGGGGATGATGTTTTCCGCCGCTGCGCGGGAGGCGCGCAGATCTTTGCCGCGCGGGCCGTCAACCAGCGCCTGGGTACCGGTATAAGCGTGGATGGTGGTCATGGTGCCGACCTGAATACCAAAACTGTCGTGCAGCGCTTTGGCCATCGGCGCCAGGCAGTTAGTGGTGCAGGAGGCGACTGAAATCACCGTATCTTTTGTGTCCAGAGTATCGTCATTGACCCGATAGACAATGGTTTTCATATCGCCCGCCGGGGCGGAGATCAGCACTTTTTTCGCGCCGGCATCCAGATGGGCCTGGGATTTCTCTGCTGACGTATAGAAACCGGTACATTCCACGACAATCTCCACGCCCGTCTGTCCCCAGGGGATATTTCGGGCGTCTTTCTCGGCGTAGACGGCAATTTTTTTACCATCGACGATCAGCGCGTCGTCGGTGTAATCCACGCTCCATTTAAAGGGACCGTAGTTGGAGTCGTGCTTCAGCAGGTAAGCCAGCACTCTGGGGGAGGTTAAATCGTTAATCGCGATAACCTCGCTATCGCTGGACACTTCCAGCAGGCGGCGCAAGACCAGACGGCCAATGCGTCCAAAGCCATTAATACCTATCTTTTTCATCAGATTATCCCTCGGTTACAGTCAGTTTTGAGTTTATTGAGTCTTTCTAAGTCTTAGTAGAAGAGTGGCGGGGTGGCAAACAGTCTTATCGGGCTATTTATTGATTTTCTTAATGTGTGATTAATATGTTATGCGTTAATGTATTGTTTGATTTCACCTACCTGGGGTCTGTTATGGGTAATAAATTCGCGCCATTACAAATCACGCTCCACTGGCTGGTTTTTATCCTGATCGTGGCGGCTTACTGTGCGATGGAGCTGCGCGGACTGGCGCCCACGGGCTGGCGACCCTGGTTTAATATTACCCATATCACCTGTGGATTGAGTGTGCTGGTGTTGATGATTGCCCGGCTGGCGCTGCGCCTCAAATACCGGACCCCTGAGATTGTGCCGCGTTTGTCGCCGATGATGACCGGGCTGGCTCATCTTGGCCATACCGCGCTGTATCTACTGTTTATTGCGCTGCCGCTGCTGGGTTTTTTTATCCAGTACTACCGTGGGCGTGAATGGGGCGTATTCGGTGTCGCGATGCCGTTTGCCAGTGTCGCGGATGAGGATTTACGCGAGACGTTGACCTCCTGGCACGAGTTACTGGCGAATGCCGGTTATTTTGTTATTGGCCTGCACGCTCTGGCGGCGCTGTTGCACCACTACTACTGGCGTGATAATACACTGCTGCGCATGATGCCGGGTAAGCGCGGGCGCGAGTGAGAGTGATTTGCACATTTCAGGAGGCGGCTGGCAGAGTAGTTGCGGCATGGGAGGATTCAGGACAGGATGCTCTTGCTACTTTCTGGGGTTTGGGCTGTTTTAATAGGCTGGTGGAAAAATAGCCATGGACGGAGGATCACCACATCATTCAGGCTTGATATGGTGAGTCAGGCGTCATTCACCCAGCGACAGACCAATCTGGCTTGCGATCAGGCTGGCACCGCAGCTGGTTTTATCTCCATCGCGGGCGACATTTTTGCCATCAACGCTGAATCCGCTACCGTGACCAACAATTACCGTGGCACCGTGTTTTGGGCATACAACGCTATCCCCCTCGCAGGCCACCATCAGCCCCTGGCTTTTTAACCCTGAGCAGGCAGTGATCACTACGCCGCCATGGTCGGTTTTATCACCCAGTACAATTAATGGTTTTGCCATAAGGTTTTTTCCTGTTGATTTAAATAGGGTAATTTGAAAACAACAACCTCGGGAATGAGATAAACAGCAGGCACTTTTTTACTTTGTATTCTCTGCTGCCGGTTATTGTCCGCCATATGCTTAATCTACCTGAATACTGTCCCATTGCGCCATCAGTTGCGGTTCCCGCTCGCGGGCGGTATTCAGGAATGTTTCCAGCAGTGTATCCGGCTCAGTCACCTGGCCCGGTGTGGCGGTGATATGTGCATACGGCGTGTTCATCAGCGGATGGTCCACTACCGGGTTCATCAGCCCCAGCATTTCACGCAGGCGCAGTACGGCGAGGATTTCAGTCGGGTGTACGGCCGTAAATTCAGAAGCGAACTCAAAATTGCCGGTATTGACTTCCCGTTCGGTAAGGGCGATGCGTTCGATATGGATATCGCAGGCGCTGTACAGTACAGCCTGAACCCGGGCCGGGTCCGGGTCATTCCAGTGGCTGACTAACGGCCCCCAGGCCGGGTCTCGTGGCAGTCCCAGTTTGTCCAGGTCCAGCGGGAGTTTCAGCCAGTCATGGATAATCGACAGGCCCATGGCGGCATAGCGCAATGTTTCCGGGCCGGGATCATTATGTCCGTTTTTTATACCATAACCCTGTTCCAGTGCGTTCAGGATAACCTGATGAAACTTTCTGGCCAGTCCTGGCATTCCCAGAGCGATGGCTCCCAGAATATTTAGTGTAACGGTATCCAGACTAGCGATAATGGTTTGCTTTCGATCCTTTAACCTCAGAATATTAATACCATTGGCATGAAGCATTCGCGAGAAGCCATTGGCCATATGAATAATAGAAATTGTATTGGGAGGTTCTTCAACTGTTAGTAAACTATTAGCCACTTCAGCCATACCAAAAGCATGCAAGTGCTTTAACGCTTCAAAGAACTTAGCCTGCTGGTTTTCATATTGCTGGATATAGTTGTGTTGAGGATCGAAAGTTGGCCACTCAGACATTCCTTTCGCCCAGTTGCGTACATCGGGTAATGTTTTATCAAGCCGGCTTTTTTGTTTTTTGGTTGGCATGTCCTTCCCGTTTCCTGTGCTAACTATCTGTATTTTCATTACCATGAATTCCACTGAATTCCCCTACCCAGGCGTCAACTGTCGGCAGGGGATACCGTTAATTCACCTGAATACTGTCCCATTCCGCCATCAGTTGCGGTTCCCGCTCGCGGGCAGTATTCAGGAATGTTTCCAGCAGCGTATCCGGCTCAGTCACCTGGCCCGGTGTGGCGGTGATATGCGCATACGGTGTGTTCATCAGCGGATGGTTCAGTACCGGGTTCATCAGCCCCAGCATTTNGTATCCGGCTCAGTCACCTGGCCCGGTGTGGCGGTGATATGCGCATACGGTGTGTTCATCAGCGGATGGTCCACTACCGGGTTCATCAGCCCCAGCATCTCACGCAGGCGCAGTACGGCGAGGATTTCAGTCGGATGTACGGCCGTAAATTCAGAAGCGAATTCAAAATTGCCGGTATTGACTTCCCGTTCGGTAAGGGCGATGCGTTCAATATGGATATCGCAGGCGCTGTACAGCACGGCCTGAACCCGGGCCGGGTCCGGGTCATTCCAGTGGCTGACTAATGGCCCCCAGGCCGGGTCTCGTGGCAGTCCCAGTTTGTCCAGGTCCAGCGGGATTTTCAGCCAGTCATGGATAATCGACAGGCCCATGGCTGTAAAACGTAAAGAATATGAGCTAGAGTTTTTATGCCCATTTTTAACCCCATAATCTTCTTCCAGAGCGATTCTAACTACTTCATGAAACTTTTTAGCTAAAGTAGGCATACCTAAGGCAATAGTACCCAGTATATTACGTGTTACTGAGTCAAGATTAGAGACAATAGTTCTTTTGCTTTTTTTCAATCCCAGTATATCGATACCATTGGAGTGAGACATTCTGGAAAAGCCATGGGCTATATGAATAATAGATGATGTATTTGGAGATTCGTTCGCGTTTAGTAGGCCATAACCAATCTCCACCATTCCCAGGTTGTATAAATGATCGACTGCCATACAAAACGATTCAGTTCCATTAAGGTAAAGCTGTACATAATCATATTTGGGATTGGAGTTTGTTAACACGGCACCTTGTGCCCAGCTATGCACTTCCGGTAATGTTTTATCAAGTCGGCTTTTCTGTCTTTTTGTCGTCATAACAATACCTTTGTATTAAATATATATTTTTTACTACCAGGAGTTCCATTGAACTCCGGTGCCACTACCTACAGAAGAGTTTATATTACCATCACTGCGTAGAAATACCTGAGCGTGAGCAAAGTGAACTCGATCGTTCATTACGGCAGCTCTGATTGCATGCATTTTATCGTCACAGCTGGGATCGAAGTTTCTTAAATTCTCAATTTTCCATCCTCTTCCTCGCTCTCTGATTAGACCCATTATTCTTTCCAGATCCTCTGCACCGCCACCCTGTTGTGTCGCACTACTCAGTCCCGGTGTCTTCTGCCCACCCAGCGTCGTTTTTGCCTCAATAACCAGCAGCGTATCCGGCTCAAACACCATTGTGGTTGTCGGGGAGGTGCCGTGTGAACCTTCAATACCGTTACGGGCCGCCTGAGTGGCGGGATTACGCACGGTTAAGCCCGGCGGTGGCGGTACCCGGACCAGGATATCCAGACCCTGCCCGCTGGCATTGTTCAGTCCGGTTTTACCCTGGCTGTAGCCGAGAATATTCTCGGCCCGCACGCCGTACTGACGCATCAGAGTCTGGATCAGTACCTCTTCACCAATATCGCCCACCATTTTGTTGATTCGTCCGATGACCCTGACTGAGCCGCCGTTTTCCATAATCAGCAACACCAGGTTTTCCTGCAGGGTACGGGCGCGCAGATTAATAAAAGCTCTGCCGTCGATAAATTCTATCCGGTGATACCAACTGGCGGTATCCAGTGATGGCGTGACCCGGGTATTGATACGGCTGACGGGACTGGTGATGGCCTCTGCGCCGCGGGGCGTTCTGGTGAGGTTAACCTGGAGCGCTATCGCTTCACCCTGACTGGCGTAACGGGTCGCTCCTTTTTCAATCTCCCTGGCGATTTCATAGGTTGCCATGGCCCTGCTGGTGCCGGGAAAGCGTAGTAAAGCCCATTTTCCGGTGACCCCGGCCAGCGGGGCCAGCATCAACAGATTGATGACCATAAACGCCTGCGCGCCACGGGCTTTGCCATCCACCGGATCTGCCAGTTCACCCAGCCGTTTAAACAGCGCTTCACCCAGATCGAGTCCTTCGCCATTGATCACCTTGTTGCTGCCGTCAACCAGCATATTCGCAGTAAGTGCTGTCTCGATGGCATAAAAAGCGTACTTCACCGCCCTGACTGCAGCGATCGAGCCGCGGGCGGCAGCGGAAAACTGACCGACGACCGGAATGACGGTGGCAATGGCCAGCGCCGCTTCCACGCCTCCCCAGAAGCGGGTCCAGCGCCTGCTGGAAGCCTGTGCCGCTTCGTAACGCCGTTTCAGTGCCAGTACGGCGGCGGCGACATCAAAATGACCCGAGACCGACCAGTCTGGTGGGTGGTTCATGGTCATGCGCGCACGGGTAAAGGTGGCATAGAATATTTTGCCATCGGCAAACAGAAAGTTGTCCGCCAGCTGGTATTCAATGACTTCAGCACTGTGCTGCCCACGGGGGCTGACGGTGACGACCCGGCTGTTCAGCCCGGCCAGTATCGGCGGCGCCTGTACCGTGTTATCAATGAGTATCTCATCGTCGAGGCAGACAAACCGGAACCCGTCGGTATGCAGGAAGGCGTACATTTCTGCCAGCTTTGTCACGCCCCAGTTCTTGCCGAACTGAGTCAGTACCCTGAGCAGGAAAGAGTCCCGCGCATACTGTGCTTTTCTTGCCGGCGTGATCCAGGGGTTATTAAACAGCCAGTCAATGGTGACGGTATCGTTGAGCAGGCCCAGGCGTTCGTCGGCCGGATGTGAGGCATTGTCAGGTTTGACATCGAACGGGATGGCCAGTCCGTCAACACATGTGGTGCACGGTGCTGCTGCCTGTGGTATTTCTGACATAAATCACTTCCTGTGTCCGGTATTGTCCATTAAACGCTGGCGTTGCATGCTCAGAAACGGGATGAGCGCTACGGGTCTTTCAGGGTCGGCACTCTTCAGCACCTGATGTAAGATGCTGTGTAGAGGGTTAGTCTGGTAGAAACGCCCGAATCCCAACGCAAGGTGTAGGTGGAGAAGCAACAGGTAGCGCAACTCAGGCGTCAGATCCGCACTATAAAGTGCAACTTCTTCCACCGGGATTTCACCGTATATCCCGGCATTAACATGCTTCACCTCATTATGTTCCAACGGGAGGCCGGCAAACTGACGAAAATCGCCGGCGTAGCAACGGTAGAGCGGAAGCAGGGATGATGCCGGTATCCCCCGATCCAGAGCCAGTACCTGCCAGCGCTGTAGTACGGACTCAAAGACCAGTCGATCCGGCCAGGACTTTAACAGAGCGATGGTACTGTTATGTAAAGCGGGCAGAATGGCGTCGAGTTTTTGTCTTTCATGTCGACAAAAATGTAGCTGCTGCGTGATATCACTGTCAGCTACACTATCTTCGAGTACCATTTTCAATGTGGCGTATGCCGGATCCTCCAGCCATCTTGTGCCGGATAAAAAGCTACTGATAATAAAGAAACTGAACAGCTCACCAGTGGCGTAACCGCTCTGGTCAGCCTGCAGGCGGGTTGCTGTAATGAATTGTTTCAGGGTTTCTGCGTCGACCATCAACTGGTGTAACATTCTGCTGTAGTGGCGCTGCAGATAATGAAATAACTGCCGGGCAGTTTCTTTCTGCTGGGCGGCTGCGACGGCAGTTAAATCCACGGTTTCCGGTAATCTCATGCTGATTCTCCGAATGCTGTTTCATACATAGCGTCGTACCACCTCAGGCAGCCATCTTCTTCTCCTTTATTCCAGGCATTTTTTTCAAATAGCGGATGGCAATACATGCGCAGTGCTACAGTACGGTGTTGAAACAGTAGCCCATTGATTTTTCCGCCAGCGAACAACTTGCTGATCTGCTGTGGCTGACTGGTAATCGACAGTACATAGAGATACAGCATGGCTGCGTTGCCGATACGTAAAAAATAACGACGATTTTTGTGAGCATCGCTGAATTGGGTGAAATGGCGCAAATGGCGCCACACCAGGTCAAAAGTCAGTCCACTATTAAGGGTGGTAAAAGCGAGATTGTCAGCCTGTTGTATGAACCAGGACTCAAAGGCTGGACTGGCGGCCATATCAATCAAGTACGGGGCATAGCCAGCCAATTCTGGCTGTTTTTCCAGTCGCCACAGTGAGCGGTAAACTGCGCGATGAAATTCAAGCTGTGCCAGCAGCCCATTGTCTGGTGTAGCTTCAGCCAGCATAAACAGATTAACCGGAGGAGGTAAGTTCAGTTCCTGCCATTGTTGATACAGCATCATTCCTGAATGTCCTTTTTCTTCAGTGGGCACTCTTCAATAAAAGGCGAACCCTGTTGAATGGCCGTTTCAATGGCTTCTACCTGATTACCTGCAGGGCTGGTCACGCTGACATTGCCACGTAGATTGATTTGCGGCGCATTGATAGTGATGCCTGACGCATCGAATATGATGCTGCCTGCTGGCCCGCGGATCAGTATTCGGTCAGTACCCTGCAGCAGATAATCTTTGGTGAGCGATTTAAGCTGTGTTTTGGCTTCAATGGACTGAATCCCCTCAATGGTGATGGTCTCATTTTCGCCAATAGCGACAATGTGGCTGGCGGTGATCTCTTCACGTAACTGGCTTAAAACCTTGCGCTCTTCATTACGGCCAATGGTGATAAATACATCCTGTTCAATATGCTCTTTACGATCGCGTCCGATGGTCAGGATTTCGTCCTGAGCGATTTTTTTGTTCCTGTCGCGTCCGACGCTGAACTGCTGATCGTTTCCGATTGCGCGACTCTCATCATGCTCCACCTGTTCAGCTTTATCATTCAACACAATGATGCGTTTATTCCGTTGCGCATGAATATAAATCTCTTCGTGATCTTTTGCGTCTTCAAAGCGAAGTTCATTGAACCCTTCGCCCTTATGGGTTTTTGAGCGCAGGGTCATCTGGGTTTTAGTGCCTGGTAACCTGCCCGGAGGCAGGTTACTGGCGTGATAAGTGCGACCGATAATCACCGGCTGGTCCGGGTCGCCATTGAGAAATTCGACGACCACTTCGTGACCAATACGCGGAATAGCAGACATCCCCCAGCCCTGACCGGCCCACGGATGAGAGACCCGTACCCAGCAGGAACTACTGTCATCCGTTTTACCGGATAAATCCCACAGGAAACGTACCCTGACGCGTCCATATTCATCGCAATAAATCTCCTCGCCGGGAGGACCAGTGACGATGGCAATTTGGGCGCCATCAATCCGTGGTTTTGGCAGTGCCAGTGGTCGCCAGGTCTGGCGGGGAGGAATACAGGTAAACCGACACTCCAGTGTGGTACCTGCTTCAGCATTGTCTTCTTCCAGTACCTGAGGCTGTCTCCCGGAATGTACGGCTCCAGTTACCTGCCAGGCGCCGTTATGAGTTGCCAGCGGGTGGTTATCAAGGATGAAACGTACCCCGGGTTGCAGTGCCGGGCAGTTAGTGGTGCCTTCTCCCAGGTGGGCATCATTGCGCAGCGCCTGAACACGCCATTCGGTAAACTGACTACCCGGCAGATCACTCTTGTAGCGCCCGGGATAATCATAGTGGGAGTAGGCGGCGCTCTGGTGCTCCATGTCACGAGCGTGGTCTTGATATTCAGCAGGCCAGCGGGGATTTTTAAACGTGTAGTCTTTTAGCAGGACATCGGAAGGACGCAGACTCTCCTTTCGACGAAAGGCGGTAACGCACAGAGTATCAGAGGTCGAAATGTCAGGCTGATAGGGTAATGATGGACCTTGATTGAAGATGGCGCAGTCGTCGGCAAAAACCAGAGTGTGTCGACCTTCCTCGTGCTCGACAAACCAGAATATCCCTTCTTCTGCGGTCATGCGCTGGATAAAATCGGCATCGCTTTCCTGGTACTGGACGCAGAACTCGCGGGTTGCTCGGGGATAGCGCAAAGCAAAAACATAATCATTGATGCGATGTTCCTGCAGCAGGGTCTCCAGTATTTCCTGTACATTCTGTTGCTGGAAAATACGCGACTGTCTGCCCAGAGAGGCGCGCCAGAGCGTTGGCCGTATGGTCAGACTATAGCGGGTTCGGCGTTTGCCGGCGTCGCTCAGCTCTACGTCGCTGATAATACCGTTAACGATGCGCTGTATCTGCGTATTGCGCCAGATAGTTAGCGTGGCATTGTTGTCCAGAATGGAAGCAAAGGATACGCCAGGGCTGGCGCAAGTGGCTTGTATATCCAGCCGGAAGGCGGTGGAATAGTGTTCATGCAGAGTGAATCCCGCCACGGCGAATGTGTCTGTGGGAAGCCCGTTAACACTCAGGGTAAACCGTAATCCTGACGCATCCTTGCCTGTATTCAGCATATTCACCAGTCCTTAACGTAGAGTGCGGTTACACAATATTTATTACCGGTATCTGTAATAAATATTGTGTAAAGCAGTATCTGAAAAAACAGTGTAATAGGGGGTGGGGAAATGGTCAATATTGGTAAAATTAGCGCCTTAATTTTTCCAGAGATAAATGTTATAATTTTTGCCGAATTATTATTTTATCCTGTAATAAGGTGCGTTGATTATTTTCTCAGATACTCCCGTTGAGTTTTTTATCTTTTTAGCCAATAACTTTGCCAGGCTCAGTCGCTTATCTGGCATTTCTGAAGACAGGCTTTTCCCGGCAACCGTTCGGGTAAAACGGGGACAGATGACCTATGCACGTGTTGGACTGGTAAGTGCTATGGGGTGATAGCCATGAGGGTGTTCAGGGAGTGAAAATCGGAATAAGTTACCGGAGGATCGTTTCTTGAAGACTCTGTCAGTGTGGTGCCAAAAAGTATGATGACGGGTTGGTATGGCGTATTTTCCAGGATGACAAGACGTGCCTCCGGTAATGGCACGTCTATTTCATACGTTATAGAATGTTTATAATTATGTCATCAAAATCTACAATGGCCCCATATTGTGAAGATAATGAAACCAGAGCATATGCAGTTCCTGGTGGTATTATTGCACAAACAAACGCGCCACCTATTGACCAGTCGCTGATGGTTGAAGCAATATTCTGGCCAATTGAACTAATGTTAACATCAGCTGAATTATAGAAGTGAACCATCATTGCCCCAGAATATGCGGAGCCGGTACTTTCTTTGATAACTCTTCGCCAGCAACTTGCTAAGATATATTTTCCGGGTATTGCTGCTATTTTTTGCGTTAAACTTACTATGCCTTTGTCCTGATACGAAGTCAGTCTAACCCCAAATGAGCCTGTCTTAGCCGCGTTAGCACTAACTATAGCAGTCTGGTCTGGGTTTTCCTGATTATCCAACAGCCAGCCACTGTTGTTACCACTTTCAAAGCCCCCATTATAAAGGCTATTAAATGAATCATGTACGGGTATCTTGTTGCCACCAGAGTTCAACTCAAGGATACAATTATTGCACATAACTGTGCCGCCGCCAGGAGATACATACATTCTCATTGATTCATTATTTTCAATGTTATCAAAGCCGGAACCAAATTTAATGGACTCAAAAACCAGCGTATTGTTTTTGCTCACGGTGAACAGAGATTGCCTGAAAGATGATGGGTTATTTGATGTCAATGTTGTCCCGTTAAGAACCAGCATGCATGTGTGACCCCCAACAACTTCTGCAAATTTATTGCCTGCGGATGAGCCCGGGTTCTCTATGTTTCCACCAAACATCAATAACTTGGCCGATGCGGCGGCATCAATTATAATTTTCGTATTAAGAATACTGCAGCTTATCATATTTATAGTGAAGCTATTACATGAGATGGTTATTGTGGAGCCTCCACCATCGAATAGCTGACAGTGATCAAAAAATATGGATTCGCCTGAGTCAATTAAACCAACGGGAACATGTAAGACATAATCTTTCGCCTGTCTGGAATTAACGTGGTTAAATTTATAACGCCAGGTGCTGTTGCCAAATTTAATGTTTGTTCCGAACCTATCGAATGAACAATGCTGGATTAGACATTGACCATTATATTTATAATTATCATGTCCGGTTAACAGACCAATGTTCTCTGACTCCCGGTTACCGACAAAAGCAAACCCGGAAAGGGAAAATATGGTGTTAAGGTAGGCGCCCTCTGGATACCCCTTCGAAGAAAATACTCTTATCAGAGTTCCAGAGAAAGATGAAGCGTCAACTTTGCACCCTTTGCTCACAAACCCAAATATACCAAGATCCACTTCCATACCGATGGTGCCAGAATATACATAATTTCTGGATGGCACTGTGACTTCACCACCATACTTTTTTGCATAACTTAGTACTGCAAGCCAAACAGGCGCAACATTAAATTTTTCATCATTAGAATTATAACCAAACCAGTCTGAATTTATAAATCCTTGCGTTTCCCTTAGCCATCCTCCGAGAGCATTAACACGAAAAAAAATTCCGCCATCATCCTCTCGGATTGAATCATTTAGCCATGTAAATGTACCTCCGCCACAACCGTATCCCTGCGCATACTCCAGCAATTTCACTAGAGTTAATGACTGTGATGGCTGAGTTTGTTTTAGAGTTTCAATATCCGGACATAATACTATGCACTCAGTATTGGTTGTATTGTTTACTAATGAATGATTAGTCATAAATTTACCTTCTGATATGTTGTGTAACTAAAAATATGTGTTGAAATTTTTATTCAGTAACAATTTATCCGAAAGTTACGGCCTTGTTTTACTGGTGAAAATTCACTCGCTTCCTGAACGCTTTGATGAAGCTTTCCAGTGCTTCGTATAAACCTGCGCCAATAGGTATTTGTATTTCACTTCCAAAACAGCAAGGGGACGCTATGTTCTCCACAGCATCAGGAAAACCGCCGAAAGTGAGTATGTAATATACACTAATACTGTATAAATGTACAGTTATCTGGGTTGTTAAACCCGGTGATTTACAATAAAATGAAATCCAGGTTACTATACCCACCCATAGTATATAGAGGCGCAACCATGCCACATTCACCTGAAGATAAAAAACGCGCATTGACCCGGGTGCGGCGCATCCGCGGTCAGGTAGAAGCTCTGGAAAGGGCGCTGGAAAGTTCGGAGCCTTGTCTGGCTGTCTTGCAGCAGATCGCCGCGATTCGCGGCGCGGCGAACGGCCTGATGGGGGAGATTATCGAAATGCACCTGCAGGATGAACTGGTGGCCGGGGAAACCACTCCCGACCAGCGGGCTGTACGCATGCAGGAAGTCGGCCATCTTATCCGGTCATATCTCAAATAGTCGTTAGTGAAAGAGGAAAGGACAATATGAAATCACGTGCAGCCGTCGCCTTCGGGCCGGGTAAACCACTGGAAATCGTCGAAATCGACGTCGCGCCGCCGCGCAAGGGCGAGGTTCTGGTTAAAATCACCCATACCGGGGTATGTCATACTGATGCTTTTACCCTGTCCGGCGACGATCCGGAAGGGGTTTTCCCCGCCGTTCTCGGCCATGAAGGGGGCGGTATTGTGGTGGAAGTCGGCGAAGGGGTTACCAGCCTGCAGCCCGGCGACCATGTGATTCCGCTGTACACCGCTGAATGCCGCGAGTGTAAATTCTGTAAGTCCGGAAAAACTAACCTGTGTCAGGCGGTGCGCGCCACTCAGGGCAAAGGGCTGATGCCGGACGGCACCACCCGTTTCAGCTATAACGGCGAACCTATTTATCACTATATGGGCACCAGTACCTTCAGTGAATATACCGTAGTGGCGGAGATCTCTCTGGCGAAGGTTAACCCACAGGCGCCGCTCGACAAGGTATGCTTGCTGGGCTGTGGTGTTACTACCGGGATCGGCGCCGTGCATAACACCGCCAAAGTGAAAGCCGGAGATACCGTCGCTGTTTTCGGCCTCGGCGGCATCGGTCTGGCGGTCATTCAGGGGGCAGTTCAGGCGCAGGCCGGGCGTATAATTGCCATCGACACTAATCCGCAGAAATTTGCACTGGCCCGGGAAATGGGCGCCACGGACTGCGTAAACCCGAAAGACTATGATAAGCCGATTCAGGAAGTCATTGTCGAACTGACCGACGGCGGTGTGGATTTCAGTTTTGAGTGCATCGGCAATGTGGATGTGATGCGCGCGGCGCTGGAATGCTGCCACAAAGGCTGGGGCGAGAGCGTAATTATTGGCGTTGCCGGCGCCGGCCAGGAGATTCGCACCCGCCCGTTCCAGTTGGTAACCGGCCGGGTATGGCGCGGTTCAGCGTTTGGCGGCGTAAAAGGGCGCACGCAACTGCCGGGAATGGTGGAAGAGGCGATGGCCGGTAAAATTCAGCTCGATCCGTTTATCACCCATCGCTTACCGCTGGAAAAAATCAACGACGCGTTTGATTTGATGCACGCCGGGAAATCGATTCGTACCGTTATTCACTTCGGCGAACAGTAATTTCTTTTCCCTGTTATAGCAGCGGTATTTACCGCTGCTGAGATTAATGACCCATCTTATTTCGTCGCTGAACTTGCCAATATCACCCGATAATGGATAAGGAAAATCAAGGCATTGATTTTCGGCTGATTATCTGAGAGGAGGAAAAACCACACTTTTCCTGTTTTGTCAGTTGCATTCGCCGCAGTTTTTATACTCTGTCAATTCATTCCACCCGCAACGATCCTGGCTATACTCACAGGCAGTACCGGGCTGTGTCAAATCATCTTGAGATGCGGCTATAATAATGTAACCTATTATTTTAAAAAGGAAATTCCCGTGCTTTTTGTCGGGATTTCCGCCTGGCATGCCTTTTATATATTTCCTGTCTCGCATGATAGAGAGTTCTGCACCATGAGTAATGAGCGACTTACCGACATTGCCTATCGCCACTTTGTTGAAAGCGTTAAAGATTATGCGATTTATATGCTGAATACCGACGGTACGGTAGCCAGCTGGAATGAAGGCGCCAGGCGTGCAAAAGGCTACGCCGGAGAGGAGATAATCGGCCAGTATTTCGGGATATTCTACAGCGACACGGAACAGTATTCCGGCGTCCCGGCCAGAAATCTGGAGATAGCCCTGCGCAATGGCAAATTTGAAGGGGAAGGCTGGCGCTATCGCAAAGATGGCTCCCGCTTCTGGGCCCATGTGATGGTTGATGCCATCAGGGATGAAGACAACAATTTACTGGGATTTGCCAAAATTACCCGCGATATCAGCGAGCAGAAAGAGGCTATCGACCGGATGTCGTGGATGGCGCGCTACGATGCGCTCACCGGATTACCCAATCGGATTGAGTTTTTTACCTTTGTGGAAAAACTCATGACCAGCAGCGACTATCGACGCTTCGCGGTGTGTACCGTCGATCTGGATAAATTTAAAGATATTAACGATCTGGAAGGGCATCTTATTGGCGATCAATTGTTGCAGCGGGTCGCTGGTTCGGTACTGAAAGTGATAAAAAAAGACGAGATTGTCGCCCGATTTGGCGGCGATGAATTTGTGGCGGTAAAACCATTTGACGATGAGAGCGAAGTCGCAGAGTTCAGCGAACGGCTCTGGCAGTGCTTTAACAGTAAACAAACTTTCGCCAGTATTGAAGTGATTGTCACCGCCAGCCTGGGAATCTCTGTTTATCCGCAAGACGGTACCGATATCAATACCCTGTTAGGTAATTCTGATCTGGCGATGTACCGGGCAAAAGCCAATATCGATAATAAGATTTGCTGGTATGAACGTGAAATGGACGACAAAACCCGTCAGCGTAATCTCATGGCGGCCGATATTCGCCGTGGAATCAAAGAAGGGCAATTCTTTATCCACTACCAGGAAAAACGCTCCCTGAAAGATCGCTCCATTACCGGCTATGAAGCGCTGCTGCGCTGGCAGCATCCCCAGCAGGGACTGGTGCCGCCGGACGTCTTCATTCCGATCGCCGAAGAGAGCGGGGCCATCGTACCGCTGGGTTACTGGGTGCTGGAGCAGGTGTGCAGCGAATCGCTGGATAACCACATCAATAAAAAGATCTCGGTTAATATCTCGCCGGTACAGTTGCGCCACCGCAGCTTTATCGAGAAGGTTCGTGAAATTCTTATGCGCACCGCCTATCCGATCAGCATGCTGGAATTTGAGGTGACTGAAACCGCGTTTATTATCAATAAAAAGCTTACTTTCAGTATTCTGCACCATCTCCAGAAGATGGGGATCAGCATCGCGCTGGATGACTTCGGCACCGGTTATTCTTCTCTCAGCACTCTGCGCGATTTTCACTTTGATGTCATCAAACTCGATCGTAGTTTTCTCATCAATGTCGAAAATAACCCGCAGGCGCGATCATTTGTGCGCGCCATTATTTCGCTGGGTAACTCGATTAATACACCGCTGATTGCTGAGGGTGTCGAGACCGACGAACAACTGCGTATTCTGGAGGAAGAGGGCTGTAATGAAATTCAGGGCTTCCTGTTCGGCAAGCCCGTGGATGTTAAACACCTGCAGCGCTAATTTCTTGCATGATCACTCGCTAATTTCGGTAAGCGCAGGGCGAACAATCACCGTTGTCGCCCTGCGCGACGTCAGGCCTTGTTCAGCGCCGGATAATCGGTATAGCCGCTGGCGCCGTCGCTGTAGATGGTGTCGCTGTTGAGTTCGTTATACGGCCCGTTCTGGCGCAGGCGCGCTACCAGATCCGGATTGGCGATATACAGTTTGCCAAAAGCCACCGCATCCGCCTCGCCGGATTCCAGCACCCGGCGGGCGCTTTCCGGCGTCAGCCCCTCATTGGCTATCCATGCGCCGCGGAAATACTGGCGCACCTGCGGCCCGATACGGTTCGGGAAATCAAGCGCCTCACGGGCAAAAATAAACGCCAGCCCGCGCTCATCAAGGGCTTTGACCACGTAGCTGAACATGGCCAGCGGATCGGAATCGTGCATCGAATAGGAGTTGGACATCAGGTTAAGATGCACGCCGATACGGTCGGCGGGCCAGACCTCCAGCAGCGCGTCGACGGTTTCCAGCAGGAAACGGGCGCGATTTTCAATGCTGCCGCCGTAACGATCGCTGCGGATGTTCGAGCCATCGTGGAGAAACTGATCAAACAGATAGCCGTTGGCGGCGTGTACTTCAATGCCGTCGAATCCCGCCTGTTGCGCGTGCTGCGCCGCGCGCCGGAAATCTTCGACAATCGCCGGGATCTCATCGGTTTCCAGAGCGCGCGGTACCTCATACGGGCGTCGCGGGTGGACTGTGGTCACGTGGCCTTCCGGAGCGATGGCGCTGGGGGCTACCGGCTGCTCGCCGTTGAGGAATATCGGGTCTGAGACGCGCCCTACATGCCACAACTGGCTAACAATCTTCCCGCCCGCCTGATGGACAGCGTCCACCACCTCTTTCCAGGCGGCAACCTGCTGCGGGGACCACAGGCCCGGCGTATTCGGATATCCCACCCCCTGAGCCGTCACGGAGGTCGCTTCGGTAAAGATAAGACCGGCGCTGGCGCGCTGCACATAGTACTCCAGGGTCAACGGACCGGGCGCCCGCTGATCGAAGGCGCGCATGCGCGTCAGGGGCGCCATAACAATACGGTTGGCCAGGGAAATTGCGCCTATGGATAACGGATCAAACAATGCTGGCATAGCGGTTCTCCGCAAATATTTTGGACGATGGCGGGCTGAAAACTGCGCAACCCGGGAAATAAGTAAAGACTGATCCTGGTCACAAACGCAAGCTGCCGCTAAGCACTTTTGGTTACAGATTAGCGCGATTAATGCAGACCGGCGTTGTTCAGCCGGGCAGCGCTTTACGTATTGCAGCAATCAGGGTCTGCGCGGCAGGCGATATGGGGGCGTCGACCCGGGTCAGAATGCCGATGGGTTCGCCGACGCCGGGGATTGCTACCGGCAGAGAGACCAGGCTGGCGGAGCGCAAATCTTCTTTTACGGCGCCGGAAGGCACGAACCACACATAGTCATATTCCAGCGTCAGTTGCCGGGACAGCGAAGCGGAAAGCGTCTCCACACAGCAGGGCGGTAGCTGGCAGCCCTGGCTATTGAGCAGCGCTTCGGCATTGTGACGCGGTGTGGTGCCCTTCGGCGATACGACGATCGGCCACTCCATTACCCGGCTTATCGTGACAGCGTCACTTAATAGCGGATGTTCGGGACGAACCACCAGCTTCAGGGATTCGAGAAACAGTAGTTCATAATTAAGTCCGGCCATCAGTTCCGGGTCAGACATACGGCCAATACCCAGATCGAGATCGCCGGATTTTAGCCCGGCCAGCAGCATTGGGTTGCTCATGGCGCCCACCTGGAGCGTCACGTCGGGCTGCTGTTTATGAAACTGACCGATCACCGCCGGAAGTACCCCAAGGGCGGCGGTGGGCAGCGCGCCGATACGCACCACATCGGCGGCTTCGCCATCCTTGCGGATTAGCGACTGCCCGGCGTGATTCAGGGCATCCAGCACTTTAACCGCGTGGGTCAGAAACTGTTCGCCCATCAGCGTGAGCTGCGCGCCCAGCCTTCCGCGTTCAAACAGGCGGGTGCCGGTTAATTGTTCCAGCTCGTTGAGCGTTTTCGATAGCGCTGGCTGGCTGAGGTTGAGGGTTTCCGCCGCTCGTCCCAGCGTCCCTTGTTGAGCGACGGCAACAAACGTATGCAAATGGCGCAAGCGAATGCGCTGACTGAACAGACCATTTTTTTCCATAGCTGATGTTAAAAACAGGTTATGTCCCGATACAAGCTAAGTTATTCAATTTTGATAACTTCATTACAAAATTGACTTAACATTATTATGTGATTTGTAACATCATAATCACATTTCCACCCTGTCTGTCCATACCCTGTTGTCACAGTGAGTACATAGCGCCTGCGGGCACACTATTGCCCGCAGTAGATCACAAAATATAAATTCTTTACCGCAGAGCCCGGCAGCATTACCTACTATTCCAGCAATATTCACTGGAGTTATACAAACATGGCGAACAACATCACCACCGATGAGATCCGCGAGGGGTTTTCGCAGGCTATTTCGACCATGTATCAGGACGAGGAGCCCGTCTTTACCACGCTGCAGGAACTGGTGGACGACGTTAATCTGGCGGTACTGGAAAACGATCAGCATTTGCACCAGCAACTGGTCAATGCCGATGCGCTGGCGCGACTGAAGGTTGAGCGCCACGCCACGGTGTGGGTGAGAAACGGTGATGAACTGGCCACCCTGCGGCGTATTTTCGCTGTGATGGGCATGTCTCCGGTCGGCTACTATGATCTTTGCGCCGGCGGCGAACCGGCCCACGCTACGCTGTTCCGGCCAGTGGAGGCGGCGGCGCTGGCGCACAATCCGCTGCGTGTCTGCGTTTGCCTGGCGTTTCCGGCAGCGATTGGTGATGAAAAGCTGCGCAAAAGAGTCAGCGGACTGTTGCGTCAGCGTGACGCTTTCACCTTACGCTGTCGCCAGTTACTGGATATTTATGATGAGCGCGGCGCGTTCAACGGCGCCCTGGCGGAAGAGTTTATACATGAAGTGCTGACGGTATTTCGCTGGCGGCCACAGGCGACGGCGGATGATACAGCGCTGCGGGCGCTGGCGGACGCCTATCCGCGGCTGGCGGCGGCCGCCTGTTTTCCCGGTTGCTATCTTCAGCGACTGGCGCTGCGTACGCTGGACATCGATCGCCTGCAGGCACAACTGGAGAAGTATGGCCTGTGCCCCCCGACGATCATCGCCGGCGCGCCGCGTCGCGAACAATTGCTGCTATTGCGCCAGGTGAGTTTTGCGGCGCAGTTTGCCGGCAAACTGCGCGATGGCGGCGTGGAGCAGCGCGGCATGGCGCTGACGCCTAAAGGCGCCGCGCTGTATACCACGCTGCTGGCGCAGGTGGCGCACAGTAAAGACAATCTGGCCCACCAGTTGCGCCTGCAGGCAGCGTTCGCGGATTTTCCGGATACCGAGGTATTGCTGCGTCGCCAGGGGCTGGCCTACTTTTGCTATCGCCTGACTCCGCAGGGGGAGAGCCATCGCGCTATGATTCGTCGTGGGGACGATCCGCAGGCGCTGATCGAACGCGGCTGGCTGAGTGCTCAACCGGTCATTTATGAGGATCTGCTGCCGCCTGACGCCAGCGCGGCGACCGATGAGGCACGCGCAGCGTTTGAGCAGGCGCTGGGCTGCCTGGTGCTGGATCCCTATGCGCTCTATCAGCAGGAAGAGGATCGCAGCAAACGGCGTTGCGGTCTGCTGTAAAAACGGTACTCTTCCGGGAAGTCTGTTGTCTGGAGTGTATACATGGAAAACCCCAATACCCCGCTGGTGCATCTGCCCCAGGGGGCACTGCTCGGTCTGGTGGAAGAGGATATGGCGGTCTGGCGCGGCATTCCTTATGCCGAGCCGCCAGTCGGCGAACTACGCTGGCGCGCCCCGCGACCACCGCGCCGCTGGTCCGGGGTAAGAGTCGCCGATCGGTTTTCGCCGGCCAGTTGGCAGAGCCGGGAATATTGCGAAGAGCTGGGGGGCGGCGATCCGGGGGTGTTCTCGGAAGATTGCCTGTATCTGAATATCTGGGCGCCGCGCAACGCGACACAACCGCTGCCGGTGATGGTGTGGATCCACGGCGGCGGCTACACCATTGGCGCTGGCGGTCTGCCGCCCTACGATGGTCGCGCGCTGGCGCAGCGCGGGGTGGTGGTGGTGACGCTGAACTATCGGCTCGGCCATCTGGGTTTTTTTGCCCATCCGGCGCTGGAAGGCGAGGATCCACTTGGCCCGACTCACAATTTTGCTCTGCTGGACCAGATAGCCGCGCTACAGTGGGTGAAAACGCATATCAGCCTGTTTGGCGGCGATCCCCACTGTATCACTGCTTTTGGCGAATCGGCCGGGGCGCGCAGTATTCTGGCGCTGATGGCTTCGCCGCTGGCCGGAAATCTGTTCCATAAAGCGATAGTCCAGAGCGCCTATACGCTGCCGGATGTCAGCCGCCCGTCGGCGCTGGCCAGCGGCGAAGCGCTGGGTCGTCACTTTGGGCTGGAGAATGCCACTGCGCAACAGCTACGCGCCTTGCCCGCTGATAGTTTCTGGTCGCTGGAGCCGCCGCACCGGACCGGGCCGGCGCCAGTCTGCGGTGATCGGGTGCTGCCGCTGCCGATGCTGGATACTTTTCTGGCGGGGCGCCAGCATCCACTGCCGGTGATGATTGGCAGCAACAGCGATGAAGCCAGCGTGATGGAGTATTTTGGCGTCGACCTGGCCCAGCAAATCCAGAAAATGCGCCGCGAACACCGCTTTGGACTGGGGCTGATTAAGCTGCTGTACCCCGGCGCCCGGGACGATATGGCGCTCGGACGCCTGGTGTGTCGCGATATGGCGTTTACCACGATGGGCTTTGTGGTCATGCAGGCGCAGCAGCGAGTGGGGCAGCCCTGCTGGCGCTACTGGTTTGATTATGTGGCGCAGGCGGAATGGCAGACTTACCCACACGGCGCCTGGCATGGCAATGAAGTGCCTTATGTGTTTGACAACCTGACCCGCACTTCGCCGACCTGCAATTATGTAAACGCGCAGGATCTGGCGTTTTCCGCCCAGGTGGCGGATTACTGGGTCTCTTTTGCCCGGCAGGCCGGTGGCGAACAGACGTTACCGGGCGGTCCGCTGGCGTGGCCGGCCTGCGATAAGCGCAGCGACTGGACGCTGCGCCTCGGCGTGGATAAAGCGGCGGGATTTCAACTGGAAAAGCGCTTTATGTGGCTGCGCATGCAACTGTTTAAACGAGTGATGAAGCATCATGTCAGTCTGGATTAACCGGGTTAACCAGCGCGCCGCGCCGCCGCTGGCGCCAGCGGGCGAGGGTGTTATAGCCGCTGACCACCACAATCCCCAGCAGGATCAGGCATGCGCCGCCGGCGAAACCGGGCTGTAGTTGTTCCCCAAGCAGCCAGACGCCGGCCAGTACCCCGAAGACCGGCGTCATAAAGGAGAGCACGCCAAGCTGAGAGGCAAGGTAGCGACGCAGCAGCATAAACCACACCAGATAACTGGCGAAAGCCACCACCAGGCTTTGAAACAGCAGGCTGCTGGTGCCTTTCCAGCCGGGTGCGAAATGGGTCTGTCCGGCCAGTAGCGCATAGAGCATCAACAGGACAAAGCCGGCGGCTAACTGGAAAAATAGCGTATGGGTGGCCGGGGCATTGCCCAGACCGGAACTGCGTACCACCACCGTTGTCGCGCCCCAGGCCATACCGGCCAGTAATCCGAGTAAATCGCCCGCCAGCGTGCTGCCGGTCGCCGCCGCGGCGTCGCTGTCGCCGGAAAGAAACGCCAGCGCGATACCGCCAAACGCCACACCGATGCCCAGCCACTGTATCAGGCTCAGGCGCTCTTCCGGCAGACGCCACTGCAAGCCAATGGCCGCGAACGCCGGCGCGGTATACAGAAAGACCGCCATATGCGAGGCGGAGGTCAGACGTAATCCCTCGGAGACAAACAGAAATTCCAGCGCGAACAGGGTGCCGGCCAGTACCCCGGCCCGCCAGTAATGGCGCGACAGGGCCAGCGGTTGCCGACGCCAGCGCATTACCAGCCAGACGGCGACAGCAGCGATACCGGAGCGCAGCGCGACCTGTAACACCGGGGCGACCTCGCTGGCGGCCCCTTTGATGGCGACCTGTTGAATCCCCCAGATAACGCACAGCAGCGTCATAATGCCGGCCGCTTTACCATCCAGCGCTTTGTGTAATGACATGACCACAACTCATTGAGAAAAAGAATGTTGCTCAGTATGACATTGTCGTAATTGCAGCATATAGTGCAAAACAGACATCCGATCCTCTGTTCCGGAAACCCATGACCACTGCCCATCAGCCGTTGTATCAACTGTTTATTCCGCCTTTTCAGGATGCGCTGCCGGCGCCGTCGTGGTTTCGGGTAGCGCGTATGCCGGCCTGGGCCGCTTACCCGCAGCACGCCCATCCATGGGGCGAATTTGTCTATTCCTGGAGCGGGGCGATGGAGGTGAAGCTACACGGGCGCTTTCTGATGGCGCCGTCCCACCATGGGATCTGGCTGCCGCCCGGTGTTGAGCATCAGGGGATTAATCGCCATGAGTCCTGGCACTGCTCTTTTTACCTGGCGCCGGAGTTATGCGCGGAGATGCCGTCCCATTGTTGTACTCTGGCGCTGAATCCGTTGACCACCGCGCTGCTGGACCATCTGCGCGATCATGTCCACGGCGCCGGCGACACCCCGGAGGCGCAACGGCTGCTGACAGTGCTGTGGGATCAGTTACGGACAGCGCCGCGGACGGATAACTTTCTGCCGTTCAGCGACGATCCGCTGCTGGGGCCGGTTCTGCTGCGCCTGGAAGCGGCTCCCGAGGATGAAAGCACGCTCGGGCAACTGGCGGCGTGGCGCGGCGTTACGGCGCGTACCCTGAACCGCCACTGCCGGCAGCGGCTGGGGATGTCGCTCAGCGTCTGGCGCCAGCGGCTGCGGGTGGTGCGGGCGTTGCAGATGCTGGAAACCGGCCGAACGGTGGAGAGTGTGGCGCTGGAACTGGGTTACAGCAGTTCGTCAGCCTTCATCGCCATGTTCCGGCGTCACACAGGCGTCACCCCGGAGAAAAGCCGCCAGCCGGCGCCATCGCGGCGGCCAGTTTACGCGTTCTCCGCTGGCCGGTGATTAATTGGTGCCGGTGGGTGGAAAGAGATTGGATTCAACGACATTTTTGCATACAGTGAGCGGCTCAACTGACGACATTATTCTGCTACTGCCTGGCCGCTGGCGAGGCGACTGACATCGACACAATAGGACGATTTTTTCGGTATGAACCGCAGACGTTTTATTAAAGCCTCTATGGCTCTTGCCGCAGCCTGCGGCACTCCCACCCTCGCGACATTGTTCTCCCGCACAGCCTGGGCACAGGACGCGGCAATTGCCGATGGTCGTACTACGGCGTTCGATTTTTCCGCCCTGCAGAGTATGGCGCGGGATCTGGCGAAAAAGCCCTGGGGCGGCGCTCCGCGGCCGCTGCCGGACACACTGGCGAAGCTCACCCCGCAGGCGTATAACAGCATTCAATATGATGCCGGTCACTCGCTGTGGAATAATATTGAAAATCGTCAGTTCGATGTACAGTTTTTCCATGTCGGGATGGGATTTCGCCGCCGGGTGCGGATGTTTTCTGTCGATCCGCAAACCCATCAGGCCCGGGAAATTCATTTTCGCCCCGAATTATTCAATTACAACGATGCCGGCGTGGATACCCGGCAACTGGAAGGGCAATCGGACCTCGGTTTCGCCGGATTTAAGGCGTTTAAAGCCCCGGAACTGGCGCGCCGCGATGTGGTCTCGTTCCTCGGCGCCAGCTATTTCCGCGCCGTGGACAATACCTGGCAGTACGGCCTTTCCGCCCGCGGGCTGGCGGTAGATACCTATGCCGACGGTCTGGAAGAGTTCCCGGACTTTACCGCTTTCTGGTTTGAAACCCCGCAGGCCGACGACACCACCTTTGTGGTCTACGCGCTGCTGGACAGCGCCAGCGTGGCGGGAGCCTATAAGTTCGTTATTCATTGCGAAGAGACCCGGGTGGTGATGGATGTCGAGAACCACCTGTTTGCCCGCAAAGATATCCAGCAGCTCGGGGTGGCGCCAATGACCAGTATGTTCAGTTGCGGCACCAACGAGCGGCGGATGTGCGACACCATTCATCCGCAAATCCATGACTCCGACCGGCTGGCGATGTGGCGCGGCAACGGCGAGTGGGTTTGCCGTCCGCTGAATAATCCCCAGCGCTTGCAGTTCAATGCTTTTACCGATAACAACCCGAAAGGTTTTGGTCTGCTGCAGCTCGATCACGATTTCAACAGCTACCAGGATGTGATGGGCTGGTATAACAAACGCCCGAGCCTGTGGGTGGAACCGCGTAACCAGTGGGGCAAAGGGACTATCGGCCTGATGGAGATCCCGACTACCGGCGAGACTCTCGACAATATTGTCTGCTTCTGGCAGCCGGAGAAACCGGTGAAAGCAGGCGATACGCTGAACTTTGCCTACCGCCTGTACTGGAGTTCGCTACCGCCAGTGCAATCGCCGCTGGCCCGGGTATACGCCACCCGCACCGGGATGGGCAGTTTCCCGGAAGGCTGGGCGCCAGGCGAGCACTTCCCGGACAAATGGTCGCGGCGCTTTGCCATTGATTTTGTCGGCGGCGATCTGAAGGCCGCGGCGCCGAAAGGCATTGAGCCGGTGATTACCCTTTCCAGCGGCGAAGCGAAGCAGATTGAAATTCTCTACGTCGAACCTTTCGACGGCTATCGTATTCTGTTTGACTGGTATCCCACCTCGGACGCTACCGAGGCGGTGGAAATGCGTATGTTCCTGCGCTGTCAGGGGGAAGCCATCAGCGAAACCTGGCTATATCAGTATTTCCCGCCGGCGCCGGACCAGCGCCGCTATGTTGACGATCGCCAGATGCGTTAACCACTCAGCGCCTCCCGCGTTTTTGGCGGGAGGCAATGTGCCGTTTCATCCCATCATTCCGCGCCGGATATTATTCAGAATCAAAGCATCGCGCTGTTCTCATCGTTATGGTGAATGTTTGCCTGACCGGGCGGCCGGTACGGCGATGATTTATCCTGCAGACGAAAAGGACGAATATGGCAAACCAACAGGCAACACTTACCCTTGAGGGACAGCATCTGAATCTGGATGTGGTTGACGCGACGCTGGGACGCAAGGGACTGGATCTGCGCCCGCTGGCGCAGGCGGAGCTGACCGGGTTCGATCCCTGTTTCCGCAATACTGCCGGCTGTCAGTCAGCCATCAGCTACATTGATACCCAAAAAAGTATTCTGCTGCATCGTGGATTTCCGGTCGATCAACTGGCCAGCCAGTGTGACTTTCTGGAGGTCAGTTACATCTTACTCAACGGTGACGCGCCTGATGAGCAAGAGTACCAGGAGTACCGCAATGCCATCACCCGGCACACGATGATTCACGAACAGATGGTCAGAATGTGTAGCGGTTTTCGTCGCGATTCCCACCCGATGGCGCTGATGTGCGCGCTGGTGGGGGCGCTGGCCGCGTTCTATCACGATGTGCTGGATGTGGACAACCCGGAACACCGCAAACTGGCGGAGATTCGCCTGCTGTCGAAAATGCCGTCGCTGGCGGCGATGAGTTACAAGTATTCGATTGAGCAGCCGGCTAACTACCCGCGCAATAATCTGTCCTATGCCGGTAATTTCCTGCATATGCTGTTTGCCATCAACGCCGAGCCGTATCAGGTCAATCCGGTACTGGAAAGAGCCATGGACCAGATCCTGATCCTCCATGCCGACCACGGCCAGTGCGCTTCGACCCATACCGTACGGGCCGCTGGTTCTTCCGGCGCCAACCCGTTCGCCTGCATTGCCGCGGGGCTGGCGTCGCTGTGGGGGCCGCAGCACGGCGGCGCTAACGAAACCTGTATGCGTATGCTTGAAGAGATTCAGACGGTGGATCAAATCCCGGCGTTTCTTAACCGTTCACGCGCCAATCCACAGCTGTTCCACCGCCTTGGCTTCGGGAATTCCCGCTACGAACGCTTTGATCCGCGGGCGGCGATTTTGCGCGAAACCTGTCATGCGGTGCTCAATGAACTGGGCTCGAACGATTCGCTCTTCCAGGTGGCGATGGCGCTGGAAGACGCCGCGCTGCACACCCCATACTTTATCGATAATGGCCTGTACCCGAGCGTTGATTTCTATACATCGGTGATCCTCAAGGCGATGGGGCTGCCTTCCACCATGTTTACCGCCGTGACGGCGGTGGGGCGGACGCTCGGCTGGATAGCCCACTGGAATGAGATGCACAGCGAACCGCTGGAGGTTATCCGTCCGCGCCAGATTTATACCGGACGCGGGCCGCGCAACTATGTATCCCGGCGCGACAAAGGCTGAGAGACGTCCGGGCGTGGCATGCGCGGCAGGCGCGTGCTACGCTGAGGCTCTGCTTATCGCTAAGGAACCACCATGCTGGACGTGTCCGACTGGCCGGATGACATCATTACCATCGACAGCACGCTGGCGCTGCATTCGGCCCATGAGCGATTCAGCGCTGAACTGTATGCGCTGGTGCGCAAAAATCAGGCGTGGCTCCAGCAGGCGATGGACTGGCCGCGGTATGTGACCGGCGAGGAGAGCTCCCGCACCACGCTGCGCGCCAATTACCAGTTGCATCACCGGGGTTACACCCGGATGTATTTGATTCTGTTGCAGGGGCGGATTGTCGGCGTTTTCTCCTTTAACCTGATTGAGCCAACCAACAAAGCGGCGTATATCGGCTACTGGCTGGACAGGGATCATCAGGGACAGGGGATCATTTCACGGGCGCTACAGGCCGTTATGGCAACTTTCAGCGCCGCCGGTACGCTGCGGCGCTTTGTGATTCGCTGTATTGTCAGCAACGAAGCCAGTAACCAGGTCGCCCTGCGCAATGGTTTTACCCTTGAGGGGCGCCTGAAAGAGGCGGAATATCTTAACGGACAGTTCCACGATCAAAATATTTACGGGCGGATTGTCGGTTAATAAACGCCGTAGTAGGGGGTGCGGGTGATGTGCTGAACACCGGCGATGGTCTTGTTGCCGAAAATATGTACCCGATCATCCGTAAATCCCTCGATACGCGCGCTGTCGGTTACCTGAACATGATCTTCAATCAGCACATTGCCAGTGATGCGCGCGCTGGCGCCAATCACCACATGATTATCCAGCAGGATCGGCCCTCCGAGCAGGACCGCGTTCTGGCAGACCCGTACCCGGTGTTTCAGCAGGCAATCGCCCTGGATCACCGCGTTATCGCACACTTCGGAACTGTAGCGCAGGGTGGGGATCTGCGCCTCGCCGCGGCCGGCGATGAGCCGGGCATGGCCGTATACCCGGGCGCAGTCGCACACCCAGACATTACTGATGTCATTGCCTTCCAGGATCGCCTGACCATAAATCGCCGCCCGATGCTCAATAAAGGCGTAATTGACAATGGCATTGCCGTAGATCTGGCTCTGATGGGCAACAGTGGACCGGGCTACCGTCGCGTTATCGTAAATCTGCAGTATTTGTCTGTCGTCAGCGGTCATCCCGCGGGCCGCGAGGATCTGGCTGCCGTTAAGAATGCGCGCCGAACCGCCGATACGACACTCGCCGTTGATCAGCGCGTCCCTGACGCTGGCCATGTCGCTGATTTGTGCGCCATGGCTGACGGTGCTGTTTTCCACCCTGGCGTGATGTTCGACTAACGCCCGGTGGCTGATGACGCAGGGACCGGATACCAGCGCGTCCCCCTGAATACGCGCCGCGGCGAAAACCACGCTGTTCTGGTCGCTAATCCAGCAACTGCCCTGCTGGCTGAGGTTATCTTCACTTTCGACCCAACCGCCGGCGCTACCGGCGCGCACCGCGCCAATATTACGCAGTGCGATAATCTGGCGCAGAGTGACATCGTGAGCGACGCCCTGCTCAGTGTAGCGATAGCGACGGGTGGTGTTACTGAGCTGGTATTTCAACATGATCAATCTCCGCTGGCCCTCTGATCAAACGTAGCAGGTTTCCGCTGCGCCGGGAGAGGCTGGTATCCGGGAGATGAATTGTTTAAAATGCATTTAAAATACATTTTATTTTTTCAACAGCGTGGATGGTTGACTGCGCGCCCCTGGACGCTGCGCTACCAACACCGCAATCTGATAAGGAAATGTCATGACGGTCCGTGATGAAAATTATTTTACTGAGAAATATGGCCTGACAAAAACCCATTCAGAAGTGCTGAATGCGGCAACGCTGGTCGCGCCGGGGAAAGCTCTCGATCTTGGCTGCGGCAATGGGCGTAACAGCTTATACCTTGCGGCACGCGGCTTTGAGGTCCAGGCCTGGGATCGTAACCCGATGAGTATTGATAATCTGACCCGTATCGCCCGTGAAGAACAACTGGATAACCTACATACCGCGCAGCTCGATCTGAATACTCTGACCTTTGATGGCGAATATGACTTTATCCTCTCCACGGTGGTGATGATGTTCCTTGAACCCCAGACCATTCCGGGGCTTATCGCCAATATGCAACGCTGCACCCGGCCCGGCGGCTATAACCTGATTGTCGCGGCGATGGATACGGATGATTTCCCCTGTCATGTAGGATTCCCGTTTGCCTTTCAGGCCGGTGAACTGAGCCGTTACTATGCCGGTTGGCAACAGGTCAAATACAATGAAAACCCGGGCGAATTGCATAAAACCGATGAGGCGGGAAACCGCATCCGGCTGCGTTTTGCTACGCTGCTGGCCCGTAAGCCGTAAGCGGCGCAGGTCTGATGGCTGGCGGTGAAGATTTTGTCGGCGTGAAAGCCCGGGCGGATGTCCCGGGCAAAGGCGCCAGCGGCGCGCCAGGGCCGGCAGAAAGAGAGAATTAATAATTTTCCCTGCAAATGTTAAATGATTGAAACATTTTCAAAACAAATCATTGTTTTTGAAATAAGCTTCTGATGCTAACCTGCTGTCATAAAATACCTTTTTGTCCTGCGCGTTGTTAAATTGTTTGCTACAATTTTTCGGATATTTCTATCATTACAGGGATCAACACAATGGGTATTTCCACGGTTATTAAAGTGACTGCGCTGGCGGCGACGCTGGTGCTGGCAGGGTGTTCTTCTTCGGTGACTAAGCCTGAAAAATTTTCCGGCTTCCTGAAAAACTATTCCGGATTACAGGAAACGAAATCCGCGACCGGTAAACCGGTATTGCGCTGGATTGACCCGAATTTTGATATTAAAAATTATGACAGCCTGGTCTATAACCCGGTGGTCTACTATCCGGTTCCCAAACCCAATACTCAGATCGGCCAGGACGCTCTGGATGGTATTCGCAACTACACCAATACTAAGCTGAAGGCCGCTGCCGCGCAGCGTTTGCCGCTGGTCAGCGCCCCGGGGCCGCGCAGTTTGATTTTCCGCGGGGCGATTACCGGCGTGGACAGCAGCAAAGAGGGGTTGCAGTTCTATGAAGTGATCCCGGTCGCCATGGTAGTGGCGGGGACTCAGGCCCTGACCGGGCACCGTTCAATGGATACCAGCCTCTATTTTGAGGGCGAGTTGATTGACGCTACCACCAATAAACCGGTGCTGAAAGTGGTGCGCAAAGGGGAAGGGAAAACCCTGAGCAACGAGAACACGCCGTTGACCCTGAACGATCTTAAACAGGTGGTTGACGATATGGCGACCGACGCCACGATGTTTAACACTGAGCAACGCTGATAAACCCTCATTCCGGCAGTTCAGAGGAGACCAGAAAAGGGCGTTTTTTCTGGTCTCTTTGTTTATACCGCGCGTTTTGCTGCGCTCCCGGTAGTTCGCCGGGGCGGCAGGCGCAGGAACATGATCAGATTCCCCCCCAGAATGAGCGCCAGTCCGGGTATGGCATTCAGATGCCAGATATAACCTTCATACAGGGTGGAGATCGCCAGCGCCACCAGTGGGAACAGCAGCGTACTGTATGCTGCCTGACTGGCGCCGATGCGCCCTACCAGTGAAAAATAGGCTCCGAAGGCAATGACCGAGCCAAATACCGCCAGATAAAATAGCGATCCCAGGTAGCGGACGCTGAATTCCACGATAAAGCTGTCGCCGCGCGCCAGCGCGAATGCGCCCATGATCAGCGCGCCGTAGCCCATCGCCCAGGTATTAGTGGTGAGGGTTTCCAGACCGCGACGCTGATGGTGGGCGCTGATGATATTCCCCAGCGAGAATCCATATGTGCCTAACGCGCTTAATCCGATACCGGCCAATAGCGTCGGGGCCAGTTGCGTGGCCCGCAGATCGTGCCAGAACAGGGTGATCACCCCCGCGATACCCAGCGCCGCCGCCAGCCAGAAACGGGCCAGCGGGCGCTGGCGGAAGAACAGGAAGCTATTGATGGCGTTAAACAGCACCGCCATCGAAAAGATCACCGATTCCAGCCCGCTACTGATCCAGGCCGCCGCAGTGTAAAAACAGTAAAAATTGCCGCTAAAGACGCAGCAGCCCTGTGCCAGGCAGAACAGATGGTCGCGCATGGATAGCGGTCGCAGGCGTTTTAGCGCCGTGGTGATGGCCAGCATCAGCAGGGCGGCGACGGCAAAACGCCAGAAAATAGAAACCGCGATCGCGACGCTACTCTGTTGCTGCAATACAATCGCAATCCAGGTGGTGCCCCAGATAATCACCACCAGGCCATAAAGAAACACGTTCATTGTTCATCCATTCTGTATTGGGTCCAGTGACTGTTGTACGCCTGATGCGGCAATCCGGTTTGCGTGGATTTGTCGGGTACTTGCAAATTCTTGCGCTTTTTTGCCCGGGGTAGTGGTAAGCGGGCGCGGCTCTTTTTAGACTGAGAACCTGAAGCAGGAGATGGGCAGAGCGATGGCGTTTATTTATCGTGCAGTGGAAAATCTGAAAAACCATAATGCGCTGTTGCACGATACTGTGGCGTTGGATAGCGGCGTGCAGCTCGCCGCATGGTCGAATAAGTACGATAAGGTGACTTAGTATTACGACCATCACACCCTCAGTTTGTATGTGGCGGACGGTTATGAGAGCTACCATAAGACCCCCGGCGGTTGGCAAAACGGCGGCGGGCCGGATCGTTTTTGCCTGATGCCGAAAGAGAGCGAGTCGTGCTGGGAGATTCGCGGCGACCTGTCATTTGTCCATTTCTATTGTACCGATGTTCATCTGCGGGAAATCGGCGAGCGCATCTGGGATCGCAGTCCCGCCAGCTTTACCCTGCAGGAGACGACCTTTGGCGATGATGTGCGGATCGCCAGTCTGTATCGCCATTTTTTGCTGGGGTGTGACTGGCAGCAGCAGGCCAACCATCTGGCGCTAAGTAGCGCCTCCACGCTGCTGATGACGCATCTTATTCAGCATTACAGCAATGTTCAGTGGCGCCTCCCGACGGTGAAAGGGGGGCTGGCGCCGGCGGTGACACGCAATATTGTGGCGTGGATCGAAGCCAATCTGGATAAACCGCTGACGCTGGCGGAGATGGCGCGCGAAGCAGCGCTCAGCGAGTTTCACTTCGCGCGTATGTTCCGCCAGTCAATAAATATGGCGCCGCATCAGTACGTGATGCAGCGGCGGATGGCAAAAGCACAGCAGTTGCTGTGCCATAGCGATCTGTCACTCACTGATATTGCGCTGGCCTGCGGCTTTAGTTCGTTAAGCCACTTCAGCAACCGCTTTAAAAGCATCACCGGCATGGCGCCTTCGCGGTTACGCCCGGGGCCGCCGGGAAAGTAGCGCGTAGCATAATCCTCCGGCGATCAGCCCCCAGAAAGCGGCACCGACATTGAGCAGCGTAATACCAGACGCGGTCACCAGGAAGGTGACGATGGCCGCATCGCGCTGATTTTCCTGCGCCAGCGCCTGATGGAGGCTGCCGCTAATGGTGCCCAGCAGAGCGAGACCGGCGAGGGTGTGGATAAACGCCGCTGGCAGCGCCGCCAGCAGGGAAGTCACCGATCCGCCCATCACCCCCGCCAACAGATAAAACACGCCGGCCGCGGCCGCCGCCAGCCAGCGGCGGGTGGGATCCTCATGGGCATCCGGGCTCTGGCAGATAGCCGCGGTAATGGCCGCGATGCAGATGGAGAATACGCCAAACGGCGCCAGCAACAGCGTCAGCAGCCCGGTCGCGATCATTAGCGCCGAAACCGGCGGGTGATAGCCGGCAGCGCTCATGGTCGCCACGCCAGGGGCATTCTGGGAGGCCATAGTGACCAGGAAGAACGGTACACCGATACCCAGCAGTGATGACAGGGCAAACTGTGGCGCGCTGAATTGCGGCCAGACTATGGGTGACTGCCCGACGCCAGGGTGGAAATCGCCAGTGGCCAGACACACCGCCAGCCCGGCGATCAGGGTGGCGACAATCGCATAGCGCGCAAACCACTTTCTGGCGATCAGCCAGGCGCTGAACATGATTATCGTGAGGGTAAAGTGACCCTGTAACCCGTTAAACGCCTCCAGGCCGAAGCGTAACAGAATACCCGCCAGCATCGCCGCCGCCAGTGAATGGGGAATGACGCGCATCAGGCGCGCAAAAATGCCGGTCACGCCGCACAACAATATTAGCGCTGCGGAAAAGATAAAGATGCCGACCGCTTCAGCCAATGAATGGCCCGCCAGACTGGTAGCCAGCAGCGCGGCGCCAGGGGTTGACCAGGCGGTCAGTACCGGCGCTTTATACCACCACGACAGCCCCAGGGAACTGATCCCCATGCCAATTCCCAGCATCGTGAACCAGCCGGCAATTTGCTGGGTAGTTGCGCCTGCCGCCGCCGCGGCCTGCCAGATGATAGCCGCAGAACTGGCATAGCCCACCAGTACGGCAACAAAGCCGGAGGCGATGGTGGGAAAAGGGAGGGAAAAGCGCGACATGAAGACCTCTGTGCGTTATAGCGTACAGGGAATCTAGCATCGTCCGTTATAACGCACAATGTGAATTTATTTTCCGTCGCTCGGGAGGCAATACCCGGGAAGGATATGGGAAGATGAATTCGTTCTCCAGCCGATTGTGTTTCCGGGATGATCCGCAAGCCTGTGTGAGACGTATTAGGGGCGGTAGCGATGGTTTTTTCTTATACCGGAAACACTCTGTTTCTGAAAGATGACAGAATTTCACTGTCTGATACGGGGGCGGCTTATCTGCCGGGATTGGCGAAATAGGAAGATGACCGGTCTTACTGAAGACGAACTGGCGAAAATCCGCCATTAATCACCTTTTTTCTCCACTCCGGGCCTGCCTTAAACCGGCGCTTAGCCATGTAGACTGGCGCAGTACAGGGGGCGATTTCAGAGGGTAGGTGCTAAATTACCCTCTGTGTTTGGCAAAGGGTTTTTTTGGTTAAGGTGCGGAGCTGAAAAACTCGCCGAACTTGACGGCCAGCCAACCAACCGGGGTGGTGGCGCCGCCGACAATATTGGTTATTTCGGACATCCCCTCCGGTACCGGGATGTTGGAATTGACCGCTGCCTGAGTGTATTCCCGTGAAATATCCGTTCCGACGTACAATATACAGGTCACAATCAGGGTGCCGGTAATGAACATCCGGAACATGTTGCGCTTACAGAATGGCGTCACCATTGCCAGCAGAAACATCAGTGAAGCCAGATCGACAAAAGGCAGTACCCGATTGCCGGGTAAGATAATTGACAGCACAATCGCCATCGGAATCAACAGTAGCCCTGTAGCCAGCACTGAAGGTTCACCGATCAGTAGCGCCGTATCCATACCAATATAAAAATCGCGTCCGGGGAATTTAGCCTTTAGCCTGGCTTCTGCAGCATCGCGGACGATTAACAAGCCCTGCACGAGGATCTCAATCATTTTTGGCAGGAGCAGCATAGCGGCTGAGACTTTAATCGCCAGAGAAACGGCGCCTGAAATATCGTAACCGGCGAGGAATGCCAGTAGCAGCCCCAGCACAAAACCCAACGTTAATGGTTCGCCAAAGACGCCGAATTTTTTATTGATGCTTTCCGGGTCGAAATTAATTTTATTGATTAGCGGGATTTTATCAATAATGTAATTACAGACAATGCCGAACGGCACGTAAGTTATACAGGTAAGATGGGGGAAAGAGATCCCCTGCAGATTATAGTTTTTTTGCAGGTAAGGCGCGGTTAAATCCGCGGCCAGTAGAGTCAAAATAAATATCCCGAAGGTGATCCCCACGGACAGCCAGTAATTCCCGGTGCTGGCATACACAACCGATCCCATAATCAGGAATATCCAGTAGTTGAAAATATCGATATTCACGGTTTTGGTTAATTTAAGTAGCAGCATGGCAAGGTTGATGACAATAAATCCGACAACCACCGGCAGCATCAGCGGCGATCCCCAGCCGATGGTTGAGGCGGTAGGCCAGCCGGTATCCACCACAGTCAGGTGCAGGCCGATACGCTCCACCATGGCCTGTGATGCCGGCCCAAGGTTGGTTAAGAGCAAACCAATCACCAGTCCGACCCCTTCAAAACCGATACCGACCAGCATCCCGGCTTTAAATGCTGTGCCAATTTTCACCCTAAAACAAAGTGCGATAATAAAGAATATTACTGGCATCATCACTGATGCCCCCAGACTAATAATGCTGTTGATAATATCCATAATGATTCCTTAAAAGGCGGGCGAATTGGGCACGAGCGACCCCGTACCCAATGGGCCGTATAAAAACCTTTAATAGTGCTTTTTAATATTTAACTGAGTTTCTTCAATAAGATCTCAGAAAATAGTTTTGGTGAATTGCTGAATGCGTCAATAGTACTTCCGGCAATATGCGGCGTAATGGTGACGTTATCCAGCGTATAAAAAGCGCTGTCATCAGGTAACGGTTCGTCATCAAAGGTATCTAATGCCGCCCCCATAATTTCTCCGGTTTTCAGGGCTGCAATCAGATCGCCTTCATTGATCAATCCCGAGCGCGCCGTGTTGACAATAATGGCGCTGTTTTTCATCAGTGCGAAATGGCGCGCATTGATCAGGTTCTCCGTCTCCGGCGTCAGGCGGGCATGCAGCGATACCACATCGGCGCGTTGTACCAGCTCATCCAGTGAATCGACTTTTTCATAGCGATCGTGACCCTCCACGTACTTATCGTAAAAGAGAATTTCGCTGCCAAAGCCGCTGAGAAAACCGGCAACCAGTTGGGCGATGTGTCCCAGACCAATCAGACCCACGACTTTGCCGCCCAGTTCAGGGATCGCCTGATGGTTCGGACTATCCCTGCGCCAGATCTTGTCCCGCAGCGCATCGTGAGAGCGGGCGATATTACGCATTTCCGCCAGGATCATCCCAACGGTAAACTCGGCAACGCTGCGGGCATTGCGCCCTGGCGTATTCATCACCTCAATACCGCGCGCCTTCGCCACCTGCTGATTAACGTTTTCCACACCGCCGCGCAGTACGCCTACATATTTCAATTTCGTCAGTTTATCGAATACCGCGGCGTTAACTGGCGCAAACTGGGTGATGAGGATGTCAACGTCCTCTGCACCAGAGAGGAGGGCGTCGGGTAACGTTACGGCTTCCGCGCCTTCCTGCTCAATCCGCAGATTATCCTCCTGTAATTTTTCAATCGATTCGTGTGACCATTCGCGTACTTCAACCTCGATCCCTTTATCCCTGAGCGCCTTCAGACCTGCATCCATCATTGCGGCATTGATAAAAAGATCGGCAATCGCCAGACATTTCATAGTGATTCTCCATAGATTAACGCATCAACATACCGCCGGTGACATCCAGAGTGGCTCCCGTCATATAGCTGGCTTTGGGAGAAACCATGAAGACTCCGATGTCGGCAATTTCCTGAGGCTGGGCTACCCGGCCCACCGGAATACGGCTGACGTAGTAGTCAGGATTCTGTTCAATGTTTTTACGGATCATCGCGGTATCCATAATCCCGACGGCGATGTTATTCACATTGATGTTCTGCTTTGCCACTTCCCGCGCCAGCGAAATAGAGAAAGCGACCAGGCCCGCTTTGCTGGCGGCATAATGCGCATGTCCGGTGGTGGAACCGTGGAAAGCCGCCTGCGAGGTGATATTTAATATGCTTCCCGCCTGAGCGTGCTGCAGACAATGATTCACAAACAGCTGACTGAGATGAAAGACCGCTTTCAGGTTGACATTCATCACCGTATCCCAGTCCTGCTGGGTGATGTCGGTAACGTAGCCACTCAGCCAGATCCCGGCGTTATTGACCAGAATGTCGGCTTTACCCAATTGCGCGATACAGGTCGCAAACAGATTTTCACGGCTCTGTTCATCGCAAAGATCGGTTTTTACCGCGATGATTTTGACATTCGTGGTGGACTTCACCATATCAACCAGTTGCTGCGGGTTTTCTTCTTCACGCATAAATGTAAAACAGATATTGACCCCTTCCTGCGCCAGCGACAGAACAAACGCTTTGCCCAGTCCGGTGGCGCCGCCGGTTACGATGGCAGTACGGTTTTGCAAATTCAGATCCATTCTTTCCTCACTTAATGTGCGATGTAGTTGCTGCAGCTTTTCCACGGCGACTGCATTTCAGATAACAGGTTTTTATAGAGGCGGTATTTGTCCTGATACACCTTGTGGTTATCCGGATTTGGCGACACCGTGCGTGAGACATGCACCATCTCATTGGAAGCGGCAAAAATGTCGTCAAACCAGCCGATCATGACCGCGGCGGTCATCGCTGTGCCCAGCGTGCCGTGCTCTTTCACGTCAACAATCTCCAGCGTCGACTGGAAGATATCGGCAAATACCTGTAGCCAGACTGGCGAATTAGTCACCCCTCCGGCAATACGGATGGTGCGGCTCAAATTCGGGTTGATGTTGCGCAGGCGCTCAGTGTGATAAAGGTGGCTGAAGGCCACGCCTTCATAAATCGCCCGCAGAAAATGCGCTTTTTTATGGAAACTGTTTACGCCAATAAATCCCGCCGACGCATCGGGGATGGTATTTGAGCCGAAGACGAACGGGAAAAACAGCAGGTGGCTTTCATCAGGCGTGGTAGAGGAGACCAGTATATTGCACAGCTCATACACCGATGAACCTTTTGCGGCGGCGGTGTCCCGATCGCTCTCCATAAAGTTGTTGATGAACCACTCCAGGTTACTGGCAGAGGTCGGACTGGCTTCGGTGATCAGCCACTTACCCTCAATGGGATAGATGGAGGTCATAAACAGATCTTTGTCGATAACCGGATGATCGGTGACGTATTCGTTGATGCTCCAGGTCCCGGTGATGATCGCCAGTTTGTCGAGGCTGTTGATCCCTGAGGCGACGGATGATGCCGAAATATCAAACACCCCGCCAGACACCGGTGTTCCGGCCTGAAGCCCGGTAAGACGCGCCACGTCTTCGCTGATTTTGCCGCAGCAGTCTGTGGAACGCTTAATGGGCGGCAATTTGTCACGCAGATCGGCAAGCCCCCACCAGGCCAGTAGTGGGGCGTCGTAATCGCGATCGCGCACATTGATCAGGTTAGTCCCTGAGATATCAGTCAGCTCAAGGAAGGCCTCTCCGGTCAGGTAAAAGCGGATCAGGTCTTTCACCATAAAAATGTAGCGCGCTTTGGCAAGCGTGGCGGGTTCATTGTCCTTCAGCCAGGCCAGCAGAGCGACAGGCTGTCCGGCCCAGATGGATTGCATAGTTTTCGGCAGAATGTCGGACAGGAACGTCGGCTCGCGATACCACTTCTCGACGTAAGCTTTTGCCCGGCTGTCCGTTGATATAATCCCGTTGCGTACCGGATTGCCTTCTTCATCAACCAGATACAACCCGTTACCATGGCCCGTTACGGCAATCCCTTTAATCTGGCTGGCGTCGATCCCTGACTGATCGATCGCTTTTTTGATCACCTCAATGTTGGCTGCCCACAACTCATTGATGTCGCGCTCGGTGTGGTATTCCCTGGGGGTGAGCATCCGCGTGGATTTAGAGGCGATGGCGATGACTTTACCGTCACGATCGTAGATTGCCGCTTTGGTGACGGTTCCGCCATTGTCGATCCCCATTACGAATTCATCTTTCATTACCGTGGACTCCTTATTTGTCACCATAATCCGGGTTCGCTGGTGGTGATACCTTTGAAACCGGCATGGAATATTTTTTCTACAAGGTATTTCCGCTTAACAAAACCTCCGGCGATGAATATCACATCAAAGCCTTTTAAATTCCGGCTAATCAATTCCAGACACTGGCAGGCATATTCAGCAGGTAAGATTTCTATTGCGTCCGGTGGGTTATGTTTAACAATATCGATTGACTGATCCAGTGAACGGGAATCGATAAGTAATACCCGAAAAATAGTCAACAATCCCTCTTTTTTGGCATAGCGTAGGGCCGAGAGATTGGAAGAAATAACACCATCAACCTTGTAATAGCTTTTCAGTAAATTGATACCGGCCTGATCGGGCTTAAACCCGCCGAGTAATTCCAGATGGACCAGTACTTTCTTGCCGCTTTGGTGGCATTTACCAATCAGCGATTGTAGGTTGCCGATATTAGCTTCGGACAAAAGTACATACTCTGACGGGCAGGATAATGCCTGCTGAAAGTTTTTATATTTTCTGACTGAAGGAATGATGGTGTTATTTAAAAACATAGTAATATCCGATGTTATTTTGCCATGTAGAGGCTGTATGCATCTTCCGCGGTTGCGTTTTCGTGGATGATGGCATTCAGACCAGCGACTACTTTTGCGGGCTGTGAGTCCTGGGTAATGTTGCGACCCACGGCCACCCCTTTTGCTCCTACCTGCATACAGTGGTGAACAAATCTAAAGTATCCGTCAATACCGGTTTTGGGACCGCCAAGTGCCAGCACCGGCACGCCGGCGGCTTCAACGATCAGCCGGTCTTCTGCGCTACCGGTGAAGCGCGTTTTGATAACATCCGCGCCCAGTTCCACGGCGGCGCGGGCCGAGGCAGCAATGATGGCCGGGTTGTTTGAGTCATCGCTGGTGACGGGATAACCGTACGGGAGAGATTCAACAATCAGTGGCACATTCCAGCAATCCGCCGCCTGTGCCAGTTGCATCGCCATCAGGTGCGTTTTTTCTTCGTTGAAGGCGCCAGGAAAGGTCATACAAACCACGCCTTCCGCCGCGACTTTTAATGCATCTTCAACGGAAAAAACCGGAGTTGTGTCGGGAACGGTATTATCAAAAATACTCACCGTACTATCGACACGCAATACGACAGGAACGCTGTTTAACACTTCACGGAAGTTTTTTAACATGCCATATGTCACCAGCGCACAATCCAGGCCGCGTTCAACCAGAGCGGGAAGCTGGTTTAGCGTATTATCAATACCATTTGTTTTTGTCGAAAAATAGTAGCCATCCAGCGCTAACGTAACGGATTTACCATCTTTTGCGAAAATCCTGGAGAGACGACGTTCTTTAGACATATTTTTACTCCTCAGATAGAAAAAACAAAAAAGCCCTCAGAGACATAAATCTCTGAGGGCTTTCTGATCAAGTACCCTTTACGATAATGGTTCGGAAATCCAAAGCACTATCAATTAAATTGTTTAGCAAAGTGAGAGGGGTTTAAATTTTGTTTAATTTAAATCCACCCTCTTGCTGATTTAAATTACTACCATGTTCGCTATCTTTCTGTCCAGCCGGCACTTTAAAAATGAGATATTCATCACATCGATATTTTATTTTTTAACATAAATTTTATGTCGGAATAAAAAATAATCATTTGAAAAATAGTGATTAATGATGTGGTTGGGCGATGATCATTGAAAACACCGTTTCGCTCCCGCACGTGAATAGCAAGTCATCATACAGATATTGCAGAGCACATGTTCCCCGTCGGGTAAGAGGTGATATACCGCCTGTCGCAGACCTGGATATCCGCCGGTTTCGTCATTGATAGATCAGCGCTGACGCCTGGGCTGGCGCCGCGCCATATAAAACGGGCCGCCGCTGCCAGTCAGCTCAGATCGTGCAGGGCTTTATCCACAGGGGGAGAAAGCCTGATATCAAGAAACTCTACGGCTAATCCCTGGCGTTCAGGCGTACAGCACATCACGCCAATTTTCGCCGGCCCGGGTGGAAAATAACATAAGCGGAGCAACGGCCAGTGTTGGCCATCTGACGAGTACTGTAACCTTAAAGCATCACCTTTGCGTGTCAGTCGCAGCCAGAACTTACCAGGGTTGCCCGTAAAGATGCCGGTTGCCCAGTCTGAATTTTGTAGCGTAAGTACGCTGCCAATGGCTGGTGCGCCATCATTGAATTCAATACCCGCCTTGAGCCAGTGCTGCTCATCTGACATAAACATCAGTCCAGCCTGGTCATAGAGCGTATTGAATTGCGCGCATATCTTCACCTGAAAGGTAAAATCGTCGGCCACGTGAGTGGCGTAGATATGCCCGGAGAAACGGTCAAACCCGTACCAGGTATTACGCCAGAAGTCCGTGTTGCTATCTGTTATGACAGACAATTTGCCATCTGCGTTATGCCATTCAGCCGGTTCGTTTATCCAGTGAAATGCCTGATGCATCAACCCTCCTGTTTGCCCTGAATGCCTGGTGTGAATACTGCCGGGGTATTTACTGCATGATATCGGATGTAGCCCTTTTTCTTATCGCACTTTACCCGATGAAGCGCTACCCGTTCAGGGTGATTTCTCTTCGGGCGGGCGACGAGCGTGCCGTCATCTTCATTATCAGCCGCCTGTCAGCCGTTCCCGGGGATCATGGCGTTAAACACTCAAGGCCGGGCAGGGGGAGAGCGGTTTCGGTTAGCCGCCAGACCGTCTGTTCAGGCGGCTAATTGCTGACTATCCGCGACGGGTTGCCGCTTTCATACTCATCACAAATGCCTGCAGTTCAGCCAGCATGGCGTCATCATTACCCGAATGCTTCTCAATGATTTTCACGATGGCCGAACCTGAGATGGCGCCAGCTGCGCCTGCTTTAAGCGCCTCTGTCACCTGGCCGGGTTGCGATATCCCAAATCCCTGCAGCGCTGGTGCTGCCTGGTATTCTGCCAGTTTCTCCACCAGGTGGTGTAACGATTTTGTCCCCTGTTGCTCAGTACCTGTGACTCCGGCACGGGAAAGCAGGTAGGTATAGCCCCGGCCGTGACGGGCTAACTGCCGGAGTAACTCATCTCCGGCGTTCGGGGGACAGATAAAAATTGGCGCAATCTGGTGGCGTATCGCCGCCTGACGGAACAGCGCCGATTCTTCGAAGGGGACATCTGCCACCAGAACCGAATCCACGCCGGCGCGTTGGCACCCGGCATAAAACTCATCAATACCCTTGTTGAATACCAGATTCGCATAGGTAAGCAGGCCGATCGGAATGGCTGGATGTTTGTGGCGAATGGCGGCCAGCATATCAAAGCAAATTGTCGGCGTGACCTCTGCGGCGAAGGCCCGCAGTACCGCGCTCTGGATAGCGGGGCCATCGGCCAGCGGATCAGAAAATGGGATCCCCAACTCCAGGGCGTCGGCACCTGCTTCGATCAGGGTATCGATAATACGCAGTGACTGCGCTGGAGTCGGATCGCCTAACATCACGAAGGGAACGAATGCGCCTTCTTCCCGGGTTTTAAGCGTTGCAAACAGGGTATTATAACGTTCCATCAGATTTCTCCTTGCGCCTTCAGAATATCGTGTACGGTGAAAATATCTTTGTCTCCGCGGCCGGAAAGATTGACCACCAGCAGTTGCTCTTTATCGGGATTTTCCCGCATCATTTTCAGGGCGTAAGCCAGGGCATGGGAGGACTCCAGAGCCGGAATAATGCCTTCTTCCCGACTCAGGGTTTTAAAAGCATGCAGCGCTTCATCATCGGTGACGGAGACATAGTTTGCGCGCCCGGTACTGTTCAGCCAGGCGTGCTGTGGGCCGACAGAGGGAAAATCCAGACCGGCGGAAATTGAGCAGGATTCAATAATTTGTCCTTCATCGGTTTGCATCATCGGCGATTTCATACCGAAATAAATGCCGACACGGCCGTGCTTTAGCGGGGCGCCATGCTTACCGGTTTCAATGCCGTGGCCTGCCGGTTCAACCCCTGTCAGCCCAACGTCTGTCTCAGCGATAAAGTCGGCAAACATGCCTATCGCATTAGATCCCCCACCCACGCAGGCGATAACAGCATCCGGCAGACGACCCTCCTGCTCCAGAATCTGCATACGGGTCTCTTCTCCGATCATGCGCTGGAATTCGCGGACAATGGTCGGAAAAGGATGTGGGCCGGCGGCCGTCCCCAGCATGAAGTGAGCGGTTTCATAACTCCCGGACCAGTCCCGGAGCGCCTCGTTTGACGCGTCCTTGAGGGTAGCGGAGCCGCTGTGTACCGGGATCACTTGCGCGCCCATCAGACGCATGCGAAAGACATTCGGCGACTGACGCTCAATGTCTTTCGCTCCCATATAAATGCGACATTTCAGTCCCAGCAAAGCGCTGGCGAGGGCGGACGCCACGCCATGTTGTCCGGCTCCGGTTTCGGCAATGATCTCGGTTTTACCCATGCGTCTGGCCAGTAATGCCTGGCCCAGCACCTGATTGGTTTTGTGTGCCCCGCCGTGTAGTAAATCTTCCCGTTTGAGATACAGGGTAGTGCGGGTACCTCTGGTGAGGTTACGGCACCGGGTCAGCGCCGTTGGGCGACCCGCGTAGTTTTTCAACAGGTCGCTAAACTCAGCCTGAAACGCCGGGTCTTGCTGTGCTTTGACGAAGGCTTCTTCCAGTTGAAGCAGGGCGGGCATGAGAATTTGCGGGACATACATACCGCCAAATTCGCCAAAGCGGGGGTTGAGTAACGTACTCATTATTGCTCCTTAATGTCTGCACAGTGCCCGATCAACCGGGGCCAGGTTCCCGGTCCGGACTCTGCACGTGAAATGAAATCAGTGACTGCGCAGCGCCTCCAGGCGGCGTTTAACGCGGTGAAACTTTTCGCGCACTGCAAAAATTTGGGCAAAAAAAAGCCCGCTCACTGGCGGGCCGGGTATCGGTATGCAAACTGCAGACGTGACGATACTGCCCGTTAACGGGAAGTACGCCACCAGTCATGCTGAGTCATCATTGAGAATGTCATTGTCCGATACCTGTTTTAATCAAATGCCGTACCAGTAAACTAGTGCGGTGAGTGGGTGTCAACCGTTTTTTATAACGCCAGAGGTGCCTGGCAGCGTTTGAGGATGTTGTTACCATATGATTTTACTCGAGTTTTTATAAATAAAAACAATGAAAAACATAAGGTTATGTCGCGAGTAAGATTTTAAAATTAAAATAAAACGATAACTTATTATTGTATTACTTTAATTGTGTGTATTATATACCGCATACATTGAAGCTGAAACGCAGAGGTTTTATGTCTCCGGATGCACTTGCACAGTTCTACCAGCGGATGGTGACTGCCACCATGTTGCTTATCGTGGCGGTTATCCTGCTGGATTCGCTGGCCCTGTTTTTGCCCTCGCTGTCATTTATCGGGGAAATCTCCGCTGTGCAGCTTTCTCTCTCTGACAGGGTGCTATCGACACTTAATATCAGCCTGGCGGAGTTTCCCTTATGGCAGGTTGCGGGCCAGGGGTTGATTAATTTTCTGGTGCTGGTGCCTCTTTGTTACTGCCTGTACCAGGTCAGGGCATTATTCCGGGTTTATGCCCGCCGGGACTATTTCTCCTCCAGCGCGGCGCAGCATATGAGAAAAGCCGGCGTATCGCTGGCGACATGGACAGTGATGACGATTATCTCTGTCCCACTGCAGAGCTACTGGCTAACCGTGACCAGACCGCCAGCCGGGCGTGAAATTCTGTTCTTTTTTGAACTCCATTCTGTTGCCTGGCTTTTTATCTCTGCCTGTATTATTGCCGTGGCAAAAATACTTGAGAAAGCCTGCATCATAAATGAAGAAAATAAACTTTTCCTGTGATGCGAGGTATTTATGGCAATCGTAGTTAAGCTCGATATATTACTGGCAGCCAGGAAAGTGAAATCCAAAGCGCTGGCAGAGGCTATCGGTATCACCGAGCAAAACCTGTCCTTAATCAAACAGGGTAAAATTAAAGGAATTCGTTTTTCCACGCTCGATGCATTATGCAAATATCTTGATTGCCAACCCGGCGACCTGTTTACTTATTTACCGGTAAAGGATAGTGATGAGAATGACTGAGTGCGCTTTTCCTGAAAATGGCAATTTGCTCTCTTAACCGAACGTGTTTTTTCCGGTGCGCGACTTTTCTCTTTATTTGTCGCTATGTGTTTATTAGCCATGAAAAACGCTATGCGCCGGGCTGGTTATTTATATTACCATCGTTACGGCTGTGTCTTTGGCGGCTTGTGGCGGAGATAAAACCACAAGCCGCCACCGGATAATAAAATACCGCCATCCCACGGCAGCAAAAAAGCGTCAGCGCGGTCCGCATACAGCAACGGCATACCAAAAACGGACCGGCAGCCCTGACCTTAACCGGGAGAATTTGCCCCGGAAGCGAGGCTGATGTTCCGCGGGTTATACCGCCAGCCAGCGGCGGGGCATGGCTGGTATGTGGTTACCAGGATTATAAAGTTATTGTCCGGTAGCAATGCCTGCCAGTTCTATGGGTAGTCCTGAACAGCTATCACCTGGCGATAGCGTTTATTATGGGTGGAATAACCGGGGCGGTGATACGCGGCTTTTCCGTCCTGCTGGAATATGAACACCCCTACATCATTAAATTTTCCGAATGGAATTACTCTCAAATAACAGGAGGTTCCGCTATGTTTCACCGATTAATGATATTGCTGCTGCTCTTTTTCTGTATATGTCTTTTTGCTACGACTCATGAAAATACGGATATAGCACAGTCAGCGTCTGCGGATAGGGTATTCCCAAAGGTGAGAGGGGAGTTGCACCGCGGAGACTATAAGCAGTTTATTGATGAAAAGCGCCAGCGTCTCCAGGAAGAGCCTCAAAATTCCGCCCTGCGCCTGGATCTTGCCAGAGATGAACTCCTGAGCGGAAATATTGAAGAGGCCAGGGCGAATCTGCGTTTATTACTGTCTGACCCACAGACAGAATCGGAAGCCACCTGGCAGACCGGTCTTATCCATTATCTGTATGGGGAATATGCCACTGCTGAGAAATATTTTTCTGCGCTGAAGCAAGCCGCGCCCCACTATCTGAAAAGCAAAATTGGTCTGTTATATGTCTATTATCAGACGGGACAGTATGCCAGAGCTCGTTATCTTTTCACCGATGAGCAAAGAGCTTCTCTGTCACAGAGTAACGATGCGCTGGTATCACTTATGCACGCCTATGGTGAGGATAAGCCTTACCGAACAGAGTGGTATGCCGAAAAGGCGGTACTTCCCTTTATCTCGATGAATCATCTGCCGATCGTTTCTGTCAGGGTCAACGGGTATCCCATCAATGTCTTTATTGATACCGGAGCTGATTTGTTTGTCCTCAAATCTGACATGGCGACGAAACTCGGGCTTAAGCCGCTGGCCAGCTTCACCGGTACTTATGCCGGCGGAAAGACCGCGGAAATCGGTTACTCCCGTCTGCAGGCGCTGAATTTGGGGGATGTGACTTTGCATGACGTGCCGGTTGATATTGCCGAGTTCCCGGATTCATGGGTTTTCACGGACGAAACGACGGGAGAAAAAATTGAGGTGAATGGCATTTTATCCACCGGGGTGTTCCGCCAGTTCCTTACCACTCTGGATTACCCGCAGCGTCAGCTGATCCTCAATAAACGCCAGGGGGAACGTAAAAGCGCCGCCGGGATTACGCATTCCGCAGCGACCAGTATCCCTTTCATTCTCGACGGCACGCATTTTTTAATTGTCAGAGGGGAAATCAACGGCAAAGCAGGGATGACTTTTTTCCTCGATTCCGGGCTGGATGATCCGCAAGCGTCAATACTGCTGCAGCAAGGGGCGCTGGATTATGCCGGGATCCGTCTGGACCGTCAGCAGTCATACATCCCGGATAACAGTAAAGGTGGGTTGGGAGGAGGAGGGTTTGAGATAACCCGGCTGAAAATTGACAGCGTCGCGCTGGGGCCGTTAAAGCAGAGGGATTTGACCGGTCTGTACGGTGTGCTGCCAGAAGTGCTCTATTATACCGATTCCGGGATACTGCTTGATGGTTTTATCAGTCATCAGTTTCTAAAACACTATAAATGGACCTTAGATTTTGACGCGATGATGATGATGTTTGAATAGTATGAACGGTCATCATCGGTTGTCTAATTTTATACTGGCCCGGGGGGTATCCCATTTCATGAACCCCGGGGGAGATAAACGCCCCCGGGCGAAGGTTAAAAGCTGAAGCGATAGCCGGCGTTGATTTGACGCTGATTAAAGCGATGTCCGGTAGAACTTTCCGCGTCCAGATACAGGGAATGTTGCTGCTCAATCTGGATAGTGGCGCCAATAACGTTATTCCACCAGCCGCCGCGGTTGCTGGTATTTTCCTCAGAACCATTGAGACGGTAGTTCACCCTGCCATCCAGCTCGGTCAGATAACCGGTTTTCAGATAGACATTGAGGGGCATCCGATCGGTTAGCTGGTAGCCGATAACGGCGCTGACGCGGCCAAGCGTGGAGTTAAAACTGTCGGTATCGACGCGCAATCCGTTACTGGCATTGACATTCATACCCTCCTGCCAGCTCAGGCTGAGCTGCGTCTGCGGTTCAAGATAAAAACCGCTGGACGCGTCGCTGAGCCAGAAACGCTTACCGGCCTCAAGTGAAAGCGCGATTCCATCGCTGGAATCTTTACCGCCTACGCGCTGGCTACTGCTGTCACTGACGCTGAACGCATTACGCATATGGGAATATTTGACCAGCGCATCAAGATATAAACCGTCAGTATGCAGATAACTGGCGTACAGCCCGGCGCTCTGGCTGCTCAGACTGCCGTCACCGCCGTTTTTCTGGTAATCCTGGCTGGAGTTGGCCGCGCCGAACATAGCGCCGAGATACAGATCGCCTTCCAGAACATCCAGCCGCCAGTCGCCGCCAATCTGAAAACCGTGGTAATTCATATTCAGGCCGGAGAGTTTGCCCTGCGCGAAACTGTCGAAGCGCCCGTCAAAACCGCGCGCCCAGACATCTGCCTGTTTCTTGTCGGCGCGTAATTCCCCCATACGTTGCATCAGCGTCTGGGTTTCTGCGTAGTTCATCAGATAGTTGCTGTTGATGAAGTTCGCCGCCGCGTCAGCCACAGCGGAAAGAGGCGCATTGCCGTTGCCGCCGCTACCTGAATTACCACCGCCGTTGCCGCCAGAGCCGCCGCCCCCTGAATTACCGCCGCCATTGCCGCCGGAGCCTCCGCCGCCTGAATTACCGCCGCCGGAACCGCTGTTATTTGCGGCGGCGGCTAATTGCCAGTTTTTACCATTATCTTCCTGGCGGAGCTCATAGCTATATCCGCCCATATCCACGCTGGTGGATGAAAGCGTATAGCGGCTATTTCCATCGCTGGTCTCCACCATCGTGAGGGTTTCTTTGCCGGTTGTCTGCTGGCTGCCGTCGCTGAATACCGTGAGGATATGATCGCCGCTACTGGTTCCGTTAACGATCAATTTGTCGCCGCTCTGATTTTGCATATTGGCGCGCATCACGAAGTTACCGTTACCACTCAGGCTGTTGTTAATGGTAAGCGTTCTGAAACTACGGGCGGCGACCGGATTGGCCGGATCGGTTTCAAACGATACCTGACCATCATTTTGCAGCATTTGCAGCATGGAGTCGTCGGTCAGATACCACTTACCGCTGCTGTCAGTGATCACCGAACCATTACTGGCGGCGCCAGTCCAGATAGAATGGCTATTCAATGTCAGGCGGGCGCTGCTCAGCATGTCGACATACAGGTCGCCAGTCAGCTCGCTGGCGTTTTGCGCTATGAGGTTGATTTCGCTGCCGATAGTACCATCCAACCCGGAGGCGGTTTTTTTGGGGTACAGCGTCGCATTGATCAGATGACCATTATCTGCGCTAACGTTGACATGATCCAGGGTGGCGTTGATGGTGGCGCCTTGGGCCCGGAACGCGTCGCCGGCGGTGCTTTTAATCGTGCCGCCGGATTGATTAATCGTTACGCTGGCGGCACGGTCAGTGGATTTATGCTGGCCAAGCGCGTATACCGCGCTGGCATTAGCGCCGTGGACAATAATACTGCTCGCGGCCTCACTGGTGTTGTTGATCAGGATTTGTCCGCCGTCATTAACCATCACGCCGTGGGCGGACTGGCCACGGGTTTCTATCTGGTGACCGTTGCCATGCAGGGCGATCCGCGGGCTGGCATTTGCCGAGGTAACTTGCGTTGCGCCATCCGCCACAATACCCGCCGCGTTATCACCGCTGGTGCGTATCGTCTGCCCGTCGCCATAGAGGGTGATTTCGCCGTTGACGCTTGCCCGGATACCGGCAGCGTCACTGCCGGAGGTAGCAATGGTGATTTTTCCCTGGTTGTTGGCATCGCCAACAATAATTCGCGATACGCCGTGTGATGTTGAACCGGTCAGCAGGCCAGCCGAATTATTTCCGCTGGTGGTTATCTGGTTATGGGTGCCGCTCAGCGTCACTATGCCGTTTTTGGTGTCGGAATTGCCGGTGGCCGGTACCAGATTCCACACCTGAATCGCATTCGCCGCATCGCCATGGGTGATAATCTGCACATCCCTGGCGCTGACAGTGGTATCCCTGCTGCCTCTGGCGCCGGTCTGAATCCGGATACCATGGCCTTCCGGTAATTGAGCGCCCGCGGCGCTGGTGATGATGGTCGCTCCACTGCCAAGGTTAACCTGGCCGCCATTTTTGGCTTCAACTCCGATAGCCGCTACGCCGTGGCTGCCTGTCGCCGTGGAGATAATCGACAACATTCCGGTATTACCGACGGTAAAGTCGCCCTGATTTATCTGTAATCCGTATGTATTTCGCTGGCCCTGGAGATCGACATTCAATTTATCATTGACCATGATTGCCGAACCGTTGCCGATAACTTCGACGGCATGATCGGTGGGGTTGGTGGTGGACGCGGTGGTTTCATGGTTCAGAATAAGCTGTCCGCCGTTAGTGACCCGAATCGCCGGAGCGACGGACGTACTGGAATAGTGTGCGGTTCCGCTACTGGTCTGGGAGCCGCCATTAATATTGAGCGCCGCAGCGTGGGCGGCAGTATTACCGATTAGCGTTAGTGAAATCGCGATAGCCAGACGTGTTGGTGAAGGAAGCGCCAGACAGAGATTTTTATTTTCTCTCATACTCGTTAGTCCTTTGAGTAAAAAATGTGACAATACAGAATACTGTTACATGTCCAGTTAATATTATTGAATGCCTGTAAATAATATGTTTTTTATGAGATAAAATAAATAATAATCAATAGGTTGTAATTATTTTGAGAGAGAATTATTTATTATTCATAAAATAAATATAACTTTTTGATTATTATTTTTATCAATGAATTATTTTGTTGTTTTGAATGTCGCTCTGGATGATTTCATTCGCTGGATTTATGTGCGTCATTATTTATTTATTAAGTTTGATCTTAATCGGCGGAAATAACCGTTATGGCGCTGATAGCAGAAATCTCCGGAAAAGAAATATGACCGACAGGAAAAAGAAATATTCTGCCTCAGGAGCGAGTACTGTTATGCTCTGTGTCGTGAACGTGCTGATATGCTAAGGAATACGACGTGGATATTGCCCATTATCTGGCGCAAACCCTCAGGAGCCTGCGGGCGGCCCGGGGCTGGAGCCTGTCGCATACGGCAGAGGTGACCGGCGTGTCGAAGGCGATGCTTGGGCAGATTGAGCGTAATGAGTCCAGCCCCACGGTGGCGACACTATGGAAGATTGCCACCGGGTTTAATGTGCCGTTTTCTCTGTTTATCGAACCGCCGGCGTCCGGCGCCACAAGGCCGGTATTCGATCCTCAACAGCGGCAGATGGTCGTGGTGCCGCTGTTTCCCTATGATGAGCAACTGAAGTTTGATCTGTTCGCGATTACCCTGGCGCCGGGAGGGTGCAGTACATCCACGCCTCATGAGCGTGGAGTGGTGGAACATGTGGTGGTGATTGACGGGCGGCTGGATATGCAGACTGGCGCGCAGTGGCATACGCTGCAGGCCGGGGAAGGGCTGCGTTTTGCCGGCGATGAGCGCCATACCTACCGTAACAGTAGCGATGCCGATGTGCTGTTCCACTCCCTGATCCACTATGCGCTTCAGGGGGTTAGTGAGTGAAGAAAAACGCCGGTTACCCGGCGTAAATAACCACTAATAACAACATAAACAACCACAATCCGGTGAGGTGGTTCGTCTGAGCGGGAACCTCGGTTACCATAACCTGCGCCGCAGTACAGACAAATGCCAATTGCGCACAACCTTAGCCGGCCACTGGTAAAGCGCCGGCGTTCGCTGAGGAAATCCCGACTGCGGGGCTTTCTGAATCCGCGTCTTGTGACTACAATAGCGGCCTTTCGATATCAGTCCGGATAACAACGCTTATGCGCCTGCACGCAAACCACCTTGAGCTACTCAGCCCGGCTCGCGACGCCACCATTGCCCGCGAAGCAATCCTGCACGGCGCGGATGCCGTCTATATCGGCGGACCGGGATTCGGCGCCCGTCATAATGCGGGCAACAGCCTGCGCGATATTGCGGAGCTGGTGCCGTTTGCCCATCGTTACGGCGCTAAAGTTTTTGTCACCCTGAACACGATTCTCCATGACAATGAGTTGGAGCCGGCCCGCCGTCAGATAGACGATTTATACCAGGCGGGGGTGGATGCGCTGATTGTCCAGGATATGGGGATTCTGGAACTGGATATCCCGCCCATTGAGTTGCACGCCAGCACCCAGTGCGATATTCGCAGCGTGGAGAAAGCGCGTTTTCTGGCTGAGGTCGGATTCTCGCAAATCGTTCTTGCCCGGGAGCTGAATCTCCAGCAGATCCGCGCTATTCACGATAATACGGACGCCACGATTGAATTCTTTATCCACGGCGCGCTGTGCGTCGCCTATTCCGGGCAGTGCTATATCTCCCATGCCCAGACCGGGCGCAGCGCTAACCGCGGCGACTGCTCCCAGGCCTGCCGTTTGCCATACACCCTGAAAGACGATCAGGGGCGGGTGGTGGCCTATGAAAAACATCTGCTGTCGATGAAAGACAACGATCAAAGCGCCAATCTGGCGGCGTTGATCGATGCCGGGGTGCGCTCTTTTAAAATTGAAGGGCGCTATAAGGATATGAGCTATGTGAAGAACATCACCGCTTATTACCGCCAGTTACTCGATCAGATTATTGACCAGCGCGGCGACTTGCAGCGCGCTTCGGCCGGGCATACGCAGCATTTCTTTATTCCGTCGCCGGATAAAACCTTCCACCGTGGCAGCACCGACTATTTCGTGAATGAGCGCAAAGGCGATATCGGCGCTTTCGATTCGCCGAAGTTTATCGGCCTGCCGGTGGGCGAAGTCCTGAAAGTAGGGCGCGACTATCTGGATGTAGCAGTCACCGGGCCGCTGGCTAACGGCGATGGTCTGAATGTGCTCATCAAGCGTGAGGTGGTGGGATTCCGGGTCAACACCGTGGAACAAACCGCGCCGGGGCAGTATCGCGTGTGGCCCAACGAGCAGCCGGAGGCATTGAAAAACCTGCGCCCGCACCATCCGCTGAACCGCAATCTGGACCATAACTGGCAGCAGGCGCTGCTAAAAACCTCCAGCGAGCGGCGCATCGCGGTGGATCTGGCGCTGAGCGGTTGGCAGGAGCAGTTAATTCTGACGGCGACCAGCGAAGATGGCGCGTCGGTGACCCATACTCTGGACGGGCAGTTCGACCTGGCGAATAATCCGCAAAAAGCGCTGGACGGCTTGCGCGACGGGCTGGGGAAACTGGGACAGACTATCTATTATGCGCGCAATATTGAGGTGAATTTGCCCGGGGCGCTATTTGTACCCAACAGCCTGCTGAATCAACTGCGCCGCGAGACAATAGAACAACTGGAGCAGGCGCGAATGGCGGGTTACCAGCGGGCGCTGCGCAAACCGGTCAGCGATCCGCCGCCGCTGTACCCGGAAACCCATTTAACTTTCCTCGCCAATGTCTATAACCAGAAAGCGCGCGATTTCTACCAGCGCTACGGCGTTCAGCTTATTGATGCCGCCTATGAGGCGCATGAAGAAAAGGGCGACGTACCGGTAATGATCACCAAACATTGCCTGCGCTTTGCATTTAATCTGTGTCCGAAACAGGCGAAAGGGGTTCAGGGCGTCAAAGGCCGCGCCACGCCCATGCAACTGGTGCATCAGGATGAAGTATTGACCCTGAAATTTGACTGTAAACCCTGCGAAATGCACGTTATTGGCAAGATTAAAAATCATATCCTGAAGATGCCGCTACCGGGCAGCGTGGTGGCCGCCATCAGCCCGGAAGAGCTACTGAAAACGCTTCCGAAACGGGCAAAATAACTTTACCCGGGCGCCAGCGCAGGCTGGCGCCGCCGTTCAGTGCGCCACGCTGCGTGAAAACAGGTTAATGACCAGCACTCCCAGCACAATCAATCCCATACCGAGTATCGCCGGCCAGTCGAGCTTCTGATCGAGAAACAGCCAGCTCACCAGGCCAATCAGGACGATTCCCGCCCCGGACCAGATGGCATAAATCACCCCGGTGGGCATGGTGCGCATCGGAAAGGTCAGGCACCAGAATGCCAGAGCATAGAACACCACGGTCGCGACCCCTGGCGCCAGACGGGTAAAACCGTCCGATAATTTCAGGCAGGTGGTGGCGATCACTTCGCAGATGATAGCCAGACACAGCAGGGCGTAGTTCATGCCATTCTCCCAAAAAACCATCATGTACTCCCGCGGGGCGCGGGAGAAAGCGCATCAACGCGGTGGCAGACACAGCTCTTTACTGCCGCTGCGCCAGGTGCAGAGGATCGCCTCCTCTACGCGCTGGCAGGATCCCCGCACCGCTTCCGACAGCGGTAGCCCACTCAGCAAAGCGGCGGTCAGTTCGGCGCTGAACAGATCGCCGGTCCCTTTGGGCGATACCGGTAGCTTATTATGGGTGACGATGGTGGCGTCGTCGCGGGTCACGCACACCGCCTGGATCCGATCGCCCGCCAGGGCGTCCGGCGCCGCGGAGGTGACCACAACCCACTGCAGATTCCCGTTGAGTAAACCGCGCGCGGCGTCGATGGTGTCGCTCAGGCTGGTCAGCGGCGCGCCGTGCAGGCAGCTCAGTTCAAAACTGTTGGGGGTGATGCCGGTGGCGAAATGCACCAGCGCATGGCGGTAGGCCTCCGCCAGCGCCGGAGGCACGTAAAATCCGCTGTCGGTGTCGCCCAGCACCGGATCGATGACGATCAGCGCCTGCGGATTTATCTGCCGTACCCGGGTCAGCCAGGCGCTGAGGATATCGACGCGATCCAGGGCGCCCAGATAGCCGGTGACGATCGCCCGGGTCTGTTGCACGACGTCACGTTCCACCAGCGCGTGGAGGAACCCCTCAAACCACTCGCCGGGAAGCGGTCCGCCGTAGCAGGTAGCGTAATGCGGCGTGTTACTAAGAATGACCGTGGGAACCGCAGTGACGCGCAAATCGTGGCGCTGTAGCGCCGGTACGGCGATGCTGTTGCCGACACTCCCGAACACCACCTGTGACTGGACCGATATCACGTCGCACAGCGCGGCTCCCTGAGGATGAAAATCGCTTTCCAGAGCATGATTTTCCATAGCTTGCACTCCCTGAAAACGTCAGGTTCCGGGTACCGTTACAGGGAAATTTCCGGGAAACTGGCGGGATGATGGGTGGCGCCGCGCCTCATAGACAGCGATCGGCTGGCGTCGTAATATGGCCTATGCTAATCAGCGTATTGTCATAGGTCAATCATGATTATTGGTCACACCGCCAGTGAAATTTTCGACTCAATCCGCAGTCTGGTCCGGCGCGGCGAGTTGCTGCCGGGCGCCAGCCTGCCGCCAGTGCGCGCGCTGGCTATGACGCTGGGCGTGAACCGCAATACGGTGGCGGCGGCTTACCGGCGCCTGGTCGGCGCCGGCATTGCCCACAGCCAGGGGCGCGCCGGTACCTTTATCCGCCAGCCGGAAAATCTGGCGGAGCGCGAGGGGAGTCTCAGCGGCTCAGTGCTGATCGATGTGTCCGGTGGTAATCCCGATCCGCAACTGTTGCCCGATTTACGCCACGCGCTGGCGCAGTGTTCGCTGACGCCAGGCCTGTATGGCGAGCCGGTGATCCATCCGCGCCTGGAACGCGCCGCCCGTAACTGGATGAGCGAAGATGTCGAACACCCCTTCAGCCTCAGCCTGAGTCACGGTTCGGTGGATGCCGTCGAACGTCTGCTGGCCAGCTATCTGGTGCCTGGCGATCGGGTCGGGGTTGAAGATCCCTGTTTTCTCAGCAGCATCAATACGCTGCGCCACAATGGCTATCAGCCCTGCGCCATCGCGGTGGATGAACACGGCATGGAGCCGCGGGCGCTCAGGGCAGCGCTGGAAAGCGGTATTGAGGCGGTGATTATTACCCCGCGCGCTCACAATCCCTGTGGGGTGAGTCTGACGCCACAGCGGGCGGCGGCGCTGCGCCGCTGTCTGGCCGGATATCCTCAGGTGATGGTTATTGTCGACGATCACTTTTCGCTGTTATCGACCCATCCGTTTTGTCAGGTGATTGCCCCACAGAGCCAGCGCTGGGCGCTGGTGCGTTCGGTGGCGAAAATTTTCGGTCCTGACCTGCGTCTGGCGTGTATTGCCAGCGATGAGGTGACAGCTCAGCGCCTCGGGCTGCGCCTGGCGCCGGGAACTAACTGGGTCAGCCATCTGATTCAGGAGCTCGCCGGGGTGCTGCTGTCGTCTGCGCAACAGCGAACCCGGCTGGCGCAGGTGCGGGAATGCTATCGCCAGCGGCGTTCACTGCTGGCTGATGCGCTGCGGGAGCGCGGGGTAGCGTTGCAGCATGAGCATGACGGGCTGAATATCTGGATCCCGCTGCCCGGCGGCAGCCAGCGCGCGGTGCTGGAAATGGCGCATCTGGGCTGGTCGGTGCGCGGAGGCGAAGGGTTTGCGGTGGGTAACGCCAGCGATGGACTGCGCGTTACCGTCGCGGCGCTGGACGAGCGACAGATTTTACGGCTGGCCGGTGATCTGGCGCAGGTTCTGTCTCACAACCTCTCCGGGTAGCCGAAAGCGTAACGCGCGATTTTGTGCTATACGAAAAGGAACGCTGGCCGCAGGGGGGCGGTGATTTGCTCCGCAATGGGCGGGGAAATCGGCTTCCGGTCAGCATAAGCGAAGGAATTATCCTAATGGTTGTTACAAATATCGATGTATTCTATATTTCCCAATTAAATAACTGTTAATAAACTTGATTTATGGCGTTTTATTCCTTATTTACGCACTTTTATAAGTAAATCGTATTTGGTATCGGGTCCTTTTGTCATATGATACCAGTAACATTTACCGCTCTCTGGCATCTTCTTTACGCTGTCATTAACGCTTCCTGTCTGATGCAGAATCTCTGAGGCGCACCGCACACTATGGTTTGGTTGATTGATTACTTTACGACGTACCTTTATGTCGTGAAGGTCGTGGCGATTACTCTGGCCATCATGATGTTTATCAGTGGGATAGACGATCTTTTCATTGATATTGTTTTCTGGGTGCGGCGTCTGTGGCGCGCGCTGACGGTGTATCGCAAGAATGAGCGGCTCGACTATCGCGCGCTCTACCAACCGGACGAAAAACCGCTGGCGATTATGGTGCCGGCGTGGAATGAAACCGGGGTTATCGGCAATATGGCGGAACTGGCGGCTTCGACGCTCGATTATGAGAATTACCATATTTTTGTCGGTACCTACCCGAACGATCCGGATACCCAGCGCGATGTCGATGAAGTGTGCGCCCGATTTCCCAACGTGCATAAAGTGGTGTGCGCGAGGCCGGGGCCAACCAGCAAAGCCGACTGCCTGAATAACGTGCTGGATGCCATTTTGCAGTTTGAAAATCAGGCGCGGCTGAATTTTGCCGGGTTTATTCTGCACGATGCCGAAGATGTCATCTCTCCCATGGAACTGCGGCTGTTCAACTATCTGGTAGCGCGTAAGGATCTGATCCAGATCCCGGTCTATCCCTTTGAACGTCCGTGGTACCACTTCACCAGCCTGTCGTATCTCGATGAATTTTCTGAACTGCATGGCAAAGATGTCCCGGTGCGCGAAGCCCTGTCAGGTCAGGTTCCCAGCGCCGGGGTCGGCACTTGCTTCAGCCGCCGCGCGGTGATGGCGCTGCTGGCCGACGGCGACGGGATTGCCTTTGACGTCCAGAGTCTGACAGAGGACTACGACATCGGCTTTCGCCTGCGTCAGAAAGGGATGAGCGAAATATTTTGCCGCTTCCCGGTGCTGGCCGATCCCCATAAAAAGCGTCTTTTCGGCCAGCGGCGCCGTACGGCGGATGTTATTTGCGTGCGCGAATATTTTCCCGATACCTACCAGACGGCGGTGCGCCAGAAGTCACGCTGGATTATCGGCATCGTCTTTCAGGGATTCAAAACCCACCGCTGGACCAGTAGCCCGATACTGAACTACTTTTTATGGCGCGACCGTAAAGGCGCCATCGCTAACTTCCTCAGCTTCACCGCGATGTGTGTCGCGCTACAGCTGATCGCACTGTGGATTTACCAGATGCTGGCCAGCGATCCGTGGCAATTTTTATCGGTGTTCCAGGGTGACATGTGGCTGGTTTTGCTGCTGTGGGGCAATTTAATTCTGATGTGTAACCGCATCGTGCAACGCATGATCTTTGTCACCGGTTACTATGGCATCGGCCAGGGGCTGCTGGTTATTCCACGTCTGTTCTGGGGCAACCTGATTAACTTTATGGCCAACTGGCGGGCTATCCGTCAGGTGATTCAACACGGCGATCCGCGCCGGGTGGCGTGGGATAAAACGACCCATGACTTTCCTTCCGTCGCCGGCCGCAGCCCGGCAATGCGCCCTGTCGGGGAGATCCTCGTCGAACAGGGCGCCATCAGCGCGGAACAGCTTGAGCAGGCGCTGGTCAATCGCGTGCCGGGTCTGAAACTGGGGGGCAGTATGCTGCACCAGGGGATGATTTCCGCGCCTCAACTGGCGCGCGCGCTGGCGGAGCAGGCGCACGTGGCGTCAGAGGACCTTAACAGCCTGCAAATTGATCCTGCGCTGATAGCCCGGGTGCCGGCTAAGGTGGCGCTGCATTACGCCATTCTGCCGCTGCGGGTGGAAGATGATACCCTGGTCTGCGCCAGCGAAAGCGCTATCGACCCGGTCTCTCTGGCGGCGCTGGGCCGCAAAGTCAGTATGCCGGTGCGTTATGTGATTGTGCCGCGCGGTCAGGTGGTTGTCGGGCTGCGCTACTGGTATCTGGAGCAGCGCCAGAACAAGCGCCAGCTGGTCGACGGCGCGGTGCGTTCCGGCATGTTGACGGCGGAACAGGGCGAAAGTATCTGGCAAACCTGGGTCTCCGGGCAGTTGCTGTTTGCCGAGGTGTTGACCAGCCAGTTGCATCTTAATGAAGCGGTACTCAAGGCGCTATTACTGCGCTTTGAGCGCAGCGATTTACAGTTTGGCGAGTTTCTGGTGGCGGAAGGCGTCGTCAACGATGAAGACGTCACCCGAGCGCTGGATCGCCAGAAAGCGTTGCAACCGTGCATGGAAACGTTGCTGCATCAGCACGGTATCTCCAGTTTGCAAATTGCCGCCTTGTCCGGAGGGGTATCATGAATTTTCGTTTTACCCCTGTGGCGCTGGTGCTGGGCTGTTTGCTGGGGGCGACGGCGGGGATCGCGTCCGGTGCAGAACAACAGGAGCGTTATGGGCTCAGCGATTATCAGTATTTTCGGGTTTACCCGTTCCTCGATCGCGGGCAAAAGGCGCTGAAAAACCGTGATGAAAAACAGGCGCTGGAGAATTTTCAGCATGCCCTGCAACTGGCGCCGGACAACAGCGGCCTGACCCTGATCCTCGCCGAAGCATACCGGCAGTTCGGCCATGATGATTCCGCCCGGAAGTTACTGTCCCGCCAGTTGAAAAAAGATCCCAATAACCCGGCGCTGCGCCAGGCATTCGACGTCTTGCCGGAAAAGCTACCGCAGATCCGCAACCGCGCCGATCTCCTGGCGTGGAAAGCGACCTGCGACGCCGTGCGCTGCTGGCAGCAGGTGGCGCGCCAGGCGCTGACCATGGGTGAGCTGGAGGTGGCGAGCCAGATTAGCCAGGAGAATGCGCTGCGCGACAGTGAAGAGGGCCGTGAATTAACCAGCGAGCTGGCGCAGCGGGCTATCGGGCTCAGCAACTGGTCGCTGGCGGATGAAAGTTTTGCGCGTATGGATCGCCGTAAGACACTCAGTGAGGAAGAGTATCAGCAGTGGTTTGCCATTCTGCTGCGTCTGCGCCACGACGACCGGATCCTCGACTTACAGCGTCAGGGCGTGATGAACAGCCCGGATATGCAACTGGCCTATGCGCAGTCGCTGGCGCGGCGCGGCGAGACCCAGCGCTTACGCAGCTACCTGAAACAACGTCAGCCGCGCTTTAATCAGCAGGGCGATGAGTATAACTGGCTGTGGCTGCTGGCGACCCGCAGCGAAAATCCGCCGCAGGCGGTGGCGGATTACGCCCCGCAATTTGCCGCCAATAAAGCGTGGATCCTCAATACCCTGGTGCCCCTGCGTCTGCAACAGCAGGATCGGCGGGGGGCGGAGACGCTGCTGGAAACGTTTCCCGGAGACGAGGGACTGAATCAGCGCCTGGCGCTCAGTCTGGCGGAGGGGAACGGTCGCCAGGCGGCGCAGTATATCCGCCAGTTAAACGCCCGTTCAGCGCTGGACTGGTCGGCGCTGGACAGATACAGCTATCAACTGGTGGTGCTGAAACAACCCGCGCAGGCGCTGGCGCTGTTGATCGACCGCTGGCCGTTCAATGGCGCCGGCGCGCGCCAGAACGCATTAATCGGCCGGACCCTGGAACTGGCGCGCCAGCGGCCGCAGGATTTGACTGCCCGGCAGCGCCAGCGGCTGGCTGAGCCGGGGGGCAGTCCGGCGATCCGCATGATGCAGGCGTCATTGTTCAGCGATGCCGGCTCCTGTCCCACACTACGCACGCTGCTGGGGGATTTTTCCGCCGGATATGACGCCGCCACGTGGTCGCGGCTGGTGGAGTGCTATCGCCCCATCGCGCCAGGCCTGTCATTATTTGCGGCGCAGCAGGCGCAGGCGCGCGACAGCGGCGTCTATTACCAGCGCCAGGCGGCTTACCTGGCCTATGAGGTACAGGACTGGTCACTGGCGGATCGCCTGTGGCGCGAAATGCCGCCGGACACCATGGCTGATGAGGATATCCGCGCTGCGGCCCTCAGCGCCCGTGAAGCGCAGGATGTCAAAGCCCAGGCCCACTGGCAGGAGGTGGCCTGGATGCGCAATCTGGCGGATCCGCTGGCGGGTTACAGCGCCGGACCCGGTCTGGCGGTCCAGGGCGGCGCCCTGTATCAGCGGGGGGATATGGCGGGGGCGGCGCAGCGTTTCCGCCAGGCGCTGGAACAAACGCCTGACGATCCGCAACTGCTGCGCCAGATGATTTATGTCAGCCAGCGGCTGGATAATAAGCCGGATATTAAACGCTACAGCGAGCGGGTGGTGGATGATATCGACAATACGCTGGTCCCCGGCGCCACGCTCAGCGATGAGCAGCGCGACGAGCGGTTTAATCTGCGGCGTATTCACGAAGACAGCGCCCGGCGCTGGACATTCACTTTCGACTCGACCCTGGGTCTGACCCGGGATTCGCGTCAGACCGCCAGCGGGGTGAACAGCAATCCGCAGCCGGGCAGCTATCGCAGTTATGCCCAGGCCGAAGCGGAATATCGTCTTGGGCGTAACCAGATTATCGACGGCGATCTGCTGTCGGTATATACCCGTATGACCGCCGGCAGCGCCGGGCGCAACAATATGGCGCCGGTGTTCGATCCATTACTGGCGGCCGGGATTCGCTGGAAACCGCTGCGCGAGCAGGTCTTTTATCTGGCCGCTGAACAGCAGATACCGCTGGACAAGAATGGCGATGCCGACCTGATGCTGCGCGCCAGCGCGTCGTTCTTCAATGGCGGTCGCTTCAGCGATGACTGGCACCCGCGCGGCCAGGGGTGGTTCGCCCAGAACCTGTATCTGGATGCCGCCCATTATGTGAGGGCCGATAATCAGCTGTATACCGCTGACTACCGGCAGAGCTGGCACCAGAAAATCTCGTCGCACCAGACGCTGGAGCCTTACTGGCATTTGCAGTACAGCGCAACCAGCAATGCGCCAGGCTGGCAGGATTACACCCGGGCCGGTATCGGCGTGCGTTTTAATCACTGGTCAGGGGAAACCGACTACGATGCGTTTGCCCATAAAACCAGTGTCGGCCTGGAGTACCAGCGCACGCTGGATCGTCCGGGAAGTGAAGCCGGAAATCGCAACGGTCTGTTTTTGACTCTGGGGGTACGCTGGTAATGCGCAGGTTATGGGCACTATTACTGTGGGGGCTGGCGCTGTTGTCGCCGCTGGCCCAGGGGATGAACGGCGTTATCTACCAACCCCAGTTGCGCGATATGTCGGTCAGCGACGACCGCTGGCAGAAGATGATGGGCGATCTGCGCCGCGCGGGGATTGATACGCTGGTGATTCAGTGGACACGCTATGGCGATGGTTTTTGGGATGACCCGGCGCGCCAGTGGCTGGCGGATAAAGCGCGTATCGCCCGCGCCGCCGGCCTGCAACTGGTTGTCGGCCTGCACGCCGATCCTGATTTTTTCAACCGCCAGAATCAGCCGCTGCCGGCGCTGGAAAACTACCTGAACCATTTGCGGGCGGTGGATGTGGCGACGGCCAGGCAGTGGCTGCAACTGCTGGGGGCGGCGCAGATCGGCGGCTGGTATATCAGCAGTGAAATCGACGATTTACGCTGGCGCGATGAGCAGGCGCAGCGCCTGGCGCAGCAGTGGCTGTCTGATACCCGGCTGTCGCTGGATGCGCTGGCGGTGAAACCGGTAGCGGTGAGCAGTTTCTTTGCCGGTAATATGTCCCCGCAGGGATACCAGCGACTGGTGAACACCCTGCGCGCCAGCGGCGTCAGCGTCTGGGTTCAGGACGGCGCCGGCAGCGGCAAGCTGACTCCTCAGGAGCGCAATCTGTATCTGGCCGGCCAGGCCGACGGCACCGTCGTGGAGTTGTTCCGCGAAGACCGTTCCCGCTCCGGATTCCACGCCACACCGCTCGATGCGTTGGCCCAGCAGCGGTTGCTCAGTGAGCCGCCCCGGGCCGGGCGCCAGCGACTGTTCTTCTCCCTGCGCTATATGCCGCTGGCGCGCGGAGTGCTGGAATACTGATATTACGGGGAACGGAACCCCGCGGCGGTCATCAGCAGGCGAAACAGCAGGCTGATGACGCCAAGCGTCAACACGCTGCCTCCCCACAGGGCCGCCAGCCACAGCAAGCGTTTCCAGAACGGCGCCATCAGTGGTATCCCTCCCCGGACGGTACTTTGCCGCGAAACACCCAGTAGCTCCACGCCGTATAGCCGAGGATCACCGGGATAATGATCAGCGCGCCGACCAGCATAAAACGCTGGCTGGCCGCTGGCGCCGCCGCCTGCCACAGAGTGACATGCGGAGGTATCAGATGCGGCCAGATACTGATGCCCAGCCCGGCGAAACCGAGGAATATCAGCCCCAGCGCCAGCAGGAACGGCTGTATATTGACCTGACTGTCCGTCGCCCGACGCCACAGCAGGAGGCTGAAGGCGGCCACCATCAGCGGTACCGGCAGTAAAAACCAGAAACCCGGCAGACTAAACCAGCGCCGGGCGACGGCTGGCTGAGCCAGCGGCGTCCACAGGCTGATAACCAGAAAAGTCAGCAGCAGTACCGGCAATAACCCACGGGTCAGGCGCCGCATCTGCCGCGCCAGCGGATCCTCCGCTTTGGCGATAAGCCAGGTGGCGCCCAGTAGCCCATACGCCACCACCAGGCCGAAACCGCAGAACAGGGTAAAGGCGTTCAGCCAGTCAAAAGGTCCGCCGGCGTAATGGCGATCGCTGACGGCTATCCCGTTGACTACCGCGCCCGCCACCACCCCCTGGCAGAAGGTGGCCATCAGCGACCCGCCGAGGAAGGCGCCATCCCAGAAGCGACGATGGGCGGCCGGAGCTTTAAAACGAAATTCAAACGCCACGCCGCGAAAGATCAGCCCGATCAGCATCAGGGTCAGCGGGATCGCCAGGGCGTCGATAATCACCGCATAGGCGAGAGGGAAGGCGCCAAACAGCGCGGCGCCGCCCAGCACCAGCCAGGTTTCATTACCGTCCCAGACCGGGGCTACGCTGTTGACCATCACGTCGCGCCCGGCGGCGTCCGGCACCAGCGGAAACAGAATGCCCACCCCGAGGTCGAAACCGTCCATCACGATGTACATCAGAATGGCGAAAATAATGATCGCGAACCAGATCAGCGATAAATCAATAGCCATTAGCGTAGCTCTCCATCTGGAATGGCCGACAGCGGGCGCGCCGGCGTGCCGGACGCGGGAACGGGCAGTGTGTGCAGCGGCGGCGGACCCTTGCGAATCAGGCGCATCATGTACAGATAGCCGACGCCGAACACGGAACAGTAAACCACCAGGAAGGCCAGCAGGCTGACGCTCATATGCAGCTCACCGTGGGCGGAAACCGCATCGCGGGTGCGCTGCAGTCCATAGACCACCCACGGCTGGCGGCCAACCTCGGTCGTTACCCATCCGGCCAGGATCGCCAGCAGGCCGCTCGGCCCCATCCACAGCGCAAAGCACAGGAAAGGGCGGCTGTGATACAGGCGCTGCCGGTAGCGCAGCCACAGGGCGATCGCGCCGAGCAGGATCATCAGGACGCCAAGCCCGGCCATGATGCGAAATGACCAGAACACCACCAGTGAATTCGGGCGATCGGCGGCGGGAAACTCTTTCAGCGCCGGCACCTGGCGCCCGAGACTGTGGGTGAGGATCAGGCTACCCAGTGCGGGGATTTTCACAGCATAGCGGGTCTCTTCGCGCTGCATGTCCGGCCAGCCCACCAGAATCAGCGGTGTCGCTTCGCCGGGCGGATTTTCCCAGTGCCCTTCGATAGCGGCGATTTTCGCCGGCTGATACGCCAGGGTGTTCAGCCCGTGGAGATCGCCAATCACCGCCTGCAATGGGGCGACAATCAACGTCATCCCCAGCGCCATGGTAAACATGCGGCGGATTGCCGGGGTATCGTTGCCGCGCAGCAGGTGCCAGGCCGCCGAGGCGCTGACGAACAGTGCGCTGCTGAGAAACGCCGCGGTACTCATATGCAACAGCCGGTAAGGGAAGGAAGGATTAAATACCACCGCCAGCCAGTCGACCGGCACTACCTGGCCATCAATGATTTCGTGGCCCTGCGGGGTCTGCATCCAGCTATTGGATGAGAGGATCCAGAAGGTGGAGATAATGGTCCCCAGCGCCACCATGCAGGTAGCGAAGAAATGCAGCCCCGGCCCGACCCGGTTCCAGCCAAACAGCATCACGCCAAGAAAGCCTGCTTCCAGGAAGAAAGCGGTCAGCACTTCATAAGTAAGCAGCGGACCGGTAATACTGCCGGCGAACTGCGAAAAGCCGCTCCAGTTAGTGCCGAACTGAAAGGCCATTACCAGCCCGGAGACCACCCCCATCCCGAAGTTAACGGCAAAGATTTTTGCCCAGAAGTGCCACAGCGAGAGCCAGACCGGATTGCGACGCCGCAGCCATAGCCATTCCAGCACCGCCAGATAGCTGGCGAGACCAATGGTGATCGCCGGGAAAATAATATGAAAAGAGACCGTAAAGGCGAACTGAATCCTCGCCAGATTAAATGCATCGAGTGCTAACATCACTACCTCGTGACAGCCAATGACCTGGCGCTATGCTAACCAGCGGCGTTTGCCGGGGGCAGAAACAGAAATGTGATATTTACCTATAACAGTTTATTAAAAATGGATATTAATAATTAACTGATATAATTTGTGGTGATAAAAGCGCTTCTGGAGGCCTCTTTTGGTTAAATTATTGTTATGATGATGTCCCATTGATGTCATCAACAGTAAGAGCTATGCAGTATGAGCAGTCAGAATAGCGAGCAGATGGAACAAAAAATCGCCCAGTCAGAAACTCGCGTCGCGAAAGTCGTTTTCCCCACTACCACCAACCACCACTCCACACTGTTTGGCGGCACCGCCCTGGCATGGATGGATGAGGTATCGTTTATTACCGCTACGCGCTTTTGCCGCAAGCGGCTGGTGACGGTATCGACTGAAAAAATCAACTTTCGCCATCCGATCCCCTCCGGCACCATTGTGGAACTGGCGGGAAAAGTGACCCGGGTAGGCAATACCAGCCTGACCGTAACGGTGACCATTTTCCTTGAGGATATGTACCGGGAAGGGCGGGAAGAGGTGATCCACGGTCAGTTTAACTTTGTGGCGGTGGACGATAACGGTAAGCCGACGCCGCTGTTTCAGTAACTGACGCCGTCAGGAGCCGAACATGAAGAAATATCAGCGGCTGGCCAGGCAAATCGCCGACCAGATTGAGATGGGGGTCTGGCTACCCGGGGATCGTTTACCTTCACTGCGCGAGCAGGTCGCCCATAGCGGGATGAGTTTTATGACCGTCAGCCACGCCTATCAAACCCTGGAAAGCCAGGGAACTATCGTGGCTCGCCCCCAGTCCGGTTACTATGTCGCGCCGCGACCGGGAGCGCTGAAACGCCAGCCGGTCAGCGTAATGCGCGATGAAGCCGTTGATATCAATACCTATATTTTTGAGGTGCTGCAGGCCAGTTGCCGCGCCAACGTGGTGCCGTTCGGCTCGGCGTTTCCCGATCCGCGTTTGTTCCCTCTCAGCCAGTTAAATCGCTCGCTGGCCCGGGTGAGCAAGACCGCAACCGCGGTAAGCGTGATCGACAGCCTTCCGCCGGGTAACGAGGCGTTGCGTCACGCTATCGCCCGGCGCTATGCGGCCCAGGGAATCAATGTGTCGCCCGATGAAATTGTGGTGACCGCCGGCGCCCTTGAGGCGCTCAACCTTAGCCTGCAGGCGGTTACTGCTCCCGGCGACTGGGTGGTGGTGGAAAGCCCGTGTTTTTATGGCGCGCTACAGGCGCTGGAACGGCTACGTCTCAAAGCGCTGGCGGTGCCGGCGGATATTCATGAAGGGATCGATCTGGCGGCGCTGGAAGAGGCGCTGGCCAATAACCCGGTCAAAGCCTGTTGGTTGATGACCAACGGTCAGAATCCGCTGGGATTTACTCTCAGCGCCGAGAAAAAACAGCAGTTGATCGCGCTACTGAACCGCTATGGGGTGGCGCTGATTGAAGACGATGTTTATAGCGAACTGTACGCCGGACGCGATAAACCGCTGCCAGCCAGGGCATGGGACAGCAGTGGTAATACGCTGCACTGCTCGTCGTTTTCTAAATCGCTGGTGGCCGGATTTCGTATCGGCTGGGTGGCGGCGGGTAAACACGCCCGGCGCGTTCAGCAACTGCAACTGATGAGTACCCTGTCCACCAGTTCCCCGATGCAACTGGCGGTGGTGGACTATCTGGCGACCCGCCGCTATGACAGCCACCTGCGCCGCCTGAGGCGTACGCTGGCGGAGCGCAAGCAGCAGGCATACCAGGCGCTGTGCCGCCATTTGCCACCGGAAGTGGTGGTCCACAACAGTAGCGGCGGTTACTTTCTGTGGGTAGAACTGCCGGAAACCATGGATGCCAGCGCGCTGAGCGAAGCGGCGCTACAGCACCAGATCAGCATCGCCCCGGGAAAAATGTTTACCACCAGTCTCGCCTGGCATCACTGTTTTCGCCTTAATGCGTCATGGGCGTGGGGCGAGCGGGAAGAGCAGGCGGTAATAACGCTGGCGCGGTTGATGCGTGAGGGGAGATAAATCCCCCGGCACTGACGCCGGGGCATGGGCGATCAGGTTTTAACGGCGATCGGCACTGACGAGACTTTAATAAGCGCTACCACGCGGCCGGTTTCTTTCCGGCTCATCTTTCCTTCATCTCTGAGCGACAGTTTAATTTCATCATTGACTACGCCGTCGGCAATATGGCTGATTTTACCCGTTAATTGATTGCTGGCTGGAATGGTCATCAGAATCTCCTTATGGGTCAAAAACCGGTTGCAGGTCACGCCATTGGAAATATCAATAGTTCCGTCGCACGCCGCGCCCCTGTCTACACTGTTAAAAACAATGGTCACCAGAGTGCTGAATCACTCCCGGGGGAACATACCCCGGATGGGCAGCAGAACGCGCTGCCCGTCACAGAATAGTGAAAAGGTATCTTTTTTGCAGGATAGATAATCAATCGGCAACCAAAGTTTTAACGGTGGGGCGAAAAAGCCTTGTGCTGACAGGCAGACAACCAACGGGTGATACCATGCATAGCCAGCTGTTAATTGATGGTCAGTTAGTGAACGGTGCCGGCGAGACGCTGGCGATTTATAACCCGGCCAGCGGAGAGGTGGTACTGGAGGCGGCGCAGGCCAGCCTGCAACAGGTGGATGACGCCGTGCAGGCGGCGGATCGCGCGTTTGACGCATGGCGCCAGACCACGCCAAAAACCCGCTCAGAGTGTCTGTTGGCGCTGGCGGCGGCCATTGAGCAACAGGCTGAGGAGTTTGCCCGGCTGGAGTCTCTGAACTGCGGCAAACCGCTGCACTGCGTATTAAATGATGAGATACCGGCCGTGGTGGACGTGCTGCGCTTCTTTGCCGGCGCCAGCCGCTGTCTGAGCGGACTGGCGGCCGGAGAGTATCTGGAGGGACATACCTCCATGATCCGCCGCGATCCGATCGGTGTGGTGGCCTCGATAGCTCCGTGGAATTACCCGCTGATGATGGTGGCGTGGAAACTGGCGCCAGCGCTGGCGGCGGGTAATTGTGTGGTCTTAAAACCATCGGAAATCACGCCATTAACCGCCTTTAAGCTGGCGCAACTGGCCAAAGAGATCTTTCCGGCCGGGGTTATCAATATCCTGTTCGGGCTGGGGGCGACGGTGGGCGACAGACTTACCGGTCACGATAAAGTGCGCATGGTGTCATTAACCGGCTCCATCGCTACCGGGGAACACATTCTGCGCCATACGGCGCCAGCGATTAAACGGACTCACATGGAGCTTGGCGGTAAAGCGCCGGTACTGGTATTCGATGATGCGGATTTGCAGGCGGTAGTGGAGGGGATCCGCACGTTTGGTTTTTATAATGCCGGTCAGGACTGCACTGCCGCCTGCCGTATTTACGCCCAGCAGGGGATTTACCCGCAGCTTGTCGAACAGCTGGCACAAGCGGTTGCCAGCCTGAAAGCCGGCGATCCGCAGGATGAAAGCACTGAGCTGGGGCCGTTGTGTTCCCGGGCCCATCTTGAGCGGGTGACCCGCGCGGTCAATGAGGCGAAGGCGCTGGGGCATATCCAGGTACTGACCGGCGGCGAACCGCTGCCGGGGCCGGGTTATTATTTTGCTCCCACGGTACTGGCGGGGGCCAGACAGCAAGACAATATCGTGCGGCGTGAGGTATTTGGCCCGGTGGTGAGTATCACCCCGTTCAGCGATGAAGAGCAGGCCGTCGCCTGGGCGAATGATTCCAGTTATGGGTTAGCCTCCTCGGTGTGGACCCGGGATACCGGGCGCGCGCACCGGGTCAGCGCCCGGCTACAGTATGGCTGCACATGGGTAAATACCCACTTTATGTTGGTCAGTGAAATGCCGCACGGCGGTCAGAAACAGTCCGGCTACGGCAAAGATCTTTCGCTTTACGGGCTGGAAGATTACACGGTGGTACGCCATGTGATGATCAAGCATTAAGCCTTCCGACAGGGTACTCAGCCATGGTCGTGGCGATGCTGAAAAGGAACAAAATATCGCTGAATCAGCGCGGCGATGATTGTTCTTAAAATAGCGGCGGCAACTGGATCTTGCTGCCGCAGTTTATTAATCTGTTCATTACAGCATCACCTGATTTATCGCCAGTACGCTGGCCGATATTCGATGCGGGTTTGCTGATTTTCATAATCGTAAAGTGCTTGAGGATGTATCAGGTATTTCGGTACCAGGCAGATTCCCCCCGGCTCTTTAAATATTCCTCGAGCACTTTACGATTGGGGTAACCAGGAAGTGACTCAATCGCAAAATTCTTTCTGCAAAAGGTAAATCAGGCGCTGTATAGTCTGAAGCGGTTTTACCCTGTGGTCACCGTACCGCAGTGCGCGAAAGTTTAGCCCAGTGTCCGTATTACAGATTTTACGGCTCTTCCTATAGTGACTTTATTAGCCCGGGTAATCACGGGCTTTTTTTATGCCGTCAGGTGGGCGGGGCACTGGCATCGCAGTCAGTACGGATAGTCCAGCTCTACCAGCGTATAACTGCACCGTACTTTGAAAATTCATCATCAGGGCGGTCATTGACGTCAGCAGTAAGGTGAATAGCCCGAAAAACAAACCAGCTCCTTTTAATGCTTATTTTGGTGGTTAAATATAACCGCTGCGGGAGATTGTGCCAGGTGTAGTTCTTTTTCTGCTACCAAAACGTCTGGTTAGCGATAAGCGATCTGATGCTGCGCGGTAGGGGACAATAAATAGCGGGACCGTTTGGCCCCGCCAGGGAGATAGGGTTACACCGTTTCGTCTTTGATGGTGTCGCTGGGGCCGTTTTTCTGTACCGAAGCAATCCCTTTTTTCGCCGCCTCTTTTGAGGAGTACATTTCGCTGGTGGCGATGGTTTCGTGGTTATCCGCCTTCAGTAAAAAATACCATGGCTGTGTTGAGCTCTTTTCTGACTTCTTGATCACATAATAACCCATGATGTTTCCTTAGTTGCTGTAGAGGGTGCTCTATTTATTTAGGCTACGGCAGCCGTTTCCGCCAGGGGGCCTGACGCAGAAGAAAAAAAGCCCGCATCAGCGACGACGCGGGCAAGTAATACTGGAAGCAATGTGAGCAATGTCGTTATCAAACACCTGTTGTGGCGCTAAGGCATTTGATGTTGTTAATGATATTCATTCTCATTTAAAAATAAAGCGATTTTGTTGATTTTAGTAAACATCAGGTAATAACAGGATTTATCTGATGCGCCTGCGGTACCGGAGCCTGGAGGGGTGTGCTAGTCTGCGCGCGGGTTTATTAAGTAAAGGATGAAGAATGAAAATTACCTCAACACTGATTCTGGGGCTCTGTGCCGCGGCCATATCCACAGGTGCTCTGGCCAGCGAGAAACCGGAAAGTCAGCCGCTTGAAAAAGTGGCGCCTTATCCGCAGGCAGAGCAGGGAATGAAAAGACAGGTAATTTATCTGCCAGAGCAGCAGGATGAAGATCTGTTTAAAGTGGAACTGCTGATTGGTCAGGTGCTGGAGGTGGACTGCAATCGCCATATGATTGGCGGCGAGTTTGGCCGGAAAACCCTGGAGGGCTGGGGCTATGACTACTATGTTTTTGACAAGCTGGCGGCGCCGGCCTCCACCATGATGGCCTGTCCGGATAATCAGAAACATAGCGCCTTTGTCAGTGCGCCGCTGGGCGAGAAAGGGTTTATTCGCTACAACAGCAAATTACCGATTGTGGTCTACACACCGGAAAAAGTAGAAGTTCGCTATCGTATCTGGCAGGCCGGGCAGGATATTTTGCCGGCGCTGAATAAGTAACCAGACAGTACGATGATAAAGGGCCGGGTTTTCCGGCCCTTTATACGACTGCCAAAGGAAAATGCGTGGTTTTTCCTTTGTGGTTATCAGCCGGATTTTGCTTGTTTGTTAGCTGCCGGTGCGGCAATGATAAAGGGCCGGATGACCGGCCCTGACTGGTTTCAACGACCCATATTACCCGTCAGCGTGCCACCAGTACCGAGGTTTTCGCATAGCGCACCACCGAAGAGGCCGTAGAGCCTAACAGGTAGGTGGACACGTTAGGGCGGCGCGACGCCACAATAATCAAGTCGGCCTTAATTTCTTCCGCCAGCCACAGAATGCGATCCCGCGGCGCGCCGATTTCCACGCTGCACTGGACGCGATCCTCAGGGATCCCGAAGACTTTCACCGCTTCTTTCAGCTTCTCCAGCGCCGATTTCGCCCGGTCGCTGTCGCCGGGCAGCAGATTCTCCGGCGGTAGATAGCTGTATTCATAGAATGTCGCCATCGGGGTAATCACGGCCACAAAATGCACCTGCGCGTCGCCATCCAGCGCGTGGGTTTGTACGTGAGGGACAACTTTCTGTGTAAGCTCTTCTTCCGTGATATCCACGGGCACCAGAATCGTCTTGTACATAAAACCTCCTGTGTCATTTTTATTCCTTAATAAGTGTAGGCGAATATGCTGCGGGATGTGGTGCGATGGCGCGCAAAAAACGTTAATTCTCTGCGACATGCGATCCACAAGCTATTTTGAATGATTAACGGGCGGGGAGCCGGTAACTCACCTATAGTTTTTCTGGAAATAGCAAAGCAAACTGAGTGAGCGAGGCGGATATGGAAAAATCATTGGCTGATGCCGGGTATCGCCGGTATCAGGGGGAAAAGATCGATGTCTGGTTTAATACGGCTATCTGCCAGCATTCCGGTAACTGCGTACGCGGCGACAGCCGGCTGTTTAAACTCAGCCGTAAGCCGTGGATCATGCCGGATAACGTCGACCCGCAAACCGTGATGCGGGTAATCGACACCTGCCCGAGCGGCGCGCTGAAATATTGTCTGAAAGACGCTGAATAACGGAGAGGTAAGATGGAGATTCTGGAAGGCAACAACAGTTTTTATGTGAATGATGAGCACGGCAACCGGGTTGCGGAAGTGGTTTTTGTTCCCACCGGCGAACATCTGACCATTATTGAACATACCGAAGTGGACCCCAGCCTGAAAGGGCAAGGGGTTGGCAAACAGTTGGTGGCGCGGGTCGTGGAACGTATGCGCCAGGAAAACCGCAAGATCATTCCCCTGTGTCCGTTTGCCCGGCACGAATTCGACACCACCCGCGCGTATGACGATATTCGCGCCGGCGGCTGACATATAACGCTGTTCTGCCGGGGTGAGAAGCATCTCATTGCCGGACGGTAAAGGAGGACACACCACGTTTTTCCTCCTCTGTCGCCGGCGTGAATCAGTTAACGCAGCGACCCCAGCCCATCGCGCAGATCGTTGCCGGTGGGCGCCTGATGAATGCGCAAGCCAAATTCGCCAATCACCGCAAAGATATGATCGAAAATATCCGCCTGAATCGCCTCATACTCCAGCCAGACCACGGTACTGGTAAAGGCATATATTTCCAGCGGCAGACCGGCGCTGTCTGGCGCCAGTTGGCGCACCATTAGCGTCATATCCTGGCGAATCCGCGGGTGATGGCGCAAATATTCATTCAGATAAGCACGGAAGGTGCCAATATTGGTCATCCGCCGTCCATTGAGCAGGGAATCCTCTGCGATATCATGCTGGCGATTATAATGGCTGATCTGTTGTTTGCGGTCATCAATATAAGGTTTGAGCAGCCGCGACTGAATAAGACGCTGCTCTTCCTGTTCCGATAAAAAATGGATACTGGTGGCATCGATATTAATACTGCGCTTTATTCGCCGCCCGCCGGATTGCGACATTCCGCTCCAGTTTTTAAATGCATCCGAGACCAGCGACCAGGTGGGAATTGTGGTAATGGTATTATCCCAGTTGCGTACCTTGACCGTTGTCAGACCAATATCAATAACCGCGCCGTCCGCGCCATATTTCGGCATTTCCAGCCAGTCGCCGAGCTTCAGCATATTATTAGCGGAAAGCTGAATACCGGCGACCAGCCCGAGTATCGGGTCTTTAAAGACCAGCATCAGGACCGCCGCCATCGCGCCCAGACCGCTAATTAAGATGGCCGGCGACTTACCGATCAACAAAGAGATCATCATAATGCCGATCAGCAGCGTGGCGAGTAGCTTCACCCCCTGGACAATGCCTTTCAGGGGAAACTGCGACGCCAGCGGCAACTTGCGCGACAGATCGTAAATGACGTCCAGCAGGGAGAAAAAGGATAGCAGCGCATACAGCATCACCCACAGCTGGGTGCCAGTAATGACAAAGGCCGCGGTATCGCTGCCTTTCGTCAGCCAGAGCACGGCCTGGAACTGAACAATTATCCCCTGGAGCATAAACGCCAGGCGATGAAATAATTTATTTCCGGTAATGATTTGTAGCCAGAGCCGTGAGCTGGCGGCGGCGCGTTTTTCGAAAGCGCGCAGAACAATTTTATGCAATATCAGATGTACAATAATCGCCGTCAGTAAAATAATGGCCAGAATAACAATCAGCGCTGTACTGTGATTAATTTGGATGCCGTACTGTTGTAGTAAATTTATCAGTTCCTGCATAGCCTCTCCTTAGTAGCGAGTGGGGTATAGTGCCCGCTTTCAGGCGCTAATGCAACGGCTGCCGGGCATCGGCGAATAGGGTTGATGTAAGGCAATGCTGATGCATTATTTTCACTGTGGGTACCGGGTAATAACTCTCAAACATCAATAAAATATCCCGACATGAATATTGATACTTATTCCCCGGCGGTGATGGATGGTTTACGGTTAAGCATAATCGTAGCGTTAATTCCCTGCCATTATGGCGGTGAATGGCGGGCTGTTGCGCATCATTCTCCGGAAGCAGAGATAAAGATATAAATATAAGTTATGAGAAATAGCCCCGGTTGCGCTGCTATGATGATAACAAAGGCGTAACATTGCACCGGGGAACCGGCGCCGATGTCGCAGTGGCGTGTCGGGGTTAATACGATAAGGGGAGAGAAAATGCGAGGTGATTTACCGCTGGTTATCGTTCAAATGGGACATCCGCCGCATGATGTCAGTCGCCTGGTCGGGGAACAGCCGCAGTGGTTTCAGGCGGCGCTCGACACTCCGGCCCGATTGCAGATTGTTTGCCCTTTCGAAGGCGACGCACTGCCGGCGCCGGGTAGCTTTCAGGCGGCGGTGATCTCCGGGTCGTGGTCGATGGTGACGGCGCGCGAAGCCTGGAGTGAACGTACCGCTGGCTGGATCCGCGATGTGATGGATGCCGGGCAGCCGCTACTGGGGATCTGCTATGGCCATCAACTGATGTCCGATGCGCTGGGCGGCGAGGTGGATTACCATCCCCGGGGCAGCGAAGTGGGGCAAAAGGCGGTGACGCTCAACGATGAGGGCCAGGCCGATGCGCTGCTGGCGGGATTACCCGGCCAGTTTGACGCTTTTCTCAGCCATGAGCAGAGTGTTCTTACTCCCCCCGACGGCGCCGTGGTGCTCGGTGCTTCGCAACACGACCGCCACCAGATCATTCGCTACTCCGCGCATGCCCTGTCGGTACAATTCCACCCGGAATTCAGCGCTGATATTATGCGCGCCATTATTACCAGCCGCGCCGAACATCATCATCAGCGCGGCAGGGATGTCGGGGCCATGCTCGCCGGTCTGAACCAGACTCCTGACGCCCACGCGATTTTGCAGCGCTTTGTGCGCCGCTACTGCCTGGCCGACGCCGCATAATCTGAACGGCGCGCTTTTGTACTGCCGCCAGGTGCCATCAGGCCTATAATGACCCGATGATTCTGTGCCGCAGTACTGCGGCGCGTGGTTATCAGGAGGGGTTATGGCACATCTGGAAGAGGTTAAATCCCGGGTTGATGCGGCGATCGCCGAAAGCGTGATCGCCCATATGAATGAATTGTTGATTGCCCTTAGCGAGGATGGCGATCTTAGCCGGGAGGCGCGCTATGAGCAGCAGCAGCGACTGCGCAACGCCATTGCCCGCCACGGTAGGCAATATAAAGAAGATGTTGAGCGCCAGAATGAAGAGCGCCGCGAGCAGTTGACGCGCGGCGGGATAATTAGCTAAGCCGGCGTTAAAACTGGCGGCGAGCCACCAGCCAGGCGCCGGCCACCAGCAGTATAGCGCCGCAAACCGGGCCAGCCAGTTCGCGCAGTGTGATCCCCTGGCTGCGCGCCACATCCATCACCAGCCCGCCGATTAACTGGCTGGCCACCAGCACCGCAATAGTGGTGGCGGCGCCGGCATGCTGGTAGCCGTTTATGCTGGCGAAGACAAAAAACGATCCCAACAGGCCGGGGATCAGGGTCCACCATTTAACCGCGCCGAACAGTTCGCTGACGCCGGCGCTGCCGTGCTGGATCAACAAAATCGCGCTGAACAGCACAATCCCCACCAGCGAGTTAAGCAGCATCGCGATAAGAATCGTCGAAGCGGATTCGGTGATGCGCACCATAATCGTGTTCTGAATCACCAGCCCGATACCGGCGGCAATCAAAAACAGCAGGGTCAGAGAGTGGCTCATTCGCGACTGTCCGGTTCGCTGCGGCTATCAAGCTGCAACTGCATGAAGGTCAGATCCAGCCAACGACCAAACTTGGCGCCAACCTGCGGCATCTGCCCGGTAATGCGAAAACCCAATTGTTCATGCAGTTTAATCGACGCCGCGTTTTGCGATTCGATGGCGGCGATCATCACATGTTTCCCCAACTTTTGCGCTTCGCCGATAAGGTGCTGCATCAGGGTGCGTCCGAGTCCTTTGCCCTGGCTTTGCGGATGAACATACACCGAATGTTCCACCGTATGGCGGTAGCCGTCGAAGGCGCGCCAGTCGCCGAACGAGGCGTAGCCGACGATGCGTTCACCGTCCTGCGCGACCAGCACCGGGTAACCGGCCAGTTGTCGCTGGCCGAGCCAGACCGCGCGGTTCTCGGCATCCACGGTTTTTTCATTCCAGACCGCGGTGGTGTTCTTCACCGCATGGTTATAAATTTCCGCAATGGCCGCGCAATCGCGGGCCTCTCCGTGACGAATCTTCATCTTGATTCCCTGGTCATGTTTACTATAGTGACACTATGAATAATATAGTAGACAGCTTAAATCAACGAATTGGTACGCGTATTCGCATTGAACGTGAATCCCGCGGCTGGTCGGTGAGCGATCTGGCGGAGCGGGCCGGGGTATCCCGGGCGATGGTTCATAAAATTGAGCGTGGCGAAAGTAGCCCGACGGCGGTACTGCTCGGCCGGTTATCCGGCGCTTTCGCTATCAGTATGTCGACGCTGATCGCCCGGGCGGAAATGCAGGAGGGGAGACTACTGCGCCGCGATGAGCAGCCGGTCTGGCGCGATCCGCAAAGCGGCTACCTGCGGCGCCATGTCTCCCCACGCACCGATTTCCCGCTCGACCTGGTACAGATCGACCTTCCTCCAGGCAGCAACATCCCAATGCCCGCCTCGGCCTACACTGATGCCCGCCAGCTGATCTGGGTGCTGAGCGGGGAACTGGTGTTTCTGGAGGGGCGTTCCCGCCACCAGATGCGCGCCGGAGATTGCCTGGCCCTCGGCCCGCCCGGAGATTGTGAATTTATCAACCAGAGCGCCGCCAACTGTAGTTATTTGATTGTGCGCTTTAATGAAGGCCATGCGGGCGTCGTCCAGCGGCCGGGTGTTCAGCCGTCGGATTAGCAGCCGGCGGCGATATAGTCCCCATTGGCGCTCACCGGTACGACAGTGAGAAACAGCACCAGAGCGAAAAGCATCAGCAGTAGCGCGCCGCAGGCGCGAACGGCGAACAGTGTGATGCGCAGCGCCCGCGGAGAAGGCGTAAGCCAGATGCGGCTGACCGTATTGCGCATATGCCCGACCGCCAGCGATAGCCCGGCGATGGACAGCGCGGTGCCGAACGCCATCAGCAGCACGGCAGCCATGCCCCAGGTGACGATCCCCAGGGCGTTGGAAAACAGCAGAATCATGATGGCGCCGCTACAGGGGCGGGCGCCGACAGCGAGAATAACGCCAACATGGGTTTTCCAGTTGCCGCCGTTATAGCCCACGCCGTGCTGGTGACCGCAGCCGCAGTCGGGGCCATGTTGATGCAGCGGGCGCAGAGCGCGGAAGAGCCGGGGTCGGGGTAAAAACTCGCGGCAGGCGCGCCACAGCAGAAAGGCGCCGAACAGGCCGATCAGCACGGCGCTGGCTTTTTCGACATACCAGCGGCTCTGGCTGAGATCGCCGGCGGCAAGATTAAACCCGACAGCGAGTACCCAGACGAAGGCAATAGCGCTGACGCCCTGCATCAGGCTACCGAGGAACGGAACCACCCGGGCGACGGTGGCGCTCTCCTGGTGCGTGGAAAGCCAACTGGTCACGATAAACTTTCCGTGTCCGGGGCCAATAGCGTGTAATACGCCGTAGAAAAACGCGCCGGTCAGCAGCCAGGCGCCGCCGCTGTACTGGTGATCGTTGAGTTGCAGCAGGTACAGCACCAGGTAGCGATGCAGTACGATTTGCTGCTCCAGACACCATTGAATAAAGTCGCTCCAGTAACGGGAAGCGACAATGACGACCAGGATGGCGCTAGCCAACAGACCAAGGCCGATGGAAAACGCTTTGTAGCGGTGCATTACATTAGCCGTCATTTGGGTTTCCGGAATGGCGAGATGGCGCTTGTCTTTCATGTTAATCCACTCTGAGGCGATCGCGACAGGAATTTTCCCGGGCGCTATGAAGGTGGGGGGAAATTTGTTGAACAGGAGGGAGTGATCATATTCGAGAAATAAATGTATCGAAATATTGGATTTTGTGTTGATCAGATGTTAAAAGTTAAGGGTGCTCAGACATAACCTCGGGTTATCTGGCGCACATTTCGTAAAATGGCGCACCCTCCATAAACTGGAGACTGATGAGTAAAAAATATGTTGGAACTGGAAAAAGCACAGCGTATGAGTTTAACCATGCAGGTTGAACTACGGCTGAAGAATGCGTTGATTACCGGCGCGCTTAAACCCGGAGATCGCTTGATTACTAAAGAGATCGCCGGGCAATTGGGTACCAGTATTACCCCGGTTCGTGAGGCACTATTACGGCTGGTCTCTTCCGGCTGTTTACAAGTGACGCCTGCTCAGGCGTTTCAGGTGCCGGATTTACGTCAGGAACGCTATCGGGAAATAAACGGTATCCGTAAAAATCTGGAAACTATGGCTGTCACGGAAGCGATAAAACATATCACTAAGGAACAATTAACGCATCTTCAGCAGCTGTATCAGGAATTCAAAGACGCCAGGGAAAATCTGCAGTACGAAGAGGCGCTGCATAAAAACTTAAAATTTCGCTTTACTCTTTATAGCCATGCCCGTATGCCAACATTACTGGAATTAATCGAACAGCTCTGGATGAGAATTGGCCCTGGCTTTAGTTTTCTTCTTCCAACACCAGATTCCACCGCTCCGGCTCCTCATGATTATGATGCGTTACTCGAGGCCATTGCCGCTAAGGACAGCAATGCGGCGATACGCGCGCTGAGTAAAACCATCGACGAGAGCCTGGAGATTTTTCTGCATCAAAATGCCGTAGCCTGATTTTTGTTGTACATGAATTATTTGTAATACCGCTTGCATTATTGTCCATTATTGTTTACGCCCACTTATTTTTGACCGGATCGTCCATATTTTCGGTTAAAATAAGCTGGGCGTTTTTTATATAAAAAGATATGCGTGTCTCATTTCCTGCGCACATCAGGGCAATGAAAGAGAGTAATTTTTTATCGTTGAGCGCCATGAGAGTCTATTCCGAGATATTTAGTTCAGCATTCATTCATGGTTTATTGATTGGAGAAATATAAATTGCAGTGAGGGGCGCAAAAATAATCGCTGCAGGTCTTTAAGCGTCAGAAAGATTTTTTACTCTGGTGTAAACTTTTGCTGGTAATCTTATACGCGCGTAGACGAAGAAAAATACCCAGCGTAATTTCATCACTATTGAGCCGGCATTGGGCAAAAAATGACAAGCGGCAAACTAAAATCAGCAACCATCGTTTTACGACACAATTAGTTAAAGAGATAATAACCATTCTCTAACCTACAAAAACCACAATAATCTTAGCGGAGAAGCGATATGGATTTTAACCCTGCAGCGTATTTTGCCCGTCTCAACATCGAACCGGTTAGCGGCGCCACGCTGGACAATCTGCGCAGGCTCCACCTGGCCCATACCGGCGCTTTCTGTTTTGAAAATATCGATGTGCTGCTGGAGCGACCGATTGCGACTGACGACGACGCCGTTTTCAACAAGCTGGTACGCGGCGGGCGGGGCGGTTATTGCTATGAGTTGAACGGCCTGTTTGAGCAGGTACTGCGTGGGTGCGGGTTTCAGGTACGCGGGCTGGCGGCGCGGGTGCTGGTGATGAAACCGGCGACAATGCCGCCGCGCACCCACCGTCTGATGCTGGTGACGCTGGAAGGGGAAGCGTGGATCGCTGATGTCGGATTTGGCGGTGTAACGCTAACCGCGCCGTTGCGTCTGGCGTGCCGCGAAGCGCAGCCAACGCCGCACGGGACTTATCGTCTGGTTGAGGAGGGCGGCGATTATCTGTTACTGCGCCAGCATCGTGACGAATGGCAGACCTTGTACCGCTTCGATCTGGAAATACAGTATCCCGCCGATTATCAGGCGGCGAATCACTATACGGCCACCTGGCCGGCGTCGCATTTCCGCCATCAGCTCAAGGTGGCGCGCCAGTTGCCGGATGGTTCAACGCTGGCTTTGTTAAACCGCCGCCTGACTTTCTATCCGCGCGGTGCCGAACCCCGCTCGCGCACCCTTGCCAGCGGCGCCGGGGTGTACCGCACTCTGGAGCAGGAGTTTGGTTTGTGTCTGGCTGATCCGCAGTGGGGGATCAGTGAGCAGGCGTTTTGCGCCATGCTGGAGAGAATCGACCCATCGCCTGCGGATTAAGCGCTGCGCTCGCCGGACGGAATCGTTATCCGCCCGGCGTTGACCGGTCGATTACAACGACTTCAGCGCCACGCTTTCATCAACCAGCCAGGCCGGATCAGGGCGGCAGCCAGACAGGATCAGTTTGCGTAATATCCGTACTTCGCGTCCCTGATTGAGGGCGACGGCGCCGCACAGCGCGCCATCCCGTAGCCGAAACCAGAGCGCTTTGCCCTGTTGCGGGCAGCCGCGCTGCAACCAGCCATCGCCAGACACATCGCCAACAAACTGGAGATTGTCATCATACTGATCGGTCCAGAACCACGGCGGCGAGTGGACCGGTATTGACAGTCCACACATCGCCGCCGCCGCGGTTGCCGCCTGCTGGCTGGCGTTTTCCCAGGTCTCGCGCCGCAGCAGGGTACCGTCCGACTGGCGCACCAGGGTGACATCGCCGGCGGCGTAAATGGCCGGATGCGTTGTCCGGCCAGTGCTGTCCACCACAATGCCATTCGCGGTTTCCAGCCCCGCGCGCTGCGCCAGCGCATCGTTAGCAATAATGCCAATACCGTAGACCACCAGATCGGCATTGAGCGTAACGCCATTTTGCAGGGTCAGGGTGATGCCATTATCGTTGCGCTGCGCCGCTTCGACAGTGGTGCCGAGCTGGAAACGCACTCCCCGGGCGCGATGGCGCGCCAGCAGGTAGTCGCGCACTGGCTCAGGGGCGTTGCGTCCCATGACGACCGGCGCCATTTCCACCACTGTGACGGCGCATCCGCGCTGTACCGCGCTGGAGGCCAGTTCCAGACCAATGGTGCCGGCGCCGACGATGACCACGCGCTGGCCGGAAAACAGCGCCTGACGCAGGCGCATGGCATCCGCGGCGTGGCGCAGAGTGAAACTGGCATCGCCCAGGGCATCAAGCAGCGGATAAGGACGCGCCGCGGCGCCGGTGGCCAGCAGCAGGCGATCCCAGTTCAGAGTACGCCCGTCGTGCAGCGTTAACTGCCGGTTCGCGCTGTCAATGGCCGTGACGGCGGTATTAAGGCGCACATCGACATGATGTTGTCGCCACCACGCTTGCGGTAATACCTCCTGTAGCGCCGGTTGTTCGTCCAGCAGCATGGCCTTGGAGAGCGGCGGACGTTCATAGGGCAGATGCGCTTCGTCGCTCAGTAGCGACAGCGCGCCATCAAAACCCAACTGGCGCAATGTCGCCGCGGCCATCGCCGCAGCCTGTCCGCCGCCGACGATAATAATCGTTTTTACAGTCATGGTCGCTTCCTTACAGATCCAGCCCGGCCGCCACATGGCGGATGCCACGGATGCCCAGTCCGGCGTCGGCGTTGATCATTACCCCACTCAGGGTGCGATTGTTGCGCCGTGAGGCCAGCATCAGGTAGGGACCGGTGAAGTCCGCCGGCTGCGGGAAGAACTGCAGAGGCAATATGGCGGCGATCTTCTCCGGGGTCAGGGACTGCATGATAGAGGTTTCGCTCTGTCCCAGCGCCTGTGGGCCGCGCAGGTCGGTCGCCATACCGCAGGGACCGACGCCGTTGACCCGCACTTTTGGCGCCAGCTCGTAAGCTAACTGGCGAATCAGCCCGCTGGCGGCATGTTTACTGGCGGTATACAACGGCCCTCCGCCGCCGGGATACCACGCGGCATTGGACAGGGTGAAAATGATGCTCCCTTCGCTGGCGATTAACGCCGGGGCGCAGGCTTTAGCGCCCAGCAGATAACCCAGGACATTGACGTTAAACAATTCGTGGAAGCCGCTCTCCAGGCGTTCTGCCGGCGTTCCGACGAGCGAGGCGTTATGGTCCCAGATCCCGGCGTTGCCGATGAAACAGTCGAGACGGCCAAACTGTGACAATGTCACGTCCACCGCGCGCTGATAATCGGTATAGCAGGTGACATTACCCTCGACGGCGACAATATGTTCGCCAAAGCGCTGGCGCAGGCTGGCGACTTTCGCTGGCGAAAGTTCCAGGGTGGCGACCCGGGCGCCTTCTTCAATAAAACGCTCCACCAGCGCCAGCCCCAGTCCGGAGCCGCCGCCGGTCACCAGTATCACTTCATCTTTCAGGTCGCTCATTGGTCACTCCGGTAATTCGATCCACACTTCGCCATCTTCCACATGGACCGGGTAAGTGGTGAGCGGATCGGTGGCGGGCAGGCACAGCGCTTTGCCGGTTTTCAGGCAAAAGCTGGCGGCGTGGAGCGGGCACTCCACGGTAGCGTCGTCTTCAGGGTAACCCTGCGACATGGAGGCGTTACCGTGGCTGCAGCGGTCATTGATGGCATAGAACTCACCGCCCACGTGGAACAGGGCGATGACCGGCGTCGTGTCAAGCCGGAGCGCTTCGCCCTCCGGCAGTGCCCCGGCGGGGCAGGCATGAATACGGCTCATCAGAAAAGGACACTCAAATTGTGGGAAGTAATCACTACCTGATCGAGCACAATATTGCGCTCCAGCAGGCGCCACTGGTCATTATCGGCGCGCCGCACTTTGTCGAAGCGGGTACCGACATAAAACGTCTCATCGCGCTCTTTCTGGGAGCGGTACAGCAGGTAGTTAACCCGTATCGCAAACACATTCGGCACCGACGTTTCATCGACCTGGCAGTTGCTGATCATATGGCGAGTACGGGACGGCGGTTCTTCCGCCCATGCCATACCGGTTTCCAGCCGTGCGATGCGGCGCTCCAGTTGCCCTTTGCTATCGTTAAAGATCCAGGTGGTGGGCGGCTGTACCCCTTTGCGGCGATCCCGGGTCTGAGCATTGACGGTGGTGCGCATGGTGTAGCGCAGGTCGTCATCAAGCAGCGCCAGCCAGTCGCGAAATTGCCAGTCATCGAGCAACACCGCCTCGTGGTAGAGGAACTGGCTGATGCGGTGGTGTAATTCCAGGGAAACCTGCGCGCTCATTTCATCACCTCCTGTTGATATGCTGCGGTCTTGTCCAGCACTTCCTGCCAGCTCTCGCTGCTCAGCAGGTCGGCCCAGCGCTGGTACATACCGCGCGCCGCCGTTTCCGAGAAGATATAGTTAGTAATCCCGGGGATACCGTCATCACGGCGCTTTTCCTGGCCCAGCCCCATTTCCAGACACAACTGGCTGTTACGCGCCTGATAGCCTTTCAGCAGCTTCTGGATTTCGCACCAGTTTTCCGAATCATCCTGCTCAAGGAAACCGGCGGGACCGAAGGCGCGGGTAGCGCTGTTTTCAAAGGCGGCTTTGACTTCATCGGGGGCGGCTTTATCGGCGATACAGAATGCCCAGACCTCCACCTGATCCGGCCCACGCGGATGCCAGACCCGCAGGGTGGCGGTACCGTTCAGCCACGAGAGATTGGGGAACAGGTTGTTATGGCCCGCCAGGCGCAGCGCGCGGGTTTTACCCAGCCGCTGCTCCGCTTCGGCATACGTTTCCCGGTAGTAGCTGGACACCTCACCATCGACCCAGACATTGGCATCGGGCTGTTCGGTGAAGAAGAAGCCGCAGCCGTGACCGTCCTGGCCATACTGCACGGCATCTTTGGCGGTCTCCCAGACCGGGCGCGCGGTCTGGCCATCGCCAAGGCGCTTGTCGCTGCCGTCTTCTTTGGCGCCCAGGACCTGGACGGCGGAGGCGTGACTGAACAGGGCGTGATACTGGTCGCTGGCGAACTGTTCGGTCGGGAATTTCCAGTTACAGTTAATCACCCATTTCTGGATACCGCCGACGATCTCGGTTCCGCCTTCGCGACGATCGAGCACACCGTCCAGATACCAGGCCATATCGCCCAGATAGTCGACCAGCGGCGGGGCGCTGGTGTCCCAGTTGCCAAAGATCAGCCCCTTATAGCTCGCCACGCCGGGAACTTCATTCAGGCCCCAGCGCGATTTGCACAGTCCCTGCGGGTAGGCGCGCGGTTCCAGCGGTACGTCGATCAGTTCGCCGTCGATACCGTAGGACCAGCCGTGATACGGGCAGGTGAACGCGCGGGTGTTGCCGCAGTCGGCATAGCTGACGCGCATCGCCCGGTGGCGGCACTGATTGAGAAACGCCTTGATGCTGCCGTCTTTCTGGCGTACCACCACCACGGCATCTTCACCCATGTAGGTGTTGAAGAAATCGCCGGGGTTGGGGATCTGGCTTTCATGGGCCAGGAATAGCCAGCAGCGGCCAAAGATGCGCTCCAGTTCCAGTTGATAAATGTGCGGATCGGTGTAAATGCGCGGCGTTACCCGGCCTTTTTGGGTATCGATCAGTCGGTAGATGTCTAAATTTGCGTTGGTGGTCATATTTTTTGATCCCGAAACTTAAGATGTATTGACCTTCTTTTTGTGGTGCCTTAAGGATGTTGCGGCCTGGTTATTATTTTGTGAAATAGTTAATAACTACCAGCTAAGACATTTTTTCAATGAGGGGGTAATTCAATGGAATTGAGGCACTTACGCTATTTTGTCGCGGTGGCGCAGGAGCTGAATTTCACCCGTGCCGCTGAAAAACTGCATACGTCGCAGCCCTCATTGAGCAGCCAGATACGGGACCTGGAACAGAGTGTCGGGGTGGCGCTGCTGGAGCGGGATAAGCGTAAAGTGGCGCTGACCGCGGCAGGGGAATGTTTCCTGAATGATGCCCGGTCGATCCTCGCCCAGTCGGAGCAGGCAAAGATGCGCGCCCGGCGGGCGATGATTGCCGACGACCACCTCGGCATCGGTTTTGTGCCCTCCGCCGAAGTCAATCTGCTGCCGAAAGTGCTGCCGCTGCTGCGCCTGGCGCGCCCGGATACCACCATCGAGCTGGTCAGCGTCGTCACCACCGAACAGGAGGAGAAATTGCGCAACGGCGAACTGGATGTCGGGTTGATGCGCCAGCCAGTCCACAGCCCGGATATTGAGTATGTCGAGGTTTTTCATGAACCGCTGGTGGTGGTGATGCCGGCCGGGCATCCGCTGGCCAGCGAGACGCGTATTTCGCCGCAGCAACTGGACGGAGTGGATTTTATCAGCACTGACCCGGCTTATTCCGGCGCGCTGTCGGAGATTGTCGAGCGCTGGTTTATCGGACAGGCGCTAAAGCCGCGGGTGGTGCAGGCGGCGACCAATATTCTGGTGACCATGAATCTGGTGGGTATGGGGCTGGGTGTATCGATTATCCCCGGTTATATGGAAAGTTTTAACACCGGCCAGGTGGTGTTCCGCCCGCTGGAGGGCAAGGCGCCGACCATTGCGTTGCTGATGGCCTGGAAGCGCGACAACCCTAACCCGGTGCTTGAAGAGTTTATCGCGATTGTTAAAGCGCGCACCGGGTGCGGGTAACTGCCTGCCCGGCGCAGGTTACCCGCACCCCCGGGCGGCAGAATCTGCGCCAGTTCAGTCAGCGTTGAATTATTTTTTGTTCGCCAGCGCGGTTTTTGCCAGCCCGTCCAGCCAGGCCTGATGGGCGTTGAGCATCGGGTTCGGGACGGTGATCGCCATTTGCTGCGCCGGTACGCCTGTCTGGCTCTCCTGGGTGAGGATACGCACCCGGTTACCGGGTAAATCTTCCAGCAGCCAGGCGTGCAGAACGTCCAGCGCCTGCTGTTCATTGCCGTCCATCCAGCCGTGCCAGCTCAGACGCGCCGCCCGTCCGGACTGCGGGGCAACCAGCTCGCTGACTTCCGCTTCGATGGGGAAGCTGAAAGTGGTGAAGCGAAAGCGGCTGTCGGGGGCAAGCAGCGGACCGCCGGCATCGTGGAAGCGCACATCGGCGACATTTTCATAATAGCCCGGCCACCAGCGCGTGTCGGTCAGGTAGGGCCAGACGTCGTTGACGCTGAGCCCGGCAATGATCACTTCGTTAGAGACAAAATTATCTGTGGTGCCCGGGGTATATTTTTCCGGCCAGTGAATACTGTTCAGCATGGTATCGTTCCTGTGTGTGAGGGCGCGTTTGCCTGATGCCTGCAGTATAGTCAGCGGCTAAATATAAAAATAATTAACATTCTGGATGATAGATATAAAATGAATTTATATCTTAATCGTTCCCGGAGGCGGCGTGCGCGAACTTCGTCAGCTCGATCTTAATCTGCTCAAAGCCCTTGATGCGCTGCTCGATGAGCGTAGCGTCACTCGCGCCGCCAGCCGTCTGGCGCTCACCCAGCCCGCGGTGAGCGCCATGCTGACCCGCCTGCGCGATAGCTTTGACGATCCGCTGTTTGTTCGCGCCCGCCACGGCATGGTGCCGACAGTAAGAGCGCTGGCGCTGGCTGGCCCGTTGAAGCAGATACTCAGCGATATCGACGCTCTGATGAAACCCGCCCGTTTCGATCCCGCCAGCTCGACGCTGAACATCACCCTGGCGGCGACTGATTACGCTCAGCGGGCCATTGTCCAGCCGCTGTTGCTGGATTTGCTGCGCGATGCGCCGGGGATGCGTGTTGCCGTACAGCCGGTAAACAATGCCCGGGTCCATGAACAACTGGAGAAGGGGGAGATCGATCTGGCGGTCCTCACCGCTGAAACGCTGGCGCCGGATTTGCACGCCCGACGACTGTATGACGAGCGCTACCTGTGCGTGATGCGCGCCGGACATCCGGCTGCGCATGAGCCGATGACGCTGGAGCGCTTTTGTTCGCTGCCGCAGGCGTTGGTCTCTTTTTCCGGGGATCCGTTCAGCGGCGTTACCGATCGCGCGCTGGCGGCGCTGGGAAAAACCCGCCATATCGCTTTATCGGTACAAAGCTTTCTGTTTTTGCTCTCGGTACTGCGGGAAAGCGACCTGATCGGTCTGGTACCGGCGCGCCTGCTGCGCGGCGAAGCGGGGCTGGCGAGCAGTGAAGCGCCGCTGGCGGTACCGGGGTTTACCAAAGTCGCCGCCTGGCATGAGCGTACCCACCACGATGCCGCCCACCGCTGGCTGCGGGAACGGCTGGCGGCGGCGGTGAGTTAATTCTCGATCAGCACTTCCTGCGCATCGACATCCTCTTCAATCTGGCGCGCCACTCGCTGCAGGGCGGTAAGGTATTTTTCCGCCGCCAGCTCAATGGTCATCGCTTTCGCGATATACACCAGATTCAGGCAGCCAATCACCCGACGCTGGCTGCGGATCGGTACGGCAATGGAGGCGATCTTCTCTTCCTGCTGCCAGCCGCCGTAGTTTTCACCGTAGCCGTTGCGCCGCGCGCGCTGGAGAATTTCCTCCAGCCGTACCGGCTCTCTGGCCAACTGGTATTCGTCGCCGGGCCGGGAGGCCAGTAGTTCGATCATCTGCTGGCGCTCGCTGTCCGGGCTGAACGCCAGCCAGGTCAGGCCGGAGGCGGTTTGCAGTAGCGGCAGGCGGCGGCCCACCATGGCGCGGTGAAATGACAGGCGGCTGAAGCGGTGAGTGGTTTCCCGTACTACCATGGCGTCCATATCCGGGGTGGAAACGTCGGTGGGCCAGGCCACTTCGCGCAATAAATCGCCAAGTAGCGGGGCGGCGAGGGCAGAAATCCAATGTTCGTCACGAAATCCTTCACTGAGCTGCCGGACTTTGATGGTTAGCCGGAAACTGTTATCGGAAAAACTTCGTCGCACATAGCCCTCCTGCTGAAGCGTCTCCAGCAGACGATGAACCGTGGTGCGATGCAGGCCGCTAAGCTCCGCCAGCAGGGCGACGCTGGCGCCGCCGTCGAGACGATTTAACAAATTTAATAACATTAACCCGCGGGTTAAACCACGGACGTTTTTGTATTCAGCTTGCGGTTCACGGTTCATGATTACTCATCAAAATTATTTAAAAACAAGCATGTGCACCTGGTGCACATTTGGCCATTTTTTGATTGTAGCGCAAAACCCGCGGCATATACTGGCCTCACTACAAAAAATTCGTTACATACGGATAACATAAAATGAACAACTACCTGTATCTGCATCGCAACTCAACTCTCCGCTCGCGTTTGCGGCGTAGTGGAACCGTCCCCTTGCTCGCCAGGGCTATTTCGCCGTTCGGTGTGTTGTAACGCCAGGTAGCCCCGTCTGCCTGCGCAGACCTGACGCTAAAAACCGTTAATTTCTCTTGCCAGCAAGAGCGGGCCGCCCTTTGTCTGTCGTCCGGCAGCGGAGCCCGCGCCAGTAGTGAGGTAACAATATGACAACTACCACTCCGGATATTCAGCCAGCCGTACAATACACCGCTCAGGTGACGATTCTGGGCGCCGGCCCGGTCGGCCTGATGATGGCTAACTACCTTGGTCAGATGGGCGTAGAGGTTTTGTTGATCGAAAAACTCGACCAGCTTATCGACTACCCGCGGGCCATCGGTATTGACGATGAGGCGCTGCGCGCCATGCAGTCGGTCGGCCTGGTTGACAAAGTACTGCCCCATACCACGCCGTGGCACGCGATGCGTTTTCTGACCCCGAAAGGGCGCTGTTTCGCCGATATTCAGCCGATGACCGATGAGTTCGGCTGGTCGCGGCGCAACGCGTTCATCCAGCCACAGGTTGACGGCGTGCTGTTTGACGGCCTGAAGCGTTTTCCAAACGTGCGCTGGCTGTTCTCGCGCGAAGTGGAAGCCTTCAGCCAGCAGGAGAATCAGCTGACCCTGAATATCCGCGGGCCGCAGGGCGAACACGAAACGGTACAGTGCGACTGGCTGGTCGCCTGCGACGGCGGCGCCAGCTTTGTGCGCCGTACCCTGAATATCCCTTTTGAAGGTAAAACCGCCCCCAACCAGTGGATCGTCATCGATATCGCCAACGATCCGATCAGCACCCCGCATATCTATATGTGCTGCGACCCGGTTCGACCCTATGTTTCCGCGGCGCTGCCTCACGGCGTGCGGCGCTTTGAATTTATGGTTATGCCTGGGGAAACCGAAGCCCAGCTCAGCGAGCCGGACAACATGCGCAGACTGTTAAGCAAAGTGCTGCCGGACCCCGATCGGGTCGAGCTGATTCGCCAGCGGGTTTACACCCACAACGCGCGCCTGGCGGAGCGCTTCCGCGTCGATCGGATTTTACTGGCCGGCGATGCCGCGCACATCATGCCGGTCTGGCAGGGACAGGGTTACAACAGCGGTATGCGTGATGCTTTCAACCTGGCGTGGAAACTGGCGCTGGTGGTTAACGGCAAAGCCGGCGATAAGTTGCTGGATACCTACCAGCAGGAGCGGCGCGATCACGCCCGGGCGATGATTGATCTGTCAGTGACCGCCGGCCATGTGCTGGCGCCGCCAAAGCGCTGGCAGGGCGCGCTGCGCGACGGGCTCTCCTGGCTGCTCAACTACATTCCGCCAGTGAAGCGCTACTTCCTCGAAATGCGTTTTAAGCCGATGCCTCGCTACAGTGCCGGCGCGCTGGTGACGGAAAACGAAACCAAAAACAGTGCGGTGGGCAGGATGTTTATTCAGCCGAAAGTCACCCTCGAAAGCGGCGACGTGGTGCTGCTCGACGATGCCATTGGCGCTGGCTTCGCGGTCATCGCCTGGGGTTGTAACCCGCTGTGGGGGCTGAGCGCCGATCAAATCGCCCGCTGGCGCACCGCCGGCACCCGCTTTATCCAGGTAGTGCCGGAGGTGCAGATTCACGTCAGCCAGGACAATCATGACGGCGTTATCCGCGTCGGCGATACCCAGGGGCGTCTGAAAGCCTGGTTCGCTGAACGCCCGACATCCATTGCCGTACTGCGTCCCGATCGTTTCGTGGCGGCAACGGCTATTCCCCAGACCCTCGGTAATGCGATGGATTCGCTCTCTTTGGCCATGACGCTGACAGCAACCGGGGCAGATACTCCCGTAGAGAAGGTGGCCTGATATGAATGCTTATTTGCATTGTCTTTCCCATACCCCGCTGGTGGGGTATGTCGACCCGGCGCAGGAGGTGCTGGATGAAGTGAATGGCGTCATCGCCGCCGCCCGGGATCGGATTGCCGCGTTCGATCCGGAACTGGTGGTGCTGTTCGCGCCGGACCACTACAACGGCTTTTTCTATGACGTGATGCCGCCATTCTGTTTAGGGATCGGCGCCACCGCCATCGGTGACTTTTCCAGCGCCGCCGGCGAACTGCCGGTACCGGTGGCGCTGGCGGAAGCCTGCGCCCATTCGCTAATGAAAAGCGGCATTGATATGGCGGTGTCTTACTGCATGCAGGTGGATCACGGCTTTGCCCAACCGCTGGAGTTTTTACTCGGCGGGCTGGATAAGGTGCCGGTATTGCCGGTGTTTATCAACGGCGTCGCCACGCCGCTGCCGGGGTTCCAGCGTACCCGCATGATGGGGGAAGCCATTGGCCGCTTTATCAACACCCTGAATAAGCGGGTACTGATTCTCGGATCTGGCGGGCTGTCGCACCAGCCGCCGGTACCGCAACTGGCCCATGCCGATGCGCATATGCGCGATCGCCTGCTGGGTAGCGGTAAACAGCTTCCCCCTGACGAGCGCGAACTGCGCCAGCAGCGGGTGATTAACGCGGCGGTGAAATTTGTTGAAGACCAGAACAGTCTGCATCCCCTGAATCCTGTCTGGGATAACCAATTTATGACGCTGCTGGAGCAGGGGCGGATAGCGGAGCTGGATGCGGTCAGCAACGAGGAGCTTTCCGCTATCGCCGGCCGTTCCACGCACGAAATCAAGACCTGGGTGGCCGCCTTTGCCGCGCTGTCCGCCTGCGGTCCCTGGCACTGTGAAGGGCGATACTACCGGCCGATCCCCGAATGGATCGCCGGTTTCGGCTCCCTGAGCGCCACCACACAGAACTGACTGAGCAGGAGAGATGTAGATGACACAACAGAAACAAACCGAAGCCGCCACCAGCCGTTTCATTGATATCCGCGAAGGGGATAACACCCTGCATATCCACTACAACGACTGCGGCAGCGGCGCTGAAACGGTCGTGATGCTGCACGGTTCCGGGCCGGGCGCTACCGGCTGGGCCAACTTCAGCCGCAATATTGATCCGCTGGTGGATGCCGGTTATCGGGTGATTTTGCTGGACTGTCCGGGCTGGGGCAAAAGCGATTCTATCGTCAATACCGGGTCACGCTCCGATCTGAATGCGCGCATCCTGAAAGAGGTGGTCGATGCGCTGGATCTGCAGAAAGTACACCTGCTGGGGAACTCGATGGGCGGCCACAGCGCGGTGGCGTTTACCCTCAACTGGCCGGAACGCGTCGGCAAGCTGGTGCTGATGGGCGGCGGAACCGGCGGCATGAGTATGTTCACGCCGATGCCCACCGAGGGTATCAAGCTGTTACAGGGGCTGTACCGCGAACCGACCATCGAAAATCTCAAAAAGATGATGAATATCTTCGTCTATGACCCCAGCGATTTGACCGACGCGCTGTTTGAGGCGCGGCTCAACAATATGCTGTCGCGGCGCGAGCATCTGGAAAACTTCGTGAAGAGTATTGAGGCGAACCCGAAACAGTTCCCGGATTTCAGTCCGCGGCTTGGTGAAATCAAAGCGCAAACCCTGATTGTCTGGGGGCGTAACGACCGCTTTGTACCGATGGATACCGGTCTGCGCCTGCTGGCGGGCATCGCCGGCTCCGAACTGCATGTTTACCGCGACTGCGGACACTGGGCCCAGTGGGAACATGCCGACGCCTTTAACCGCCTGGTGCTGGATTTCCTGCGCCGCTGATAACAGGAACAGTGTATGTCTGCATTTTCTAATGATATGGGGACGTTTTCCCCTCACGACCTGGCGTTAGCCCTGCGCGACGCAGAGCGCCACGGGCAGGCCATCGCGCCGCTGCGCGATATTATCGGCGTTGAAAACAGCGATTGCGCCTATGAGATTCAGTTGATCAATGTGCAGCACGCCGTGGCACAGGGCCGGCGCATCGTCGGCCGCAAGGTGGGGCTGACCCATCCGAAGGTACAGCGCCAGCTCGGGGTCGATCAGCCGGATTTCGGTACGCTGTTCGCCGATATGTGCTACGGCGACAACGAAGTCATTCCCTGCGACCGGGTGCTACAACCGCGCATTGAGGCGGAAATTGCCCTGGTGCTGAAAGACGATTTGCCCCATGGCGATACCACTTTCGCTGAACTGTGCAGTGCGGTGGCGTGGGTGCTACCGGCGCTGGAAGTGGTGGGCAGCCGCATTCGCGACTGGTCGATAGGCTTCGTGGATACCGTGGCGGATAACGCTTCCTGCGGCGTCTATGTCCTCGGCGGCCCGGCGCGCCGTCTCGATGGTCTGGATTTGCAGGGTTGCACGATGCAGATGACCCGCAACGGCGAGGAAGTGTCTGCCGGGCGCGGCAGCGAGTGTCTCGGGCATCCGCTTAACGCCGCCGTATGGCTGGCGTGCAAAATGGCCAGCCTTGGCGAGCCGCTGCGCGCCGGGGATGTGATCCTCACCGGGGCGCTGGGTCCGATGGTGGCGGTGAATCCCGGGGATCGTTTTGAAGCGCGGATTGATGGTGTCGGTACGGTCGCGGCGACCTTTTCCGCCGCCGCAGAATAAAGGATCTCAATCATGAGTAAGATAAAAGTCGCCATTATTGGCTCCGGCAATATCGGTACCGATCTGATGATTAAAATTTTGCGCCACGGTCAGCATCTGGAAATGGGCGCCATGGTGGGCATCGACCCGGAATCCGACGGTCTGGCGCGGGCGCGGCGCATGGGCGTGGCAACCACCCATGAAGGGGTCGACGGGCTGATCGGCATGGCGGAGTTCGCCGATATCGATATTGTGTTCGATGCGACCAGCGCCGGCGCCCACGTCAAAAATGACGCGGCGTTGCGGGCGGTAAAACCGGGCATTCGTCTCGTGGATCTGACCCCGGCGGCCATCGGGCCTTACTGCGTGCCGGTGGTTAACCTGGCAGAGAACCTCGATCGCGGCAACGTGAACATGGTGACCTGCGGCGGTCAGGCGACGATTCCCATGGTGGCGGCGGTCTCACGCGTCACTAAAGTTCACTACGCCGAGATCATCGCCTCCATCGCCAGTAAATCCGCCGGCCCGGGCACCCGCGCCAATATCGACGAATTTACCGAGACCACCTCGAAAGCTATCGAAGTGGTAGGGGGGGCGGAAAAGGGCAAAGCGATTATTGTCCTCAACCCGGCGGAACCGCCGCTGATGATGCGTGACACCGTCTATGTGCTCAGCGACCTGGCCTGCCAGACGGAGATTGAAGCCTCTATCAATGAGATGGCGGCGGCGGTCCAGGCCTATGTGCCTGGCTATCGGCTGAAGCAACAGGTGCAGTTCGATGTGATCCCGAAAGACCGGCCGGTTAATCTGCCGGGCGTGGGCCGTTTCTCCGGCCTGAAAACCGCAGTGTATCTGGAAGTCGAAGGGGCGGCCCACTATCTGCCGGCTTACGCCGGCAATCTGGACATTATGACCTCCGCGGCGCTGGCTACCGCGGAGAAGATGGCGCAGTCACTGGCTAACGTTTCAGGAGCGGCAGCATGAACGGTAAAAAACTTTATATTTCCGATGTCACGCTGCGCGACGGTATGCACGCCATTCGCCACCAGTACAGTCTGGAGAATGTACGTCAAATCGCCAAAGCCCTTGACGATGCCCGGGTGGACTCCATCGAAGTGGCCCACGGCGACGGCCTGCAGGGCTCAAGTTTTAACTATGGATTTGGCGCTCACAGCGATCTGGAATGGATTGAGGCGGCGGCTGACGTGGTGAAGCACGCGCGTATCGCCACGCTGCTGCTGCCGGGGATCGGCACTATTCACGATCTGAAAAATGCCTGGCAGGCCGGCGCGCGGGTAGTACGTGTGGCGACCCACTGCACCGAGGCCGATGTGTCAAAACAGCATATCGCTTCGGCCCGGGAATTGGGCATGGATACCGTCGGATTCCTGATGATGAGCCATATGACGTCGCCGGAAAATCTGGCCCGGCAGGCGAAATTAATGGAAGAGTACGGCGCTACCTGTATCTATGTGGTGGACTCCGGCGGCGCGATGAATATGAACGATATCCGCGCCCGGTTCCGCGCGCTGAAGGCAGTACTGAAACCGGAAACCCAGACCGGGATGCATGCCCATCATAACCTCAGCCTTGGGGTTGCCAACTCCATTGCCGCGGTGGAAGAGGGCTGTGACCGTATCGACGCCAGCCTGGCGGGAATGGGCGCCGGCGCCGGCAACGCGCCGCTGGAAGTGTTTATCGCCGCGGCGGACAAGCTGGGCTGGAACCACGGCACCGATCTGTATGCCCTGATGGACGCCGCTGACGATCTGGTGCGTCCGTTACAGGATCGTCCGGTGCGGGTGGATCGCGAAACCCTGGCGCTGGGCTATGCCGGCGTCTATTCCAGCTTCCTGCGTCACTGTGAAGTCGCCGCCGCTAAATATGGACTCAGCGCGGTAGATATTCTGGTTGAACTCGGCAAACGGCGCATGGTGGGCGGCCAGGAAGACATGATTGTCGACGTGGCGCTCGATCTGCGTAACCGCTGATTTTTGTTGTACCGGGCCGCCAGTGGCTGGCCCGTTATTAACTGTGCGGCTGGCAATGTACCCGCCGCCTTTTCACCTGCATCGTTTACCTCAAAGGTATCGCTATGAATGGCCTTATCCCCAAACACAACTCGCGTCTGGTGATGACCATCGGACTCTGTTTTCTCGTCGCCCTGATGGAGGGGCTGGATCTTCAGGCGGCTGGCATCGCGGCGGTCGGTATCGCCAGCCACTTCGCGCTGGATAAAATGCAAATGGGCTGGATTTTCAGCGCCGGGATACTCGGTCTGCTGCCGGGGGCGCTGGTGGGCGGTATGCTCGCTGACCGCTTCGGCCGCAAACGGGTGTTAATCGGCTCGGTGGCGCTGTTTGGTCTGTTTTCCATTGCCAGCGCGCTGGCGTGGGATTTTTATTCGCTGGTGCTGGCCCGCCTGCTGACCGGCGTCGGGCTGGGGGCGGCGCTGCCCAATCTGATTGCGCTGACCTCGGAAGCCGCCGGTCCGCGGCGACGCGGAACGGCTGTCAGCCTGATGTACTGCGGCGTTCCCATCGGCGCGGCGCTGGCCGCCACGCTGGGCTTTGCCGGAGCGGCGATGGCGTGGCAAACCGTCTTTTGGGTGGGCGGCGTGATTCCTCTGTTGCTGGTGCCGCTGCTGGCGCGCTGGCTACCGGAATCCAGCGCTTTCAGTCAGCGTCAGATCCGCCAGGCGGTTCCGCTACGGGCGCTGTTTGCTCCTGATACTGTCCGCGCCACATTGCTGTTATGGCTGTGTTATTTCTTCACCCTGCTGGTGGTGTATATACTAATCAACTGGCTGCCAATGTTGCTGGTGGAGCAGGGATTCAGCGCCGCGCAGGCGGCATGGGTGATGTTCGCGTTACAGATCGGCGCCGCGGTGGGCACGCTGCTGCTGGGCGCATTGATGGATAAGCTCCGTCCGCTGAGCCTGGCGCTGCTGATCTACAGCGGCATGCTGGCTTCTCTGCTGGCGCTGGGTAGCGCGGCGACCTTTGGCCTGATGCTGGCGTCCGGGTTTGTCGCCGGTCTGTTCGCCACCGGTGGGCAGAGTGTACTGTACGCGCTGGCGCCGCTGTTCTACCGTACTGAAATCCGCGCCAGCGGCGTCGGGACGGCGGTCGCGGTGGGGCGGCTGGGGGCGATGAGCGGCCCTTTACTGGCCGGAAAGATGCTGGCGCTGGGCACCGGCACCGTAGGGGTGATGGCGGCATCGGCGCCGGGCATTGTGCTGGCCGGGATAGCCGTTTTCTGGCTGATGAATCGCCAGAAGCAGCTCGCCGCGGCGTGAATATCAGGGCGGGGAACCGTGATTCCCCGCCGCATCAGCCATGTTCCAGTCCGAAGTGTCGTTTCAGCATTTTCTCCCCGGGGGATGTCAGGGTTAGCTGGCGGCTATCGGGGATGCGAGTCAGCCAGCGTTTATCGATAAACAGCGCCAGTAGCCGGGCGCCGCACTGGCCGCCAATGTGCATTCGCCTCTCGCTCCAGTCGAGGCAATGGCAGGCAAAGGGGCGCGAGCCAGCGGCCTGGCAGTCAATACCCAACCGGATAAACTGGCGCTCACCTTCATGGGTCAACTGATAGGTATCTTCCGCCAGCCATCCTCTGGCGAGGATCGCATTGTGCAGCGCGACGCCCAGGCTGCCGGCCAGATGGTCATAGCAGGTGCGGGCGAAACGCAGGCTGTCCGGAGTGCGGGTTTTCAGCGCTGGCGAAGGCCTGTCGGCAACATGCATCAGCATCTCCAGCAGATGAGCGACATCATGACGGGCGATGCGGTAGTAACGATGTTTGCCCTGGCGCACACAATGGGTCAGATCTTGCTCTGTTAAGCGCGCCAGGTGGCTGCTGGCGGTCGAAGGGGAAACGCCGGCCGCCAGACTCAGTTCGGTCGCGGTCCACGCCCTTCCGTCCATCATGGCGTTGAGCATCCGCGCCCGGCTGGCGTCGGCAATCGCCGCCGCGACGCGGGCCAGTCGCTCGGGCAAACATTCCTCTTCAGTCATGGCGCCTCCGGCGGTGTCCAGGCTTCGGTGAGTATCCGCGCTTTATCATTATCATCGGTCACCAGGATCAGTCGATTATCGTGATCGCTGTACTGAGTCACTATATTGATATTCGCGGCGCCGAGTATGGCGCAAATCTCGCCGAGTTGCCCGGGCAATTGCTGATTCAACTGGCGGATAAGCACTTCGCGCACCGCGACGACCGCCACGCCGGCCTGCTGGGCGGCTTCGGCGGCGGCGCGCCCGTCGGCGACTAAAAAGTGCCCATGGCAAACCCCCGCGGCGCTGAAAACGCCGCCCCCTTCCAGACTGACGCCGGCGGCGCCCATGATGCGCCCGAAACGCCCCAGCGCGCCAGGGGTGTCTGCTAACTGTACATGGATATCGTACATGGCTGCCTCCGTATTATTAGTGTGAAGATCCTGATAATACGGAATAAAACCGCGCCTCACTTCGCTGTGCGGCGAAGTGAGCGGTTTTTATGGCCGGGGTGTGACGACGGTCAGGGGAAAAGGGTTACTGCGCCGCCCACAATTCACAATGTTTGCGCACCAGCGCAGAAAGCGAGCCCCCATCGGCCACGGCGGCGCGCAGGGTATCCGACACGTTTTCCGGCTGGCGAACAAAACGCGCCAGCTCGTCCAGCGCACTGTCTGCGCCAAGTTTTGCGGCGGCGGGGGCGATTTTATCCAGCAGACGCAGGATATCTTCGCCAATGGTGGTCTGGCTGCCGTCGCGCGGGTCGGTCAGGGTTCCGTTAAGCCCGTAGCGGCAGGCCTGGAAGCGGTTAAAGGGGTACAGTAAATAATCGTCCCGACAGGGTTTAGACGGCTTTTCCGTTAGCAGCCAGCAGGAGAGCGCCTGGATAAACCCGGCAATGTTAATGGCGTGACTGAGGGTTAACGGCGTATCCATTACCCGGACTTCTACGGTGCCGAATTTCGGACTGGGACGAATATCCCAGTGTAAATCCTTAACGCTTTCTACCATCCCGGTACTTTCCAGATGGCGGAAAACCCGCGAAAAATCATTCCAGTTATTCATCCATGGCGCCGGACCGTGATCGGGAAATGCGGAAAAGATATTCAGCCGCGATGAGGCAAAACCGGTGTCATGACCCTGTATCCACGGCGAACAGGCAGCCAGCGCAATACAGTGTGGGACGTAGCGCGCCAGCCCGTGCATCAGGTAAATCGCGTCATCGCCGTCCGGACAGCCGATATGGACATGCTGACCGAATACCGTGGCCTGGCGAATCAGATAGCCGAACATCTCCAGCGAACGGTGGTAGCGGGCGTCATCACTGATTTCCTGGCGCTGCCAGGTCTGAAACGGATGAGTACCGCCGCCGCTAATCAGCAAATTTAAGCGGCCGGTATGGTGCAGAATGCGTTGCTGAATCGCGCTGAACTGGCTCGCCGCCTGGTGAATATCGTTACAGACGCCGGTGGCTATCTCCAGCATGCTTTCGGTGATGTCGTGTTTGACCTCGCCGGCGGTAATCTCCGGGGTAATTGCATCAATCAGCGCGCTGGAATCTTGGCTCAGGTTGTAGCCGGGGGGATCAATCACCTGCAGTTCCAGTTCGATGCCCATGGTAAAGGGGGTTGAGCGGTGAAATTCAGCTAATGGCATAGGCTTCCCGGGCTAAGACAAGATAATAAAAAGTATAGAAGACGCAGGGGAAATCACCGGGCGTTACAGTACCCGCCCGCCTGGGGAGAGACGACGATACCCCGGAGAGGCCTGTCACTTTGCAGTCAGGGGATGAAACTTTACCTCCCTTTGTTCAGCGCCGTTCTGACACCGCCCGTATTTGAGCGCGGTCTGCGCCATGCCGGCAAGGGCGCTACAGGATGTCGGGTATCAGCGCCAGCGCCATCTCGTCCGCCAGCCTTTCCAGCGCAAGATACAATGCGGGAGATGAGGCCGCGGGCGTCGAGAAATTGAGCTGCAGGCTGCCTGGCGTAATACGGTCGCCAAACAGCATCAGCGCTTTGTCGCCATGCTGTTTCGATGCCCAGCGCAGCCCCTGAGCCGTGGGATTATCGCGGTAAAACTGCGCCGCCCAGCGCCGGGTGTCGGGCCAGTCCTCAGGCCGGAGCCGAGTAGCTGATACTGAGTGATACCCAGTTTTTTGAGGGTGCGCGGATTGACATCGAGCAGCGCCAGATCCTCGCGGGCGATTAACTGGCTATGGGTCAACGCCTGGAGTTTACTTAATTCAACCCCCAGACCGGCACAGCGCAGCGGTAAATCGTGAAGCAGGGTTTCCATCAGCGCCACGTCAATACTTTCCGCCCCGTACAGTGTGGGAATGGTGACGCCAGGGGCCGGAGTGAGTGGGCTGAAGCGTGCGCTGCCGTAGCCGGGGTTAAACAGCGCCCCCGCCAGACGGGTGGAGTGGATGCGCTCAATGGGTTTCCCGGCCGGCCAGAGCGCGGTTTTTATCAGCGCGCTGGCCGGCGGTTCAGGGAAGGGAAGCTGGCAGGCCGTTTCATGCTCAGCCATGCAGCGGACCTTCCCGCTCTTGCTGCGCCGCGTGATATACCGCTTCCGGCTGCGCGACCAGACAATCTTTCGGCTTCTGATTGCTCAACCAGCTATTCGGAGAGCCAAACCAGAACGCCAGAGACCAGGGGGTCTTTGACTCGCCAAACAGTTCAAGCAACTTTTTAACGACCGGCAGGGGCTGCCCGCCTTCATCCAGCGCATAGGCCGGGTAGAGATCTTTGCCCTCCAGCGGAATGGCGAAGATTTTTTTGGCCCGCTTCCAGCGATTGGGGACCGCGCTGGGGTTTTTAACCGCGATGCCAGAGCCGGTGAGTTCGCTGACCTCCCGGGCCAGCAGCCAGCGGCTGTCCGCCAGAACGCTTTCTTTCAGCCCATTCAGTCTGTCGCTGTTGCGCTGGCTGAACGCCGGGGTCGCCGCCGCCTCCGGCGCCTGAAGTGGTTGATCTGCCGCCGCGCGGCGCGTTTTCACATTTACCAGCGTGGTCATGGCGCTTTCCAGCGCCAGATAAAAATCGCGGGTATCCATTGTGTCGGGGATTTGCACCATAATATACCGATCCGCCTGATCCTGAGGCACCTCTGCGTACATGACCGTTTGTTGCGGTGGTCGCCCGCCCGGTTGCGGACTAACACAAAGTACGGTCACGGGGACGTCAGTTGCCTTTTGTTTGCCAGCCATTGTTCACTCCTTACTATCGCAATAGCTAATATATACCATATCTACAATATAGCACATATCGCCAATTACCGATATCACGGAGCACCGCCGCTATTTTGTGCAATAGCGGAGGAAGTGCCAATAAAAATAGTGATTCATCAACCCATTTTGCGAGGTGTCTTCCCGATCGTCGGACAACAGTTATATCGCCAGCCAGAAGACGGACAGATACAGACAGCAGGGCGGGACCGACGTTTCCGGCAGGCCGAAAACGCTGACGACAGGCGCGCTTCAGCGCCGGGCTCTGAGCGGATGTAGTGGCTTTTCGTTACTGAATGTAGCGTTCAGGGCAGGCCGAAAGATCAGGAAAATTAAAGGCATATCCGGGCGTGATAGATTTTTGCAAAGCTATTAGCCAGTGACCCGATCTGCCGGGGCGGCGGTGAAAAAGGGCGATAATGCGTCGGAGCAAATATTAACGAGCGGGATTAATCTCCCGCCCGCTGACGTTAATTAAACTGATAGCTGATGGTGGCGCCAATACTGTAATTGCGGCCGGGGGCCGGTTCAAAATAACGACCATTACTCTCATTAACGATGACCGATCCGACATACTGGCGGTCGAACAGATTATCCGCCCGGCCGAAGAGATCGAGCAGCCAGTCGCCGGCTCGCAGTTTATACCCGGTATTCAGTCCCACCGTGGTCCAGGAGGGCGCCCGGGCGGTGTTTTGGTCATTGGCCTCAATGTCGCTCAGATAGTGGATATCCGCACCGGCGTACCAGCCGCTCTCCGGTTGATAACCAAAACTGGCGTAGCCCATGTTGCGGGCGATACCTGGCATCCGGTTACCGCGACAGTCCTGTTCCGCGCCGCACACATTGGTGCGATAGGTGGCGTCCAGCCAGGTCCAGGCCATCTGTAACCGCCAGTCATAGCCGAACTGCTGATCGAAGGACAGCTCGGCGCCGCGGCGGCGGGTTTTCCCGGCATTTTTGTAGCTGGTACGACCGCCGCTGCTCTGGTCCACCACCAGTTCATTATCGGTGTCGGACTGGAACAGCGTGGCGGTAAGCAGCCCATTGCCGAGGCGGGTTTTACTGCCGATTTCCACATTGTTGCTGGTTGACGGTTGCAGGCCGAAGTTCAGGCCGCTCTGGCCGTCAGCGCGGTAGGAAAGCTCATTAATGGTCGGCGTTTCAAATCCGCGCCCCGCGGAAAGGTAAACATTCCAGCTTTCGGTCAGGGCATATTTCAGGGAGCCGACCGGCAGCCATTTATGGTAGCGGGTATCGCCGCTGTCATCGCCGTTGGCGGCGGTAATGTAGTGGTCGTTGGAATCAAACCAGATAGAGCTATAGCGCACGCCGGCGTCAAAGCTCAGTTTGTCCGTCAATTGCCAGGAGGTTTGCAGGTAGGGATCGAGATTCCACATCAGGTTGCGCTCATCGCGGCGCAGATTACCTTTTTCCCCTGGTACCGTGACGCCATTTTGTTCGCGAAAGTTTTCGTACCCCTTGCGCTTTTCGGTCATGGTTTCATAGTCCACGCCGGCGGTGAAGCTGACCGGCAGACTGAACAGCGTGTCCCGGTGTGTCCAGCGGGTATCGATGCCCTGATAGTGGCGGGTCAGGGAGATAACCCCGCCGGGGTGGGTCGGGTTGAGCTGTGGGGCGACGGGAATCGACTGATACTGCACCGTTTCCCGCTCGCCGGCCCAGGCCATTGCGCTGAGATCGTCATTTGCCCCTGGCTGGAGGTCATAACGTACGCCAATCTGGTTTTGTTTTACGGTTTTGCGGGTATTGTACTGGTCGGCGCGCGGCGCCTGGCGTGGATTATCGCGCCACTCCTGCCCGGTCAGACCGCCGGGATCGTTAGCTTTAATATCCACGCTGTTGAAACTGAGCGTCAATTTACTGACGTCGTTAAGACGCACGCCGATCTTTCCGTTACCGGTATTTTTACGCGCGCCGCTGTGATCGCGAAAGCCCTGGGTGGTAAAGCGGCTGGCGGACAGCATGTAATCCACATCGCCGGCCCGGGTACCGTCCCCGGTAGCGCCGGAAATTTTCAGGTTATTGCGCCATGAGCCATAGCTACCGTACCAGGTACCCGCTTCGAGGGTGGTGGGCTGCCGGCCGGTCTGGCTGGCAATATTGATAACCCCCCCGGAGGCATTGCCGTACAGGGCGGAGTAGGGACCACGCAGCACTTCCAGATGGTCAATGCTGTTGATGTCAATATTTGATGTCTGCCCCTGGCCGTCAGGCATGGTTGCCGGAATGCCGTCGACATACATGCGGATACCGCGCACGCCGTAGGTAGAGCGGGAGCCGAAGCCGCGCATCGAAATCTGCAGATCCTGGGCAAAATTTTGCCGGTTCTGGATTTGCAGCCCCGGTACCGCGCCCAACCCCTCAGACAGATTGACCCGCGGCGTCGCCCGGCGCATATCGTCGCCATTAACCACGCTCACCGCGGCGGGAGTATCCAGTTCGGAAACCGCCCCCGGGGTTGCCGTAACGATCATCGTCGATTGTTGATTTTGAGCGGCATAGAGCGGGGCGCTGTATCCGGGAGCGAAGATCGCCGGCAGCAGAAACAGAGGAAGGGGGAAACGTATAAGGTGATTAATTTTCATAACATCGGGACCAGCGGCAGCGCATCATGCACTTTTTGTAACATAGTGCTTACATGGTAATGCTTTTTACAAAACATTTAAATTGTTAACTTGATCACACTTATCATATCTTGGGTGAATATTTATTGCCTGAGCTTTGATGTCAAACGCTTCCGATCTTTAAAAGAAATGATTATGATTCTCATAATCATTTTAAAGATAACCGGTGACGAGGTAGCGCCGGATTTAAAATGGATTCAATGTGATGCATTTAATATATGGACTGAAAGGAATACATTATGCCGTCTGTTAATCTGTTTGTTGCACGCCACTGCCGTACGCTGCTTGCCAGCGCGCTGGTCTTCAGCGCCACCGTGACCACGTTCAGCGCCAGCGCCGCAGAAGCGATGCTGCGTGAACCTGTTGGAAAGGGGGCTTATGAGATGGCGTTCAGCCCGCAGGAGAATGCGCTGTATCTGGCGACATCCCAGAGTCGTTCACTGGATAAAGGCGGCGTCGTTTATCGTCTGGATCCGCAAACCCTGGCCATCACCCAGATTATCCATAACGATCTGAAGCCGTTTGGCGCTGCTATCAACACCAAAACCAATACCCTCTATTTCGGCAATACCACCAATAGCGCGGTGACCGCCATCGATGCAAAAAGCGCGCAGGTAAAAGGACGGCTGGTGCTGGACGAGCGTAAACGTACCGAGAAAGAGCGTCCGCTGGCGCCCCGCGAACTGGCGGTAGATGAAACCACCAATACGGTGTATGTCTCCGGTCTCGGCAAAGATAGCGTGCTGTGGGTGGTGGATGGCGAATCCCTGACCCTGCGTAATACCATTACCGGTCTTGGCAGAGCCAATACCGGGCTGGCGCTCGATAGCGCGGCGAAGCGTATTTATACCAGCAATGGCGATGGAGAGTTTGTGACCATCGATACCGCAACGGACAAAGTGCTGTCCCGTAACAAGCTGCAGGACGATGGCCAGGAACATATGTACCTGAATATCAGCCTCGACAGCGCCAACCACCGGGCGTTTGTCACTGACTCGAAAGCGGAAAATCTGCTGGTTGTCGATACCCGCAGCGGTAAAGTAACCGATAAAGTCGCGGTCCCGAAATCACTGGCGGTGCTGTTTAACCCGGCTCGCAATGAAGTGTACGTGACACATCGCGAAGCAGGCAGCGTCAGTATTATTGACGCGAAAACCCTGAAAGCGATCAAAACCATAACGGCGCCGACGCACCCTAACAGCCTGGCGCTGTCTCCGGACGGCCAGACCCTGTACGTCAGCGTTAAGCAGGCCTCCAGCCGCCAGCAGGAAGCCACCAGTCCTGATGAGGTTATCCGCATCGCGCTGGGCGATAAAGCCTAAGCGGCGTTTTGCGCGCCACGCCGCCCGGCGTGGCGCTTCCTGTACACCGCTCATCCCTGCGATCTCTGGCCCGTAAAGCCAGCATAACAATATAATTTTGCAGAATTTTTCCGTAAAAGATCACATTTAGCGCCGTTATCTGATTTCGTCATTGACCTGAGCGCGTAGTTGCGTTTTTGTAAGGGAGTTGTAAATGATGACAACAACAGAGAAGGACACAAAATGTATAACCTCGGGATGATTACCTGCGTGGCGGATATGCGCAAAGTGTATTACCGCAGAGTACCCCGTATGTTTGTGGATTACTGCGACTCCGGCTCATGGTCGGAAGCGACTTACAACCGCAATACATCTGACTTTGACAATTACCTGTTGCGCCAGAAAGTGCTGGTGAATATGACCAATCGCTCCCTGGCCACCACGATGGTGGGTGACAGTGTCACGATGCCGGTAGCGCTGGCGCCGACAGGGCTGATTGGTATGCAGCATGCCGATGGCGAAATTCTGGCGGCGAAGGCGGCGGAAGCGTTTGGCATTCCCTACATTATGTCCACCATGAGTATCTGCTCCATTGAGGAGGTAGCCGCCGCCACATCGCGCCCGTTCTGGTTCCAGCTGTATATGATGCGCGATCGTGAATTTATGGGCCGGCTGATTGAGCGCGCCCGCAACGCCGGTTGTAGCGCGCTGGTGCTGACGGCGGATTTACAGGTTATGGGGCAGCGGCATAAAGATATTAAGAACGGACTTTCCGCGCCGCCGCGACTGACGCTGGTCAATATGCTCAATATGATGACCAAACCGACGTGGTGCCTGAACATGTTGCGCACCCGGCGGCGCAGTTTTGGCAACATTGTCGGGCATGTCAAAAATATTAGCGACACTTCGTCGCTCAGCGCCTGGACCGCTGAGCAGTTTGATCCGCGCCTCAGTTGGGATGATGTTGAATGGGTCAAAGCCCGCTGGGGCGGCAAACTGATCATTAAAGGTATTATGGAGGTCGATGATGCGCTACGGGCGGCGCAGGCCGGGGCGGATGCGATCGTGGTTTCCAACCACGGCGGTCGTCAGCTTGACGGCGCGCCATCGACCATTTCAGTGCTTGAAGAGATTGTCCAGGCGGTGGGCGATAAGCTGGAGGTGTATCTCGATAGCGGTATTCGCAGCGGGCAGGATGTACTGCGGGCGATGGCGCTGGGGGCCAAAGGTACGCTGATTGGCCGGGCGTTTATCTACGGACTGGGGGCGTATGGCGAGCAGGGGGTGAGCCGCATTCTCGATATCATCTATAAGGAACTGGATATCAGTATGGCATTTTGCGGCCACACCCGAATTGAGGATGTCGATCGTTCGATTCTGCGCCCGCGCGGCGGGCAGTGAAACGCGGCAGGGTTGGCCCTGCCGCAGGCGGTTAGCGCGGGGTGTCCGGGTTCGTTTGTTCCGGCGCCTGTTGATACACCGTGTCGGCAATGTCGGCGACTCGCCCGCGCACCCGATACCAGCCGATGATCAGAATCGTGGCGATCAGCGGTATCGACGCAATGGTATAAGTGCCGTTGGGGTAGTCAAAGGCCATCAGCACCAGTACCGCCGCCAGAAACAGCAGCGTCAGCCAGGAGGTGAACGGCGCGCCGGGGAGTTTAAAACTGACCTCCTGCGCGCTGCCCGCTTTGATAGCCTGGCGCAGCTTTAACTGGCAAATGACGATAAACGCCCATGAAGTAATGATCCCCAGCGACGCGAAATTAAGCACGATTTCAAACACCTGTGACGGCACCAGGTAGTTGAGAAACACCCCTACCGCATAAATCGCAATCGTCACCAGAATTCCGGCGTAAGGCACCTGATAGCGGCTCATTTTCTGCATAAACGGCGGCGCGGAACCGCCCATCGACATGGATCGCAGGATACGCCCGGTGCAGTACAGGCCGGAGTTGAGGCTGGACAGCGCCGCGGTCAGTACCACAATATTCATAATACTGCCGATATACGGCACGCCGAGCTTCGAAAAGAAGGTGACAAACGGACTTTGACCGGCCTGATAAGCGTTCCACGGCAGCAGCATCACCAGCAGCAGCACAGAGCCGACGTAGAACAAGCCAATGCGCCAGATAACACTGTTGATGGCTTTCGGCACCATGGTTTGCGGATCTTTGCATTCTCCCGCCGCGGTACCCACCAGTTCAATGGAGGCAAAAGCGAACACCACGCCCTGGACCAGAACCAGAGCCGGCAGGATACCGTGGGGGAAGATCCCGCCGTTGTCGGTGATCAGGTGAAAACCGGTGCTATTGCCGTCCAGGGGTTTGCCGGTGCCGAGGAACACCACGCCGACCACCAGAAAAATCACGATAGCCAGCACTTTGATCAGCGCAAACCAGAACTCCATTTCGGCGAACCAGCGTACGCCTATCATATTCATCGTCCCGACGATGGCCAGCGCGCCAAGGGCGAATACCCACTGCGGAACATCGCCAAACGCGCCCCAGTAGTGCATGTAGAGCGCCACGGCGGTGATATCCACGATACCGGTCATCGCCCAGTTAACGAAGTACATCCAGCCGCAGACATAAGAGGCTTTTTCGCCGAGAAATTCCCGGGCATAGGAGACGAAACTGCCGCTGGACGGGCGGTGCAGTACCAGTTCGCCCAGCGCGCGCAGAATAAAGAACGAAAAGATGCCGCATACCAGGTAAACCAGCGCCAGCGCGGGTCCGGCGGCCTGCAGACGTCCGCCGGCGCCGAGAAACAGCCCGGTGCCGATGGCGCCGCCAATGGCAATCATCTGTACCTGGCGGTTACCCATCGCTTTGTGATAACCGGCATCCTGGGCGTTCAGCCAGCGGCGCTTCGCCGCTTCGTGTTTGGTTGTTTGCATTTACGTTAATGTCACCCTGTCATCAATCAATCTGTATTATCCGGCTTTCCACCGTCATCGCCGCTTATGGCGGCGCGTCCGTTCCCTCATCCGGCCATTATTCGCGGGCGGTATGAAAAATCCGGCGAGGGATCCTACCGATAAATGATAAGTGACGCAAAACATCCTGTAAGTGGATGAAAAATGGTCGTTCAGAATTTAGGCTTATTTATCAGTACATAACGGAAACACTGTCGGGTTCGGCCGGGGAGCGATAGATAAAAAACGCCAGTCCGGTTAATGATTAACCACTGGCGCAGAGAGGAATGGCTGCCGGGCGGCAGCCATAAGATTGATGATAAACCATGCGTTATCGTCGAACCGGCAGAGATCGCCGGAAAAAACCAGGCAAATGAACTTTTGGATTTTCGGCGGTTAAGCACAAAGGGGAAAAACCGCGTTTTTCCCCTTTGTCAGCAGTCAGATGGCGGCCTGCGCTGCCATCTGAAGGGTTACAGCAGGGTAATCACTTCGCTCTGCGGGAGACGAGATTTTGGCAGTCCGGTGTTGAAATCCCCCTCGCCGCGGAACCCGACCGTTGCAACCACCACGCTGGTTAAGCCTTTTTCCTCCAGACCCAGCGCTTTATCCATCGCCGGCGGCGTGAAACCTTCGATCGGCGTGGCGTCCATCCCGAGGGCGGCGGCGCCCAGCAGCAGGAAACCCAGCGAAATATAGGCCTGGCGCGCCATCCAGTTACGCTGCTTTTCGACTGAGTCGGAGTTGAGGTTGACAAAATAGCGGCGCCCGGTATCCTGGGCAGACTTTGCGTCGTCATTGATAAAGCGCCCGTCCTGTTGTTCCTGCGCCAGCAGGTGGTTAAGGTGCGCTTCATCAATTTCCGTACGGGTGGTGAACACCACGGTCAGGGCGGATTTGTCGATTTTCGCGGCATTGGCCTCGCTGAAGGCCGGGAGTATTTGCGCTTTCCCTTCCGGCGTATCGATAACAAAGAAGTGCCAGGGCTGGGAATTAACCGAAGACGGGCTCAGACGCAGCAGCTCCATCAGTTGCCGCTTCTGGTCAGGCGTGACTTTGCGGGACTCATCATAGGCTTTGCAGGTGTAGCGGTTGCGAATAATCTCTTCAAGATTCATATCAGTTCCTTGTCGTTGCCAGGGGCACAGCGCCATCACTTTAAAGGACATTTACCCCGGGCGGCTAATGAATTTATCCGTCACCGGATTAATGTGACGATGTCACTTAATTTGCGCAGGCCGGATCGCCAGTTGCTCTAACCCCGGCAGGCCGACGGCGGCGATTAATTGCGCCAGCGGATGAAAAAGCGGCTCGGGCAGCGCCTGTAGCGCAAACCACTGCCAGCCGTCGCATTTTTCCGGCTCCCGACGCTGAGGCGCGCCCTCATCGCTCCATGACCGGGTGATAAGGGTGACGTAATGTTTTTTGTCTTCGGGAAAAAGACTGGTGGTCCACGGGCCGGGAAGCACGGTATCCAGGCGCAGGCCGGTTTCTTCGTAAACTTCGCGGCGCGCGCAGTGTTCCACGCTCTCCCCAAACTCCAGATGCCCGCCGGGAGCCGACCAGCTACCCGCGCCGTGACTACCCCGACGTCGGCCAAGCAGCAACTGACCATCGCGAAATATGAGTACGCCGACGCCAACCAGCGGAACCTGCGGCGGCGTCGCGGCAGGGGGAAACTGTTCCATTGTCTTCTCCATATGATTGATTTCCGCCAGCATACTCTTTTTATTTGCCCAATACCTGCCACGCCACAGGACGGTCGCTTTGATCGCGGCCTCATTTCGGCGTTTTCGTCATGACTTTCCGGCGCGAAGATGTTAACCATAACAGGGCGTGGACATCATGCTGAGAAGGAGTGTTTTTATATGTTCCCAGAATTTCGCCATCTCATCACTGAACTGAAAGACGCCAATCCCCGATTCAGATCGTTGTTTGATAAACACCAACACCTTGATTCCGAAATTTCCCGCCTGGAGCATGCCGATGGTAGCGGCTATTGCGACAAGGTGGCGGCCATGAAGCGCGACAAGCTCAGAATCAAAGACGAGCTTTACCGGCTGTTAAAGCATGCTGCGCAGGAGGAGCCGCAGACCTGATTTAACCGCGCCACAGCGAACCGGGCAGAGTGTTATCTGCCATGATTGATTTTTTTGTGTCCACGCAGCCGTTTTCTCTCCGCTTTACCCGCTGTCCAGCGGGTCAGAAACGATTCAGCGCACGCAGTAAAATTTTATTCTGTAGTAAAGACCTGCCTGGCGAGCCCGCCGTTTATGTATTACGTTTTTAATGGTGATTTCCTTATTTAAGAGCAGGTTGTAATATGAACAGTTTACGCTATTTCGATTTTGGCGGCGCGAAGCCGCTGGTGCTGTTAATTGCCCGGCTGGCGCTTATTGCCTTGTTTATCATTTTTGGCATTCCAAAAATGACCGGGTTCAGCGGTACGGTTCAGTATATGACGACGCTGGGTACGCCGGCCCCGGAAGTGGCCGCGGTTATTGCGGTGCTCATGGAGGTAGTGGCGGCGATTCTGATCGTCATTGGCTTCTTTACTCGTCCTCTGGCGGTTATTTTTGTCTTCTATACATTAGCGACCGCCTTTATTGGCCATAGCTACTGGAATATGACCGGTGACGCGGTTACCGGCAATATGATTAATTTTTATAAGAATGTGAGTATTGCCGGTGGTTTCTTATTGCTGGCGGTCACTGGCCCGGGGGCGCTTTCGCTCGACCGACGCTGAAAATCATTAACATGTTGATATTTATTGATTTTAAATGTTTTCTTTCACACTTGCTGCGGTTATTCATTCAGTAAATGAATAATTCGGGCAACTTTAAAAAACCTGTTCTATACTCTCTGAGCAAAACAAACAATGAAAGGATAACATGATGAAAAAGCTATTGGTGACTTCTGCATTACTGGCGTCTTTTGCTGCGTTTAGTGCCTCTGCAGCGGATCTGATCTCTAAGGATGAAGCGCATCATTTTAAACTGACTTATATTGGTAATGTTTCTGTGGGGGCCTCTGGTGGTCAAATTGGTTCGCCGACTGATTTACATGAAAAGTTATCAAAACTGGCGGATGAAAAAGGCGGAAAATATTATGTGATTATTGCCGCCCGTGAGCATGGTCCGAACTTTGAGGCTGTTGCTGAAGTATTTAAATAATAGATTTCTTTCTGGTTGAGCGAAAGAGGGCGCCGTTCTGGCGCCCTCTTTATCTTATTTGCGGCCTCAACGGCGGTAGCGTAGCGCATCCACTACAAGCGTAAAGGCTCTGGAAAGTTCGCGGCGGCTCGGATAGTAAAGATGGTAGCCGTCCCAGAGCGGGCACCAGGGTTCCAGTACGCGAATCAATTTCCCCTCGCGCAGGTAAGGCGCCGCCATTTCCTCCGGCACCCAGGCAAGTCCGATACCGCTCAGGGCCGCGGCCAGCATCTGGTTACTGCTGTTAAACACCGCTTGCCCGGTGACGCGCACTTTTATTTCCCGGCCATCCCGGGCGAATTCCCAGGCGTGTATGCCGCCGTGGGTTGGCAGGCGCAGATTGATGCAGTTGTGTTCCAGCAATTCCTGAGGCGTTTGCGGCGCCGGACGGGTAGCGAAATAGGCTGGCGCGCCGACGACGGCGAAGCGTATATCCGCGCCAATTCGCAGCGAAATCATCCCGTCGGCAACCTGTTCTCCCATACGCACGCCCGCGTCATAGCGTTCCGCGACAATATCCGTCAGGCCGTAGTCAATAATGAGCTCGACATTGATATCCGGGTATTCCGGCAGCACCGCCGCCAGCCTGGGCCAGATGACATGGGTGATGGCGTAATCCGTCGCGGTAATACGTACGGTACCGGCCGGCTTGTCGCGCATGTCGAGCAGGGCATTCAGCTCCTGTTTAATCTCATCAATCCGCGGCCCCAGGCTGTTGAGCAGTTGCTCCCCGGCATCGGTTACTGAAACGCTGCGCGTAGTGCGGCGCAACAGGCGAACCCCGAGGCGCGCCTCCAGGGCTTTCATGGTATGGCTTAAGGCCGACTGAGAGACGCCCAGCAGCGCGGCGGCCCGGGTAAAACTCTGTTCTCTGGCGACGGTAACAAAGGCTTCCAGATCGTTCAGGTTATCGCGCGGCATGCAGTTTCTTCACTCGTCAGGATGGTATCGCGGGTAACGCAGGAACAGTAGAGTAGCATAAAAGGGGGTTATCTGGCCCGGGCCAGCCATGCACTTTTGCCGATCGCGGGCCGCGGTAAGCTCCCGGGGGACTTTGCGTCGCGGTCCTGAATTATTCAGGGTATATACCGCAGCGACAGGAATTCGGCACGATTTTCATTCCACGCTATGCTAGTTTCTGTGATACCACGTTGAATTGTAAACCGGAGCCAGCTTCATGCCGCATATCGAAATTAAGTATTTTCCCCGTGAATTGAGCGATCAAGAGAAACAGACTATCGCCGCGCAGATGTGTCAAATCCTGAAAGATCATTTTGGTTCGAAAGAGGAAGCCTTGTCTGTGGCAATGATTGATGTGGCGGCGGATCGCTGGAAAGAAGAGGTTTATGACCCGCAGATTATGGGACAGGCTGATTATCTGGTGAAAAAACCGGGTTACAGCTACTGATTTAAATTCCCGGACGGCGATCCTGGCTTCCGCCCGGCTATCAGCGCATTCAGCAGCAGAGAAAACGCCTGAGTGTGCTGTTTACGGCCCGGATAGTAGAGATAGAAACCCGGAAAGGGTTCACACCCATCTTCCGCACTTCAGCAGATCCACACTGTATCTTTCGCCACGTATGTCAGACCAACGCCGCGCAGGGCGGCGTTGATGCGCATCTCCAGGCTGGCCGCCAACGCGCGCCCGGATCTCTTTCCCGGCGGAGCGGAATTTCCAACTGCAGAGCCCCCTGTGTCGGCAAGTGCTTATTCGTGATATTAGCCACAAATTCGCTGAAATGGTGGTGATGTTTACTGAAAATATTGTCGAATACTCCCTGAGGAGTAGTGGAGGAAATTAATCGTGATATAATTTTATATATAACGAATTGCTAAAAAAATACTCACTTTGCGACCCGGGGAAGTTTGCTTTTTATGCGTCAGTATAACCTTTGATATTGTGCTGATATTTGTGATCCACATCGGCCTGTGGAATGAAAGGGAATTTTATCCTGGTTTTAGATGATAATTATTTTCATTTGAAAGTTGTGGTTTTGTATCCCTGGCGGGGTAAACGCCATCTGCTGATAGTTAAATTTTTTCTTTATGTGTTTTATTTATAACTTATTGATTTTAAAGGTTATAAATTTAGATGATGGTGTTGATTATTAGCTTTTTCAATCGCTGTCAAGATCTCAAAAACAGCGCCTGAAGGCGTTTTTATAGACACGAAAAAATAACATTTGCAATTATCCTTAATATTATGCCATGTGAAAATGGCTAAGAATTTTTCCTGGCTGATGTCATGTTTTTCACTTGATATTTAAAATTAAGAATCGCTGATGTTATTTTTTTTGCTTAATTTGATTTCAAACAATATCGCCTTTTAGCTTCTATAGGATGTTATGCACAGGGAATTCTACTATAAATAACTAACAATTCTGCTAACGCTGTAATTAAGGATATCCACCAGGGGAAAATGCCCCGCACGGTCAGGAGCAATTCATGAGCATGTCTGATGATAAGATGTCAAAAAAAATACTCCACTCCACGGTGAGCCGCCGAAAATTGATGCAGGCCACCACGCTGGGTGGTCTGGCGACGGTGGGCGGCGCCTTCAGCCTACCGTTTTCCAGAATAGCCTGCGCGCAACCCGGCGCGGCGCTCTCGCCCGCGGAAGAAAAAATTGTCTGGAGCGCCTGTACCGTAAACTGCGGTAGTCGCTGCCCGCTGCGTATGCACGTCGTGGACGGGGAAATTAAGTATGTTGAAACCGATAACACCGGTGATGACATCTACGGCGGTACTCACCAGGTGAAAGCCTGCCTGCGCGGTCGCTCAATGCGCCGCCGGGTCTACAACCCGGATCGCCTGAAGTATCCGATGCTGAGAACCGGCAAACGTGGTGAAGGGAAATTCAAAAAAATCAGTTGGGAAGAGGCCTTTGATTTAATCAGCGACAATCTGAAAAGAATCATCAAAGAGTATGGCAATGAGGCCATTTACCTCAATTACGGTACCGGGGCGCTGGGCGGTACGGTGGCGCGTTCGTGGCCGCCGGCAAACTCTCCGGTGGCGCGGCTGATGAACTGCGTCGGCGGTTATCTGAACCACTATGGTACTTACAGTACCGCACAGATCAGCTGTGCGATGCCGTACACTTACGGCACCGGCGACGGCAACAGTATGTCCGATATCGAGAATACCCGTCTGGTGGTGCTGTTCGGCAATAACCCGGCGGAAACCCGCATGAGCGGCGGCGGGATTACTTATCAGCTCCAGCAGGCCCGGGAACGCTCCAACGCGCGGATGATCGTTATCGATCCCCGCTATACCGACACCGCGGCAGGGCGCGAAGACGAGTGGATCGCTATCCGTCCGGGCACCGACGCGGCGCTGGTCGCCGGTATCGCTCATGTGTTGATTACCGAGAACATGGTTGACCAGCCGTTCCTCGATAAATACTGCGTCGGCTATGACGAGAAAACCCTGCCGGCCGGCGCGCCGGCGAACGGGCACTATAAGGCTTATATCCTCGGTCAGGGCGATGACGGCATCGCTAAAACTCCGCAGTGGGCTTCTGATATTACCGGCATCCCGGTCGACAGAATTATCAAGCTGGCCCGGGAAATCGGCAGTACTAAACCGGCCTATATCTGCCAGGGCTGGGGACCGCAGCGCCATTCCAACGGCGAGTTAACCGCCCGGGCTATCGCTATGCTGCCGATTCTCACCGGCAACGTGGGCATTTCCGGCGGTAATACCGGGGCGCGCGAGGGGAGCTTCGCGATTCCTTTTGAACGGATGCCGGTGCTGGAAAATCCGGTGAAAGCCAGTATTTCCGTGTTCCTGTGGACCGATGCGATTGAGCGCGGCCCGGAGATGACAGCGACGGCAGACGGCGTCAGAGGGAAAGATAAACTGGATGTGCCGATTAAATTTATCTGGAATTACGCGGGCAACGCGCTGGTTAACCAGCACTCCGATATCAATAAAACCCACGATATCCTGCAGGACGATAAGAAGTGCGAAATGATTGTGGTGATCGATAACCACATGACCTCATCGGCGAAATACGCCGATCTGTTGCTGCCGGACTGCACCGCCTCCGAGCAAATGGATTTCTGTATGGACGGTTATACCAGCAACCTCGGCTACGCCATTTTCGCCAGCCAGGCGATCAAGCCGCGCTTCGAATGTAAAAACATTTATGAAATGTGTACCGAAGTGGCCCGGCGTATGGGCGTTGAGGAGAAATTCACCGAAGGAAGAACCCAGGAAGAGTGGTTAGTCCATCTTTACGAGAAGACCAAAGCTAACAATATTCCCGATCTGCCTTCTTTTGAACAATTCCAGAAGCAGGGGATTTTCAAAATGATGGATCCCCGCGGGCACTTTGTGGCGCATAAAGCGTTCCGCGAAGACCCCGAGCAAAATCCGCTGAAAACTCCGTCAGGGAAGATTGAAATTTACTCTGAACGGCTGGCGGAGATGGCGAGAACCTGGACGCTTCCGGAAGGGGATGTGATCCACGCGCTGCCGGTGTATTCGCCCGGTTTTGAAAGCCATCTCGATCCGCTGACGCAAAAATTCCCGCTGCAGCTTTGCGGCTTCCACTACAAATCCCGGGTGCATTCCACCTACGGCAACGTTGATGTGATTAAGGCCGCCTGTCTGCAGGAGATGTGGATCAACCCTATCGATGCTGAACCGCGCGGCATAAAAAATGGCGATCTGGTCAGCGTGTTCAACGATCGCGGCGAGATCCATATCAGCGCGAAGGTGACGCCAAGAATTATCCCCGGCGTGGTGGCGATGGGTGAAGGGGCGTGGTATGAGCCAGACGGTAAAAAAATCGACCATGGCGGCAGTATGAACGTTGTCACGACCCAGCGACCTTCGCCCCTGGCGAAAGGTAACCCGCAGCACACCAACCTTGTTGAAGTTAAAAAGGCATAAGGGATTAGCTAATGACAACTCAGTATGGTTTCTACATTGATTCAGCGCGCTGCACGGGGTGTAAAACGTGCGAGCTGGCCTGTAAAGATTATAAAGACCTGACGCCTGAAGTGAATTTCAGGAGAATTTATGAATACGCCGGCGGCGCATGGCAGAAAGACGGTAATACCTGGCATCACGATGTGTTTGCCTATTATCTTTCGATCTCCTGCAACCACTGTGAAGATCCCGCCTGTACCAAAGTGTGTCCGACCGGGGCGATGCATAAGCGCGAAGATGGCTTTGTGGTCGTCAATGAAGAGGTGTGTATCGGCTGCCGCTACTGCCATATGGCCTGTCCTTACGGCGCGCCGCAGTATGATGCCAGCAAAGGTCACATGACGAAGTGCGACGGCTGCTATTCCCGCGTCGCCGAGGGGCAAAAGCCAATGTGCGTGGAATCCTGCCCGCTGCGGGCGATGGATTTCGGTCCCATCGATGAGCTGCGCGAGAAGTATGGAACGCTCGATCAGGTTGCGCCATTACCGGCATCCCGTTTCACCAGACCCTGTCTGGTCATCAAGCCCAATGCCAACAGCCGCCCGACGGGCGACAAGACGGGCTATCTGGCGAATCCTAAGGAGGTATAACATGGGCAACGGATGGTTAGAGTGGCCGCTGGTGATTTTTACGGTTTTTGGCCAGTGCGTGGTCGGCGCATTTATAGTTATGTCCTGCGCGCTGCTGACTCAGAGCGGCAATCAGCAGCAGCGTCAGCGGGTGTTATGGGCCATGCTCGGGCTATGGATCTTGATGGGGCTGGGGTTTATCGCCTCCGTGATTCACCTCGGCTCGCCGCTGCGGGCTTTTAATTCGCTTAATCGCGTTGGGTCATCGGCGTTAAGTAATGAAATCGCCAGCGGTTCGCTGTTCTTTGCGGCGGGCGGTTTCTGGTGGCTGCTCAGCGTACTCAATAAGCTACCGGCGGCGGCGAGCCGGCTGTGGATGAGCGTCACGATGGTGCTGGGCGTGGTGTTTGTCTGGATGATGGCGCGGGTTTATAACTCCATCGATACCGTGCCGACCTGGCACAGCGGCTGGACGACGGCGCACTTTTTCCTCACGGCGCTGATTGGCGGCCCGTTACTGGGGGGCTTCCTGCTGCGCTTCGCCGGATTCCGTTTCCGTTCACCGCTTACGCTGCCCGCGATTTCTTGCGCAGCGGTAGTGCTGAGCGTTATCGCGGTACTGCTGCAAAGCAGTGAGCTGGCGACGATTCAGACCTCGCTGCATCAGGCATCCGCGCTGGTTCCGGACTATGGCGCTATCATGTCGTGGCGCGTGGTGTTACTGATCGCCGCGCTGGCTATCTGGTTTATTCCGCTGTTAAAAGGGAAGGAACCGGGTGTGGCGATGCTTTGCGTGGCGCTGTTGTTTGTCGTGGTCGGGGAACTGCTGGGCCGGGGATTATTCTACGGTCTGCATATGACCGTGGGCCTGTTATAGTTTCAGTTATCGTTCTCTTCAGGGCCCGTTTCCGGGCCCTTTCAACATCAGGATTTGCCATGAGTCAGGACAATCTAATCGATAAGATTGCAGCGCAGGCCAGGATATTAGGCATTTTGTTTTATCGCTCTGCGGAACATGACGATGTCAGCGCCCTTATCCGCTATATGCAGACGCGTGACTGGCTGGCGGAGTGGGGAGGCGATCCGCAGACCCTGGATGCCATTCACCACCAGTTAATTCAGGTCAGCGAAGAAAGTTATGACGAGGCTTATCAGCGTCTTTTTATCGGCCCGGACGCGCTGCCCGCGCCGCCATGGGGATCGGTGTATACCGATGAAGAAAGCGTGCTTTTCGGGGAGTCGACTCTCCGTTTGCGCCAGTGGATGCGCCAGAATGACATTGCCGGTATGACAGAGGGTAAAGAGCCGGAAGATCACTTCGGTCTGCTGATGCTGCTGGTCGCCTGGGCGGCGGAGGAAAAACCGCAATTGCTGGCTGAGTTACTGGGTGAGCATCTTCTGCCGTGGGGATACCGCTTTCTGACGCTGATGATTGATTCGGCACAACACCCGTTTTATGCGGGAATCTCCCGACTGGCATTGGTAACTCTGCAATCCTGGCAGGCAGCGCTGGGAATAGCCGACGCGCAAATAAGACTATATCGCTAAGCGGGCGCGGCCCACAATTATCTCACCACTATCCGTATTTCCTTAACGGCGATTGTTCAGGCAATCGCCTTTTTTGTGCCTGAAAAACGCCGCTTATCGCTCACGGATGATGATTTCTCTGCCCGCCGGTAACGCCTTAAGAAAACGTTAAGATCGATGGTTCATGATGGCCGCCAGGGGTTTCTGTTGCTGTGTCGGGCTATCTGACGCGGATATTCCTCGTAGAGATGCGCAGGACGGACATGGAACTCTCGTGCTGTACGGCAGGCCAGGAGATGAAAGATATCGCCTCGCCAGGGACAGCCCGTTTTCTGACCAAAGCATGATGGATGATGGACAATAATGCTGAAAAAATTTTGCGGTCTCGAAGAAATCACGCCTGCTATCTATCAGACCTGTTGGGAGCGCTATGGCGGTAACCTGTCCACACACCCGGGGGTTTTAGCCTGGCAGGAGCAGGAGCTCAGGATCCACACCCGCTACTTTGGCCGTACTGATGCGCAGGGGAATGTGACCGCCGCCATCAGCGTATGGGACAACCGGCATATTGCCGGCGACAGTAAAACCGCACACCTGACGCGGGACTGTAAATTCCCCATCTCCCGGGATGAGCTGATTTTGCCGGTGCGCAACGGCACCCGACTGGTATTGCCCTGGAAATGCCGGATCCTCTCTGATCTTCACCGGGAGCATCTGTTGAACGGCACATGGCGCATTAACGCCGGCAGGGCGATTTGCTTGGCCCGGGATATCAACGCTTTTAACCGTAAGTTCAGGAAAAACCGTGAACGCGAGTTACGTACTTTCCTGGAACAGGGCGGAGAAATTCGCGATGTCGGGACATTCTCGCCCTCTGAATTAACGGATATTTATGCCGAGCTGTTTTATCGCCGCTGGGGCGTTCCTTTAGCGGGTCTGGAAGAGCATAAAGCCTATCTGTCGACGTTTTCCCGCCACCTGTGGGGGCAGGTACTGTTTATGAAGGGGGAGCCGTGCGCTTATCATCTGGTGATGCGCGCCGAAAGCCCGCAGTGGATAAATTATGACTATATCTGTACCGGACTGGATCTCACGCTGAAGCATTTGTCGCCGGGAACGGTGCTGACATGGGTCAACATCAACCGGGCTACGCAGGAGTGCCAGCAGAGCGGCAAAGCGATGCGTTATTCCTTTGGTAAACCGACGGCAGACTATAAAAAAATGTGGTGCCAGCAGTACGCGCTGGGGCGGGTACTGATGTACTGAAAGTGTAATGCCCCGGGCCCGTCGGCGTTTTCGGCTGGCCGCGGAACTAAATTTCCCGCTATGTCAGAGGGTTCCTGGAAACGTCTGAAAAGCGTCTTGATCATTCCTGCCAGATGATAATACTGTATTTATATACAGTCATTGGCAAGATAGTCTATTATGCAAGTGGTACTTCCCTCTGAACTTAATCAAATCATCTGCTTACCGCTATTTCTTGAGCGGGTGCCGTGCGGTTTTCCCAGCCCGGCGCAGGACTACATCGAAGAGCGGCTCGATTTGAACAAACTGGTGATCAGGCACCCCAGCGCGACCTATTTCATTAAAGTCAGCGGCGATTCGATGATCGACGCCGGTATTGGCGATGGCGATCTGCTGGTGGTGGATCGTTCTTTGCGGGCGGAGCATGGCGATATTGTGATTGCCGCCGTGGAGGGGGAGTTTACTGTGAAGGAGCTGCGTACCCGTCCGACGCTGTGCCTGCTGCCGCGCAATACGAGTTATGCGCCGATCCCCGTGACGCCGGAAACCCTGGAGGTCTTTGGCGTCGTGACCCACACTCTGAAAATACATAAATAACCATGTTCGCGCTGGTGGATGTCAATAGTTTTTACGCCTCCTGCGAGGGGATTTTTCGCCCGGACCTGCGGGGGCGGCCGGTGGTGGTGGTGTCAAATAACGATGGATGCATTATTTCGCGCTCCGGGGAGGCAAAAGCGCTGGGAATAAACATGGGCGAACCGTTTTATAAAATTCGCGATGACCTGTATCGCCGCGGGGTGCAGGTTTTTAGCTCCAATTACGCCTTATATGCCGATATGAGCCATCGGGTCATGCAAATCCTCGAAGAGATGGCGCCGGCGCTGGAAATTTACTCCATCGATGAAGCGTTTATGAATCTGACCGGCGTCAGCCGCTGTGTTGCTCTGCGTGATTTTGGCCATCAGGTGCGCGAGCGGGTGGCGCAGTACACCGGATTGACGGTTGGCGTCGGGATCGCGCCTACGAAAACGCTGGCGAAACTGGCTAACTACGCGGCTAAAAAGTGGCCCCAAACCGGTGGCGTGGTCGATTTATCCGACAGCGGGCGACAGCGTAAATTGCTGGCGCAGGTGCCGGCGGCAGAGGTCTGGGGTGTTGGACGGCGCATCAGCAAGAAACTCAATTTGATGGGCATTGAAACGGCGCTCCAGTTGGCGGAAAGCTCAACATGGGTGATTCGCAAACATTTCAACGTGGTGCTGGAAAGAACAGTGCGCGAGTTGCGCGGCGAACCGTGTCTCGGGCTGGAGGAGTTCGCGCCGACCAAACAGCAGATTATCAGCAGCCGTTCATTCAGCCACCGGATAACCCGCTTTGAAGAAATGCGCCAGGCGGTGTGTTGCTATGCGGAACGCGCCGCGGTGAAATTAAGGCAGGAGCACCAGTTCTGCCGGCAGGTCAGCGTCTTTTTACGTACCAGTCCTCACGCGGAGGGAGAGGTGTTCTACAGCAATCAGCAATCGGGGCAATTCATCACCCCCTCTGATGATACCCGGGATATTATCCGGCTGGCGCAGGAAGCCCTGCTGCGCATCTGGGTTGATGGCCACCGTTATATGAAGGCGGGCGTCATGCTCAGCGATTTCTACAGCCAGGGCGTGGCGCAGCTTAGCCTGTTCGACAGTGCGCCGCCGCGGGCTAACAGCGCGGCGCTAATGGCGGTGATTGACCAGTTGAATCAGTCCGGGCGGGGAACCATATGGTTTGCCGGACAGGGGATTCAACAGCCGTGGTCAATGAAGCGTGAGATGCTTTCCCCGGCCTGGACGACGCGCTATGCCGATCTGCCGGTCGCAAAATGAAATTCATTATGTGCGGGTTTGTTAACTGATTGAATCAAAACGCCGTATACTATTCGGGGTTGTGATTTACCCGTAGATGTCCGGACACCGTGGGTCGTTATGAAGAAATCGGCAAAGACAAATGATATCAAACGCGCTTCCTGGTCTGGCGGCTGGGCCACACTGCGCGATCTGGAAATCATCCAGACCGTCATTGATACCGGCAGCGTCACCGCGGCCGCCGAACGGCTTGGGGTTTCCCAGCCAGCGGTGAGCAGGGCGCTGAATCAGATTGAGGAGCGCTGTGGGCGGACGCTGTTTCACCGGGAGAATAACCGCTTAACGCCCGGCGCTGATGCGCTACTGCTGTACGAGGAGATTGGGCTTATCGCCGAATCTTTTTCCCGGCTCAGCCAGTTTCGGCAGCGGGAGCGTAAACGGCAGTTTCGGGTACTGGTGCCGCCGACTATCGCCTACGGTTTTTTGAATCAGATGACCGCGCAGTTTATGCGCGAACACCCCAGCCTGCATATCTATCTGGAAATTGTGCGCAGCGAACAGATTTTGCAGTCTATCGCCCGGGATGAGGCGGATGTCGCTATCGCCGATGCGATCGCAGAAAACTACAACTATAACTTCAACCAGATACCGATTCGCAAAACCCAGATCATCTGCGCGCTGCCGCTCGGCCACCCGCTGTGCGCCAGAGAGGAGATCCGCGCGGAAGATCTGCACCAGCAAAAATTTATCGCGCTGGTAAAACACAATATTGGCCGCAATCTGCTCGACCGGGCGCTGAATAAAGCCTCAGCCCGCCCCGAGCAAATCGCTGAAGTCTCCGACCTGGAGACCGCCTGTATCTTTGTTAAAGAGGGGCTGGGCGTCAGCCTGGTCAGCGCCTTTCCGCTGCTACACAGCGAAGGCATTGAGTACCGCGAATTTTTACCGCGTATTCAGAGTACCGTAGCCTGCTTTACCAAAAAGAATGTCGACAGCGACGTCCAGGCCTATATCGAGTTTATTCGCGCTCATCAACCGCCGGCCGATCGGTTTTCTCAACCGGTCTGAGATTGCGCCTGAGGTTTTCAGGCGCAGCCGTGGTTAGTGGTCAAAATAACCGCGTATCTTATCCATATCCCGGGTTTCGGCCAGCGCCAGCATCAGCAGGATGCGGGCTTTCTGCGGGTTATAAATACCTGAACCAATGCCGTGCCGGGAACCGTCGGTGCGCATTGAGGTATAGCCATTACCGGTACGGGTGGAAAGCACTACCGGCACGCCTTTAGCCATGATTTTTTCGATGGCGGCGTTCGCCCTGACAGGTACCGCGGCGTTACCGGCGGCGGCAATGACGATCCCCTGAGCGCCAGCGTTCACCGCCGCTTCCAGCAGCGCTGGATCCTGTTCCTGGTGGGCGTACAAAATCGTCACTTTTGGCAGGCTGGTTTTCTGGCTGACGTCAAAGAATGGCTTATCAGACGGTTGGGCGGGGGAGTAATAAAACCACGGCTGGCCTTTGACAAAGCTGCCGAGATACCCGGGTTCTGTGGCTTTGAAGGTATCGGTGACGTTGGCGTTGGTTTTCGATACATAAAAACCGGAGGCGATACGATCGTTAAAAGCCACCAGTACGCCGCGATCCCGGGCGCTGTCGCTACTGGCCAGCGTTACCGCCTGCAATAAATTCATCGGGCCATCGGCGCTGATCGCCGTTGCCGGGCGCATGGCGCCCACGACAACCACCGGTTTCGGGCTTTTGACGGTTAAATCAAGGAAAAACGCGGTCTCTTCCAGGGTGTCCGTGCCGTGGGTGACCACCACGCCGGACTGATCTGCCCGTTGCAGGGTGTCAGTGATTTTTTTCGTCAGCGCCAGCAGAATTTGCTGGTCGATATCCCCGCTGGGAACGTTGGCTATCTGGACGCCGGAAATTGTCGCCACCTCGTTTAAGGCCGGCACGGCGGCAACCAGTTGCCCGACGCTTAATTCTCCCGCCTTATATTCCGTCGCCTCTTTGGCCGAACTCGCTTTACCCGCGATAGTCCCCCCGGTAGCAAACAGGGTGACGCCGGGTTTGGCGAGCAGCGAAAGCGGGCTGGTCAGCAGGGCGGTGCCGATAAGACAACTAAGCAGGATTTTTTTCATTATTTTTCCTTCAGGTACAGAGGTTAAAAGCGGCAGCGCAGCGGCTGCCGTTCCCTGGGTTAATGCTGGTCCGGCGCTGCCAGAATGGTCTGCAGCCCTTCGCTGAACAGCGTCAGGCCAATGGATAGCGCCTCTTCGGCGATGTCGAATTTCGCTTTATGGTGGCCCGCCGGCTGATCGGCGCCGACAATGAAGTAGATGGCTTTACCACCGTGTTCCTGAACCCGACGCACCATTAATGAGGCGTCTTCGCTACCGGCAGTCGAGGCGCTGACGCTGGACAGTTCCGGATGGCGGTCGATCACCTGTTGCAGCACATCGATCATCTGCCGATCGTTGCGGAAATCCACCGCCTCGCCGGTTTTTACCGTACTGGCGCTGAGCTGGTGAATCAGGGCGGCCCCCTGAACGCAGCGATCAACATAATCAACAAGATATTCGGCGATAGCCGCGCTCTGGCCGCGGACTTCAATTTGCATTTCCGCGCTGGCGGGGATCACATTGCGCCCTTCGCCGGCGCGCAAAACGCCGATATTGACTCGCGACATCCCGGCGCTGTGGCGCGGCGCGGCGAGAATTTGTGAGGCGGCCAGGCAGGCGCCGGCCAGCGCGTTATGGCCTTTTTCCGGGTCCGATCCGGCATGGGCCGGCTCGCCCTGAAAGTGGATATCCAGTTTGGTGGTACACAGGAAATCCTGCGGGTCGAGCAACACCTGGCCTTTTTTCAGGTTACAGCCGAGGTGCAGGGCCATGAAATAATCCACATCGTCCAGTACGCCGCTGTCGCAGATCGGCCGGGCGCCGCGCACGCCTTCTTCCGCTGGCTGGAAAATGAGTTTGAATTTGCCGCGCAGCGCGTCGCGATTAGCGATAAGCCAGGCGGCCACCCCCAGCCCGATGGCGGTATGGCCATCGTGACCGCAGGCGTGCATCAGCCCCGACCGACGCGACTGAAATCCCTGCTGATGGGGAAGGTGGCTTGCTTCGCAGGACTCCTGAACATAGACGCAATCAATATCAAAGCGGAAACCAAATGTTGGTCCCGGTCTGCCGCTATCGAGTATCGCCATACATCCCGTCAGACCGTCCATTTCATCCAGCAGATCCTGAGAGATGCCGTGCTGCCTGGCGGTGGCGATAGCGGCTTCGACCTGTTTGACATTGCGCCCGAGAATACTTTCCCGGCAAATAATTGCCGGACCGGCTTTGACTTCCAGCCCCATTTCACGCAGCAGGGGGATCAGCGTACCGGTAGTGACAAACTCTTCCCAGCCTGGCTCAGGAAATTGATGAAAGGTTCTGCGCCATTCAACTAATTTTTGTGCATCAATTGACTTCATAGTGGTGACATCCTCTTACGCTATTCCCATCCAAATCAGGGCGATGGCCAGTACGCTGGCGATCATGCCCGGCGCCGTGCGTTTTGCCACTTCCAGCGGATTCACGCAGGCCAGCCCGGCGCAAACGATAGTAGCGCCCGCCAGCGGCGACATATTGCGGCCCACGCAGGCGGCATACATCACGCCAGCGCCGAGATTTTCCGGTAAAAATCCAAACTTACTGGCCGACGGGGTGACCGCCTCATTGAAGGCGAAAGCCGTGGCATCGCCGGTACCGGTGACGATGCCCATAATGAACGGACCAATCGAACCGCCCCAGCGGGCAAAATCGGGTTTATCAATCAGCAAGTGGATGAAACTGTCCATCAGTCCACACACTTTCAGCCCTTCAATGAACACTGCGGCGGCAATAATGATGCCGAGGATATTGGCGTAGGATGAGCCCATACCGTTGAAGAATTCAGTCGTGATGTTCTTCGGGTTGCAGCGAGTGACCAGCAGGGCATACAGCGCCCCGAGGATCATAGCGGTGGGCACGCTCAGTTTGGTGGCGCCCGGTAAGTTAAAGCTGGACAGCAACAGCAGGAGAACCGGGATAAAGGGCGCCAGCGCCCACAGCGGTTTCACCACGATCTCGTCCACTTCACTGGCCGGCCGGGTGGATTTTTGCGGCACTTCCCGGGCGGCCAGCATCTGTTCCGGCGTCAGAGCCGTCTCTTTTTTGACGATCGCGACCAGTGTCAGACTGATAGCGCCAATCGCCATCACACCTGCCGACAGCGGCAGATGGTAGATAACGAAATCGATGATCTCCTGTTTGGCGATGGCGGAGATCTGCGCATTATGGGCAATACCCGGGTTGAGCGTAGCGCCGATGGTACCGGTGATAATGGTGCCGGCGGCAATCGCCGGATGGATGCGCGAAGCGATAAGCAGCGGAATCAGGGTCGCGCCGACCGCGGCGGAAACCCCGGCGGCGGAAGGAATGGCGATACTGATAAAAAAAGTCACCAGTACCGCCATTGGGATCAGAAAGACCCCGAGCTGTTTCATGGAGCGGGTCAGCAACTTGACCAGATGTAAATCGCAGCGGGTGTATTTCATCACGAAGGCGAAACCCATGCTCGAGCAAATCGACTGGATCAGCGCGCCGGTAGTCATCCGGGCGGAGAAGGCCTCAAAGGCGCTGAGGGGGGACAGTGAGATCAGACATAGCAATATGCCGGAACCGATAAGCACCGTACGGGTATCGTAACGTTTAACCAGTAGAACGATTGTTGCGGTGAGCACCAGAAAGCCCGAGATGAGTAAAACCGTATCCATAGTATTTCCCTTGCGCAATAGCCAGCCTGGTATGATTTTTTAGTTATGATTATTATAACTTTTAGGTTATGTGATTGAGCAAAATCAATAACCACACACTTAATGCGTTTTATTTAATCACTTTGCGAGGGCGCACTGAGCAGCGACTGATGAGTGGATACCATAACGTGAGTATCGGCGTGGGAAATTTCCGGGCATGGGAGGAGCCCCACGTCAGAAAGTCGGTGGGGCTAAATTTGCCGTCTGAGCCTTAGCGGCTACTGATAACTAATGGTGTAGATCACCTTGCCGTTGGCGCTGCCGCCAGTAACGTTACCGGTACGGATATAGCGGGCGAAAACGGGGACGCGGAAGTTATTGCTGCCCAGATCAATCGCGCCTGCCCAGCCGGTATTCAGATCCGCGATACCGGAGTCGTCAGCCGTGGAAGAAAGCTGAATCCCGATACCGCTGGCGTTATCGCCCATACTGCTATCCAGCGCAATGATCCCCCGGGAGGCATCTATTTCTCCGGTGAGAGAACTAAAGCGTATTCCCCAGTGATTACCGCGGTTGGCCGTTACCTGCGGCGCGCCATTTTCAATCAGATTTATGCTGTCATAGGCCAACGTCTGGCCATATTCGCCGCCAGAGCCATAAAATGCCGCGTCGCAAATCATGGTGAGACTGCTGTCCACCCAGTCGCTGCCATTCCCCACGGCGGCAAAGCGACTGGCTGGCCACTGGCCCAGATTAACCACCTTATCGGCTTCAGTGGCGTTACAGGTTGGGGCGTTAACGGCAAGGAAGCCGGTAAAATTGATATCTAACCATTTAATATTCGTGGTACCCGAATTGTCCGTGGCGCTGAAGGTGACGGAAAATGTCGGTAACTGTGAGCTGCTAACGCTACCGGGAGAAACCGGCCCCGTTTTAATAAAGGCGTATTCAAGATTCACGCTATGGCTGAACTGATGAGTGTATTCCGAAAAGCCCGAATACGTGGTTGAATAAGGGAATATATTACTGCCCTGAGAAACGACCAGCCCCACGCCGGCGATACCGGTGTTATAAATCTTACCGCTGTATTGGCCAATATCGCCGCTCCAGGTCGTGCCGCTGTCCACGGAGTATTTCGCTGCAAGCCCAAGGATCCCACTGCTTCCCACAAAGCATGTCACCAGCATGTTGGTCTCGGGGGTACTGACGGTGCCTTTATAAAGGGTGCTACCGACAGCCGCTTCGGCAGCCCCCGTCAGCTGGATATTAAGCGGGAATGTATAGGTCAGGGGACTCTGAAAAGGATTTTGGCTCGGGTCTGTGACTTCGCGATCATACAGATAGCAAACAGCCGCAGCCTTTCCTGAAATACACATTCCGCCCAGCAATAAGGCCGACAGAGCAATGAGATGTGGATAGCGTTTAGCTTTCATATGCTGATGTTCCTTTAATTGCAGGCCGCAGTGAACATCTGCAGCGCGGTACTGTTGTTCTGTGGCTCACCAGGCGCCATGCGGTAGTTCACCTGGCAACGTTGTTCGCCGTCTGTGCCCCAGGCGATATTCAGCGCGCCGCTGTCTTTTTCCACCCGGGCGTAGATCTGTCCTCCCTGACCGACATAGCCGACAATGTTGCCTTGCTCATCCCGGGCTTCGGCGCCGAACGGCACCGGCTCTCCCTGCCAGTCGGCGGTGATTAACAGCGGACGACCCGACCTGGCGCTGTAGCTGAGCTTCACCACTGCGCGATCGCGCGGCGCGACCTTCTGCGAAGTATTTTCCAGTTCCACTCCTGCCGCCGTTCCCCGCAGGTCGATGGCAATATCGTTCATCTGGTAGGGACTCAGATAAGGCACTGCCGCATAACCAGAGCGGTTGATATAAACCCCGCTATGGCCGCCCACCCGGGCGCCCTCGGCCCCTTTAGCCTCCACCAGGGCGAAGGTATCTCCCTGCCAGGGGGAAAGCGTGATTCCGCCGCTGTGACCGATGACTGTGCCGTTCAATCCGGCGGAGGTGCTGTGATAATGGCGCCCTGTACTGGCGCTGGCGCTCAGGGTGGTGTAGGGCGAACGGTACTGGGCGCTTGCTGAACCGCTGCTGCCCGTGCCCTGGTTGGCTATCGCCCCGGTAACGCCATAGGTCAGCGCATTCTCCTCGCCGGCGGTTCCGCTTATGCCAGCCTGCCAGGCGTGGCGCCCGTCGTTGTCGGTGGTATAGCTCAGCCGCCCGGTGGGAGCGTTACGGGCGCTGCCCAGCGGCAGGCTCAGCGTCAGCATTACGGTGTCCTGTTTTGTTCCCGTCTCGCTGCGGGTGCGCGCTCCGCTAACACCGTAGGTCATACCGCGCCAGGTGTTGTTGTAACCAATCTGGTACTGCTTATCCGTGCCGTCGGCATTCCAGTAATTCTGGCTGGAGGCGCTGATGTACAACTGCCCCCAGCGATCCGGTAATCCCTGAGTGGCGGTGAGCGTAAAACGATTTTTGACGCGCCGGATAGCATCATCGTCATAACCGCGCGCCAGCGTATACCGGGTCTGCATCGCGGTCAGGAAATCCAGGTAGTGGGAGGTGGAGAAGCGGTAAGCCGCCAGTGAGAAATTGCTGCGCGTTTCGGTAATGTTTTTGCTATAGCTCAACCGATAGCTTTCCCCCGACCAGACATCGTTATCCTGAGCCAGCCCGGTAAGCTCGGTGCGGGCGTGGGTGATATCCAGACTGAACGCCCCCAGCGGGGTAGCGACCGCCCCGCCGGCCTGGCCTGCCAGATAGTGCTCGCTGCCCTGAGCGCCGCCGTAGACGGTCAGATGGTTATTGAGCCCGTACTGCCAGGTAGCCTGCAGTAGTAGCGGATCGGTGGGTACGCCGCTGGCGTTGAGCTCGCCAGCCACCAGTTCATAGCGCGATGCGCCGGGCCGTAATAGTTGTGTGACGGAAGAGAATGGCACCTGAAAATGTTGCTCGCTGCCGTCGGCCTCGTATACCGTGACATCCAGATCGCCGCCATAACCGGTGGGGTAGAGATCGTCAATGACGAATTCACCGGGACTGACCGTGGTTTCATACAGCAGCATACCGTTCTGATGCACCGTGACCTTCGCGCTGGTACGGGCGATACCGCGGATTTCCGGAGCATAGCCGCGTCGGGACGCGGGCTCCATGCGATCGTCGCTCTCCAGCTTGATCCCGGTAAACGGCAGGGTGTCGAACAGCCTGCCGGTGGTGCTGGTACTGCCGCCGATCACCCGCCCTTTAATCTGCGGGATATCGCGCTGTAGATAGGTATTGATGTTTTGATAACGACTGCCGGTTGCGTTATTCCAGTTCCAGGAACCATTATGGCGCAAATACCAGCCGCCGAGATTCAGGCCGCCGTTGATGCCGGAATAGAGGCTGCGGTAATCATGCCCGTAACTGTTGCTGTTCCAGGCGCTGACGTTGTAGCTTAACAGGGCGGCGGGTATCCCGCTGTCCCAGGCCGCGGCGGGGACCGTTCCGCGCGCCATCCGTGTGATATATATCTGGGGTACCGAGATATTCAGGCTCTGCTCGCTGCTGTCAAAAGCCACCCGGGCTGCAGGAATAAACGTCTGTATATCCACACACGGCGTGTTCGCCTGGCGCGCCGCGTCGGGGAGATTCAGGGGCAGTTGAGCGAGCAGGCGCGGAGTCAGGCAGGCCTCCACCCGTTTATCCGCCAGCTCGACAAAGGAAATATCTTCCGTGGTCTGTATCTGATCATTGAGATAGACGCGGGTACGATAAATCCCCGGCAGTGCAGCGCCGCCGCGGGAAAAACGGCTGAGATCCAGACGGACGGCGTTGCTCATAGAGATAAATGCGGGATCGAATTCCAACAGCGACGGCGACGTCTCTTCTGCGAGCGCGGGTAAACAAAATGCGACCGCGGCAGCAAGGGGCAGAAAAGGATATTGTTCCGGGCAATGTGCTCCCAGCATAAATCTCAGGCTCCGAAAAGTTAAAAAGTCGCCTCAATGACCGGTCAGTTGACGGTAAATGTCTGTTCCCGGTAGGCGCCGTAATCATCCACCCAGGTGGCGGTGATGGTACTGCCGCGGGGCGCCCGGGCGTGGCTATAGGTTCGCCGGTCCATGGGCGATACCATTTCAATCGCCACTTTTTTACCGGCAATCGCGACGCTGGTCAGAGAGATATGAAACGGCGAAGGGTTATTAACGGTGAGCCCGCTATTTCCCTGCGTCCAGGTTAAAGACTTCACGGCTTCTGTCGGGCCTTGCCTCAGGCCGGCAGGGCGATAGAAAAATTTGATACGGGTGCGTACAGCCAGTTGCAGGTAGTTCTGTTGCTCTACCCGGTTATCAGGGCGGGCAGGGATTTCCAGCACGTTGAGCCACCAGAGCGATTCCCTGTCCTGGCGCAGAGCGGAGGCGCTGGCGGCGCTGATGCGCAGCGACTGGCCTTTACCTGGCTCCACCCGATTGATAGGCGGCGTGAGAACAAAAGGAGTGACGACTTTGTCCGGCGTGGCCATTTCGTCGCCGTTATCAAGCCAGCTTTGCACCAGTACTGCACGTTTTCCCAGATTAGTGAGCCTGACGGTAACTTCCCGGGCATCGGAGGCGTAGATGACGCGTGTGTTATCGATCACCACCCCTGCGTGAGCCGCAGGAAAGCACAGGATGACTGCGAGACAAGCTGCCGGGCCGGACCAGGCAGTGACACGGCGAATATTCATGCTTACTCTCCCTGTAAGGCGGGGGGAGAGGACTCCCCCGGCCAGTAAAGTCACCTCTGGCAACGCAGAGGGTTACTGATAAATGATGTTGTAAGTCACCTGACTGGTCACGGCGCCCGCGGAGGCCGAGCCCTCTGCGTAGTACTCAACAAAGTACGGCAGGCTGGCGGTACCGATGTCGGCGCCACTGATATCCACAAAGCCTGCCGTATGGGTAGTTTGCGACGCGGCGCCGGCGTTGATGACAGTGTCATCCTGGCCATCGCGCAACTGCAGGCTGACATTGGTTGCCGCTCCGCCGCCAGCCTGATTGAGCAGGCGACCGGTCGCCGAATCGACACTATTGCCCGGCTGGAAGAAGGCTTTGGCGGTTGCGGTGCTCAACGCCGCGCCAGAGCAGTCGCTGAGTTGCAGGGTAAACCTGGTTTTACCCACCGTGTTTCCCGGAGTGTTGAGCGCGGTAGTGGAGACCGGCGGCAGATTTACCGTGCCATCGGCGCCAGAGCCGCCAATATCTACCTTACAGGTGGTATCCGTGACGGAACCATTGAATGTGATGGTGCCCGTGTCCGCCGCGATCGCGCTAACAGACAACAGAGATGAAGACATCAGCGCTGACAGAAAAAAATGTTTCATTTTCATATTAAAACTCCGTTTTTATGGCAATAAAATTCCCCCGGAGACTTCCGGCAGGTAATCACACTATCGTTGATTGATATCGGTTATTTCCCGGGTACGGGAAGCCCGTCCGTCAGGCATTTCCGGCAAGAAATAAAAGCAACCAACTATCTGACACATAATTTTTTTAGCATCCGTCGATGCCGAAAAAATAATGATGTTACTGAATGGTATATTGGTGGTAAAACGGAGGTTTTGTTATTACTACCAGGATACCGCCCGGTGAAGTGTAAAACGACTTCACGATGTTCTTATTCCTGACTACTTTCCTTTCTATAGCTATTTTTTCATTGTTAAAAGCGATGTCACATTACAACGTGGGTAATTTGGGGTGCGCCTGACTATCCATGACTTACAAACAAATCAACTGCTTTAATCAGTTGAGAATATAAATATTCAGCGCTAAGGAGAACTGAAGAAATTAATTAATTTATATAGTAAAAATGTCAATTCTGAAAGTCGTTTTTAACGATTAGTGACAAGGCTTTCATTGATTTTAATGTTTTTTTGTTAATGAAATGCATGTTTGTAGCTATTCAACGGGCATGGGAAGTGTTTTTTTGAGCGGCGCGAATAATTGAGAATGTTCATTTTCATTATATTTCAACGAGTTATGGATATGATGGTTTTTTCTGGCATTAAAAAAGTCGTTTTTTGTCTGCGGGTGTTTAATCAATGTAAATGCTGGCATCGAATATGTTATTGATAGATTGGGAATTTTCATTATGTCATTTCCTGATGATGAACATTACTCCCCAGGAATTTTCCTTTATATTATTCCTGATATGGCATTTGTTTTTTCAGCCATCAAGAGCAAATAAAATCTGATGCCACTTTTTTTCAACGAGATATCATTTTTTCAAAATTAACTATAACTACAAAGAAATACAACGATTGTCGGGAGTCAATAACAATAAAAGACATTAAGTTACTCTCTGTTGATCTGAGACCATAATCAACTAACCCGTAGCCCGTCTCTTTCGGCAGGAAATCAACCATTAACGGCAGGGGAGACTCAAATGCGTACCCGAAAACCTGTTTTCATGTCAGACTGTGATTATCGCTTCACTGACAGGATGGTTTCATGGAAGGACTTCTGTTTCTTGGTGGGCTGATCATCGTTTTCAGCCTGCTGATAACGCCGATAATGGCGCTGGTGGCCCTGGGGCGGGGGAAACGTAACCAGCAGGAACTGGAGCGCTTACGCCAGACGGTGGCAGCGCTCCAGCAACAACTGGACGATCGCCAGACCGGGCCGGCGCGCGCCACGACAATCCAGGCGGCGCAGGCAGTGCGACCCGCGGTTCAGCCTCTGCCGGTAGCTCCGGTGGTTCCGGTCGCGCCTGCGCCGCCAGAGCCGCTGGACAATGCGCTCAGCGCACCCGCGACAGCGCTGCCTGAATCCGATGCTCCACTATCCGCCTCCCCATGGGGAGAAAGAACGCAATCAACGCCGCCACCGCCACCACCGCAGATACAGGACGATAAACCGGATATGTTCTCCGGCGTGCTGAGTGGTCTGGTGTCCTGGTTTATGAAAGGTAACCCGCTGGCGAAGCTGGGGGTTCTGCTGCTGTTTTTCGGACTGGCCTACCTGCTTAAATACACTGTCGAGCGCGATATGCTGCCGATTGAGCTGCGCCTGACCGGCGCGGCGCTGGCCAGTGTGGTATTGCTGGCCCTGGGCTGGCGTCTGCGGCTGAAACAGCCGCTCTATGCCCTGATATTGCAGGGAGGCGCGGTTGGCGCCCTCTATATTACGGTGTTTGGCGCGTTCCGGCTGTATGCGCTGTTGCCGCATCTGCTGGCGTTCGCCCTGATGCTGATTATCTGCGCCGCCAGCGTCGGCCTGGCGGTTTTACAGCGCGCCCTCAGTCTGGCGATGCTTGCCAGCATTGGCGGCTATCTGTCGCCAATTCTCCTCTCTACCGGCGGCGGCAGTCATGTGGGGCTGTTCTCCTACTATCTGATGCTCTCGCTCGGTATCCTCGCCATTACGGTATGGCAGCCCTGGCGACCGCTTAACCTGCTGGGCTTCGCGTTTACCTTCGGCGTGGCGGGGTTGTGGGGGATGAATGGCTACCAGCCGGAATATTACCTTTCCTGCCAGCTGTTCCTGATCGCCAACGTGGTGATTTTTGGCGTACTGTGCCTGGCGCTGTCGCTGCGCTATCACATCCCCGGCGAGAAAGTGATCGATGGGGTGTTGCTGTTTGGTCCGCCGTTGGTAGGTTTCGGGATGCAGTATGCGATTACCCGTCACTGGGCGTTCGGCCCGGCGTTTTCCGCCCTCGGCTTCGGATTCGCTTACCTGCTGCTGGCGTGGGCCGGTTTGCGTCGCTATCCGGCGCTGGGGCGGCAACTGGCGGTTTCCGGGCTGGCGCTGGGGGGTGTCTTCACGACCCTGGCGATCCCGCTGGCGCTCTCGGCCCAGTGGACCTCAATGGCCTGGGCGCTGGAAGGGCTTGGTATTCTGTGGCTGGGTCATACCCAGGGACAAAAGCGCGTCAGCTATAGCGGCACCGGCCTGCTGGTACTGGCGCTGGGCTCCGCGCTGACAGCCTGGTTCAATGGCATGTCTGCGCTTTCGTTTACCCTGATTTTCAGCATATTGTCACTGACCTGGCTGGGGGCGGGCTGGCTGTGGCGCGGCGCCCTCGCCGCGGTCAGCCATGTTCTGCTGGCCGGCGGTATCGTGTTCTGGCTGATGGCGCTCAGCGGCGCGCTGGATAAAAATTATCATGCGCCGCAGAACTTCCTGCTGCCGCTGCTGGGTCTGATGGCGCTCTCGGTGATGCTGTGGCACCTCGCCAGCCGCAGACTGCGCTGGCCGGAGCTGGGTTATGCCCCGTGGCTGCTGTGGCCGGCGATGATCGCGGTGTTGTTATGCCAGACCGGCCTGGGAGGCTCGCTGCTGGACTTCGGCTGGCTGAACCTGATCTGGCTGCCGTCGCTGGCGGTTGCCGGGTGGCTGTTGAAACGGGAAGAAAAAACGCTCCGTTTGCGTTGGCTGGAGCAGGGGCTGCATCTGTCACTGTTCTGGCTGTTGTTGCTGGCCGTGGGCTATGAAGTCTGGTATCGCGCCGCGGCGCTGGGCTGGGGAATGGACGAGTGGCGTTTTGCGTTGCTGATGGCGTTTGCGGCGCTGAGCATCGTGCTGACGCTCAGCGCGCTGAGGCGCTGGCCGTTTACCGCCCATCCGCGTCTGTATGGCGGCGTGGGGCTGCTGCCGCTGATCCCGCTGGCGCTGGTGTTACTGGTGGAGGGGAACCTGCACGACGGGGTGACGATCGGCTGGCGCTATCTGCCGTTGATCAACCCGCTGGAAGAGGGAGCGTTCTTCGCCCTGCTGGCGCTGCTGCTGTGGGGATGCTTCGTACGTAAGGAGTTTGTGGCGTATGCCCCGCAACTGAAGCGCGGGTTGCCGCTGTTTGCCGCGATAATGCTGTTCTGGTGGGGTAATGGCGCGGTACTGCGCGCGCTGGCCTGTTACGCCGATATTCCCTGGCGGTCGGGGGCGCTGTGGTCATCGCGGCTGGTGCAAACCACTTTTGCGCTGCTCTGGATGCTGATCGCGCTGGTGGTGATGCTGTGGTCGACCCGGCGCGGTCGCCGCGAAGGCTGGTTTGCCGGCGCGGCGCTGCTGGGTGTGGTGATTGCTAAACTGATGCTGGTCGACAGTGCCCGCGGCGGCGGTCTGGCGCGGGCGGTGGCGTTTATCGGCGTCGCGATTCTGGTGTTAATTGTGGGCTATTTCTCTCCGTTACCGCCGCGGGCGGCGCAGCAGGGAGATTCTGACGGGGAAAATGAGGGACGAGATGAACGTAAAGCGGAATAGTTGGTTATTACTGAGCCTGTTATGCCTGTCTGCTGTGGTTGGCGCGCAGACTGCCGGTGACACTCCGCAGGATTTTGCTTATGGCAGCCAACTGATCACCGAAGGCTCCGCACCATTCTATCGTGTGGAACTGTCGGCCCGGGTCTACGAACAGACGGCCTGGCCGGATATGCGCGATATGCAGGTATTCAACAGCCAGGGGATGGCGGTGCCTTTTGCTTTATCCCCGGATATTGCCACTGAAGAGATCAGCGATACTTATGCGCTGCGCGTCTTTCCGCTGGATGCTAAAGAGGACAATTCCGGCGAACAGGCGATGATCTCGTTAAGATCCGCCTCCGGGGTTGAGGTCACATTACCCGCGGACAGGAAACAGCCTGCCGGGCGCAACTTCCTGCTGGAAGTCGCCGGGGAAGAGGGCGATTATCCGCAACTGAGCGAACTACAACTGGAATGGCCGCGGCTGGCGGAAAACTGGCAGGCGCGGGTTAGCGTGCGTTACAGTGATAATTTGCAGGACTGGCGCAGTTTGCTGAACAATGCGCCGCTGATGGATCTGACGTCCGGCGACGATCGCCTGCTGCTGAATACCCTCGATCTTCATCGCAACTACCTGCCGCGGGCGCGTTATTATCTGCTGACACTCCGCGATGATTCGGCGCCGGCCGCGCTGACTATTTCCACCGCTAAGGGGATTGCGAAATACAGCACCCGTGAACAGCGGCGGATTACGTTGCAGACGCAGGTGAAACCGGTTTCCTCTGGCGAGGCGGAATATAGCTGGCCCTCGCCACAGGTGCTGAGCGCCCTTAACATCGCGCCGGCGCAAAATAATACGGTCCTGCCGCTGGAGATCGAATACCGCAGCAGCGCTCAGGATAACTGGCGTCTGCTAACCAAACAGGTTGTTTATCGCCTGGACGAGCGCCTTTCCGGGCCGATTGCGCTGGGGGGAAAGGTGGTTCAGGCGGTGCGTATTAAAGGCGTTAATCAGCAGTGGAACGATCGTCCGCCGCAGGTCAGCGGCGAGCGCGATGTGCGCACCGTGGTGTTCAACGCCCAGGGCAGTTCGCCCTATCTGCTGGTATGGGGCAACCGGGCTGCCAGCGGTCAGGCCATGGACATTCAGGCGCTGATCCCTCAGGAGTTGCGGGCATCGTTTTCACTGGTCAACTTGCCCGATGCCGGGCTGCAACCCGTCCAGGTACTGGGTGGGCCGGAGCGACTGACTGCCACAGACAGTGCCGAAAAAGCCGCTCTCTGGCAGCAAGGCCTGTTGTGGCTGGTGCTGATTCTTGGGGCGGGCGGTCTGGTGGTGCTGGCGCTGAAAGTGTGGCGGGAGGTACAAAAGCGCGAACAGTGACCGCTTTCTCTGGCGATCCGCTTGTCATTACTGGCCGGTAAGCGGATCGCCACTTTGCCCTGAGGGTGAATTATTCCACTACCACGCGGCCGTGGGCGGGCTGTACCGGGCGGTTATTCGGGTGGCGCATCACGGCGGCAAATTGTTTCACCTGCTGCTCAGATACGGTTACCGGCTGTTTCATGACTATCCAGCGCACGCCTTCAGTACAGGGCGGCGTGGTCAGTGAGCCGCTGAATCGGTAGTAGCTCATCTCTTTGGGAAACAGTCCTTTAAGGTCGATTTTCTGACTGATGGCTGTTTCGCTACCAGCGCTGGCCGGCATATGTTGCCAGAGTTTACTCAGTTCTTTGTTTTCTTCGCCTGGCCGGAACATCACGGCGACCACAGCTATCTCCCCGGTGGCGTTCTGGTGAACAAAGTGAGCTTCCAGCGGAAAGGATCGGCCTTCAATGGTGTTTTCACTCGGGGTATGGAAGTGGAACTGCTGCAATTCGAATGTCTGGTTATCCAGCGTCAGAATATCCCCGCCTTTATCTGCCACCTGAATGGTATGCCCGTTATTCACTTCTTTCAGCGGCAGTTCCATAAAACGCAGGTTGAGTGGTTCAAGGTTGGTCTTCAAAGCGGCGGTGATATTGATCGGGGACTGGTTGGCGCCGGTCTGGCACTGGCTGTACTCCGGGGATAGCTCTGCCCAGTGTTCCGGCGAACCGTTGCCATCATAAGACCATGCCGGATGTTCGCTGGCCTGCGCATTCAGAGAAGCCGTTGCCAGTAATGCAGACACCATTAATACCCGTAATTTCATTATTTTTTCTCCATAAAAAACAACCTTATTATTTGCGCCGGCATTATACGCCTGATAATTAATGGTGATGCTGGTTGTCAGATAAATCAGACTGAATTTGCTGGCGACATCAGACCCGGGGAGGGAGGAAAGCAGGTGATACTGGCAGGTTGAGGCAGCGCGGCGGAGGGGATCCGCCGCGTATTAGCAGGTTATTTGGCCGGAGATTTATGGAAACTTTCCAGCCAGTTCATCAACAGTTCCGGCCAGGCGCGGGCCGGGAGATCCTGGGCGTCGCGAATTGCGAAACCGTGCTTACCCCGGGAGAAAATATGCATTTCTACCGGCACTCCCTGGCGGCGCAGCGCGCAGAACATCGCCAGCGTGTTATCGACCGGGACGGCAGGATCGTCCGCCGCATGGACCAGAAAGGTAGGGGGCGTCTGTTCCGTCACCCGGGCGTCGGGGGAGTAGCGCTGTATTTCTTCGGGCGAGGGGTCTTCCCCGAGCAGCGCCAGTCGCGAACCGGCGTGAGCGATATCCGAACGCATACTGATCACCGGATAAATCAACGCATTAAACGCCGGGCGGGCGTCCTGTTCATCAACTACGTCCAGCGGGGCATAGACGCTGTCCTGATAGCGGGTGCTAAGGCTGGCGGCAACGTGCCCGCCGGCAGAAAAACCGAGAACGCCCAGCCGCTGCGGATCCACTCCCCAACCGGCGGCCTGGGTCTTAATGGCCCTTAGCGCCCGCTGGGCATCCGCCAGCGGCGCATCCGCGCCTTCCGCATGGCCATCGCCGGGCAGGCGATAAGTCATCACAAACAGCGTATATCCGTGGGCGGTAAATACCGGCGCCAGATCGCTGCCTTCCTTATCCACCACCACCCGCTCAAAACCACCGCCGGGTATCACCAGAATCCCCACGCCGTTAGGCTCTTCGGGGGTATAAACCGTTATTTCCGGCGCTCTGACGCCAAAAGCCGCTCGCGACTGCAGGGTGAGATGATCGCCTTTATCTACCAGTGAGAAATGTACAGTACTACATGCGGCGCCGGGCGCTTCGCCCTGCGGCCAGACGGGAAAACCCTGTTCCATTCCGTTCCCTCATTAAATAAACCTACCTGAGATATAACATTTTCCGGCAGTGATGAAACCGATCGAGTACTCACAATAGGGTAAATCCCGGCGCCGGAAATGCCATTGATGAAAATATCTCATCATTGTATTGCTAAATAAGCTATTAATTTCTCAATTATCTTTTGCAAAAATCAATGTGATGAATATTTGTCCGGAGAGCGACGGGCTTACCGTTACGTGCCGCCCCGTGGCGGCCATCTCCGCACACTGACCGTAGCGCTGAAAGCCATACTGCGCTCTCCTTATCTCTCCCTTGTTCAGGAGGAACCTGATGAAATCGACCCCCTCAGCATTAGCCGCCGCTCTGGCGATGTTAGCCAGCGGCGCCGCCGCGGCCAGCGAAGCGATGACAGTCTCTGCCAACGGTAGCCGTCCCTCTGTCGCCGCGCCGCAGGCGCATTTTACCGGTACGGTACGTCTCGATCCGCTGTTTAGCCCCCGTCCGCCGCAGCGTGCCGGGGGCGCGTATGTGACATTCGAGCCCGGCGCCCGTTCTGACTGGCACACCCATCCGCTCGGCCAGACCCTGATTGTCACCGCTGGCAGCGGCTGGGTACAGGAGTGGGGAAAAGAGAAAGTGGTGATTAAGCCGGGTGATGTTGTGAGCTGCCCGCCAGGGGTCAAACACTGGCATGGCGCGACGTCCACCACCAGCATGACCCATATCGCTATCCAGGAAGCGACGCCGGAAGGAAAAAATGTCGACTGGATGGAAAAGGTGACCGATCAACAGTATCTGGACTGAGGAGCGCACGCCGCCGGGATGAACGGTCATCACAGACGAACGGCATCGTCCTGGCAGGCGATAAGGCATTCACCACAGCCGTTGCAGGCGTCATTCAGCGTCGGTATCTGACCGGCATCGCAGGACAACGCCTGCTGTGGACAGGCCTCCTGACACAGTCCGCAACGGCGCTGCGGATTAACGCAACTGGCGGAAAAACGCGGGCGCAGGCCGGTATCAAACCGGGTCTGAGGCAATAACGCTCCCGTTGGGCAGGCGGCAATGCACTGTCCGCAACCGTCGCAACTGGCGTACTCTATTTTTAGCGTCGGCCAGCGGCCGTCGAGGCTGAGGATCCCCATCGCGCAGCGCGCCACGCAGGCGCCACAGCCGTCACAACGTTGTGAAAACTGTTGTGGTTCAATCGCTCCCGGCGGGCGGGATATGACAGGGACGGCGGGCAATGCCGCACTGTGACGGGCGGCATTGGCCAGCCCGAACAGTAGCCGACGGCGGCTGACGTGCCGGTGCTTCATATACTCCTGATAATAACGTTCGTTTTTACTCATCAGAACCACAGTTTGCGGCTGGCGGGCGTTAAATCAGCCTGAGTTTGCAGATCGCGTAGAAACATCTCCGCCAGCGTCGCCAGTCGGGCGTAAAAATCGCTGACGCTATTGCGCTGCAACCGTTCCAGGTAGCGGTAAGCCCAGGGCAACAGATGTTGTTCGAGCAGCGTGGTCGCGGCGGCGAATTTTTCCTGTTCGAGCAGAGCCGCCATGGCGAGCAGCATCAGGCCAAACTGATCGTCCGGCTCATTGACCGGAGAGTCGAGCGCCAGACCGTTCTCCAGCAGAAACTGGTGATATTGCACCGCGCTTACACCCATCAACAGATTGTCTTTATCCTGGTACACCGAACCCCAGGGCGGCGCCTCCATGGTCCCCTGGCCTTCAAACAGCACAGAAAACGGGTAATTGCCGGGGGAGATCAACCCGCTACACAGGGTTTGTACCGCCTGTGGATCGGACCAGCTATATAGCTGTGACCATTCACCGGCGCTGCTCAGCAGACGCTGGACGGAATCGCTTTCCGGCGGCCAGTAAAACAGCGCGCCGAGAATACGCGGAATAACGGCAAGATCCTGCAAAGAAAAACTCCTTCTGATGGCCGGCTGACGCGCGATCAGCCGGCGTTTTGGTTACATCGCCACAGCCCACAGATTGTAGAAAGCGATACGGCCCAGTACTTCGGAAATCACAATTGCCGCCATACTGCCGTAGATCCAACTGCGGGGAGCCCCACGCTGCAGGGTGAACAGCGCGCCGACCAGCGCCGCCAGCAGCAGCAGGATCTGCATGCCGAACCAGACCGTCTGTGCGGCGACCAGCAGATGGTCGGCCTGCCAGAGAACCGACAGGTAACTCGGGCGGATCAGCAGGCTAAGCAGCATGCCGGTAACGCTAACCCACAGGCCGATTTTGCCGGCGCCGAGGACCGCGGCGATCAGACCGCCGCCGGTAAGCACGGTCAGCAACATGACGACCCAGGTATATTCGGTTCGCCAGGCCGCCACCGTTTCGCTCTGGTACACCGTCGGAATGGCGGCAACGAATGCCAGCCCGAGAGCCGCCGCGACCCAGGCGAGGGTACGCAACAGCGACGGACTGCCTTTTCCGGTCAGCAGGCCCAGAGCGGTAAGGCCGCCGACACTGCCAAACAGCGCGGAAAAGGCAATCTCGTTACTCATCGGCGAGCGGCCGATACCGGCAAACAGGTTGAAAGCGCGCAGCAACTGCCCGAGATGAAACATCCCGATAGCCAGTCCGACACCGAACAGGCACATGGCGCTGAATAGCCCGACAGCTAACTGACGGCTGCTCATCTGTCCGACCAGGTGCGCGATCAGCAGCACAACAAACGCGCCAACGGCGCTCTGGCACAGTACCGTGAAGAAGACTAAAGGAAGTTCATGCATGATCAGATCTCCTTCGGATTCTGGATAGCGCCTTGCGTATCGCCGGTTGGCCGGGCTGACGGATGCGGTTTCACGATCAGATTCGGACGGGTGAGCGCCGGATCCGGCAGCGGGGCGAATGCGTTCTGCGCGCCGTAACGCTTGCGCAGCTCGCCAATCGGACCAAAATCCAGCGCCCGCTGCGGGCAGGATTCAACGCATACCGGCGGTAGTCCCTGTTCAACGCGGTCGTAACAGCCATCACACTTAGCCATCACTTTTTTATCGGCGTCAAACTGCGGCGCTCCGTATGGGCAGCGCATTTCGCAGTAGCGACAACCGACGCACACTTCCTGATTGACCACCACCAGACCATCCTGTTCGCGCTTATGCATAGCGCCAGTCGGGCAGCCTTTCACACAGGTGGGGTCATCGCAATGATTACAGGCGATTGACAGGTAATAACTGAAGGTGTTGTGTATCCACGCTTTGCCAGACTGGATCCAGTCCCCGCCGCCGTACTCATAAACCCGGCGAAACTTTGGCCCGACGTCCAGCTCTTTTTTATCTTTGCAACTCACCTGGCAGGTTTTACAGCCTGAACAGCGGGATGAGTCAACGAAAAATCCATATTGTGTCATAGCTATCCAGCTCCTCAGACCTTACGAACTTCAACCAGATTGGTATGCTGTGGGTTACCTTTGGCCAGCGGCGATACCAGATGCGAGGTCAGGGTGTTAATACAGCCCCCGATATCCACCCCTGAACCATTTTGCTTCGTCCAGCCGCCTTCCGGCATCGCGACCACCCCGGGAATAATCCGGTTGGTCACCTTACACTGGATCTCCACCACCCCGCGGTCGTTATATACCTGTACCCGGTCACCATTACTGATAGCGCGCTGGCGGGCGTCGATGGGGTTAATCCAGATCTCGTCCGGCACCGCTTCCTGCAACTGGCGAACGTTGGAATAGGTAGAGTGAGTGTGGCCTTTGGTGTGAAAACCACTGAGCTGTAACGGGTATTTTCCGCTCAGCGAGGTATCGAGGTGCGACTCTCTGGCGATGCAGAACTCCGGCAGGGCGGTGATCTTATCACCTTGCGGCAATACCCATTCACGGGCGAGCTTTTCCAGCCGCGCGGAGTAAATCTCGGCTTTGCCGCTCGGCGTTTTTAGCGGATGAGACTCGGGATCGGCGCGAAAATCCGCCAGCGCGATGCTTTGCTGCGGCGTGGCGCTTTGCTGGTCGATAACCCCCATCTCTTTGGCGGTGGACCACGCCGGCAGGTAAGGGCGGGCCGTCTTAACGTCGGCGTAGTGTTTCTCTATCCACTCGGTCTGGGTACGCCCCTCGGTGTAGTCTTCGCGCTTGCCGAAATGGGCGGCGATATCGGCGCACATGTCATAGGTGCTGCGCACTTCCCACATCGGTTTCACCACCGGCTGCATGGCTATCATGTAATTGTGCGAACCGGAAGCGTAGGAGTTATCCACCAGATCCTCGGCTTCCAGATAGCTGGTTTCCGGCAGCAGAATGTCGGCAAATTTAGCGCTGGGCGTCATATGGTTATCAATCACAAGGATGAACTCACAGTGAGTATCATCTTCCAGAATCGTCCGGGTGCGGTTGATATCGCCATGCTGATTGAGCAGCGTGTTGCCGGCCTGGTTAACGATGCATTTGATACCCACATCCAGCTTATCTTTTCCGCGCAGGCCGTGGGTTTTGGCGGTAATCAGATCCGGGTTAGCGATCGCGTCGGTCCACAGGTAACAGGGTATCGCCGTGGTTATCGGGTTATTGCCGTCCAGCAGACTGGGGACGCCGTATTTGGTGGCGTAGGGCCAGTTACCGGTATTGGTGCCTGGTAAACCGAAGTGGCCGGTGATCAGCGGCAGGGTGTTAATGGCCCGCACGCTTTGCTCGCCGTTGGCGTGGCGCTGCGGCCCCCAGCCCTGGGCGATATAACAGGCTCTGGCGTTGGCGATTTGCCGCGCCAGCTGGCGAATACGCGCGGCGGCGATGCCGGTGATGGCTTCCGCCCACTCGGGGGTTTTCGGCGTCTGATCGCCGCTGGTACCCATAATGTAATCTTTATAACTGCCGTTTTGCGGCGCGGATTCCGGCAGGGTTGAGCGATCGAAGCCGATGCAGTAGCGATTAACCAGCGCTTCATCGATCAGCTTTTCGTCAATCAATGTCCAGGCGATAGCCGACACCAGCGCGGCGTCGGTAGTGGGGCGAATCGGCAGCCACTCGGCATGCCCGGTGACTACCGAATCGGTATAGCGCGGATCGATAATGACGACCTGGGCCCGGGAATCTTCCAGCGCCCGACGCAACTCTTCCACCTGCCCGCCGCCGGACATGCGGGTTTCCGACAGGTTCATGCCGAAAAACACCACCAGATCGGACTGGCGAATTTGATCGAAATGGCTGGCGCTGTATTCGCCGAAGGTATACGGCGTCGCCACTGAAATTTGCGCGGTGGAGTAGGTATTGTAATAACGTAAATAGCCGCCGGTGAGATTAAGTAGCCGTTTCCAGGCCGTGGTGCCCTGGTTGTGATAATAGGCGCCGGACTGATAATTATAATATACGGCCTCGTTGCCGTATTTATTAATAATCCTTTTTAATTCATCCGCAATATATTTACTGGCCTCTTCCCAGGTGATGCGTTTGAATTTCCCCTCGCCGCGTTTACCGACGCGCTTTAATGGATATTTCAGGCGATCGGGACTATACACGCGCCAGCGGCTGGAACGGCCGCGCAGACAGGGGCGAATCTGATGCTTGCCGAAAACCGCCTCGTCCAGGCAGGGCTCCGGTTCAATGCGCACAATAACATCATCTTTAACCACAACCCGCAGCGGACAGCGGCTGCCGCAGTTGACCAGACAGGCGCTGTGACGAATCTGTTCCCGGGCGGCGCCGGATGCGCTTTCTGTAGGGGTGCCGGCGGCGGCGACCGTAGAGGAAAATGGCAGCGGAACCGCCCCTGACAGCGCAATAGCCGTCCCCAGGCGGGAGCCGTTTTTGACCATATCCCGTCGCGAAAGCGAGCGGGAAAGTAACCCTTTTAATCTGTTTCCCATAGTGACATAGCTCTTAATAGTTATTTGCTCCGCCAGTATACGGATTGCCGGGTGTGGAAATTGATAGCCGTCAAAATTGAATTAGTCAGACAAATTGGCAATAAGGGATTGTGAGCCAGCTCGAAATTAATAGTGGAGGACAGCAGACAGATTTTAATTTCCTGCAACAATGTTTGCTATTTTAAATGACATTTAATTGCTAATGATTTCGATTATCAAAATAATATTGTGACAATGAATATGCATTATTTTTATATAATGGGAAAAGTGATAATTAAAATTTATATAAGCCGGGCGGCCTACGGCTACTGACGCAGGTGAGCAGGATACGTGACAGGGTAACGACAGCGCGCACGAGGGATTTACCCAGGGATTGTACGCAAACATCTGCTATGAGGGAGGGTAACGGGAAAAACCGGACGCCGGCAGGGCATCCGGTCATCGGGGTGCCGGGATTAGCCCTGGCTGGCCGGAGTGGTATTGCCGAACTCGTTATCGATAAGCAGCAGGGCTTCGCCTGAGTTACCCGCCAGCAGCAGGCGATCGATCATGGTTTTAAACAGTTTCTCTTCTTCATGCTGTTCAGCCACATACCATTGCAGGAAGTTAAAGGTCGGGTAATCCTTGCTGGTCATGGCCGCATCCGCCAGATCGTTAATGCTTTCGGTGATGTGCTGTTCGTGCACATAGGCTTTTTGCAACACATCTTTCAGGGATTCAAAGCTGGTGTCCGGCGCGGCAATACTGCCAATAACCGGCATGCTACCGGTGCCGTCCAGGTAGTCAAACAGACGCATCATATGATCCATCTCTTCGCGGGCGTGATCGCGGAAAAACTTCGCTGCCCCTTCAAATGCATGATCGCTGCACCAGGCGCTCATCTGCAGGTAAAGATTGGAAGAGTAAAACTCCAGATTCATCTGGGCGTTGAGCTTATTGATCATTTCTTGTTTCAACATTGTGGCCATCTCCTTAAAAAAATTTTGCAGAGCATAGCGATTAAAAAATCCTTTGTAAACAATATGTTATTTAAAGAGTATGCGTGTCATTCTCATTCTTGTTTGCTGGTGATATCTTCCGTTATTTCACTTTTGCCGATGTCCGGCGACGGCCTATAAAGCATTTTTGCGCAACAGCATCGTCAGAATAAAAAATCCGCCCAGACCACCGGTGATAATACCTACCGGCAGTTCCTGAGGCGCTATCAGCGTACGGCTCAACAGATCGCCAGCGCACAGTAGAATCGCCCCCAGTAGCGCCACCAGGGGTAATAATCGACGGTGGCGTATCCCGCCGCAGACGCGCGCCAGGTGCGGCACCATCAGGCCGACAAAACCGATAACGCCGCACAGCGCCACCAGAGTGGCGGTCGCCAGCGCGCAACTGAGAAACACCTCCCCGCGCAGGCGGGTGACATTGACCCCCAGCGAATGAGCGGTTTGTTCGCCGGCCAGCAGCGCATCCAGTTGACGCCAGCGCAACGCGATCAGGGCCACCAGTATTCCCACACCGCAGACCGCCAGCCCCAGGCTGTCCCAGCGCGCCAGTCCCAGACCGCCCAGCGACCAGAACAGCACGCTGCCGGCGGCCCGCTGATCGCCGGAGAAAACCAGGTAATGGGTCAGGGCGCCAAATAAGAATGAGATTGCCAGACCGCTGATGATTAGCCGGGCGCTGCCGCCCCGGGACTGGGCCATAAATAGCAGCATCACCGTCACGGCCGAGATAATCCCGCCGGCAAAGGCGGCCAGCGGTAATGTCCAGACGCCGAAGTGATCGCCGCTGCGGGTAATGACCCAGACCGCGCCGACAGAAGCGCCGGAAGAGAGCCCGAATAAAAACGGGTCCGCCAGATCGTTGCGGGTGGTGGTCTGGAGCAGGGCGCCAACCAGCGCCAGACCGGCGCCGGCCAGCGCGCCGAGCAGCACGCGCGGCAGGCGTAACTCCAGAATGATACTGCTCTGCAGGGGGGAAAGCGGCGCGTCTGATAGCCCGAAAGCGGCAAGTACCGCACGAAACGGCAGCGCAACGCTTCCGTAAGCGACCCCCGCCAGCATGAGTCCGGCGAGCAGCAGTGGGGCAGCAATCCACACGCCGGCAAAGCGCAGATTTACGTTCATTGGGCAAAGGCGTCCGGATACAGGGCGTGCGCCAGATTTTCGATCGCCGTAATATTCGCCGGACCGGGGGTTAGCTCCTGATATTTCAGGCGCAGATAGCGCTGGCCAATCACCGCCGGCGTCTGTTTCATCAGCGGATGGCTTTCCAGGAAGCGCTGTAGTTCGTCAGCGCTGCCGGCGCCGTTATTCTGGTAATCGAGCAGAATGATGAATTCAGGACCGGCGCTGGCGACAGTCTCCCAGCTGGTTGTCGCCCAGCTTACCGGGAGGGAATCCATAACATTTCTGGCGCCGGCGGCCTCGATAAGCGCTGTCGGCATGGCGTATTTGCCGCTGGTAAAGGGCTTATCCTTACCGGAGTCATAGACAAATACCCTGACTGGCGCACGGTCGCCGATGCGGTTTTTTAGTCCCTCGAGTCGCGACATCCAGGCGGCGATCAGCGCATCAGCCAGTTCCGCCTTGCCAAAAATTTTACCCAGCGTAGCGATATCGTTGTACAACAGCGCCATTGTCGCTCTGGGGCGCGGTTGCGCTACGTGGATACAGCTTTCGCTCAGGACCAGAGTGGGGATGTGGTAGTTAGCCAGCGTCTGCGGCGTCACTTCCCCGCCGACTTTCATACCATAATTCCAGCCAGCAAAGAAAAAATCCGCTCGGGCGGCCAACAGAGTTTCCAGGGAAGGGTATTTGGGCGCCAGTTCCGGGATCGCGCCGCGCGCCCGGTTAAACGCCGGCGTCGCTTTATACCAACCGCTGATCCCGGTGAGGCCCGCCATCTGTGGCTGCAGCGCTAGCGCAAAGGCCATTTCCGCCATGTTCAGATCGTGAATCACCGCGCGCTGCGGCGCCTGCTCAAAAGTCAGCGGCCGGCCGCAGCTTTCCACGGTCACCGGAAACCCGGACCCGCTGGCCTGGAGCGCAACCAGCAGCCCGATGACCGCCAGTAACCCGTTTCTTTTCATACTTTCTCCTTGCAGACGTCTGTTCACAACAGCGCTGGTTCAAAAACGCGCAGCGGTGCGCCGTTCCCGGGATGGGGGAGCTGGAAACTGCGCAGGCCAAAGACATCCTGTAAATAACGCGAGTTAAACACCCGATCGGGCGTGCCCTGACAAACCATTTTTCCGTCATGCAGCATGATGATGCGCTCAGCGCACAGCGGCGCCAGCGTCAGATCGTGCAACACCGTCAGGGTAGCGATGCCTTTGCGGCGTACCGCGGCCAGCAGTTGCACTCTGGCGAGCGGATCCAGATGATTGGTGGGTTCATCCAGCAGCAACAGGCGCGGCCGCTGGGCAAACGCTCTGGCCAGAGCGGCGCGCTGGCGTTCTCCGCCGGACAACTCTCCCAGCCGCGCATGGCACAGATGGCCGATACCGACGTCTGCGATGGATTGCCGGATGATGGTGATATCTTCGCCACCGTGCTCAGGGGCGTGGTAAGGCAGGCGCCCGAGGGCGACATAGTCCTCAACCCGCAGGCGCGGATCCGCGGATTCATCCTGCGCCAGTAAAGCTATCTGCCGGGCGCGCTGGGCGCGGTGAAGTGCATCAAGCCGCTGTCCGTCAAACCAAATCGTCCCGCGATCGGCGCGCCATTCGCCGATTAACAGCCTGAGTAATGTTGATTTACCGCTGCCGTTGGGCCCGATAACCGCGACAGACTCGCCGTGGTTGACCGCAAAAGAGATCCCGGCGAGACGTGGTTTATCGCGGACGCCCTTCAGGGTGAGCCGCTGCAGGCGCAGTAGCGGAGCGGAAGTTGCCAGAGCCATAACAGGGTCCATTGTGTTTATGAATTTATGTTTTGTTATAACATAACAATTCAAGTCAGTTAACCCTGATTTATATGTGTATTTAATGGCACTTTTTGTAAAAAAATGTCCCGGATATGATCCTGGTCATATACAAATGCTGACAAAACTGCTAATGATAATAATTATCATTAATATTCGACGGTATGCAACGTGGCTCTTTCCCGTTCACTTTTATCCGCCTTAGTGTTTTTCTTACTTAGCTTTAGCGCCGCTATTCAGGCTGCGACGCATTACGCGCCTTACATCGAAGATATCAGGCAGCGTCTCGACAGCACCGCGCAACTTTATCAGCAGCAAAAAACCAGCGAAGCGCGCCGTGAGGTGCAGATGGCTTACTTTGAGGTTTTTGAAAACCTTGAAGGACCAATTCGTATCAATATCTCGGCGCGCAAAAGTTACGAGATGGAAAGCGCCTTCGGGGAAATTCGCCGCATGATCGGCGAGGGAAAGCCACAGCACGAGGTGCAGGCGAGAATCGACTGGCTGAAGCAGAATCTTGACGAGGTGGAGCCAATTCTTGATGGCGGCCATCGTCTGGTGGCGGAGGAGCAGCACAGCGCGCTGTCGCGGGATGATATCGCCGTTTACTGGCAGGAGAGTTTCCGCACCATCGACGATTTGCTTGCCCGGGCGGTCAGCGAGTATCAACAGGGCGACTACAGCGCCGCCAGCCGCAGTGTACAGCAGGCCCACTACCAGGGTTTTAAAAACAGCGAAATGGAAATGTCGGTGCGCCAGAATCGTTCTGCGAAGGAGGCTGCCGCCATTAACCAACAGTTTACAGCGCTGATTGCCCTGGCCGCCGGGCCGGATCGCCTTAACGATGTCGCCTATCAGGTCACCACGCTGTTGCAGGATATTGAAGACATATTGCCCGGTTTGCCCACCACCCGCGACGATCAGCCGGTGAACGCGCCGCAAAGCGCCGACGCGGCTGCGGATGTCGCGACTGACGGCGGGCCGCAGAACGACTGGGCCAGCGTAGCGCGAGGCATCAACGACGGGATTGCCCGAGCCATTGAACGTTACCGCAGCGAAGGCGGTCAGGACGCGATGCTGGACGTGCAGGATATCTACTTCGACCACTTCGAAGCCAGCGGGATGGAGAACAAAATCGGCTCCCGGGATTCGGCCTTCAAAACCACTCTCGAAGCGCATTTCACGCGCATGGTCAGCCTGATGAAAGCCAACCAGCCGGCCGAACGGTTGAGCGCCGAGGCCGACGCGCTGCGCCAGAATCTGGATAAAGCGGTCACCCTGCTCGGCGAAGGGGAAGAGACCCAGTGGAGCCTGCTGCTGTACAGCCTGATGATTATTGTGCGCGAAGGGCTGGAGGCATTGTTGATCGTCGCCGCTATCGTCGCTTACCTGGTGAAAAACAATCATCAGGACAAACTGCCGCTGATCCGTCAGTCGGTGGTGGTGGCGCTGATCGCCAGCGTAATTACTGCCGCCGTCTTCCAGTTGTTGTTCACTAATTCCGGCGCCAGTCGTGAACTGCTGGAAGGCGTCACCATGCTGATCGCCGTGGTGATGCTGTTCTTTATGAGTTACTGGCTGCTGTCCAAAGTCGAAGCCCGCCACTGGAAGGCGTGGCTGGAAGGAAAACTCTCCCACTCTCTGTCGCGCGGATCGCTGGTCGGGCTATGGCTGACCAGCTTCCTGGCAGTGTATCGCGAAGGGGCGGAAACGGTGCTGTTCTACTATGCGCTACTCGGCGACGCCAAAGACGCCGCCGGTTATCTGGCTATCGGCGCCGGGTTTGTTATCGGCTGTGTGGCGCTGTTGATCGCCTGGCTGGTGATGCGCTATTCGGTGGTGAAACTGCCGCTGAAGCCGTTCTTTATGTTTACCGGTAGTTTCATGTACCTGATGGCCTTCGTGTTCGCCGGTAAAGGGGTACTGGAACTGGTGGAGGGCAAACTGTTCCAGCCGACGCTGATTAGCGGCGTTCCGGAAATCAGCTGGCTGGGGATCTACCCGTATCTGGAAACGCTGCTGCCGCAGGCGGTATTGCTGATTGCCGCACTGGCGGCGCTGTGGGTGATGCGGCGCCGCAGCGACGTGCCGGGCGAAACGATTAAAAACAACCCATAACTGTTTTTTAAGACGAGAGGATATGTCTGATGACCATTAAAAAGACCCTGATTGCCAGCGCAGTGATCGCCGGGTTATTCACAGCCCCCGCCGCATTTGCCTTTAAAGAGTATCCGGCGGGCGAACCGGTAGTCATGAACGAAATGGAAATCGCCGCCGTTTACCTGCAGCCGATCGATATGGAGCCGCGCGGCATGGGCCTGCCGGCCGCGAAATCGGACATCCACCTTGAGGCGGATATCCATGCGGTGGAAGGGAGTAAAAACGGTTTCGGCGCCGGGGAGTGGATCCCGTATCTGACCATCAGCTACACCCTGGTGAATGCTGATACCGGTGAAAAGCAGGAAGGGACCTTTATGCCAATGGTGGCCAGCGACGGCCCCCATTATGGCGCGAACATCAAAATGATGGGCGTGGGTAATTACAAAGTTACCTACCACATCGAACCGCCGTCAAAAGCCGGGATGCATCGCCATACCGACAGCGAAACCGGCGTAGGCCGTTGGTGGAAGCCGTTTGACGTCAGCTATGAGTTTAAGTACGTCGGTCTGAACTGAGTGGCAGACCCTAAGCAGAGAGAGTATCCGCGGGATGGCCGACTGGTCATCCCGCCGTGCGTTTATGGTATTACCGGCAACGCCGCTTAATTAACCACCGATCCGCCGTACTGAGTCGAGTTATGAGTTACTTTTTCGTCACCACGTTACAGGCTTTTTTGTGCATCGCGCTGCTCTCAGGGCTGCTCTGGAGCCGCACTGAGCCACCGGCGCTGCGTCCGCTGGTCTGGACCCTGTTGTCCGCGCTGGCGCTGGGGTTATGCGCCGGGCTGTTGATGTCGCTTTCCCAGCCGGCGCAACTGGCGCTGGCGGGGGCAGAAGTGGTTATTGTGTTGTTGTTTCTGCTCAGTTTTCGCCGGGTGCCGCATCAAGCTCGCTACCTGTGGCAGGGCATACTGGTATTGGGCGCCGCCCGCCACTGGGCGCTGGATCCTAACCTCGGCGCGCTGACCAATACTCACGTTTTAAATACCGATCTGCTGTTAAACCTCACCGCGCTGGTCGGCGCTTTTGCCATCCTGAGCCTGACGGGAGTTCTGTGCGCCATGCTGGCGCGCCGGCTGCCCCGGGCCTGCTGGCCGCTGGCGCTGATCGTCGCTGCGCTGCTGTTGCTGCCCCTGAGCGGCAATCTGCTGCTGCTGTTGATGAAGCTCCAGGTCGTGCCGCTCACCAGTTCTCTGCTGAGCTTTGTTTCGCGGGCGACCAACAATGCGCCGCTGTTTAACTGGGCCGGCGCCGGGTTACTGCTGGCGCTGGCCTTGTGCTGGCTGCCGACGCTGCGGCGCCGTTTCCAGGAAACCGCCGCCGCCCGGGAGCCCATTGAACGTCGCCTGGCGCTGGCCCGCCGTCAGGGGGCCGCGCGCCTGCTGGCGACCACGGTCTGCTGCGCGGCGCTGGTGATGGCCGGCCAGTTGTGGTGGAACCTGGTCGCCTCCCAGCCGCCGCGTCTGTCCGAAGCGCAGCCGGTGACGCTGGCCGACGACGGGCTGGTGCATATCCCGGTGGAACAGGTGCGCGACGGTAAGCTACACCGCTTTGTCTGGGTAGCGGATGACGGTAAAGCGGTGCGCTTTTTTGTCATCAACCGCTATCCGGACAAACTGCGCTTCGGCGTGGTGTTTGACGCCTGCCTGTTGTGCGGCGACCAGGGATATGTGATGGAAGGTAATCAGGTGATCTGCGTGGCCTGCGGGGTGCATATTTTTATTCCGTCTATCGGTAAGCCCGGAGGCTGCAACCCGGTGCCGATTGATGACTGGCGCAGCGATGATCGGCAACTGACGATCCGGAAAGCGGCGCTGGAGGCCGGCGTGAATTACTTCTCCACCGTGGTAACCCTGAAAGTGACCGATCCGGTAGATGGTTCAACGCTGACCAATACCGCTGCGGAATACAAATACAGCTACGGCGGTAAGACCTGGTTCTTCGCGTCAGAGGCCAATTACCACCGCTTCCGCGACGCGCCGCAGCAGTTTGTCCCGGCAGAGAAGGAGGAGGAGTAGCGATGCTGTGGCGAATGCTGCGTCAATCCTGGGGGCGTAATCTGCGGCGCAAAGCGCTGGCGGTACTCACCGTGTTCCTCGCCAGCAGCCTGATTTCGGCGCTGCTGGCGGTGTCCATTGACATCGGCGACAAGATGTCCCGGGAACTGAAATCTTATGGCGCCAATATCCTGATTGAACCCGCCGGACAGGCAGCGCTGCCGGCGTTGTTCAGCGAGCAGAGTAATCCGCTGTCCGGTCAGGATTTCCTTGATGAGGCCGAGTTGCCGAACATCAAAGATATCTTCTGGCGCAACAATATCGTCGGTTTCGCGCCAATGCTCGGCGGGGAAGCGATGGTGGATAATCAGGATGTGCGCATCCTCGGTACTTTCTTCAACCAGCCGGTGGATGTGCCGGACGAAGAGGATTATCACACCGGCCAGCAGACGGTCAGTCCCTACTGGCAGGTGACCGGCGCCTGGCCGCAGGAACCGGCGGGCGACGCACCGCAAGCGCTGGTCGGCCAGGCGCTGGCGAAGCGCCACGGCTGGCAGACGGGGGATCGACTGACGCTGAAAGCGGAGCGCGGCGAACAGACGGTGACCATCAGCGGAGTCCTCTCCAGCGGCGGCGATGAAGACAACCAGTTAGTCATGCCGCTGAGCGCCGTCCAGTCATTACTTGGCCTGGCAGGTAAAGTGCAGGCGATTCGCGTTTCGGCGCTGACGGTGCCGGAAAACGAGTTATCGCGCCGCGCCCGCGAAGATCTCGATGCCCTTAACGCCGAAGAGTACGATCTGTGGTACTGCACTGCCTATGTGTCCTCCATCGCTCACCAACTCGAAGAGGCGATTTCCGGCGCCGTGGTGCGCCCGGTATGGCAGGTAGCGGCCTCGGAAGGGGTGGTGATCGACAAAATTCAATTGTTGCTGGCGGTGGTGACGCTGGCGGCGCTGGCTGCCGCGGCGATGGGCATTGCCTCGCTGATGACCAGTTCGATTATGGAACGCGCCCGGGAAATCGGCCTGATGAAGGCGCTGGGGGCGCGCCAGTGGCAGATCCTGCTGCTGTTTTATCTCGAAGCGGCCTCCAGCGGCCTGCTGGGCGGCGCGGTCGGCTGCATCGCCGGCTGGGGGATGGCAAAAGCCATCGGTCTGATGTTGTTCGACGCGCCGCTCAATTTTGCCTGGGTGGTGATCCCCTGCGTACTGGTGGTGGCGGTGCTGATTTCCCTGATTGGCACCTGGTTCCCGGCGCGGCGCATTGCCCGTCTTTACCCTGTGGAGGTGCTGTATGGCCGCTAAGCGCGACATGCTCTGGTTGCTGGTATGGCGGGCGTTACGTCTGCGGTTACAGCGCGTCAGCGTGGTGTTCGCCGCGCTGACGGTAGGGGCCACGATTGTCACGGCCCTTTCCGCCGTGTGGTTTGATATCAACACCAAAATGAGCGAGGAATTGCGTACCTTTGGCGCCAATTTCTATATTGGCCCCGGCCACGGCAGCAGTATGCCGCAACAGGAACTCCAGGCGATCCTTGATGACGCCCCGCAGGGGCTGATTCACGGCGCCAGTCCGTGGCTGTATGGCATGGCGCGTACCGAACTGGAAAAAGTGGTGATGGTCGGGGTGTGGTTTGAATCCCTGCAAAAACTGGTGCCGTACTGGCAGGTGACCGGTAACTGGATAGGCGTCAGCTTTGACGATCGCAACGCGATGATCGGCGTAAAGCTGGCGCAGCGTCTCAATGTGAAAGTGGGTGACAGTGTCACTCTTGTTGAACGTGAGGCGCGCAAAAAGCTGCAAATTAAGGGCATTGTCGAATCCGGCGACGCCACAGACAATATGCTGATCGTCAGTCTGGATTTGGCCCAGTCGTGGCTGCGCCAGGACGGCAAAATCAGCCACGGGCTGCTCAGCGTCAGCAACGATGTCGGCCAGGTGGACAGTTATGCTGAGCGCCTGCAACAACAGTTCCCGGATCTGGAAATTCGCCCGGTGCGCAAGGTATCCGCCTCGGAAGGCCAGGTGCTCGACAAAATTAAGGGGCTGATGGGGCTGGTGTCGCTGGTGATCCTGGCGTTGTCGTCACTGTGCGTGAACACCACTCTGATGGCGATTGTCGGCGAGCGCGCCCGGGAGTTCGCGCTGCAAAAAGCGCTCGGCTCCCCGGACGGCGACATTGTTCGCCAGATGCTGCTGGAAACCGGGATCATTGCCATGGCCGCCGTGGTGTGCGGCTGGCTGCTTGGCTGGTTACTGGCGCAACTGTTGGGGCTGACGGTGTTTAATGCCACGATTGCGCTGCGCCTGCCGGTTCTGCCGATTACCCTGGTATTGTGTTTACTGGTCGCGGCGCTCGCGGCCATTGTTCCGGTGCGGCGCGCGGTCAGCGTCGAACCTGCTAAAGTGCTCAAAGGAGAGTAGCGCGATGTCTGTAACGCACATGCCTCAGGCGGTGATTGAGACCCGCCATCTGTATAAGCGGTTCGGCGAGGTCACCGCGCTTGATGATATCAACATCCGCATCGCCGCCGGCGAATTTGTGGCGATCATGGGGGCTTCCGGCTCAGGGAAAACCACACTAATGAATATTCTCACCTGCCTGGATACCGCCAGCGAGGGTCAGGTGATTCTTGACGGTACCGACGCGGCGGCGCTCGACGAAGAAGGGCGGCGACGTTTTCGCGCCGAGAAAATCGGTCTGGTGTTCCAGCAGTTTCATTTGATCCCGTTCCTGACGGCGCTGGAAAATGTCATGCTGGCCCAGCACTACCACAGTGTGGTGGATGAGGCGGCGGCCCGCGCGGTGCTGGAGCAGGTCGGCCTCGGACACCGCGTAACCCATCTGCCGAGTCAGCTTTCCGGCGGCGAGCAACAGCGGGTGTGTATTGCCCGGGCGCTGGTCAATGAACCGCCGGTAATTTTTGCCGATGAGCCTACCGGCAACCTCGACGAAGAGAACGAACAGCGGGTACTGGCTCTGTTGACCGATCTGCACCGCCAGGGGCGCACCATTGTAATGGTGACCCATAATCCGGCGCTCGGGCAGTTCGCCGATCGCATTCTGCGCCTGCAACACGGCAAATATCTTGATGAGGAGCTGCAGCAACATGCGTTGGCATAATGGAGCGATAGTGTTACTGCTGGCGCTGCTCAGCGGGTGCAAAGAAGAGAAGCTGGCGATCGGAGAGACGGCCCCGGCGCTGGCGGCGTTTGATCTGCGCGGACAGGAGGCGAGTCTTCAACGCTGGCAAGGGAAAGGGGTGTATCTCAATTTCTGGTCCGCCAACTGCGGCGGCTGTCTGGCGGAAATGGATAGCCTGGAGACCCTCAGCAAGCAGTGGGGCGATAAGGTAGTGGTGGTGGCCGTCAATACCGATCCGCCGGCGGTGAATATTGATGCCCTGCTGGCAAAACACCAGATCAGTTATCCGGTGGTGCGCGACCAGCTTAATATCACCCAGGAGCGCTATCAGGTCATCGGCACCCCGACGTCATTTCTGATCGATGGCCAGGGGCGGGTACTGGCGATGCATCAGGGGATGCGTAAACCCGCCGCCCTGCAGGAAACGTTCGCCAGACTGGCGCAGGAGGGCCAATGAAGTCGATTTTTGCGCTAATTTTTGGCTTTATCTGCGCATTTTCCGCCCAGGCGCAAACCGATTATGGCCGCCAGTACCAGCGCGAATGTTCAGGTTGCCACGGTCGTAAAGCGGAGAAAACCGCCTTCAACAAAGCGCCGCAACTGGTGACGCTGTCTGAAGCGCAGATAGTGACCGGAATGACGCGTATTCGCGATGAGGGCGGGCACAGCGCCGCCACGCGGGCGAAGGCCCACCTGAGCGATGATCAAATCGCCGGACTGGCGGCGTTTATTCAGACGCTAAAACCGTAAAATATGGTCAGTATGCGCACTCTGCACGCATTTCCACCGCTCATTCTCTTTTTGACGTTCTAATCGTATGCGGAGAAAACAGCGTTGTAGGGTACATAAACCGGGTTAATCCGTTGAAATCATAATTTCTATCAAATTAGGTTTCCCGCTTTGAATTCCTGCCAGCACTGTCGTCATGATATCGGCAGCCGCGGTGACTCTACAGCTACTGATGCCCATTGATGAGGCGAGCGAGATAAAATCGATACAGGGGTTGATAAGATCCATCGCGATAAATCTCCCCTGAGCTGTCGAGGTATATAACGGCTGATCCTTCATAAAATTCTTTAATACGTTGTATTCAAGATTATTCATAACAATAAATGTAACGGGGAGATCTTCATGAGCCGCCGTCCATAATGCCTGCGGAGAGTACATAGCGGCGCCATCGCCGATTAAGCACACCACAGGCTCCCGTCCCAGCCCTAATGAGTGCCCTAAAGCCGCCGGCATTCCCCATCCCAGACCGCCGCCACGCATAAAGTAGTAGCGCTTATGCTGCGGGTCGGAAATGAATTTTCTGACAAACCGGGCGGTAGCAATGGCTTCATCAATAATGGTGACGCCAGCCGGAATCACCCTCATTACCTCATGCGCGGCAACAATCGGCGATATGGTTGTACGTAGTGCTTGAGAATCATACGTGCTTTCAAACTCCTGTTGCTCGCTTTGCCTGTCGTGATTTGCTTTTGCCCGCAGCCGCTGGTAGGCCAGCTTATTATGCACAATGCGCATTTCCAGTCTGGGCAGCAAATCGGCGATAGATTTCTTGATCTCCCCCATTAAGGAGAGCTTTGTGGCGTAGGTTCTGGCTAATTCGCTCATATCCGATGACAACTGGTAAACGATACAATCTTTGGGTATCGAATCCGTTTCACTGTATAAAATGGTGATCAGACTCTTGCCGCCAATAATAAACACAGCATCATATTTCATAATGATGCTCGCTATACCTTGTGACATGGTAGGCATATTGCCTCGCCAGAGAGCATGTCGGGGAGGAAAGGGCAGGTTTAATGGCCAGGAAGATCCGTAAACGTGCGCACCGAGCATTTCAGCAAGTTGAATAATTTCACCGGTGCAATCACTGCTATGTATTTCATCACCAGCGATAATCATTAGCCTGCCCGGCGGTATCTTGCTGAGCTCCGTCGCCAGTTCATCAAGAGAGCTGGCAATCGTATGATAATCCACCCGTGATGGCGTTAAGATGTTTGCCTCACTCATTTCCTCCATTACATTCATGGGCAGTGATAACAGGACCGGCCCCGCGGGTGGATAGCAGGCGTTATGGAATGCGCGACGCAGTAATACCGGCAGTTGATCCGCGCTGGTGACCTCTTTGGCCCATTTAACGACCGGCGCGGCAATGGAAACGACATCATCATACAGAAGCGGATCTCTGACATAGTGGCGCGTATCCTGTTGGCCAACGGTAACCACCAGCGAACTTTTCATGATACGCGAATTGATTAAATTACCGATGCCGTGACCTAATCCACTGGCGGTATGCAAATTTAAAAATCCCACTTTGCCAGACGCTTTTGAGTAGCCATCGGCCATCGCCACAGCGCTGCTTTCCTGTAACGCCAGGATATACTTGACATCCTCATGCCTGAGCAATGCATCAATAAGAGGCAATTCGGTTGTGCCCGGGTTGCCAAATATATATTCAACGCCTTCGCTTTCAATCACCTCCAGCAGAATATCTGCTCCGGAGCGTACTTTCATGTCCGATAAATGAGTAAAAGATTTCATGGAAAATGTACCTCTGGTACCTCAGTGGGATGATGTCAGAACTCTTCCCGGGTTGGGCGGATGACGATTTCGTTAACATCGACATCGTCCGGCTGTTCGAGGGCGAATAAAACCGCTTTAGCGACAGCTTCGGCAGGAATGGCCTGCTTATAGAACTCACCGAGGAATTTCTTACTCTCCTCATCAGAGCTACCGAGCTGAAGTTCGCTTTCTACCGCGCCCGGGGAAATAATCGTTGCCCTGATATCTTTACCCAGTTCGTATCGCAGTCCTTCGGTCAGGGCGCGAACGGCAAATTTTGTTGCGCTGTAAACGGCGCCTCCCGGGCTCAGGACTTTAATACCAGCGACCGAGGCGACATTAATAAAATGACCGGACTTCTGTTTTTCGAAAATGGGCAGCGTGGCAGCAATACCATACAGTACGCCTTTGATATTGGTATCAATCATGCGGTCCCACTCATCCGTTTTCACCATATTAAGCGGCGCTATCGCCATAAAACCGGCATTATTAATAAAAACATCAAGGCGCCCAAATGCTGAAACCGTGGTTTGTACTGCATTCTTTACTTCATTAAGATTGGTGATATCTGTTGTTAGCGCGATCGCTTTACCTCCTGATAAATTGATTTGATCGGCCAGCGCATTAATCCGCTCTGAGCGACGGGCGAGCAGAACTAATGCTGTATTAGTCCTGGCCAGTAACAGTGCAATCGCCAGACCGATACCGCTGCTTGCTCCGGTAATAACAACCACCCGATTAACAGTATTAATCATAATGTGACCTCTTATTTATGACGATGGATATCACTCCTGTGGAATATCAGGAGTCGGGCTTATGTATTTTTTATTTAAAAATTATCTTACCGAACTGATTAGCTGTTCTTCGGCTATATCAAGAAAGTTATCAATAGGTTGGTAACTGGTATGTATTAAATGTATGGCATTATTGATTGTTGCTACACCAATAGTTTGCTCGCCGTGCGTTCCTATCAACACATTCGGTCCCCATACCGATTCGATTTTTAAATCACCAAAGCTGGCAGGGAAAGGTAAAACCCCGAGATTGGAAATTAAAATATCAGGCGCACAATTAATCCTGTCAAAATCAATAAGTTGTGCAATTTGTGCGCTGTTCATAAAATCATGAAAATGATTGAGCAATGCTGATATCCCTTCCTGGGTCCGAACAGACTGCAGATCCCCGGTTACCGCGCGAGCGACATCCCAGAATGAGGTCGTGGCGCGCATATCGTATGTATTGGTAGGAAACACCACCGAAAAACTCATATCATAATCAAGTTCAAAAAAACGCCGGGCATCAATCGGGGTACAGATTCTCACTTTTTTTTGCTCTCGTTTAACAGAGTCATCAAACGCGAAAGCAAACGCTGAAGATAGCGCGCCGTGTACGGTGGTTCCTTCCTGTTTTGCGCGCTCACGTAATTTACCGGACAATTCCAGGGAGAGTTTTTTGCGATGGATAGACAGTCTGGCAAGGCTCCGCTCTGTATAGGGGATTGGATTTTCAATCTCTTGCGCAATACGTTTATCGGTAACCGGGCGCGTTCCATTGATGCATATATCTGCCACGGTAGGTTTGAGTACCAGAGGGGGAAGCGATTTTCCGGATAAACATTCCAGTAGATCGCGTAAAAAATGGCTTAAAGAAAGACCATCAGAAATAGAATGGTGTGAGGTAAGAATAACAATGCAGCGCTCCTTGCTATAGAGTAGCGCGGCTCTTAGCAAGGGGATATCGCCAATGCCAAATGGTGCGGAGAATTCGCGTTTAATTTCGCTTTCAATATCAGCGATTCGGTCGAGGAGGACAACCCGCATGGGAATTTTAACTGAAGGATCATAGACAAAATGAAGCGTTTGTTCATCATCAGAACTTATCTGAGCATTGGTTAAAGGATGCCGTGACTGTATTGCCTTAAAGGCGGCCTCCCATGTTTCAATGGTTGTTGGTCCTGAGACTTCAGCTGTAATGGTAAAGTGCTTAGGGCTAATTGGATCGATTAACCAGGCATAGCGCTCTAAGGGGCCAAGAAGACGTAATACTGAGTTTTGCTGTGAATTCGCATTCATAGTAATCTCCTGAGTTTTGTTTGCAAAATATATTGTATATACTGCAGCGTAATTGCTGATAAAACCCTGACCGCATGATTTATGAATGATTTATGAAACATTTATTGCGTGTGATATTTAAAGACGACATTTCCCTGCTGACTAATTCATCGGGATTAAAATTACACTTTGTGGGTTCATTGTCAATTATTAATTTAAAAAGAGAGATTGTGTGTTTTTATTTTTATTGTCATAGACATAGCGAAACAGATCGGCTTTATTTCGTGGCCGTCATCTGTAATAAGAAAAAAGTATATTGTTGGAAAAAAAGATGCAAACAGATGTTTGATAAACTCGGTTATTGTAAATATATCAACTTCATCCGGTTATAAAGCGCCTGCGGACCGGAGGGCTTGCTGAATGACAATGACGGTTTCACCAGAAGGAAAAAGGCGCAAACCAGTATCCGTAGGTCAGAATAACGGCCAGCCAAAGACAGCGACGGGGGAAAGTATTGAACATCATCCGATCTCCAGTAGATAGCCGCTACGCTGTTGCTGTTGCCGGAGCTGGCTCAGGGTAGTATGGAGCCGTTTCCAGCGTTTTATCGAAGGCGAGACCCAACCGGTTATCTGGATAGCCAGATCGCTCACTCCAAGAATGATACCAACGACCAGACACGTCGCGGGTAGCATTGTTGCCAGTATTCCGCCAGGCAGTTTGCCGGTACTGCAAAGCGAGAAACCGCTCATCAGGAGTGACATGCCTGTTATCCAGAGTGGTAAAAAAACAAACAGCATTCCCCGGTAAAACGCCGCGATACTGCGATCGCTGCGATACCAGGGACTATTCGCAATATAACTGCTGCCATCGGTAAAATTGTGTATTCCAATGACGGCGTAGCTGTCACGCTCAAAGATGGATAACAGATGATCGCCGCTGGCAATGAAAGGCGTATGTATCCGATAGAAAAAAGGCATAATTTTTGCTGTCTCGCGTTTCAGTAACGGATCGCCGGTACGCCAGCTGAATATCAATCGCTTCCCCTCGCTGGAGTAGTAAATACCCTCGCCGGAATTATCAGTAATGTGTGATGCCCATTGATTGTAAGTCACGGCAACAACACTGCTTTTCAGCGCTTCAAGCGGAGCCTGCAAGGAATTAAATGCTGCCGGCATAGGGGGTAATACGGGCGGATTTACCAGGGCGCGGCCAATATCCGCACAAAAAAACGTGTTCCCACGTTTTACCAGTTCCAGCTTTGCCAACAGTTCGCGAACCCGCGGGGAAGTGCGCAAACACAGGCACTGAATGTCCTCTAACCCGCGGATAAATAGCGTCATCAGAAAAGCCAGCAGTAGTACTGCCCAGACAATCGCATAAGGCGAATAAAACATTACGGAAGCCGCCACAAAAATCCCCGGTATACTGACCAACAGCCGCAGTAGCGGCCAGCGCAACGGGGGGCGGGCATTGGCCGGTTCAAGAACCGTTTCGCCATCGCTTATCCAGTGGATCCAAAAACTACCATCCTCCAGCCGGTGCGCCCCAATATAAATCCGGCTATCAGGTTTCAGGCTCTCAAAGAGCGTCTGATCTTTAAAAAATGATTTGTGAGTATAGAAAGTATGATCGCAGGTTATGATGCGTAAATAGTTATTTTGCGGACCATCGCCGCTGGCGAAGCCGCGAAAACGCAGCGTAAAGAACTGCACTTTTTTCATCGCAAAACATCCGTGTTAAATGATGGCATCTGCATAAATAGCGTCGCGCTGATAATAACACCATCACGACCTGGGCCATGAAAATACGGAAAATAACCCGGTAAATTGCAGTAAGAATATTGGCGGGCGGCAACTGCCGATAATAAGACACCAGGGCGTTTGCGCTGGCGGCTTTCGTTGATTTGGTTCTTTTGCTGGTCTGATATAGTGCAGTGAAAAAAGGCAATGTCACGCATTGCCTTTATCAGTCATTCAGGAGCCGGGGGCGCCAGATTACTTGTCGGCGGCAATCCGATCGCGGATATTCTGGGCGCGCTCTTCTGACGGCGGGTGAGAATCGAACAGTGATTTTTCATGGCCGGAAGAGAGCTTAGCCAGTTTCTCAAAGCTGGTGACCAGACCCTGGGTGTTGATATTGCGTTTTTTCAGCAAATCATAAGAGAAGTTATCGGCATCGCTTTCCTGGCTGCGTGAGAACGCTGAGTTAACAATGCCTTCCGCCACATCGCCAAGCTGAGATTTGGACAGTGCCGCCGCGGCGCCGCCAGCAGAGGAGATTGCATCCCGGGCGGCAACAGTCGCATAAGCGGTCTGCATCGCTTTACGGGAGTGTCCCAGCGCCACGTGGCCAAGTTCATGACCGAGCACCGCTTCAATTTCGTTATCGGTCATCAGATCCATCAGACCGCTGTAGACGCGAACACAGCCGTTAGCCATTGCCCAGGCATTAACATCGTTGGTCATATAGACTTTGTAATTAACCGACGTACCGTCAACGTTGTTGCCCAGCGCGTTGGCAATCTTCGCCAGACGTTTGCCATAGCTGCTTGAGGCGCTGGCCACGGTATTCTGACTGTCCATCTCCTGGCAAGCGCCGTCCGCCAGCGCTTTGGCGTCCGCATCGCTGAGGGTCGCCGCTTTAAATGCCGTCATCCCGGAAGAGGCAAGTTTATTGACATCCATATTCTGGCAACCAGCCAGCAGCGTGGCTGCTGAAACAGCGAGAGCCAACATCAATTTGTTTTTACGCATTTTAAATCGTCCAGTGATCTATAAAACGCCAGGGCCCATCTACCCGGGCACAAAAGGAACGGCTATCAGGACCAGGGAAGGTACCGTGTGCCGGTCTTTTCCCGTATTGAGACTTTTCCCCGTGATGGTGAAGAAAAGCATTCTCCCGAACGCCGGCCGTGATTATAACAACCCGTAGCGGCTTTTGAAGCAATGATATTCTTAAACCGATGGGTTGTATTTATTTCCGTGAAGAATGAGACATTTTATTATTGAATAAACTTTAAATAATCTGATCCCGGTTTCAATTCTGATAATCTATTAAACCGTTGGCTGGAAAATTCCTATTATCCGGCGCCTGAACAGGAACAGGAATGAAAATAAGACAACTATTACCTCCGCCGATTCTCTGCGCTTTGCATATGCTGGCCGGCTGGCTGCTGGCCGGCTTACCCGGTGTGCAAACGCTGCGCCATTCGCCGGCGGCGGCGTTTTTTGCTATCTGCGCCGCCGCGAGCCTGGCGCTGGCTTGCGCCGCCGTCTGGCAATTCCGTCGCTATCGCACCACGCTGAACCCGGCTCATCCGCAAAATACTCGCCATTTGATTACCAGCGGTATTTTTCGCTTCACCCGCAATCCGGTTTACCTGGCAATGGTTATCCTGCTCGCCGGATGGAGTCTGCTGCTGTACAGCCTTGCGGCCTGTCTGACTCTGCCGCTGCTGGTCGTCAGCCTGCATCAGTTACATATTCGGCCGGAAGAGAAAGCGCTACGCGAGAAGTTTCCCGAACAGTGGACGACCTGGAGCCGCAGGGTCAGACGCTGGATCTAGCGCGACGATTTTATTCACAATAACAATGAGATCACCTTTAGCAGGTGATCGGATGAATAAAAATCAGCTGATTATGCATAGTCAGGCGCCGCAAAATGACTTATAAAATGAGGGGATTACAGTAAAAGCCTGATCGATCAGGCTATGTTATTTGTCCGTTTGCCCGGCGCGGCGCGGACAACCGTTACGCCGGTTTACCAGGCATTAAGACCACAGGGATCACAACAGTGAAGTACGCATCAGTACCATTTAATCAAAATCAAACCGGATGGTCGCTTAACGACGAAGATTATCAGCAGCAGCCGCAACTGGTCGGCGATATCCACGCCGATTGGGCGGTGATTGGTTCTGGTTTTGCCGGCGTCGGCTTCGCCCGGCGTCTCGCCAGCCTCAACCCCGATCTGAAAATCGTGTTGATCGATTCGCAAACCGCCGCCGACAGCTCTTCGGCGCGCAACTCCGGCTTTATTATCGGTTTACCCCATAATATTGGCAGTTCCACGGCGGAATTGAAAAAGGCTCAGGATTACCGCACCTTGCTGCAGGAGGGGATCCGCCAACTGGAAGAGAGCGTGGCGGCGCATCGCATCGACTGCGAATGGGAAAACGCCGGTAAATATCACTGCCAGATAGACCCTTCCAGCGCCGCCATTCTCAAAGAGTACATTGATAATCTGGATACCATGCAGGAGCCGTATCAACTGCTGGACAGCGAAGCGCTGTACCAGAAACTCGGCACCCGGCTTTACAGCAAGGGGATCTATACCCCGGGCTGCATTCTGGTGAATCCGGCGAAACTGATTGCCGGTCTGGCGCGCCATCTGCCGGACAATATTACCGTTTACCACCATACCCCGGCGCTGGCGATTGACTACGCCAGTGGCAGCGCCCGGATAACCACCCTGCAGGGAACTCTGCATGCCCGTAACCTCATGCTGGCGACCAACGCGCTGTCCCGGGAGCTCTCGCCGGTCACCGGGCGTCAGGCGTCGATGGCTACCTATGCCAGTATTACCGAACCGTTAACCGCCGAGCAGCGCGGGCGGTTGCCGGAAATGACAAGCTGGGGCCTGACGCCGGTTAACGCCATTGCCGGCGCCACGCTGCGTTACACGCAGGACCACCGTTTCCTGGTGCGCCAGCATGTGGACCCGGCTCTGAAGGGCTGGGTTGGCGCCGGCCAGACCTGGAACGCCGCGCAGCAGCATCTGGCTATCTTCCGCAAGGCCTATCCGCAGCTTGCTGATGTACCGCTGGCCCGCACCTGGTCCGGCACCATCAGCGTAACGCGCAACGGGGCGCCGGTGTGGGGCCAACTGGCGCCGCAGGTCTGGACCGCCGGCGGCTGTAACGGCGCCGGGGTCTCCAAACAGACCATCGCCGGAAGTCTGCTGGCGGACTACGCCCTGAAACAGGATAACCCGCTTATTGCCGCGATGCAGTCCCTCGGCCAGGCGAATTACATGCCGCCTTCGCCATTCCTCGACATCGGCATCGCCGGCGCATTGTGGAAAGAGCGCTACCTCGGCCGCAAAGAGATTTGAGCGGGCTCATTAAACCCCTTCGGCCCGCGCAGTCGGGCCACACAGACGGACGAGAAATCGCCCGAATTTACCGGCGTCCGGTTGATTTCAGGGTTGCGCTGTGATTTTTTGATACATTCATAACATTAATGTTCCATTGCCGTTGCCTGCTGGTACAGGTACGGCATGATAGTCGTTTTATTTTCCGGGAAGGGAATGTCATGACAGGCGTAGTATTAGTGGATGACCATGTGGTGGTCCGTTCAGGTTTTGCCCAGTTACTCAGCCTGGAAGACGATATGACGGTGCTCGGCCAGTTCAGTACGGCGGCGCAAGCCTGGCCGGAGCTGTTGCGCGATGAGGTGGATGTCGCGATTCTCGACGTCGCCATGCCGGATGAAAATGGCCTGAGTCTGCTCGGGCGTCTGCGCCAGCAGCGCCCTGATTTTCGCGCCATCATACTCAGTATTTATGATACCCCGGCGTTTGTGCAGAGCGCCCTTGACGCCGGCGCCTGCGGCTACCTGACCAAGCGCTGCGGACCGGAAGAACTGGTCCAGGCGATCCGCTCGGTAGCGACCGGCGGCCATTACCTGTGTACCGATGCGCTACGAGCGCTGCGCGGCGGCAGGCAGGTCAACGATGCGCTGGCCGTCCTTACGCCGCGCGAAAAAGAGGTATTCGATCTGCTGGTGAAAGGGGAAAGCGTGAAAGAGGTCGCCTGGAAACTTAACCTCAGCCATAAAACGGTACACGTCCACCGCGCCAACGTACTCAGTAAACTGCAGTGCGCCACCACCATTGAACTGGTGCACTTTGCCCTTGAGCATCACCTGCTGACGGGGCATTAATGTCGCGCTCGCTGCGTCACTGGGTCCTGTCGCTGCTGATTATGCTGGCCTGGGGACCGGGCTGGATAGCCCTGTGGACCATCAGTTTTTATCTCACCCACAACGGGCAGCAGGCCATCCTGTTGCTGCCCCACGGTGTGCATCTGGCGCTGCTGATTCTGCTGTCGCGCCGCTTCTGGCCGGCGCTGTTGTTGCCGGAAATCCTGCTGATCCTCTGGCTGCACAGCGAACAACTGGTCGCCGGCTACGCGATACTGCTGGCGCCGTTTATCAGTCTGTTGCCCGCCCGGGCGGTCCAGCAATTCTGGCACCGTTATCCGCTCTACTGGCAGCGGCTGTTATTGCTGCTGTCCGGGGTGACCGGCGCCACCTTTCTTAATACCCTGATCCTGGCGCCGCTGGTGACCAGCCCGACAATGCTGCTCGGGCTGGCGTCATTTACCGGCGGGGTGTTGCTGACCCCGTTTACCTATCTGATCTTCGAGTTTCTGCGCCAGCAGCACCGTTACCATCTGCTGGGACTGGAAAGCGCCAGCCCGCCGCTGCGCGCATCGCTGATTGTCTGGTGTAGTCTGTTTTGCGTTATCGGAATCGGTACCCAACTGGTGCTCTCCCCGGAACTGGAGCGGCTGCTGTTGATCGCCGTATTCCTGCCCAATGTGGTGATGGCCTGGAAATTCGGCTGGCAGGGGGGCGTACTCGCCGGGCTGCTGGGCAGCATGATGATCACCATCGCCCGGCAGATCGGCAGCGGATTCAGCGATCTGGTGGAGCTGGAGCTGTTTCTCGCCACCCAATCGTTGCTGGGGGTTGGGCTGGGGATCGCTATCAGCCGCCAGCAGCAACTGGCGCTGAATCTCGATCATTACCGCCAGCGCCTGGAGGTTGAGCTACAGGCCCGGCGCGCGCTCACCGAAAAACTGGTCCATACCGAAGAGGACACCCGCAAACAGCTGGCCCGCGAACTGCACGATGAAATTGGCCAGAACATTACCGCTATCCAGATCCAGTCGCAGATGGTCAAGCGTAGCGCCACCACGCCGCAGGCCCTGCAGGCGGCGACGCTGATTAATGACTTATCGCGGCGTATTCACCACTCCACGCGCCAGCTGTTGCGCCAGCTACGCCCGCCGGTGCTTGATGAAATGGCGCTGGACGAGGCGCTACGCCATCTGGTCAACGAGTTTTCCTTCCCCGAGCGCGGCATTCATTGCCACTTCGACTATCGGCTCAGTGAAACGCCGCACAATGAAACGGTGGTGTTTACTCTCTACCGGCTGGTGCAGGAGTTGCTGAACAACATCTGCAAACACGCTCAGGCCAGCGAAGTATCGATCGTTCTGCAGCCTTGCGCAGACGGTATCACCCTCGAAGTCAGCGACAACGGGACGGGGATCCGTTCCCAGAAAATATCCGGGTTTGGCATTCAGGGGATGCGCGAACGCGTCGACGCGCTGGGGGGACAACTGACGCTGGAAACCGGCAACGGAACGCGGGTAATTGTTAACCTGCCCACAGTTTCGTCACAAACCGCTTACTAACCAGGAAAAACTCTTAGCGCTTGCGGACTTTCTCTCATCCTTGCGCAAAGCCGTTTCTTTATAGTCCGCAATAACCGGAGAAATCTATGACTACGCTTTCCGCGCAGGAGATAAGCCAACGCTACCGCAGTCAGCGTCCGCGTCTGCTGTTGTGTATGGTGATCGGCTACGCGGCGTTTTATCTGACGCGCAAAAGCGTGAATTATATTTTGCCCGAACTGCAACTGGAGCTTGGGTTAAGTAAAGGCGACATCGGCCTGCTGGGATCGCTGTTTTATCTGTCCTACGGCATCTCCAAATTCACTGCCGGATTGTGGCACGACAGCCACGGCGGCAGGGCATTTATGGGCATCGGGCTGTTTGCCACCGGACTCCTGAATGTACTGTTTGCCTTTGGCGATTCACTACCGCTGCTGTTGGGTATCTGGATGCTGAATGGCTTTTTTCAGGGCTGGGGCTGGCCGCCGTGCGCCAGAATTCTTACCCACTGGTATTCGCGCAACGAACGCGGCTTCTGGTGGGGATGGTGGAATACCTCGATTAATATCGGCGGCGCCATCATTCCCCTGATTTGCGCCTTTGCCGCCTGGATATGGGGCTGGCAGGCGGCGATGCTGACACCAGGGATTATCAGCATGGCGATAGGGGGTTGGTTATGTACCAAACTGCGGGGCACACCGCAGGAAGAGGGATTACCCTCGGTCGGAGAATGGCGCCACGATCCGCTGGAACTGCGCCAGGAACGGCAAAGTCCGCCTATGCCGCTGTGGCAGATGCTGCGCACCACCATGCTGCAGAATCCGATGATCTGGCTGCTCGGGGTGGCGCACGTGCTGGTGTATCTGATTCGCATGGCGCTCAACGACTGGGGCAATATCTGGATGACGGAAAGCCACGGCGTCAATTTGCTGAGCGCCAACGCCACGGTGGTGCTGTTTGAAGTCGGGGGGCTGCTCGGGGCGCTGTTCGCCGGCTGGGGATCGGACCTGCTGTTTAACGGCCAGCGCGCGCCGATGATTTTGCTGTTTACCCTCGGGCTAATGGTATCGGTGGTGGCGCTGTGGCTGGCGCCGGTCCACCACTACGGGCTACTGGCGATGTGTTTCTTCGCGACGGGTTTTTTCGTCTTCGGTCCGCAAATGCTGATCGGGCTGGCCGCGGTCGAATATGGACATAAACAGGCCGCGGGATCGATTACCGGATTCCTCGGGCTGTTCGCTTATCTGGGGGCGGCGCTGGCAGGCTGGCCGCTGTCTCAGTTGATAGTACATTACGGCTGGTCGGGCATGTTTACGTCACTGTCGGTGGCCGCCGTACTGATGGGGTTGTTACTGATGCCGCTGTTTATGGTCGGGCACGGCGCCCAGGAGAAGTCGCGCCAGCCCTCCGGCGGCTAATTTACCTCTGGCTTATAATGAAAAAAGGATATAACGATGAAAGTCACACTGATCTCTGCCCTGGTTGCCTCCGGCGTCGCACTGGCCTCGCTGAGCGGCGCCGCCCACGCCAAAGGACGTCTGGTCATTTATTGCAGCGCCACCAACGAAATGTGTGAGGTGGAAGCCAAAGCCTTCGGCGATAAATATGACGTGAAAACCTCGTTCATTCGCAACGGTTCCGGCAGTACCCTGGCGAAAGTCGACGCCGAGAAGAAAAACCCGCAGGCCGATGTCTGGTACGGCGGCACTCTCGATCCCCAGTCCCAGGCTGGCGAGATGGGGCTGCTGCAACCCTACGTTTCACCGAACCTTAGCCAGATCATGGAAAAATTCCGCGATCCGGCCAAGCTGAAAGGCAATTACTCATCCGCCGTGTATGTCGGCATTCTCGGTTTTGGGGTCAACACCCAGCGCCTGAAAGAGAAAAATCTGCCGATCCCCCAGTGCTGGAAAGATCTGACGAAGCCGGAATACAAGGGTGAAATCCAGATAGCCGATCCGCAAAGCTCCGGCACCGCCTATACCGCGCTGGCTACCTTTGTCCAGCTATGGGGCGAAGATCAGGCGTTTGATTACCTCAAGCAGCTCAACGGCAATATTTCCCAGTACACCAAATCCGGCATCGCGCCGTCGCGCAACACCGCCCGCGGCGAATCCGCCATCGGTATCGGTTTCCTGCACGACTACTCGCTGGAAAAAGAGCAGGGGGCACCGCTGGAGCTGATTTCGCCGTGCGAAGGCACCGGTTATGAAATCGGCGGCATCAGTATTCTCAAGGGCGCGCGTAATCTGGATAACGCGAAGCTGTTCGTTGACTGGGCGCTGTCGAAAGAGGCCCAGGAGCTCTCCTGGAAGAAAGGCAAGTCTTACCAGATCCTGACTAACACCACGGCGGAAACCTCGCCGAACTCACTGAAGCTCGACGGCCTGAAACTCATCAACTACGACATGGACAAATACGGTTCCAGCGACGTACGTAAAGCGTTGATTAGCAAATGGGTCACCGATGTGAAAATGGGCAAATAAGCCGTTTTCAGGAACGGGGTACACGCCCGTTCCTGAACTTTCCCTATCGATGCGTTCTGCCGCCGGGTGCCGTAAACCCGCGCGGCCGGGCGTGTCTGAGCCTGTGAGGCGTTTTATATGTCCGAAACACTCTCTTTGCGTCCTGCCCGCAGGCGGGATGCGGTTTTTCTGTGGGTCGCGCTCAGTTGGCTGGCCTTTGCATTATTGCCGAGCTGGAGCCTTGACTATGGAATTATGGAATCCACCGCCGATGAGATTATCGCCGCTTACGGCTGGTCGGAACTGAATATCAGTCTACTGTGGTATCTGCTGCCAACGCTGCTGTTGGTGCGCCCGTTCCACGAACCGGGCCGCGATCAGCGCTCCCGCCATACCCTGGATGCCTGGTGGGCGCTGCTGTGTATGGCGTTTGTGGTGATCAGCGCCGTGCTGGAAGGGCGCGGCATGGGCTATGCCACCATCGTACTGTTTGTGGCGCTCGGGGCTATCATGACCCTGGCGCTGACCCGACTTGAATGGCTGGGGGGCGATGCCTTTGTCATTGGTTCGCTGATCGCCATTATCGCGCTGATTGGGGTCTTTATCGTCTGGCCGAGCATCGCCATTTTCATCCCGATGTTCACCAATGACGCCGGGGAATTCGCGCCGCTGGCGTTTATGGCAGTGTTGTCCCAGAGCCATATCCTGCAGGTAATTACCAACTCGATCCTGCTGTCCATCGCGGTGGGCATTGGCTGTACGTTCTTTGGCCTGATTCTGGCCATTTACACCACCCGTATCGCCCGGCGCGGCGCGATTATTGGCCGGATATTTTCGATTCTGCCGATCGTCACGCCGCCGTTTGTGGTCGGTCTCGGGGTAACCCTGATGATGGGCCGCTCCGGCTATGTGACCGAACTGATGGTGGAGTGGTTCGGGCTGACCAATACCAACTGGCTGTATGGCTTCACCGGTATCTGGCTTGCCCAGGTACTGGCGTTCACGCCGATGGCCTTTATGATCCTCGACGGCGCGATTAAAACCATCCATCCGTCGCTGGAAGAGGCGTCCTACACCCTGCGCGCCAGCCGCTGGCAGACCTTTAATCAGGTCTTCATTCCGCTGCTGAAACCGGCGCTGGCCAACGCGTTCCTGATTGTGATTGTCCAGTCGCTGGCGGACTTCAGTAACCCGCTGGTGCTGGGGGGCAACTTTGACGTGCTGGCGACGCAGATTTATTTCTATATTACCGGTTCGCAGCTCGACTATCAGGCGGCCAGTACCCTCGGCGTATTCCTGCTGCTGTTCTCGCTGCTGGTGTTTTGCATACAGTACATGTGGATCGGCAAACGCTCCTATGTGACGGTTTCCGGTAAATCCTATCGCGGCGACGTGCAGCCGTTGCCGGTTACCCTGGTGTGGGGCGTCATGGCGCTGCTGACGGTGTGGATTGCCTTTAACGCGCTGCTGTACGGCAGCATTTTCTACGGCAGCTTTACGGTGAACTGGGGGGTGGATTACACCCTGACGCTGGCTAACTTTACCAAACTGTTTGGTCAGGGGATGAGTGACGGCGCATGGCCTTCACTGCTCGATACGCTGTTGTACGCCGGGATTGCCGCGCCGATCACCGCCATTTTCGGTCTGTTGATCGCATGGATCGTGGTGCGTCAGCAGTTTAAGGGCAAAAAGACCATCGAATTCACCACCATGCTGTGCTTCGCGGTACCAGGCACCGTGGCAGGGGTCTCCTACATTCTGGCGTTTAACAGCGCGCCGGTTTACCTCACCGGCACCGCCGCGATTGTGATCATTTCGATGGTGATGCGTAACGTGCCGGTGGGTATCCGCGCCGGGATTGCCGGTCTGGGGCAGATCGACAAGTCACTGGACGAAGCCTCCCTCAGCCTGCGCGCCGGGTCGCTGCGCACTATTACCCATATTCTGCTGCCGCTGCTGCGTCCGGCGATTCTCTCGGCGCTGATTTACAGCTTTGTGCGCGCCATCACTACCGTTAGCGCCATTGTGTTCCTGGTGACGCCGGACACCCGCGTCGCCACCGCTTATATCCTTAACCGGGTGGAAGACGGCGAGTATGGGGTGGCCATCGCCTACGGTTCGATTCTGATTGTGGTGATGCTGGCGATTATTTTCCTCTTTGACTGGCTAATCGGTGAGGCGCGTACCTCGCGTTCGAAAGCCAAAAACCAGGCGTAAGGCCGGAGTGTGATATGACACAGACTAATTTTGTAGAACTTCGTAATGTCACCAAGCGGTTCGGCAGCAACACCGTCATCGACAATATCAACCTCGCCATTCCGCAGGGGCAAATGGTGACCCTGCTCGGGCCGTCTGGCTGCGGTAAAACCACGGTACTGCGCCTGGTGGCCGGGCTGGAAAAGCCCAGCGAAGGGCAGATCCTCATTGATGGCGAGGATGTCACCGAACGTTCGATTCAGCAGCGGGATATTTGCATGGTGTTTCAGTCGTATGCGCTGTTTCCCCATATGTCGCTGGGGGAGAATATCGGCTATGGGCTGAAGATGCTCGGCACATCAAAAGCCGAGATTAAACAGCGGGTACGGGAAGCGCTGGCGCTGGTGGATCTCGACGGTTTTGAAGACCGCTTCGTCGACCAGATCTCCGGCGGCCAGCAGCAGCGCGTGGCGCTGGCCAGGGCGCTAATCCTCAAGCCGAAAGTGCTGCTGTTCGATGAACCGCTCAGTAACCTCGACGCCAACCTGCGGCGCAGCATGCGCGATAAGATCCGCGAGCTGCAAAAGCAGTTCAATATTACCTCGCTGTATGTGACCCACGATCAGAGTGAAGCCTTTGCCGTTTCCGACAAAGTGCTGGTGATGAACAAGGGACATATTATGCAGATAGGATCGCCGCAGGAGTTGTATCGCCATCCGGCATCGCGCTTTATGGCCAGCTTTATGGGCGACGCTAACCTGTTCCCGGCGGCGTTTGCCGACGATTATGTAGACATTTATGGTTACCGTCTGGCGCGCCCGGCGCACTTCGCCAGTCGCGGCGAGGGCACCGTTGGGGTACGTCCGGAAGCCATTACCCTGGGCGAGCAGGGGGATGACAGCCAGCGCTGCGTTATCCGCCACGTCGCCTATATGGGACCGCAGTACGAGGTGATTGTCGAGTGGCACGACCAGCAGATTTTACTGCAGGTTAACGCCACCCGCCTGCAACCCAACGTCGGGGAAAGCTATTACCTGGAGATTCATCCGTACGGCATGTTTACCCTACCGGACGTGGAATAAGCTTAGCGCGTAATTCGCCCGCTGCAGTTCGGCGGGCTTTTTTGTGCCCGCCCGTCACGCGAATGACGCTTCGGCTACCTGGCGTTCAGCGATGATTTAATGATGGAGATTAACGTTTTTTTTGCTGCCTGGTTCTAAACTGGCACTAGTATCAATGGCAACGGCAGGAGGTCAGAGATGGAACCTGTCTATGGCGTTATCATATTTGTCATCGCCTCGGCGGCGGTAAGTCTGTTTGCCTGGTCCCGCCAGGGAACCCTGGCGGGCGTGCTGTATTTTATCGCTATTGTGGCGCTGGGAATAGGGTTGTATCACTTCACACTGTATATTGCGCAGGGTAATCAGGTGATGGCTGGGGTATTTACCTTCCTTGCGCCAATATCCGCTATTCTGATTATACTGAATACCACCTATAGCGTGCGAGGGCGCCGCTGATATATGCCGTCTGTTCACTGGGCGCAGACGGCATATATATTTCATAAGGCAGACCTGAAATCATCAGGTCGCTGAAGGACGATATTCCCCCATATTATTTAAATTTATTCAGAGAATTATCTGTATTCATTTTTAACTGTATTTCCGGTGATTAACGGTATTTCCAGGGTGAATTTTATAATTATTTCCTGGGGTCAATTCTTAATTCCTCCGCACAGTTTGTCGCCTGAAATATCCTTTCATATAATATTCCGGCATGGCGTAAACAGGTTTCACAATAATCACTGGCGTTAAAATATTGCCGGGATGTTCGGTAAATAACGATATGCAATTTGCAAAGGAATAAATTAATGAAACAGATATTAGTTGGTATTGCGGCTGTGTTACTCGTTGGCTGTAGTTCTGTTGGGGGAGAAGATAAATTCAGCGCCAGCTATCTGCGCGCTAACATCATTGTCAATAAAACCACCCAGGCAGAGGTTCAGCGGCTGTACGGCGTTCCTGACAAGCAGGACACGCATTCCAGCGGTTCTAACTCGTGGACCTACTTTAAGAAAAACAACCTCAATCTGGCCGGGCAAATCGCCAGCTATATTCCTGGCGCCAGCTCATTAAGCGGTGCGATTAGTAGTGTACAGGCGGCAAGTAGCGCCGCGGATACGGCCAGCAGCGCCTCTGCGAAAGTGACCGGTGATACGGAACATCGCGGCGACTATCTCAGATTTGACTTTAATGAACAAAAGGTAGTCACCCACTGGTATCTTTAATTGAATCACGCCAGCGGTCGTGCAATATATCGGCACGCAGTAAGCGGTTCAGGTATTACTGACCAGGATACAGCGACAAAAGAAATCTCACCCGGCGGTGAGATTTCCTGGTTATGGTTGACTATTTCTTAAATGAGGCGAACTCGTCTTTGGCTTTCTGTAATTGCTTCTGGAATTCCGCATTAGAATGCAGCGTAGCGACCACCGATGAGCCCACCACGCGCGCCGCATCGACATCGCTCTGCCAGTGGTAGCCACAAATCACCCGGCTTTGTCCGAGCTCAAAACCGCGTTTAAGGATTTGATCCTGATGTTGCGGATTTATCTCGGACAGTACCAGCGCCGAAGCCCAGCCGATCGCCGTGTGGCCGGAAGGATAGGAGCCATTGGTCGACAGCTTTTGCTGATCTTTGGTGTTACAGGTCGCCACGCCATAGAAAGCAAACGGGCGTACCCGCATATAGTGCATCTTGGCGCTGCGCGTCGCCAGGTCGCCGGCGTCTTCAATCATATTGGTCAGCAGTTTATAGATTTCCGGGGAATCTTTGGCGGTAATCGGATGACCAAACGCGCCGGAGAACGCCGTCGCCACGCCCCCGGAGGCCAGATCGGCATCGGCGGCCGCCAGCTTACCGCGCTCGGTGCTACGCAGCATGCGGCCTTTTTCATACATCGCCTGATCGTTTAAAAACTGAATGCTGCCCACTTCCGGCGGCGGCGGTAACAGCGCCAGGCTGTCAATGGCCTGTTCATTGGTCAAATAATATAAATCGGGTTTCGTGGTAACATCATCGCCGGCAGGAATAGCAGCCAGCGCACTGAAAGAAAATAATGAAGAAATACACAGTGACAGGAGTACCTTTTTCATCGTTCATCCTTTATTTAACATTATTATTGAGAATATTAATTCGTCATCGTCTGAGAATCTTAATTTATCCCTCCACAATGAAATGTGATCACAATCTCATAAATCCGAAATACAAAACCAGCCTGATTCTGACTAATACGGCGCTATATCGTAGGTTTTTCAGGTAGATTTTTTATTTATCCAGGAAATTTTCCTGGCTTCATTACGAGCATCTCCTGGTAAAAAGGTTAAATAAAAAACAGGTCTGATTATTTTTATAACCGCCAGAAATAAAGCGACTGTCATCCAGTCTGAATAATAGACCAGCGGTTTACCTCCGGGTCAGATGCCCCCCTGGAAAAATCTTATCAGGCAATAGCGCAGACAGTGATTATCGATTAATCGAACGCGCGATACGGGTATAGGTGTGGCGGACTCCGCGAATCGCAATACTGTAAGCCAGTATATTCTCCGGCAATGCGATGCCCATGTAACCCGTATCGCCAATGTGGTGCAAATCGGCGCCCGCCATTTTGCTCATCAGTGCTATCTGGCGCAGGGTGCTGACATCCGCGCCTTCCTGGGAAGTACCAATAGCGGTCATGGCCAACGCCCCATGAGCATGCGCGCTATCAATCAGCGCGGTCACCTGTTGCTGGCTCATACCCGGCACGGTGCCCGGCGCAGGAAGTAAAATGATATCGGCTCCCTGAGAGGCGAACCACGCGACATCCTGTTCGCTGATAATGGCGCTACCACTTTCCCGCACCACGCCTGCGCCGTGCATCTTACCGGTGATAATCACGGCTTGGTTACCCACCGCTTCGCGAATCTCTTCAGCGGCTAACCCGAGAGCGCGGTTGCTGACGCCATTATTTGGGTTACCGGTCAGAACCAGAATTTTCGCGCCCATTGCAACCAGTTTCCGGGCATTTTCGGCTGTCGCGGCTCGTCCCGGTTTCATTTTCCAGATATCTTCATGGGCAACGGCAAATTGAGGATCGACCGCCTCAAGATTCACGCCAATAATTCGTCCTGTCAGGCGTTGTAATTCATGCAGCGTCTGATCTGGCGCAATACCCGCCGGTAACCCCTGAATGTGCGGATTTTCACAGTCGAACATATTTATCAGCAGAATATCAGCACCCTGTGAAGCGGCAAGTTCCGCGTTAGTCACATTGTTCAGCAATGGCTGGGTTATCGCTATCGACTCACTGACCAGCACGCGTCCTTCGCTTGCGCGAATGGCATACAGTAGGGCGTCTTTATCCATCACTGCCAGATCGCCAGCGCAACAGTCCAGAAAACGTTTATTTATCACGGCGTAAATCCTTATTGGTTGATGAATGCGCGGATAGCGCCTGTGGTCATTTTCGTCCGGGCGCCGACAATGCGCTGAAGCCGTCTGCCGGGCATACGGATGAAGAAATCCTCAGGCATAGCTTAACCTCAATTAATCCACTTATATACCATTTATGTACCATAGTGGACTTGTGAGCTAAAAAACCATGGTGAAAGGATTTTTTTGTGATCCGGACAGCTTTATTTTTTATCGTGAGGAAATTTAAGGATGACAGATATCTTTCGCTGGATAAGAATTGGTCCATAAAACTGAACCAGTAACCGCTATGCTCAGGGGCGCAATGAATACCATCCAGCCACTCACATTTTCCCTCGATGAATCCAGCGCCATGCCGCTGTATATGCAACTGGTTAATGCCATCAAATCGGCCATCGCGCAGGGGCGATTACAGCCTGGCGATGTTCTGCCGTCTGAGCGGACCCTGGTGGAAATGCTGAATATTGCCCGCGGCACGGCCCGGAAGGCCTTACAGCAATTACTGGAAGAGGGGATTCTGGTTCGTAATCAGGGTTCCGGCACGTTCGTTGCCCCACATGTCCGCCAGTCATTGCCATTACTGGAAAGTTTCAGTGAGATGGCTGTCGCCTGCGGAGGCGAGGCGCAAAGCGAACTGGTGGGATATCTGCGCCGGACATCGACGCCAGAAGAGCGTCAGACCCTGCAAATGACCGCCGATAGCGCTGAGGTTGTCGAACTGACCCGGCTGAGAACGATTAACGGCATCGCGGTTTCCCTGCAGACGGCGATTTTACCGGCTCGTTTACTGGATAAGATCGGTGAACTGGGGGAATCGCTGTATTTACATCTCGAGAAAAAAGGGTCGCCGGTACTACGGGCAAGCCAGCATTTCCGGGCCGAGGTCGCAGACAGTCACCTGGCGCACTATCTGGGGATTAAACAGCATGAACCGCTATTACTGGTTACCCGTATCGGTTTTACCCATCACGACCGGCCTGTCGAATATACCCGCACCTGGTGCCTGAACGACTACTATGATTTTACGATTGAGCTACGCCGGGAGAATAACCAGCTCGATGCGTTTTCAGCCTGCCCGAAGGGAGGTAAGGGGACATAACAGCCCATCCAGCGGTGCTAAAAAATCGCCTCGCCCCGTCGCTATACCATCATTATCAGCGCGTGGAGATATAGTTTTTATCAATTTATGAATAAAATTCATATTGATAATTTATTTTTCAGCATTCTCTGGCGCCGCCGCTGTGTCAGAATAGCGGTTCGGCTACCGCCGGTACATGATTAGCTCCCGGAGTCACACGGATTATGGCAGGACGCATCCCCTGGAATCGCGGAAAAAAATGTATGCTCATACTGTTGGTTATCGGACTGGCGATCGGCGGCGCGGTTTTTGCCTGGCTGCAACAGCCCCAGTACGCTTCTCCCGTGGTGTCCCGTGAACCGCAAAACCCTCTGTTTTATGACGGGCAATTTCATAACCAGGTAGTGCAGCCGGTACTGGCCGGACGCCAGAACGTGCTGGTCGCCTGGTATCGTTTTATTTTCACAAAAGTAGCAGGGGCGGTGCCGGAGCAGCCGCTGCCGTCGGTAAAAACCGATCTGCACCAACTGGATAAAAACCGTAATGTCGTTATCTGGATGGGGCATTCCAGTTATTTCATCCAACTGGAGGGGAAACGTTTTCTGGTCGATCCGGTATTCAGCGATAACGCCTCCCCGGTGCCGGGGACCAATCGGCCATTCCCGGGCAGCAACATGTATCGCGCCGGAGATATTCCGGCCATTGACTATCTGCTGATAACCCACGATCACTGGGATCACCTCGATTACCCGACCATTGACGCCCTGCGCGCTAAAATCGGCCATATTATCGCCCCAACCGGCGTCGGCAGCTATTTTGCGCGCTGGGGATTCGCGCCCGACGATATCAGCGAAGGGGGCTGGTTCAGCCGTATCGATCGTGATGATCTCGCCATCCATATTTTGCCGGCGCAGCATTTTTCCGGCCGGTTGCTGAAACGCAATCAGACGCTGTGGGCCTCATTTGCGCTGATCACCGCGCAGCATCGTCTTTATCTTGGCGGCGACAGCGGCTACGGCGCGCATTTTAAAGCCATTGGCGAGCAACTGGGGGGGTTGATCTGGCGATCCTCGAGTGCGGGCAGTACAACGCCAACTGGCCTTACATTCATATGACGCCGGAAGAGAGCGCCGCGGCGGCCGGCGATTTGCAGGCCAGGGCGGTGATGCCCTCTCATAACAGCAAATTCAAACTGGCCCATCATCGCTGGAATGATCCGCTGGAGCGCATCACCGCCGCCAGCGAGGGGCAGGCGTGGCGACTGCTGATTCCGCGTATTGGCGAACGCGTGGACATTGATGACAGGCAACAGACATTTTCCCGCTGGTGGTAACCGCGCCAGCGTTTGCCGCCCTCAGTGACTCGCACTCCTCAGACCATCCCGGCTAAAAAGATAATTTTTCCCGTTCCGCTGCGCCACCGCCATCTTCCGGCTGGCGTATCAGGGTAGAATGAGGCGCGGTAACGCGCTGTATTTCAGAATAAAAAATCTAACGCTACGTGAACAGACAATAGGGCTGAACGATGGGAAAAAGCATACACAGAATTGCCGTCATCCCCGGCGACGGTATTGGTAAAGAGGTGATGCCGGAAGGGATCAGAGTGCTGGAGGTCGCCGCCAGAAAATTCGGTATCGCGCTTGAGTGGCAGTGGTTCGACTATGCCAGCGCCGAATACTGGCAGATGCACGGCAAAATGCTGCCCGACGACTGGTTTGCTGAGCTGAAGACCTTTGACGCCATCTATTTTGGCGCGGTAGGGTGGCCGGATGTGGTGCCGGATCATGTGTCGCTGTGGGGGTCACTGCTGCAGTTCCGCCGCGAATTCGATCAGTATGTCAATCTGCGGCCGGTACGCCTGATGCCGGGCGTAAAAGCGCCGCTGGCCAATCGCCAGCCGGGGGATATCGATTTCTATGTGGTGCGCGAAAACACCGAAGGTGAATACTCCAGCGTCGGCGGCACCATGTTTCCGGGAACCGACCGCGAAGTGGTGATTCAGGAGACGGTGATGACCCGCACCGGGGTGGACCGCATTCTGAAGTACGCTTTCGAACTGGCGCACAGCCGGCCGAAAAAACATCTCACCTCGGCCACCAAATCTAACGGCATTGCCATTACCATGCCGTACTGGGACAGCCGCGTGGAAGCGATGAGCCCGGCGTATCCCGACGTTCGGGTCGACAAATACCATATTGATATCCTGACCGCGAATTTCGTGCTGCACCCGGATCGTTTTGACGTCGTGGTGGCCAGCAACCTGTTCGGCGATATTCTCTCCGACCTCGGGCCGGCCTGTACCGGGACCATCGGCATCGCGCCGTCGGCCAATATCAATCCGGACCGCCGTTATCCGAGCCTGTTTGAGCCGGTTCACGGCTCGGCGCCGGATATTGCCGGCCAGAATATCGCCAACCCGATCGGCCAGATCTGGTGCGGCGCCATGATGCTGGAACACCTGGGGTATCACGATGCCGGCAAGGCGGTACTGGAAGCGATTGAACACACCCTGGCCAGCGGCGATGGTCTGACCCGCGATCTGGGCGGCTGCGCCTCCACGCAGCAGGCGGGCGCCGCGATAGCCCGTACCCTGGAAGCGCGGTAGCGAAAATGGCGCACGGGCAGTGCCCCCGTGCGCTGGCGCTTAGCTCGCTGATTCAAGCCCTTTCAACAGCGCCTGGTGAAAACGCGCCGGGTCCTGCATCTGCGGCGCGTGCCCCAGATCATCGAACTCCACCAGCGTGGCGCGAGGGATACGTCTGGCGGCCTCTTTACCTAACTGCGCGTAGTTACCGAGCTGCTGGCGAATCTCCGGCGGCGCCAGATCTTTACCAATGGCGGTATTATCCCGGGTGCCAATCATCAGCAGCACCGGCATTTGCAGTTCGCCAAATTCATAGATAACCGGCTGGGTATAGATCATGTCGTAGAGCAGGGCGGAGTTCCACGCCACCAGCTGTTTCCCCGGGCCATTGTTGAGACCGGCAAGCATCGTCACCCAGCGCTCATATTCTGGTTTCCACTCCCCGACATAATAAGTGTTCTTTTCATACTGGCGAATGCCGTCGGCGCTGGTTTTCAGTTCGCGCTGATACCACTTATCCACCGTCTGATACGGCACCCCACGGGTTTTCCAGTCTTCCAGCCCGATGGGGTTGACCATCACCAGTTGTTGCACCTGCTGTGGCCACAGCAGTGCATAACGGGTAGCCAGCATACCGCCAGTGGAATGGCCGATCACCGTGACCTTATCAATACCAAGGTGTTGCAGCAGCGCATGGGTATTATCGGCCAGTTGCTGGAAGGTGTACTGATACTGGCGCGGCTTGGTGGACTTACAAAAACCGATTTGATCCGGCGCCACGACCCGATATCCGGCAGCCGTCAGGTCGCGGATGGTGGTTTCCCAGGTACCGGCACAGAAATTTTTACCGTGCATCAGCACCACCGTGCGCCCATTGGCCTTTGCCGGCTGCACATCCAGATAGGCCATTTCCAGCGACTGGTTCTGGGAAGTGAAAGTGAAGTATTTTACCGGCCAGGCATAATCAAACCCTTCCAGTTGAACGCCGTAAGAGGGGGTGTCGGCGGCCAGCGCCGGCGCGGACAGGGCAACGAGCAGGGCGACGCAGGATAATCGTCGGGAAGGCATGGGCAGGCTCTCCATCAGCAACAGGAAAATGCCGCAGGCAAGCGGCAGCAAAATATAAAATGTAGAGCATCGGCAGCGGGACGTAATGTAAAGCGCGGTAAAGGTCCGATCGCCGCTGCGCGACATCCACCCGCCGGAGACGGGTGACTACGCCTGGTAGCGTTTAAGCTGGCGCGGCGGGCAGCGCAGGGTCTCATCCGCGCGGAAGATCTCCAGCAGATAGTCGACCACGGCGCGCACCCGCGGCGCCATCAGCGCCCGGTGCGGGTACTGGAGCACCATCTGGTAATCGCCGGGATCGTGTTGATCCGCCAGTACGATCTGTAGTTTTCCGGCCCTGAGGTGCGCCAGCGCATGGTGTACGCCGACCTGAGCGATGCCCAGACCGAGGCAGGCGGCCTCCACCAGCGCTTCAGGCGCGGAAAGCGTCACCACGGCCGACCCGGGGTCAAGGGTGGTCAGACTGCCGTCGGCGGCGCGAAATCCCCACGGCGACGCTTTACCGCCAAGAAAGCGCCGGGCGATAAGATGATGGCCGGTTAAATCACCAGGCGATCGGGGAATGCCATACCGCCGGAGATAATCCGGCGCGGCGACCAGAATCATCTTTAACGGGCATACCGGACGGGACACCAGCGAAGAGTCAACGATACGCCCGCCTCTGATCGCCAGATCGTAGCCATCGCGCACCAGATCGACGACCCGATCGTCAAAGTCGACCTCGACAGAAAGGGCCGGATAGCGCGCCCTGAGACCGGGCAGCGCCGGCAGGAGCTGCTGCCGGCCAAACGCGGCGCTGCTGGAGATCCGCACCCGGCCGCTGGTTTCACGCTTGCCGGACATCACGGTATCCACGGCGCTATCCAGCGCCTCCAGCGCAACCCGGGCCTGGTTGAGAAACGCCGCGCCTTCTTCCGTCAGGCTCAGTTTGCGGGTGGTACGATTCATCAGACGAATGCCCAGCGTTTTCTCGAGGCTGGCGACATTCTTGCTGACTGCCGCAGCGCTTATCCCCAGAGCGCGGGCCGCGGCGGCAAAGCTGCCGCTATCGCAGGCGGCGACAAAAGAGAGGATGGCCGGTACGCGCTGTGTGAGTTGCATTGATATCCCCGGGTCGCTGATCAGAAAGCGTTCAGTATGCCGGCAATTATCAACTTCAGGTTATCTGTTCTTCAACACTACAGGTTATTAACGCGACCTGGCGCACAGGGCATACTCTGGTTATCGCCGCGTGGCATGAGGTTCCCGGACAGGCAACCTCCGACCGCGCGGGACGGAGTAACCGACCCAACAAGGAGTCTCACCATGAACCGACGTCATCTTTTGCAGGCTGGTCTGGTACTGGCGCTCTCTCAGGCCAGCGGTATCCTGGCCGTTCAGCCGGCGCAGGCCGCCGACAAGCCGCATCAGGCGCGCATCAAAACCCTGGTGATTGTTTCACACCCTTATCCGGAACGTTCTGTGATGATCAAAGGATTACAGCAAGCGGCAGAGCGTGTCGACGGGGTGACGGTACGTAATCTGGAAAGCCTGTATGGTTTTGATACCCGTGCGATTAACGGGTCACAGGAGCGCGATATCACCGGGCAGCACCAGCGCATCGTATTTATGTTCCCGACCCACTGGTTCAATATCACGCCGATGATGAAAGCCTATCTCAATGAGGTGTGGGGCAGTGTCGGACCGGGGCTGTGGCGGGGTAAAGAGATGCTGCTGGTCACTACCGCGGCGGGGGGCGACAGTACTTACGGCAAATCCGGCAGAATCGGCGTCGCGCTGGATGAGGTATTCACCCCAATGCAGGCCAGCGCGCTGCACGCCGGGATGACATTTCTGCCGCCGCTGGCGTTTCAGGGGGTCTCCGGCGCGCAACTGGCCGACTATCAGCAGCAACTGATCGCGCGTCTGGAAAACTAGTTATTATCCTTTATGGTGAGCAATCGCTCACCTCCAGAGCAAGGCTACGCACGGCATCAAAAATCACCGCGCATTTCATCCCGGATGATTAACTCAAATCCCCACCGGCTACCAGCAGGATCGTGCCGGTGATATACATTGCTCGGGCATCGATGAGCAGGATGTAGAATCAACCGGGCCCTCGTTTAATCTTCGATTAATTAAACTCACCGTTATTCTTTTCCCGGGAAATGTCGGTCAGCGCAGCTGATTATATTATTCACAACACCGATAAATTGCATTAATTTCATTTTCCATGAAAATGTAATAGTGCCATTAATTAGCTGCTGAGTTCATTCTGACAATAATGTCATCAAAATGATGGCGGTTTTGTGATAGCGTTATTTTTATCTGGCGCGAAAACTATTTAACTGTGGGCGGATAACCCTGCATCCATCGGTCATCCGCAGACCGCCAGTTTTCCGGGAAAGCGCCGGTATGCCCTGTCGTCCGGGCGATGGCGTTTTAGGGTATTGCGCAAAGAGACGGGTAATGAAAAGAAAACTTTCGCTGGTGGCGCGACTTAGCCTGATTTTCTCCTGCGTTATGCTGGCTGTCTGGTGGTCGTCATGCTTTTTTCTGCTGTCGGCGATTAAAGCTAATTTCGCCACGCTGGAAAATAACTTTATTGAGGGGAAATTACAGTCTATTTCCCGACTGCTGAAGAGTGAATGGTCGGACAATAATGTCAATAACCAGGCGCTGCAGGAAAAAATCAGCGCCGCGCTGGTCGGTCACCGCGGGCTGTTGGTGGTAATAAAAGATCCACGGCAAAATAATATTATTGCGCTGTCGTCAGATCCGTGGCAGTCCACGGCGGATTTTTTGCATGTTACTGAGACGCCTGCCGGAAGTCTGCTACTTACCGACCGCGATCGGCGCAACTGGCGTTATCTGTCGCAATCGATTCGCGCTGCGGACAGCGCTCACCCTCTGACCCTCACCGTGGCGGTGAATGTTGACGATCGGCTTCAATTTCTCGCGACCCTGAGGCGCTGGCTGTTCTGGTTTAATCTGGGACTGATGTTTATCGCGGTGTTACTCGGCTGGTTAACGGCGCGGCTGGGCCTGAGGCCGCTGCGTAAGATGACGCATCTGGCATCCGGCATCACGAGCAGTCAACTCGATAAACGGCTCGACGCCACGCTGGCGCCGCCGGAAATCGCCGGCGCCGCCCGGGAATTCAACGCCATGCTGGCGCGGCTGGAGGATTCCTTTCGCCGGCTGTCGGCGTTTTCTTCGGATATTGCCCATGAAATCAGAACCCCGATCAGCAACCTGATGATGCAGACCCAGTATGCGCTCGCCAGAGAGCGCGAAGGCGAGCAGTACCGGGAAATTTTGTTCGCCAATCTTGAGGAGTTGAAGCGGCTGTCACGGATGTGTAATGACATGCTGTTTCTGGCGCGCTCGGAAAACGGCCTGCTACAGTTGCACAGCGGCGCTATCCGGCTTGAAGAGCAGTGGCGGGCGCTTATCGAAATGTTTGAACCGCTGACCAGCGAGAGTGGAAAAAATATCGCGTTGAGCGGCGCGGCGACTGTACAGGGGGATGAGGATATGCTGCGGCGCGCTTTCAGTAATTTGCTGGTTAACGCGATTAAATATTCCCCTGAGCGCACGACTATCAGCGTCGATATTCTCCGCCATGACGCCGCGGTGGAGATTTGCGTGATGAATGCCACCGCGCAGCTCAGCGCCGATAACCTTGACCGGCTGTTCGACCGCTTCTGGCGGGCCGACGGCGCCCGTTCGCAGTATCGCGAGGGGGCCGGGCTGGGGCTGTCGATTACCCGGGCGATTATTCAGGCTCACGGCGGGACGCTGACCGCGCAACGGCAGGGGGAAAACATTCTGTTTTGTATCCGTCTGCCGCACTGAGGCCGAGATATCCGGCGGTTGATGGTAAGATATTTACCGTCTGGCGCGAACCGCTGGTTCTGCGCCGCCACAGCCGCTGACGGACACGCAATTTTGACGATAACCAGGCGCCTTGCAGGCGTAACTCAGAAATTATCAGCCAATGCTTTTCAGCTCGTGAAGAAGCTAGCCGCCGGGATAGCTATCCTGCTGGCGGTGTTTTTTATTGGCCGCATTTACGAATCACAAAGCGGACCGGCCCTGCAGCGCTGGCACAGTTGGGCGCCGGAGGAGATGTCCGCAGAGGCCATTGACGCCGCCAGTTTTGCGAGCTGGCTGGCGCAGGAAGATGCGCTGTTTCGCGCGCTAAAGCAGCAGGTCAGCGATGACATCGCGGCGGATCAGCGTACCTCGCTGAATCGCTATTACCCGGGTAGCCTGGTGTACCCCGGTCGCTTTCCCCGCGACTGGAACCGTTCGTTTATCCTGATGCCGACAGGCCAGCCGCGCGGGGCGGTGGTTCTGCTGCACGGTCTGACCGATGCGCCGTATAGCCTGAAATCGATCGCGGAAAATTACCAGCGCCGGGGATTTATCGCCGTAGCGCCGCGTCTGCCGGGACACGGAACGGTACCCGGGGCGCTGACGCAGGTGGTATGGCAGGACTGGCTGGCGACCACACGTCTGGCGGTGCGCGAGGCCAGTCGCCTGGCGGGACCGGCGCTGCCGCTGCATATTGTCGGTTATTCCAACGGCGGCGCGCTGGCCATGAAGTACGCCCTCGACAGTCTCAGCGACGCCTCGTTACGCCGCCCCCAGCAAATTGTTCTGTTGTCGCCGATGATTGGCGTAACCCGCTTTGCCCGTTTCGCCGGGCTGGCCGGGGTGCCGGCGTTCTTCCCGGCGTTCGCCAAAGCTGCCTGGCTGAACATCACCCCGGAGTTCAATCCATTCAAATATAATTCGTTTCCGGTCAACGCCGCCCGCCAGTCGTGGCTGTTGAGCCGTACGCTGCAACAGCAAATTATTGACGACAGCCGTCGTCAGTTGCTCGATCAGTTGCCGCCAGTCCTGACGTTTCAGTCGGTGATGGATTCCACGGTCAGTACCCGGGCAGTGGTGGAGTCGCTGTATGACTACCTGAGTGATAACGGCAGTGAACTGGTACTTTTTGATATCAACCAGGCGGGCAGTTTCGCTGCGTTGTTTCGCCCGGCCTCATACTCCGCCGTGACGACACTGCTGCCGCCCATGGCGCGGCGCTATAACGTCACGGTAATCGGCAATGCCTCTGCGTCATCGCCGCTGACGGTGGAAAGGCATATCGCCGCCGGCCAGCGCGAGGAGAGGGTGCGCCCGCTGGGTATCCGCTATCCGCAGGAGATGTACTCGCTGTCCCACGTCGCGGTGCCGTTCCCGATCAGCGATCCGCTGTACGGCAGCCAGCCGCAGCCCAAAAATCAGTACGGTATCAGTCTGGGGACCATTTCCCTGCGCGGCGAATCATCGGTGCTGATTGTCGAACCGGAATCGCTGATGCGCGCGACATCAAACCCGTTTTATCCGTATATACAGGCGCGTCTCGATCATAATATCGCCTGTAGCGATCGGCCGGACGTGGTGCCGTGCATTCGCGCAGGAATACCGCTGACCGACCAGCCGTAATATTGATGGCTGGCGGTTATGGTTATCACCCGGCGATTCACAGCAAACCCGTACGTTACGGCTGAGTTATCGTGCCCATTTACGCGAACCGAACACGCACAGGATGACGCCCATGCAGGTGCCCATCATCAAGGGGCTGATGGATTCATTGAGCAACGCAGCGGAAAGCGCCAGGCCGAAGAAGGGTTGCAATAACTGGAGCTGGCCGACCGTGGCAATACCGCCCTGAGCCAACCCCCGGTACCAGAAAATAAAACCGATCAGCATGCTGAAAAGCGCAACATAACCCAGCGCATACCAGGCCGGTTTTCCAATACTGCTGAACGTCGCCGGCTGTGTCGCCAGCGCCAGCGGCAACATTAATGGCAGGGAGAGTATCAGCGCCCAGCTAATCACTTGCCAGCCGCCCATCACTCGGGTCAGTTTGGCGCCTTCGGCGTATCCGAGACCACACACCAGCACCGCCGCCAGCATCAACAGATCGCCACACAGCGACACGGTAATATCCTGACGGACCGCAAACCCGACAACCAGCAGGCTTCCCAGCGCCGAAAATCCCCAGAATGCGCGGCCGGGCCGTTCACCGCCGCGCATAACGCCAAAAACCGCCGTCGCCAGCGGCAACAGCCCGAGAAATACGATTGAGTGGGCTGAGCTGACGTGCTGCAGGGCCAGCGCGGTCAACAGGGGAAATCCCATCACCACGCCGAGGGCGACAGTCAACAGCGCCAGTAGCTGAGATTTTTGCGGTTTCGGCGCGTTAAACAGAATTGTGATAATGATCGCCAGCGCGCCCGCGATCGAAGCCCGGGCGGCGGTAAGAAAGAGGGGATCAAAATCCAGTACCGCCACACGGGTGGCGGGAAGGGAAGCACTGAAAATCACCACCCCGATCAACCCGTTCAGCCACCCGTTTAGCGAACGATATGTTGTTTTGTCTGTCATTTTATCCTCCCGTCAGCGTTCATAATGTTGCGGCCAGCGCCCTTGACGGGAAAAAGCATACCCACCACAATTTATGACAATCAAATTATTGTCATGGATACAATGCCGTGAAAGCGCGATATAAAGCTCTGGTCGATAGTTTTGCCGAGGACATTCACAGCGGAAAATTGCCCGCCGGAACCCGACTGCCAACTCATCGCCGCCTTGCCGCCGAACAGCGCATTTCTCTGGCGACCGCGACCCGGGTCTATGGCGAACTGGAGGCGGCAGGGCTGGTGAGCGGCGAAACGGGCAGAGGAACATTTGTCCGGGAGCTGGCGCTGCCAGCGGGGCAGGGCGTCGATCAATATGCCATTGCCACTGACGTGCTGGATCTGAACTTTAACTACCCGTCATTGCCGGAACAGGCGGAGCTATTGCGCAAAGCGCTCAGACAGCTTTCCGGCGCCGGAGATATAGAGGCGATGCTACGCTATCAGCCCCATGGCGGCCGGTATCAGGAGCGCAGCATCTTTACACAATATCTGGCCGGACAGGGCGTTCACTGTACGCCGGAGAATGTGCTGATCGTTAACGGGATACAGCACGGTCTGACGGTCACCATAATGGGACTGCTGAAACCCGGCGATGTGGTGGCGGTGGATATGTTTACCTACCCCGGTTTCAAAGTGCTGGCGGAACAGTTTCACATCGAACTATTGCCGGTGCGGGGTAATGCGCGCGGGCTCGATCCTGATGATCTGGAGAAACAGTGTCAGACGCGCCGCATCAGGGCAGTCTACACCATGCCCACCCTGCACAATCCGCTGGGTATAGTGATGGACGAAGCGACGCGCAGACAACTGGCAGAGGTTGCCCGCCGCTACGATTTGTTACTCATTGAGGACGCCGCCTACGCCTGGATGGTTGACGATGCTCCGGCGCCGCTACACTGCGCGGCGCCGGAGCGTACGGTCTATTTGTCCGGCTTTTCAAAAAATGTCGCCACCGGGCTGCGGGTGGCTATGGTGGTGGTGCCGGAAGGGAAAAACGCGCCTGTGGAACGGGCCATCCGGGCAACGACCTGGAATACCCCGGTGGTGATGGCGGCAATAGTCAGCAACTGGATCCAGGACGGAACGGTAGACAGGCTGGAAGCAGCCAAAAAACAGGATGCCCGGCAGCGCCAGAGGCGAGCCCGGGCCATTCTTGAGCCGCTGGTTTACCAAAGCTATCCCTGTTCATGGTTCATCTGGCTTCCTCTGGGAGAGGAGGTGCGCGCAGACAGGGTAGCCAGCGCGCTGTTAAAAGAGAAAATTACCGTATCAACCGCGGCGCCTTTTTGCACATCGACGCACATCCCCCACGCGCTACGGCTGGCGCTGGGTTCCGTGACAATGGGAGAGCTGGAGCGCGCCGTGCAGAGCGCCAGGGACATCATTGATTATTATTCTGCCTGGTGAAGATCCGGGCACGCCGGAGTGATCAGACTATGCCCATAGCGACCAGTGCCATCACCCGGCAAATAAAATCCGGCATCAGTTAATTCTTAATCCGGTTACCTGAAGGGGGGCCAGTGGCCTTTACAATATCTCGACCCGCTGGCTATGATGGCGCCTTGCGTTAAGGAAACGTAACTACCGGCAGAGCAGCGTATTGCATGCTGGCGGCAGTTTGTGAAACAACCCTTCAGGAGAGTCTTTATGGTAAATATTTATCTGGCCAGTCCGTTTTTCAGCGACGATCAGATTGACCGGGTGCAACGTGTCGAGCAGGCGCTGGAAAAGAATAAAACGGTAGATAAATATTTTTCGCCGCGGCTGGCCGACCCGGATAATCTGGAATATGGCAGTATGCCGTGGCGCGACTTTATCTTTAAAAATGATATTAAACATCTCGACGAAGCGACGGTCGTGGTGGCGGTGGTCGATTTTTTTGAAGACCACGTCGATAGCGGCACCGCCTATGAGATAGGCTATGCGCATGCGTTTAAAAAGCCGCTGATAATCGTTCAGGAAAAAGGCCATACGTTAAATCTCATGATCTCTGAAAGCCTGACCCGCTATGTCAACAGCGTTGAAGAGCTGGCGAGCTACGATTTCACCAGACTGGAGAAAAACGTCTTTACCGGCGATGTTTTTTGATGATCCCCGGTCGCGTCAGAGTACGCGACCGCTTTCCTGAAAGCCTACCCGTTTACCGCTCACTACCGGCGGGTACGGTATAAGACCAGCGGTTGCCGCTGTCGTTGACCACCTCATAGTTCACCGTCTGACAGGGACCGTCCGCGCCAGTCAGGGTCACTGGCAGGTGCGTCGCCGGCGGTACCATCACGCTATCGAGCCGGTAGTTACCGCAGCTCAGGCCGCTCAGGGTCATATGCCAGGGGCCGGGATTGTCGATAACCAACTGGCGCTGGCGCGGCAGAAAGCGAAAGGTCAGCTTTCCACCATCCTGTTCGCGCAGCGGCGCCACGCCGGCTGGGCGGATGAACAGCTTCATACGGATGCGCAGCGGCAGGATCACTTTTTGCTGCTGGCGCTCATCCTGCGCGGTCAACGGCGGGATCTGGTAAATATTCAGCCAGTACAGGGACTCCCGGTCCCGGGGCAATGTATCCCGGTCCGCTAACAGCAGTTTGACGCTGCGCAATTCACCGGGCTCCATGCGGAATACCGGCGGCAGGATCGTTAACGGCGTTTTCACACTGTCCGGCGCCACGCGCGGATCGCCTTCATCCACCCAGAGCTGTACCAGCGTGGGCTGCTGTGGCGAGTTGCTCAGCGCCAGCGAAACGCTGTTTTCATCGCCATTAAATACCACCCGGGTGACCTCGGTATTGACCACCGCCCACAGTGACCCGCCCGACAGGCTACCTGCCAGCAGCAACGCCGCGGTAGCAGGGCGGCTATTGAAAGCTAACCAGCACCTGAAGCTGAGCATAGACGACTCCTGAAGTGATGGTCTGACCGGGAATCGCCTCCAGCGAGGCGGTAAAATCACCGGTGTAAATGTTGGTACTCCCCGAGGCGCTGAGGGTGGTCAGATCCTGATAGCCATACCAGCCGCCGGCATTGCCGGTCGTCATGGTGGTAGCGCTGGGTAGCAGGTTAAGCGGCTGGCCGGAGAATTTATCGCTGTAGATGCGCAGCCCTACCCCGGAAGCCGTCCCGGAAGAACCGTAATTATTGCTCAGCAACCAGGTATAACCCCCGGAGGCGGTCATCAGCCCCAATGTCCTGGCTGCGCTGGCCGCGCTGGCATTATTGACCAGAAACCCCATCGCTACATTGGCAGACGAAGTGGTTGATGCCGCGGTGCCGGATTTAGCGCCAGATTCGCATTCGACATTCACTGAGAAAGCCGCCTGGCTGGTGCTACCGCTGGCCAGTTCCGCGACGGTGATAGTCGGCAACGTAACAATCGCCGGATAATCGCTGATGCGGCAGGCCGCTCCTCTGACGAATGCGCTCTGGTTGTACAGGCTCCAGCCGCCGGGCCAGGTACTGGCCCAGCCATTATAGTTGGTCCTGCTGTCGCTACCGACAGAGAGCGAGGGACTTAACCCGCCGCCCTGAAAGGCAATATAACCCGCTGGTCCTGCCCAGCTATAAGTGCTGCGATTGCTACTGTCAGAACCTTTACTGGCATCATCAACCCGAAATAATTCGACGAAGACATCGCTGAACGCACTGGCGGGAACATAAATATAGGTGCCGTCGTTAAAAACATCGGATTCAGGTATTGCGCGATTCTTCCAGTAGCGGGAGTAATATTCCCCGCTCTTCAGGTTGGTCAGCCGTACCGCGACGTTTTTTAGATAGGTATAGTAGGCGCCCTCAATAGCGGGGACGTCATACATTCCTCCCCAGGCGTCATCTCCATTGGTGGCGTAGTATTCATAAATGCTCCCCAAATCGGTGACGTTGCAGCGGAACAAAATCTGATTCGCCGCATATCCGGCAGTGCGCGCTGCCGGCACAAAGGTGGCCGCCGAACTGGCCAGCAGGGTGCCTTCCGGCTGAAACCCGACACCGCCGTTACTTAGCGATATCACTGCCGGCAACCCCAGTTTTCCCCGTGACTCAGCGTCAGTGGCTCCGGTCCAGTTAGCCGCGGTATACCCGGCGGCCAGTGCGGCCTGCGAGAGGGAACTGGTGGATATTACCCTGATACAGGATGCTGGCGTTACTGTGCAATAGAGTGTCGTCAGTAACAGGCAGGACAGAGAAAATGCATATTTCATCAGCGATTACTCCTGGCGGCAGGGAAGGGTTAACTGGTACAGCGGAGCGTCGGTGGTTGCCGGCAACTGGTAATACACCTGGCAGCGCCGGGCTTTATCATTTCCCCATTCCACGTACAGCACGCCGGACTGTGCCGGGAGACGCGCATAAATTTGTCCGCCCTGGCCAACCATGCCCACCGATTCTCCGTCGCTGTTGGTGACCTCCGCCCCCATTGGCGGCTGGCTGTTGTCGGGTAAAACGGTGTTGATCAGCGCGGCTTTGCCGTTGATGGTGGCGAATTTCACGTGTGTGATAGCGCCAGCATAAGGAACCACCCGTTTACTGCCGCCCACCAGTTCAACATCATCACTCATCTCCAGACTGTCGAGGCTGATGTTGTTATAGCGATAGGGGGTCATATTGGGTAACAGCGCATAGCCGAAGCGATCGATTTCCGCTCCCTGACCGTTGCGGACCGTGGCTCCCCGGGCGCCGGGCGCTTCGACCAGCGCGAAAGTGTCACTGGTGTAAGGCCCGGCGGTTAAACCACCGCGGTGCGCCACCAGGGTACCGGACATCCCCAGCCCATACTGGCGATAATCCTGGCCTTTCGACGCCGAGGCGCGCAAGGCGCCCACCGCGGTGCGATGTTCCAGGTTACCGCCAAAAGTAGCGCTGTCGCGGCTTTCCCGCTTGTCGCGCTCCACGCCGGCATAAACCGAGTAAGAGGTATTACTTTTCTCGCCAACGGTGCCGCTCATTCCCAGCGTGGCGGTTTTGTAGTTAGCGTTGCGGTTCATATCCAGATTGATCTGCGAACGACTGCTGCCAAAATCAAACGGCACCGAAATCCCCAGTGAAACCGTATTCTCGGTGTATTTACGCTGATTATCCGTATCAAAATCGCTGTCGTTGACGCTGGTGTAGTATTTACTGGTCAGCACATTGCGCTGGCGCGCCACATTCAGGTTAAAGGTGATATCGCGCCAACTGGTGCTGTAACCGAGCTGTAGCTGAGTAATACGTGAGGAGTCGCCGTAGTAATCCGAGGTGCTGCCGTTAAGGCTGAGCATCCCCCAGTCGCCGAGCGGCTGACTGACGGTTGCGGAAAAACTGTTGCGCTGGCGCAGGGTGTCAGAATAGTAGGTGACATGATTTTGCTGCTGGCGGCGCACGCCCAGCACATCCTGCAGATCGCGGTAGCCGCTGGTCGAATAACGCCAGGCGGCGAGTACCAGGTTAGTTCCGCTGGTGAAGGTTTTACTGTAGCTGGCTTCCACGCGCCATCCCTGAGCGCTGCGGTCATCCTCAACGCTGGCGTGTGAATAGACGGTATTCAGACCAAAGGCGCCCACCGGCGTCGCCAGAACGCCGCCGAGCAATCCGGCCTGGTAGTCATCAGCGATACGGGTGCCGATGTTGGCCGTCAGGTTGTTGTTAATCCCACGCTGCAGTACGCCTTCAAGGAATTTATTGTCGATGCTGTAATAGCGGCGTACGTGCCCCAGCGCCAGTTCGTAATTCCAGTTACCGGGGCGCACAGAGTCCGGCACCGCGGAATAGGGGACCGTAAATGTAGAGACCTGGCCGTTAGCCTCGACAACGTCGACCTGCAAATCGCCCTGGCCGCGGGTGTTATAGAGATCGTTAATCACGAAAGCGCCGGGAGAGACCGCCGTTTCATGGATCACTTTCCCCTGCTGGCGCACCACCACCCGGGCGGCGGTGGCGGCCACGCCGCGCACTTCCGGCGCGTAGCCGCGCTTACCCTGCGGCCACATACGCTGATCGGTACTCAGTTTCACCCCGTTAAACGACAGGCTGCCAAACAGGCTGCTGTTGGTGTAGTTATCACCGATGGCGACGATGCTGTCGATTTGCGGGATCGGCCGCTGAACCCAGGTTTTCACCGCATTGTATTTGTACTGGCTGCCGGAAATGCTGTTATCGGCATAGCGCAGGTTTCCCTGATGACGAACCTGCCAGAGCCCGAAGTTAAGTCCGGTATTAATATTGCTCCACAGATAGTTGTAGCGGAAGTCAGAGGCGGTGTTTTCGCTGTGATAGAAGTTGGTATTGTGACGTAGAAACAGCGCCGCGGCGCCGGCATCCCATTCGGAAACCGGGATATAGCCGCGCGGGTTGCGGTACAGTCCGGCCTGGGGGATGGTCATATTTAAACGCAGCCTGGCGGTATCGACATTCCAGATAATTTTCTGCCCCAGTTGACTGATAGCCCGGCATCCCGACGCGGCGTTAGCGGAATTCGCCGGCGGCGTTACGCGGATGGCGCTGGCTTCAATCTGCGCCTGTGTAAAACAGGGTTCAATCTGTTGCGCTTCAGACGGCGAGTGCTGGAGGGTAACGGTTTCTTTGCCGCGAATCAGTTGACCATTAAGGTAGATATCCAGAACATAATCACCGCTCAGCAGGTCATCGTCGGCCTGGTTAAAGCGACTGAGATCCAGACCGTTGCCATAACCGGAACCCTGCAACAGCGAAGGGTCGAACCAATATTCAGCAACCGCCGGCAGCGGTAACAGCAACGCTGCGAATAATGGCGTAAATTTTGGCGAATGTAATGCGGCAGGCAACGGATTTTTATAATGAATAATTTTCACTTATTCTCGCTCCCTGATCGTTAACCAGTGTGATCCGCACACTTTTCATTTGCGCCACAGCCGCCGGGAAAAAGAAATTTTCACTACTGAAAGGGGAGATCATATCGTTTTTATTAACGTGGTTACCGGATACTCCGGCGATATGCAGCCCGGCGATGGTCACGTAGTAGGGTTGGTTATTCGTGATGGAGATCCCCACCCGGCCATTGTGACTAATTCTTTTTACCTGCAGATTCTCGAGTATTTTTTGCGGATCGCCGGCCAGTCCTGCCGGTCGGTAAAAAAACTTCACCCGGTTACGCAGCATAATTAATATACTGTTTTGTTTTTCGTCGCTGTTTTTGGCATTTTTCAGATTGGACGGCGGAACCTGCATGAAATTAAACCAGAACATGGTTTCCCGATCCGCGGGTAATGATTTGGCGCCAGTAAACACAATGCGGATCACCTGGCCGCTATCTGGCTGTATGCGAAAAACCGGCGGGGTGGCGACAAACGGAATGGCCGCTGATTTTTCCGGTCCGTCATTGATGTCGCCATTGTCAAACCAGGTATTTATCACATAGGGAAAATTGTCTTTGTTTTTCAGATGGACATCGGTCGATTTAGCCGCGCCATTATAAATAATTCGCGTACCGGTCATTGTCACACTGGCACTGGTTTGCCCACCATAGCCAGCGGTTATTAGCAAAAGGAGAAAATAAAATAAGCGGATTCCATGGCTATGAATATTCATCAGTTTCTCCTGAAAGATGAAAATGGCGGGAAGACTTCCCCGCCATAACGGGATTTATTGATAAGAAACAGCGTACTGCAGCGATGCCTGAACGGTACCGGCAGTAGAGGCGCCCGTGGCATAATACTGGGCAGTATAAGTGGCAGTAGCGTCAGTTTCACCTGCGGCCAGCGTCAGATCGCCGGCGCCGGTAAAGGTATCTCTGAAATCGATTTCTGTATCAGCAGTGTCGAGAATCTGGATTTCAACTTCTGAAGCTGTACCGGTGCTGACCAGGTTACCGGTCCCGGCACTGACGTTGTTGCCAACAAACACAGTAGAGATATTCACGCCGGCAGGCGAGCCGGTACACCCGCTCACGCCAATGTCAAACGTGGTCTGGCCCGCGGTATCTGCAGGGGTTGACAGTGTTGATGATGAAACGGTCGGCAACAGTACGATGGGCGCCGCATCAGTACCATTCACCGATACAGAGCAAGTCTCGTCAGTCACTTCCCCCATAAAGGTAATCGTATTGTCAGACGCCAGCGCATTGCCGGATAAAATAACAGAAGCCAGAGCCGCAGAAAGTAACGCGCGATTCAGTTTCATAATTAAAACTCCATTTTTCACTAAGTTATGATGATTCTGCCAGTACAGGCAGGTGTTGCTGCCATAGCACAGGGCCACGGTGTAAAAATGATGCTGGTGCGAATAAAATCCGGAAGAATCTACCGTCGGTATAACGAAAGAATGTCATGGCACAGAAAAACGCCATGAAAATTGGCATTGCTTAATCCATATTTTTTTAATAAAAGCCGCTTACGCTGCGATATGCTCTTCATGTTATTCCCGGCTTCCGGCATTTCATCTTCACTGCACAGACTTTTCATAAAGTACCAGTTACTTTCGTTTGACTTGCCGGAATCTGTATGTTTGTTGTTTAACGTGCAGATTAATTTAACAAACTGCAGACAGCTAAGGTTACGCGGGATAACCCAGGGGAATCTGCCGGTTTTTATTTCTACTTTATGAAAAGCCGGCATAAACACCACCCGGCATGACGGATTAATGTGACTGACCAGATGTTTTCGCGCCATTAAATCATCAACGGCAATAATTAAAATCTCATTGCCGCTCAGGTTATTCATCAAAACGGGGGGCGATTGACAGTAAACGTTAATCGTCACGCCATTTATAAAATTCCTTTTGAGAATCTCGTCGACGCCGGACAGGAAGAAACTGTCATCAGATATTATGTAACAAGTCATAATTGCTGTGTTTAAACATCCTGTATTTAAGAAAAAGTCACGCTCCCTGATGGGTTGCGATTATCTGGTATCAGCATGGGGTTATGAAATTGTTTGTAGCATTCATACGTTAACATTCCATTGGTTAATGCTATTGGGCGAAACATCAGGAAAAGAATCACCCTGGTGCAGATGACTCAAGTTCATTGATAAAAATTCTTAATGGGTGATACAGAGGGAAAAAACAGCATAACGTTAAATTCAAATAACCATATGATTAATATGAGCATCAATTGCCACAGAGATTTTGAGACATAAACAATCGTTACAATTCACAAAAAGAAGTGATTAATATAAAACGCTTTTCAGCACTTTTGCCGGACCGGGAAAAATCCCAAACCAGGAGTAATCCGCAAAAAATGATGAAACACCAAAATGCGATCTGCGTCACGTTTAATCAAAATTCTCACCAGCTGCCACGGGAAAAATTCCTGGTAAGTCACCCCTGATTCTGTTGATAAGACGAATCTCAATAGCGCAAATTTTCAGCCATGAGACAGCTAAGTGACTTTCCCGTAGCCCTGAACAGATGGGGCAGGCCGGATGCAATAGTGAAGTTAACCCGGCAGTGAAAGGGGCTGGCGATGTTGCGGCAGATCGAAACGGAAGAGTGCATGGCAAGCCACGCACCTTGATTAATGCGTGGTGCCGCCGACGATCGGCACGTCCTGGTCGACGGTTAATGCAACGGTAATGGCAATCTCCAGCGCCTCGCGCATCATGCCCAGGGTCATCGACGGCGCTCCTGAATGAGCGACCGCCTGTTCAGGGAGATACGGTACGTGGATAAACCCGCCGCCCGCATCTGCTATATCCTGCAATTTATGCAGCACGCCATACATAACATGGTTGCAGACAAACGTCCCCGCGCTCTGGGAGACGGCGGCCGGGATCCCCGCCTGGCGCATCGCCGCGACCATGGCTTTGACTGGCAGGGTACTGAACCACGCCGCCGGACCGCCGGCTATCACCGGCGTATCGATTGGCTGCTGACCGCGGTTGTCCGCAATACGCGCATCATTAATATTGATTGCCACCCGCTCCACGCTGATTTCTGCTCGTCCTCCGGCCTGGCCCACGGCCAGAACGCGGCGCGGGCGAAATTCGTCAATGGCCGCATTCAGCACTGATAGTGAGTCGCCAAATGTGCAGGGCAACTGGCGCGCCACGATCCGACTGCCGGCAATTTCGCGCTGATGCAGTTGCCGGACCACTTCCCAGGAAGGGTTGATGTCTTCACCGCCAAAAGGCTCAAAACCGGTAATCAGTACGACGGACATAGTATTTATCCTGAACAAACGACAACACACAGACTGAGCAATGGTACATTATTATTTTACAACGAATACATGACAACATCTCAGGCTGTAAATCACATGCGCGTAGTTGCTGAAATAATGGCAGAACGCGGCGTAGTTATTGTCTGATCACCGTCTGTGCCAGTCCCATTCCGCGTGCAACCAGACTGCCAGCATAACCCAGCTTGAAACACACATGATGTCCGGCCAACGGGTTAACCCTGCAAGTAACTATGTTGGAGGTGATACAGGGCGTTACCGCTCCCACCAGGGCATTTACAAAATACGCCTTTAGAATCCATCTAATTTGTACTCAACAAACGGGTGTTTTCTGCCGACGATCATATCCCCGATCTGGTCTATGACATCGCCCGATCGGTGAAGACGCCTTTTTATTCAATTGATGTGGCAGCAAACACTGCGGGCACGCTGCGTTTGATAGAGATTGGCGACGGGCAGGTTTCAGACAGTAAGGAGTGGCCGGTGGAAAAGCTGGTGGACGCTTTCCGCCTGCGGCATTTAGCGAACTGCGGGATTTTGCAAGGAGCGCGCAGGCAGGGCACTGCGCGCTCCTGCAAAGCTGAAGTCAGGTGAAATACCAGGTCGCGACAAAGGCGATGACCAGCGCTGGCGTGATTGACAGTACCGGGTAACGTTTGATGCCGGAGATATTCATCGCGGCGCCAATCAGAATAATGCCGCCACATCCGGAGAAATTGTGTATGACCTGTAGCGGCACGCCTTCGGTCATCAGCGCGGACGCGGTGCAATATAAAGTCGTTTCAATAATAAATAACGGGATCGCGATAAAAAACACCGATGCGCCGAGGATCAAGCAGAAGGCGATGACGGTAAAGAAATCAATGACCGACTTTACCAGCAATAAGTCATAGTTTCCGGTCATCCCCTCGGTTAATGATCCGATGATGCCGGTCGCCCCGGTACAGAATAAAACCACCAGAGTAGTGTAGGTCTCAGAATATTTCTCTCTGGAAATAGCGGGAGGAACTTTAAATATATCGATATTTGATAACTTTCTCTGAAAGACGCCGGATAGCGCCACCACGCCTTTCTCCAGACGACTCAGTTCGCCGATGATAAACCCGATAATGATTGATAGCGTCACGATGACAAAATTATCAATTTTTACAATAAGATAAACACCAATACCAAAGGTAATCAGCGCAAAGATATCGGGAATTTTTTTAATCAATTCGCCATTAATTCTTTTTTTGAACAGGACGGCAAAAAGTGTACCGGAAAGTATCGCCAGAAAATTGATCCAGGGTCCCGTCATCCTGTCGGCCTCTGCGTATTTGCGACTATAAAAGTAGCCGTAAATTGTATAGAAAGCGGCCTGCAATGCAAATCAAGCTGATATTCACTATATCCTTTATTGATAGTGCACAGCACGAATAGCGCAATAGTGTATTTTTTTTCGGCAAAGAGAATCTAAAAGCTAATAATTTACCCAGGATAATATTCAACTTTAATAAAGATCGCTGAGCGTCGTGGAAAGAGTAGGGTAGCCGCCGCTTAGCACTCCTGACATAATCCTGATGTAATATCACCAGGCACTTGTCAGGCGAATGACGTTGTATAAAATCAGACTGACTGTATGATTTGCGCCTGACGACACTCTGCGGCTCAAAGGCAGCGACTGGAACCGCTGAACGACACTGGCACTGAACGGGAGATAACCATGTCTGAAAACAAGGATAATTCGTTACTCAACCAGTTGGATACCATCGCCAGAGGACTCAGTGAAACCTTTGCGCCGTTTTGCGAAGTGGTGGTGCACGATCTCAACAACCCGCAACACGCCATCCTTGCCATTCACAATAACTTATCCGGCAGAGAGACCGGGCAGCCGGCCACCGAGCTGGGACTGGCGCGCATTGCGTCACCGGACTTCCCCAGTATTATTGCTAACTATGCCAACCAGTTTGCGGATGGCCGGCCGGTAAAGAGCACCTCCATCGGCATTAAAGACAGCAGTGGTAAATATGTCGCCGCCCTGTGCATGAATGTGGATATGACGCTATTTCGGGGAATACAGAGCGCTCTGGCGCAGTTCACAGAGATTGAAAGCAGTGCGGTGGTCGAACATCTTGAGCCGGCTACCGGTTCCGAAGCCATTCGCCAGCGCATCGACAGCTATGCGGCAAAGCGCGCGACCACGGCCAGAGCGCTCAACGTTGCTGACCGCAGAGCCTTAATTCAGGCATTACGTAAGGAAGGGCTGCTGGAGGTACGTAAGTCTATGGACACCGTGGCCCAGCATCTCGGCATCTCCCGGGCGACGGCGTATCTGTATGCCCGCCAGGAGAACGGTTAAGCGCGCGTTCCCTGCGCTGACCGATACCGCGGTGATTGGTCCGGCGGCGAATCACTGCCAGAAGGGGCGACGGCCGACGGGCTTATCGCAGACGATCCTGGTCGCCGCCTGCACCCCGCCCATCGGTATATATGCCAGTAACAGCGCGCCGATAATCAGTAACCCGGCCATAAACCACAAGCCGGCATTAAAATCCCCGCTCATATCATGCATTACCCCAATCAGCAGTGGGCTAAGCCCGGAGCCAATATTGCCCGCGCCGCTGATAGTCGCCAGCACAACCGCCTGAGCGCCGACGCTGATCGCCCGATCGGGCGTAGTCCAGAACAGCGTCATGGCGGTGAATGCTCCGGCTGAGGCCATTATCAGACCCGGCAACTGAATCAGCGGATGTGCGGTCAGTGATGTCAGCAGCCAGCCAGCGGCGGAAAACAGGTAAGGGTAGATCGTATGACGCTTACGTTCTTTGAGGCGATCGGAACGTTTGCTCCACCACATCATCACCACGATGGTGCAAAACTGGGGGATCGCCGCCAACAGACCGACGGTAATATTGCTGCTGGAGGCATTAAAGCTTTTGAGGATTTGCGGCGTCCAGATATTGATGGCGCTGAGACTATTAGTGAGGCAGAAGTAGGCGAGAATATAGAGCGCCACTACCGGGGTAAAAATTTCGCGCCACAGCGAAACGGGCCGGGAGGTCAACATCTTCCGGTTGGCGCTGCGATCGCTTTCCATCATCCGCTGAAGAGTCTGTTTTTCATCAGCACTCAGCCATTTTGCATCCGCCGGTTTATCATCAAGATAAAACCAGGTCACTACGCCAAGGATCACCGACGGCAGCCCTTCCAGCAGGAACAACCATTGCCAGCCCCTGAGGTTCATCACCCCGTCCAGCGCCAGAATATAGCCGGAAAGCATCGATCCGAACATCATCGTCAGCGGCATAGCGATCATAAACAGCGCGTTGGCGCGGGCCCGATACCAAGACGGAAACCACCAGGTGAGATACAGCAGAATACCCGGCACAAAGCCAGCCTCAGCAACACCGACAATCATACGTAGCGCATACAGCGTACCGGCGCTGGTGGCAAACAGGGTACAGGTAGACGCCACGCCCCAGACCACCATAATGACGGCGATCCAGCGCCGCGCCCCAACCCGGCTGAGCATAATGTTGCTCGGCACCCCGAACAGCACGTAGGTGACGTAAAACAGCGTCGCGGCGAGGCCAAACATCGTGGAGGTCAGCCCCAGATCCTGGCTCATGGTCAACCCGGCAAAACCGATATTGATGCGGTCCAGGAAGGAGAATACAAATAAAACGAACAGGAATGCCACCAGGCGGCGGAACAGCTTACTCATTACCCGCTGTTCATCGGCCGTCGCCTGATTCTCCTGCGCAGATTGCGTTAACGTCGACATACTTCTCTCCTCGACCGTTACAGGTTGTTGCCGAGCCGGAAACCTTCCAGAACATCGTCTTTACGGGTGTAAGAGAAGCCATCGGCGCCGATAGTGACCGCCATTTCGCTCGGCTCGCTGCGCTCTGTGACCGGCTGGGGGTTGCCATCCAGATCCAGAACCAGCGAACCTTCGGTATACCAGCTCGCGACCACCGGATTACCCCACCAGTCGCGGCGCTGGTTGTCGTGTACATCCCAGCTCATCACCGGGTTGTCCGGATCGCCGGTGTAATAGTCCTGGGTGTAGATCTCAATACGATGGCCGTCAGGATCGCGCAGGTAGAGATAGAAGGCATTAGAAACCCCGTGGCGACCGGGACCGCGCTCAATCAGGTCTGATTTACGCAGCGCGCCCAGCTTGTCGCAAATCGCCAGGATATTGTGCTTCTCATGGGTTGAGAAGGCGATGTGGTGCATGCGCGGACCGGCGCCGCCGGTCATGGCGGTATCATGTACCGTTTGTTTTCGGCGCATCCAGGCGGCGTAAATCACTCCCTGTTGATCGCGGATCTGTTCCGTAACCTGAAAGCCGAGGGACTGGATATATGCCACTGCCTGCGGCACATCCGGGGTAATCTGATTAAAGTGGTCGAGGCGCACCAGCGCGCCGGGGGTATGGAGATCATAGCGCCATGTCAGGCGTTCAACATGTTGAACATCGTGGAAAAACTCATAGGGGAAGCCGAGCGGATCTTCAACGCGTACGGAATCGCCTGTCCCGCGGGTGAATCCGTTTTTGCGGCGCTCGGTCCGGCATCCCCTGGCCCGAAACCAGGCCTCGGCCCTGTCGACATCTTCCGGACTACGCACCCGGAAAGAGAAGGCCGCCACGGCGGCAATCGGCCCCTGGCGCAGAACGAGGTTATGGTGAATAAACTCCTCAATGGAGCGCAGGTAAATATGCTGGTCGTCTTCTGCGGTGACCGTCAGGCCGAGAATATCGACATAGAATTCGCGGGCGGTCCGCAGGTCGGTAACCTGTATCTCCATATAAGCACAGCGCAAAATATCCGGCGCCGGTACAGTGGCTATTACATTTTCAATCGTCATTGTAGGGTCTCTCAGGGTTATCGATGTGCATATCAGCGCAATTTGCACCACGGCGACAGGCCACAGCCAGCCGCGGACACATTGCCCATGGGTTTATTATGGCTTTATTAAGATATTAACGTTTTAATTTATTTAAGCCTTTATCCGGGCGATATCAAGCCAGTTTATTTAAAATTAATCCGGGCAGGGCGGAGGGTTGTAAAGATAAATTGATGCTGAATTTCATTGTATTAGCAATTTATCGAATAAATGTGTAAAAAAACCGCTTCTCTGATTTGTGATCCAGACCAGATTATTAATATGTTAATAGTGTTGGTCTGCGCTAAAAATGAGGACATTGTGGTTTAACTAATGATAAGCGAAAGCGAGAAACGCATGAATTCACTGTTCTCCTCATTGAGTATTACCCAGTTGAAAACCCTGCTGGTTATTCTTGAACAGCGCAACCTGACCCACGCCGCCGCGACCATGGGCAGCAGCCAGTCGGTTCTCAGCCGCCAGTTGGCCCATTATCGTGCCGCCTTTGATGATCCGTTGCTGGTTCGCCAGGGGAAACAGTTTCTGTTAACGGATAAAGCCAGTGCGCTGCTCGCCCCGCTGAACCAGATATTACAAAATCTCGACTCGCTGGCGCAGCCGTTGACCTTCGATCCCGGGAGCTGTACTCGCCGGTTCTCTATCGCTGCCTCCGATTATGTTGCCACCCACATTCTGCCGGACTTAATTCGTCACCTCGGGCAAGTCGCGCCGGGGGTTTGCATTGATTATCTGACCTGGCAACCCAATCGTTATGACTGGCTGTCCAGCGGTAAGGTGGACCTCGCCACCACGCTGGTTGAAGATGCGCCGCCGGAATTTCATGGCCGAACAATCGGCGATGATATTCCGGTCTGTTGTTTACGTCGCGATCACCCACTCGCCAGCGCGGAAAAAATTACCCTTAGCGATTATCTTAACTGGTCGCATATTAAAATTAGCGGCGGCGGTGATAAAGACAGTTTTATTGATAATTACCTGAAACAGCAGCAGGTCAGCAGGGTTATTCGTCTGTCGGTGCCGTTTTTTTCCGCAGCGCTGGACGTGGCCGCGCAATCAGACAACCTGTTAACCATCCCCCGATATTTACTGGAGCACAGTGTTGGAACTCGGCCATTAACCTGGCGGCCACTGGATTTCGCCGCCTGGTGTTTTCGCTATTGGGTTGTCTGGCATCGCCGCACTCATAACTCCCCGGAACATCAGTGGTTTCGGCAGTTTGTCTATCGGCACTGCCAGGCGTCAGCGTCGTTAAATCCCGGGCGTCAAAGCATGTCATATTGACATGGCAACTATTCCCGGACCGACATGTTCGCCGGCGCCGACGACTGCTAACGTGATGATGGATATCCGGAGGAATATTTTTTACCACGCCATCAGCACCGTAAATTAATTATCCAAAGGACATCAGGAAACCGATTATTTATTTAATGACGGAATTTACTCATCAGCCAGTGAGCACAGGGAAGTGCATTACGCGCCAAAATAATATTCACCGGCCGCTAATCATGAATGAGGATTTTAATATGAATAATGACCAGAATACGCCGCAGCATATGACGGGCGGGGATGCTGTCGTTAATGGCCTGAAACACCACCAGGTGGATACTGTGTTTGCCTTACCCGGCGCGCAAATTTATGGCCTGACCGATGCCTTAGCGCGCCACAGCGAGGCAATTCGCACGATTGGCGCCCGGCATGAACAAACCAGCGCCTATATGGCCTACGGCTATGCCCGATCTACCGGACACCCCGGGGTATGTGCCGTGGTCCCGGGGCCAGGTATTCTTAACGCCAGTGCGGCGCTGTTAACCGCCCATGGCTGTAACGCACCGGTACTGGCTCTGACCGGCGATGTCGAATCCGCTTACAAAGACCGTGGGCGCGGTCAGCTACATGAGCTACCACGTCAGCTTGATATCCTCGGCCATATCGGAAAGTGGAGTGCCCACATTGAGCAGCCCTGCGACGCGCCGTGGCTGGTTGCCCGCGCGTTTCAGGAGATGACGTCCGGCAGACAAGGGGTGGTGGCGCTACAGGCAGGATGGGATTTCTTCACCCGTACGGCGCGGGTGGATGGTGTTGCGCCGCTGGCGCGGAAACCGAAACCGCCGGTAGATACTGATGCTATCGACGCGGCAGCGAAACTTCTCCAGAGCTGCCGGGCGCCGATGATATTTGTCGGCAGCGGCGCTTCAGGGGCTGCGCCGGAGGTGAGGGAGCTGGCCGAAACTCTTGGCGCGCCGGTGGTCAGTTTCCGCGGCGGCCGGGGGATTATGGCTGACGATCATCCGCTGGGGTTCAACGTGGTTTCCGGGGCGCGTCTCTGGCCGCAGACCGATGTGGCGATTGTGATCGGTTCACGCTTTGAGCTGCTGGATATTCGCTGGAATTACCGTCCGCGGGGGCTGAAAATTATACGCATTGATATTGATGCCGGCGAAGTGCGACGCCTGAAGGCGGATATCAATATCATCAGCGACGCGTCTGACGGCGCCCGGGCATTGATTAGCGCCGTTAGCGCAACCGGGACACCGCCGCGACGCGACCAGACGCTGGCGGAAACCAAAGAAATCGCCGCCGCAGCCATTGAGAAAATCCAGCCGCAGGTCAGTTATTTACAGGCAATTCGCGAAGTACTACCGCGCGATGGGATCTTCATTGACGAGGTATCACAGGTCGGATTTACCGCTATCTTTGGTTTACCGATGTACCAGCCGCGCACTTTTATTTCCTCCGGCCATCAGGGAACTCTCGGTTACGGCTTCCCGACGGCGCTGGGGGTTAAAGTAGCCAATCCCGGCAAAGCGGTATTGTCTATCTGCGGCGATGGCGGTTTTATGTTTGCCGCTCAGGAGCTGGCAACGGCAGTGCAGTACAACATTAATCTGGTCACCGTGGTATTCAATAACCAGTCCTATGGCAATGTTTACCGCGATCAGCAGCAGAGCTTCGCCGGCCGTTTTATTGGTTCTGAGCTGGTAAATCCGGATTTCGTGAAGTTCGCGGAAGCTTTCGGCGTGCAGGGGATACGCGTCACCACGCCGCAAATGCTGCGCCAGGCGCTGGAACAAGCATTCGCCGCCGATAAACCGGTGTTAATTGAAGTAGCGGTAGCGCGCGGCAGCGACAGCAGCCCGTGGAAATTCCTCCACCCGCAGTTTAATGATTGACGAGAGGCAAGGGCAGGGAAGCCTGAATATGCTATTTAATATATTCTGGCATTTTTAAGCACGTTTACTGTTTTACCGGGATTTCGGGAAAAATGGAAAATGGCAGCCCGCACTTTTCCAGGATACACTTAATCGCAGCGCTGTCGACATGTTACATGCGGGGGCTGTGAAATGCTTAATTCTGAATTAAAATACAATTCGCCTTCCGGGCACACCTTCCGACATCGTATTGTTGGTTATTTATTGTTTAGCCTTATGGCGCCAGGATTATTATTTAATATATCCGTTATTTCTCAGGCTAATGCAAACTCAGATCACGAGGAGCTTAGCAAGCAAATTCACAAGGAAGTTAAAAACATATCTAAAAATGAAGGGTTCCTTGTCGACCCCAAAATAACCACGGAAATTATTTCAGACGCTGAAAACTTTAGCGCAAATTTTTGTTGGTCAGAGCCACCTCGATGTAAAAAAACCATCCCTGAAGCCAGCGTTCTGAATGCCGTCATTAATAGCTTCTTTCAGGATTTGCAAGTATCTCCTATTGATATCGAAACGATAGCGTCGCGTCTTGCCCGGCAAGACGGAATGAGTATGAGTGATGCCGGATGGCCGGCTATCCGCAGCAATGAGGTCAGTGTTGTTGAACTACCTGACTCTCTGGATGGCGCTGAAGTGTCGCTCATTACGTCGACAACAAAGGTGAAATTAGGCAAGGCCGGCTCGCTGCTTTTTATTTGGCCGGGAACGCATCAGTTAATTGCTACCCGCGAAGATGGTCAGGTAATTTATGGGACTGTCAAAGCGTCTCCACATAGTAAAGGAGTATGGACTGAATCATTGTTCCAAAACTCACTAACGGTGGGAAGGATTGACCCCGACATCAGCTTATACTGCCACTATGCAATACCACAAAATCCCGATAAAACGACATTACCGGCACCTCTGGGATTATTTAATACCGGTCGGGCGACGATTGGTGAATCTCAGGAAAAACGCATATCCAATATTATTCCGGCAGCACGCCTGTCGGGTCTGAATATTAAAGTCACTGATGAGACTGAACGTTGCGACCGTCAATGTCTTAATGGTATTTCAATCGCTTTTATACAGGCAATTTCGCTATGGAGATCGGGTTGCGCACGTTGTTCAGGCAATTCGCTGGTAGTGATTCGTACCGCAGACCAAATCTGGCTGGACATGCGTGCTGCCAATCGCCTCCGTGACATGTCCCGTAATAAAAACAATGCGCTAGACTATGATTTATCACATATCCAGCCAGCAGAGATGCAGCGTTATCAACACGCCCCTGGTTACTGGCAGGCAGGAAGCTACATCGTTGGGTATGAACAAATTGATCAAGACAACGTCCTGAAACAAGAGCTATGCCAGATAACAACCACGCCTACACCTGACTGGATTAGTTTTGCCCAGGGATATCTTTGCCCGGGGAAAGCAGTTCTGCCCACAGAAATAACCCCGGAGCTTATCATCACCAAAGACTGGACCAGTTGTGGCGAAGGTGCCATAGCATGTGCTATCCCGGGAGGGAACATACAAGTTACTGCACAATATTCTTACTGGATCCCAGGAGTACCCGCCAGCACGCCGATACTTAAGGGCAGTGGTAATAGCAGCACACCTTACCAAATAAATTTAGTCATTCTCCATGAAGTCGGGCATTGGTTTGGACTACGCCACCCGGAGGATATCGGCCTGGCATACAGAGATATCATGAAGGGTCGTACTGATAGCGAAAATGAATGCGTGTCCGCAGACAGCCTTACGATGTTAAATAATGCAACAGACAAACGCTGGAAATACCGGGCAACAGCGAATCAGGGCCTTATGCCCGGAAATTAAAATCTCATCAGGATCACTATTATGAATCGCAAACCATCGCTTTTGTGCCTTTTTGTTGTGTTTACTGTTCCATCTCTACCTGTTTACGCAGCGGATTATAATCAGCAAATCATCACTACTGTAGAGTGGCTAGCCAGGAATAAATCAGGGCTTGGTTATAGCCTGAACAGCCGTTATACCGAAGATCTGAAATATGGAGATTACACCTTCCGTTCAACCGGTGGAACAAGCACTATGTGCGTTGCTGCAGTGTTTGAAGTACTGATCAGGACACTGGCCATGGCTAAAGATAGAGAGGGAAATCCGGTAAGTTCTAAGCTACTTAAGGGGCAAGTCCTGGATGGGTCCAAAGCCCTTAATATATCACCATATGCATTTCAGTATGCTTCTCTGGTTAATATTCCTGAATACAAGAGAAAATTTTCTGCCGGAATAGGTGACGCGTTTGTTCTCTTTGGTATGGGACAATATGTGACATTTAAAAATGCGAAGGGCGGAGACTTTGTCTATTTTAATCGCTCCAATGGTTCAGGCCATGCGGTGATACTGATTAGTTATCTTAACCGTGAGGGAAAACCATCCAGCGATGCTGAGAGCGCCATTGGTTTTCGCTATTTTTCAGCCCAGAAAAATGGCACTAATGGTATGGGATACCGGGATGCATTTTTCGGTAGTTGCCCAAAAGTGGAAACCACCTATGTCAAGGATTGTGGTTTGATCAAGTCAGATAAACGTGCACTGTTCGCAATAAGTCGACTCAACGATCCTAACGAATGGTTCACCGATTTCAGCGCCATACGCGTTGAACGATACTTTAAAGGAGACTCTATCGATTCGATCACAGCCGACGAAGACGCATTTCGACAACGTGCAAAGGAGGAATTGACGGAAGCAGAAAAAAAAGCGCAAGTGTATGCAAAGCAGGGTAAATTCCCGCTGATTGTCACTGAGATAGGAGGTGAAAACGACATGGCGAAACAGTCATTGAAAGAAGTTGAATTCGACGAGGATGCTTTTGGGCCAAACTTTGCGGAATAAAAGATCGTTGTTATCAAAAAGGGCCTCACAGGAAGGCCCTTTGTCAATTTACGCCAAAGAAAAAGTTTAATAACTCGCCGACTCTGAAAATCCCGGAAGGTAATTTTAGCAATACAGTCGGTAAGGCCCGAAGGAACCCACACAGATAACTGGTAGTTAGTCGAGCAGTTTTTATCAACAAGAATGCGCCACATAAGGATTTGTGATTACCCTATGAGTATGTGCCGCTGGGGAGCAGGGACCATAAACCAGGTCCAGATTTATAGTCATTCATGGGCTGACAGTCTACCAAACTCAATTTAACATAATATACATTATGCGCACCAAAATGGTTCTGGTAGAAATCTGGATTTATCTGCTTACCAAAGTTTTCCCCGAACCTACCATTCCAGACATGTCGCCCCAACATTGGAGTCATCCGCTTTGCCACTGCAATCATCAACCCATTTTGTGAAACCCGTTACGACAATCCGCGTTAACTCCATTCGACCAGGGATGCACGCGATTGGTTACATCGCTCATTTTGCTGTCTACGCTAACGCCTCAGAAGTCAGGCGTGCTTCCATGACAACCGATATCCGCAGTATTACAAAATGTGGATAGCCCACCATACACGAAAAAATAATTCCCCTCGGTGTTTGGCGTCTGAAAACCAGCACGTATCAGCTCTCGTTATCAGTACTATAAACAGTATAGATTTTTTCTTTATAAATTATTTTGTTAGGCTATTGTAAACTAAAAAAATAATTCACTGCACCATCGGCAAAATCGGGACAATACTTAAAGTACCCGTTCGATAACATAGCCACCGTATGCGGGAGGAAAACATGACTAAATCTGTTGCGTCACAGGAGGCGACATATCCCCTGCAACAACGTTTTATCCGGCAGGTAATCGCGCTGGACCGCGAATATCTACTCCAGCTTGAAGCACTGAAATCCACGCTATCCGGTTTACAGCAGCAAGCCACGTTTTCAGTGACGCAGCGTGACGAGTTGTTTGCCTGGCGTGACGAACTTCAGCGCCGTATCAACACTTACCAGACACTGTGCGCTAAATATCAGGACGCACTGATCTCCGGACAGCACCTCGAACTGATGGCCTATATGCTATTCGGTGATGTGCGCAGTGCACGAACACAAAAGAACATTGATGAATATATCCAGATGCGCGGTACGGCAAATGCCGAACTGAAGGCGTTACTGGTAAATCTGGATTCGCAGGCCGCGCTGGGACAACACCTGCAACTGCGGTTACAGGGAGAAAAACATATCAGACGTTTTCTTGACGAATCCCCCCACTACCGCGCCAGACGCAGCGCTGGCTGAGCCTGTTCAGGCTCAGCCCTCCCCGTCTTCCGGTTCTTCTGTTGTGACAAAAACAGGTTCAATACGCTTGATGCCCGCACTGTTAATAATGATTCGCGCCCGTTCCAGGGTACTCTCTTTCCCGTCTGTTACGCGACGAATCAAATTAATATGATAAACTTTCTCACCATATAAAACCTGATCGTCATCCAGGGTTGGTAACTCATTGAGTAGCTCATCAGTATATTTCAGAAATGGCGTAATATCGAGACGCGTAATATCCATAACAGAACGATTAACCCCGGTGAATAACTGGTTGCTGGCGCGCAATTGCACATGCTTAGAATAATGCAGAATATCTTCACTTAAATAATAGTTCTGAATATCCAGAATATGTACTTTCCGACGCATCGCTTTGACATCGCCCGGCAACTGGCTTTCATCGACAAAGACGAAAGACTCATTACATTTGCCGACCGGATAACGCAGATTTTTATAGATTTCCTGCTGCCTGTCTGGCAACCAGCGGCGAAATGTGGAAAACAAACGCGCCCGAAATCCCTCTTTCATCCGATCCTTAAAAATGTAGCCAATCACCATGGCGAGAAACAGCTGCATACTCAGCGCTCCGTATTTTCCCTGCCAAATAAAGGCAACTGCGGTAGCAAAAATCATGGCAATCGCAGCGGCGATACCGGCAATGGTATGAGCAAGAAAGGTCTCGCCTTTTTTACGCCGAATATCCAGATACATCGGGCTGCTGATGTATTTCTTCAGAGTATTAACACGATAAATGACTAACTCGTTATCCGAGCCCGGCGATGGGAAAGTATCAGGATGCTGGTTTTTCCGGTACAACATCTGTTCACGCCAGAACGCACGCAGACTATCGTAGCCTGGCGAAGCGGCAAGACTGTTGAGCAGCTTGCGGCCATAGTGCGTTATCATCAGGGCAAGAAATTCATCGCCGTAGTCCACAATACGCAGTGCATTAGCCTGTGCCCCTGGCGCCACGCGTTCCCGCATCCGCCGATATCCGGCGAGAATGTCCGCCGCGATGGCGGTGAAACTTATCAGCGCCTGCTCACGCTTTTCCCCTCCCAGCCTCAGGATGTAGCGCACCTCCACATGTAATGCCCGTTTAAAAGTGAGGCAAAACATTTTCAGCCGATATTCATAACCCTGGGGAGAGATATCTTTGCTATGCTCAGCCAGTAATTGTTCAATATTGGCCAATGTCCCGGGTACATCAGCTGCCAGCTTGCGCAACATCAGGGTCGGAGGACGCAGACGGATGTAGTTCTTCAGGTTTTGCTGGAATGCCTGTGGCGGATACGTCCAGCGATTGATCTGTAAACTGGAAGGAAAAAACAGCCAGGTTTCAATATGATAATTTTCCGTCTGGAAAGGTTTATTACTGGCCTTCTGTGGAAAAAAAATGCGCTGCTTAATTTCAATACAACGCTTTCCCGATGCTCTTAAGGTATCTCCTGGCATCTTTGCCTCCTGCATAAAGGTGGTAACTCAGCGAATTACCACCTTCGTGTCGATGCTACCAGAGTGCGCTATTGAACCCCATCAGTGGCATGACATACTGGGTCCAGAGAATCAGCAGCCCCCAGATAATAATCATCTGTGTCATACCATATCTGAACGATTCACCCGTCGAGTAATGGTCAAGCAAATAACTGATGTTGGCCGGCTTGGAATTAAAATAAAGCACATACACCTGGTTAATCAGGAAAGCCATCGGCAGGCAGAATCCTACTACGTCCCAACCAAACTTTTTCGCGATACTGATAATAATCGGGAACATGATGATGGTACGCGCGGTTTTACTCTCGCTGACCAGTGTGGTGATAGCGAATACCCCACTCAGGACAGCAAAGACTAACAACTTACCGCCGCCAGAAGGATCGATCTGCCATTTATCGAACAGGCTGTGAATATAGAGACCAACGATATCAGTTTGATCTACCATCCCACCCAGCACGTAGGCACCAAAGCTGAACATCAGCATATGCCAGGGAATATCTGCGTCGTTCCACTTCATCACCCCCAGTGCGGGCAGTTTACATACAGAAGGCATCAGCACCACACAGGCTCCGGCAACAGCGATCACCTCGGCGCGCATCCCATGCACCCGGTCAGTAGCCCACAGCACCAGAACGATGATAAAGGTCAGCGCCGCACGGATTTCCGCTGAGGAAATTTTCCCGAGCTGCTGCAACTCGCCCTGCAGACGCCCCATCCCGCCCTCAATCTTCGGCTGTGCATCCTCTTTCTTGATCGGGAAAATCCATCGCGTACCGGTATACCAGGCAATAGCGCACTGGATCAGCGCCAGCGGGAACAGAGCCATAAACCAGTCGCCGTAATAGACTTTATATCCCGCTTGCTCCAGCATAGCGACCGCCAGCAGGTTGGCCGCCGACCCGGTGATAAACGCACTGGCCGACACGTTATTTGCCAACAGATTCAGCAACACCATGTTACGGCCAACGTTGTTGCGTTTTTCTCCTCCCGTGGCGCCATAGATAGCGGAAATTACCATAAACAGCGGTAACAGCAGCGCCGTTTTTGCAGAGGTGGCACTAATAAACGCACCGAGTACCAGGTTGAGCAAAATAAAGCACCAGAACAGCATGGAAATATTATTGCCCATACGTACCAGCAACCAGAGCGACATGCGCTTCGCCAGTCCCGTTACCACCAGGGCGCTGGCCATAATAAAGCTGGCAATATTGAGGATCATGACGGGTTCGCCCAGCATGGCGAAGGCGGGACGCATCTTCATGGTACCCGTGAGGATTACCACTACCACCACGATCAGCGAGGTCAGATAATTGGGAATCGCCTCTGTTAGCCATAGCACCAACGAAGCCAGGAAAATCCCTGTCGCGCTGTAGCAGTTAGCGGGAGGCACTTTGGTCTGGGTCTCAAACATCTCGATAGACCCTACCCACTGCAGATGAAACATCAGGAACAGCAGGATAGCCAACGGCATACCGATGAACTTGATCCGTTCCATCCAGAGGCCGGATTTAATCTCCTTGAATTTCTCCAGAGAATAATTGCTCATATCCAGCGGATCGAAAGTTTTTTTAACGCCTTTTTCCGACATGGCCTGTCTCCTTATGCCTCCGCAGCAGTAAATCCACTCGCGGAGGCCTGTACATCACATGCCAACAACCTGTCTGGCGGCCTTCAGATAATTAGTATTAGGCAGTTCGTCGAGCCCCAGTGCCGCTACCGCCGCCTTAATTCCTTCATAGTCTTCACTTTCGCAACAGGCGGTTTCCAGCAACGCGCCGTTAAACCACACCTGAGCATATTCGCTGATAATGCCGTTAACGGAAAAACCGTAACGCATCTTCTCTACCTTAACCGGAACCAGCTCGCTGCTGGCTCGCGCCATGCCGATGAACTCATCAAGCGTGTAACATTCTTTATCCAGCGCGAGACTGACCTGAAGGTGCTGTAAGATAGTCTCCAGTTCTTCACGCTGTACCGGAAACTGAAACTTGCCGCGCGGCTGAAAAATTTCATAACCTTCCGGGGTTTCGCCAGTTTTGGTTTTAATATCCAGCAAACCATCGCGCACCTTGACGTTGACGGCATCGGTATGTACCGATAAAAAATAGGTTTCTTCTGGCATTTTGCGTGCCTTAAACAATGTGGCTTTAGCGTCCCACATTTTTTCTTTCACCAGATCAACAATCCCATGCCCGAATACGCGGAACTCGGCACGTGGAACAATTTTTTCAGCGTCGCTGGCCGAAGTGGCAATATTCTTATCCATATGTGTAGACATTATGATTCTCCTGTTTCGTTATGGGGGATACGACGCTATTTTTCCCAGGTGGTATAGGGATTGGCGACCAGATTAGAATTGAAGTACCGCGGATCGCCGCTAACCTCTTCCCCGATCCATGCAGGCTTATCAAATTGCTGATCTTCACTTTTCAGCTCGACCTCTGCCACGATTAGTCCATCGTTAACACCGAGGAATTCATCAATTTCCCATACCACCTCGCCTACAGGAATTTTGTAGCGTTTCTTTTCGATAATCGGACGTTCCGCCAGTTCATCCAGCATAGCGCAGCAGTCGGCATAAGGAATTTCATACTCATATTCAGTTCGTGTTGCAGATACAGTAATTCCCTTGATTGTAAGATATGCCTTATCATTTATTGTCCGGATACGAACGGTTCTCTCTTTTACACTGCTGAGATATCCCTGGCGATAAACTGTCCCCTGAGCCAGGGCACGCCATTGCTCACCACATACCAGAAATTTTCTTTCAATTTCTTTAGCCATATAAAGCCTCTCTCATTGTCGAGTCTGTGTCAGGAGTGATTTGTTATCTCTATCAATTGCCTCCATATTAAGCAGACATTTATGAGAATAAAAATTGTAAATCAGTATCAGACCTATAAGTCCAGATTATAGATTGACAAAGATCACAATAATCATTTTTCAATTATTTTTAGTGAGTTATATTTTACGCGGGTGTGATGAATGCACTGGATTTATGCTGGGGCAATATCATGCGCCCTAAGCATGGCGCATCCAGAATAACCACTCTTATAAGAGTGTTACAGGAAGTACACATCAGATTTTACCCTGTGCGGGCGCATCTAACGGTGATTACGAAATATATTCTCCAGCAACTCAGGAAATTGCCCCCATTCATTATCCGGGGAATCGTCATAAAGAAGAGAAATGAAGCCAAGTGCAGCACGTGACAGGGAACGTTCACTGTGGCACACCAGGTAATAATCTACCGAGAGATTAAACCCTTTCACTCGTAACTCAACCAGATCGCCGCTATCCAGCTCGTCAGATATCGCCAGATAAGGGATCGCCGTGACGCCATATCCGCTACCTATCAGCCTCTTGGTTGCCTCAAGGTTGGACAGAGTCACCCGGTTTTGCGGAGCGATGTTCGCAGAATGACGTTTGAACCAGGAGTTAACTTTGGCGCGCATCCGCGTCCCCTTCTCACGCATAATGAAAGGGGCTTCCAGCAATTGAGCGGGACTCATCTCACGGGTGGAGTGCTCCGCCAGAGGAGAGTCTCGCCCAACGACAACTTTGTAATTTTCTCTGTGCAGGAACACTTGTTGCAACTGGGAACGAATCACGGAACGCCCGGCGAAACCCAGTTCAGCTTCTCCACTGGCAACGAGCTCCGCAATATGATGAGAGTTACCGGTCAGAATTTCCAGTTCAATGCCAGGAAAACGCTCATGAAAACGCTGGATAAAACGAGTGAGATAGTAAGTTCCCATCACACCGGTGGCGCCAATCGTCAGACGACCTACCTGTAGCTTACTGATATCCTGAAATACACTCTGTACTTCATCAAACAGATGAAAAATACGCTGTGTATACTCAAACAACACCTCGCCTTCTTTCGTCAGGCTAATTTTTCGCCGGGAGCGATCAAACAGAGAAACCTTCAAATAGCTTTCCAGCGCCTGAATCTGCATGCTGATGGCTGGCTGGGATAAAAACAAGGTTTGCGCAGCCCTGGTGAAACTCCCGCTGATGGCAACCTGGTTGAATGTCTTAAAATGGTCGATATCCATATTTGCTTACCGGCATATAATAAATAAAGGAGAACTATGCACCCGGGCTGGAAATGTGTGCAGACCCAAACATGCTACCACGCGGCCCACTTTTTCGGATAAACATAACCTTAATTAAAGTGCTTTTTAATATTGTCTGATTAGCAAACGATATCTTTTCTCATTCGCATCCACACTTGCAAAGTGTGCTCTTACAGAAGCGTCAACACCAGCTTCCACCGCTGCGCTTATTGGTCTGTATTCAATTGCGTTTTTCGCATCATGCAGTGTCAGAAAGCGGTCTATCATTAATTCAGATTTACCCAACGCTGTGCCGCAGTTTTAGTTTATGGATACGAGATTAACTTTTTGATTAGATGAGGCAATATGAGCACTCCTGATGATAATCAATCCGCCGGATGCCCCTTCCATGCCAATACCACCGGCCAGTACGCCGGCGGCGGAACAACCAACCGGGACTGGTGGCCGCACGAATTACGCGTCGACCTGCTTAACCAACATTCCAGACGTTCTAATCCCCAGGATGAAAATTTCAACTACCGCGAAGAATTCAAAAAACTCGACTATCACGCTCTGAAAGGCGATATCAAAGCCCTGTTAACCGACTCGCAGGAGTGGTGGCCGGCTGACTGGGGCAGCTATATTGGGCTGTTTATTCGTATGGCCTGGCATGGCGCCGGCACCTATCGCTCGGTGGATGGCCGCGGCGGTTCCGGTCGCGGCCAACAGCGCTTTGCGCCAGTCAACTCGTGGCCGGATAACGTCAGCCTCGACAAGGCCCGCCGCCTGCTTTGGCCTATCAAACAAAAGTATGGGCAAAAGATCTCCTGGGCTGACTTGTTCATTCTGACCGGCAACGTAGCGCTGGAAAACTCCAGCTTCCGCACTTTCGGGTTTGGCGCCGGCCGTGAAGATGTCTGGGAGCCGGATCTCGACGTGGACTGGGGTAATGAAACCGTGTGGCTGGCCCACCGCCACCCTGAAGCCCTGGCGCATCAGGCGCTCGGTGCCACTGAAATGGGTTTGATTTATGTAAACCCGGAAGGCCCTGAAGCGAGCGGCGACCCACTGTCAGCCGCCCCGGCGATTCGCGCCACCTTCGGCAACATGGGCATGAATGACGAGGAAACCGTCGCGCTGATTGCCGGCGGACATACCCTGGGTAAGACCCACGGCGCCGCACCCGGTACTCACCTTGGCCCGGATCCGGCCGCCGCGCCGCTGGAAGCTCAGGGGCTGGGCTGGAAAAGCGACTTTGCCAGCGGCGCCGGAGGCGATGCTATCACCTCTGGTCTGGAAGTCGTCTGGTCACAAACCCCGAGCCAGTGGAGCAATAACTTCTTCGAAAACCTGTTCAAATATGAATGGGTACAGACACGCAGTCCCGGTGGCGCTATTCAGTTTGAGGCGAAAGACGGTCCGGAAATTATTCCCGATCCGTTCGATCCGGCCAAAAAGCGCAAACCGACCATGCTGGTCACCGACATCACTCTGCGCCTGGACCCGGAATACGAGAAAATCTCGCGCCGTTTCCTCAACGACCCTCAGGAATTCAATGAAGCATTTGCCCGCGCCTGGTTCAAACTCACCCACCGCGATATGGGCCCTAAAGCGCGCTATTTAGGACCGGAAGTGCCTGCCGAAGATCTTATCTGGCAGGATCCGCTGCCGGCGCCAGTACACAAACCGACGCCGATAGACATTGCCACGCTGAAATCCGCCATCGTCGAGTCCGGATTATCGGTCAGCGATTTAATTTCGGTCGCCTGGGCCTCTGCCGCAACTTTCCGCGGCGGTGATAAACGCGGCGGCGCTAACGGCGCGCGGCTGGCGCTGGCACCCCAGAACGAATGGGAAGTGAACGCCCGGACAGTACAGACCGTATCGAAGCTGAAAGCCATACAGCAACATTCCGGTAAACTGTCTCTCGCTGATACCATCGTGCTTGCCGGCGTGGTTGGCGTTGAGCAAGCGGCGATTGCCGCTGGCGTACCGATTAATGTCCCCTTCACTGCCGGACGCGTCGACGCCCGCCAGGATCAAACGGATATTGAGTCGTTCAACCTGCTCGAACCCCAGGCCGATGGCTTTCGTAACTATCGTAAGAACTCAGACGGCCCGTCAACGGAGGAGTTGCTTATCGACCTGGCGCAAAAACTCACTCTGACGATACCGGAGATGACGGTATTGATCGGTGGTTTGCGGGTTCTGGGCGGCAACTTTGATAACAGCCTGCATGGTGTTTTCACCGACCGCCCCGGCGTGCTGAGCAATGACTTCTTCGTTAACCTGCTGGATATGCGCACCAAATGGCAGCCCACCGACAGCAGCAGCGAACTGTTCGAAGGCCGTGACCGCAGCAGCGGCGAGGTTAAATACACCGCCACCCGAGCCGATCTTATTTTTGGTTCGCACAGCGTACTGCGCGCCGTCGCAGAGGTTTACGCCTGTGATGACGCCAGGGAGAAGTTTGTCAAAGACTTCGTGGCGGCATGGACCAGGGTGATGAATCTCGACCGTTTTGACCTCGCCTGATCCGCGCCGGGCAACCCGCCTGCGTATTGTGCACAGGCGGGCAATCGGCTCATCTCTCCACCTCTCCCTGTTATCCGGGGAGAGGTATCGATAAGTAAACAGAATTGTCGCCACGACGCTATTCGCTGAGCGATGATTCCCGTACACTGAGCCTTCAGGCTGACTGAGGGTTCCTGTTATGGCACTTCCCCGTATTACGCAAAAAGAGATGACCGAACGCGAGCAGCGCGAACTGAAAACGCTGCTCGACCGTGCGCGTATAGCGCATGGCCGCCCGCTGACTAATAGCGAAACAAACAGCGTCAAGAAGGAATACATCGATAAACTGATGGTACAGCGCGAAGCGGAGGCCAGAAAGAGCCGCCAGTTGAAGAAAAAACAGGCTTACAAACCGGATGACGGGGCTTCATTCTCCTGGTCGGCGAATACACCCGCTCGCGGCAGGCGCTGATCTCCGGCGCGTTATGGTCTGATAGCCAACCTTTGCCCGCCCTGGCGGGCACTGTGTTACTCAGGATAACGAGGTGCGATAACCCACGGAGCTAAATCAACGCTACGCGCGGATTTTTTCCAGAAAGATAAACTTCAGCCCATCCCCCATATCCTGCTCTCTGAACGCGGTATAGCCGATTCTCTGATACAGCCTGATGTTTCTTGCACTTTTGTTACTGGTAAAAAGAACATATCTGCGCTGCGGGCACAAATGCTCAATTTCGCGCAACAACCGAGTACCGATTCCCTGCCCCTGCAGATCGGGGTGAACGATTAGCTTCCCGATATGCAGCGACCCATTTTCTGAACAGGCTCTCACAGAAGCGACAATATCGCCACACGCATTCTCCACCTTGAGAAATATCCCGCTGTAAAACTCGATGACAACCTCTTCAAGGGTTTGCGTAAGAGGCGGAATGAGAGGGTTATTGCATAATCTGGCTTCACTCTGGTAGGCAATATATTGTAAAGCCAGTATTTTAGGTAAATCTGTGCGCAGTGCCTTTTCAATAATCATCCCTGTCTCTCCGGAGTTCTGTTGAGGATTTTATCCATAAAATAACCTGCCCGTTGCATCAACTCACGATATACTGCAAAAATCATCCTGGCGACAATAAGGAGATAGCGTTAATGGAACCGACAGCACTTCACCCACAGGCTATGCACATCGCCCTTGAGCTGCCTTTTACTACCCAAACCCAGCCATTTGGCCCGCAGCATGAGGTTTTTAAAGTCCAGGAGCGGATGTTTATGCTGGCGACTCACCTGCGTGGCCAGCCGATGGTAATCCTGAAAGCCGATCCGGACAAAAGCCTGTTAAATCAGCAAATTTATCCCTTCATCACCCCTGGCTACCATATGAATAAGCGCCACTGGATTTCCGTTTACCCGGCCCCTGAATTATCACTGGCGCTGCTTGAAGAGCTGATCGTCGATTCCTGGAATCTGGTGGTGAAAAAGTTACCGCTGCGCGATCAGAAGCGCATCCAGCCGCAGCGTTTTCGCTAAACAGCAAACCCATTGGCTGAATCATAACGCCAGCGCCTGCCAACAGCATCTGATGCGGTAACATCGGCAACCTCCACATATTCATTCCTGCGAGGCCTGTGATATCAGGCACGATGCTGATGTATCATCACAAGGAAGTTTAATGAGTATGTTGTAACTAATGATATGCAAGGCCAGTAAAAACGCCCGCTATTGCGGGCGTCCGGCGACGATATCGGCGCAATATCAGCACAATGGCGCTACGGCACTGCGCATCCCGTTATCAAGAATCGACTGCAGATCTGCCGTCACCTGCTCTACCAGCCCCGGTACCCGGGTCAGATCCTGCTCCCAGTGCTGGCTATCGGAAAGCACCGATATCACCAAATCGACCAGCGCAATATGGCCAGCACCAAGGTCTCCCCATAGCTGCTGGTAACGTTCCAGCCAGTGGGCGTCATCCTGTAGCGGCCAGCTTTTACCCGCGCATTTCCCCTGGTAAAAGGCTATCAGCGCTGCCAGCGCAAAGGTCAGACGGACCGGCAGTTGTCCCTGCCGCTCAACCCCGGCCAGCAATTGCGGCAGAATACGAGTGCGGTATTTGGTCATCCCGTTCAGGGCAATAGACAACAGCTGGTGGCGAATATACGGGTTGCGAAAGCGCCCGGTCACCGCGCGGGCAAATGATTCCAGCTCATCGCGCGGCAAATCCAGTACCGGAATAATCTCTTCATGAATCGCCTTCTCCACGAAGTTGCAAATTTGTCGATCGTTCATCGCTTCGCCAACCGTCTCCAGCCCGGCAAGCCAGGCTACCGGCACCAGCGCGGTGTGGGCGCCATTGAGAATCGCCACCTTGCGCTCTTTATAAGGCCGGATATCGTCGACAATCAGTACATTCAGAGCCAGCTTATCCAGACGCAGCTCCCGGGCCAGTGATGCCGGCCCCTGAATGACAAACAGCCAGAAATGCTCAGCGGTATCGAGAAACGCATCGTGATAGCCCAACTGATTTTCCAGCTCAGTCGCTTCGTCGCGCGGGTAACCGGTGACAATCCGGTCAACCAGCGTAGAACAGAAGGTGTTCGCCTCTTCCAGCCAGCGGGTAAATGCCGCCGGCAGCTGCCAGCTTTGCGCATAGCGCAGCACCAGCTCGCGCAGCGCGGTGCCGTTATAGTCAATCAGTTCGCAGGGAATGATAATCCAGCCTTTATCCGCCGCGCCGTCAAAATGGCTAAAGCGTTCAAACAGCAGGCGCGTCAGTTTTGCCGGGTAACTCACCGCTGGCGCATCGGTAAATTTATCGTCTGCATGCCAGGCGATCCCCGCTTCCGTGGTGTTAGAAAACACAAAGCGGATATCCGGATTATGGGCCAGCTTCAGGTATTCATCATATTGCTGATATACGTTAATTTCCCGGTTAACGGAACGAATCAATCGCGCATCGCTAACCGCTTCTCCCTGCTCGTTAAGACCGCGAATAATCGTGGTATACAGGCCATCCTGAGTACTGAGCGATGGGGGGAAATCGCTGTCTATCGGGCGCACCACCACCACTCCGGCGTTCAGATCGGTATGTTCATTTAACAGATCAATCTGCCAGTCGACAAAGGCGCGCAGGAAATTACCTTCACCAAACTGGATAATACGATCGGGATACTGAGCGCCAGGGAAATCGCGACGGTTAAGAGTTTTCACGGTTGCGTCCTTTTAAAATTGTCTCGGGGAAGGTGAAATCATGGCCGACGTGCGGCCAGCCATGGCTATAGCGCTGGTTATCGCTTAAAAACGCCGCTGGCCCCTGTAGCGGAATATGATATTGTGATCGTTAACTTATTTTCTGGTACTTAACTGGTACTAAACCAGCCTGCGCGAGAATTCACCATGAGTCGCCCCCGGCATTTACGTCACACCGTTATTCATCAGATTGTGGAGAGTATCGCCAGCGGCCATCTTACCTCGCCGCTGCCCTCACAGAATGCGCTGGCGGAAATGCTCAACGTCAGCCGCACCACGGTGCGCCACATTCTCGGGCAGCTTGTGCAACAGGGAACGTTGGATCTTCAGGACGGCCAGTATCATGTGCGCCAGTTGCCCCACGCCAGCGAAAACCTCCCTCACCTGCACGCTGCGCCGGAAGCGCAGCAGCAGTGGTTTGAACGAGCGTTCTATAACATGATTAACCAGCGGGAGTTGAAGCCCGGCCAGCGCTTTACCGAACTGCAACTGGCCAGAACCACGGGAGTCAGCCCGGTGGTCGTGCGCGAGTTTTTATTGCGCTTCAGCCGCTACGCGCTGATTGAAAATGAACGGCGCGGCAGCTGGCGAATGAAGAAGTTCGACCAGCACTGGGCGACCCAGCTGTTTGAATTACGCGAAATTCTCGAAACCCATGCGCTGCGCAAGTTTATGCGCCTGCCGGCCAGCGACGCACGCTGGCTACAGGCCCGGGATCAGTTAGCGCGCCATCGCGGGTTGCGCGATACCATTGGCGGCAATTTTCGTCTGTTTGCCGGGCTGGATCGGGATTTCCACGCCCTGCTGCTTTCCGCCGCCGATAATGTCTTTTTTAACCAGTCGCTGGAAATCATTTCGATCATCTTCCACTTCCACTATCAGTGGGATGAGAAAGACCTCCAGCAGCGCAATATCGTTTCCGTGGATCAGCATATGATCATTCTCACCGCCATGCTGGCGGGCGACGAACCTGCCGCCGCCGGGGCGCTGCACAGCCACCTCGATACCGCGCGCCAGGCGATGATCAAATCCCTGGCGCTTGACCGTTAGTCGGCCCTGAGGGATTTAAAGTAAATTGTGGTACCGCTGCGGGCGCCATCCGGCATCAGCGCAAAATCCGGGATAACACCCACCCGCTGCCAGCCGCACTGCTGGTAAAACCCCTCCGCGCCGCTGCCGGTCGCCGTATCCAGCACCAACAGGTATTTGCCGGCCGCCAGCGCCTCCTCTTCCAGCCGGCGCATCAGCGTATTAGCCACCCCGCGCCGCCGGGCGCGGCTGTGAACCAGTAATTTGGCCACTTCAGCTCTGTGGGGCTGATTCTCCGGCAAACACATCTGTAACTGTACGGCCCCCAACAGCTGTCCGTCGCTTTCCTCCGCCACCAGTAGCTGACGTTCGCCCCGCGCCACTGCGTCAGCGGTACATTTCCAGAAGGCCGCCGCTTTTTCCACCGTCATCGGCAGCATAAAGCTGACCGAAGCACCCTGCTCCACGCAGTCAATTAAAAGAGAGTTCAGCGCTTCCATACGCTGCAGGATTTCTGCTCCCTGAAGCGCTTTAATCATCAATGTCATTTGATTGCCCACCTTTGCCCGTCAGCTCTTTACCGATCATCATTGGTCTGAAAAATCAGTTAATTATCAATCGATGAGCATATCGCACAGGCGGGAACAGCGAGTCAGAGGAAATTGTTATGGCTGACCCCGGAGCGCGGCAACTGTCTACCCCGGGGCGACGCAACAGACAGGAGGCGACAATCACGCCATTATCTAACGCGCCATCTGGCGCTGTACCTTCATCTGGTACATGCGGGCGTCCGCCGCTTTGATAAGGCCGTCAAGACTGGCCGGTTGATCGGGATGACAGGAGGCGCTTCCCCAGGAAAAGCGCAACTGCCAGGGATGCCCGGAAGCGTGGTTCCAGTCGGCGACGGTCTGGCTAAGCCGCTGCAGCGCCTTAGTGGTTTCCTCTTCGCTCATGCCCGGCAACAGCAGACAAAATTCGTCGCCCCCCAGTCGGGCGACCACATCCGCCTCGCGAAACGTTGTCTTCATCATGGCGGCCATCGCCGTCAACGCGTTATCCCCGGCCTGATGTCCCCAGGTATCATTGATCTGTTTAAATTTATCGAGATCGATATATACCAGGCTCATGGTTTCCCGACGCCGGGCTGCGCTTAACAGCGCATAGTGACCAATCGAGGTCAGCCCGCGGCGGTTGTTCAGGCCGGTCAGTTCGTCGGTGGACGCGGCGTTGAGTACCGCGAATTCATCTTCGACAATCGATGCCAGATCACGCAGCACCATCACTTCATGGGACGGGAACTGTCGCGCCTGATGATCGACCAGGCAAAATGCGCCAATGTTCATGCCGTCCGGCATCCGCACCGGGCAGCCGGCATAGAAGCGAATATACGGCGGGCCGGCTACCAGCGGGTTGTCCGCGAAGCGATTGTCGGCCAGCGCATTATGTACCACCAGGGGTTCACTGCTCAGAATGGTGTGAGAACAGAACGAGACATCGCGCGGCGTCTCCTGCAGACCATGCTGCGCGCCGGAGGTCAGCCATAATTTATTGGCATCCACCAGACTGACCAGCGCCATCGGCACATCAAAAATGCGCTGCGCCAGCCTGGTCAGGCGATCAAAGCGCTCCGAAGGCGCGGCTCCCAGCAGGCCGGATTCATACAGCGAACGCAAACGCTGCGTTTCATTGGCGGGAATATCAGCAACTTTCATCTTTCCTCCCGGTCAACAGTCAGCATATCCGTTCACACTGTTGCCTGATATATAGCAATTAATTCAGTCAGTTATACTCTACCGACTCTTTCAGCATAGCAGAATAATCAGCAAAAGACGATGCTGTCTCAGCGTATGAAGAAGTGTGTCGGTCGCGGGAGGACGTGGCGGGCGGTCACAAAAATATTTTTCGCAGGATATCCGATATATTTCCCGGGCGCGAAACCTTTTATTGGTTTCCTTTGTGCTGCATCGCAATATTTTTCTGAATAATAAACCCGCCATTCTGGCGACAGCCTGGCAACGTTTTCTCTCATCATCTACGCGCCGGAAAAATAATCCCAACCAATTGATTTATATCAAATTAATTTTCAATTTATATATTTCAAATAAATAAATAATTATTTTATATGAAAATTTCCCGGGTATTTTTCTGTAGTACTTTGTCGGCTTTCATTACAAAAACCCGCTGAACGCCTCGCGCAGACACCTATTAGGATAACCCGGCATCCCAATTGCGGATGTCAATAAATTTTCAGAAAGAGAATCCTTATGAACAGAAAAGTACTGGCGATAATGATTCCGGCCCTGATGGCGGCAAGCGCAGCGCATGCGGCGGAAATCTACAATAAAGACGGCAACAAGATGGATTTGTATGGCAAGATCGATGGCCTGCACTACTTCTCTGATAACAATGGCGCCAGTGGAGACCAGAGCTATCTTCGCTTCGGTTTCAAAGGTGCGACACAGATTAATGACGCGCTTACCGGCTACGGTCAGTGGGAGTACAACGTACAGGCCAACAATACTGAGAATAGCAGTAATCAATCCTGGACACGGCTGGCCTTCGCCGGCCTGAACGCCGGGCATTACGGCTCCTTTGATTATGGCCGTAACTATGGCGTGCTGTATGACGTCGAAGCCTGGACCGATATGCTGCCGGAGTTCGGCGGCGATTCATACAGCCGGGCGGATAATTTCATGACCAGCCGCACCAACGGCGTCGCCACTTATCGCAACAGCTCTCTGTTTGGTCTGGTGGATGGTCTGAATTTCGCCGTCCAGTATCAGGGAAAAAATGAAGGCGCCAGCAACGATCAGGAAGGCACTGCCAGCCGCACTTCCGGCAGTGATGACCGTTATGAAAACGGCGACGGCTGGGGCCTGTCTTCGACGTGGGATCTCGGTATGGGTATCAGCGCCGGGGCGGCGTACGCCTCCTCCGATCGCACCAACGATCAGATGAACAATACCACTGCCGGCGGGGATAAAGCCGATGCCTGGACTGTCGGTCTGAAGTATGACGCCAACAAAGTTTATCTGGCGACGATGTATTCTGAAACCCGTAATATGACGCCCTACGGCGACAGCAATGGCGTGGCGAACAAAACCCGGAACTATGAAGTCACCGCCCAATACCAGTTTGATTTTGGGCTACGCCCGGAAGTTTCTTTCCTGATGTCCAAAGGCAAAGATCTGAACACCACCCGCAATGACAGCCAAATCGTGAGCGGCGACAAAGACCTGGTAAAATACATGTCGGTCGGCGCTTCGTATTTCTTTAATAAAAACATGTCCACCTACGTGGACTACAAAATCAACCTGCTGGACAGCGGCGATTCGTTCTATAAAGACAACGGCATCAACACCGATGACATAGTGGCGCTCGGTCTGGTCTACCAGTTCTGAGTCCGGGCAATAACTCGTGGTCCCGCTGCGGCGGGCCATGGCTCCCGTTTCATTGCGGCGGTTGGTTCATCTCCTCGACCAGCCAGCGAAAAATAACCTCAACCACATACTGTTGCTGCCGATCGCTCAGGGCAACGCCCGGGGCAATGGCGTGCCACTTCGCCAGGCAGCCGCGACAACAGGTCGCCGTGGCATGCTGGGCGATAAATACCGGATGCCCGCGCATCGGCGTTTGTTTACCGTCGTGCGGCGGAAATGCCGGCGCCAGGCGGGCAGCGACAAAATCGCCGGCGTGAGATTTGATCCGTTCGGCGCCCTTCTCCAGGCAGTACTGGCGTTCTTTATGACCCAGGTGAAAGCGGCTGCGAAACCGCGATGCCTTCAGGCGCCGGAACAGACTATCGGTATCAGGTTGCATGACTCTCGACCTCCGGACTGCGGTTTACCATAAAGCGCTGGCGCATACCCGATCATCAATGCGTGACACCGTCACCATTAATCGCCCTATTGTGATTTTGAACAACGATTTACCCTGTGTTTAATTAATATCGCCTACTGTTGAACTCAGGTAAGTAACGTGGAGACAGAGATGAAACGGCGACGCGGCGAGTTAGCCATTATTGGTCTGGTGGTGGGGCTGGTCACCCTGACGATCACCGCCGTTGGTTTACTGTTATTCGCCTCACTGAGCGCCCCGTTCCTCTCCGGCTGATCCCTGCGCCGTGAATAACGCGCCAGTGACATTGTCACCTGAACGTTCTCTTTCCCGGTTCAGTAAACCGAGCGTCCCAGTTGCGCCGCCAGCAGTTCCAGCGCCGCAATCCCCACTAATGAATTGCCGGCGCGATCGAGCCCCGGGCTCCAGACGGCAATCGACATTTCATGGGGCACGATTGCGATAATGCCCCCGCCGACGCCGGATTTACCCGGCATTCCCACCCGCCAGGCAAATTCGCCGGAACTCTCGTACATCCCGCTGGTCGCCATCAGCGCGTTTACCTGACGGGCCTGTAACGGGGTAATCACCGGTTCGCTCAGGTGTGGCGCCCGTCCCTGATTCGCCAGGAACAGAAACGCGCTGGCCAGTTCAACGCAGCTCATTTTCAGGGCGCAGTAATGGAAATAGTTGTGCAACACGGTGATGACATCATTATGAAAATTACCGAATGATTTCATCAGGTAAGCAATTGCCGCATTGCGATCGGAATGTTCGAACTCGGAGCGCGCCACCCGGCGGTCATATCCGATATCCGCCACGCCGCACAGCGCGCGCACCACTTCCAGCATCCGCTGCCGGGGAGCGCTGAGGCGGCTTTGCAGCATATCGCACACTACCAGCGCCCCGGCGTTAATAAACGGATTACGCGGTTTGCCGCGCTCCAGTTCCAGTTGTACCAGCGAATTGAACGGCTGCCCGGAGGGATCTTTACCGACTCGCAGCCAGATTTCCCCTTCCTCGTAGCGACTCATGGCGAGGATTAGACTCAATACTTTAGAAATAGACTGAATGGAGAAACGTTCTGTGGCATCCCCGGCCTGATAGCACGTCCCGTCCACGGTGCAGACGGCGATCCCCAGTTTATCCGCCGCCACTTCCGCCAGCGCCGGAATATAGTCCGCCACCTTGCCCTGGTACACCAGCGGGCGAACCTGATCGAGGATCGCCGCCAGTTTCTGATTACTTAACGCCTTCGCCACTGCCTGTCTCTTTCTTGCAATACATCGGCGGCCAAGTATATAGCAGACACATTAACAGGAGTAATGTTTTATCCGGGCGTCAGCGCCGGTCCCGCCACACAGTCTGGATATTGCAGAACTCATGCAAACCGAAGTGCGACAGCTCGCGCCCGAAGCCGCTCTTTTTCACTCCGCCGAAGGGTACTCGCGGATCGCTGGCGCTGTAGCCATTGATAAACACGCCCCCGCATTCCAGACGCGCAGCCATATCGCGGGCCCGCGTTTCACTGGCGGTAAACAGCGTCGCCGACAGGCCAAAATCGCTGTCATTGGCCAGTTCCAGCGCGTGTTCCGGGTCTCTGGCGATGCTGATCGCCGCCACCGGGCCGAATAGCTCTTCGCGGAACGCGGTCATCGCCGGCGTCACATCGCTCAGCACCGTCGGCGCATAGTAGTTGCCCGGACCAGGCAATTTATCGCCGCCGACCAGCAGGGTAGCGCCCTGGCGCAGCGATGCGCACACCTGCTGATGCAGCTCATCGCGCAGATCGTAACGCGCCATCGGTCCCACCTGGGTCGCCTCATCCAGCGGGTCGCCTACCCGCAACTCCCGGGTGGCGGCGACAAACCGCTCACTAAAACGCTCAGCCACCCCCTGCTCAATAATGAAACGTTTCGCCGCTGCGCACACCTGGCCGCTGTTCTGGAATCGCCCCTGAACCGCCGCCTGTACGGCCTCATCAAGACTGGCATCATTAAGCACAATAAAAGGATCGCTGCCCCCCAGCTCCAGTACGCATTTCTTCAGCGCCGCCCCCGCCTGGCCGCCAATAGCCGCGCCGGCGCGCACGCTGCCGGTGACCGTCACAGCGGCAATGCGCGGATCGTTAATCGCCTGGCTAACGCCGGCGGGATCGATATTCAGTAAAGTAAAGACCGCCGGCGGGAACCCCGCATCGCGAAACAGCGCCTCAATCATCAACGCGCAGCCCATTACCGACGGCGCGGGTTTCAGCAGATAGCCGTTACCCGCCAGCAGAATCGGCACCGCGCCGCGCAACACCTGCCACAGCGGAAAATTCCATGGCATCACCGCCAGTACCGGCCCCAGTGGACGAAACTCAACCACCGCCTGCTGATTTTCCACCTGCGTCGGTTGCGCCGCCAGCATGGCCGGACCGTGCTGCGCATACCAGTCGCACAAATGGGCCGATTTGCGAACTTCGGCGCGCGCCTGGGCGATAGGTTTACCCATTTCGGCGCTGATCAGCCGGGCCATGGCATCTTCACGCTCGCGCAATAGTGTCGCCAGTACGCGCATCTGCCCCGCCCGCTGCGCCAGCGGCAGCGCCCGCCATAGCAGCCAGCTCTGCTGATGAGCGCCGATAGCGGCGTCGATTTGCGCGGTCTCGAGAAACGGCCAGGCGCCAAGAACTTCGCCGCTGGCCGGGTTAACGGAAATAGCGTGACGGTCGGGATGGTTCCCCATAAGAGCGCTCCTGTATGCAAGTCAGTGATATCACGATAGCGTTGCGCTGTATTTTATAAAACTGAATAATACTGACCTGAGCATTCACAAAATGAGAAAGCTATGGATCTGACACAGCTGGAGATGTTTAACGCCGTCGCGCAAACCGGCAGTATCAGCGCCGCCGCCCAACAGGTGCATCGGGTACCGTCTAACCTGACCACGCGCCTGCGCCAGCTGGAGGCGGAACTCGGTACAGCCCTGTTCATTCGCGAACATCCGCGCCTGTATCTGTCGGCGGACGGCCACAACTTTCTGGCCTACAGCCGCCAGATTATGGCGCTGGTGGAAGAAGCGCGCAGCGTGATGGCTGGCGCCGAGCCGCGCGGCGTACTGGCGCTGGGCGCGCTGGAAAGTACCGCCGCGGTGCGCATTCCCGGGATCCTTGCCCGGTTCAACCAGCGTTACCCGCGAATACAACTGGATCTGTCCACCGGCCCATCAGGCAGTATGCTCGACGGCGTGCTGGACGGCTCGCTGTCCGCCGCGTTTGTCGACGGCCCGCTGCTGCACCCGGTGCTGGAAGGTGTGCCGGTGTTTGATGAAGAGATGGTGATAATTACCCCGCCGGGACACGCGCCGGTCACCCGGGGGCGCGATGCCAGCGGTGAAAGTCTGTATGCGTTCCGCGCCAATTGCTCCTACCGGCGTCATTTCGAAAGCTGGTTGCAGGCCGACAGCGCCGTAGCGGGGAAAATACACGAGCTGGAGTCGTACCACGGCATGCTGGCCTGTGTGATTGCCGGCGCCGGGCTGGCAATGCTGCCGCGCAGTATGCTGGAAAGTATGCCGGGCTGCCACCAGGTCAGCGTCTGGCCGCTGCCCGCCCCGTGGGGAATGCTGACCACCTGGTTAATCTGGCGCCGCGGCGCCCGCAGCCGCCTGCTGGATGCTTTTATCGATTTGCTGCCGATCGCGGAAAGCGAACATCCCCGGCACAAAGCGGGAGACTGAGCGCATGCCGCGTCAGCGCAGCTCGCGCACGCCCTGCCAGATCAGCCGCGCCGCCATGGCCCCCACCACACAGCCGATCACCCCGCTGGCGACCCGGTGTATCCGTCCGTAGGCCCGGCGTACCACCTCACGGGAGAAGGTCTGGCACAGCAGTAACCGCCACAGAAAAGAGACCACAATCAGCGCAGCCCAGGTGACCAGTTTCGCCCACAGCGGGGTCTGCGGCGTCAGAGTGACCGAGAAGATGCCGATAAAGAACAGTACCGTCTGCGGGTTGGAAAGATCGGAAATCAGCCCGCGGCGAAAAAAGCCCAGCGCACTGCCGCCCTGCGGCTTTTGCAGTCCGGAAATCGCCATGGCCTGGCGGTTACGCACCACGCCCCAGGCATACCACATCAGGTACAGTCCGCCGGCGATTTTGATTACCGCGAACAGGCTCTCAAAGCGGGTCATCAGGGCAATCATGCCAAACAGCCCGAGCCCGGAATAGATGGCATTGCCCAGCACCACGCCGCAGCCACACAGCAACCCCGCCCGCCGTCCGGATGACAGGGTAGTCTGAACGACAATAAACAGGTTGGCTCCCGGGTTCAGAAAGGTCAGCATAAACAGCCCTACGGTGACCAGTACGCCATGTATCGGATCCATTCCTCGCCTCCGGCAACATATTATTATCGAAGAAAACCGCCTGTCCGGCGCCCCGCTACGCGCCGGAACCGATAACAATATTACCGGAGCGCCGCGGCGCAAATATAGCGAAATCCCCCGATCCTGCGCGGCGGATCGCAAAGTCATTCGCACGCCAGGCGGCGCAGGGGCTGAGTGGTTAGCGCAGGCCGGAAAAACCGTCCTCAGCGCAGGTAAATAGTACCGTTCAGGTAAGTGGTCGCCTGGCCGCCAATCCGCACCCGATCGCCACGCCATTCGCAGCGCAGCTCTCCACCCCGGGCGGCGCCCTGCCACGCCAGCATCTGCGTTTTGCCCAGCTTCTCGCCCCAGAACGGGATCAGCATCGAATGGGCCGAGCCGGTGACCGGATCTTCGGCCACCGCTTCCCCGGGGCAAAAAAAGCGGCTGACAAAGTCATAATTCCCTTCCCCCGGCGCCGTCACGCAGATCATTTTATCCAGTGGCAGCATGCCGTGAATATCCGGATCCAGCGCCGCCAACTGTTGTGGACTGTCCAGCACCACCAGGTAGTCGCGTCCCACCCGCAGTTCCCGGCAACCGTCAATGCCCAGACATTCAAACAGCAGCGACGGCGCCACCGTCGGCTCGCTGCGCCAGGCCGGAAAATCCAGATACAGCCAGCCGCCGCTGCGGCTGACCCATAAGTCGCCGACAAAACGGGTCGTAAAACGAATGTCGGTTTGCGGATAATTGAGGTGCTCAAAAATCACGTGGGCGGCGGCCAGCGTGGCATGTCCACACAGGTTGATCTCCCCCTGAGTGGTAAACCAGCGCAGTCCGAACCCATCATCCTGGTGAATAAAGAACGCCGTCTCCGACTGGTTATGCTGGCGCGCCATCTTCAACATCACCTCATCCGGCAACCAGTCGCTGAGCGCGCACACTGCCGCCGCATTACCGTCGAAGGTCGTTTCAGAAAACGCATCCACCATCCAGAAATCAATGGGCTGCATGGTTACTCCTGATTTATTTGACACGATCAATTCGTTAACCTGGCATGTCCTGACGGGAATTGCATCTTAAGTTTGCGCCGCGTTTCAGTTAAGCGAGAGATATTACCGGCATACATATAAAAATGAGATATTCATCACAAATCGGTTGTATCAGTGCAATGAATGGTTTTAAGATCGTTGCCTCTCCGGTTCCTTTTAATCAGCACGATACTTTTTTATGACGATAAATACCGTTTCACGCAGGACGGCGTGGCTGCGGGTGGTAACCCTTGCCGTCGCGGCCTTTATCTTCAATACCACGGAATTTGTTCCGGTAGGGTTGTTGTCCGATATCGCGCAAAGCTTCTCTATGGAAACGGCGCAGGTCGGCATTATGCTGACCATTTATGCCTGGGTGGTGGCGCTGATGTCGCTGCCGTTTATGCTGATGACCAGCAAAATGGAACGTAAGCGGCTGTTAATCGGTATCTTTATCCTGTTCATCGTCAGCCATGTACTCTCTTTCCTGGCGTGGAATTTCGTGGTGCTGGTGATTAGCCGTATCGGCATCGCTTTCGCTCACGCGATTTTCTGGTCGATTACCGCATCGCTGGCAATCCGCATGGCGCCGCACGGGAAAAAGGCGCAGGCCCTGAGCCTGATCGCCACCGGTACCGCGCTGGCAATGGTACTGGGGCTGCCCATTGGCCGTATCGTCGGCCAGTATTTCGGCTGGCGTACCACCTTTTTCGCCATCGGCGTGGTGGCGCTGATTACCCTGCTGTGCCTGGTGAAACTGCTGCCGCGGCTGCCCAGCGAACATTCCGGGGATTTACGCAGCGTTCCGCTGCTGTTTCGTCGCCCGGCGCTGGTGAGTATCTATGTACTGACCGCTGTGGTGGTCACCGCCCACTATACCGCTTACAGCTATATTGAACCGTTCGTGATGAACATCGCCGGACAGAGCGCTAACTTTGCCACCTTCCTGCTACTGGTCCTCGGCGGCGCCGGCATTATCGGCAGCCTGGTGTTCGGTAAACTGGGTAATCAGCACGCCTCGGCGCTGGTCAGTGTGGCGATCGGTCTACTGACGGGATGCCTGCTACTGCTGTTGCCGGCTTCCGACAGCGCCGCTCATCTCACGTTGCTCAGCCTGTTCTGGGGTATCGCCATTATGGTTATCGGCCTCGGGATGCAGGTGAAAGTGCTGGCGCTGGCGCCGGATGCCACCGATGTCGCCATGTCGCTGTTTTCCGGGATTTTTAACATCGGTATCGGCGCCGGCGCGCTGCTGGGCAATCAGGTCAGTCTGCACTTGTCGATGGCTTCCATCGGCCTGGTGGGCGCCGTCCCGGCGCTGGCGGCGCTCATCTGGTCAGTGGTGATTTTCCGCCGCTGGCCGGTAGCGCTGGAAGAACAGCCGGGTCATTCGTAATCACCTGGCGCCCCGGCCCCGGTCACCGTTCCGATAATCTGCTGCTGCCAGTTAAACCACGGATTCCACGTCAGCCTGGCGTGGATCCTTCCCGCCTCCTGAAGTCCCCAGTCGGAATACCACACCGTCTCCCCCGCCAGGCAGCGCCGGGCGCTCTCCTCCGCCTGACCATTGCCGCACAGGCGCTGGCTGCCGCGGCGTCCATAAACAGGGTTTTCCGGGGCAAACAGCACCGACATATGGGAGAACTGGCTAATCCGCTCCTCAGGCAGCGCGTCGCTGCGCGTCAGGATACGACTGTCCTGCGCCGCCGCATCCGGCAGATCGCCATACCAGATTAACCGGCTGCGCGGATGGGTAAAGGTAGCGCTGAATTGCCCCAGCACCCACAGGCTGTCCACCACCGAGTCGTGGCGCGCCATCACCACCAGCGTCGGTTTGGGATAGGTCTGGCGGGCGATCAGGCGCCGCACCGCGCTGCTGGTGTGGTAATACTGGGCAAAACCATTGGTCGGTACCCGCAGATAGCGGGTGGCGATTTGCTGCGGATAAAGCGCCGACGGCGGGCGCAGCCAGTCGCGAACCAGCGCCAGCGGCGGCGCCAGAAAATCATAAGGGGTGCGCGATTTCAGCGCCGGGGAAAACAGCAACAGCCCGGCCACTTGTGGATGACGATACGCGTATTCCAGCGCCAGATTGCCGCCGGTGGAAAAACCGCCCAGCCAGACTTCCGGCACCTCCCGCGCCAGTATCGCCGCCTGCTCGCGTACCACGCTACGCCACTGATTAACAGAGACATCAATCAGATCCGCCGGCCGGGTACCATGTCCGGGCAGCAGCACGCTACGCACCAGAAATCCCTGACGCGCCAGCGCCGGGCCGAGATCGCTGAACGATCCCGGGCTGTCGCCCAGGCCATGAACCAACAGAATCCCCCGCCGGGCCGTCCCTTGCGGGCGCCACTCCTGCGGGGTATTCCAGCGCAGTTCAGCCTGTTTATCCAGCGACTGAAACGCGCGTTGCGCTTCAACCATCGCCACCGTCTGGCGCTGATACCCGGCAAAAGTCTGCGGCTGTTCGGGAAGCGACGCCGTGAGGCGGCAACCGCTCAGCCCCAGCGCCAGAATAACCAGTACCCCCCTCGCGAATCCTTTCATGCCGCGCCTCACTGGTAGGTGGAAATAATCTCCAGTACACCGTTAATCACAAACTGGACGCCCATACAAACCAGCAAAAAGCCCATCAAACGGGAAATCGCTTCGATTCCCCCTTTACCCACCAGGCGCATAATGGCGCCGGAACTGCGCAGGCACGCCCAGAGGATCACCGACACCGACAGGAACACCAGCGGCGGCGCCACGGTAATCACCCAGTCGGGAAATTCACTGCTGCTTTGCGGTACCGTTGAAGCGGTACTGATGATCATCGCAATGGTGCCCGGCCCGGCGGTGCTGGGCATCGCCAGCGGTACAAAGGCGATATTCGCCGTGGGTTCGCGGCTGAGCTCTTCCGATTTGCTGCTCGCCTCCGGCGATTCGTGGGCTTTCTGGGTAGGAAACAGCATCCGGAAGCCGATAAACGCCACAATCAATCCCCCGGCAATCCGCAGGCCGGGGATCGAAATCCCGAAAGTACTCATCACCAGTTGCCCGGCGTACCACGCCACCATCATGATGGCGAAAACATATATCGACGCCATCAGCGACTGCTGATTGCGCTCGACGCTGTTCATATTTCCCGCCAGCCCGAGGAATAGCGCCACCGTGGTCAATGGATTCGCCAGCGGCAAGATGACCACCAGCCCAAGGCCAATCGCTTTGAATAGTTCCAGCATTCTCAGTTCCCCTGTTACATAAGGGCCTGAGTATAAGAAGAAAACTGCCCTGGCACCACGCCCGTAGTGTAAGGTTTTCTTAGTTTCATTGGGTGACTATCCTGGCCATTGTCAGGGAGCTAACAACCGACAAGCTTATGTTATTTAAAGGTTAATAAATAGTAGCAATGTAATATCCTGAAACGATTTTGCAAATAGTGTGATCCAGATAAACAATTTGTTTGACTTATACTTGCCTGAGCAATAATATCCAACGTGATTAATCTACTTGCCTGGGCAACAACTTTGAAACACTCCAGCGATCTGTTCAACGAAATGATCCCTCTGGCACGCCTGATTGTGCTGGTGAACCAGAAGAAAGATCGCCTGCTCAGCGGTTATTTATCTCCCCTGGAGATTACCGCTACCCAGTTCAGGGTGTTGTGCTCGATTCGCTGTGAAACCTGCATTACCCCGGGAGAGCTCAGCAAGCTGTTATCGGTAGATCCCGGCGCTCAGGCCCGCATGCTCGATCGTCTGATGAGCAAAGGCTGGATAGCGCGGCTACCTAACCCCAATGACAAACGAGGCGTACTGATCCAGCTTACCCCTGAGGGCCTGGAGATGTGTGAAAAGTGTATCGCCTTAGTGGGGCACGACCTGCATAAAGAATTAACAAAAAACCTGACGGCAGAAGAAGTGGCGACACTCGGGTACCTGCTAAAGAAGGTACTGCCGTAGCGCAAAGAAAAGAGGTAAGACGATGTCCAGACGCAATAATGATGAAGTTACTGTAAACAGCATTTTGGACTGGATTGAAGATAACCTGGAGTCACCGCTGTCCCTTGAGGTGGTCTCCCGGCGTTCTGGCTACTCAAAGTGGCACCTGCAACGGATGTTTAAAAAAGAGACCGGCCATTCTTTAGGGCAATATATTCGCAACCGCAAACTGACAGAGATCGCGCTGAAACTCAAAGAGAGCAACGAACCGATTCTTTATCTGGCCGAGCGTTACGGATTTGAGTCCCAGCAAACCCTGACCCGGACGTTTAAAAACTATTTTTCGGTACCGCCGCATAAATATCGTATTACCAGTATGCGCGGCGAAGCCAAGTTTTTACATCCGATTAAACATTAATCGTACTATTGCCGGCAGATCATCGCTGATGCCGGTTTTTATACATCGCCGCCCGTCTTCGGGCGTAAAAATGAGGTCACTATGAAACGTCTGGTCTGCGCCGTTGCGGCAATGCTGGTCATGGCATCCGCACAGGTCATGGCGGAAAGCCCCCCTACCTTCACCTATAGCCAGTCCAGCCACGGCGGCATGATCGTCCCCGGGGCCGGCAGCCACTCCCCGTATGATTTTAGCCACCGCGGGGCTGGCAGCGATAAGTCTGATGAACTCGGCGTGCCCTATTACCATAACGACGACGCAGAGTAATTCACGCGGCCCGGCAGCCCTGCCGGGCCGGACGCTTAGCCCCGGCGCATCGCGGCGCGACGGCGCAGGCGAATGCCAAACACATTGATATACAGCCCCGCCATAATCAGCAACGCCCCCAGCAACTGAATAACCGACATTCGCTCCCCGAGCAGCAGCGCGGCGCTGGCCATTCCGACCACCGGCACCAACAGCGACAGCGGCGCCACGCGCCAGGTCTCGTAACGACCCAGCAGCGCCCCCCAGATACCATAGCCGACAATCGAGGCGATAAACGCCAGGTAGCACAAGGATAACAGTGTGACGAGGTCCACTTCGCGTAGACTACTCGCTATCGCTTCTGGACCGTCCAGCAGCGCGCTGGCGGCAAAGAATGGCGCGATGGGGATCAGTGCGCTCCACACTACCAGCGACAATATCGCCGGCTGCTGCGGCAACTGCATGATCTTCTTGTTGAAGATATTACCGCAGGCCCAGCACAGCGCGGCGCAGAGGGTCAGCATAAAACCGAGCAGCGTCACCTGCTGATCGCCGAGGCTACCTTCAATCAACACCAGCACCCCGAATACCGCCAGCGAAATCCCCACCAGTTGTTTGCCCTGCAGTCGTTCGCCGAAAGCGAAAGCCCCGAGTACGATGGTGAAAAAGGCCTGCGCCTGCAGCACCAACGAGGCCAGACCAGCGGGCATCCCGTATTTAATGGCGCAGAACAGAAACGCGAACTGGCCGAAGCTGATAGTCAGCCCGTACCCCAGCAGCAGACGCAGTGGAATGTTCGGGCGCGCGACAAAGAAAATAGCCGGGAAAGCCACCAGCACAAAGCGTAATCCTGCCAGGACCAGCGGCGGCATGTTATGCAGCCCGACCTTAATAACCACAAAGTTAATTCCCCAGGCGATCACCACCAGCAGCGCCAGCAGTCCGTCTCTCTTTGTCATACCTGCCCCTTTTATTATTAAAAAACTAATCTAGTGCAAATTCGCCTGCCGATACAGGAAACGCTTTTCGCCCGGCGCGGCGCCCTGTACCTGGCGACGGCTTCCTGTCTATACTGCCTGTCTGTTCATGAACCAGAAATAAAAATGTTATTGCTGAAGCCGTTACGCTCGTTTTCCACCGGCGCCCTGCTGCTATCGTCGCTGCTACTGACCATTGGCCGCGGTATGACGCTGCCGTTTATGACGATTTACCTCAATCGCCAGTATGGACTGGATGTACATCAGGTGGGCGTTGCCATGACCATTGCGCTAACCATTGGCGTGGCGTTCAGTCTCGGGTTCGGTATGCTGGCCGACCGCTTTGACAAAAAGCGCTATATGCTGCTGGCCATCCTCGCGTTTCTGAGCGGCTTTGTATTGATCCCCCTGACCCACAGCGTGCCGCTGGTGGTGCTGTTTTTTTCGCTGATCAACTGCGCGTATGCGGTGTTTGCCACGGTACTGAAAAGCTACTTCTCCGATACGCTGGCCATCGCCGAGCGGCCGAAGATCTTTTCGCTCAACTATACCTTTATCAACATCGGCTGGACCGCCGGCCCGCCCCTCGGCACACTGCTGGTGATGTACAGCCTCAATCTGCCATTCTGGCTGGCGGCGTTAACCGCCATCCCGCCGCTGGCGCTGATTGCCCGTTTTGTCACTCCGGTACCGGTAACCCGGCAGCCCGACGGGCAGCCCGGCTGGTCGCCTGGAAAACTATTGCAGGATAAGGCGCTGTTCTGGCTGACGTTTTCCACCTTCCTCGGCCAACTGGTGTTCGGCTCCTTTACCTCCTGCCTGTCCCAGTATGTGATGGCCGTGTACGACATTAACCTGGCGCAACAGGTGGTGGCGGTGGTTCTGCCGGTCAACGCGGCAGTGGTGGTATCGTTGCAGTACAGCATCGGTAAACGGCTGCGCCAGGACAATCTGCGACGCCTGATGTTTTACGCCAGCCTGTGTTTCGCCGCCGGGCTGGTGGGCTTTATGCTGTCCGGTACCAGTCTGGTGATGTGGGGATGTTCAATGGTGGTATTTACGCTCGGGGAACTGATTTACTCGCCGGGGGAATATATGCTGCTCGACAGCATCGCGCCGCCGGGTATGAAAGCCAGCTACTTTTCCGCCCAGACGCTGGGTACCCTGGGCGGCGCTTTTAACCCGCTGCTGACCGGATATCTGTTGACCTGGCTGCCGGCGTGGACGCTGTTCATCGCCCTGATTCTGCTGGTTGGGCTGGCATATCTGACGATGCTCAAAGGCATGCGCGCCGGCGGTCTGGACCTGCTACAGAAATAGGTTACTTAAATCGCCACCAGCCGTCTGACGCCGTCGGCCTCCATCTGCGCGCCAGTTCCCTGCTGGATAATGGCGCCGCGCGACATCACCAGATAGCTGTCCGCCAGTTCAGCGGCAAAGTCGTAAAACTGTTCGACCAGCAGAATCGCCATATCGCCCCGGGCGGCCAACTGGCGGATGACCTGGCCTATCTCCTTAATCACTGAAGGCTGGATCCCCTCGGTGGGTTCGTCGAGAATCAGCAGCCCAGGCCGGCAGGCCAGCGCCCGACCAATCGCCAGTTGTTGCTGCTGGCCGCCGGAAAGATCGCCGCCGCGGCGCTGCTTCATCTCCTCCAGCACCGGGAACAGCCGGTAGATCTCCTCCGGCACCCGCTTCGCCTCCCGGGCCGGAAAGCGCGTCAACCCCATCAGCAAATTCTCCTCCACCGTCAGGCGCGGGAAAATATCGCGGCCCTGGGGAACATACGCCAGACCGGCCGCCACCCGCTGGTGAGGGCGACGGGTCAACAACGACGCGCCGTTATAACGGATCTCGCCGCTGCGCGCCGGGACCAGCCCCATCAGGCATTTCAGCAGCGTGGTTTTACCGACGCCGTTGCGCCCCAGCAGGCAGGTCACCTCGCCGGGCCGGGCGCTGAACGACACGCCGCGCAGAATATGGCTACCGCCATAGTATTGATTCAGCGCATTGACTTCGAGCATGTTACCTCCCCAGATAGACATCAATGACCTGTTCATTGGCCTGAACTTCGCGCAGCGTGCCTTCCGCCAGCACCTGGCCCTGATGCAGTACCGTAACCCGATCGGCGATGGTCTCTACAAACCCCATATCGTGCTCCACCACCATCAGCGAATGCCTGCCGGCCAGACTGCGAAACAGTTCGGCGCTGTATTCGGTTTCGGCGTCAGTCATCCCGGCGGCGGGCTCATCCAGCAACAGCAGATACGGCTCCTGCACCAGCAGCATGCCGATTTCCAGAAACTGTTTCTGGCCGTGAGACAGGGCGCCGGCCCGCCTGTTGCGTTCGGCGCCAAGGCGCAGGGTGCCGAGCATTTCGTCAATGCGATCGCGCTGTTCGCTGTTGAGCTTCGCCCGCAGGGTCGCCCACAGCGATTTGTCCCCTTTCATGGCGATCTCAAGGTTTTCAAAGACCGTCAGCGCCTCAAATACCGTGGGCTTCTGGAATTTGCGGCCAATGCCGCAGCGGGCGATAGCCACCGGATCCATGCGCGTCAGTTCCAGCGACTGATCGAACCAGGCGCTGCCGCTGTCGGGACGGGTTTTGCCGGTAATCACATCCATCAGGGTGGTTTTTCCGGCGCCGTTAGGCCCAATCACACAGCGCAGTTCACCGACGCCGATATTCATCGACAGCCGGGTCAACGCCTGGAAACCGTCAAAGTTGACGTTAATCTCTTCCAGTTGTAACACCGGATCGGTCTGGCTGCGAAAGCGATCGCCGCTCTGCGGCCGGGTAAACAGTTCCGCCTGGACTGGCATTAGTCGCCTCCTTTACGCAACAGTCCCATCACCCCGCGCGGCAGCCACAGGGTGACAAGGATAAAAATCAAACCAAGAAACAGCTGCCAGTATTCCGGCAACCACATGGTGAACAGACTTTTCGCGCCGTTGACCAGCCCGGCGCCCAGCACCGGACCAATCAGGGTGCCGCGTCCGCCCAGCGCCACCCAGACAGCGGCTTCAATGGAATTGGTGGGCGACATCTCCCCCGGGTTAATGATCCCCACCTGCGGGACATACAGCGCCCCCGCCAGGCCGCACAGCACTGCGGAAAGTACCCAGACCAGCAGTTTAAAACCGCGCGGATCGTAACCACAGAACATCAGGCGCCCTTCGGCGTCGCGTACCGCGGTCAGTATCCGGCCAAACCGCGAACGGGCCAGCGCCAGACCGAGCGCCAGGCTGAGCAGCAACAGGATCACCGTCGCCAGAAATAGCCCGACCCGGGTGCCGGTCGCGGTAACCGATGCCCCGAGCAGCGTGGTAAAGCCGGTAAAACCGTTGTTACCGCCAAAGCCGGTCTCATTGCGAAAAAACAGCAGCATCCCCGCCCAGGTCAGGGCCTGAGTCATGATCGAAAAATAGACGCCGCGAATCTTTGAGCGGAAGGCAAACCAGCCAAACAATAGCGCCAGCAGGCCTGGCACCAGCACCACCAGCGCCAGCGCCCAGACAAAATAGTCGGTGCCCCACCAGTACCAGGGAAGCGAATCCCGGGAGAGAAACGCCATAAAGGCCGGCAGCCCGTCGCCGGCGGCCTGGCGCATCAGGTACATACCCATGGCATAGCCGCCGAGGGCAAAAAACAGCCCGTGGCCCAGCGACAACATCCCGGCATAGCCCCATACCAGATCGAGGGCGATAGCCACAATCGCATAGCAGAGAATTTTCCCCACCAGGGTCAGCGTCCAGGTGGAGACACTCAGCGGATGACCCGCCGGGAGCAGCGCCAGAAACGGTAGCGCCAGCAAAATCATCATCGCAAGGCTCCCCAGCCACAGCGTCAGCCGTGGCGCCCGGGTCGCCAGCGTTAGCGTAACCGGCTGCGTCATTCGACGGTCCTCCCTTTTAAGGCAAACAGCCCCTGCGGCCGTTTCTGGATAAACAGAATAATCAGCACCAGGATGAGAATTTTGCCCGGCACCGCGCCGGTGAGCGGTTCAAGGATTTTATTGAAGATCCCAAGACCGAACGCCGCGGCGACGCTGCCCGCCAGTTGCCCGACGCCACCCAGCACCACCACCAGGAATGAATCGATAATGTATCCCTGGCCCAGTTCCGGCCCGACATTGCCCAGTTGCGACAGCGCCACGCCGCCCAGCCCGGCGATCCCTGAACCGAAGCCGAAAGCCAGCATATCCACCCGCCCGGTCGGTACTCCGCAGCAGGCGGCCATGGCCCGGTTCTGGGTCACCGCGCGCAGATTCATGCCTGGACGGGTTTTGTTAAGCAGCAGCCAGGTAAAAAACAGCACCAGCAGGACAAACCCCAGCACCACGATCCGGTTCCACGGCAGGATCAGATTCGACAGTACCGGCAGCCCGCCGGACAGCCACGCCGGATTAGCCACTTCAAGGTTTTGCGGACCAAACAGCATACGCACCAGTTGGATCAGCATCAGACTGATCCCCCAGGTCGCCAGCAGGGTTTCCAGCGGCCGGCCGTACAGATGGCGAATCACCGTGCGCTCCAGCGCCATACCGACAGTGGCGGTCAACAGAAAGGCCGCCGGCAGCGCCGCCAGCGGATACCAGGCCAGCCACTGCGGCGCCCAGAGCTGAAAAGCGCTCTGCACCAGCCAGGTCGCGTAGGCCCCCAGCATCAGCATTTCGCCGTGGGCCATGTTGATAACCCCCAGCAGACCATAGGTTATCGCCAGTCCGAGCGCCGCCAGCAGCAGAATCGATCCCAGCGAAAGCCCCATAAACGCCTGGCCGAGCAGTTCACCGCCCAGCAGTCGCCAGTGAATCCCCCGTAGCGCATCAGCTGCCGCGGCGCGCACCTGTGGGTCCGCTTCCCGTTCCGGACTGACGAACGGCTGCAACAGCGCCTGTGTTTCCGGACTGGTGACCTGCGCCACCCGCTCCACCGCTTTCAGACGGATAGCGGCATCGCTGCTGTTCAGTTGCAGACGTGCCAGCCCCTGGCTGAGCGCAGCACGCACCGGATCATCGGTTTCCGCCGCCAGACGCTGCGCCAGCAGCGCTTCTTGCGCCGGCTCCGCGTCTCTGGCGAGAGTGCGTGCCGCCTGCAAACGAATAGTGACGTTGTCACTGAAAAGCTGATGGCTGGCTAGCCCCGCCGCCGCCAGGGTGCGCAGGCGATTGGTGAGTCGCACCTTTTTCAACGCGCCTGCGGCGCTGGCGATGGTCCCCAGCGGCAGCAGCCGATCGCCCTGCTGTTCAAAAGGTTGTCCGGTGCTGTCCACCACCAGCCGTTCACCGGCCAGCGCCTGCAACAGCGCCAGCCGTTCGGGATGCGGGGCAACGGCCCATTGTTGTAACAGTTCGGCCTGCCCGGCGCGACTGGCGGCAACAAATGCCTGCGCGTCATCAGGCGTCGCGGCCCGGACGACCAGCGGACACAGCCACACCGCCAGCCACACCAGAGGTAGCAGAATTCGGGTTTTCATGGTGAGTTCTCCGCGCAGGCCCTCCCTTACGGGAGGGCTGGCGCTTACTGGCCGGTGGTTTTCATTGGCCGATCGGCTTTCTTGTCGTTACCGGGAATAAACGGGCTCCAGGGCTGAGCGCGCACCGGCTGGTCGGTCTGCCAGACCACGTTAAACTGGCCGTTATCTTCGATTTCGCCAATCATCACCGGCTTATGCAAATGGTGATTCGTGGCGTCCATGGTCAGGGTAAAGCCCGACGGCGCTGAAAAAGTTTGCCCGGCCATGGCGGCGCGAACTTTATCGACATCGGTCGTCCCGGCCTTTTCCACCGCCTGGGCCCACATGTTAATACCCACATAAGTGGCCTCCATCGGATCATTGGTCACCACGCTATCGGCCCCGGGCAGTTTGTTGGCCTTCGCCCAGGCCTTCCAGTCGGCGACAAATTTCTGGTTTACCGGATTGTCCACCGATTCAAAGTAGTTCCAGGCCGCCAGGTTGCCCACCAGCGGTTTCGTGTCGATACCGCGCAGTTCCTCTTCCCCCACCGAGAACGCCACCACGGGGACATCGGTGGCTTTGACGCCCTGATTAGCCAGCTCTTTATAAAACGGCACATTGGAGTCGCCGTTAATGGTCGATACCACCGCGGTTTTGCCGCCGGCGGCGAATTTTTTGATGTTGGCGACAATGGTCTGATAATCGCTGTAGCCAAACGGGGTGTAGACCTCTTCAATATCTTTATCTGCTACCCCTTTACTGTGCAGGAAAGCGCGCAGGATCTTATTGGTGGTGCGCGGGTAGACATAGTCGGTGCCGAGCAGGAAGAAGCGCCGGGCCCCGCCGCCGTCTTCACTCATCAGATATTCCACTGCCGGGATCGCCTGCTGATTGGGGGCGGCGCCGGTATAGAAGACATTTGGCGACATCTCTTCCCCTTCGTACTGCACCGGGTAGAACAGCAGGCCGTTAAGCTCCTCAAATACCGGCAGCACCGATTTACGTGATACCGATGTCCAGCAGCCGAAAACGACCGCCACTTTATCCTGGCTCAGCAACTGACGGGCTTTTTCGGCGAACAGCGGCCAGTTAGAGGCCGGATCCACCACCACCGGCTCAAGCTTTTTGCCCAGCACCCCGCCGCGGGCATTGATTTGCTCAATGGTCATCAGCGCCACATCTTTGAGCGGCGTTTCCGAAATGGCCATGGTGCCGGACAGGGAGTGCATAATCCCCACTTTGATGGTCTCCGCCGCCCGGGCGCTGAACGTGATGCCCATCCCGCTCACCAGCGCGGAAAGCGCAAAAGCTTTTAATAATGATCGACGCTGCATAAGACTCTCCTGAAATGACAGTTATTGTTGTGTACCCTGGTAAGCCCTTTTTTCCTGCCGCGCCTGTTGCAGCGCATGCAGGGTGATTTTGCGTACTTCCGCCTGGCTGGCGGCAATATGCTCGCGTAGCATCCGGCTGGCCTCCCCGCAGCGGCGACCGATAATCGCCTGCAAAATGGCGCTATGTTCCGCGTAGGTCGCCTGCACCCGCGACGGCTGGGTGAAGTCCATGCGCCGTACGATGCGGATCTTTTCCGTTACTTCCCGGTGTACCCGCGCCATTTGCGGATTACCGGCGGCGGCGACCAGCGTCATGTGAAACTGTTCGTCGTATCGCGCGACCGCGCTGCCGTCCGCCAGCGGCGGCGTATCAATCCAGAATTGTTTCAGCTGTTGCAGGGGCAACGGCATTACCGCATCCGGCAGGCGGCACAGACGCGCCACCGCTTCCAGCTCCAGTACAATCCGCAGGTCGTACAGCGCCTCCAGTTCGTCAAAGTCGATGGCTTTAACCTGCCAGCCGCTACGCGGCTGTACCTCGAGGTACCCCTCCTGCTCCAGGCTATACAGCGCCTGACGCACCGGGGTGCGACTGGCGGCCATCTGCCCGGCGACGTCGTTTTCGCTGAAGCGGTCTCCCGGCAACAGTTGAAAATCAAAAATCGCCTGCTTCAGTAGCCGGTAGACCCGTTCCGCCTGCCCCTCCGGACGCGGCGCGCCCTGCTCATTGCGATTCATAGCGCCTCCGCCGTTAACTGGCGATATCCAGCCACAGCAGCGCGTCGCCGGGGCCGACCGGGCGCCCCTGCTGGCAACTGATGCGGGTTACCGTACCGTCGCAGGGCGCGGAAACCATCAGCTCCATTTTCATCGCCTCGACGACAATTAATGCCTCTCCCTGCTTCACGCTCTGCCCCGGCTCGACGAGGATCTTCCAGACGTTGCCGTTGAGATCGGCGCTCACCAGGTGACCGTCCTGCTCTTCGCCGGCGGCGGCCTCGTCGGACACAACGTCAACCGGCAGTTCGTCGGCGCTGTGGTGTTGCCACAGCGCCACTTCCTGGCTGAAAGCCGCCTGCTGGCGCTCGCGAAACGCCGCAATATCGGCGGCGTTATCGGCCAGAAACTGGCGATACTGCGCGAAATCAAACTCCGCCTCTTCAATGCGCAGCGTCGCTCGCCCCTCGCGAAACGCATCGCGCAGAGTGACCAGCTCAGCCTCGCTGACCGGGTAAAAACGCACCTGATCGAAGAACTTCAGCAGCCACGGCTGAGCGCCAAACTGTGGGTTGCGCAAAAACGGGTTCCACACCGGCACGGTACGGCCGACCAGCTGATAGCCGCCCGGGGAATCCATGCCGTAGATACACATGTACATCCCGCCGATCCCTACCGTTCCTTCCGCCGTCCAGGTGCGCGCCGGATTATATTTCGAGCTCAGCAGTCGGTGGCGCGGATCCAGCGGCACCGCGCAGGGAGCGCCAAGGTAAACATCCCCCAGCCCCAGAACCAGATAGCTGGCGTCATACACAATGCGCTGTACCTCATCGCGGTGCGCCAGACCATTGGCGCGCTGGATAAAGTCGACGTTATTCGGCAGCCACGGCGCTTCGCCGCGTACCGTCTGGCGGTAGCGCTCCACGGCCGCGAGGGTGGCGCTGTCCTCAAAGGCCATCGGCAGATATACCACCCGGGAGGGGATCTTCATGGCGCTGACATCGCCGAGCCGTTCTTCAAGGGCCACCAGATGAGCGACCAGAGTGGCCTGCGCCAGTCGCTGTCCGTCATAGCGCACCTGCAGGGAACGCACCCCGGGCGACAACTCTTCCACCCCGTCCGGGGCGCTGTCGCGAATCGCCTGCATCAGCAGATGAACGCGCATGCGTAGCGCCAGGTCGAGCACATTGTCGCCATACTCAATCAGCAGGTAGCTGTCCCCGGCCTGGCGAATGGTCATCGCCGGAATGTCATCCCGGGCCGGAAGCCACGCCAGAATCGCCGGATTCACCGTATCCCCGGCCGGGAGCGCCAGTTGGCTGCGCGTCACCGCGCTGACCGCGCACAAGCTGTCGATCGCCGTTTGCCGGGCCTGTAACAGGGCCGCGGCCTGCTGTTCATCAATCAGGCGGAAGCGAATACGATCGCCGGGTTTCACCTGGCCGACTTTCCACAGTTCAGCGCGGGCAATGGTGACCGGGCAGACAAATCCCCCGAGGCTTGGGCCGTCGCGGGTGAGGATCACCGGGAAGTCGCCGGTAAAGTTCACGGCGCCAATGGCGTACTCGCAGTCGTGAACATTGGAAGGATGCAACCCGGCTTCGCCGCCGTCGGCGCGCGCCCAGTCCGGTTTAGGTCCGCTGAGCCGTACCCCGAGTCGGTTCGAGTTGTAATGCACCTGCCACTCAGTGTCGAAAAAGGTCGCCATCGACGACGGCGTGAAGAAATCCGGCGCCCCGTGGGGGCCATACAGCACGCCAATGTCCCACACCTCGCCATACTGCGGGATCAGCGCCGCATCAGGGCGGCCCGGCTCGGCGACCGGCGCTGGCGTGGTGCAGGCCGGCAGCGCCGGACGGGACAGCGGCAGTAGATCCGCCACCCGCAGGGTACGTCCGGCGTGTCCGCCGAACTGGCCGAGGGCAAATGTCGAGCGGCTGCCCAGATAACAGGGCACATCGATACCGTTGCGTACTGCCAGGTAGGTGCGGCAACCGCGGGTGGCGCGCCCCAGTTTCAGTACCTGTCCGGCCCGCACGCTTAACGGCTGCCACAGCGCAACGGGTTCGTCATCAAGCCACGCCGGACAGGTCGCGCCGGTCAGGGCGATCACCGCCGGGCAGTGAAAGCGCAATACCGGCCCCTGCAGGGTAAATTCCAGTCCGGCGGCCTGCGGATGGTTACCGACAATGCGGTTCGCCAGCTGGAACGCATAATCGTCCATCGGTCCGGAAGGCGGCACGCCGATATCCCAGTAGCCGGTACGGCCAGGGTAATCCTGCACACTGCTCCAGGTGCCCGGCTCCAGTACCTCAATGGCGTGAGCCTGATAGACCACCTCATCCAGCAGACGGGTCCACATTCGGGCAACGGCGAACGCTTCCAGCGCCACAATCTGGCGCAGGTAGTCGAGATTGGTGGCGATGCCGTGCAGTCGGGTCGCCGCCAGCGCCTGTTGCAACCCGGCCAGCGCCGCCTGGCGGTCGGCGCCGTGAACAATGATTTTGGCGATTAGCGGATCGTACCACGCCGTCACTTCGCTGCCGGTGGAGACCCAGCCGTCGACCCGGATACCGGCAGGGAAAAAAACATCGGTCAGTACCCCGGGGCTGGGTTGAAAGTTGCGCAGCGGATCCTCGGCATACAGGCGAACTTCAATGGCGGCGCCCTGCGGCGGACGGCGCAGAGCCGCCCAGTCCGGGGTTTCACCGGCTGCGACCTGCAGCATGCAGTCGATCAGGTCCAGCCCGGTAACCATCTCGGTGACCGGATGTTCCACCTGCAGGCGGGTGTTGACTTCAAGGAACCAGAAGCGATCGATGGCCGGATCGTAGATGAACTCCACCGTTCCGGCGCTGCGGTAATCCACCGCGCTGCCCAGCGCCACGGCGGCGGCATGCAGCGCCGCGCGGGTCGCGGACGGCAGCCCCGGCGCCGGCGTCTCCTCCACCACTTTCTGGTTGCGCCGCTGCAGGGAACAGTCGCGTTCGCCAAGCGCCACCACCGTACCGCAGCCATCGCCGAAAATTTGCACTTCCAGGTGGCGGGCGCTGTCAATACAGCGCTCCAGAAATACCCCATCGTCGCTGAAAAACTGCTGGCCGAGGCGCCTGACGCTGTGCCAGGTTTCCAGCAGTTGTGTTTCGTCGGCGCAGCGGGTCAGGCCGATCCCGCCGCCGCCGGCAGTGGTCTTCAGCATCACCGGATAACCGATTTCCCGCGCCGCTTCACAGGCCTGCTGCACCGTCTGTAGTAAACCGCTGCCCGGGGTCATCGGCACGCCGGCGGCGCTGGCCAGCTCGCGGGCCCGGTGTTTAAGACCAAATTCGCGGATTTGTTGCGCGGTCGGTCCGATAAAGACAATTCCCGCGGCTTCACAGGCTTCGGCGAATTCCGCCCGCTCGGAAAGAAAACCGTAGCCGGGGAATATCGCTTGCGCCCCGCTGCGCCTGGCGGCGGCAATAATTTTGTCGATGTCCAGATAGCTGTCTGCCGGCTTATCGCCCCCCAGCGCAATCGCCTCATCGGCATCAAGGACGTGCTGCGCATTGCGATCCGGATCAGAGAATACCGCCACGCTGGCGATACCGCGTTTTTTCAGGGTGCGGATAGCGCGGCAGGCAATTTCCCCGCGGTTGGCAATTAATACTTTGCGAAACATAGCGCCTCCTCAGGCCTGCTGATGTCGGGCCAGCCAGGCTTTCCAGCCGCCCCATTCGGTGATGTCCGTGGCGTCATCCAGCGCCCACGCTTCACAGATAAATCCTTTCACCCGGCGTCCGTCCGCCAGTGTCAGCGTACCGATCCCCAGCGGCGCGGGAATTTCCGCCACCAGTTCACCGAAACGCGCCAGCGGGATATCCCACAGTTCAACTGCGATCGGCGCCCCGCTGTCGCTGCGTGCCAGCCCCGGTTTCGCCGGTGTGCTGTTCGCCAGCGCATACAACCGGTAACCGGCGTCAGTGGTGGTTTGCTCCGCGAATACCGCATCGCGCTCAGTCAATTGATAGTTCAGCGGCATGCCGCGCAGATGCGCCCCCACCACCGCCAGCCGGACATATTCTGGTGACAATGTCACGTATACGGGTTCCACCATCTGCCGCGACGTGGCTCCCAGCGACAATCCCACAGCCTGCTGCCAGCGCTGGCCAAAGTGGCTCAGGGCGGCGTCGTGCCACGCCCGGGCCACCAGGGTGATGCCCGCCGGCAGTCCGTCCTCACGCCACGGTCCCGGCAGCGCCAGCGCGCAGAGATCCGCCAGATTGGTAAAGTTGGTGTAATAGCCAAAATGCGCGTTGTAACGCACCGGTTCACGGGCAATCTCTTCGCGGGTATGAATCGTCGGCGATGTCGGCACCAGCAGCGCATCCACCTGCGCCAGGGTTTCATGGATACGCCGCGCCAGCGCCGCCCGGGTGTATTCCGCCTGCCATGCCTCGCTGGCGCTGTACTGCTGCCCGCCGCTGATGATGGCGCACACCACCGGGTCCATTTCCTGCGGGTTGTCGCGCAACAGCTCCCCGACGGCGACGGTACGTTCCGCCACCCATGCACCCTGATAGAGTTGCTGCGCCAGCTCGCGGAACGGCGAGAAATCAATCGTCACCAGCTCAACCCCCAGCGCCTGCATCTGCGCCAGCGCAGCGCGGAAAGCCGCCTCGCTGAGCGGGTCGCCGTAAAACTCCAGTACATCCGGCACGCCCAGGGTTGGGGTTTGCGCAAAGCGGGCCGGCGCGGTAGCCGGATGGCGGCGCGAGTAGTCATCCCGGGCATCGTAACCGGCGGCAATGCGCACGACGGTTTCAGCATCGGCAACCGTCAGAGCAAAAACCGACACGGTGTCATTAAGCCGGCAGGCCGGCACCACGCCGCACGCCGACAGCCAGCCTTTGGTGGGTTTGAGACCGACGATATTGTTAAATCCGGCCGGAACGCGCCCGGAGCCGGCGGTATCGGTACCGAGGGCAAACGGTATCAGCCCCCGGGCCACCAGCGACGCCGAGCCGGAGCTGGAGCCGCCGCTGACGTAGCGATCGTTAAAGGTATTGGGCACCGCCCCCCAGGGCGAACGGGTGCCTGACAGGCCAGTGGCAAACTGGTCGAGATTGGTTTTCCCGACCACGATGGCGCCGGCGGCCCGTAGTTTCGCCACCACCGTGGCATCCTGCTGCGCCGGACGGGCAAAGGCCGGACAGGCGGCGGTGGTCACAAAGCCGGCGACATCAATATTGTCTTTAACGGCGAAGGGCACGCCGAATAGCGGATAGTCCGCCGGCGCACCACCGGCACATTCCAGAGCGTCGATCTGCGCGTCAATCTGCTGCATAGTGGCGAGCGATATCCAGGCCGGATCGGACTCTTCGAATGACGCCAGCAGTTGACGATAAATATCACGCAGACGCTGTGGTTGCTCGCGAAATATATCGCGCCACTCCTGCAGGGTTAATGCATTTAAGGATTTCCCGTATAATGACATGTCTGGCATCCCAACTGGTATACAAGATGAGACAGTTAATGCAAAGTAAGTGCCATATTTATTTTATTAATAATTTTCAATCAGTTAAAAATAAACCAACAATCAAAAGAGGATAATTTTCCGCAAAAACAAGGCGCCGGAAATAAATAATGCCCGGCGATGGTGCAGGATGAATAAATAAAGTGCAAAGCCAGCTAAGAAATAAGCGTCGGTTATGACAAAGAGATCGCAAAATGATTATTTACGCGCCCGACAATAAGCGCCAGAGATAGCTGAATTGATCGCCCCGGAACCGCGCCCTGCCCGCTGCCGGCGACCTTTAAGTATCGTCAATGGTTGACGACGCCCGGCGACAGGCGTTTAATGCGTGATGCTAAAGTTAACTATTCGTAAAAGATATGATCGTTCGTCCTCATCAGCACTGGTTTACGCGTTTGTTCGTCTGGCATGGCTCAGTACTGTCGAAAATTTTCACCCGCCTGTTACTCAATGTGCTGCTCTCGGTCAGCGTGATCTTTTTCCTGCCGTGGTACGAACGGCTGGGCATTAAGCTGACCATTGCGCCGTTCAGTATCCTCGGGGTGGCGATCGCCATCTTCCTCGGGTTTCGCAACAGCGCCTGCTATGCGCGCTTTAACGAGGCGCGCCAGCTGTGGGGAGAACTGCTGGTCGCCAGTCGCTCTCTCGCCCGCCAGGTAAAAACCCTGTTGCCCGACGATCCGCAGGCTGTCACCCATCTGCTTAATTTGCAGATAGCCTTTGCCCACGCTCTGCGCCTGACACTGCGCCGTCAGCCGCTGACGCCGACATTGCGCAAATGGCTGACGGAAGACGAAATCCGCCAGGTGAACCGCTGCCAGTCGCCCTGCCAGCAGATCCTCGTGCTGATGAGCGACTGGCTGGCGCGCCAGCGAGCGGCGGCGACCTTTTCCGATGTGATGTACAGCGGCCTGAATCAGCACCTCAACGCCCTTTCCATGGTGCTGGCCGGCTGCGAACGTATTGCCGGTACCCCCATTCCGTTTGCCTATTCGCTGATTCAGCACCGTACCGTTTACTGTTTCTGTATTTTGCTGCCCTTCGCGCTGGTCAACGACTTGCACTCTATGACGCCGTTTGTCTCCGTGTTCATCTCGTACACCTTTATCTCCCTGGATTCACTGGCGGAAGAACTGGAAGAACCGTTCGGTACCGAAAATAACGATCTGCCGCTGGATGCCCTGTGCAATACCCTGGAGATCGATATGCGCGACACTGATGACGACGCCAATAAGCCCGAGCCATTACGTCCTGACCGCCACTTTCAGCTCACCTGAGCGGCAGGTTGCGACTGGCTGGCAAAGGCATAACCTTCATCTTCCCAGCCGCAAATCCCGCCCAGCATGATTTTCACCGGACGCCCGAGCCGGGCCAACGCCAGCGCGGCGCGGTCGGCGCCATTACAGTGCGGACCGGCGCAATAGACCACAAACAGCGTGTCCTGCGACCACTGCGCCAGATTCTGCTCCGTGATGGCGGCGACCGGTAACCAGATGGAGCCCGGGATATGGCGCGCCCGCCAGCCGGCTTCGCTGCCGACCACGTGCAACAGCGTGAAATCCACCTCGCCGCGGGCCTGGGCGTGGTGAACATCTGCGCAATCGGTCTCCATCTGCAGGCGCTGTAAAAAGTGGCTGACGGCCTGTGGGGAACTGGCGGCCGGAAAATCCGTTACGTGACTCATTCGTATTTCTCCTCGCTTATGGTAACTGTTAACAGTACATTAACGTCGCGCGTCTCAGCGCGCCGCCGGGTTTTACGCCACATTACGCAGGAAAAACGACAAATATGGGGACATCACACCACGTAGTAGCGCTCGCTTACCACGGATTGTGTACTTTTGAATTTGGCGTCGCCGTCGAGGTCTTCGGCTTGCCGCGGCCGGAAATGGAAGATGGCTGGTACCGCTTCAGCGTCGCCGCCCTCGAACCGGGAGAACTGACGGCGACCGGCGGTTTTCGCATGGTGGCGGAATACGGTCTGGAGTGTCTGGAAACCGCGGATACTATCGTGATCCCCGGCTGGCGCGGCCCGCAGGTACCGGTGCCGCAGGCGCTGTGCGATGCGCTGTGCGCGGCCCATCGGCGCGGTGCCCGCCTGTTGTCTATCTGTTCCGGGGTCTACGTGCTGGCCGCCGCCGGTTTGCTGGATGGTAAAAACGCCACCACCCACTGGCGCTATGCCGACGACCTCGCCACCCGCTATCCACAAATTACCGTCCATCCCCGGGTGTTATACATTGATGAAGGCAACGTGCTGACTTCCGCCGGCAGCGCCGCCGGGCTCGATCTCTGTCTGCACGTAGTGCGCAAAGATTTTGGTCTCGAAGCCGCCAACCGCGTCGCCCGCCGACTGGTTCTCGCCCCGCATCGCGACGGCGGCCAGGCGCAGTTTATTGAACGTCCGGTCAGCCACGATCGGGAAACGCAGCGCCTGAATCAGTTATTTGACTATCTGCGCCAGCATCTCGGTCAGGAGCACAGTGTGGCGTCGCTGGCCGCCAGAATCGGCATGAGCCAGCGTACCCTGCTGCGGCGCTTTACCAGCGCCACTGGCGCAACGCCGGCGCGCTGGCTGTTGAATGAAAGACTGTACCGGGCCAGGGAGTTGCTGGAAAGCACCCGGCTGAGCGTTGAACAGGTAGCGGAACAGTGCGGTTTCCGCAACGCCAGCGTATTGCGTCACCACTTCCGGGCGCGCTTTTCAGTTTCCCCGGCCAGTTATCGCAAAAATTTTACGCCGGCAAGCTGATGGCCGGCGTGGCTGAAGCGGTACGCCGCAAAATCCGCGCCGGGCGCGTTACAGAAGAGAGATTTGCCGGAAAACAGGCAGAAAAAAACCGCCAGCCAGGCTGACGGTCAATGCTTGCATGGATAGTGTTTCGTTTATTGTCGGCAAATCGGGCGCTGAAAACCTGTTTTACCTTTTGCTTGTCATTTCACTCTAGCCTGTGCAATCTCAACCGCGATTAAACAAATCGTCGGCGCGGTATTTTTCCGACATCTTCCCGTGACCCGGCGCAAATAATGGATTACATCTGCAACATTGACCGTAACCGCGCAATGTAGATTACAATATTCACTTACAGCGTCCGGACATCCGTGGAGTGGATATGTCAACGCAATACCGGCTGACAAGAATACTGATCTCCTGCGGTGTGGTGGTCCTTACTTCGTCGTTCCTGATTCACTTTTTATTACAGGAACACCGTTCGATGAAAAAATACATGTCCTATATCGTCGAAAAAGGCACTACGTCGCTGATTTATGAAAAATATATAAACCAGAACCTCTCCGTTACTCTGATGCACGCTTTCTCTTCACAGCGGGAAAATAATCCCCTGCCGAATGACCCATTGCTCAGCCAGACGGTAGAGCATCAGGACCAGTTGTGGGGGATTAATCTCAGCGGACGCGGTTCATCGCTACTGCACGGCACATTGCAGAGTCAGACGCCGGACTTCAGTCCCTGGCTGGCGGATATTCCGGGGCTCAGGGCGCTGGACAATGAAATCGTCGAAGACCGTAAACCTTACGGTCTCAACAGCTCCGGGGCGATTTCCGATGGTAAACTCCATTACTATGTCGATATGGAGCATCACTATATTTATTTCTACACGCCGGTCGACAGCCGCCAGTTTATCTTCCGTAACTGGCTTATCTTTAATAGCCCGAATATCCGGCTGTCGCCGGGCGCCATTGCGGCCATGGACCACGGCGATACGGTGACCACCAATATTTATCGCGACGATCTGACCGGGCGGCCAATCATGACGCTACTCAGCCCGGTGTACTGGCTGGGGAAACTGAAAGGCGTGATCGCGGTGGATCTCAGCAAGGCGGCGCTGATCAATGTCTTCTATACTCAGGACCGACCGCTGCTGTGGAAATATCTCAATGTTGATGTGGTTGACGCCGCCGGAATGGGACGGATTGAAGTCAACCGCTCTGCCTCATCGCTGTTTGGCTATGTCGCGCACCGCCAGGCGCTCTCCCCGGATACCGATGTGGTTTTGTCGCTGGACGTGATGTATTTCATCCTCACCAGCTACCAACTGTTTCTGCCCTACATTTTCGCTACCCTGGCGCTGCTGTACCTGGTGCAGAACCACTTTCGCCACCACTACACCATCACCCGGGAAAATATTACCGACGCCATGACCGGGCTGTATAACCGCAAGGTCCTCTCGGCGCGGCTGGAATCGCGCCTGAATCAGTATGTGGCGAGAAATGTGCCAGTGACGTTTGTCGCTATCGACTGCGACGGGCTGAAAGTGATTAACGATACCCTGGGCCATAAAGCCGGCGACAGCGCGATTACGCTGCTCGCCCGGGCAATTCAGGCCTCAGTGCGTAAGAGCGATTACCCGGTAAGGCTTGGCGGCGATGAGTTCGGTATTGTGCTGATCGGTTACGACATCCATAAAAGCGCGGAAATCGTTAAGCGTATCAGGATTAAAGTCACGCTCACCGACGAGCGCAAACTGGTGAATTTTTCCTGGGGCGCTTACGCTATGCAGCCCAATGACACCCTGGAACACGCCTACCAGGAGGCCGATATGCGCCTTTACCAGAATAAATCGCAGAAAAAGACATCCCGTGACGAGGTATAACGCTATGCAGGACTGGAACCCGGCGCTCTATTTACGCTTTGACAGCGAACGCACCCGCCCGGCCTCTGAGCTTTTAACGCGTATTTATCACCCGCAAGCCGCTATTATCGCCGATCTCGGCTGCGGCCCGGGCAACAGTACCGCGCTGCTGCGGGCGCGCTGGCCGCAGGGGGAGATAACCGGCGTCGATAACTCGCCGGCAATGCTCGAACAGGCCCGTGCCGCGCTACCGGACTGCACCTTCACCCGGGCGGATATCGCCGCCTGGCAGCCGCCGCAGCCGCCTGACATCCTGTTCGCCAATGCCTCGCTGCAGTGGCTGGGAGAGCATACCCGGCTGTTTCCCCGACTCGCCGGGCTACTGGCGCCGGGCGGCGTCCTGGCAGTCCAGATGCCGGATAACTGGCAGGAACCCACCCACCGGTTGATGCGTGATACCGCGCAGGCGCTGGGGTATCCGGCACAGGCCGGACGCGAAGCGCTACTGGCTGCCCAAACCTATTATGATCTGCTGTGTTCATCAGGCTGCGAGGTGGATATGTGGCGCACCGGCTACTGGCATGTTATGCCTTCGGTTGAGGCGATGGTGGACTGGCTACGCGCCACCGGATTGCGGCCGTGGCTTAGCGGGCTGGATGCTGCGCAACAGGCAGCGTTTCTGGCGCACTATCGCGCGCGCCTTGAGGACGTCTGCCCGCCCAGGGCGGACGGCCAGCGGCTGATGCACTTTCCGCGGCTGTTTCTGGTGGCGCGCCGCGCCGCCTGAGGCGCTCAGCGCAACTGGCTGTCTTTGGAGCCGCGGCGGTTATAGCCGGAAAACACATCGTGGCGCACATCCTGCGCCTGCTGACAGCGCACACACAGCCGCACCCCAGGGATCGCGCTGCGGCGCGCGGCGGGGATCTCTTCACCGCATTGCGCACAGTAACGCAGACTTTCCCCTTTCGGCAGCGCGCTGCGCGCCCGGGCGATACCGTCTTCCACAGTACTGTTGATCTGGTCCTGCTCGGCGCCATCGCCTGCCCAACCGACTGCCATAAAGCCCTCCTTTCGCTACGCGGGCGGCGCGCAGCGGCGTTATTTCAATCTCTATCAGTATAATCCCGATAACCCTTAATATTGGGCCGCATGGCGTTTTATCAACCAGACGCCGGCGTGGAAATATCCGATACCCCGCTATAACCGCCTGTAATATCGCGACGTTTATCTGTGGTTGTATCTGACATGACTACAGTGACTTCTCCACTACCAGGGAGAAGTGAAATTTTGTTCGACAGGATGGCAATACTGGTTTTAGCTGCCCTGCTAATTTGTTGGCTGGTTCTGATTTTCGATATCAATGGCGTCAACGCGCCGCTGATGGCGTGGCTCGATATGATTGAGGATGCCGTGAAATCGCGCTGGCCCTGGCAAACCGGATAACAGCGCACGCCGGGCATGCTCTGAAGGTGGAGAATGCCGTACTCACTGACAGTGACGCTACCGTTTGCGGCCAACGCTTTATCGCTAATTTTATCGGGGCATTTATTCCCCCGCGCAGGCGGCGCAGAGGATGGCTTCCTGTTCGACAGGGGATCGGGAATTAATGCAGGCCCAGTCGGTGGGCAAAGGCAATCTCTTCGAGCAGTTCAACGGAGGTTAACTCCAGCAGATCGGCGAATTCCAGGCGAAGTTGTCTGACGCGGGTAAGATACTGGGCTGGGGTAAGGGTTTCATTCTGGCTACGCAGGTATTCGATTGCCAGGGTGGTGGGGTCTAACTCGGTGTTCATGATATTCCTCTGATCAGGTGGATGGAAGGTCAAAAAGTATACCACGATCGGGCCGCACAAAAAACCGCCAAATCAGAATTTATCGCGGCCCGGAGCCCGGCCATCAATGAAATTTACCCCACAGCCATACCAGAACCATCGCCGACACCACCCAGCAAAGCACCGCCGATCCCAGGGCGACAGGCACTTTCATAAAGGCGCTGAAATACCACAGCGACAACAGGTAAACAAAATAGGGAATGATCGCCCACATCCCGAATACCACGGTGGTGCGTAACGCTTCGGTACCGCGCTCAGAGACCACAATATAATGGGCGATCAGCGCAAAAGTTGGAAACAGCGGCACCAGACCGGCGATGTAATAGTTACGCGTTTTAGATAAAAACCCGATCAACACCACTACCGCGGCGCCGAGTATTGCTTTAAACAACAAGCCCATAGTTTACCCTGTGTGCATTTTATGATTACCAGCCTGGCGATTTGCTTCGCGCGCCCCGGCCGCGGCAAACGGCTATCCTACGGGCAAAACGCGAAAAGCTCATCAGAAAAATGTGTTATTTATCAACATGCGGCAATAAACGCATTTTCTGGCCGGCAACCCGCGTACACTGGGGATTCTGTAGCGCTAATAACCGTACCGCGACAGCGCGGGTTGGCGCATGATCTATTTTTAACGACAGATTTTGCGGGATCTGCTGACAGGGAATGATAAGGCTAAGGAGGGACAAATGGATAAACGCGCCAGGTTACACCGTATTAATCGCCTGCTTTCGCGACTGGTGACCACCGCCGCCAGCGTGATGCTGGTCGCGCTGGTGTTTCACCTGGTCAACTACGGCGCCTGACGGGGTATTAACCAGCGGTTAACGGCCGCCAGACGCGCGCAATGCAATGCGGGAACCGGGTCCACAGTGCATTATTTGATTACCAGTGCAGTAATGTGCGTCCCTCGCGTGTTACTTCCATCAGATGGGGCAGAAAAGCCATCATCACTGCTCCCCAGAAACACAGACAGACCAGCATACAGATAGTTAACGAACGCCAGCCATTTCGGGACATAGACACGCTCCACAAGTGAAGTTCTTCTCTTCCAGGATAGCGATAATACGTGCGAAATGTTATAGATATGTCACAAATTAACATTTTGTTACATTCATGCTACGAGCATCGGCGGCGCAGTGAACGGGTTTCCAGTAACCGGTGATACCCCGGGCCCGGCTCTGCGCTGACGCATCCCCTTGTCGCGACCACTTCCGCAGCCCCGAAGGCGAAATAGCTCTAATAATCACTGCAACAAAATCATTACCGCCAGACAATTCATGAAACAGCTAACAGAAACCGTTGCCCGGGCTTCTGCCGGTGATTAAAGATTGCTAGTATCCGCATGTTCGATTTCTTTTAGGTGCGCACCAGCCTTTAAATCAATCACCTGCCAGCCGCTGGTAAGAGACTGTCAACCAGGGGTTGAGTATGTCGTCATTTTTTGTCCGACCCGGGCACAGTGCCAGAAATTTCACCGACCTGCCGATCCACATCCGGGTTGAGTAACCATTCCCCCATTATACTGCCGCCAGGCGCGGTTTCCGGGCCACGGCTCAGGTTGATAGTACTGATGCTGATGATACGGTCGCGCCTGAAAAGGCGCGACAACAAAACGCCCCTGGCCAACGGCGCAGAGGCGTTTTATCCGGCATGACCCGGGACGCAGGCGCGCCGCCGGGGATAAGCGGTTAGCTGCGAATTTTACGGTAAATAAACAGCACCACCAGCGCGCCGATCACCGCCACGACAAAGCTGCCGAAGTTGAACCCGTCCACTTTGCCGAAACCAAAAAAAGTACTGATCCAGCCGCCGACCACGGCCCCCAGCACCCCCAGAATGACTGTAACAATAAACCCACCGCCGTCTTTCCCCGGCATAATCCATTTGGCCAGAATCCCGGCAATTAAACCAAAAATAATCCATGAAAGAATGCCCATGCTAGCTTCTCCTGTTGTTACAGCTTCGTCAGTGCGCCGTTGAAAACACAGCGTTTCTCTTTCTCCATTAGCGTAGCACAACCGTGGAAAGGTATCGGAATTGTCGTGCAATTCAGCATGATTTCTTATCCGCACCACCATATCCAGCACACTCAGCGGCGGACTGGCGTTTGACACCCGACCCCGCCGCCTGTTGTGCGGGCCGGATCCCGGCCGCCGGGATCTGAAGCGGGAATTCGCTGATCCACAATGGGAATTCGCCTCAGCGTATCCTCTGATAACAAAGGGGTAATGGGATTACAGGCAGCGAAAAGCCACCACGTACAGCGCGTCAGTATCGGGATAAATGTCGCGGATCACGGCTTTCAGCTCGTCCAGCGTCATGTTCTCCTGGCGAGCATGTTCCACCGTCAGCGCATCCTGAGTGATGGGCGTGACGCTGTTGATTTCGATGGTGCAAAAATAGCTGTCGTCATCATCGTAACCCACCCGCAGACGCTCGCCGGGCCGGAAATGGGATTCTGATCGATCGCGGATGGTGATGGTCTTTTTCCCGGCCAGGATATCCGCAGCAAAACGGCGGTAAAAAGTCATATCGTTCGCCATAAGTCGCCTTTCCTGTTTGTTTAAACGCCCGGTTAACGGGCGCGTTTCATGATGTTAAATGCCACATACAGCACCACCACCCACACCGGCAGCAGCAGCGCCGACAGCCGCGACGAATCCATCGTACACATCAGGCCGAGGATCATCACCAGAAACAGAATGCACAGATAGTTTCCGGCAGGATAAAACAGTGCCTTAAAGCGCGATTCACGCCCTTTGCGACGCATTGCAGCGCGGAATTTCAGATGCGCGAGGCAGATCATAATCCAGTTCAGCAGTAGCGTCGCCACCACCAGCGCCATCAGCAGACCAAACGCCTCATGGGGTAACAGATAGTTAATCACGATCACCAGCGAGGTAATCCCCCCCGACAGCAGCAGTGAATTTACCGGTACTCCACGCTGGCTGACCCGGGCCAGAAACGCCGGCGCATTCTTCTGGATCGACAGGCCAAACAGCATACGGCTGTTGGAATAGACACCGCTGTTATACACCGACAGCGATGCCACCAGAATCACCACATTCAGCGCCGAGGCGACAATATTGCTGTCCAGATCGTGAAAAATCAGCACAAAGGGACTGCTGCCGGCTGTGATATTCACCCACGGGTACAGCGCCAGCAGGACCACCAGCGAGCCGATATAAAACAGCAGGATCCGGTACACCACCTGATTCACCGCTTTGGGTATGGTCGTTTGCGGATCGCTCGCTTCCGCCGCGGTAATGCCAATCAGCTCCAGTCCGCCAAATGAAAACATGATCACCGCCAGCGACAGGACCAGCCCATGCCAGCCGGCGGCAAAAAAACCGCCGTGGCGCCACAGATTGGCGAAGCCCGCCTGCTCGCCCCCCTGTCCGGAAAATAGCAGCCAGAGACCAAAACCGATCATTCCCAGAATGGCCACCACTTTTATCAGCGCAAACCAGAATTCGGTTTCGCCATACATCCGCACGTTAACCAGATTCATCAGGTTGATCGCCACGAAGAACAGCGCCGCCCAGATCCAGGTGGGCACCGTAGGGAACCAGTACTGCATATAAATCCCGGCGGCGGTCAGTTCCGCCATCCCTACCAGCACAAACATGACCCAGTAGTTCCAGCCCGACAGGAAACCGGCAAACGGTCCCCAGTATTTCCAGGCAAAGTGGGCGAATGAACCGGAAACCGGCTCCTCGACCACCATTTCACCCAACTGGCGCATGATCAGAAAAGCGATAAAACCGGCAACCCCGTAACCCAGAATCACGGCGGGACCTGCCATCTGTATCGCCGGCCCAATGCCGAGAAACAGTCCGGTGCCTATCGCGCCGCCAAGGGCAATAAGCTGGATATGGCGATTTTTCAGACCCCGCTGCAGGCCTGGCGCAGGATGGTTGTCCGGTGACTCTGGTACTGAGTTATTCACTGCTTTTCTCTGTGTCTTTATTTTAAAGGGGCACCTTTTAACACTTTATGAAAAGGCCATGCAACCGATTTGCGCGGCGGTCAGGGGTGATTGCGCACCGCATCGACGCCCGGCGGCGGATACTGCGCAAAATAGGGTCTATTCTGGATTTATTACTATCACGGAGGCGCCTTATGATCCTGGTCACACATGAAATGATAGTGAGTCTGATTGGTTGCGTTGTCGTGACCCTGTTTAGCTGGTGGCTCTTCTCGCGAAAATCCGGTAAATAATTGCCGGCTTCGCCAGGCAATTGACAGCAAAAATAGATGCCATCCAGAACGGAAAAAGGCCACGCAAACTCACGTGGCCTTTTTGGGTAATTACTCTGTATGACACTGGCCCGTGATATACAGGAGCCACCCGGTGTATATCGCGAACAGTGCCAGAGTAATAGCCGCTGTCGCTGGTGTTGGCGAAAAACAGGGCCTTAAATATTATAACCAATTGAAAGGATTCATCAAATGAACTTAATTTATCGATCGAGAATTCCGATCGGTTAATTTTGTCAATCTGAAAATTCAATATTCGGAATTTTCAACGCAAACTCACGATGTCAACTTATATTATTCTCAGGGTAACAATATCGATGCATTAATTTAATTTTAATGAATATCATAAGGATGGCTCGACATAAAACGCGCCTTCTGCCGCGCTTTAATTTCCTGATTCCAATTTCTTATTGCCATCTCATCGGTGATGAAATAATAAATAAATCTTATCAATTTTTTCCTCAGGGAATTGCCGCTACAACTTTCGCCCCATCCATTCCACCAGATTTACCGGTCCCGGCCGTTACAGCGCCACCCACAGCGTTGTGATACGGTGTAAACCACCCGACAACCGCCGACGCCAGGTAACAGCTGGCGCTATTGCCATCACATCCAGGCAGGAGAAGAGATTGATGCCAGAGATTTTTCACGTTGACGCCTTCACCCGCGAACCGTTTCGCGGCAATTCCGCCGGCGTAGTTTTGCAGGCCGATGAACTCAGCGAAACACAAATGCAGCTCATTGCCCGGGAACTGCGCCATTCAGAAACCGCCTTTGTACTGAAAAGCGCAGACAGCGATGTGCGTATCCGCTATTTCACGCCAACTGTCGAAGTGCCGATTTGCGGTCATGCCACCGTGGCGGCCCATTATGTCAGGGCGAAAGTGTTGGGTTTAGAAAACGCCGCGGTCTGGCAGACATCGCTGGCAGGTCGCCATCGGGTGGATATCCTGTCCGAAGGCGACGATCTGCGCATTGTTCTTGAACAGGGAACGCCAACGTTTGAGCCCCCAATAGTCGGGGAAACCCGCGCCGCGATCCTCGCGGCTCTGCGGCTCTGCGGCTTAGCGAAGACGACATTCTGCCGGGATTACCGATTCAGATAGCCTCCACGGGTCATTCAAAAGTTATGGTGCCCCTCAGGCCAGAGGTTGATATCGATGCCCTGAATCCGGATCCGGATGCCCTTACCGCGATCGGTCAGTCGATCGGCTGCAACGGTTTCTTCCCGTTCCTGATCCGCCCCGGAAAAGCCGCAACCGATGGCCGAATACAGCTACGGTATCCACACAGTATCCTTTCGCCCAAAAGTTTCCCCATAGTTTATGCTTCCCTCAAATAAGGAAACTTATTGAACAACCGTATCGCTGTCTACCCTTTCAAATTACCCATCACTTCTGATACTGACAATTTAGGTAGGATCTTTACCAACAAAAGAACATGATCTAATGCTTCTGAAAGCCACGACACAAAACCAGGCTTGTGTACTAAATAGCTGAGCCTAATACCGCTACACTTTTGCCAGCCCATGTTTGCCGCCGGGGAATGGACTGACGGTTTCTATAAAATGGTGAACTTTTTTCAACAGTTGCCACATTGAGCGGCACTGATGATTTCGCGTTATTGTGTCGTGAAGTGCCTGTCATAGCCGTTCCACATGATTCACCCATGGCGAGTAAACCGGCTGATAAATGACCCTGAACTTCGGATTCTCCTTCAGCCAGCGCTGTGTTTCCCGGCTTTTGTGGATAATGTAGTTGTCCATGATCAGCGTGATGATTTTCCCCCGCCGATACGTCGCTTTAAGCCGCTTCAACAGGATGATGAATAGCACCGAACTTTTGCTGTTGCTGCCCACGTAGCTGACTTTGCCCGTTCGCAGTGCAGTGCTCCGGCCAGATAGTATTTTTCGTTCTGTCCCGGCGTCACCACGCATTTTTGCTGCCCGTGTAGCTGCCAGTCCGCACCGATTTTAGGATTAAGATGGATATCCACCTCATCTTCATAAAATACCGGATGCTCTGCGCTGCATTCGTCCAGTGCTTTGTGGATTGCCGCCATCTTTTCATCCTTATGCAGGTCACGGATACGCAGAGTTGGCGCGGCCCTTCGCCACACAAGCCCCGCAGACGGCAACCAACGGCGAACAGTTCCGGCATGTAACTGGCAGCCGATTATCTCATTGATTTTTATTGCCAGAAGTTCTGTACTCCAGCGTGAACGCCAGTAGCCAAAATCGCGGGGAGCATGTTTTACCCGCTCACGTAATAACGTGCAGATATGCTCAAAAGGCCAGTGACGGGTTCGTCCGGCAGGTAATGATTTCTGTCCTGCAACACCCGACAGCGTGAACCCGTTAATCCAGCGTCCGACGGAGGAACGGGCACAGCAGAGCGTTCTGGCAACGTCGCTGACGCGGTCACCCCGGTGCAGCATCAGAATGGCAGTCAGCCTGCGGGCATAATTTTATCGTGCGTTTTATGGATTGCTTTCTGCATCAGGCGTCGTTCGTCACGGGGAATTGGTGCTATGATCGACATCGCTCAGTCCGGTTGGTGATTTGTTTTGATTTGGCGATTGATCAGATCGCACAATCCGGGCTGAGTTCCCTCAAAGTGATCTACCATTCCGCGCAGCTATTTAGAATTAGTATCCTTGAATATTATGCAGCTCAGAGTAAAACGTGATAAAAATCACAAAAAAAAGGCATTTACTTACAGTAAATGCACACTTATTATAAGCAGATGTTAAACAAGCCTTTAGATCAACTTACAAAATAGAATAAAATGAGAAACTTAAGCATCGACACATATCGTGGGATAGGAATCCTGCTTGTGATTCTTGGGCACACTCCTGGTTTGCCATCATATATATATAATTATATATATTCATTCCATATGCCTGCTTTTTTTATTTTGTCTGGATTTCTATTCACACTATCAAAAGAAAATACATATGGAAAAATAAAATCAAAATTTAAACGATTAATCTTTCCTGCCTGGGGTTATGGGTTAATCTGCGGAATACCATTTCTATTAATGCTTGCAACAGGAAAAATAGATACCAGTACATTCCTAAATAAATTACTGGGGACATTAACCGGATACCCTTCTGTCACAAATACTTTTAACTCAACTCCTTTATGGTTTCTGTTTTCTTTATTTACTGTCGAATTTCTGGCAATTTTATTATCAGCAAATAAAAGAAGATACACAATTGCAATAATAGCATCTTTCGGAATAGCTGGATTTATCATATCCACTCAAACATCCAACTTTGGATTATTTAATGTTTTTATATCCATGACATCATGTTTATTCTTTGCTTTCGGCATGCTTATTAAAATTTTTTACAATCAAAAAGAATACAACAAAGAATTTTATGCCACCATGTTATTTGTTGCAGTTCTATTATTTATCACTCTCCAGCAAAATAAACCATTGGAATTAGCCAAAAACTATATAGGCGAAACAACGCTCACCGCAACAATTAATGTTTTAGTGGCGATCAGCGGCTCAATAATACTGTATTACATTTCATACCTTCTTTCCAGCAAAGCATTGGGGTGGCTGGGTGTCAATACAATTATAATTATTGCATTTAATTACCATTGCAATAGTTTCACTTCTAAAATACTACAACTTATTAATATAAATCATTGGGTTATACACTTCATTGTTACAACAATACTTTTATTAACGCTTATCGTTTTAAAAAAAAATCTAATAAGGTTAGTTCAAAATATCACAACCAAAAAATATAGTTTAGAGTAATTTAAAATCAATGAAATGAGAGTGGCAAAATCCACTCTCCAAATAAAATACAGATAATGTTCCACTTCATCGCAGTCAATCAATATGTGCTATGGCTATAGTGAATGTCTGTATATACATGTAATGATTGGATTTAAACGCCAGAAAGTCTAATGTATCGCATACTTATTGCAGCATCAGTAAAAATTAAATAAGAGAGACCATCGCCCGGCAAACTGTAGTCGAACATGACCCTGATTACAAAACCTGTTCCATTCAGAAAAAGACATGTTAGAAAGTTATAATTTTTTCAGAGAGTTATACTGTTCATTAAAATAAAATTCATTTCCACATTTCGACTTTATCATATACTGAGCACCATATTCATCTTAGTGTACTGATGTTCTGAGAAAAAACAGATAACATGTTTGGAGATCAATATGTAAGGAAGTGTCTCTTAACCTACACCCACCCCATGTCATACAGAAACCTGGTGCAATAATTATCCGAAAACACCAACATAAAGATATCTGGTACAAGAGACCGGGAAAAAGAATTAATCGTGCCAATTACTATGTGTTATGAAACAATGGTAACACTAGCGAGAGTAATTCAGCATTATTGCAACCGCGAGGTTAGCCCAGAGAAGATTGATCCTTCTACATCTAATCAGAATGTTCACTGTCAGAATACACACAATAACAGGGGGTACTACCTGCCTTACACTGACAGTATGAATTCAACCACACATGGTAAAAAACTCTCAATTTTACAGTTTTAGAAATAAAATTTCATATCAAGACAGGGTAAAATTACCCTGTTGGTTTGTCCATATTATTTTGCCAACTAATTTTTGAGCTGGCGATTTACCAGCATCGGCTCAATCTGCGGATCATCGCCGCGCCACTGACGGTAAAGTTCTGCCAGATCGCCGCTGTTGCCCCGTGACAAAATAGCTTCACGAAAGCGCGCGCCATTCTCCGCCGTTAGCCCTCCGCGTTCGATAAACCACTGAAAGCCGTCATCGGCCAGCATCTGCGTCCACAGATAGGCGTAGTAACCCGCCGCGTAACCGCCGCCCCAGATATGCGCAAAATAGCTACTACGATAGCGCGGCGGTATCGCGGGCAGATTGAGATGTTCCCGCTCCAGCACCTGCGCTTCAAACCCCGCCACATCCTGCGGCGTCTCCCCCGGCGCGAGACTGTGCCAGTTCATGTCCAGTAACGCCGCGGACAGCAGCTCGGTCATATCGTAACCTTTGTTAAACTGCGCTGCGCGAAGCAGCCTGGCGCGCAGTTCGGCAGGCAACGGTTCACCGGTCTGGTAATGGCGCGCATAATGCTCAAAGACTTGCGGGTGACTGGCCCAGTGCTCATTAATCTGCGACGGAAATTCGACAAAATCGCGCGGCGTGTTGGTACCGGAAAGACTGGCATATTGCTGGGTGGCAAACAGCCCGTGGAGCGTGTGGCCAAACTCATGGAACAGGGTAATGACCTCATCCCAGGAGAGCAGCGCCGGCTGGCCGCTGGCGGGTTTCTGGTAGTTACACACATTGTAAATTACCGGCGCGCAATCCAGTAGCGTCGACTGTTCGACAAAATTGCCCATCCACGCCCCGCCGACTTTGCTGTCGCGGGCGAAATAGTCGCCATAAAACAGCGCCATGCCGCGACCGTCACGATCAAAGATTTCCCATACCCGCACATCCGGCTGGTAGACCGGGATATCAAAACGCTCAACAAACGTCAGCCCATACAGACAGCCGGCGGCCCGGAACACCCCCTTCTCCAGCACATTATTGAGTTCAAACCACGGTTTAATCTGCGCGTCATCCAGCGCGTACTGCGCCTGCCGCACCTGAGCGGCATAAAACGCCCAGTCCCACGCCCGGGCCTGAAAATCACCCTGCTGCTGGTCAATAATTTGCTGAATATCCGCCAGTTCCCGGCGGGCGCGCTCGCTGGCGGCCGGTACGATATTGCGCATGAACGCCAGCGCCGCCTGCGGCGTTTGCGCCATTTGATCGGCTATCTGCCACGCGGCGTAACTGTCGAAACCGCACAGCCGCGCCTGTTCCGCCCGTAGCCCGGCGAGACGCAGCACAATCTCCCGGGTATCGTTGGCATCGCCTTTCTCGGTACGCTGCCACGCGGCGCGAAACAGCGCTTCGCGGGTATCCCGGTCGCTCAGTTCCTGCAATGCCGGCTGCTGGGTGGTATTAAGCAGCGCCAGCAGCCATTTGCCGTCCAGCCCCTTCTCCTGCGCCGCCTGGCGAGCGGCAGCAAGACAGGCATCGCTCAGACCCGCCAGTTTATCGATCTCTTCCACCACCAGACCGCCGGCTTTATCCGCCGCCAGCAGCCGGTGGCTGAACTGGCTACTGAGCTGCGCGGCCTGTTTATTGAGCGCTTTGAGACGCTGCTTCTCGTCGCTGCCCAGTCGCGCCCCGGCCAGTACGAAGCGCTGCCAGGTTACCTCCACCAGGCGCAGAGACTCGGCGTCAAGATCGAGGGTTTCCCGCTGGCGCCACACCGCATCCAGCCGGGTAAACAGCGCTTCGTTGAGACGGATCTCGTCATTCAGGGCGGTCAGTTCAACAGAAAACTGCTCCTCCAGCTGTTGCAGATACGGGTTGGTATGGGCCGACGTCATGGCAAAAAATACCGCGCATACCCGGGACAGCATCTGCCCGCTGCGCTCCAGCGCCAGAAAGGTATTAGCAAAGTTCGCCGGTTCCGGTTGCCGGATGATGGCGTCAATTTCCTGGCGCTTAATGGCCACCGCGCGATCGAACGCCGGCCGGTAATGTTGATCGGTTATCAGGGAAAATGGCGGTGCCTGATATGGCAGCGCGCTCGAGGTAAAAAACGGGTTTTCATTCATCAGTCTCTACTCCGACAACCGGGATAAGTGCTATAGCTTATGCACCACAATCAGGGAGAGCAATCTTTCCCCGCCCGGACTCAGGGTTTGACAGACTCAGCCCTGACAGTCATGTTAGGGTGTGTCCCTGAGACGGATATACGCAAAAAGCATTGAGGAACAGTGAGATGATAATTCTGGTTACCGGCGCCACCGCCGGATTTGGCAAAAGTATCACCGAACGTTTTGTGGCCAATGGCCATAAAGTTATCGCCACCGGGCGTCGTCAGGAGCGCCTGCAGGAACTGCATGATGCGCTGGGCGACAGCGTACTGACGGTGCAACTGGATGTGCGCAATCGCGCCGCCATTGAAGAAATGATTGCCGGACTGCCGGGCGAATGGCGCAATATCGACGTACTGGTCAACAACGCCGGGCTGGCGCTGGGACTCGAACCGGCCCATAAAGCCAGCGTGGAAGACTGGGAAGATATGATCGACACCAACAACAAAGGTCTGGTGTACATGACCCGCGCCGTACTGCCCGGTATGGTGGAGCGTAACCGCGGCCACATCATCAATATCGGTTCGACCGCCGGGAATTGGCCTTACGCCGGCGGTAACGTCTACGGCGCCACCAAAGCATTCGTACGCCAGTTCAGTCTCAACCTGCGCACCGATCTGCACGGCACGGCAGTGCGCGTCACCGACATTGAACCCGGTCTGGTCGGCGGCACCGAGTTCTCTAATGTGCGCTTTAAGGGCGATGATACAAAAGTACAAACCACTTATCAGAATGCCAACGCGCTGACGCCGGAAGACGTGAGCGAAGCCGTATGGTGGGTGTCCACACTCCCGGCCCATGTCAACATCAATACCCTCGAAATGATGCCGGTCAGCCAGACCTGGGCGGGACTGAGCGTTCATCGCCAGTAACCCGTCCGCTCCCTGCCCGGCCTGGAGCCGGGTATGGGCGCAGCAGTGAAAAAGTGGTAAAATCAGGCAGCTAATCTAACTCGTAGATAAATAACATGGCCGTTGAAACTCAGCTTAATCCCACCCAGCCGGTTAACCAGCAAATCTATCAGATTCTGCGGCGTGATATTGTCCAGTGTCTGATCCCCCCCGGCACGCCGCTTTCGGAGAAAGAAGTTTCAGTGCGCTTCGATGTTTCCCGGCAGCCAGTGCGCGAAGCTTTTATTAAACTGGCGGAAAACGGCCTGATTCAGATCCGCCCTCAGCGCGGCAGTTACGTCAATAAAATCTCAATGATACAGGTGAGAAATGGCTGTTTTGTCCGCGAAGCCATTGAATGCGCCGTGGTACGCCGCGCCGCGCAAATGCTCAATGCCGACCAGCTTTATCAACTGGAACAGAATCTGCATCAACAGCAACTGGCGGTATCGCGCCAGCAGGTGAATGACTTTTTCACCCTCGACGATGAGTTTCATCAGAAACTGGCGCAAATCGCCGATTGCCAGTTAGCCTGGGATACAGTGGAAAATATCAAGTCGGCCATTGACCGGGTGCGCTACATGAGTCTCGATCACGTCTCTCCGCTGGATATGCTGGTCAGTCAGCACTTGTCCATTTTCGCCGCCCTGAAGCGCCGCGATGCCGATGCGGTGGAAGTCGAAATGCGCCGTCACCTGCAGGAAATCAGTGAGTCGATTTTGCTAATTCGCCAGGAAAACGGCGACTGGTTCAGCGACGAGTAAATCCGCATGCTGCAGCGGGCGTAAAAAACCGGGAATTTCCCGGTTTTTTATTGCTGTGCCGGGCCGTCATCCTGCCCGGGCATAAGCCGCGACTGTCGCCCTGGCGCCCTGGTCCAGCAACTGGCTATAAGCGTCGGTCACTTTCGCGACAAACAGCGGATTTGCCGGCAGGTCGGCGCCGAAAATCGCGCTGATGCCCAGTAGCGCATGAACCCGCGCCTCGCCCTCAGGACTGCCGGCGACAATCTGGCGCAGCGTATCGACCAGCGGATCGCTGATATCGATTTTCTCGCCCTGCTCATCCACACCGCCGACATAGCGCATCCAGCCAGCGACGCCCAGCGCCAGCAGATCGAAAGAGTGCTGATGCGCCAGATGCCAGCGAATGGAATCCAGCATCCGCTGCGGCAGTTTCTGGCTGCCGTCCATGGCGATCTGCCAGGTTCGGTGACGCAGCGCCGGATTGCAATAACGCTCGATCAGTTGCGCGGCATAGCGTGCCAGATCGACCCCCTGTACTTTCAGCGTCGGCGCCTGTTCATCAAGCATCAGCGCATGCGCGGCAAGACGATAGTTTTCATCCTCCATGCAATCATTGATGTGCTGATAGCCGGCCAGGTAGCCGAGATACGCCAGGAAAGAGTGGCTACCGTTGAGCATACGCAATTTCATCTCTTCAAAAGGCAGCACGTCCTGTACCAGCTCCGCCCCGGCTTTCTCCCATGCCGGCCGTCCGGCGACAAAATTATCTTCGATCACCCACTGGCGGAACGGCTCGCAGGCGACGCCAGCCGGATCGCGCACGCCGGTCAATTGCTCAATCCGCTCAAGGGTTTCCGGGGTCACCGCCGGCACAATGCGGTCGACCATTGTGGAAGGAAAGGTGACATTGTCACTAATCCACTGTGCCAGCGCCGCATCCAGCGCCGCCGCATAGGCCGTAACGACATTGCGGGTCACGTGGCCATTCTCCGGCATATTATCGCAGGACATGACCGTGAACGGTTTCATCCCCGCGCTGCGGCGCCGCGCCAGCGCTTCGACAATCACGCCGATAGCCGACGCCGGCTGCTGCGGCCTGGCGAGATCGGCGGCAATCAACGGATGATCGAGCATCAGTTGCCCGGTGGCAGGCGCATGGCAGTAGCCTTTTTCGGTAATGGTCATCGATACAATGGCGACCTCCGGCTGGCACATTGCCTCCAGCACGGCCTCAAGACCATCGACACTGGCGTGTAGCGCCTGTTTAACAACCCCGGGAACCCGGGCATGCCAGCCATCGCCGGACATTTCCGCTACCGTGTACAACAGACCCTGGCATTGCAGATCGGCAATTTGCTGCTCGCCGCCAATCAGGTTTACTTCGCAATACCCCCAGTCGCTGTCATGTTCCGCGGCCAGAATATCGCTATAGACAGCCTGGTGGGCGCGGTGAAAAGCGCCAAAACCCAGGTGAACCATGCGCGTCACCAGCCGGGCGCGATCGTAAGCCGGCACAATGGCGTTAGCCTTTAATAGATTCAGTTCCATGTATAAACTCGCTTGATAAGACATTCGCTGGCAGGCCCAGGCCTGTCTGAAAAAATGCGGCACCGCCGTGCTGATGCACCCGGTGCCGCAACCATAACGCTTGCCGGTTTAGTGAGTCACGCGGGAGTAACCTGCTCCCTGGGCGCGATGAGCCGGTAACGGATCGGCGGCATCCTGCGGCGCTTCCAGATCGCGGTCGGCAACTTCCGGCATACAGATGGCGGAGATCAACCCAATCACCGAGTAGCAGATCATCATCGCCGCAATCGGCCACCAGGCGCCGGTCATATTGCAGAAGATACCGGCCAGCAGCGGGCCAAACCCGACCGCCACCAGACCGCCGGCCTCTTTAGAGATAGCCATGCGGGTAAAGCGGTTACGGGAGCCAAACATTTCCGCCATGGTGATGTTTTCCAGCGCAAACAGCCCCAGCACCGCCACGTTATGAATGATGATGATACTGGCCATGGTGACGCTAACCGCGACACTCTTGTCGACGATGATCGACAGCATCGGCCAGGCCAGCAGAATGGCGCCAATGTTGACAATCATGTATGGCACCCGGCGGCCAAATTTATCTGACAACCAGCCCAGCAGCGGAATGGTGATAAAACCCAGCACCGAACTTATCATCAGCGCATCGGTTGGGATGCTCTTACTGAACAGCAGCGTCTGCACCAGATAACCCGCCAGGAAGGTCTGGATCAGACCGGAGTTGCCCGCCTGACCGAAACGCAGCCCGGTCGCCAGCCAGAACGATTTGCTTTTCAGCATCGCACCGAAAGAGTCATTGTCTTTCAGCACTTTCGGCGCTGCCGCCGCCGTTTCCTGCGCCCCTTCAAACACCGGGCTCTCTTTAAGGTTCATCCGGATCCAGATGGCGAAGAACATCACCACCACGCTTGCCAGGAACGGAATACGCCAGCCCCAGGCGATCAGCTCTTCGCGATCGAGGAAGAAGAACATCACCGCCCAGATTGCCGTAGCGCTCAGGGTACCGCAGTTGGTGCCCATCGCCACCAGCGATGAAATCACCCCGCGTTTACCGCGCGGCGCATATTCCGCCAGCATGGTGCCGGCGCCGGAAATCTCCGCCCCGGCCCCCAGCCCCTGAATGATACGCAGTGTTACCAGCAGCACCGGCGCCATGATGCCGATCTGCGCATAGGTCGGCAGCACGCCGATCAGCGTGGTACAGATCCCCATCATGGTAATGGTAATAAACAGCACTTTCTTACGGCCGATGGTGTCCCCCATACGACCAAAGATAAAGGCGCCGACAATACGCGCAATATACCCGGCGCCGTAGGTGCCCATCGCCAGAATCAGCGCCATTGCCGCAGACTGCTCGGGGAAGAAAATCTCATGGAAGACCAGCGCGGCCCCCAGTGAGTAGAGCTGAAAGTCCATAAACTCCAGCGCCGTGCCCAACCAGCCGGAAACAGCGGCTTTCACCAGATCGCCAGTGTCCCTTTGCGGTTTATTTTTCACCTGTATTTGTTTTTCCATGTCTTGCTCTCTGTAGTTTCTTTTTTAAAGTGCAACAACAGCAAGGCTGCGGGTACAGAATCAGCCGTTAAAACGTCAGCAGCACCTTGCAACAGCTGTTCTGGTCCTTTTCGAACAGCTCCAGCGCCGTAACAACATCCGTGTAATGAAACTGATGAGTAATCAGTTTCTCAGGATGAATTTTTCCCTGCGCCATCCAGTCAATCACCATCGGGAAGCGCCCGCTGTTGAGACGTGAACTGTAAATGGTGATCTCTTTGCCGGTGATCGCCTGCTGGCTAATCACACAGGGATCCGCCGAGAAGCCCATGATCCCTATCCGCGCCGCCGGCGATGCCAGACTGATGGCCTGCGGCAGAATCGACGGATGGCAGGCGGCATCGACGATCAAGGTCGGGCGAATCCCCTGTTTTTCCAGCTCGGCCTGCAGATCAATAGCGCTGTTATTAATTACCTGCGTCGCGCCGTTGGCCCGGGCCATTTCCAGACGCGCGTCCAGCCTGTCCGCCACTATGATGGTTTTCACGCCGTATACCCCGGCCAGCGCCTGGATGGTGGTCAGCCCCATCGGGCCGGCGCCGTAGATCAGCGCCACATCCAGCGGGCCCGGCTGCATCTGATGACAGATATTGGCCGCAATAGTGAACGGTTCGATCATGGTGGCTTCGCGATCGGCTATCGATTCCGGCACCTTGTGAGCATTGCGCGCCGGTAGCGTCACGTAGTCGCTGAAACCGCCGTCGCGATGCACACCGATAACCTGTAACTGAGTGCAAACATTCGGGCGCCCGACCTGGCATGGGTAGCAATGGCCGCAGCTCACTACCGGATCCCCCACCACCCGTTCGCCGATACGTGCCGCATCGACGCCATCGCCAACGGCATCAATATGGCCAAAGAACTCATGGCCGATGACCCGCGGATATTTCGCAAACGGGTTATGACCGCGCCAGATATGGACGTCGGAACCGCAGATTCCGGCGCTCTGCACCCGCAGGCGCACTTCGCCCGCCGCCGGTTGTGGCAGCGGACGTTCTTCTATTACCAGCTCCTGAGGCTGTTTAATCACCACACTTTTCATTGTTTTCCCCTTACCAGTTCCACAACGTGCCGTCTTCGAGGCGCGCTACGGGCAAATAGGCCGGTTCGTACGGATACTTCGCCGCCAGTTTTTCATCAAATTCGATACCTAATCCCGGTTTATCCCCCGGGTGCATATAACCCTGCTCAAATGTCCAGCTATGGGGGAAGACTTCCAGCATCTGTTCGGAATAGCCCATGTACTCCTGAACGCCGAAATTCGGCACCCACAGGTCGAAATGCAGCGCCGCCGCCATACACACCGGCGACAGATCCGACGGCCCGTGGGATCCGGTGCGCACCTGATACAGAGAGGCGAAATCCGCAATACGCCGCATACCGCTGATACCGCCGGCGTGCGTGATAGTGGTGCGGATATAATCGATAAGCTGTTCTTCGATCAGCTGTTTGCAGTCCCAGATACTGTTGAACACTTCGCCAACCGCAATCGGGGTCACCGTATGCTGGCGTATCAACCGGAAGCACGCCTGGTTTTCCGCCGGGGTGGGATCTTCCATCCAGAACAGGCGGTACTCTTCAATGCGTTTACCGAAGCGGGCCGCTTCAATGGGCGTCAGACGGTGGTGCATGTCATGCAGTAAATGTTCGTCAAAGCCAAATTGCTTACGTACCGCTTCAAACAGTTTCGGTGTGAAATCGAGATACTTCTCGCTGGACCACAGTTGCTCTTCCGGTCGGATACCCCTGGTGGCCGGCTCATACGCCTGACCTTTACCTTTCGCCATACCGTAGGTGGTTTTCATGCCCGGCACGCCGCACTGCACCCGGATCGCCCGGAACCCCAGCTCTTTATGGCGCGCGTAATCCTCCAGCACCTCATCGATAGAGTGCCCGGTAGTGTGGCAGTAAACCATCACCCCTTCCCGGGAGGCGCCGCCGAGCAACTGATAGAGCGGCATACCGGCAGCTTTGGCTTTGATATCCCACAGCGCCATGTCGATAGCGGAGATCGCCGACATCGTGACCGGACCGCGGCGCCAGTAGGCGCCTTTATAGAAAAACTGCCAGATATCTTCGATACGGTGCGCGTCGCGGCCAACTAACTGGGGGCACAAATGGTCGCGCAGGTAAGAAGCGACCGGCAATTCCCGGCCGTTGAGGGTCGCGTCCCCTAACCCGGTAAGGCCGCTTTCAGTAGTGATTTTCAGGGTCACAAAGTTGCGCCCCGGGCAGGTTACAAACACTTCGGCTTTGGCAATTCTCATTCTTTCGTTCCCTGGTTCAGGCAATTATGAACGTCACTGGTGCGAATTTATGCCAATGACTACTACCATACAAGTATATGTTTAGGTATTTGCCTGTTCGATCACATTCCTGAAAGTCCATCCGGGTACCTTTCTTATGGCGGTCCCGGCGCGTAATACGCTGCGAGAGGGCTGTGCTGCCGGCGAGGTAGTGGTATAGTAAAAGCGCCAGGTTAGCGGGAACCCGGTGCTTTATTGAAAAGGAAACGATATGAAAACCATTAAACGTCTATCCGGGCTAGTACTGCCGCTGGCATTCGCGTGTGGCCTTCTGGCGGCAACGGCTCCGGTACATGCCAATACCAGCAAGCTGATTATCGAGTCCGGCGATAATGCTCAGACTCGCCAGAACGCGGCGATGGACAAGGAACAATGGGATGACACGCGTTCCCTGCGTAAAAAAGTCAACACACGCGCGGAAAAAGAGTGGGATAAAGCCGACACGGCCTTTGATGCTCGCGACAACTGTCGCAAAAGCACCAATGTTAATGCCTACTGGGAACCGCATACCCTGCGCTGCCTCGATCGCAGTACCGGGCGCGTCATCAACCCCTGATCTCTTCTTCGCCGCACAGGCTCCCGCAGCCGGGAGCCTGACACTCCGACAACCCGTTTTCACGCGCTTTGTCCGCGCCAGAAGGCTCCCGCCGGGAAGCCCGACTGAATAAGGATTTACTCATGTCCGCTGATTTGAATGTGCGACTACGCCCACTGGAGCGCGAAGATCTGCGCTTTGTCCACCAGCTTGATAATAACGCCAGCGTAATGCGCTACTGGTTTGAAGAGCCCTATGAGGCCTTCGTGGAACTCTCCGACCTGTATGACAAACACATTCACGACCAGAGCGAACGCCGCTTTGTTGTCGAATGCGACGGTGAAAAAGCCGGTCTGGTGGAACTGGTGGAAATTAACCACGTACACCGCCGGGCGGAATTTCAGATAATTATCTCCCCGGAATATCAGGGCAAAGGGCTGGCGACCCGCGCCGCCAGACTGGCCATGGATTACGGTTTTACGGTACTCAATCTGTATAAGCTGTATCTGATCGTCGATAAAGAGAACGTCAAAGCTATCCATATTTATGAAAAACTTGGCTTTATGGTGGAAGGCGAATTAATTCATGAATTCTTTATTAACGGCGAGTACCGCAATACCATCCGTATGTGTATTTTCCAGCACCAGTATCTGCAGGAACACCGGCCCGGCGGCACAATCCTGAAACCCACCGCCCAGTAGCCGGCGGCTCAGGGCGCGCGCTTTAGTAGTATTCAATGGTATTTTTGATCTGGTAGCGCTGCTGCTGCGTCGGCGTCTGGGAACTATCGGTCACCGTCAATACACAGCTCACGGGGTTATAATAGCGATCATACTCACACTGCTGGGTCGTCTGGCCGATAGGGTTGTTATCCAGCCGACTGGTCGCCGTGTAGTTAAGTTTCTGGCGCGGATCCTTATTCGGAACAATAACGGTCAACAGTGTATAACCGTCCGCGCGCATCTTTTCGCCGACGGTATACCCTTCGGTATCATAACGCCATGAGCGAGCCACCTCGCCATTGCGCGACGCCACCACAAAGTCACGCTCATCGGTGTCAAACTGCGTGGCGTCAGCGACAATTTCCGCCAACTGACATTTACCGCGCAACCTGATGCGCTTTTCTCCCGTGGCTTCATCAAGATAGTAGTTGGCATTCAGCACCAGTGCGACGCCGGTGTTCTCCTGGCGATCGTCAACGGCGAGACGTTCAAAACAACCTTCCGCAGACAACACGCCGCCTATCTGGTGCTCAACCTCGTTCTCCTGGTTGATCATGCGTTGGGTAAATGCTTTCACCGGTCCGCGCAGCGGATCAAAATTAAAAATATTCGAAAAGCTCGCCATTTCCGGGGTTAACGCTTCAGGTTTGGCGGGTTTGTCACAACCGGCCAGCAAGGCCGACAACAGGCATAAAGGCAGCAGCGATTTCACACGGGCATTATCCATCAATCCGAAAGTAACCTGATGATAGTGCAAATACAATAATTTACACCAGCTCTGCTATGCTTGAATCACCGTTCAACATAAGGAAGCGACAATGAAACGTTTGGTTTGGCTTAGCGCATTGCTGATCGCTGCCGCCAGCCCGGTTCTGGCGGCACAAAACTCATGTGAAAGAGTTAAAGCGGATATTGAGCAGCGCATTATTAATAACGGCGTACCGGAAGACAGTTTTACGCTGACCATCGTCCCCAACGATCAGGTAGACCAGAGTAACGGCCAGGTTGTCGGCCACTGCGCCAACGATACCCAAAAAATTCTCTACACCCGCACCCACGGCGCCAGCGCTGCGGATGACGGTTCGCAATAAGCGATGGGCGGCGCTGCCGCCCATCCTCCCGGAAAACTTCCCTGCGGTGATACATCAGAAAGTGACGATGTCACTTTCAGGGCGACGGTTTTTAGAAAATATTTCCCTGTCCCTTCCAGCCCCTGTACTGCCTGGTCAGGCGGATGATTTCCGGGGTAAATCGTTAGCAAATTAATGGTTGCCTTCACTGGAATCCCTGCCGCTTCGTTGCTATAGGTCAAAAACACCCTGCCGACACACGGCATAACCACACCGGACCCGGCGGATAGCGGTAAGACGTGCAACAGGGAGACCCAGGACAATGCACCATTCATCATTACTCAAGCGCGCTCTGGCGGCCATTATCGCGCTCAGCGCGCTGGTTCTGGAGTATCGGACCGGCAACCATCAGCGCCCGCAGAGTTGACCTGCTGTGGCTGGGCCAACAACACCTGCTGCTGGTCTTCAGTTCAATGGCGCTCGCTCTGCTGGTGGGAATTCCCAGCGGAATAGCCCTCAGCCGATAGTCGATGAGGATGGCCGCTACAGCGGGGAGATCTCACAGGATTATATCGCCAGCTATCTGAGTTCTGGTCGCACCCGCCGGGTACTCAACATTCACGCCCCTTCCTGACGGGCCGCCAGCGGGTTCGCGGCCGCGGACCCGTTACATCAGGTTACCCTTGTTTAAATCTTCACATCCCGCTGCCAGCCGTTTTCGGCGACAATACCCCTGTCTTCGTTAACGTTATTGTCATTATGCCTCGCCGCTTCCCGCTGTTCTGTATGCCAACCCGGCTTCGCCGCCTGCTGCTCGCCGCCATTATCGGCAGTCTCAGCGCGCTGGCCGTTGGGCTGTTTCGCCACACTCTGTGCGCCCTTGAAGGCGTCGTACTCGGCAATGCCAGCGGCAGCCTGGTCAGCGCCGCACGCCATTTACCGGCCTGGAGACGCCTGCTTACGCCAGCTCTCGGCGGCGTACTGGCGGGAGGGTTGCTCTGGCTATGGCAGAGTTCCCGGCGCCGACGTCCTCGCGGCGCCAGCGATTATCTACAGGCCTGGGCCAGCGCACAGGGCAAGCTGGATCTGCCGTCAAGCCTGGTGAAATCCGCCGCGTCATTGATTGTCGTCGCCAGCGGCAGCGCAATCGGTCGGGAGGGGGCGATGATCCTGCTGGCAACGCTGGCGGCTTCAGCCTGCGCGCCGCGCAACGCCAGCCCGGATGAGAACAAACTGGCGATCGCTTGCGGCGTGGCGGCTGGGATGACCAGCGCTTACCACGCGCCGCTGGCCAGTAGCCTCTTTGTCGCTGAAGTTCTGTCTGACAAACGGGCCTGGCGTCCGTCGGGAGCCGTGATGATCGCCGCCATGACGGCCCTGCTGACGACCCGCCTGCTCAATGGCCAGTACGCCCTGCTCTACCGCGTGACGCTGGCGCAAGCGCCGACGTGGCGGCAATATGGCGTGATGCTGATGTCCGGCATTTGCGCCGGGCTGTGTGGGCCGCTGCTGCTCTGGCTACTGGCGTTCAGCCGCAAACTGTTCCACTCGCTACGGCTCTCGCTACCGCTACAGATCGGCCTGGGCGGACTAATTGTCGGCCTGCTGTCGCTGCACACGCCTGAGGTCTGGGGCAATGGGTACAGCGTGGTGCAATCATTGCTTTCCTCACCGCCGACTGCGGCGCTGCTGACGGGTCTCCTGCTGTGTAAACTTCTCGCGTTACTGGCCAGCAACGGTTCCGGAACGCCAGGAGGGATATTCACGCCGACGCTGTTTATCGGGGTCGCGCTGGGTATGCTGCTGGCGCCGGGAGGAGGCACGCCTCAGATAGTAGCCGGACTCAGTGGAATGGCCGCCCTGCTGGCGGCGACCACTCAGGCGCCGCTGATGTCGGCATTGATGATTTGTGAAATGACCGGTGAATACCGACTGCTCGCCGGGCTACTGATCGCCTGCTTTGTCAGTGACGCCCTGGCGAGCGGGCTACGCCCGCAGTCTGTCCGCCGCCAACGCGGCCCCCGTGAGGGATAAATCGATATATTTGCCCAGATCGCGCTGTTCGGCGCGCGGCAGATAGGGAAGCTCGCCCACCAGCGGCGCCGGCAGTTTTTTACTGAGCACATCAATGATTTCCGCGTAGTGCGAAAGCCCGGGGTTAATGCGGTTCGCCACCCAGCCAATCATTGGCAGGCCATCGCTGGCGATAGCCTGAGCGGTCAACAGCGCATGGTTAATACAGCCTTCCTGAATCCCCACCACCATCAGCACCGGCAGTTGTTCCTGCACGACCCACTCCGACAGCGGACGCAGATCGTTCATCAGGCTACGCCAGCCGCCGGTACCTTCCACCACCACATGGTCGGCTTTCTCTGACAGCCGCGCCAGCCCGTCAGACAACAGGGTGTAATTGATTGGGCAACTGTGGGCGACGCTGCTCTCATCCTCACTGAATGCCACCGGGTTTATTGCGCTATAGGGTAACTGCAACGACGAAACGCTCTGCAGAACCAGCGCATCTTTATTACGCAACCCATCCGGCGTATCCTGGCAGCCTTTCGCAACCGGTTTGTAGCCCACCACTCGTTTACCGTCGGCCCCCAGGGCCTGCAGTAATGCACGGCACACCACGGTTTTACCAACAGCGGTGTCTGTACCGGTGATGAAGAAACGCTTCAGCATGACTCACTCCAGAAATAGTACGCAGTTATTGAGAACGAGAATAATCTGGAGCAAGTCTAAAAGAAGATACCCGGGTTCAGCTTGAGATAGCGCAATTTTTCATGCATCACGCCTAAATGTTAACCCTGCAACAGACGAATCAACAGCGATCCGTCATAGAGCGCATCTTTTACCAGCGCCGCGCCGGCCATGGTACCGCGGTTGATAAACTGAGTGCTTTCCACCACCGTATGGCGGCTGTAGGCGGGTAACGACTGCTGGCGAATACATTCGCTAATTGCCGGGTGGAGGATTTCCGCCGCCTGGTTGAGCGGCGAACCAATGAGTATTTTTTGCGGGTTGAACAAATTCACCATGATTGCCAGGATACGCCCGACATTATTGCCGACGCCCTGAACAATGTCCTTCGCCAGCAAATCCCCCTGTAGCGCGGCCTCGCACAGTGATTCCACCGTCAGTTTCCGGCCGTGCAACAGCGAGCCCATCGACTGGTTCATCCGTACCTGCGCCAGTTCGAGAATACTATCAATGCTGGCGATGGTTTCCAGACACCCGTGATTACCGCAGTAACAGCGTTTACCGTAAGGATCGACCTGAGTGTGGCCGATTTCCACCAGGCTACTGCTGCCGGCGTGCAACAGGCGGCCATCGGTAATCACCCCCGCCCCGACGTTATGGTCGATGACCACCTGAATCACATCCCTGGCGCCGCGCGACGCGCCGAATAACAGCTCCGCCATGGTCCAGGCGCTGATATCGTGCTGGATGTAAACCGGTACGCCGGTATGGCTCTCCAGCGCCTCCCCCAACGGCATATCAATAACGTCATAAAACGGCATCCGGTGCACAATACCGCATTCGGTATCGATGATTCCCGGCAGGGTAATCGCGATGGCGGTGAGGCGTTCGAGTTTTTTCTGGTGGCGGGTAAAGAATTGATCGATTTCATGAATAATCCGCTCCAGCAGCGGTTGTTCCGGCACCAGAGGAAAATCGAGACTCTCTTCTTCCACCAGTTTGCTGCTGAGATCGCGTAGCGCCAGATTCAGCTCGCCGCGATTGATACGTACCGAAAGATAGTGCCACGCTTCGGTCTCCACCATCAGCCCAACGGCCGGACGCCCCCGGCTACCCGGTTCCTGGATTTCGGTCTCCTGTACCAGATGCGCTTCGAGCATTTCCCGAACAATTTTCGTGATACTGGCCGGAGCCAACTGCGCAAGGCGAGAAAGATCGATACGCGATACCGGGCCAAGCTGATCGATCAGGCGATACACCACGCCAGCATTCGTCTGCTTAATTTGATCGATATGCCCCGGTTGACTGTCAGCCACCACGTCTTACTCCCTTTTATTTTCGCGCTTCGAAATAAACTTTGGCCTATGGTGAAATACTTCACCGGGGATCGTCAAATTTTTACCCATGGTTGTGATTTACTGCACATTTCCGGGGCCTTCGCGGTTATTTTTCCGCCCCGGCGGCCCGGGTAAGCAGAGTAATGAAGTGTTCAGCTACTGCACTCTGTTCGCGATGTCTGGCCCAGACCAGCCACATCTCCGACACGGCTTCCGGCTCCTGAATAGGCATCCACACCATCTCATTTAGCCGCACCCGGCGAAATGAGGCTGGCAAAATAGAGACCCCCAGCCCGGCCGCCACCAGGCCAATGATTGTCATGGCCTCGCCCACTTCCTGGGTGATAGTCGGGGTAATCCCGTAACGATGCAGCAACCCGAGAATATCATCGTACAGCCCGGTGCCGACGCGCGGATCGAAAAATACGAAAGGCTCGCTAGATAAATCCTGTAAAGAGATATGCGCTTTTTCTGCCAGCGGATGGCGGTGATGAATCAGCGCCAGCAGCGGCTCGCGCAGAATGCGCCGCCAGGTCAGGGTATCCGGCAACACCGTATTACGCATTAGCCCGACGTCCAGCGCCCCCTCATTCAGCGGAGCGATTTGCGCGTGGGTGTTAATCTCGCGGGTCTGAATATGGACATCCGGATACTGCTGGCGAAACTGCGACAGGGTATCAGAGACCGGTTTAATAAACGGCGCCGACGAGGTAAAACCGATGCGCAGTTCCCCGGTCTCTCCCTGATGCAGGCGGGCAGCCCGGGAGGCAGCGGCGTCCACCTGACTCATAATCTGGCGCGCATCGACCAGAAATTGCTGGCCGGCGGCGGTCAGGCTGACATTGCGGTTGGTACGCGCCAGCAGCCGCGCGCCGACCTGTTGCTCAAGAATCTGAATTTGCTGGCTCAGCGGCGGCTGGGAAATGTTCAGCCGCGCCGCGGCGCGCCCGAAATGCAGCTCTTCGGCAACGGCGATAAAGTAGCGTAGATGACGCAGCTCGATATTCATATTTTAAAAATATCAATTGAGAGTATTAATATATTATACAAAATAGTCACAATTTTTTAAGCTTTTGACACGTGGTTATTTTTGTCGCTCGTTAGCGCGGGTCTGCTTTAAAAAGGAACTCCCTTGAGTCGTACAACCAGCGTCAGTACCGTCCCGGCACGGGAGACTGACGACGCCAGCGCTCCGGCGCAGGCTGTGTGGATAAAACGTGGTACCCCCCAGTTTATGCGCGTTACCCTGGCGCTGTTTTCCGCCGGACTCGCCACCTTCGCTTTACTGTACTGCGTGCAGCCGATTCTGCCGGTGCTGTCGCACGAGTTCGGCGTTTCGCCGGCCAGCAGCAGTATTTCGCTTTCCATTGCCACTGCCATGCTGGCCGTTGGCCTGCTGTTCACCGGTCCGCTTTCCGACGCCATTGGCCGTAAGCCGGTGATGGTTGCGGCGCTGCTGCTGGCATCCTGCTGCACCCTGCTGTCCACTATGATGACCAGTTGGCACGGCATTTTAATCATGCGGGCGCTGATTGGCCTGTCCCTGAGCGGCGTGGCAGCGGTGGGCATGACTTATCTCAGCGAAGAAATCCATCCCAGTTTTGTCGCCTTTTCGATGGGGCTGTACATCAGCGGTAACTCTATCGGCGGTATGAGCGGACGCCTGCTGAGCGGCGTGATGACCGATCTGTTTAACTGGCGTATCGCCGTGGCGGCTATTGGCTGCTTTGCCCTCGCGTCAGCCCTGATGTTCTGGAAGATCCTACCGCCGTCCCGACACTTCAGAGCCTCTTCGCTGAAGCCGAAAACCTTGTTTATTAACTTCCGGCTGCACTTCCGCGATCGCGGGCTGCCGCTGCTGTTTATCGAAGGCTTCCTGTTGATGGGCGCCTTTGTCACGCTATTTAACTATATCGGCTATCGTCTGATGCAGGATCCCTGGCACCTCAGCCAGGCGGTGGTCGGGCTACTGTCTGTCGCTTATCTGACCGGTACCTGGAGCTCCCCAAAAGCCGGGACCATGACTGCACGCTATGGCCGTGGACCGATCATGCTGTTATTTACCGGCGTGATGTTACTCGGGCTGTTGCTGACGCTGTTCTCATCCCTGTGGCTGATCTTCGCCGGTATGCTGCTGTTTTCCGCAGGTTTCTTCGCCGCTCATTCGGTGGCCAGCAGTTGGATCGGCCCGCGGGCGAAGCGCGCCAAAGGTCAGGCCTCATCGCTGTATCTGTTCAGCTACTACCTCGGCTCCAGCCTGGCGGGCACGCTGGGCGGCGTTTTCTGGCATGACTACGGCTGGAATGGCGTGGGAGGATTTATCGCTCTCCTGCTGGTGCTGGCGCTACTGGTCGGTACCCGATTGCACACCCGGGTGCATTAATCCCTGCGTCGATCGCGCCCGCCGCGGCGCGATCGGCTACTTACCCCGTTTCATCCGCTCCCGGATATGAAATAATAATCTCTACGATTTCCGGTATTCACAGGAATTACCCTATGGCCGACACCGCCTGGCAACAACTTACCGCGACCTTTTCCCGACTCGCTCATTTCTCCCACCTTTCGGCTATTGCCGGCTGGGACATGTTTACCATGATGCCTCCCGGCGGCAGTCGGGCGCATAGCGCGGCGCTGGCGGAGCTGAGCGTATTACAACACAACATACTGACCGCCCCGCAGGTGGGCGAATGGCTTAACGCCGCGGAACAGGAAGATCTGGATGAGGACCAGCGGGCTAACCTGCGGGAAATGCGCCGCCAGTACCAGCAGGCCGTACTGCTGCCGGCCACGCTGGTAGAAGCCAAATCGCTGGCCGGCAGCCGCTGCGAACATGCCTGGCGCAGCCAGCGACCGGCTAATGACTGGCAGGGGTTTGCCGAAAACTTTAAAGACGTGGTACGTCTTAGCCGCGAGGAGGCTGCCCTGCGCGCCGCGGCCAACGGTACATCGTGTTATGATGCGCTACTGGATCTGTACGAGCCGGACATGACCAGTCAGCGGCTGGATGCGCTGTTCAGCGATCTCAGTCACTGGCTCCCGGATTTGCTACAGCGCGTCGCTGAAAAGCAGTCCCGGAATACCCTTATCGCCCCGCAGGGCCCATTCAGCATTGAGCAACAGCGCGATCTGGGGTTGTTGGTGATGCGTAAACTGGGGTTCGATTTTGATGCTGGTCGCCTTGATGTCAGCGCCCATCCGTTTTGCGGCGGCGTACCGCAAGACGTACGTATTACCACCCGCTATGACGAAACCGATCTGTTCAGCGCGCTGCTCGGCGTAATCCATGAAACCGGGCATGCGCGCTACGAGCAAAATTTACCGCGTGCCGTCGCCGGACAACCCGTTGCCCTCGCCCGTTCAACGGCGATCCATGAATCCCAGAGTTTATTCTTTGAAATGCAACTGGCGCGCAGCGCACCGTTTCTGGCGCAACTGCTGCCGGAGATTATCGCCCGCTTCGGTCAGCAACCGGCGTTTGAGTATCACAATTACATTGCCTGGAACCAGCAGGTTGCCCCCGGTTTTATCCGTATTGATGCCGATGAAGTCAGCTATCCGGCGCATGTCATTCTGCGCTATGACATTGAGCGAATGCTGATTAATGGCGATATTGAAGTAGACGATATCCCGGCTTTGTGGGATGAAAAAATGCAGCACTGGCTGGGCATCTCCACCGCCGGTAACTACCGCGATGGCTGCATGCAGGACATTCACTGGACCGACGGTAGCTTCGGCTATTTTCCGTCTTACACTCTCGGCGCTATGTACGCCGCGCAGCTTTTCCAGTCCGCCAGAACGCAGCTCCCGCGCCTGGATGAGCAAATAGCCAACGGCGAATTCAGCGCGCTGTTTGACTGGCTGCAGCGTAATATCTGGCAGCACGGCAGCCGCTATAGCACCTCCGAACTGATCGTGCGCGCCTGCGGCGAGGATCTTAATCCGCGCTATTTCCGCCAGCATCTCGAAAATCGTTATCTGTAATACTATCCCCGGACGCCGCCATGTCCGGGGTTGTACATTCCGTTACACGCCGATACCAATCACTCACGGAAAGCCGGCATCAGCGCGCATATAGTTCATCTCAACGGCCCCGCAGTGGGGTTGACGCAAAAACAAATCGAGGATGTCGAGATGAAAAAAGTATTAGCTCTGGTTGTTGCCGCTGCTATGGGTCTGTCTTCTGTTGCCTTCGCGGCGGATACTGCTGCGACAGCCGCTCCGACGTCTGCGCCGGCGAAAGTGTCTGCGGCAAAGACCACCAATCACAAACAGCATAAAAAGGCGAGCAAAACCACTGAGCAAAAAGCCCAGGCCGCTAAAAAACATCACCAGAAGGCCACCAAACCGGCAGCTGAACAGAAAGCTCAGGCAGCGAAAAAGCATCACAAAAAAGCGGCCAGCAAACCGGTAGCTCAGAAAGCCCAGGCCGCGAAGAAGCACCAGAAAAAAGCGGCTGTAAAACCGGCTGCGCAGCCCGCCGCATAATTCCGGGAATATCCCGTTCGGCATAATGACAACACCCGGTTCGCCGGGTGTTTATTTCCGGAGGACAAAGGATGGTGCGGCGCTATTTGTTTGAGATCATCCTGACGCTATTAATTATCTGCGGTATTATTGCACTCGGTTTTTATCTTTGATTGCGCCAGGGCGCTGATTTTCTCCCACTTTTTATTATTCCCGTCTATAGTTAATTCGATTATTTAAGTAACATAATGACAAATCGCCCCTTCAGAGAGTGATATGCGTAAATCTGTAGTGTTATTACTGGGAACACTTTATCTGCTGCCCACGATATCCCACGCCGATGATGGCGGGGACGACGGTATCAGCGATAGCGATGTTAAAAGACTTTTTTTTGGCAAGGATGAGCGTCGTCCGGTCGACGATCCGGCCGCCAGCCCCTGGGATGCCATTGGTCAACTGGAAACGGCCAGCGGCAATCTGTGTACCGCCACCCTGATCTCCTCCCACCTGGCGCTGACCGCCGGGCACTGCCTGCTGGCGCCGCCGAAAGGAAAAGCGGATAAAGCGGTGGTCCTGCGTTTTATCTCCCGGGATGGCCGCTGGCGTTACGAAATTCACGATATTGAAGGCCGGGTGGAAAGTTCTTTGAGCCGCCGGTTAAAGGCCGACGGCGATGGCTGGATTGTGCCACCCTCCGCGGCGCCCTACGATTTTGGTTTGATTATCCTGCATAATCCGCCGTCCGGAATTACGCCATTGCCGCTGTTTAACGGCGATAAAGAGGCCCTGACGAGCGCCCTGAAGGAGGTCAATCGCCAGGTCACGCAGTCCGGGTATCCGGAAGATCATCTCAATACCCTGTACACCCACAGTAACTGCCAGGTCACCGGCTGGGCGCAGAAAACCGTGCTTTCCCACCAGTGCGACACCCTGCCCGGCGACAGCGGCTCGCCGTTAATGATGAACACGGCTGGCGGCTGGCAACTGATTGCCGTACAGAGCTCCGCGCCGGCGGCTAAAGACCGCTACCGGGCGGATAATCGCGCGATCTCGGTTACCGGCTTTCGCGATAAGCTGCAGTCCCTCGCCGATCAGTAGCCAGCCGCCGGGAGCCATGCCAGAACAGGCGCGGCGCCCGCAGCGAAGATGACGTTGCATGCCGTGTGGCGTCAGGCAAGTTTCAGGATAACCATACCGAGCAGCAGTAATACCAGCCCCGCCCAGCCGCGATGGTTCAGACGCTGACCAAACAAAATCCAGCCTGCCGCCACCGTGGCGGCAATACCAAAACCGCCCCACAGCGCATAGGCGACAGAAAGCTCAATCCCCTTCACAGCCTGCCCCAGCGCGCTGAAAGCCGCCAGCACCGCCACCAGCGAGAGAATACCGTGCAGCGGGCGGCGAAACCCGTCGGAAAATTTAAGCAAAATGTTGGCGATAATTTCCAGAATAATTGCCGTCACCAGCCAGAGGGCGTGTAACCATTCAAACTGCTGCATGGTTCCCTCCGCCAATGGCCTTCTTATTCCCTTTTCTGGCGATGGTTCCGGACTTGATCAGCACCACGCCAGCCACCAGCGTCGCCAGACCCGCGGCTTTCACCAGCGACAACGACTCACCAAACAGCGTGACGCTAAACAGCGTAATCAGCAAAATGCCAATCCCTTCCCACAGTGCGTAAGCCACTCCCAGGGCGATTTTTTTCACCGAAAACGCCAGCAATATATAAGACAGCGCAATCATGATCAGCATAATAAGATAACCGCTGTGGCGATCATTGAGACTTGCCCATTTCATCGACAAAGTGCCGATTATTTCGGCAATAATAGCCAGAAATAATAAAATCCAGTAACGCATAATTTCTCTCCTGATGAGAAATAAACAACCGATGGCCTGCAGTAATTTGCAGACGAGAAAAACAGAAAATAAAAATGTCAGCCGCGCGAGTCCATGCAGGACGCAAGCCGGTATCAGGAGAGCGGATCTATAGCGCGCTGCGCCAGTGGCGATCGTCAGTGAGGGAACCCACGGAAAGGAAGAGAATAGAAAGCTTTATTAAGAACATCCTGAACATATTGTCCATCATGATCACAACTTAATCCGCGGTGTTGCTTCTCATCGTTGCGGATATGAAATTGTCTCCGGTAGTTAAACACGGGTATTTTTTAGCAAACTGGCAGAAAAAAAGCCAGTATTTTTCAGTTCTTTACGCAGAGTCCTACCCGTACCAAATTATTATGCAGAAAATACGATTTATTATTGCAGCGCTATTTACGAAACAAAAATTCCCCGGTACAACATCCCTGACGTATGCCATCAGGAGGGGCGCGGGCCATGTCAAAACCCACGATTACGCTTAACGGGCTAAAAATTGTCATCATGCTGGGTATGCTGGTGATTATTTTTGCCGGGATCAAGGTAGCATCAGATATTATTGTGCCTTTCATTCTGGCGCTGTTTATCGCCGTGATTCTTAATCCGCTGGTGCGCCAGATGGAGCGCTGGCGCCTGCCGCGGATCCTTGCTATCACCCTGCTGGTAGTGATTATTATTTTGTCGATGGTACTGCTGCTGGCCTACCTGGGGACATCCCTTAATGAACTGGCCCGCACCCTGCCCCAGTACCGTTCTTCGCTGATAGCGCCGCTACGCAGCCTTGAACCCTGGCTGGTCAAGGCCGGTATTGATGTTTCCGTCGATGAGGTGATGAAATATATCGATCCCAACGCTCTGATGACTTTTATTACCGGGCTGATTACCCAGCTCTCTAATGCCATGACCTCGGTTTTTCTGCTGTTACTGACTGTGGTATTTATGCTGCTGGAAGCGCCTCAGTTGCCGAACAAATTACAACAACTGATGGCGCGTCCGATTGACGGTATGGCCGCCATTCAGCGCGCGCTGGATAGTGTAACCCACTATCTGGTATTGAAAACGGTTATCAGTCTGGTCACTGGCGTGGTGGTGTGGTCGATGCTCGCCGGGCTGGGCATTCGTTTTGCGTTTGTCTGGGGATTGCTGGCCTTCGCGCTGAACTATATTCCCAATATCGGCTCCGTGCTGGCGGCGATTCCTCCCGTGGCCCAGGTGCTGGTGTTCAACGGGCTGTATGAAGGGCTGATTGTGGTCGCTGGTTATCTGGTTATCAACACCCTGTTCGGTAATATTATTGAACCGCGCATGATGGGGCGCGGCCTCGGGCTTTCCACTCTGGTAGTGTTTTTGTCGCTGATTTTCTGGGGTTGGCTGTTAGGTCCGATTGGTATGCTGCTGTCAGTACCGCTGACTATCGTGGTGAAAATCGCCCTTGAGCAAAATGACGCCGGACGCGGTATCGCCATCCTGCTGAGCGACGCCTCAACACCCCGGCGTGATTAGCGCCCGGGCAATAAAATCGTCAACGGCGCCTTTCTATTTACGGCGCCTGGCGTGGCGTTCCCAGTTTTCCTGCTTCAGTTCCTGGGATTTCCTGAGGACTACGTAACAGGCACCGCTGCCGCCGTGGTGCGGTAAGGCGCTGCAAAACGCCTGTACCTCTTCGAACTCAACCAACCAGCGCGCCAGATAGCTGCGTACGATGTTAGCGTGCGAGCTCTCTTCACGGCCTTTACCATGAATAATCAGCAGACTACGCCAGCCTTTATTCCCGGCCTCGTAGAGAAAGGCAAAGAGCATCTGACGGCACTGTTCCACCGGCTGACGTAATAAATTCAGACTCCCCTGTTGGCTATATTTCCCCTGGCGTAGCTTCTCCAGCACGCCGGGCTGAATACCCTCACGACGAAATTCCAGCGGCACATCCAGTGGAACCACATCCAGATAGCCGGTAGTGAAAAAATTATCTAACTGGAGGGTATCGATACGCTGCGTTTCCCGGCGGGTTTCCGGCCTGAGCCAGCGGGTGTTCACGCAGTCCTTCAGGGGTCTGACATCTTCCATGGCGTCAAGAAATAGCGCTTTGTCGTCAGAGTTCACAGGCCATCCTCCAGGTATTGCACGTATAACCGCAAGACACTATACCCGGCTGCCCGCCATGTCACAATGTCAGGCAACCGGGGGGTTAAAGAGGTGGTTACATACGGCGTTCGCTCGCCAGTTGTAGCTGATGAATGGTTGCTCTTGCGTCCGCCAGTTCCTGAGTACGGCGGTTGTCCAGCTCAAGAAGCGCCTGCTCCCGGGCGCTCATTTCATTGATGGTTTTTTGCTGCAGTTCTGTTTTGGTTAATGCCGCCACCCGTTCAGTATCCGCCTTAACGAATAGTGTGTGGTGATAAAATGCGGACCAGCCTAACCCACCGACCATGGTCAGAAGTAACAGTGCGATAAATGAACGATAGCGGATATCGATATCAGACCAGCCTAAGCGATGGCTGCTGCGTAAGGGAATACGATTTAACACTTTATACCTCCTGCGCCAAAATACGACGCGACCACTTTTACATGAGAATTATCTTAATAAACGCGCCACAGAGCAAAGAGAATATGTAATTTTTAGTGAAAATTATCGCTAAACGTGATCCTCTGCAGAGTATTGCCCTCAAAAATAAACAAAAAGTGCCCGCAAGGTCATGTATGGCTGCCGGCGAATTACTGTTCAACACCTTTAAAAACCCCGCTTGCCGATAACACAGTGTGATGAATCATTTATTTGACAGTCATCATAAAAACCTTTCCACGCCAGAAATGAAACCCTTTAAATATCAATAAATTAATTTATTTCTTAGCTCAGATTGCGCAATTGAAAAAGAATCATGTGTTTATTAAAGGTGACATTACCATGGTATTTGTATAACAAAATTCCGGCACTGTGAGTTTCCTGTTTCATCCCGGCGTCAGTTGACACAATATCAATACATCATGTAACAGTTCTTTTATTTTATTTCCGCTGCCGGAATAAAAACTACATATTGTGTGGTTAACTTTGCACTCTATGACATTTGCCGGGCAAGTCCTTCTCTCGCCACCACGCCGCAGGTAATTTTATGGCGCCGCCTGGGGATATACCGGCATCGAGCAGAATGATAATCTGCCCAATAACCATTATCGAAGGACCACTACCGATGCTGACATTACTGGAAGATAAAATCGCTACCCCGCTTGGGCCATTATGGATTGTGTGTGACGAGCAGTATGCTCTGCGGGCAATTGAGTGGGAAGAGCATAGCGATCGCATGGCACAGCTACTGGATATTCACTATGGAAAAAATCGCTATCAGCGGCGCTACAGCCAGGATCCCAATGGATTAAGCCGCGCCCTGACGGCTTACTTTGACGGCGATCTGCACATCATTGACACTCTGCCGACGGCAACCGCAGGAACCGAATTTCAAAGAGAGGTGTGGCGGCAATTACGCACCATCCCATGCGGCCAGACGCTCAATTACGGCCAGCTTGCCACGCGGCTTGGCCGTCCCGGGGCGGCAAGAGCGGTCGGCGCCGCTAACGGCTCGAATCCCATTAGTATCGTTGTTCCCTGCCACAGAGTGATCGGCAGTAACGGCACCATGACCGGTTATGCCGGCGGCGTTGGTCGAAAAGAATGGCTTCTGCGCCACGAAGGCTATTTGCTGCTATAGAACCGTCTCCGCCAGGCGATTTGTGCTTTCGCAAAGAATCAGATTCTTTGCTCATCACTCTGGTTGCGCCTAATAATTCAACGGGATGGGGTTTATCGCCAAAATAAGCTTACGAAAAACCCGGTATTGAGAGGTCTGAACTCTTACACAGACCTCAAAAAGATGTTAAAATTGACCAATATCAATTACGGCCTGAGCATATCTATGATCCCGGAAAAGCGAATTATTCGACGCATCCAGTCTGGCGGTTGTGCTATCCATTGCCAGGATTGCAGCATCAGTCAGCTATGCATCCCGTTCACCCTTAACGAGCATGAGCTTGATCAGCTCGATAATATTATTGAGCGTAAAAAGCCCATCCAGAAGGGACAAACGCTATTTAAAGCCGGGGATGAACTGAAGTCACTGTATGCCATTCGCTCCGGCACCATCAAAAGCTACACCATTACCGAGCAGGGTGATGAGCAGATTACCGGCTTCCACCTCGCCGGGGATTTGGTCGGCTTTGATGCCATCAGCAGCAGTATGCATCCCAGTTTTGCTCAGGCGCTGGAAACCTCAATGGTCTGCGAAATTCCCTTCGAAACTCTTGACGATTTATCAGGCAAAATGCCGAATCTGCGCCAGCAGATGATGCGTCTGATGAGCGGCGAGATCAAAGGCGATCAGGACATGATCCTGCTGCTGTCGAAAAAGAACGCCGAAGAGCGCCTGGCCGCTTTCATCTATAACCTGTCGCGTCGTTTCGCGCAGCGCGGTTTCTCTCCGCGCGAGTTTCGTCTGACCATGACGCGCGGCGATATCGGCAACTATCTGGGATTAACGGTAGAAACCATCAGCCGCCTGCTGGGCCGTTTCCAGAAAAGCGGCATGCTGGCCGTGAAAGGTAAGTACATTACTATTGAAAACAGCGAACTGCTGGCGCAACTTGCTGGCCAGGCGCGCAACGTCGCCTGATCCTCTCTCCCGCCATTGCCGGAACAGCAATTTTGTAATTTATTGATCCGACAATGGCTATTTTTCTGTTTCATTCCCGACATCCAGGTTAATCTTGAATTACACACTGTGGTTTACAGTTGTAAGGAGACCCTGTATGGCTAACTACCAGAACATGCTGGTCGTGATCGATCCTAATCAGGACGATCAGCCTGCCCTGAGGCGTGCGGTTTATCTGCACCAGCGGATCGGCGGCAAAATCAAAGCGTTTCTGCCTATCTACGATTTTTCATACGAAATGACCACCCTGCTTTCTCCCGATGAGCGCACCGCGATGCGTCAGGGTGTTATCAGTCAGCGCACCGCCTGGATCCGCGAACAGGCGCAGTACTATCTCGAAGCCGGGGTGCCGATTGATATTAAAGTGGTCTGGCATAACCGCCCTTTCGAAGCCATCATTCAGGAAGTTATCGGCGGCGGCCATGATTTGCTGCTGAAAATGGCCCATCAGCACGACAAGCTGGAAGCGGTGATATTTACCCCCACCGACTGGCATCTGCTGCGTAAATGCCCGTGCCCGGTGTGGATGGTGAAAGATCAGCCCTGGCCGGAAAACGGTAAAGCGCTGGTGGCCGTCAATCTGGCCAGTGAAGAGGTTTACCATAACGCGCTGAACGAAAAGCTGGTGCGGGAAACCATCAAACTGGCGGAGCTGGTAAACCATACTGAAGTTCACCTGATTGGCGCCTACCCGGTAACGCCGATCAACATTGCTATTGAGCTGCCGGATTTCGATCCCAGCGTCTATAACGACGCGATCCGCGGTCAGCATTTGCTGGCGATGAAAGCGCTGCGCCAGCAGTTCAGTATTGATGAGAAGATGACCCACGTCGAAAAAGGACTGCCGGAAGAGGTGATCCCGGATCTGGCGGAGCATCTTGAAGCGGGTATTGTGGTGCTCGGCACGGTTGGTCGCACTGGCCTTTCGGCGGCATTCCTTGGCAATACCGCCGAGCAGGTGATTGACCATCTGCGCTGCGATCTGCTGGCCATTAAGCCGGATGAATACCAGACGCCGGTGGAAATGGATGACGACGAAGACGACTGATCATTGCCGTTGGCGCTGACGAAAAAACCCGCGAAAATCGCGGGTTTTTCATTTCCGTGCGGCGCTCCGATTGGGCGAGCGCCGAATGGGCCTTACAGCGCGCGCAGAATCGCTTCCACGCTGGCTTTGGCATCCCCGAACAACATGTGGGTGTTATCTTTAAAGAACAGCGGGTTCTGCACCCCGGCATAGCCGGTATTCATCGAACGCTTGAACACGATAACGTTTTGCGCTTTCCAGACCTCCAGCACCGGCATACCGGCGATAGGACTGTTCGGATCTTCCTGCGCCGCAGGGTTTACCGTATCGTTCGCGCCAATCACCAGTACCGTGTCGGTATCAGCGAAGTCATCGTTAATCTCGTCCATCTCCAGCACCACGTCATAAGGCACTTTGGCCTCCGCCAGTAGTACGTTCATGTGGCCTGGCAGACGTCCGGCAACCGGATGAATCCCAAACCGCACTTTGATACCGCGAGCGCGCAGCTTCTCGGTAATTTCCGCTACCGGATACTGGGCCTGGGCGACCGCCATACCATACCCCGGAGTGATGATCACCGAGCTGGAATTTTTCAGCATTTCCGCAGTATCTTCAGCGGTGATCTCGCGGTGCTCGCCAACTTCTTCATCGCTGGCAGCCGCAGAACCATCGGTCCCGAACCCGCCGGCGATAACGCTGATAAACGAGCGGTTCATCGCTTTACACATGATGTAAGAGAGGATAGCGCCGGAAGAGCCCACCAGCGCGCCGGTCACGATCAGCAGGTCGTTGCTGAGCATAAAGCCCGCCGCCGCCGCCGCCCAGCCAGAGTAGGAGTTGAGCATCGAAACCACGACCGGCATATCCGCCCCGCCGATGGAAGCCACCAGATGCCAGCCAAACGCCAGCGCGATTGCTGTCATGACCAGCAGCGCGAACGCCTGCAGACCGACGCTTTCGGTGCGCACAAAGATAACCATCAACAGGAAAGAGACTACCAGCGCCGCCAGATTCAGTTTATGGCGATGCGGCAGCATCAGCGGTTTAGACGAAATATTACCGCGCAGCTTGCCAAACGCCACTACCGAACCGGTGAAGGTTACGGCGCCGATAAAGATACCAAGGAACACTTCGGTCAGATGAATATTCTGCATGATCCGGTCGAGACCCGGGCCATGATCCAAATAGCTATTGAAACCCACCAGGACGGCCGCCAGACCGACGAAGCTATGCAGTATCGCCACCAGTTCCGGCATTTCGGTCATCTCGACCTTTTTCGCCAGGTGGATACCGATCGCCCCGCCAATCACCATCGCGACAATGATCCAGCCAACATTCCCGGCCTCAGGACCAAAAATCGTCGCCACCAGGGCAATCGCCATCCCGGCAATCCCAAACAGGTTGCCCTGCTTAGACGTTTCGTGTTTGGACAGACCTGCCAGACTGAAAATAAACAGGATCGCGGCAACAATGTATGCAGCTGTAACTAATCCTCCAGACATTTGTTACCCCTTAGTTCTTCCGGAACATTTTCAGCATGCGCTGAGTGACGGTGAAACCACCAAAAATATTAATGCTGGCGATCAGCACGGCGATAAAGCTGAAGAAACTGACCCAGCCGCCGTGGCCTATCTGCAGCAGCGCCCCGACCACAATGATCCCGGAGATGGCGTTGGTCACCGACATCAGCGGCGTATGCAGCGCGTGGCTCACGTTCCATACCACGTAATAACCCACGACGCAGGAGAGCGCGAAAACGGTGAAGTGTCCGAGGAACTCTTTCGGAGCCACATTCGCCAGCCAGCCGAACAGAATGATCGCCAGCGCTATCAGCGCATATTTGCGCCACGGCGACGCAGGCGTCTGAGGCGCTTTTTCTGCTGCTTTCGCCTGCGCAGGCGCCGCCTTAGGCTGAGCAGAAACCTGAATCGGGGGCGCGGGCCAGGTAACTTCGCCGTCGCGGACGACGGTAACGCCGCGCACCACAACGTCTTCAAAATCGATAGTGATATTGCCATCTTTCTCTTTGCAGAGCAGCTTCAGCAGGTTAACCAGGTTGGTGCCATAAAGCTGGGAGGACTGGGTCGGCAGACGGCCTGGCAGGTCAGTATAACCAATAACTTTTACGCCATTCGGGGTGACGAATACTTCCCCGGGAACGGTATATTCACAGTTACCGCCGTTCTGGGCGGCCAGATCGACGATCACGCTGCCCGACTGCATGGAATCCACCATCTCGCGGGTGATCAGCTTCGGCGCCGGTTTGCCCGGGATCAGCGCAGTAGTGACAATAATATCCACCTCTTTGGCCTGCGCCGCGAACAGCGCCATCTCAGCCTTAATAAAGGCTTCCGACATCACTTTCGCATAACCATCCCCGCTCCCGGCCTCTTCTTTGAAGTCGAGCTCAAGGAATTCGGCGCCCATACTTTGCACCTGCTCTTTCACTTCCGGGCGAGTGTCGAAGGCGCGAACAATCGCTCCCAGACTGCCGGCGGCGCCGATCGCCGCCAGGCCGGCCACACCGGCACCGATCACCATCACTTTCGCCGGCGGCACTTTGCCTGCCGCGGTGATCTGCCCGGTAAAGAAACGTCCGAATTCATGGGCGGCTTCGACGATAGCGCGATAACCGGCAATGTTGGCCATGGAGCTCAGGGCATCCAGAGACTGAGCGCGTGAAATCCGTGGCACTGAGTCCATCGCCATAACGCTGATATTGCGCGCTGACAACTGCGCCATCAGTTCAGCGTTTTGCGCCGGCCAGATAAAGCTAATCAATAATGCGCCATCGCGCATCAGCGCGATTTCATCTTCCTGCGGCGCATTCACCTTCAGAATAATATCGGACTGCCAGATCCCGGCGGTATCATCAATTGTCGCTCCCGCCTGGACAAACGCCTCATCATCGAAACTCGCCAGCAGTCCGGCATTTTTCTCAACGGCGACCGTGAACCCCAGTTTCAGTAGCTGCTCCACCGTTTTCGGCGTGGCGGCTACCCGGGTTTCATTGGCCAACCGTTCTCTTGGTACACCAATACGCATAGTTTTCCCTTCCATCGGTTTTTTGTGATGGTTTGCTCATGAACCTTCGCCCGGCAATGTGCTACCGCTTCCCCACCAGGGAACACCAGCCATCAGGATCCGGCCCGGAAAAATTCACTGGAAACAAACTTTCTATAACCTACTGAAAATAACGCCCATGATCCACCACAGGATCGGGGTAATTTATTGCCAAACTGGCAAATGTATATTGCCTGAGGTCACAAACAGGCATTTTTGCTCTCTTTAACGCGGACAAGGCCGATATTCCGCTTAACAGAGGCCGCAAAACATGATTAAACGCGGCGCAAATCAGGAATTTAACATTACATTAACGCTTAAAGTGGTATGCTTTACGCGTTTTACTGGTCAGACGGTTATTTTTTCCACATATTGCGTTTCATGAGAAGCAGACGGCTTTTATGTCGCACATTCCAGTAAAATTGGCGCAGACAGGTGTGCTATTTCAATGCATAATCAGCCACTAACTGGTTAACATGCCTGCCAGGCACTTTCAGTTTTCATTTTGCGCAAGGTGAAGGATTAATCTATGAAGCTTAAGTACACCCTTCTGGCGTCCGCTCTGCTCACCGCTGCTGCCTTCCCGGCGCTGTCGGCAACCGAGCTTACTCCGGAACAGGCGGCCTCTCTGAAGCCATTCGACCGTATCGCTATCACCGGTCGCTTTAATGCTATTAATGATGCCGTCAGGGCGGTTTCACGCCGTGCCGACGCCATGGGTGCCGACTCTTTCTATATCCTCGATACCGGCGATGCGGGTAACAGCGGCAACTGGCGGGTCGTCGCCGATGTGTATCATAAGGATGCGCCAGAAGTAGACAAACCGCAAAACCGTATCATCAACGGCGTGATGGAGTTGCCAAAAGATCAGGCTTTTGCACTGGAGCCGTTCGATACCGTCACCATCCAGGGCTTTTATCGCAGCCAGCCGGAAGTGAACGATGAAATAGCTAAACGCGCCAAAGAAAAAGGCGCCGCCTCATTCTTTATTGTGCGCCAGGTTGATGCTAACCAGGGCGGCAACCAGCTGATCACCGCTTTTATCTATAAAGCCGATGCCAAAAAACGCGCGGTCCAGAGCGCTGAACTGATTCCCGCGGACTCCGATGCCGGTCGCGCGGCGCTGGCCGCCGGCGGTGAAGCGGCTAAACAGGTTGAAATTCCCGGCGTGGCCAGTTCCAGCACCCCCAGCTCTAACGTGGGTCGCTTCTTTGAAACCCAGTCCAGTAAAGGTGGCCGTTACACCGTCACGTTACCTGATGGCACAAAAATTCAGGAACTCAATAAATTTACCGCTGCCCAGATGGTGCCGTTCGACAGCGTGAAATTCACCGGCCGCTATAACGGTATGACCGACGTTTCTTATCAGGTTGCCAAGCGCGCAGCCCAGAAAGGGGCCAAGTACTACCACATTACCCGCCAGTGGGAAGAGCAAGGCGGCAACATGACGATCAGCGCCGACTTGTTCAAATAATCGAAGTCTGCTGCGTATCTGTTATCACCCCGAAAGGCAGCGAAAGCTGCCTTTTTTCTTTTATTCCCCGCGGCCCATTGCAAGGCTGTAACACACTCCGTAAAATCGCGCATCTCAGTGCAATCCACCATTTTTATGCGGAAAGATAAAATAATTATTCCGTGGAATGGTTTTTATACAGAGTATCGCGATGGAAAAAAAATTAGGCCTCGCCGCGCTGACCGCCCTGGTGCTCAGTTCCATGCTCGGTGCGGGCGTATTCAGCCTGCCGCAAAATATGGCCCAGGTTGCCAGCCCGGCGGCGCTGCTGATCGGCTGGGGGATCACCGGGGTCGGGATCCTGCTGCTGGCCATGGCGATGCTTTTGCTGACCCGGCTGCGCCCGGAACTCGACGGCGGCATCTTTACCTATGCCCGCGAAGGTTTCGGCGAGCTGATCGGCTTTTGCTCCGCGTGGGGATACTGGCTGTGCGCCGTTATCGCCAATGTCTCATATCTGGTGATTGTTTTTTCCGCGCTGAGCTTTTTTACCGACGCCCCCGATCAGCGCATCTTCGGCGACGGCAATACCTGGCAGGCGATGATCGGCGCCTCGCTGCTGTTGTGGATTGTGCACTGGCTGATACTGCGCGGGGTACAGACCGCCGCCAGCATCAACCTGGTCGCCACGCTGGCCAAATTGCTACCGCTGGGGCTGTTTGTCCTGCTGGCGCTGCTTGCCTTTCGCCTGTCGACCTTCGAATTTGACTTTACCGGCACCGCGCTCGGGGTACCGCTTCATGACCAGGTGAAAAACACCATGCTGATTACCCTTTGGGTATTTATCGGCGTGGAAGGCGCGGTGGTCGTGTCCGCCAGAGCGCGCCATAAAAAAGACGTTGGCCGCGCCACTCTGCTGGCGGTGCTTGCCGCCCTGACGGTCTATCTACTGGTCACTCTGCTTTCGCTCGGCGTGGTGCCGCGCCATGAACTGGCGGAGATGCGCAATCCGTCAATGGCTTCGCTGATGGTGCATATGATGGGGCCATGGGGCGAAGTGATCATTGCCGCCGGGCTGATCGTTTCGGTCTGCGGCGCCTATCTGAGCTGGACCATTATGGCCGCCGAAGTGCCTTTCCTGGCCGCCACCCATAAAGCGTTTCCGGCGATCTTCGCGCGCCAGAATCGCAACAATGCCCCATCCGCCTCACTGTGGCTGACCAATCTCAGCGTCCAGGCTTGTCTGGTGTTAATCTGGGCGACCGGTTCCGATTACAACACGCTGCTGACCATTGCGTCAGAGATGATTCTGGTGCCCTATTTTCTGGTCGGCGCTTTCCTGCTGAAAATCGCCCGGCGGCCGCTGGAGTGGCTGATCGGCGGCGGCGCCTGCCTGTACGGCCTGTGGTTACTGTACGCGTCTGGCCCTATGCACCTGCTGCTTTCGGTAGTGCTTTATGCGCCCGGCTTACTGGTCTTTCTGTATGCCCGCCAGACCCACCGCCATGACCTGAAACTCCGCCAGCGGGAAAAAGCGCTGATCGGTCTGTTGCTGATCGCCGTCTTGCCTGCCACCTGGATACTGGTACAGTAGCGGCATCATTCAGGCAGAGGCGATAACATGGCAACGGACAAATTACAGCGACCTGTCGTCATCACCGGCGGCGCCAGGCGCATAGGGCTGGCGCTGGCGCGTCATTTCCTTGCCCGGGGACAGGCGGTGATCCTCAGTTACCGCAATAGCTGGCCAGCGCTGGAGCAACTCCGGCAGGACGGCGCCTGCTGCCTTGAGGCGGATTTTTCCAGCGATAGCGGGATCCTCGATTTCGCCGCCCGGGTAGCGCAACGCGCTGATGGACTACGCGCCATTATCCACAATGCCAGTAGCTGGCAGGCGGAAACCCCGGACGTAGCGCCGCAGGAGACGCTGAAACAGATGCTGCAAATTCACGTTCATGCTCCCTATCTGCTGAATCTGCAGCTCGGCTCGCTGCTGTGTGGCTATGGCCAGGGAGCCAGCGATATCATCCATTTTACTGACTATGTGGTGGAACGCGGCAGCGATAAACACATCGCCTATGCGGCCAGTAAAGCGGCGCTGGATAACCTGACCCGCTCTTTCGCCCGCAAATACGCCCCGCAGGTCAAGGTCAATGCCATCGCTCCGTCGCTGATCCTGTTTAACGACGATGATGACGAGGAGTACCGGCGCCGCGCCCTCGACAAATCGTTGATGAAAATCGCCCCTGGCGAACAGGAAATTATCCTGCTTATCGACTATCTGTTGCAAAGCCGCTACGTGACCGGGCGCACCCATGCCGTGGACGGCGGGCGTCCGCTGCGCTGATTGCGGCGCCATAGCGCTTTTCCGGCAACCGGTGTATGTTGTCCTTTTCCATTATCACACTGCATTATGACCAAGATTGTCTTTGTCGAAGATGAGCCGGAGGTGGGAGCGCTGATCGCCGCCTGGCTCGCTAAGCATGATATGGATGTTGTGATAGAAACTCGCGGCGATCGGGCTGAACAGGTCATCGAACGCGAACAGCCGGATCTGGTGCTGCTGGACATTATGTTGCCCGGCAAAGACGGCATGACGCTGTGCCGCGATTTGCGCCTCTCCTGGTCGGGCCCCATTGTGCTGCTGACCTCGCTGGACAGCGACATGAACCATATTCTCTCCCTGGAAATGGGCGCCAGTGACTACATTCTTAAAACCACCCCGCCGCCAGTATTGTTAGCCCGCCTGCGTCTGCATCTGCGCCAGCACAGCGCGGCGCCGGCGCCTGCCGAATCCGGCCCCCTGAAGACCCATAAAGCCATACGCTTCGGCACATTGTGTATCGATCCCCTCAATCGCCAGGTCACCCTCGGCGATGAGATGGTGACCCTCTCCACCGCCGACTTCGATCTGCTCTGGGAACTGGCGACCCATGCCGGGCAAATTATGGACCGTGACGCGCTGCTGAAAAACTTGCGCGGAGTCAGCTACGACGGGCTGGACCGCAGTGTTGATGTCGCTATCTCCCGGCTGCGAAAAAAACTCCAGGACAGCGCCACGGAGCCTTACCGCATCAAAACCGTGCGCAATAAAGGTTATCTCTTCGCCCCCCACGCCTGGGAAAGTGAATCCTGATGAAAAAGCTCTTCATTCAGTTCTACCTGCTGCTGTTTGTCTGTTTTCTGGTGATGACGATGCTGGTCGGCCTGGTTTACAAATTCACCGCCGAACGCGCCGGGCGCCAGTCACTGGATGATTTGATGAAGAGCTCCCTGTACCTGATGCGCAGCGAGCTACGCGAAATCCCGCCCAAAGACTGGAGCAAAACCATCAGCGACCTCGATCTCAATCTCTCTTTTGAGTTGAATATCGAACCGCTGAACAAATTTAACCTCGATGACCCGACGATGCAGCGACTGCGCGAAGGCGAAATTGTCGCGCTGGACGATCAGTACACCTTTATCCAGCGCATTCCGCGCAGCCACTATGTGCTAGCCGTTGGGCCGGTGCCGTACCTGTTTTTCATTCACCAGATGCGCTTACTGGATGTGGCGCTGATGGTGTTTATCGCCATCTCGCTGGCGTTTCCGGTATTTATCTGGATGCGCCCGCACTGGCAGGACATGCTAAAAGTGGAGACCGCCGCCCAGCGCTTTGGCAGCGGCCACCTTGACGAACGTATTGTCTTCGACAGCACCTCGGGTTTTGAACGTATCGGCGTCGCCTTTAATCAGATGGCGGACAATATAAACACCCTGATTGCCAGCAAGAAACAGTTGATTGACGGGGTGGCCCATGAGCTGCGCACGCCGCTGGTGCGCCTGCGCTACCGGCTGGCGATGAGCGATAACCTCAGCGAGGAAGAGTCCGCCGGGCTGAACCGGGACATCGGGCAACTGGAGTCGCTGATCGAAGAGCTCCTGACTTACGCCCGTCTGGACCGTCCCCAGACCGAACTTCAGCTCGCCCCCTTCAACCTGCCCGACTGGCTGCGCAGCCACCTTGGCGATGTCCAGTCAGTCAATCCGCAACGTCGGGTCATCGTCAGCGTACCGCACGGCGGCGACTTCGGACTGATGGATGCCCGACTGATCGCACGGCTGGTGGATAACCTGGTGAATAATGCCCTGCGCTACAGCCGCCAGCAGATAACGGTAACCCTGACGCAGGAACAGGGAAGCGCCGCGATTCAGGTGGCCGATGATGGTCCGGGGATCCCGGAGGCCGAGCGTCAGCGCGTTTTCGAACCCTTTGTACGCCTCGACCCCAGCCGCGATCGCGCCACCGGCGGTTGCGGCCTCGGACTGGCGATAGTGCACTCTATTGCTCAGGCCATGGGGGGAGAGGTTGCCATCACCGCCAGCGCCAGCGGCGGCGCCTGCTTTCGTTTTAGCTGGCGCCCGTTGCACAACAGTGACTAAGCGGCGTTATCCCGTCCTGTTAAGCGCAGGCGGCGCTGGACGTTATGCCGGCGTTGTGTTACAAAAACCATAAGTATGTTGTAACTAAAGACGGGAGATATACTGCCATGGCGCGTTACGATCTGGTGGAACGGTTGAATAGCACTTTCCGGGAGCTGGAACATGCGCTGGCCGAACTGCGCCAGCAGCTCAGCGGCTGCCGGCTCCTGGCCGGGCGGGTATTTGTTCTGCCGGATACCGAAAAAGGCAAAGAGCACGATCCTGTCAACCATATAGAGGTTACGCAAAAGGTCGGTCAGCAGGCCCACGACGCCGCCCTGCGCCATTTCACCCACCTGTTTATTCAGCAGCAGTCGGAAAAACGCAGCAGTAAAGCCGCGGTGCGCCTGCCCGGCGCGCTGTGTTACGAGGTCGACAGCCCGCAACATCTGTTGCTCAGCGAACAGGTAAACCTGATCAATCAATTAAAAACCACCCTTGAGTACATCATCACCGTCGAGTCCGGGCTCCCCTCCGCCCGGCGCTTTGGCTGGGTGCACCATCATCTGCCGGGCCTGATTACCCTCAACGCCTACCGTAAACTGACGCTGCTCAATCACCCGGCAACCCTGCGCTTCGGCTGGGCGAACAAACATATCATCAAGAATTTAACGCGCAGCGAAGTGCTCGAACTGCTGGAACGCAGCCTTAAATCCCCGCGGGCGGTGGCGCCGTGGAATAAAGATCAGTGGCTGGAGATGGTCACCCGGGAATATGACGCTATCGCCGCCCTGCCGGCTAACGCGCGGCTGAAGATCAAACGCCCGGTCAAAGTGCAGCCCGTGGCCCGGGTCTGGTATCCGCAACAGCAACGCCAGGTGCAGCACGCCTGCCCGTCGCCGCTACTGGTATTGTGTCAGCGCTCCCGGGGAGCGGCGGCGCCCGATATCGGCGAACTCCTGAACTATGACGCCAAACGCATCCGCCACCGATTCCGCCCCCAGGCAGAACCGATGGCGCTGATCATTCCCCGCCTGCACCTGTGGCTCAGCCAATGAGCGCAGGCGTCATGCATCACCGGCTGGCCGGTTTCATACTCCCGACCATCTCCTGCGGGCGTACCCAGGCGTCAAACTCCGCCTCGCTCAGGTAGCCCAGTTTCAGAGCTGCCGCTTTCAGGGTTAGCCCTTCTTTATGCGCTTTTTTAGCGATTTCCGCCGCTTTGTCATAACCGATATGGGTGTTCAGCGCCGTCACCAGCATCAGTGATTCATTGAGCAACTGATCGATTCGCGCCCGATCGGGTTCAATGCCCACGGCGCAGTGTTCGTTGAAACTGGCCATCCCGTCGCTCAACAGGCGCAGCGATTGCAGGAAATTATGGATAACCATCGGGCGATAGACATTGAGCTCAAAGTTGCCGGAAGCGCCGCCGATATTAATCGCCACATCGTTGCCCATCACCTGGCAACACAGCATGGTCAGCGCTTCACACTGGGTGGGATTTACTTTGCCGGGCATAATGGAGCTGCCGGGCTCGTTTTCCGGGATCCTGATTTCGCCAATACCGCAGCGCGGTCCTGAAGCCAGCCAGCGCACATCGTTGGCGATTTTCATCAGCGACGCCGCCAGCCCTTTCAGGGCTCCATGGGCCTGCACCAGCGCATCACAACTGGCCAGCGCTTCGAATTTATTCGGCGCGGTCACGAACGGCTGACCGGTCAGCGCCGCCAGCGCCTGCGCCACCCGCACCGCATACTGCGGATGGGTATTCAGCCCGGTTCCTACCGCGGTGCCGCCCAGCGCCAGCTCCGCCAGATGCGGTAGGCTGTTTTCAATATGCCTGCGGCTGTGCGCCAGCATCGCCGCCCAGCCGGAAATCTCCTGGCCCAGAGTCAGCGGCGTGGCATCCTGAAGATGGGTACGGCCAATTTTAACGATATCGCTGAAGGCGTGCGCCTTGTGCTCCAGGGTGTGAATCAAGGCATCCAGCGGGCTGAACAACGTTTCGTTGAGGGCGATCACCGCCGCCACATGCATCGCCGTCGGGAACACATCATTCGAGCTCTGGCTTTTATTCACATCGTCGTTAGGATGCACCAGGCGTTCCATGCCCCGCTCACCGCCCAACAATTCACTGGCGCGGTTGGCCAGTACTTCGTTGATGTTCATGTTGGTCTGGGTTCCCGAACCGGTCTGCCAGATAGCCAGCGGGAACTCTTCCCGGTGCTGGCCGCTCAACACTTCATCTGCCGCGGCCATAATGGCCTTGGCCCGTTCCGGCGCCAGTAAGCCCAGTTCCAGATTAACCTGCGCCGCCGCCTTTTTGGTCAGCGCCAGCGCGTCGATCAGCGCCGCCGGCATTTTTTCCGTTGAGATGCGGAAATGCTCCAGCGAGCGCTGGGTCTGAGCGCCCCACAGCCGATCGGCCGGTACCTCAATCTCGCCCATTGAGTCTTTTTCAATGCGGTTGACAGCCATTACCTTCTCCTTCGTCGCGATATGGAAGTACACCCCTCATACTTCAGGCCGCATGTGGATTGGCTTTCGCCACCCATCCCGGCCACTGACGACGGTGAGCGCCCGGAAATTCGCTGCCTCTCCGCCTTCATGCTCCCGGAATATTCAGGGTATCGTTACATTGATTGCGCACATCACCTGAGAAATACGGACATGTCTGCCCGCCGCCGTCTCCGGCCAACATCGTATAATTATTCTGAAACTTTTCGCCGTCTGTGGCGACAGCGCGCCCGTTGACGGCTCCACCTGCCAACGTCCGTGGTTTAATATTAACAATTCAACAACAAAAAAACCGCCCTTTCGAGCGGTTAAGATTAACCTCACAACAAAGCGATTACTTCGCGCAACGGCTACACTGTGAGGCCTGAATCTGCTGGAAGAAGTCGTTGCCTTTATCATCCACCAGAATAAAGGCCGGGAAGTCTTCCACTTCAATCTTCCAGATAGCCTCCATCCCCAGTTCAGGATACTCGATGCACTCAAGACTCTTGATGCTCTGCTGCGCCAGTACCGCCGCCGGGCCGCCAATGCTGCCAAGGTAGAAGCCGCCGTGTTTATGGCAGGCATCGGTCACCTGCTGGCTGCGGTTACCTTTTGCCAGCATGATCATGCTGCCGCCATGGGACTGCAACAGATCGACATACGAATCCATGCGTCCTGCCGTGGTCGGACCCAGAGAGCCGGAGGCATAGCCTTCCGGGGTTTTGGCCGGGCCGGCGTAATAGATCGGGTGATCCTTGACGTACTGCGGTAGCCCTTCGCCGCGCTCCAGGCGCTCTTTCAGTTTCGCGTGGGCGATATCGCGACCCACGATGATGGTACCGTTCAGGGAGAGACGGGTTGATACCGGGTAAGCGGACAACTGCTTAAGAATTTCCGCCATCGGACGATTAAGATCGACCCGCACCACTTCGCCTTCGCCCGCTTTACGCAGAGAGGAGGGAATGTATTGCGCCGGGTTATGTTCCAGCTTTTCAATCCAGATCCCGTCGCGGTTGATTTTGGCTTTGATATTACGGTCCGCGGAGCAGGAAACCCCCATGCCCACCGGGCAGGAAGCGCCGTGGCGCGGCAGGCGTATAACCCGCACATCATGGGCGAAGTATTTACCGCCAAACTGGGCGCCCAGACCAAGGTCCTGCGCCTCTTTCAGCAGTTCCTGCTCCAGAGCCACATCGCGGAAAGCCTGGCCGTGCTCGTTCCCCTCATGGGGCAACGCGTCATAATATTTAGTGGAAGCCAGTTTTACGGTTTTCAGATTCGCTTCCGCCGAAGTACCGCCAATAACAAACGCCACATGGTATGGCGGGCAAGCGGCAGTACCGAGCGTACGCATTTTATCTACCAGGTAATCCTTCAGTTTCCCCGGCGTCAACAGGGCTTTGGTTTCCTGATACAGGTAAGTTTTATTGGCTGAACCGCCGCCTTTGGCGATACACAGGAATTTATACTCTTCTCCGTCAACGCTATAGAGGTCAATCTGCGCCGGCAGGTTGGTACCGGTATTCACCTCTTTATACATATCCAGCGCCGCGTTTTGCGAATAGCGCAGGTTATCTTCGATAAAGGTGTTGTACACCCCGCGGGACAGCGCCGCCTCATCGCCGCCGCCGGTCCATACCCGCTGCCCTTTTTTACCGGTAATAATCGCGGTTCCGGTATCCTGGCAGGTAGGCAGAATGCCTTTCGCGGCGATTTCTGAATTACGCAGGAATTGCAGCGCGACATACTTGTCGTTTTCACTGGCTTGCGGGTCGAGGAGGATATCAGCGACTTGCTGTTGGTGGGCGGGGCGGAGCATAAAGGAGGCGTCGTGGAAGGCCTGTTGTGCAAGAAGCGTCAGCGCCTGGGGATCGACTTTGAGGATTTCCTGCCCCTCAAATTCCGCCACGGAAACATAGTCCCGGCTCAGCAGATAATACTCGGTGTCGTCTTTTGCCAGCGGGAAAGGGTCCTGATAATAGAAGGGTTTGTTCGACATTTATCTCTCACTTGCTACTTCAGTTATGTTGAATCCACACTTTCGCGCACCGTCCATCAATAGCGCGCTCCAGTATCGGTGACTTATATTGACACATTTTATTAACAAAAACTGAGACTGCCACGACTTTTTACTTCCCCCGGCGCATCACCAACGAAGACGCAGTTTGCAGGATAACGTGTATAATACGTCGCAGTTTTTATTCGGATATATTACAGGGCATTAAAGATGCAAAAACTGATCAACACCGTACAAAACTACGGTTGGGGGAGTAAAACCGCACTTACCCGTCTCTACGGCATTGCCAATCCGCGAAATCTACCGATGGCGGAACTGTGGATGGGGGCGCATCCAAAAAGTAGCTCGCAGGTTAAGGACAGCGATGGCGTGACGCGGTCACTTCGTCAGGTCATTGACGCCGCCCCGCAGGCGCTGCTTGGCGAAGCCGTTGCCCGGCGTTTCGGCGAACTGCCCTTTCTGTTCAAAGTATTATGCGCCGATCAGCCGCTTTCTATTCAGGTACACCCCAATAAACAGGCGTCAGAAATTGGCTTCGCCAAAGAGAACGCCGCCGGTATCCCGCTCGACGCTCCGCAGCGCAACTACAAAGACCCGAACCACAAGCCGGAGCTGGTTTTTGCATTAACTCCGTTCCTGGCAATGAATGCTTTTCGCGAATTCAGCGATATCGTTTCCCTGATGCAGCCGCTGGCCGATGCCCATCCGGCAATCGCCGGTTTTCTGGCACAACCCGATGCGCAGCGCCTCAGCTCGTTGTTCGCCAGCCTGCTGAATATGCAGGGGGATGAAAAGGCCCGGGCGCTCGGCGCGCTGAACGCGGTGCTCAATCAACAACAAGGGGAGCCGTGGGACACCATTCGCTTTATTTCCGGCTTCTATCCGGATGACAGCGGCCTGTTTTCTCCGCTACTGCTGAATGTTGTCAAACTGCAGCCCGGCGAAGCGATGTTTCTGTTCGCCGAAACGCCCCATGCTTATCTCAACGGCGTGGCGCTGGAGGTGATGGCCAACTCGGATAACGTACTGCGCGCTGGTCTGACGCCGAAATATATTGATATTGCGGAACTGGTGGCCAACGTCAAATTTGAGCCCAAAGCTGCCGGCCAGTTACTCACCCAGCCGGTTAGCGGCGATCATGAACTGGATTTCCCGATTCCGGTCGAAGATTTCGCCTTTTCGCTGCACGACCTGACCAGCGAAGGCCGCCAGTTGGCCCAGCAAAGCGCGGCGATTATCTTTTGCGTCAGCGGCGAAGCGCATTTGAGCCGTGGCCTGGAGACATTAACGCTCCAGCCCGGCGAATCGGCCTTTATCGGCGCCAGTGAATCTCCGGTAAATGTTTCCGGCAGCGGCCGGGTGGCGCGGGTCTTCAATAAGCTAAACTAACTTACTGATCTTTTTAGCAGGGATTGCTAAGCTTCCCGTTGGAAGGGTTAAACAGGCTGCCGGGGCGTTTTACCCCGGCTAACTACATGGATACCAATGTTATGAAAAAATCTCTGGTTGCGGTCAGCGTCGTCGTTGCGCTCGGCGTTGTCTGGACGGGTGGCTCCTGGTACACCGGGAAACAGATTGAAGCGCGAATGGCGGAGATGGCCGCACAGGCAAACAGCTATCTGAAGACGGCGGCGCCGGAATCCGGCCTGGAAATCAGCTACCAAAACTACCAGCGCGGCGTTTTTTCCAGCCAGACGCAACTGGTGATCCAGGCGCAGGAAGCGGCAAAATCCTCATGGCTGCAACCCGGCCAGCAGATTGTCCTTGATGAACATATCGACCATGGCCCCTTCCCGCTGGCGCAGTTGAAATCTTTTAATTTGCTGCCTGCAATGGCGAGCGTTCAGAGCCAACTGGCGAACACCAGCAGCACTAAACAACTCTTCGCGCTCACTAAAGACAAATCCCTTTTTGATGCCCGTACCCGCATTGGCTATAGCGGCGACACCTCCACTGATATCGCCCTGATTCCCTTCAGCCATCAGGAAAACAGTGACAAAGTGACCTTTGACGGCGGGCAACTGAACATTGATCTGGATAACACTGGCAATGCCTTCACCGCTAAAGGGAACCTTGAAGGCGGGGTTATTCATACTGTTAACCAGTACGGCCAACAGATTCAGGTAACCCTTAGCGGGTTAAAAATCGACAGTAACGCCCGGCAGAATGCGCCGGGGCTGTTTGTTGGCGAGCAGCGTATGCTACTGGGCAAAATGGCCGTTTCCGTTGAGGGTAAAGAGCTGGCTGTCGTGGACGATCTGGCGGTTAACACCACCTCCCTGCCGGAATCTGGCGACAAGCATCTTGGCATAAAAATTGACTACGCGCTGGCATCCCTGAAACTGCAAAATCGCGATCTTGGTAGCGGCAAACTGACTGTCAACGTCAACGGTCTGAACATCCAGGCGCTACGTCAGTTCAGTGAACAGTACAATGCGCAGATTCAGACACTGCTGGCCCAGCCGGGCATCGCGGAAGATCAAGAGGCGTACCAGGCTCAGGTGATGGAAGTGTTTAAACATAATTTCCCGGTCCTGCTGAAAGATGATCCTACCCTGAGCATCGCGCCGCTGAGCTGGAAGAACGCCAGGGGCGAAAGCACCCTGAATCTTTCCCTTCAGCTCAGAGATCCGGCGACCGTGACAGCCGTCGCCACCACGCCGGACCAGTTGCTGAATAACAGCGTTAAAAATCTTGACGCAAAACTGGCGATCCCGATGGATATGGCCAGCGAACTGATGGGCCAGGTCGCGCGTCTGGAAGGTTATCAGGATGCGGAAGCTGACAAACTGGCGGCCCAGCAGGTTCAGGGGCTGGCGGCGATGGGGCAGATGTTCCGCCTCACTACCACCACAGATAACGTGATCTCCAGCAGCCTGCAGTTTAGCGATGGTAAGGTAACGCTGAACGGCCAGACCGCGCCGCTGATGGAGTTCCTCGGCCAGTTCGGGCTGTCCGGCGACGATCTGCTGCTGCCTTCAGACGATGGCGCTGACGACGCCGGCGAAACCCTGCCCGCGTCGCCACAGGAAGCCGCGCCAGCGGCCGAAGCGCCACAGCAGTAATCATCGTAACGGCCTCCGTGGAGGCCGTTAACTTTTCCAGGCAATCAGTTTTGCCGCCAGCGCATACTGGCGCATCCCGTCCTCCTGCTGCTGACTGCGTTGCAGAATCCGCCGCGCGGCAAGCTGGCCCAGTGTCCGGGCAGGTGTCGTCACCCAGCTGACGGGCATATCATCCAGCTGTTCCTGCGGTACGTCGGCAAACGCCGCCAGCGCCACCTGCTGTCCGAGATAGCTTTCCACCCCGCTGTCGCCGCTCTGGCGCCCTGCCCGCATCAGCCCAAACCACGCGCCGCTGGCGACAGTGCTGTTGTGGCACACCACGGCGCTGATCGTCGGATTATGCTGGAGCAGCGCCAGCATTGCCTCCGCCGCCTGCCGCTGGCTGGGTTCGCATTCGACGATCCACTCGCTGTGGAACGGTAGCCCATACTGCAACAGCGTGGCACAAAAGCCCCCCAGCCGTTCCGCCCGGGTCAACGATGAGCTACTTCCCCCCAGCCAGGCGATACGCTGATGCCCGCGCTGAATCAGGTGTTCCGTCACCAGACGCGCAGCCTGGGTGTTGTCCGGGCGAATCACATCAATATCGTCCTGGTAGCTGGCGCGCGAGACAAATACCAGCGGTACCTGACGTTCGCCGGCGCGCTCACGCAGCGCGGCGCTTTCATCGACTGTTCCGGCGATCACAATACCGTCAACGCCCTGAGCCAACAGCATCTCGACACAGCGCGCCAGATGCTGCCCCTGCCGCCCGCTCTGGGTCAGAAATAGCATCTTATCCTGGAGTTCCAGCTCCGCCGTCAGACCGGCGGTCAACTCAGCATAGAAGGGGTTACACAGATCGCGCACAATCAGCCCGACGACCCCGCTTTGGGCGCCGCGCAGCGACGCCGCCTGGCGGTTACGAACAAATCCCAGTTTTTCGATCGCCTCGTTCACCCGCTGCCCGGTAGCGCTGGAAATACGCCCTTTCCCGCTCAGCACCAGCGAGACCGTGCTGACCGAAACCCCTGCCGCCAGAGCAACATCGGTAATCGTAATTTTCTTGCCGGGATTTATGACTGACACTCCCCCTCCTGATAAATCGTTTTATCCTGCTGCTCTATTAAGCCGCTTATTATGCGCCAGTTCTGTGATAAATCGCGCAATAAAACCAGGTAAAACGTTTTATCATCCGCCGCAACTTCATCCTTCGTAATGGATCAACCGGTCAAGGAGTCACCATGGCGGCCTCACCACAGAAAATCACCCTCTGGGAGTTCTTCCAGAATCTCGGCAAGACCTTTATGTTGCCCGTCGCGCTGCTCTCGTTTTGCGGCATCATGCTGGGTATCGGCAGTTCCCTGAGCAGTCACGACGTTATTACGCTGATCCCGGCGCTGGGGAATCCTGTCCTCCAGTTGCTGTTTACCTGGATGGGCAAAATCGGCTCGTTTGCGTTCAGCTTCCTGCCGGTGATGTTCTGTATCGCCATTCCGCTCGGCCTGGCGCGGGAAAACAAAGGCGTCGCGGCATTTGCCGGATTTGTCGGCTATGCGGTCATGAATCTTGCCGTGAATTTCTGGCTGACCACCAAAGGTATTCTGCCCACCAGCGATGCCGCGGTACTGAAGGCCAACAATATCCAGAATATCCTTGGCATTCAGTCCATTGATACCGGGATACTCGGCGCGGTGATTGTCGGGGTGATTGTTTTCCTGCTCCATGAACGCTTCCATAATATTCGCCTGCCTGACGCGCTGGCCTTCTTCGGCGGCACCCGCTTTGTGCCAATCGTCACCACTGTGGTCATGGGCCTGGTCGGTCTGGTGATCCCGCTCATCTGGCCGGTATTTGCCGCCGGAATTAACGCCCTTGGGCACATCATCAACAGCGCCGGGGATTTCGGGCCGATGATTTTCGGTACCGGCGAGCGACTGTTGTTGCCATTTGGCCTGCATCATATTCTGGTGGCCCTGATTCGCTTTACCGAAGCCGGCGGCACCATGGAGGTTTGCGGCCATACCGTCAATGGCGCTCTGACCATCTTCCAGGCGCAGTTGAGTTGCCCCACCACTCACGGTTTTGCAGAAAGCGCCACCCGCTTCCTCTCCCAGGGCAAAATGCCGGCATTCCTCGGCGGTCTGCCTGGCGCGGCGCTGGCGATGTACCACTGCGCGCGGCCGGAAAATCGCCATAAAATTAAGGGGCTGCTTATCTCCGGGGTTATCGCCTGTGTGGTCGGCGGGACCACCGAACCGCTGGAATTTCTGTTCCTGTTTGTCGCCCCGGTACTGTATCTGATTCACGCCCTGTTGACCGGTCTCGGCTTCACCACGATGGCGATCCTCGGCGTCACTATCGGCAACACCGATGGCAATATCATTGACTTTGTCGTATTCGGCATTCTTCACGGCCTGGCGACGAAGTGGTATCTGGTGCCGGTAGTGGCCGCCATCTGGTTCGCGGTGTATTACGCTATTTTCCGTTTCGCCATCACCCGTTTTAATATCAAAACGCCGGGGCGCGACAGTGACGTCGCCAGCGCGGTGGAAAAAAGCCTTGCCGGCGGCACAACGGGCAAATCAGGTTATAACACGCCGGCGATCCTCGCCGCCCTTGGCGGCGCGGAAAATATCGTCACCCTTGATAACTGTATCACCCGGCTGCGCCTGTCGGTTAAAGACATGTCGCAGGTAGACAGCGCGGCGCTGAAAGCCAACCGCGCCATTGGCGTCGTGCAGTTAAACCAGCACAATTTACAGGTGGTGATTGGCCCGCAGGTACAGTCGGTAAAAGATGAACTGGTTACCCTGATGCACACTGTACAAGCATAACGATGGCGGCCCCCACGGCGTTCTGGCGCCGTGGGGGCGTCTTAACGAGGTTTTATGTTCGATTTTTCACATGCTGTCGATCGCCACGGTACCTGGTGTACTCAGTGGGACTATGTCGCCGATCGGTTTGGTCAGGCGAATTTATTGCCCTTCACCATTTCCGATATGGATTTTCCGACCGCGCCATGCATTCTGGAGGCGCTGCAGCGGCGCCTCCGGCATGGAGTACTGGGCTACAGCCGCTGGCAAAACGACGATTTTACCGGCGCGATTGCTCACTGGTACCAGAGCCGCTTTGACTGCGCTATTGACGCCGGGCAGTTGGTGTATGGCCCATCAGTGATTTATATGGTGTCACAGTTGATCCGTCAGTGGAGCCAGCCTGGCGATGCGGTATTAATCCATACCCCCGCCTACGACGCCTTTTACAAAGCGATTGAAGGAAATCAGCGCCATGTACTCAGCGCGCCGCTGGCGCCGGAACCCGGCGGACTCTGGCGCTGTGATATGGATCGGCTGGAAACCCTGCTGGCGCGCCCGGATTGTAAAATAATGCTGTTGTGCAGTCCGCATAACCCCACCGGCAAGGTCTGGAGTCGGCAAGAGCTGACCACCATGGCGCAACTCTGTCAGCGCCATCAGGTCAGAGTAATCAGCGATGAGATCCATATGGACATGGTATGGGGAGAGCAGCGCCATACGCCCTGGCGCGCCGTGGGCGGTATGGACTGGGCACTGTTAAGCTCCGGCTCGAAAAGCTTCAATATCCCGGCGCTGACCGGCGCCTGGGGACTTATCGACAATGCCGGCGATCGTCAACGTTATCTGGCGGCGCTGAAAGGCCAGGACGGTCTCTCATCCCCCGCCGTACTGGCGCTGGTGGCGCATATTGCCGCCTATCGCGAAGGGGCGCCATGGCTGGACGCATTACGCGACTATTTACAGAACAACCTACAATATGTCGCCGACACCCTCAACGCCGCCTTCCCGCAGCTCGACTGGCGGCCACCTCAGGCGACATATCTGGCCTGGATTGATCTGCGCGCGCTGCATATTGACGACCACGCGCTGCAACAGACGCTGATTGAACAACAAAAAGTCGCCATCATGCCCGGCTATACATACGGCGCTGAAGGGGAAGGCTTTATCCGGCTCAATGTCGGCTGCCCGCTCAGCAAGCTGGAGTGCGGCGTCAGCCGGTTGATCGCCGCCCTGCGCACTCTGGATAGCGGAAGATAATCCGCCGCTACGTTGCGTAACACTGTTTTATGTTGCGCAACGTAGCATTTTATGGCGATTTGTTTTTATAATAAGCCGCACTTTATCCGAATATGAGTGCGACCATGATTGATCCAACGCTACCGCTAACCGACCTCCACCGTCACCTCGACGGCAACATCCGCGCTGCAACGATCCTCGATCTCGGACGTCAGTTTAATCTGTCGCTTCCGGCCTCTACGCTGGATACCCTGCGCCCGCATGTGCAAATCACCAGCAGCGAGCCCGACCTGGTGAGCTTTCTCGCCAAACTCGACTGGGGCGTCAAAGTGCTCGGCTCCCTGGACGCCTGCCGACGCGTGGCCCGGGAAAATATTGAAGATGCCGCACGCCAGGGACTGCACTACGTTGAACTACGCTTCTCGCCGGGCTATATGGCCATGAATCACGGGTTACCGCTGGAGGGGGTCGTGGAAGCGGTAATTGACGGCGTCAGGGAGGGATGCGCGACATTCGGCGTCGAAGCGCGGCTAATCGGGATCATGAGCCGTACCTTTGGCGAAGCCGCCTGCCAGAACGAACTGGAGGCGCTGCTGGCACACCGCCAGCATATCACTGCGCTGGATCTCGCCGGCGACGAGCTGGGATTTCCCGGGGCGCTGTTTACCCGCCATTTCCAACGTGCCAGAGATGCCGGCTGGCATATCACGGTTCATGCCGGGGAGGCCGCTGGTCCGCAAAGTATCTGGCAGGCGATTCGCGAACTGGGCGCGGAACGCATCGGTCATGGCGTTAAAGCCATTGAAGACCCGCAATTAATGGACTTTCTGGCACAGAACGGTATCGGTATTGAATCCTGCCTGACATCCAATATTCAGACCAGCACCGTTGCCGCCTTGCAGGAACACCCGCTGGTAACATTCCTTGACCACGGCGTGCTGGCGACCATTAACAGTGACGATCCGGCCGTTCAGGGCGTGGATATAATCCATGAATATACCGTAGCCGCTCCCGGAGCCGGCCTGAATGCCAGCCACATCCGCACCGCTCAGCAGAATGGCCTGAAAATCGCGTTCTTATCTGACCAGGAAAAGCAGGCGCTCAGCGAACGAGTAAGCCATGCCTGACTCTCAGGGGCGTCCGCTATTCCGGCGCCCCTGCTTCACTCTATAGCGCCAGTAAATAAGTAGCGCACCCAACTAACGCTAAATAACGTTTATCCGCCAATGCTTCAATCAGCTATTATTTCTGTACTGAATCATTTCTATACCTGATTAATCTTCTGGTAACCGGTACAAAGAATGCATTTTGGGCGGGATTTCTTTGGGATGAAAATGAACATCCGCAGGTGATTTTAAGAGTGATGCTCATTTGTATGAATTATCTGTAATCCACCAGATAAAATCCCAATACAAAACTCTGTCCTGGCACAATTAAACTTTCTTTTCATTTCTCATAAATTATCGAATCCGCGCCCAACTGATTACCGTCAGGAATGGTTGACAACAATTAACAAAAATAGTGAAAAATCCGAATACTCCGCGATGCCAGAATACTGACTACCTGGTATAGGGTAGCCCGCCACATCTTGCGCAGGTTTAAGATTCCTACTGTCGATGGTTGATAATTGATTTATAAAGTCAGTTATTCATCCCTGCCTGACATATCGATAACCGTGATGTTGATCATAATTCGGATTTTCACCGTACCTGCAAAGAATCTTTTACCCGGAATCAACAAGTTATTCTTATCGTGGCAAATGCGCCGAATTGAGGGAATATCATATTGCCATACGTGATACATTTTAAATCCAGATGAAATTCTTAAAAGAAAACTCTCATTTATTAGCGCGACACTAAAAATCATTCATTTTTTATCCGGTTTCCGTTTATCATTCTCAGGGTTATGCTGGTAAAAATAAAACGCCTTACTATTTGCTCAACGGATGGCTTATCTATGACCGTACTGGATTACTTGCTGAAATTTCGCAGAATCAGCAATCTTGAAAGTCTTGAAAAACTTTTTGACCATTTAAACTACACACTCACTGACAGTCAGGACATTATCAATATGTACCGCGCCGCCGATCACCGGCGTGCGGAACTGGTTTCCGGCGGGCGCCTTTATGACCCAGGCTGTGTGCCTAAATCGGTATGGCACTATGTGCAATAACCTGCGGTGGTAATTCGCCAGAATTTCCCTATAATCTCCGGCCTGACAGGCGTCGGTACGCGCCTGGCTGAATAAAGTGATTAACCCCGGAGGCAATATGACCGCGACACTTCCCCCGCGCATTGGAGGGTGGCTACTGGCGCCGCTGGCATGGTTGCTGTTGACTTTAGTGGGTACGTCGCTGGCCTGTGCTCTTTTGCTGTTGCTGGTAATAAACCCGCAGACCCACCAGATGCTTGCCGGGCAGTCAGCCCAGTATGTGATACTGTGGTACTTTTCGTTGGTCAGCGCGCTGGCGGTCTGGGGGTATACGCTGTGGCTAACCGTCGCCTTTTTTAAACGCCGCCGCTGCGTCCCCAGGCACTACATTATCTGGTTGCTGATTACGCTGTTGCTGGCGATTAAATCGTTCGCCTTTGCTCCGGTGACTGATGAGGTGGCCCTGCGTCAGCTGTTGTTCCCTCTGCTGGCGGCGGCACTGTTCGTCCCCTACTTCAAGCGTTCAACCCGGGCCAGGAGCACTTTTGTGCAACCATAGCGCCGTAAAGTACTCCGGGTCACAGGTTATTAATAACCACAGTATTCCTCTGTTGTCGTCACCGTTGGTTTATCCGATAATGAACGGCTATTTTTGTTTCAGGTCGTATAATGGCTGATTATTTGCTTTTATTCGTCGGTACAGTGCTGGTTAACAACTTCGTTTTGGTTAAGTTCCTCGGCCTGTGTCCGTTTATGGGCGTTTCCAAAAAGCTGGAGACGGCAATCGGTATGGGCCTGGCGACCACGTTCGTCATGACGCTGGCTTCCGCCTGCTCCTGGATAATAGACCATCTTATTCTGGTTCCGCTGAGTCTGACTTACCTGCGTACCATGGCCTTTATCCTGGTTATCGCCGTTGTCGTGCAGTTCACCGAAATGGTGGTCAGGAAAACCAGTCCGGCGTTGTACCGGCTATTAGGGATTTTTTTGCCGCTGATCACCACGAACTGCGCAGTGTTAGGGGTAGCCCTGCTCAGCATTAACCTGAATCATACGTTTCTCCAGTCCGCGCTGTACGGTTTCTCCGCCGCGGTCGGGTTTTCGCTGGTTATGGTCTTATTTGCCTCTATTCGCGAACGACTGGCCGCCGCCAATGTGCCGGCGCCCTTTCGCGGTAACTCAATCGCGCTGATCACTGCGGGGTTGATGTCGCTGGCTTTTATGGGCTTCAGCGGGTTGGTAAAGTTCTGATATGAATATGATTGCTATCGCCATTCTGGTGCTCACCGCGCTGGGACTGGTATTTGGTCTGCTGCTGGGATATGCCTCACGCCGCTTCGCGGTTGAGGAAGATCCCATTGTCGATAAAATCGATGAGATCCTGCCGCAAAGCCAGTGCGGGCAGTGCGGTTATCCCGGCTGCCGCCCCTATGCCGAGGCGGTGGGCAATAATGGGGAAAGTATTAACCGCTGCGCCCCGGGCGGCGAAGCGGTGATGCTAAAAATTGCCGAATTGCTGAATGTCGAACCGCAGCCCATTGACGGCGACGACAGCGTCCAGGCGCCCGTCAGGCTGCTGGCGTTTATCGACGAAAGTAACTGTATCGGCTGCACCAAATGTATTCAGGCCTGCCCGGTAGACGCTATCGTCGGCGCCACCCGCGCCATGCATACGGTAATGAGCGAACTCTGCACTGGCTGTAATTTGTGCGTTGACCCCTGCCCGACCCACTGTATTGAGCTGCGGCCGGTCAGTGCGACAACGGATAACTGGAAATGGGATCTCCAGACCATTCCGGTGCGCATTATTCCCGTGGAACAACATGTTTAAGTTATTTTCCGCTTTGCGAAAAGATAAAATTTGGGACTTTAACGGCGGGATCCACCCTCCGGAAATGAAGCTCCAGACCAGCGGCGTGCCGCTGCGCCAGGTCCCTTTGCCAGGCCGGTTAGTCGTACCGTTGAAGCAGCATCTCGGCAGTGAAGGCGAATTGTGTGTTAGCGTCGGCGATCGGGTATTGCGCGGTCAACCGCTGACCCGCGGCCGTGGTCGCATGCTGCCCGTGCATGCGCCAACCTCCGGCGTAATTACCGCCATCACGGCTCATCCGACGGCCCATCCCTCCGGGCTGCCGGAGTTAAGCATCCTACTGGATGCCGACGGCGAAGATCGTTGGATCCCGCTGGATGGCTGGGCCGATTATCAGAACCACAGTCGCGAAGCGCTGATTGAGCGTATTCACCAGTACGGCGTTGCCGGACTCGGCGGCGCCGGGTTCCCTACCGGAGTAAAACTGACCGGCGGCGGCGATCAAATTGAAACACTGATCATTAATGCCGCGGAGTGCGAACCCTATATCACCGCCGACGATCGTCTGATGCAGGAGTGTGCCGCGCAGATTATCGAGGGCGTACGTATTCTGGCGCATATTCTGCAGCCCAAACAGGTACTGATTGGCATTGAGGACAATAAGCCTCAGGCAATCTCAATGCTGCGTGCGGTGCTCAATGGCGCTCACGATACCTGTCTGCGGGTAATACCAACCAAATACCCTTCCGGCGGCGCCAAACAGCTCACCTGGATCCTGACCGGAAAACAAGTGCCGCACGGTGGTCGCTCGTCAGACATTGGCGTATTGATGCAAAACGTAGGCACGGCCTATGCGGTTAAGCGCGCCGTCGTGGACGGTGAGCCCCTGACTGAGCGCGTGGTGACGCTGACCGGGGAGGCCATCGCCCGGCCGGGTAATGTCTGGGCGAGACTGGGCACGCCAGTGCAGCATCTGCTGGATTTTGCCGGTTTTCGCCCCACCCCCCAGCAACTGGTGATCATGGGAGGTCCGCTGATGGGCTTTACCCTCCCGTGGCTGGATGTCCCGGTGGTCAAAATCACTAACTGCCTGCTGGCGCCTGCGGAACAGGAGATGGGTCCCCCTGGCGAAGAACAGGGCTGTATACGCTGTAGCGCCTGTGCGGAAGCTTGCCCGGCCGATCTATTGCCTCAGCAACTCTATTGGTTCAGCAAAGGTAAGCAGCATGATAAAGCGGCGGCGCATAATATCGCCGACTGCATCGAATGCGGCGCCTGTGCCTGGGTATGTCCCAGTAATATTCCGCTGGTGCAATATTTCCGGGAAGAAAAAGCGGATATTCGCGAAATAGATGAAGAGGCGCGCCGCACTGCTCAGGCCAAAATGCGTTTTGAAGCGCGCCAGCTGCGGCTGGAACGTGAAAAGGCCGCGCGCCAGGATCGCCATAAGAAAGCTGCCGTTCAGCCAGGCAGTGCCGATCAGAGCGCAATCACTCAGGCGCTGGAAAGAATTAAAGCCAAAAACGCCGCGGCGACGCAGTCGATAGTCATTCAGCGCGACGCTGAACCGGATAACCAGGCGGCAATCGCGGCGCGCGAAGCGCGGAAAGCCCAGGCACGCGCCAGACAGGCGGAAAAAGCTCGCCTCGCGGAAATGACAACCGGCACTCCGGCGTCCGACGCGGAAGAAATCGCAGGCGTCGATCCGCGCAAAGCCGCCGTCGAGGCCGCGATTGCCCGCGCGAAAGCCCGTAAAGCCGCCCGGCCGCCAGAACAGACCGCCGCTGAGCCTGCCGCCAGCGCAGCGCCCGCAGCTACCGCTGCCTCAATCGCAGAAACGGTCGCGGTCGATCCGCGCAAAGCCGCTGTCGAGGCCGCGATTGCCCGCGCGAAAGCCCGTAAAGCCGCCCGGCAGTTACCCCAGGATAACTAAATGGTTTTCAGAATCGCAAGCTCCCCGTATACCCATAATCAGCGCCAGACATCGCGCATTATGCTGCTGGTCATTCTGGCCATGATTCCGGCCGTCGCGACCCAGTGGTTCTTTTTCGGCTGGGGAACGCTATACCAGTTACTGCTGGCGGCCATCACCGCCTGGGCCGGCGAAGCGCTGGTCGCCCGGCTACGCAAAATGCCGGTCAGGGCCACCCTGAGCGATCATTCCGCGCTGTTAACCGGCCTGTTGCTGGGAGCCAGTATTCCCCCACTGGCGCCCTGGTGGATGGTGATTCTCGGTACTCTATTTGCAGTTATCATCGCAAAACAGTTGTATGGCGGCCTGGGGCATAATCCCTTCAACCCGGCCATGATCGGCTATGTGGTGTTGTTGATCTCTTTTCCGGTACAGATGACCAGTTGGCTGCCGTCTGCGTCGCTGGCCGCCACGTCGCCGGGGCTGGTTGATGCGCTCCGGGTCATTTTTACCGGCCACACTGCTGCGGGAATAACCATGCAGGAGTTAAAAATGGGTATCGACGGCATTAGCCAGGCGACGCCGCTGGATACCTTTAAAACCGGGCTGCGCGCCGGCCACAGCGTGCCGGAATTGCTGCAAACCCCAGGTTTGCAGGGCGTTCTTGGCGGCCCGGGCTGGCAATGGGTGAACCTGGCCTGGTCAGTCGGCGGCTTACTGTTATTGTGGAAAGGCGCCATCCGCTGGCATATCCCGGCCGCATTCCTGGGCGCGCTGCTGCTGTGTTCCACCATCGGCTGGCTGCTGGCGCCGACCCAGTGCGCCTCGCCGCTGATCCATCTTTTTTCCGGGGCGACAATGATCGGCGCCTTCTTTATTCTTACCGATCCGGTGACTGCCTCGACCACCCGCCGCGGGCGTTTGATTTACGCGGCGCTGGCCGGTCTGTTGGTCTGGCTGATTCGCACCTGGGGCGGCTATCCGGACGGCGTAGCCTTTGCCGTTCTGTTGGCCAACATTACCGTGCCGCTGATTGATTACTACACCCGCCCCCGGGTATATGGCCATCGCTAAGGAACCACCATGTTAAAAACATTACAAAAACATGGAGCAACCCTGGCGATTTTCGCCGCGCTCACTACCGGGCTGACCGCCGTAGTTAACCAGCTCACCAGGCCGACGATTGCCCGGCAGGCGACCATTCAACAGAAAGCGCTGTTCGATCAGGTAATGCCGGCAGAATTCTATGATAACAATCCCTTACAGGAGTGTTATCTGTACACGGATCCGCAACTGGGTCCCGGCGAGCGGCATATTTATATCGCCCGGAAAGATGGCGCGCCACGCGGCGTCATTATGGACGTGACCGCGCCGGACGGCTATTCTGGCGCGATACAGTTGTTGGTCGGCGCGGATTTCAATAACACTGTGCGCGGGGTCAGGGTCACTGAGCACCATGAAACCCCCGGGTTGGGGGATAAAATTGAGCTGCGCATCAGCGACTGGATCACCCGTTTCACCGGTCAGGCGATCGCGGGCGCCAGTGACCATCGCTGGGCGGTGAAAAAAGACGGCGGCGAATTTGACCAGTTTACCGGCGCCACCATTACCCCGCGCGCGGTCGTAAATGCGGTTAAACGCGCCGGACTGGCGGCGCAGAACATTCCTGCCCGCCTGTCCGATTTACCGGCCTGTGGAGAAAGCCATGAGTAATGTAAAAACAATCTTCATCGACGGATTGTGGAAAAACAACTCGGCGCTGGTACAGTTGCTCGGTCTGTGCCCACTGCTGGCGGTGACCTCCACGGCCACCAACGCGCTGGGTCTGGGACTGGCCACCACGCTGGTACTGACGCTGACCAACAGCGCCATATCGGCCTGCCGTCGCTGGATGCCGCCGGCGGTGCGGATCCCTATCTATGTGATGATCATCGCCGCCGTGGTGAGCATCGTTCAAATGCTGATCAACGCTTATGCGTTCGGCCTGTACCAGTCGCTGGGGATTTTTATTCCGCTGATTGTCACCAACTGTATCGTAGTGGGTCGGGCGGAAGCTTTTGCCGCGCGCAACGGCGTATTCCACTCCGCGCTGGATGGATTCGCTATCGGACTGGGCGCCACCAGCGCCATGTTTGTCCTCGGCGCCATACGCGAAATCCTCGGTAACGGTACCCTGTTCGACGGCGCCGACAGTCTGCTGGGGGACTGGGCGAAAGTATTGCGCGTTGAAATATTCCATACTGATACGCCATTCCTGCTGGCGATGCTGCCCCCTGGCGCTTTTATCGGCCTGGGACTGATGCTGGCGGGGAAATACCTGATTGATGAAAAAATGAAAGCGCGGCGCGCTCGCGCCGTCAGCGAACAGCCGATCGCCGCAGAGCAAGGGAACGCATCATGAACAATGTCAAACGCCGGGAAATTCTTACCCGGCTGCGGGATGCCAACCCACATCCCACCACCGAACTTAACTTCAGTTCGCCGTTTGAGCTGTTAATCGCTGTACTGCTGTCAGCCCAGGCGACGGATGTTAGCGTCAACAAAGCGACCGCTAAACTGTATCCGATAGCCAACACGCCCCAGGGAATGCTGGATCTGGGCGTTGAGGGGGTGAAGTCATACATCAAGACCATTGGCCTGTTTAACAGCAAGGCTGAAAATGTCATCAAAACCTGTCGGATCCTGCTGGAGCAGCACGGCGGCGCCGTGCCGGAAGACAGGGCCGCACTGGAAGCGTTGCCCGGCGTCGGCAGAAAAACCGCTAATGTGGTGCTCAATACCGCCTTCGGCTGGCCGACCATTGCTGTGGATACGCATATTTTCCGGGTCTGCAATCGCACCGGCTTTGCGCCAGGTAACAATGTCGAGCAGGTAGAAGAGAAACTGCTAAAAGTGGTTCCCGGCGAGTTTAAAGTTGACTGCCATCACTGGCTGATACTCCACGGCCGCTACACCTGTATCGCCCGTAAACCGCGCTGTGGCTCCTGCCTGATAGAAGATCTGTGCGAATTTAAAGAGAAAGTCTATCCCTGATCGTAACGGATGATCCTGCGCAACGCCGCGGATCATCCGGTGACGCACCGCCAGATAATACGCGGGTGTAAGTCGCTCAAAATCCAGTTTTTCTCCCGCCATTCCGACCAGTTCTCTCGCCATGCTGGCAAGCGGCGCATATCCTCGCAGAGCTGCTACTGATAATCCATAGATACGATTAATCACCCATAGTTACGGATAAAACTGGTAGATTATTTTTTCACATCGAAAATTTTCTCCTGAAGTGTGACCTACATCAATTTGATAACCTGGTGTTAAACATGAGTAAAATAATCGCTAACAACAGTCATTCGTGAAAACGCTACCATTGAATTTACATAGAGTATTGAACCGTCAATTTTTGTAAAACCGGTCATATTCACCAGATAACAGACAAAACAGCAGAATATGAAACTATAAATCTTATTTTTGCTATTCGTGGGAAATAAAAAATCACCATTGCCATTTTTAATAAAATTTAACGCTGATGTGATAGCTAATCTGTCGAGCATTATTTCAGACAATTTAAATGTAACAGATCATTACAAAGCCCTTGCCTGAAAGCGCCGGATGATGTACATTACCATCCGTTTTTCCCTCCCTATAACCAAAAAAAGTGGCTGCCCTGGCGGCAACACTCTGCACGAAGCCCCATTAAGTTGGGTTAAAAAATAAGAGGTATATGTGTCGACTGCAAACAAGAAACCAGCAGAAAGCGTGAGTCTGAACGCTTTCAAACAACCGAAATCGTTCTATCTCATCTTCTCTATAGAATTATGGGAGCGTTTTGGTTACTACGGCCTGCAGGGAATCATGGCCGTCTACCTGGTGAAGCAACTGGGAATGTCCGAAGCGGACTCCATCACGCTCTTCTCTTCCTTTAGTGCGCTGGTGTACGGTCTGGTCGCCATTGGCGGCTGGTTAGGAGATAAAGTCCTGGGCTCCAAACGGGTTATCGTACTCGGTTCGATAGTACTGGCGCTGGGGTACGCGCTGGTCGCCTGGTCCGGCCACGACGCGGCGGTGGTTTATGCCGGTATGGCGACTATCGCGGTGGGTAATGGCTTGTTTAAAGCCAACCCTTCTGCCCTGCTGTCTACCTGCTACAGCAAAGACGATCCGCGTCTTGATGGCGCCTTTACCATGTATTATATGTCCATCAACATCGGTTCGTTTTTCTCTATGCTGGCCACGCCATGGCTGGCGGCGCGCTTCGGCTGGAGCGTCGCCTTTGCGCTCAGCGTGGTGGGAATGCTGATTACGCTGGTTAATTTCATGTTCTGCCGCAAGTGGGTCAAGGACCACGGGTCAAAACCAGACTTCCAGCCAGTGCACCTCGGCAAGCTGTTTGCCACTCTGGTCGGTATCGTGGTGCTGGTAGCTATTGCCACCTGGCTGCTGCATAACCAGGAGATCGCCCGTATTGCGCTGGGTCTCATCGCGCTGGGGATCATTATCATTTTCGCCAAAGAAGCCTTTGCTATGCACGGCGCCGCACGCCGGAAAATGATTGTGGCCTTTATCCTGATGCTGGAAGCGGTGGTGTTCTTTGTGCTTTACAGCCAGATGCCGACCTCACTCAACTTCTTCGCCATCCGCAACGTCGAGCATTCGATTCTCGGCATTGCCTTTGAACCCGAGCAGTATCAGGCGCTGAACCCGTTCTGGATCATGATTGGCAGCCCGATTCTTGCCGCCATCTACAACAAGATGGGCGATCGCCTGCCGATGCCGCATAAATTCGCTATCGGCATGGTCTTGTGCTCCTGCGCCTTCCTGGTACTGCCGCTGGGTACTAAATTCGCCACCGACGCCGGGATTGTGTCAGTAAACTGGCTGATCCTCAGCTACGCGCTACAGAGCTTTGGCGAGCTGATGATCTCCGGTCTGGGGCTGGCCATGGTGGCGCAACTGGTGCCTCAGCGCCTGATGGGCTTCATTATGGGCAGTTGGTTCCTGACCACCGCCGGCGCGGCGATCATCGCCGGTAAAGTCGCCAACCTGATGGCGGTACCGGAAAACGTCACCGATCCGCTGATGTCGCTGGAAGTTTATGGCCGGGTGTTTATGCAGATTGGCATCGCCACCGGGGTAATTGCGCTGCTGATGCTGTTGACCGCGCCAAAGCTCAATCGCATGACTCAGGACGATCAACCGGCTACCCGCCGCGACACCGCCGCCGTTTAAAAAAGAAAATGTTCGTTATGCCGCTAACCCTCGGTTAGCGGCTTTTTTTTTACCCGCCATCGCACTAACATACCGTTAACCGGCCCATAAGGAGAAAGCGATGAAACTGTTCTACAAAGCAGGCGCCTGTTCGCTCGCGCCCCATATCGTATTACGTGAAACCGGCCTCGACTTCACACTGGTCACCGTGGATCTGGCGCATAAAAAGCTGGAAAACGGCGATGATTTCTACGCCATCAACCCAAAAGGCATGATTCCGGCGCTGTTGCTGGATGATGGTTCCCTGATCACTGAGGCGGTGGTGATTATGCAGTACCTGGCCGATAACGTGGCGGACCGCCAGTTGCTGGCGCCCACCGGCAGCATGACCCGTTACCACACCCTGGAATGGCTGAACTACATCGCGACCGAACTCCACAAAGGATTTACCCCGCTGTTCCGCCCGGATACGCCGGAGGACTACAAGCCCGTCGCCAGGGCAGCGCTGGAGAAAAAACTACAGTATGTCAATGAGCAACTGGCGGACAAACAGTGGCTGATGGGTCTGCGCTTTACCATCGCCGACGCCTATTTGTATAACGTACTGCGCTGGGCGGTAGCCGTTAAGCTGGAGATGTCCGGGTTAAGCCATATTGAACAGTTTATGGCGCGGATGAAAGCGCGTCCGTCGGTAGCGGCGGCGCTGGCGGCAGAAGGTCTTTGATCGGCTGAGCGGGGGGTTCCCCGCTCAGTGAGAACTTTTAAAGCGCGCTGGCGCTGAAGTAGTGCTCCGGGTGGGCGATTCGCTGCTGGGCGGCGACCACCTGTAGTTCATACTCTTGCATCTGTTTGGTGGTCAGCATCACTTCATACACCGCGGCGGTGATATGTTCCAGCGCATCGCGCAGAGTCGCTCCCTGAAGCAACTTCACCAGCAGCAGGCCGCTGGTTACATCACCCACCCCTACCGGCTGGCGCTCGCCAAAATCCACCAGCGGACGGCTGATATGCCACGCCTCATCGCGTGTCACCAGCAGCATCTCAAAGCGATCGCGCTGATAACCGGCCCGCGCCAGGTGTTTCACCAGCACAATACCCGGCCCCTGTTCGATCAGCGCCCGGGCGGCGGACACCGCCTGTGCGACATGGTTAACCTGCTGCCCGCTGAGCATCTCCAGCTCCAGCAGATTCGGAGCGATGATATCGCTGGCCGGCAGCGAGTAGCGGGTGTGAAACTCAGCGACGCCCGGCGCCACAATGCAGCCCTTCTCCGGATGGCCCATCACCGGGTCGCAAAAGTACAGCGCCTGCGGGTTGGCCGCTTTTACCTGGCGCACAATACCCAGAATATGCTCCCCCTGTTCCGCCGACCCCAGATAGCCACTCAGCACCGCATCGCAGCGCCTGAGCTGCCCGATACTGGCGATGCCCTGCACTATTTCATTAAGATGCGCCGGCGGCATCACGCTCCCGGTCCACTGGCCGTACTGGGTATGGTTAGAAAACTGAACCGTATTAAGCGGCCAGACATTAGCCCCCAGGCGGCGCATCGGAAACTCAGCGGCGCTGTTGCCCGCATGGCCGAATACCACGTGAGACTGAATGGCGAGAATATTTTTCATTGGTTTATCCGGATGGAAGAACGCGGTTATCTGTATCTGTTTGCAAAAGATAAGGGGCGTGGTATTCGCCACGCCCCCTGGGGTATTACGCTTATTTCCAGCACACCAGGCAGTAGTTTTTCTTACCCCGGCGCAGCAGCGTGTAGCGGCCAAAGAGGCGATCGGCGTCGGAGAACACATACTCCGGATCCGCCTGCTTCTCACCGTTCACGGTAACCGCGTTAGAAGCGATGGTTTTCCGCGCCTGACCGCGGGAAGGCTGCAATTCTGAATCGACCAGCGCCTGTTGCAGATCGGCCCCGGCGGCCATTTCCACCATCGGTACGCCGTCCTGGGCGAGTTGCTCGAAATCCGCCTCGCTGAGATCGCTCAGGGTTCCGTTGAACAGGCTGGCGGTAATACGCTTAGCCGCTTCCAGTCCCTCCTCGCCATGCACCAGACGCGTTACCTCTTCCGCCAGCACGTACTGGGCGCGTGGCGCTTTTCCGCTGTTCTTATCTTCTTCTTCCAGCGCGTTAATCTCTTCCAGGGACATGAAGGTAAAGAACTTCAGGAAGCGGTACACGTCGGCATCGGCGGTGTTGATCCAGAACTGGTAGAATTTGTAGGGACTGGTTTTCTTCGGATCCAGCCAGACTGCGCCGCCTTCCGTTTTACCAAATTTGGTGCCGTCCGCTTTGGTGATCAGCGGCACTGTCAGACCGAACACCTGGTTCTGGTGCAGACGACGGGTCAAATCGATACCGGAAGTAATGTTGCCCCACTGATCGGAGCCGCCAATCTGCAGCGCCACCCCATGCAGTTTGTTGAGACAGGCGAAATCGTAGCCCTGCAGCAAGTTATAGGCAAACTCAGTGAAGGAGATCCCGACGTCGTCGCGGTTGAGACGCTGTTTCACCGCTTCTTTGTTGATCATCTGATTCACAGAGAAGTGTTTGCCGATATCACGCAGGAACGTCAGCACGTTCATATCGCCAAACCAGTCATAGTTGTTGGCGGCGATAGCGGAATTGTCGCCACAGTCAAAATCGAGGAATGGCGCGACCTGGCGGCGGATTTTATCCACCCACTGCTGGACGGTTTCTGTGGTATTGAGTTTACGTTCGGCTGCCTTAAAGCTCGGGTCGCCGATAAGACCGGTCGCTCCCCCCACCAGCGCTACCGGCTTATGACCGGCTAACTGGAAACGCTTCAGGCAAAGTAACGGAACCAGATGGCCCAAATGCAAGCTGTCGGCAGTCGGATCAAAGCCGCAATACAGTGCGATTGGCCCCTGGGCCAGGCGCTCTGCTAATGCCGCCTCATCCGTTACCTGGGCGACCAGGCCCCGCTCTTGCAATTGCTGGATAAGATTGCTTGCCATCAAATTCTCCATGTATAAACGACTGCACCTTTGCCGGTACACGGCTTTTCGCCTCTCTGGCGAAAGAAAATGAAAAATAAGGAGCCATAGCATAAAGCGCCAGCCCGCGGAGTGCCAGCGCTTAACACATCAAATTCCCTCAATTCAGGGGGCTAACCGGTCGATGGTCCACTGCTCGCCGGCGCGCTGGTATAAAAAACGGTCATGCAGACGGTGCGCGCCGCCCTGCCAGAACTCCATTTGCTCAATACTGACGCGAAATCCGCCCCAGAAACTGGGCAACGGGACTTCGCCCTGCTGGAATTTCTGTTTCAGTTCGAGGAATTTGCTTTCCAGAATACCGCGCGCCGAGATGCGGCTGGACTGCTTCGACACCCAGGCGCCGATCTGGCTGTCCCGGGGCCGGCTGTGGAAATATTTCATCACTTCAAGGGTGGAGAGACGTTCAGCTTTACCCTGCACCATCACCTGGCGCTCCAGCATATGCCACGGAAACAGCAGGCTAACGCGCGGGTTTACGTCAATATGGTGGGCCTTACGGCTACCAAGGTTGGTATAAAACACCAGACCGCGCTCATCAAAATGCTTGAGCAGGACAATTCGCTGATATGGCTGGCCCGTTTCATCCACCGTCGCCACGACCATCGCGGTAGGATCGGCGAGACGCGCCTCGCAGGCCTGCTTCAGCCAGCGTTCAAACAGTTCGAGGGGATGGTCGGTAAGATCGTGGCGCCGCAGGCCGCCTTTGGTGTATTCGCGGCGCAAATGGGCGATAAGTTGCAGGTCTTCCTGGTCAGTCATGGCGTTGTTCCGGGAAATCTTCGGGTGGGCTTATTCTGCGCCCCCCGTCAAGAAATCTCAACGCGCCGGCGCCTGTAACTGGCAGTTATTCAGTACGATACTATCCCGGTGATAAACCGTCGCGCTGTCGCCTTTCGACCAGAAAACATAGATACCGTCGGAATAACGGGCGCCAGAAGCGGACAGCCCCTGTTTCAGGGTCAACAACTGGTTGTCATACACAAAGCTGACCTGCTGGCGCTGATTGTTCAACTTCACGGTCAGGGGCTTCTCCTCGCACTGATACTGTAGCGTATCGGTATTCATACGTTCCAGAAACGCGTTGTAGTAGCTACAGCCAGTCAAAAAAACAGGTAATGCCAGTAAAAGCGCTTTTTTCATTGTCATGTCCCGATCAGTTCCGCTCCCCCGGGGGAGTTATCCCTCAAAGTCTACCGCGCAGCGCCGCAGGTAAAATGCGGTTAACTCTGATAATGCAGCGGATTGGCCGGATAAATCGCCCCGAGAACTGTCGACTGCCCGGCGCCGGTGACCGAAGGTAAGTTCCCCGGCAGGCCGGAGAGTGTGCGGAACGCCAGCCAGGCAAAGGCCAGCGCTTCCATATCGTCGCCGCTGATGCCAAACGCATCCGTCGGTCCAACCTCGGTTCCCGGCAGCAGCGCCGCCAGCCGGGCCATCAATAGCGGGTTGCGGCTTCCGCCGCCGCAGACCAGCAGACGTTCACAGCCGCCGCTGAGCATCACCTCTTCGGCAATCGTCACCGCCGTCAGTTCTGCGAGAGTCGCCTGAACATCTTCCGGCGCCAGCAGCGGGAACTGACGCAGATGGCGTTCGACCCAGCCGTAATTGAAATATTCCCGCCCGGTGCTTTTCGGCGCCGGCGCGGAAAAATAGGCATCGCTGAGCATTTGCTGCAGTAGCGGCGTCACCACTTTACCGCGGCGGGCCCACTGTGCGTCTTTATCAAAAGCTTTACCCTGCTGACGCCAGATCCAGGCATCCATGAGCATATTGCCGGGGCCGGTGTCGAAACCGCGCACCGGGCTGCCGGGAATCAGTAACGAAAGGTTGGCGATACCGCCGATATTCAGCACCATCCGCCGTTCAACCGGGTGCCCCAGCAGCGCGTGGTGAAACGCCGGCACCAGCGGCGCGCCCTGGCCCCCGAGCGCCATATCGCGACGCCGGAAATCCCCGACCACCGTCACCCCGGTATGAGCAACAATCTGGTTATTATCGCCAATCTGCAGCGTATTTGGCGCCTCGCCGCCAGGCTCATGCCAGACGGTCTGGCCGTGGCAGCCTATCGCCGCCACATCGCCGGGAGTCAGCCCTTCGCGGCGCATCAGCGTGAGTACCGCCTCGGCGAACAGCCGCCCCAGACGCGTGTCAAGCTGGCCGAGCTGCGACAGGGTCAGCGGCTGCCCCTGGCAGATAGCCAGGATATCCTGCTTCAGCGCCAGCGGAATCGGGTGACTATAGCTGGCCTGCTGGGCAACCAGCGTTTTATCTATGGCGGCTAACACCACGTCCACACCGTCAAGGCTGGTTCCTGACATCACCCCAATATAACGACCCGATCTCATCAGTGTTCCTTAGCCTCCCGGCAGCATTTGCTGTAGTCCACCATAAAGCGCCAGGCAATACTATGATTTATTAATGCTTTCTAACAAACTGTGCCACACGTTAATCAATCCGGTTCATAGAATATCACGCGCTGATTTATTCACTGTTAATGCGCAATCTTTTATTATTTTTACAGTGACCGGGTGAACCCCCTGCAATAAGGTGGTCAAATACCCTATAATTTAGTTATTGATGGATACTCGTCAGAGTGTTTGAAAGTGAACAGGAGAGTCATAATGATTTTGCGCGTACTGGCAGTTTCTCTGGTCGGACTAACCCTGGCGGGCTGCGTTAGCAATAATACGCTTTCCGGCGATGTCTATTCCGCATCAGAAGCCAAACAGGTTCAGAGCGTAACCTATGGGACCATCGTGCATGTGCGCGAGGTTCAAATCCAGGGCGGCGAAGATGGCAATGTCATCGGCGCTATCGGCGGCGCGGTACTGGGCGGCTTTCTGGGTAATACTATCGGCGGCGGCACTGGCCGTTCACTGGCTACGGCGGCAGGCGCTGTCGCGGGCGGCGTTGCCGGTCAGGGCGTCCAGAGCAGCCTGAATAAAACTACCGGGGTTGAGCTGGAAATCCGTAAGGATGACGGTAATACCATCATGGTAGTGCAGAAACAGGGTTCTTCCCGCTTCTCCGTCGGCCAGCGCGTCAGCATGGCCAGCAACGGTTCGCAAATTACCGTTTCCCCTCGCTAATCTCATCGGGCAGCATTTTGGCTGCCCTGCTTTTGCCAATCCTGAATAGCATCGACGCGTATTATCATCGCATGGCGATTGCTTTATGGCAGATATTGGCACAATAAGCGGGCGTAAAAATATGTCGGCTCGCGCCGCAGAAAGAGAAAGGTGCAGGAAATCGGCAACCGCAAAAGCCCCAGCAACGAGGCTTTTACCGATCCAGAATCAGTCCCGTGATTGCAGGGAAATAATGTTCTGTTCCAGCCGGGATATCAGGTCAATCAGCAATGCCTGTTCTTCATCACTAATTCCAGCAAGAATTTCGCCGCGGGTTTTGGCGATCACTTCCTCCATCCCGGCAATAATTGGCGCGGCTTTATCCGTTAATTTGATCCGTTTCGCCCGGCGATCGCTGGCGCAGGTGTGACGGGATATTAGCCCCTTTTCCTCAAGCTGATCGAGTGTACGAACCAGGGAAGGCTGCTCAATCCCTATCGCCTTGGCCAACTGAATTTGCGACTGATCGGGGGGCAACTGATGAATATTATGCAGTGTGACCCAATGAGTCTGCGTTAACTCCAGAGGTTTCAGGCGATGATCAATCAGAGCACGCCAGATTCGCACCAAACGTGAAAGGTCAGATCCTAATGGCGATTCCAATTTCATCTCCTTATAATTAGCTTGCTAAGTTATTATACTACTTTTACACTGTGACGCAGGCTTATTCCACAAAAACTAAATCCTTACTTTTGCTGATGTTATGCAGACAGCTATAATTTCATTCTACAACTATGTAATGGGAAACGGCAGTCATGGCTGACAATTTAAAGGATTATCTGAAGTGAACCTCTCATTTTACAGCGTCGGTTTCCCGTTACAGGACCTGGTGGTAGGCGCCTCCGTCTACTTTCCGCCCGGCTTTCGGGCCGTTTTGCTGGGCTTTTTTATCTGGCTTTTTCTGCACCGGCTACTCCGCGACTGGATGTATTCCGGGGATATCTGGCACCCGACGCTGATGGATCTGTCGCTTTTTTCGCTCTCAGTGTGCGCCGCTCTGGTTCTGCTGGTGATATGGTAACACCATGACATTGAAAACATTGAAATATTTTTCCACGCTGTTGGTTTTCGCCCTCGCCCTGGTGGTCGGATGGTTACTGTGGAATTACTACATGCAATCCCCATGGACCCGCGACGGCAAAGTGCGCGCCGAGCAGGTCAGTATCACGCCGCAGGTATCCGGCGCCATCACCCGGCTCGAGGTCAGGGATAATCAGTTCGTTAAAGCCGGCGATGTGCTGTTTACTCTCGACACGACGCCTTTCCACATCGCAGAGCTCAATGCCGAAGCGCAACTGGCCAGAGCGCAGTCCGACCTCGCCAAAGCCAATCATGAAGCCAGCCGCCGCCGCAACCTGCCGGATAACTACATCTCCGCCGAAGATCTCGATACCGCCAACCTGAACCTGAAGGCCGCCCGGGCCAATGTGAAAGTCGCCGAAGCCACACTACAACAGGCGCGCTGGCAGCAGGAGCAGGCGACGGTTAAAGCGCCGGTAGACGGCTGGGTAACCAATCTCAGCGCCCGGGAAGGCAACTATGCCAGCGCCGGCAAACCGGTATTCGCACTGGTAGACAGCCACTCCTTCTATGTCATCGGCTATTTTGAAGAAACCAAACTGCGCAACATTAAAACTGGCGATAAAGCGCAGATCATACTCTACAGCGATCGCCGTCATCTGAGCGGTACGGTAGACAGTATCGGGCGCGCTATCTACGACCAGAGTGTAGAAAACAGCAGCGACCTGGTGCCAGATGTAAAACCCAATGTCCCCTGGGTGCGGCTTGCCCAGCGCGTGCCGGTACGTATTCGCCTTGATGCGCTGCCGGAGGATGTCACGCTGGTGTCAGGGACCACCTGTACCGTCTCACTGCGGCCGTAAAGCGATGATAAAACTCGCCGCCCGCGCCTGGTCTGCCACGCCCTGGGGCAAAGCCAATCCCGGACAGTGGCGCTATGCGCTGCGCAACAGTATCGCGATGGCGCTGGCGCTGAGCATTGCCTACACTCTGCAACTCGACGAGCCCTACTGGGCGATGACTTCCGCCGCGGTGGTCAGTTTCCCCACTGTCGGGGGGGTGATCAGTAAAAGCCTCGGGCGCAGCATTGGAAGCCTGATCGGCGCCACCGCGGCGCTGATTATTGCCGGTCATACCCTCAACGACCCATGGCTGTTCACTCTGGCGATGGCCACCTGGCTGGCCGCCTGTACGTGGGTTTCCAGTCAGTACCAGAATAATGCCGCCTACGCTTTCGCGCTGGCGGGTTATACCGCGGCCATCATCGCCTTTCCGACCATCAATATCAGCGATATCACCGAGCTGTGGGAAATAGCCCAGTCCCGCGTCTGCGAAGTCATTGTCGGCATCCTGTGCGGCGGGTTTATGATGATGGTGCTCCCCAGCACCTCGGACGGCGCCGCGCTAATCGCCGCCCTGAAAAACATGCACGCTCGCCTGCTGGAACACGCCAGTCTGCTATGGAAAGCGGAAACCACCGATGCAATTCGCTCGGCGCACGAATCGGTTATCGGGCAGATCATGACCATGAATTTGCTGCGCATTCAGGCCTTCTGGAGTCACTACCGCTTCCGGCGCCAGAATAATCTGCTCAACTATCTGCTCCATCAACAGTTGCGCCTGACCAGCATTATTTCCGGCCTGCGGCGTATTCTGCTCAACTGGCCGGAGCCGCCGCCGCACCTCTGGCCGACCCTGGATGCGCTGCTCGCCGAACTGGCGCGACCGGGCGCCGATAAATACAGCGTCGCTCGCCTGCTGGCGCCGATTCTTCCGACAGACGACGCTGACTACCGCCAGCGAGCTTTCTGGCAACGACTGCGCTATTTTTGCTGGCAATACCTCGACAGCAGCCGCTGGTTACGCCAACTGGAGAACGAGACGCCAGAATCGGCAATCAGCCCTCCCGTGACACCGTCACTGGCACGCCATACCGACAATGCGGAAGCTGCCTGGAGCGCCCTGCGCACTTTCTGCGTGATCACTGGCGTCGGCGCATGGTGTATTGCCACCCAGTGGGACGCGGGCGATAGCGCCCTGGCGCTGGCGGCGATCAGCTGCGTTCTCTATTCATCGGCGCCATCGCCCCACGGCTCGCTGACGTTACTGATGCGCACACTGGTGCTACTGTCGCTGTTCAGCTTCGTCGTCAAATTTGGCCTGATGGTACAAATCACCGAACTATGGCAATTCCTGCTGTTTCTGGTGCCGCTGCTCATCACCATGCAGTTACTGAAGCTGCAGATGAAAAAATACGCCGGGCTGTGGGGGCAACTTATAGTCTTTATGGGATCGTTTATTGCGGTGACCAATCCTCCGACCTATGACTTTTCCGGGTTTCTCAACGAAAATCTCGCCAAAGTGATCGGCGTGGGCATGTCGTGGGTGGCGTTCTCACTGCTGCGCCCCAGTTCCGATTCGCGCAAAAGCCGTCGCCATATTCGCGCTATCCGGCGCGGATTTGTCGATCAACTCAGCCGTAAACCCGGTCTTAACGAAAGCCAGTTCGAATCGCTGGTTTATCACCATATTAACCAGCTCAGTAATAGTAAGGATGAGGTCGCGCGCCGCTGGCTGCTACGCTGGGGGGTGGTACTGCTCAACTGTAGCCACGTGGTCTGGCAACTGCGCGCCTGGGAAACCCGTTCCGACCCGCTGTCGCAGGTGCGCGACATCTGTATCGCGGCGCTGCGTAACGTCATGAGCGTACGCGGGGTGCAGCACCGGCCGCTGGCGGAGACACTGGCGGAATTGCAGCGCATTTGCCATACCCTGACGCGCCATCACAGCCCGGACGCCCGGGAACTGGCGACGCTGGTCTGGCGGCTGTACTGTTCGCTACAACAACTGGAACAGGCGCCGCCAGGAGATATCACACAGCCGGCGATTACTTAATCACGCCGCAAACCACGCGATCGCCGCCACCGCCCAGCGGTTTCGGATGGTCGGACATATTATCGCCGCCGGCATGCACCATCAGCGCCAGCCCTTCGATCTCACTGAGTTTCTTGATGCGCGGCGCGGTGACCGCTTTAGTGGCTTCGCCCTGGGCATTGACTTCCAGCACCGGCAGATCGCCGAGATGGCCGTCGCCTTCCGGACCAAGGTGTTTGCCGGTATTGGCCGGATCAAAATGGCCGCCCGCCGCGCCGGCGGCTACCGTCTTGCCGTCCACCGTAGTGGATTCACAACTTCCTTTGGCGTGGACGTGAAAGCCGTGTTCACCTTCCGGCAACCCTTTCAGTTGCGGGGTAAACATCAGCCCTTCCGGCGTTTCACTGATAGTCACATGGCCTGCCGCGGCGCCGATACCCTCGCCGGTGACCACATGCATTTCGACATCTTTGCTGGTTGCCTGAACAGCGGCGCAGGCAAAAAGGGAAATCGCTGCCAGAGTAAGACGTTTCATGTTTTCTCCTTATTTATCAGTATATATAGCCCGCATTAAGCGGGCATAAGTGAGACTAAAACATGGTGATGCATTAACTCAAGGAACATCATAGCCCAGCGCCGCCTTTCGGATTCGGAACCACTGCTGACGCGATAATTCAACATCCAGCGCCTTAACCGCTGAACGAACCCGCTCGATCTTCCCGGAGCCGATAATCGGCACTGGCTGCGACGGCAGACGCAGTATCCACGCATACACCACCTGCTCGATGGTACTGGCGCTGGTTTCATCCATCACTTTTTGCAGTTCATCGCGCAGCGCCTGGAAGGCGTCATCGCTGAACAACCGACCGCCCCCCAGACAGGACCACGCCATCGGGCGGATGCGCAACTGCTGGAGCTGGTCGAGGGTGCCGTCGAGCAACAGCGGTTGATGGACCACAGAGATCTCCACCTGGTTGGTGGCGAGGGTAAACGGCAGCCGCGACTGCAACAGGGTAAACTGCGCAGGCGTAAAGTTAGACACCCCGAAGTGGCGCACTTTACCGCTCTGGTGCAGGGCGATAAACGCCTCCGCCACTTCATCGGCATCCATCAGCGGATCCGGACGGTGAATCAACAGCAGATCGAGATAATCAGTGCCGAGATGGCGCAGTGAGGCATTGGCGCTGTGGATGATATGATCGCGGTCAGTAATATAATGGCCGATAACGTTATCCGGGTGCGCCGTGGTGGCGATACCGCACTTGGTGACGATTTCCATGCGCTGGCGCAGGTGCGGCGCCAGGCGCAGCGCATCGCCGAAAGCGGCTTCACAGCGATAGCCGCCGTAAATATCCGCATGATCGACCGTAGTAATGCCAAGGTCGAGATGTTGCTCAATAAATCCGGCCAGTTGACCCGCGGACATATTCCACTCCATCAACCGCCAGTAGCCCATCACCAGCCGGGAAAACGCCGGGCCCTGGGGGGCCATCACAATTCGCTGTACCATAATTGATATCCTTGTTGATCGCTGCCCGCCAGTATAACGGCTGACGCACTCAAAACAGTGAAGGTTGTTGAGGTTCTTCCGGGGATTGCGCTTTGTTTGCGCGTAATTTGCGCAGCAGCCGCTGGCGGCACAGGCGCAGTACCTCCTGCTTGCGGGCATCGGTCATGGTTTGCCAGGTAAAACGCTCCTCGCGGCTGCGCATACAGCCGCGGCAATACCCTTTCTCATCCGCCTGGCAAATCCCGCGACAGGGACTTGGTACCGGGAAAAATTCAAGCTGCTCAGCCACAACGCCACCTGGTTAACAGTATTGATACAATTGAAGCTTGCCCGGGCGCAGGATGCAACCTTACGGGCAGAAATAGCGAACACAATCACCTTTCCTCCGCACCTGAAGCGATACAGCCCATTAAGGTTGTTCTAATCTTTGTTGCTTATAGTCAGCGCCATAAACCACTTTTCAATTCTAAGATTATGGCGTTCATCAAAAAGTTACAGTGTAACGATGCGGTTTTTAATAGCGGCTGTGCGCTGCTGTTCACCGCAATCAATGGGCTGTTTATTCACCGTACCTGGCAGCTTATCGCCCCCGCCTCGCTGCATGAGTGGCTGTTCGCCCTGTCGATCCCGGTAGTGCTGTTCTGCGGATGGCAGATTATCTTCAACATCATTAACCTGCCGCTGTTGCGCAAACCCGTGCTGGTGATACTGCTGATCGGCTGTGCGGCGGTGAATTACTTTATGTCCGCCTACGGCGCGGTGATTGACCGCAATATGATGGTTAACGTGTTCGAAACCAACTCCCAGGAAGCCACGGCGCTGATTACCCCGCAGTTGCTGATCTGGCTGCTGGCAGGCGGCATCATCCCCGGCCTGGCGCTGGCGCTGGTGCGAATACGCGGCAATCGCTGGTGGTACACGCTGGCGATGCGCTTCGCCGCAGTACTGGCGGCGCTGTTGGCGATAATCCTGATCGCCGCCGTGTTTTATAAAGACTACGCCTCGCTGTTCCGTAATAATAAAAGCGTGGTCAAAATGGTGACGCCGGTTAACTACATCAGCGCCCTGTCCGGCTACGCCAAATCGCGCTGGTTTGCCGGCGATAAGACGCTTATCCGCATCGGCGAGGATGCCCGTAAGGGGCCGCTATTGTTGGGGCAGCAAAAGAAGACCGTCGTGATTCTGGTGGTGGGCGAAGCCTCCCGGGCAGCCAACTATTCCCTTAACGGCTACCCTCGCGAAACCAACCCGGAGTTGAAAAAACAACACGTGGTCTTTTTCTCCCACGCCTCTTCCTGCGGTACCGAAACCGCGGTATCGGTGCCCTGTATGTTCTCCGGCATGCCGCGCAAGCAGTATGACGCCAGCCTGGCGCGCCATCAGGAAGGACTGCTCGACGTGATGTCCCACGCCGGGATTAACCTGCTGTGGCGCGAGAACGACGGCGGTTGTAAAGGGGCCTGCGACCGAATTCCCCATACCGATATGACCCAATGGCAGCTTAATGATCTGTGCAGTAACGGCGCCTGCCTGGATGGCATACAGTTACACCGCCTGAACAACATTCTCGACGGCGTTCGCCAGGATACGGTGATTGTGTTGCACCTAATGGGCAGCCATGGCCCGTCCTATTACCGCCGCTATCCGCCGCAATTCCGCCGCTTTACCCCCACCTGCGACAGCAACCAGATTCAGGATTGCAGCCAGCAGCAACTGATAAATACTTACGACAATACCATTTTGTATACCGATACCCTTGTCAGTAACACTATCGACGCCCTGAAGCAGCGCTCGGATAAGCTCAATACGGCGCTGGTTTATCTCTCCGATCACGGCGAATCGCTGGGAGAAAACGGTATTTATCTGCACGGCACGCCCTACATGCTGGCGCCGTCCGGGCAGACCCACATCCCCTTTCTGTTCTGGTTATCCGGTAGCTATGCGCAAAATTTCCGTATCAATACCCAATGCCTGAACACCATGGCGGCAAAGCAAGAGGTCTCTCAGGACAATCTGTTTCATACCATGTTGGGTATGCTGGATATCCATACGGCCCTGTACCAGCCGCAGATGGATATTCTGGCCAGTTGCCGCCAGCGCTGATCTGGCTCTCCGCGGCGCCGGGAATATTTTCCTCGCCGCCGCGGATAAAACCCTTGCGCTAGACCGAACGGTCTACTACAGTAGGCCCCATGAATCGACGAACTGAACATGATACTCGCGAACATCTGCTGATCACTGGCGAACAGCTCTGCCTGCAGAAAGGGTTTACCGGGATGGGGCTGAGCGAACTGTTGCGCACCGCCGGGGTGCCGAAAGGCTCTTTTTACCATTACTTTCGTTCCAAAGAGGCTTTCGGCGTAGCGATGCTGGAACACCATTATGCAGGCTATAACCACCAGCTGGCGCAGCTATTTAATCACGGCGCCGGTAATTATCGCGACCGGTTACAGACCTATTTTCAGCAGGCCCTGAGTCAGTTCTGTAACAGCGGCGCCATCAGCGGTTGCCTGACCGTCAAACTCTCGGCGGAAGTGTGCGATCTGTCGGAAGATATGCGCGGTGCGCTGGAACAGGGAACCTCCCGGGTGGTCGCCCTGATCGCCACGGCGCTGGAACAGGGACGCCAGGAGCAGAGTATTAATTTTGTCGGCGATGCGCCGGCGCTGGCCCGCACGCTATATGCCCTGTGGCTGGGCGCCAACTTGCAGGCGAAAATTCTGCGTGCTCCCGCCCCGCTGGAAAGCGCGCTGGCGCACGTTAACCGTATTCTGGCCGCGCCGGCCAGCGCAAGCGCGCCTGATGCGGCGTAGTTTGCAACAGCGGCGCAGTAAACATCAGCGCGTCTGATTTAGCTGTTTATTTTCGACTCCGGGGCGTGTTGCCGGCATTCCTGAAGCGGTTGACCGTCCCGGATTTTTATTGACCTTATCACAAGACGACCGGTCTATTACCAGCGGAGCGAATATGACAACCGAAACCTTGTTTACCCCACTGCAGGTGGGCGACATCACAGTATCTAACCGCATTTTTATGGCTCCGCTGACGCGCCTGCGCAGCATCGAGCCCGGCGATATTCCCACCCCGCTGATGGCGGAATACTACCAGCAGCGCGCCGGCGCGGGTCTGATCATCAGCGAAGCCACCCAGATTTCCGCCCAGGCCAAAGGCTACGCAGGCGCTCCGGGTCTGCACAGCCCGGAGCAGATCCAGGCATGGAGAAAAATTACCGACGGCGTCCACGCCCGTCAGGGGCATATGGCGGTACAGTTATGGCATACCGGGCGAATCTCTCACAGTAGTCTGCAGCCGGGTGGCGAAGCGCCGGTCGCGCCGTCAGCCATACGCGCCGAAACCCGCACCACCCTGCGTGACGCAGATGGCACAGTAACGCGCGTCGATACCTCAACGCCGCGCGCCCTGAAAACAGAAGAGATCCCGGGGATTGTCAATGATTTCCGCCAGGCGATTATCAACGCCCGCGAAGCCGGCTTTGATCTGGTAGAACTGCATTCGGCCCATGGCTATCTGCTGCATCAGTTCCTGTCCCCGGCATCAAACCAGCGGACTGACAACTACGGCGGCAGTATTGAAAACCGCACCCGCCTGGTGCTGGAAGTGGTGGACGCCGCTATCGACGCCTGGAGCGCCGGGCGCATCGGCATTCGTATTTCGCCGCTGGGACCGTTTAACGGCCTGGACAATGGCGAGGATCAGGAAGAGGCGGCGCTGTATCTGGTGTCGGAACTGGGCAAACGCGGCCTGGCTTATCTGCACGTCTCGGAGCCTGACTGGGCCGGCGGCAAACCCTACAGTGACGCTTTCCGCCAACAGTTGCGCGATCGCTTCAGCGGCGTGATTGTCGGCGCCGGCGCTTACAGCCGTGAAAAAGCCCAGCACCTGATCGAACAGGGATTTATTGATGCGGCGGCATTCGGTCGGGATTATATTGCCAACCCGGATCTGGTCGAACGCCTGAAACGCCGGGCGCCGCTCAATGCGCAGCGCCCGGAAAGCTTCTACGGCGGCGGCGCCGAAGGCTACACCGACTACCCCACACTCTGAGAGCATCATTGATAGCGGCGCGCGTTCGCCGCTATACTTTCCGTCGTTTGCCACCTTTTAAAGCGAATCCAATCTGAGAGGTCATTATGCGCTTACTTCACACCATGCTGCGCGTCGGCGATCTGCAACGCTCTATTGATTTTTATACCAACGTTCTCGGTATGACGCTGCTGCGCACCAGCGAAAACCCGGAGTATAAATACTCGCTGGCATTTGTCGGATACGGCCCGGAAAGTGAAGAAGCCGTGATTGAACTGACCTACAACTGGGGCGTGGACAGCTATGAGCTGGGCAGCGCCTACGGTCATATCGCCCTGAGCGTCGACAACGCCGCTGAGGCCTGCGAGCGCATTCGCCGCAACGGCGGTAACGTCACCCGCGAAGCCGGCCCGGTCAAAGGCGGCACCACGGTGATTGCTTTTGTGGAAGATCCCGACGGCTATAAAATCGAATTGATCGAAGAAAAAGACGCCGGTAAAGGTCTGGGCAATTAATCTCTTCGGGCGTCCGTCACGGTCGCTGGCAAAGCCCAAAAGCGTATTTTTGGGCTTTATGGTAACTGAAGAAAATCCATCGATTTTTTCGTTTTCGCCACTGCCGGTGCAGGTAAGTTTTGCCATCCCGGGGGCGAAGGCGCCTGTCGCGCCGACGTGGTGCGTCCGCTACTGCATCCGTGGGCGAAATTTGCCATAATGCACGCTGCATTTTCCCCGTAACAAGAGACACTGATGTCTGATAACGCTCAACTCCCCGGTCTGTGTGACCGCTTTCGTGGTTTTTATCCGGTGGTTATCGATGTGGAAACCGCCGGCTTCAACGCTAAAACCGATGCGCTGCTCGAGATTGCCGCCATCACGCTGAAAATGGACTCCCAGGGCTGGCTGGCCGTAGACCAGACGCTGCACTTTCACGTGGCTCCATTTGAGGGAGCGGTCTTAAATCCTGAAGCGCTGGCGTTTAACGGCATCGATCCGCATAACCCGCTGCGCGGCGCGGTCAGCGAATATGACGCTCTGCACGCGATTTTTAAAGCCATCAGAAAAGGTATGAAAGACGCCGACTGTAGTCGGGCAATTATGGTGGCCCATAACGCGACCTTCGACCATTCGTTTATGATGGCCGCGGCGGAGCGGGCCTCTCTGAAGCGCAACCCGTTTCACCCTTTCGTCACCTTCGATACCGCCGCCCTGAGCGGGCTGGCGCTGGGGCAAACCGTTCTGGCCAAAGCCTGTATCGCCGCCGGTATCAAGTTCGATTCCAGCCAGGCCCATTCGGCGCTGTATGACACTGAGCAAACCGCCCTGCTGTTTTGCGAAATCGTCAACCGCTGGAAACGCCTCGGCGGCTGGCCGTTGCCGCAGGCCGAAGAGCCGGCAGCATAAAAAAAGGGCGACCCGCGGGCCGCCCTTTTTTTTGAGTGACGTTTATTCAGCGTCTTCAGACTTATATTTCGCCGCGGTCTCTTTAATCAGCTGTTGCAATTCACCGCGCTGATACATTTCAATGACGATATCACAGCCGCCTACCAGTTCACCGTCCACCCACAGTTGCGGGAAGGTCGGCCAGTTGGCGTATTTCGGCAATTCGGCGCGAATATCCGGATTTTGCAAAATATCGACATAAGCAAAGCGCTCGCCGCAGGCTGACAGCGCCTGTACCGCCTGAGCCGAGAAGCCGCAGCTGGGTAATTTAGGCGAACCTTTCATATACAGCAGAATCGGGTTCTCAGCGATCTGGCGCTGGATTTTTTCAATTGTTGTACTCATTGTCTTGCTTCCTCAGTGCGTCTTACGGCGTTGCATTTACCCGCAGCGAATCAGGCGGGCAATTGCGCAATCTGACTATTGTAGCCACTCCTCTGCCCCGGGAAAACACCTGTTTAGCACGGGTATTCTCTGCGCAGCCTGTCGCGCGCCGGGATAAGCAGCCGGGGAATATCGGGTTAAGTACGCGTCGCGTCAACATTTAGTAACAAAAAAATGCAGCAATACATTTCCAGGCGGTTACGCTTGTCTAAAAATCTTGCAACTGGTTCTGATTCTGAGGTTCAACGGAAAAAGGATATTAACTTTCCGCATTCTTATGCATTAGAATCGCCAGACATTAAAAACAATCACAGGCCTGGCGCCTGACCTATTCAGGGGATTCGAACGAGTGGCGCGGATAACAAAAACTTCTGTCACGTTCTGTGCTCTGCTTTTTATCTTGCCTTATACGCCGCTGGCGCTGGCCTCCCCGCAAGCCAGCAGCACCGCTATTCATAAGGCACACGCCGGCAAGACCACCCAGAAGAGCAGCAGCAAAACCGTCAGCAACAAGAAAACTAAGAATTCCACAGCTAAAATCCGCGCTAAAACCCCCTCGAAAAAAGCGACAGCCTCCCGCAAGACCCAGACCGCCCCGGCCGCAAAAACCAAAATGGTCAAGCGCCGCAACAGTAAACCGCTCAGTGAGTCCCGGCATGCCGGCGCTGGCCAGACCGCGATGATCGTGAAATGTACTAAACCGCGCAAAGGGTATAAGCAGCGCTGTGAAAAAGTCAAAGCGACGGCGGCGGGAACCACCATCGCCAGCGCCCATAAACAGCGGGTACACAGCGCCCGCCAGACGGCTCTGAATACACTGATGGATCAACTGGGCAAACCCTACCGCTGGGGCGGCACATCGCCACGTACCGGGTTCGACTGCAGCGGACTGGTCTACTACGCCTATAAGGATCTGGTGAAATTCCGCATTCCGCGTACCGCTAATGAGATGTATCATCTGCGCGACGCCGCACCGGTATCCAAAAGCGAGCTGGTCACCGGCGATCTGGTGTTCTTCCGCACCCAGGGGCGCGGTACCGCCGATCACGTCGGCGTTTACGTCGGCAACGGCAAATTTATTCAGTCCCCGCGTACCGGCCGTGATATTCAAATCACCTCGCTCAGCGAAGATTACTGGCAGCGTCATTATGTCGGCGCCCGCCGGGTGATGACCCCGAAAAACGTCCGCTGATATCGGTTACCCGCCTGTCGTCGGCGGGTAACCGCTTCTTCTGCTTACCCTGTTATTTTGCTACCATAACCACGCACTCAGTATGGTTATTGAGCGCCAGTCAAAAATAATAAGGAGTGAAGCAATGTCGTTCGAATTACCTGCATTACCTTACGCCAAAGATGCGCTGGCCCCGCATATTTCCGCAGAAACGCTGGAATATCATCACGGTAAGCATCACCAGGCGTATGTCACTAATCTGAATAACCTGATCAAAGGCACCCCGTTTGAAGGTAAATCGCTGGAAGAGATTATTCGTACTTCCGAAGGCGGGATCTTTAACAATGCGGCCCAGGTATGGAACCACACCTTCTACTGGAACTGTCTGGCTCCGAACGCCGGCGGCGATCCGCAGGGCGCGCTGCTGGAAGCGATTAATGGCGCATTCGGCAGCGTTGCGGCGTTCAAACAGCAGTTCAGCGACGCAGCGGCGAAAAACTTCGGCTCTGGCTGGACCTGGCTGGTGAAGAACGCCGACGGCAGTCTGGCTATTGTCTCTACCTCCAACGCCGCTACCCCGCTGACCGGTAGCGCCACACCGCTGCTGACGGTAGACGTCTGGGAACATGCTTACTACATCGACTACCGCAATGCGCGGCCGAGCTATCTTGAGCATTTCTGGGCGCTGGTGAACTGGGCGTTTGTCGCGAAGAACTTTGCCGCCTGACGCGCCTTTCAGCCACTAAAAAGCGGAGACATGCGCTCCGCTTTTTTGTTTACGCCACTTTTATTCTACTTCGCAGGCCGTCTGAGGCGCTTTACGGGTGCTGAGCAGCACCAGCAACAGCCCCAGACCGGCGATAATCGCGCCCATTACCGGCACAAAACCATAGCCCAACCCGCCGGAAATCACCGCCCCCCCGGCGGCGGCCCCCAGCGCATTACCGAGGTTAAAGGCCCCGATATTGACCGATGACGACAGCCCCGGCGCTTCGCTGGCGACGCGCATGACCTTCATCTGTAGCGGCGGGACCACGGCAAAGGTCGCCGCACCCCAGATAACCATCGCCAGCGCGGCGCCTACTTCACTGCGCGCCAACAGCGGGATCGTCAGCATGATTATCATCAACAGCAACAGGAAGCCTTTCAGCGTACCGTTCAGAGAGCGGTCGGCAAGTTTACCGCCGAGATAGTTGCCCAGCGAGAACCCCACGCCAATCAGCACCAGCATAGCGGTAATAAACGTCGGCGAGGCGTGGGTCAGACGCTGAAGTACCGGTGAAATATAGGTATACAGCGTAAACATCGCCCCGGCGCTCAGTACCGTCGTCAGCAGCGCGAACACCACCTGTGGACGCATCAGCACCGCCATTTCGCTCTTCACGTCCGGTCTTTCACCCGCGCCGCCGGCAGGCAGGGAAAAGAACAGACTGACCATCGCCACCACGCCCAGTCCGGCGGTCGCGAGGAATGACATGCGCCAGCCTACCGCCTCGCCCAGCCAGGTCGCCGCCGGTACGCCGCCGATATTGGCGATCGTCAGCCCCATAAACATGGTGGCGACCGCGCTGGCCTGTTTTTCACGCGGCACTACGCTTGCCGCCACCACCGACCCGAGACCAAAGAAAGCGCCGTGGTTCAGGCTGGTGAGAATTCGCGATGCCATCAGCGTCATATAATCCGGCGCAATGGCGGACAGCAGATTGCCGACGGTGAAAATCGCCATCAGCAGAATCAGCGCGCTGCGCCGGGCGCGATGCGATAACAGTAGCGTCATCAGCGGCGCCCCGACCATCACCCCGATGGCGTAGGCGCTTATCAGCATACCGGCGGCGGGAATAGAGACATCCACCCCGCGGGCAATGGCCGGCAGCAGCCCCATAGGGGAAAACTCCGTGGTACCAATGCCAAAAGCGCCAATCGCCAGCGCCAGTAAAGGAAAGTTGATTCTCATTGTGACTCCATATTGTCCGGTACATCTGAGTACGCCGGATATATTGTGCAGGTTGGGGCTATGATGGCAGCGGGACAGGCTACGGGAAAGGCGGCGCCAGGCAAAACACTATTGCATATTTGTTTATAATTTTTTCTTTTATTGACAGACTGGCAGAGAATAACGCGGAAGAAAGCACCGTGAACGGCGCAGAACATCGCTGAGGGGAGAAAACCAATCCGCCGCGCCAGCCAGCGACGCAGCGGGCGGCCAGAGAAACTTAGTGCACAACCGCAATAATACCTACAACCACAATCCCTCCCAGGGTGACCAGAGTCGTCAACAGGGCATATCTCAGCTCAATACTCATCAACTTTCTCCTTTCTTATGCTTCCAGTAAAATCTGGTTCAGATCATTTTCCCATAAAATGGCACAAAAATCTTGTGTGAATAAGAACGATCTGTGATTTGCCTCTTCCACTTTTGATAAATATCAGCCAAAATCCCCAGCTACTTTATTTTTAGCACCACCGTTTACCCTTCCTTGCATTTTTTCCCCTTCTGCTGCCCGAACCGCCGCAGCGCGGGATGGCGAAAAGCAAACGATTACCTGGTGGTTTTTCAGGAAATTAGGGATTGGTCTGGAGTAACATCTGATGGCAACAATTAAAGACGTCGCGAAGCGCGCAAACGTTTCCACAACAACAGTATCACATGTTATTAACAAAACGCGGTTCGTCGCGGAAGAAACCCGCAACGCCGTCTGGGCAGCGATTAAAGAATTACATTATTCGCCCAGCGCCGTCGCGCGTAGCCTGAAGGTTAACCACACCAAATCCATCGGGCTGCTGGCCACCAGCAGCGAAGCGCCCTACTTCGCCGAAATCATTGAAGCTGTTGAAAAAAACTGCTTCGCCAAAGGTTATACCCTGATCCTTGGCAACGCCTGGAATAGTCCGGAAAAGCAGCGCGCCTATCTGTCGATGATGGCCCAGAAGCGCGTCGATGGTCTGCTGGTCATGTGTTCCGAATACCCGGAGTCGCTGCTCGCCACCCTCGAAGAGTACCGCCATATCCCGATGGTGGTCATGGACTGGGGCGAAGCCAGGGCCGACTTTACCGATTCTGTGGTGGATAACGCCTTCGAAGGCGGCTATATGGCCGGTCGCTATTTAATTGAACGCGGCCACCGCGAGGTAGGCGTGATCCCCGGACCGCTGGAGCGTAACACCGGCGCCGGGCGGCTGGCGGGCTTTATGAAAGCGCTGGAAGAAGCCGGCATTAAGATGCCGGAGAGCTGGATTGTACAGGGCGACTTTGAGCCGGAATCCGGCTACCGCGCCATGCAGCAGATCCTCTCCTGCGCCCACCGTCCGACCGCCGTATTCTGCGGCGGCGATGTGATGGCGATGGGCGCTATCTGCGCCGCCGACGAAATGGGGCTGCGGGTGCCGCAGGATATTTCGGTGATCGGTTATGACAATGTGCGCAACGCCCGCTATTTCACCCCGGCCCTGACCACCATTCACCAGCCGAAAGATTCGCTGGGCGAAACTGCCTTTAATATGCTGCTCGACAGGATCATCAATAAGCGCGAGGAATCCCAGTCCATTGAGGTCCACCCGCGTCTGGTCGAACGCCGTTCGGTGGCCGACGGTCCATTCCTCGACTACCGCCGCTAAAGGCGCTGTGCTGCGTGGGTCGGCGCTACCGGTTCACGCAGCCACTCGGCATTGAGGGTTTCACTGTCCCCCAGATATTCCAGCAGCCAGTTCAGCGCCGGCGAGGCATCGTTTGGCTGCCAGCTCAGGCAACAGGCGGCATCCGGAAACGGATTCTCCAGCGCCAGAATATGCCACTCGCCGCGGGCAATCCACGGCGCGGCGATATGTACCGGTACCATCCCGATACACAGCCCGGCGGACAGACAGTCCCGGGCGGAATCCCAGCCCGGCGCCACGACCCGCCGCTGATTATCCAGCAGCCAGGTGGTACGTCTGGGCAGCGACCGCGAGGTATCTTCCAGCACCAGCGACGGCCAGCGCCGCAGCTCGTCGTCGCTCAGCGGCCCGGGCATACTGGCCAGCGGATGATGGCTGGCCACCACGCAATGCCAGCTCAGCATCCCCATATCCCGAAAAGCGTAGCGGCCGCCGACCGGGATCGCCTGTGTGGCGCCGATCGCCACTTCCACCCGGCCATCCGCCATTGCGTCCCAGACCCCGTTAAACACCTCCTGGGAGATCAGTAATTCCACATCGGGGAAATGGCGATAAAAATCCAGTACCAGCTGGCGGGTGCGATCGGTGCGGACAATGTTATCCACCGCAATGGATAGCTGGCCGCGCCAGCCGTTGGCGATCTGTTGGCACTGTTGACGGGTGGCAAGCATTTTTTTGATAACAGCCCGCCCTTCACGCAAAAAATAGACCCCGGCCGGCGTCAACTGCACATCGCGATGGCGCCGCTCGAACAGCGGCACCGCCAGCCATGTCTCAAGCTGGCGTACCGTATAGCTGACCGCGGAGGGCACCCGGTGCAACTCCTGGGCGGCGGCGCTGAAGCTGCCATTGCGCGCTACCGCATCCACCACTTCCAGCGCATATTCTGACCACATATTCTGCCTTCAAAAATTTTGCATACACCCGGCAAATATTAGCGTTTCACAAGCCGAAATTCACCCTTTAGACTGCCCGGCGTTTACCTGCAAACTATTCACAATCAGGATTGTTCGTGCTATGCAACCATCGAAAGGCTTTATGATTTGGCTGGCAGGCCTCAGCGTGCTGGGGTTTCTGGCTACCGATATGTATCTTCCAGCGTTTGCCGTGATTCAACAGGATCTGGAGACTCAGGCTTCGGCAGTGAGCGCCAGCCTGAGTCTGTTCCTGGCCGGTTTTGCCATTGCGCAGCTGATCTGGGGGCCGCTGTCCGATCACTATGGCCGTCGATCAGTGCTGCTGATCGGGCTGGCCATCTTTGCCGCGAGCAGCCTGGGTATGCTGTGGGTGGAAACCGCCACCAGCCTGCTGGTACTGCGCTTTATTCAGGCCGTGGGCGTCTGTTCGGCGGCGGCTATCTGGCAGGCGCTGGTGACCGACTACTACCCGGCTAACCGGGTAAACCGGGTTTTCGCCACGATCATGCCGCTGGTAGGTCTCTCTCCGGCGCTGGCGCCGCTGCTGGGCAGTTGGATCCTCAACCACTTCGCCTGGCAGGGCATTTTTGCCGTCCTGTTTGCGATTACCCTGCTGTTAATGGTGCCGGCGCTGTTTCTCAAGCCCGCCGCCAGAAAAACGCCCCAGGGCGACGATACACTGCGTTTCCGCACACTGCTGGCAACGCCGGGTTTTCGCGGCAATGTGCTGATCTATGCCGCCTGTTCCGCCAGCTTTTTCGCCTGGCTTACCGGATCGCCCTTCATCCTCAGCGCCATGGGATACGGACCGGGGGCTATCGGCCTGAGCTATGTGCCGCAGACCATCGCCTTTCTGATTGGCGGCTATGGCTGCCGGGCGGCGCTACAAAAATGGCGCGGCGAGCAGATGCTGCCCTGGCTGCTGGCACTGTTCTCGGTAAGCGTACTGGCGACCTGGGCGGCGGGCATCCCGGAGCATACATCGCTGACGCTGTTACTGATCCCCTTCTGCGTGATGGCCATGGCTAACGGGGCGATTTACCCGATCGCGGTCGCCGCGGCGCTGCTGCCCTTCCCGCAGGCCGCCGGACGCGCCGCGGCGTTGCAGAACACCCTTCAACTGGGACTGTGCTTTATCGCCAGTATCGCGGTTTCGTCTCTGGTGACGGTACCGCTGCAGGGGACGACCAGCGTGATGGTGATTACGGTGGCGCTGGCATGGATCGGTTACCGAATGAAAGGCGCCGCTGGTACCGCATCCCGGCATGATGAAGTCGCGGCCCGGGACCAGGGGTAATCCGGTGAATTATCAGCCCGCCATATGATTAGCGCACTAACAATTTTCTGTTGAATCACTTATGTGACAGGCATATACTTTTTAAGCATTCCATAACAAGTTTTACATAAAACTTACTTTCGGGAGCCGGACGCCGCTCCCGTTTTAGCAATGGATGGCTCTCTTGCAAGGGAGAATCCCCTTTCTCTGTTCTACGTATCTTTTCGTGCACGCGGATTTTCCGTGAGATTTCTCATAACTTCCGGTTAGCGTCTACGCTTGGTGGAGGTTCTGATCACAACAAGGTGATGGAGAAACTATGAGTTCATCGTGTATAGAAGAAATAAGCGTACGGGACAATGAATGGTACCGTATCGTTAGCGAAATGCTCAGCCACGCGGGGATTGAAATCAACGGCCCCGCCCCCGGGGATATCCAGGTTAACAACCCGAATTTTTTTAAACGGGTGCTTCAGGAAGGTTCGCTGGGGCTGGGCGAAAGTTATATGGACGGCTGGTGGGAGTGTGAACGACTCGATATATTCTTCAACAAAGTCCTGCGCGCCGGCCTCGAAAAACGTCTCCCCCACCACCTGAAAGACACCCTGCGTATCCTGTGCGCGCGTCTGTTCAACCTGCAATCGCGCAAGCGCGCGTGGATTGTCGGCAAAGAACATTACGATCTCGGTAATGACCTGTTCAGCCGGATGCTGGATCCGTATATGCAGTACTCCTGCGCTTACTGGAAAGAGGCCGATAACCTGGCGGATGCCCAACAGGCCAAGCTGACCATGATCTGCGAAAAACTGCAACTCAAACCGGGCATGACGCTGCTCGACATTGGCTGCGGCTGGGGAGGTCTGGCGGAATTCGCCGCCCGCCGCTACGGGGTGAGCGTGCATGGCGTCACCATCTCCGCCGAGCAACAAAAAATGGCCTGTGCCCGCTGCGCGGGGCTGGATGTCACTATCCTGCTACAGGACTATCGCGATCTGCAACAGCAGTACGATCGTATTGTCTCGGTCGGCATGTTTGAGCACGTCGGTCCGAAAAACTACGCCACCTACTTTGATGTGGTGGAAAGCAACCTGAAGCCCGATGGTATTTTCCTGCTACACACTATTGGTTCGAAAAAAACCGACAACAATGTCGATCCGTGGGTGGGTAAATACATTTTCCCCAATGGCTGCCTGCCTTCGGTACGGCAAATCGCCAACGCCAGCGAACCACACTTTGTCATGGAGGACTGGCACAATTTTGGGGCTGACTACGACAAAACGCTAATGGCCTGGTACGAACGCTTCCTCGCCGCATGGCCGGAGATCGCCGACAACTATTCCGAACGCTTTAAGCGGATGTTCAGCTACTACCTGAACGCCTGCGCTGGCGCTTTTCGGGCGCGCGATATTCAGCTCTGGCAGGTGGTGTTTAGCCGCGGTATCGAAAACGGCCTGCGCGTGCCGCGCTGAGGGCGCCGCTCCCCTGAAAAATCCCGCCCTGCGTCGGCGGGTTTTTTATTTCAGACCAACGAGAAAAGCGTGCGGCGCCGGACTGGCGCCGCGAAAATTTCAGGCTTTGTGTCCGGCGTCCACTACCGCCTGATGCCCCCCATCCCGGGAAGCCAGCACCCGTTCTACGGTGTCCACTACCGCCTGGGTCTGAGGATCGATTTCAATATTGACCCGCTGCCCCAGCCGCTTATTGCCCAGCGTGGTGCGCTGCAGAGTTTCGGGGATCAGATAGACACAAAAACGCGTCGCCGTCACCTCTCCCACGGTCAGGCTAATACCGTCAATGCCGATAAACCCTTTATAAAGGATATACTTCATCAGGGTCGGGTCCTGAAGCTTAAACCAGATTTGGCGGTTGTTTTCGGTAGTCAGTATTTTGACCACTTCCGCGGTGGTCATAATATGGCCTGACATCAGATGGCCGCCAATTTCATCGCTGAACTTAGCCGCCCTTTCAACATTCACCACGTCGCCGGGCTTAATATCGCCAAGATTGGTAATACGCAGCGTCTCTTTCATTAAATCAAAACTGACGTTGTTGCCGTCAATATGGGTTACCGTCAGACAGCAGCCGTTATGCGCCACCGATGCGCCCGTTTCCAGCCCGGGAAGCAGCGCGTCGGGTAGCGCCACCACGTGGGTGCGAAAATTAGGTTTTTCCTCAATGGACAGCACTTTGGCCGTTCCCTGAACAATACCGGTAAACATGTCAAACTCCTGGCTTGCGCTAAAGACGATAAGCAGAGATTTTACCCGCCGTACGCGGCAATAGATACCGGAAAAAACTGTTGCGCGCCGGCTGCGCCACAGATCCGTGGTTATTTTGCTGGCGTAATAGTTAAGTCTCGCTACAATACTCAGGCAACTTCCCCCGTTATTTCTTTTCGCTGCCCATTGAGGCGGTTTTTTTATCTCTCTTATAACAACAATCAAAGGTGTACACGTGCAGAAGTATGTTATCGAAGCGCGTCAGCTATTGGCTCTGGCTATCCCGGTCATCCTTGCCCAGGTTGCGCAAACGGCAATGGGTTTCGTCGATACCGTGATGGCCGGAGGCTATAGCGCGACCGACATGGCCGCGGTGGCGATTGGTACCTCTATCTGGCTGCCGGCGATTCTCTTTGGCCATGGACTGCTGCTGGCCCTGACCCCGGTTATCGCGCAGTTAAACGGCTCCGGCCGCCGCGACAGGATCGCCCATCAGGTGCGTCAGGGGTTCTGGCTGGCGGCTATCGTCTCGCTCATGGTGATGGTGGTGTTGTGGAACGCCGGCTACATTATCCGCGCCATGCACAATATCGACCCCGCCCTCGCCGATAAAGCGGTCGGCTACCTGCGCGCCCTGCTGTGGGGCGCGCCGGGATATCTGTTTTTCCAGGTTGCCCGTAACCAGTGCGAGGGGCTGGCGAAAACCAAGCCCGGTATGGTGATTGGATTTATCGGCTTGCTGGTGAACATTCCGGTCAACTATATCTTTATTTATGGCCATTTCGGCATGCCGGAACTGGGGGGCGTTGGCTGCGGCGTGGCCACCGCCGCGGTCTACTGGGTGATGTTCGCGGCAATGCTTTACTGGATCAAACGCGCCCGCTCGATGCGCGACATTCGCAATCCCGGACATTTCGGCAAACCAGACAGCGCGGTGATGCTGCGCCTGGTCCAGTTGGGGTTGCCGATCGCTCTGGCGCTGTTCTTTGAGGTCACGCTGTTCGCCGTGGTGGCGCTGCTGGTTTCCCCGCTGGGGATTGTCGACGTAGCGGGCCACCAGATCGCCCTCAATTTCAGTTCTCTGATGTTCGTGCTGCCGATGTCGCTCAGCGCTGCGGTAACCATTCGGGTCGGGTTCCGGCTGGGCGAAGGTTCGACGCTCAACGCGCAAACCTCGGCGTGGACCGGCCTCGGGGTGGGCGTTTCCATGGCCTGCCTGACGGCGCTGTTCACGATTTTGTTCCGTGAACCAATCGCCCTGTTGTACAACGACAATCCCGAAGTTATCACGCTGGCGACCCAGTTGATGCTGCTGGCGGCGGTGTACCAGATTTCCGACTCTATCCAGGTGATCGGCAGCGGTATTCTGCGCGGTTATAAAGATACTCGTTCTATTTTCTTTATCACCTTTATCGCCTACTGGATCCTCGGGCTACCGAGTGGATATGTGCTGGCGTTGACCGATCTGGTGGCGCCGCGTATGGGTCCGGCGGGGTTCTGGATTGGCTTTATCATCGGCCTGACATCGGCGGCAATCCTGATGATGGCGCGGATGCGCTGGCTGCAAAAACAGCCTTCCGGCTGGATTCTACAGCGCGCCGCGCGTTAACCGATGCGCCACTGCGTCATCAGCGGCGTCAGACGGTGAACCCGGGAGGAAAAAACGCATTTTCCCCCGGGTAGTTACCCGCCCAAAATCACGATATTGATTTTCCGTGTGCGTTATCGGGTAATATCTGCCCGTTCGCCAGTGAGATGAGATTGCTCATCATCCGGCGCCGCTGCGCCGCCAGCGGCGTTTTTTTCACCGGTCTGCGCAGATGCGCAGCAATCGCGTGATTAATGGAAGAAATTTGCCGTTTACCCCTTGCCAGGGGCCGGTAGTGCCGCTAATATTCGTCCCCGCTGTCCTGGACAGCCGTTGCGTTCATAGCTCAGTTGGTTAGAGCACCACCTTGACATGGTGGGGGTCGTTGGTTCGAGTCCAATTGAACGCACCATTTTGCGTTTATAGCTCAGTTGGTTAGAGCACCACCTTGACATGGTGGGGGTCGTTGGTTCGAGTCCAATTAAACGCACCATTTTGCGTCCGTAGCTCAGTTGGTTAGAGCACCACCTTGACATGGTGGGGGTCGATGGTTCGAGTCCATTCGGACGCACCAGATTTTTGCTGGTTCCGCGCGTTAACGCATTTCTTCTCTTTTCCTTCTTACGTTTGCCCTGTGGATAGTTCTAATCCGCTTGTCGCTGGCGCTGCTTCAGTCCCTGTTCCAGTTACGTGACTCCATCCCTGTAGCAATTGTAGTTACTTCCCATGCTCGCCGGAAATGATGGCCCGTCAGCGATATCCTGCAAAAGCGAAATAACCGCGCCAGCGGACTATCCATTCCGGGTATTACAGATTCACCAGGCTTACTGACACGCTTATCAGCAAACAGTCAAATTACTGACAGCCGCCACGTATACAGTAGTAAGGAAAATATCACCTGCTGTAGAAGGAAAGTTGATGAAACTGCTGTTAGTGGAAGATGAGGAAACCGCCTCTTTGTATATCACCCTGGCGCTCAAAGAACAGGGATACACCATCGATGTCGCGAATGACGGACGCGAAGGTTTATATCTGGCGACAGAATACGACTACGACGCCATTATTCTTGATGTTACGCTCCCCCTTCTCGACGGTTTTCAAATCCTTGATACGCTGAGAAGAACAAAACAAACCCCGGTACTCATCCTGTCCGCCAGAGACAGTCTGGATGAAAAAGTTAAAGGGCTACAGCTGGGCGCCGACGACTATCTTACCAAGCCCTTCTCACTGATTGAACTCAGCGCGCGCCTGCAGGCGCTTCTCCGCCGTCGCTCCATAGACCGCCAGGGCATCTCCCTGTTCCAGTTACACGATCTGCAGTTAGACCTGTTATCCCGAAAAGTTATCCGCAGCGGGGTCCGTATCGAATTAACCCAGAAAGAATTTGCGCTCCTCAGCCTGCTGGTCAGATATCAGGGGCAGATATTGTCAAAAATGATGATTGCCGAACGGGTCTGGGATATGAATTTCGCCAGCGATGCCAATGTCGTTGAGGTGGCGATTAAACGCCTGCGATCGAAGGTAGATACTCCTTTTGCGGTCAAACTGCTCCATACCGTAAGAGGAATGGGTTATGTGCTGGAACTGCGCGATGAGCCGGACCGGAACATGGAGATGTATTAACCTGACTCAGCCGTTCTGGTGCGCCAGAATCGATAATTATCCTTCTGACGAATTGAAATCATTAATTCCATAAATGATAAAAATCACTCATTATAAATTTCGCGAAATTAATTATCGCCTGACGTCGATATCAGATCATTTACTTATTTATCAACGGCACAAATTATTAAAAAATCGTCAACACAGCCTGACCGAATCCAGTTAATATCGAAAACGAAAACAGGTATTCATTATTCATCAAGGAGCAGGCATGGCATATAAAATAACAACACCGGCTATTTTATCCGGCGTGACGCTGGTATTGACGTCATTAACATCCCGGGCAGAAATAACTCTACTGGAACAAAATCCACAGGCTGGCGATCCATTGAGTCGTCTGAGTTTTACCGTTGGTGGAAGTATTCGCCCGCAATTCAATAATATGACTGGCGACAGCGATAACGGTTCCTTTCGGCGTAACGGTTTTGACGGCGGTACCCGTTTCCGCTTCGCCGCCGATTATTATCTGTTTGATGATATCAGCTGGATTAGCTATTACGAACTCGGGGTTAATATTCCGGCGCTGTTTGACTGGGAAAATCACTATGCCGAAGGGGCGAATAATACCTCACGACGCATGTTATATACTGGCCTGAAAAGTGATACATGGGGTACGTTAACCTTCGGTCAGCAAAACAGTATCTATTATGATGTGGTCGGCGTGAAGACCGACATCTGGGACTATGGAATGGTCGCCCAGGCGCCGGGCAACGGTATCCACGGTGACTACGATGGTTCTTACCGCTCGCGTAATATGTTGAAATACCAGAAAACCGTCGCGGATATTGATCTTTATGCCGCCTACTTATTTGCAGATTCCGAATATTTACCGGGCAACGGTCTACGTTATAAACGTAAAGGCGGCAGTTCGCTGGGGATTAATTATCGCCTCACTGACGATCTCGACTGGGGCGCGGCGTGGAACTACACCCGGGGCGAAATGCGCGATCCGTCAGGCGCCGGCAATAAAACCTATAATCAGAACCTGCTGGGTACCGCCATGACATGGATGCCGGATAACTGGACCTTTGCTTTCAGCGGCGGCTGGTACCAGAATTTCCTTACCACCAGAAGAGCCGATGTATTTAATTACTTTGCTGATGATGCCTGGGGTATTGAATACTTTGCCGGTTATACTTTTCCGATTGACCAATATGCGATCAAATCCATCCAGACCTACTTTATGGGGGATCATCTGGACTATATTAATGGCCGCAACTACCAGCGCATCGATAATGGTGTTGGGATTAGCGTTAAGCTGGACTATGGTTTGCGCGTCGATTATGAGCACGTATTTACCTCCAGTACCGACAATCTCGGCGATATGAATCTGGTGCGTCTGCGTTACGACTTCTGATTGAAAGAAATGAAATAGTCTACGGCTGAATACTCAGCACAGCCTGTGCCGCCTGATAATTATCATTACCAGGCGGCGCAGAGCAATATAAAGCGGCGGAATAAAATATCCATAACCCTGCCCTGTCAGGTTATCGCGTTCAGTAAATGAACGAAGGCGTATTCTGGCGCTCTGTAAAGAAATTAACCAGCGATAGCCACAGATTATTTTTGTCTGCGTCGGGACATTCGATAACGCAGTGGGGGTTGATGATATTTTTGCGAAAATGCGCGCGTAAAAGATTGCTGTGAATCAAATCCATATTTATCACATATGATAATTATACTTTCATTAGTTTCAACCAGGTCCTTTGCCGCCTGAAGCAGTTTCTTATCCCGAATGTACTGCCCGAGACTGATATTCATCACCTGGGTAAAAATACGCTGTAGATGCCATTTCGAATAGCCGGCGCGTATCGCCACATCTTCGATGCGCAGCGGTTTATCAAGATTGCTATCTATCCAGTGGGTAATCTCCTCCATCACGCTTTTTGATTTCAGCATACCTTACCACTTAGCGTCATTGCCCCTCTCCACCTGGTATCACCGCTGCCCGCGCAGAAAACTGCCTGTCGCCAGCAGACGTATTGAGTTCAACAATAACGACTATACCTGCGCTGGCTGACAGACAGCTGACAGCCAGCGTGCTTCTTTGTCATCATTGCCGGCGGGCAGAAGGCAGGATGAATCTGCTGCGGGCTGTGCTTCGCCGTCGTGACGCTCATCACCTCTTCAGCCTTTAGGAACTCTGGCGGATTTTCAGGCCCAGTGGCCGGGCCTTAATTTGCAGTTTCGGGTGCGCGCCTGCACGGTGGATTTTAATGAAGAGCGCGTGGATCTGGCCATCTACTACGGCGCGGCGCGCTACCCCGATTTGCATCAGGAGCGTCTGATGGCGGAAACCCTGCAGCCGGTCTGCTCTGAGGCTTACCAGCAGCAGCACCGGCTGACCTCTGCGGATCGGCTGAGCGCCGCCGGCAAACTGGTGGCCATTGGCGATCAAACGGTCGCTTCGCCGTTCGGCTATGACCTGATTTGCCCGAAAGAGAACCTCGCCCGCCCGCGCTTTCGGGCCTTCAGTGAATGGCTGAGATCCCAGTGTCGCGCCGATATGCCGGCACCGGTGGGCCGTTAATTCTTCGCCACCGCGCGTTAGTACTCAAAAAAACCACAGCGATAGCCGCAACCGACTATCGGGGTTTGCGCAAACACCAACATTTAACATTTCAATATCAATTTATTCATACATGATCACATTTTAAACACAACCGGCTAGGTGTGCATATTGTCATGTTGTATACAAGTTGGGCTTGTCATCTGAGCCCTATATATAACAACATCACCCCTGGAGAGGCTGCACACAATGAACAGCAAAAGATTCAAGTTGCTCGGCGGTATCCTCGGCATCGCGCTGGTCGTCACGCTGGCCGTTGTCGGTAAAAACGCTAATGAGGGAAAAACCTTTCTCTCGGTCGCTACCGCATCAACGGGCGGCACTTACTACCCTATCGGCGTCGGACTCGCCAACGTATGGAGTAACGCCCTGAAGGAACAAGACGTGCACGTGACCGGTCAGTCATCCGCCGGTTCGATCGAAAACATCGATTTGATGCAAAAGAACGAAGCCCAGTTATCTATCCTGCAAAGCCTGATGGCGGTCGAGGCCTGGGAAGGCGTACGCAATTTTGCGGGGCGACCGTATAAGGATTTACGCAGCATTTCCATGCTGTGGCCCAACGTCGAACACTTTGTGCTGATGGACAACAAATTAAACAGCGGCAACCTCAGCGATATCGGCGCCACCCGTTATTCGGTGGGACCGCAGGCCAGCGGCACCGAACAATCCACGATGATCATTCTGCAGGGCGTACAACTCAGCAAAAAGAACATCGATCCGGAATACCTCGGTTACGGCGACACGATTTCCGCCATGCGCGACGGACGTCTCGACGGCGGCGCGCTCCCTGCCGGGGTTCCCGCCTCCGCGGTGACCGACATGTACGCCAGCGGCGTCCGCGCCCGGCTGCTCGACGTGACCGACGAACAACTGGAAGCCATCAACGAGGTGGCCAACTCATGGTTTCGCTTCGTGATCGCCCCGGATACCTATCCAAACCAGAAACAAGCGGTCAATACCATCGCTCAGCCAAACATTCTCACTACCACCCGCTTTCTCGATGAAAAGACCGTCTACACCCTGACCAAAGCCATGTTTGAAAATCTCGATGCGGTCCATGGCGTTCACAGTTCGGCGAAATACATCTCCCTGGAAAATGCCCTCAAGGGCGTAGGGGTGCCGCTGCACATCGGCGCCTGGCGCTACTACCGTGAAGTCGGTATCGCCATTCCCGATGAGCTAACGCCGCCGGAAGCCAAAACTCTGGCGGACACCACCACCGCACAGCGAGGATAACATCATGAGCACTCACTCTGTTTCCGCCCAGGATCTGGATAAAGAAGCCGGATCCGGCAGCCGCGAACTGACCGGCATTTACCTGAAAATCACCATGGTGCTGGCGATTGCCATTTCGCTGTACGCCATCTGGTCCAACGCTCTGTCTAACTCCCAGGAGTTCTACCGTAATACCATTTTTCTGATAGGTATCCTGTGTCTCGGGTTCATTCTGTTTCCATTTTCGAAACGCCACGCCACCCCGACGTTTAACGTCTGGGATTATCTGTTCATTGCCCTGACGCTGGTGGCTTACGGCTATTTTTACCTCTACTACTATGACCTGCACGTCGTGCGCAAAAGCATTCCCGACACTACCGATTATGTGATGGCCGCCATCGGCATCGCGGTGCTGTTTGAAGGCGCGCGCCGCACCACCGGCTACTTTATCCCCGGGCTTGCGACATTTGCGATTATCTATGCCATGTTCGGGCAGTATTTCCCCGGGATTTTCGGCCACGCCGGTTTTTCCGCCGAACGCCTGCTGTACCGACTGTTTATGACCAGCGAAGGGATCTTTGGTATTACGCTGTCTACCGCCTCGACGGCAATTGTGGTGTTTATTCTGTTCGGCGCCTTCCTGAGCGTCAGCGGCGCCACTCTGCTGTTTAACGATCTGGCGATGGCGGTAGCCGGACGGCGCCGCGGCGGCCCGGCGCAGGTCGCGGTGATCTCCTCGGCGTTAACCGGCTCGCTGAGCGGCAGCGCGGTGGCCAATGTCGCCACTACCGGCACCTTCACCATCCCGCTGATGACCTCCATTGGCCTGACGCCGCGCTTCGCCGGCGCTGTTGAAGCCACCGCCTCCACCGGCGGGATGATCATGCCGCCAATCATGGGCGCGGCGGCGTTCATTATGGCCGGGTTCCTCGGTATCTCGTACAGCACCATTGTGATCGCGGCGATCATTCCGGCGCTGCTTTACTACGCCGCGTTGATCATCGCCATCGACTTTGAAGCCAAAAAGCAGGGGCTTAAAGGGATCAGTAAAGAGAATATTCCCCAGGTGAAAGCGATCCTCAAACAGCGCGGGCTGCTGCTGCTGCCGCTGGTGATTGTGATCGCCACCCTGCTGATGGGACGTACGCCGATTTACGCTGGCTTTCTCGGGATTATTTCGATTATTGTCGCCAGTTGGCTGTCACTGGATACCTCGGTGCGCATGACGCCGAAGAAAATCGCCTGGGCCCTGAATGAAGCGGCGCGCGGCGCGATTCAGGTCACGCTGGCCTGTGCGGCGATTGGCGTTATTATCTGTGTGGTGACCATGACCGGTATCGGCTCCACCCTCGCCTTTAATATCGTAGCCCTGACCGGCGGCACCCTGTGGCTGATTCTGCTGGTGGTGATGCTGGTGTGCATCGTTCTGAGTATGGGACTGCCCTCGACGGCGCTGTATATCGTGGTGGCGGTGACCGCTTCGCCGATCCTGATTCAGGCAGGCGTCAACCCGCTGGCGGCCCACTTCTTCGTCTTCTGGTTCGGCGCGCTGTCCAATATCACCCCGCCAGTGGCGCTGGCCAGCTATACCGCCGCCAGTATCGCCCGCTCCGACCCGATGAAAACCTCGTGGACCGCCGTCAAGCTGGCGCTGCCCGGGTTCGTGATCCCCTTTATACTGGTCTACAACCCGATGCTGTTAATGCAGGGCGCTGATATCAACGTTATTTCGGTTATCCATATGATTGGCAGCGCCCTGGTGGGTATCTACGCCCTGTCCGCCGCCACCAGCCAGTTCTGGAGCATTCGGACCAACTGGCTGGAAAACCTGCTGTTGATTAGCGCCGCGCTGCTGCTGATTAAACCCGGTCTGTATACCGATATCAGCGGGCTGGCTTTGATCGGCGTCGCCGCCCTCAGCCACCTCGCCCGGCGTAAAAAACAGGCTGCCGCCCCCCCTCTGACACAAGGTGAACTGGAGTGATAAAAAAAGTAACCCGTCATAAAGCGTCGCATCAGATACTCGATCAGCTTAAGGAGAAGATCCATGACGGCACCTATCCGGTGGGCAGCAAGCTGCCCTCGGAAAACGAACTGGCTGACGCTTTTGGCGTCAGTCGGGTACCGGTGCGTGAAGCGTTGGGGATGCTGGAAATCAGCGGGATCGTCTCGTCGCGTCAGGGAGGCGGTCACACCGTGGAAAACCACTCGCTGCTGACCGAATACTCACCGCTGAAAATGGAGATAGCCAGCGCTGATGAGGTCAATGCCCTGCTGGAAATGCGCGAAATCCTCGAAAAAGAGGCGGCCAGTCTGGCCGCCACGCGGCGCAGCGACGCTGACCTGCAGATTATTGAGCAGGCGCTGGCGGCGTTTAAACGCACCGCCGGGAAAAAACAGCTGATCGGCCACGAGGAAGACTACCAGTTCCATCGCGCCATTATGCTGGCCAGCCATAACCCGTTTTTGCTGCAAATCCTCGACAATATGCACGAGCTGTATCTTGGCGCGCTGATCTACTCCCTGCAGCACAACCTTGGCAACGATAGCGAACGCCAGCGGGTTATTCAGGAACATGAGCAAATTTATCATGCCATCAGAGAAGGTGATGCGCAGTTGGCGGGACTGGAGATGCTGCGCCATCTGAGCAATGTGAAACGGAAACTCAAACATCAAAACGCCAGGAAACACTGACTATGTATGACTACCTGATTATCGGCGCCGGCATTGTTGGACTGGGCGTCGCCAATGCGCTACAGGAGCAAAATCCTGATGTGCGTATATTAATTATCGAAAAGGAAACTGCCCCTGCCATCCATCAGACCGGACGCAACAGCAATGTGGTGCATTCCGGTATCTACTACAAACCCGGAAGCCTGAAGGCGCGACTGGCTAAGAAAGGCAATACGGCGATTTATGACTTCTGCCGGCAGCACGGGCTGTTCCACGATCGCTGCGGCAAAGCCATTGTGGCGACCCGCCCGGAAGAGCTGCCGGAGCTGGAAAAGCTCTACCAGCGCGGGCTGGAGAACGGCCTGCAGGTCAGCCGACTCACCGAAGAGCAACTGAAAGCCCGCGAACCTTACGTCAATGGCGTCGCCGGGCTGCTGGTGCCAGATGCCGGTATCGTCAACTACCGGGAAATCGCCAGCACCCTGGCGCGGCTGATTACCGAACGCGGCAGCGATATCCGCTACGGCCACGCGGTGACCGCCATTGAGGAACAGGGCCAGTCGGTGCGGGTAACCACCACTGAAGGGCGCTTCGAAGCGCGCTGGTTAATCAACTGCGCGGGTCTGTTCTGCGACCGTATTGCCCGCATGGCCGGCTACCCGGTGGATATGCGTATTATCCCGTTTCGCGGCGAATATTATGTGATGGACAGCTCCCGCAACCACCTGGTCAACCACCTGATCTACCCGGTCCCTAATCCGGACTTTCCGTTCCTTGGGGTACATTTTACGCGCATGTATAACGGTAAACGCGACGTAGGCCCTAACGCGGTGCTGGCGCTGCGCCGTGAAGGCTATAAAAAATCGGATATCAGTCTGCGTGATACGCTGGATGTGCTCAGTTGGCCGGGATTCTGGAAGATCGCCCGCAGCTATTTTGGCGAAGGCATGGCGGAGATGCAGCGCTCATGGAGCAAAAAACGTTTTGTGGAGAGCGCCCGCCAGTTGATTCCGGCGCTGGAAGAGCGCGATATCCACCCGGGTCCCGCGGGAGTGCGCGCCCAGGCGCTGACCATCGACGGCAAACTGGTGGATGATTTTCATATCGTCAAAGGACGACGCTCGCTGCACGTCTGTAACGCGCCTTCCCCGGCGGCCACCGCCTCTCTGGAAATTGGCCGCGAAATTGTCGCCTCGTGGCTGACATGACGGCCCGCCAGCGGGCGGCTATTCCGCCGTCCGCTAAGCGCCGTAAAATCCATTCATCGCCAGCATCAGCAGCGGCGTGGTCACCGTCGACAGTACCGTGGTGATCAGCATCGCGGTGGCGGTTTCCCCCTGCATCACATTAAATTTCTGCGCCATCAGGTAAACATTGACGCCGACCGCCATCGATCCCAGCAGTACCACCACCAGGCTCTCCTGCACCGGCAGATTCACCAGCAGCGCGATCCCCCAGATAACCAGCGGCAGCAGCAGCAATTTCAGCGCGCAGATAGTGTAGCTTTCCCGCAGCCCCTGCTTGATTTTATAGCGCGACAGACTCATTCCGAGCGTCACCAGCGAGAGCGGCGCCGAGACCTGGCCGAGCATCGACACCGGAGTATCAATAATCACCGGCAGCGGGCGCTGCAACAGACTCCAGGCAAAGCCGGTAAAAATACCGATAATAATCGGATTGCGCAGTACGCTGGCCAGGGTGGCGAGGATCCCGGACACCGACAGGCTGCCATTGCGCGCCCACTCCACCGACACCGTCACCAGCGTCCAGAGGATCAGGCTGTTAAACACCAACACCAGCGCCACCGAGGGCAGCGCCGCGGTGCCGAGCAAAATCGTCGCCACCGGAATGCCGAGCATTACATTGTTGGAGAAGATGCCGCCAAGGGCGAACACCGGCGCGGAGACCGGCGCCAGGCGGAAGGTATATTTCGCCAGCAGCCTCCCCACCAGATAAACCACAAAGCAGCCGCCAAAATAGGCGACCAGCAGACGCACATCCACCGCCGGGCTCTGGTAAAACTGGCTCATCACCTTAAACAGCATGCACGGCAACGCCACGGTAAAACAGAAGCGGTTCAGCCCCTCATTGACCGAGGCCGGCCAGCCGGCGAAGCGCCCCAGTCCATAGCCGGTGGCTATCAGAATAAATAGCGGTGACGACAGCACCACCTGGTGGGAAAGTTGCCCGAAAAAACTCACTGTCTCCATTATCCAACTCGCTTCCTTCTGACGCCAACTGACCAGGCAGTATAGGGGATTCCCGCTGCGCCGTCAGTGGGTTGACTGGACAAAGCGCCCTGGGCGTTCGCCTGATGTGACTTTGGTACTCGACGCGATGATCCGGGGCAGACTGCCGCTTACGGCCGTACGCCCTCTGCGCGCCGCATGGCCGCTCGCCAGGTTTAAAGATAGCAATTTAAAAAGTAATCGATTACATTTTAGTTTCTGGCGCAAAGGGTTGTATGCCAGAACACTCTAACTCACGAGGAAATCACATGACTGCTCCCGTTCGCGTCGGCCTGCTGGGCTATGGCTATGCCAGTAAAACTTTTCACGCGCCGCTTATCAACGCCACGCCGCAGATGGAGCTGGCGGCGATTTCCAGTAGTAATGCGGATAAAGTCGCCGTCGACTGGCCGCAAGTCCGGGTGCAGGCAGACCCGCAGGATTTAATCAACGATCCGACGCTGGATTTGATTGTTATCCCCACCCCGAACGATACCCATTTCCCGCTGGCGAAAGCGGCGCTGGAGGCCGGTAAACACGTGGTGGTGGACAAGCCTTTCACCGTTACCCTCGCCGAAGCCCGGGAGCTGGAAGCGCTGGCTCAGCAGCGTCAGTTGATTCTGTCGGTATTTCATAACCGCCGCTGGGACAGCGATTTCCTGACCCTGCGCGGGCTGGTGGAGCAGGACACCCTCGGCGAGGTGGTGTATCTGGAGTCCCATTTTGACCGCTGGCGCCCGGAAATCCGCCAGCGCTGGCGCGAACAGGGCGGCGCCGGTAGCGGTATCTGGTACGATCTGGCGCCGCATCTGATCGATCAGGCGCTGGTGTTGTTCGGTATGCCGACCGCCATTACTGCCGATCTGGCGCAGTTACGCCCGGGGGCCCAGGCCACCGACTATTTCCACGCTATTCTCTCCTGGCCCGAGCGTCGGGTGGTGCTACACGGTACCGTACTGGCGGCCGCCGAGTCCCCGCGCTACGTGGTGCACGGGCGGAAAGGCAGCTATGTGAAATACGGGCTCGATCCCCAGGAAGAGTGTCTGAAACAGGGGCAGCGCCCCGGCGAAGCGGCCTGGGGAGAAGATACTCGCCACGGCGTCCTGACCCTGGCCGGCGGCGAGGGGCTTCGCGAGCAACCGCAGGCAACGCAGCCTGGCAACTACCCGGCTTACTATGCGGCGATTGGCGCCGCGGTGCGCGGCACCGGCGAGAATCCGGTTCCCGCCAGCCAGGCTATCAATGTGATGCGTCTGATTGAATTGGGCATCGAATCAGCCCGCCGCCAGAGCACCCTGCCGGTTGCCTGAGCGGCCCCGGGGCGCAGTGAACCGGGCGCGGGGTATCATTGCCCTGCGTCGCTTGATTCAGAAAGTGCCCGCCATATCGCCTCAAAGCCAATGCTTTTGAACGATTCAGACTGTTCCGGGTGCCCGCTGGCAAACTCCATAGTGGTTTCCGCCAGGCTGAAGAAAATCGCATCGCCGAACAGGCGGTTTTCCGGCCGCAGAAACTCGTCACTGATACAGTGCCGGGACAGTTCATGTAGCTCCGGGTAGAGTTCTTCGCAGCGCTGGTGCGTTTCCACAGTGATCTTGTCGGAAACCGCCAACTGGCGCATCGCCTGGTGATAAACCGGGTTCGCCAGCCCCCAGTCGATAAGGCTGTTCCACACCTGGCGGGTGCGGGATTTCATGTCCACATCGCGCGGCATATTAGCCATCATTGCCCGGCACAGCCCCTGCTTGAGATGAAAAAATACTTCATTGAGTAACTCATCTTTGGTTGAGTAATAGCGAAACAGCGTACCTTCCGCCACACCGGCCTGGCGCGCTATCTGTGCCGTAGAGGCCACGACGCCGGAACGAGCCACCGCGCCGATCGCCGCTTCCAGCAACGCCATTTTTTTATCCTCACTCCTCGGTCGAGCCACTCAATATCCCCCTCTCAGACAAAATGATGCGTGATTGAAACATGCCAGCCGCCTGGCTGCAATAAGCGGCGCGGTGATGCGTAATTGTGCTTGACGACAGATTCATCGCATCTATAATGAGTGCCTACTCACTCATTATGAGTGTGCGCTCTGAATAATTCAAGTTGCGGGGACACAATCCACGCCCTGCCGCCTGAAGTATAACGGATACAGCAGGACCAATCAGAAGCAACACTCTGGTACTCGCGCTCATAGAGCGCCATCGCAACAGGGTCGTGGCGATGACGCGCAGTTTTAAGGATCACCCTTTTCCGCCACTGGCGGCCACAGTTTTAGCGCCCTGTTTCGGGCGTCGGTACTTTGTTCCGAAGGGAGAAACATTATGGATATACCTGCTCAGGTTATCGAAACTCTGCTGGTCTGGATTGACAAAAATCTCGACAAGCCGTTGCGTATTGAAGACGTGTCGCGCCATGCCGGGTATTCGCGCTGGCATCTGCAGCGTATGTTCCTGAAATACACCGGGCAAAATCTCGCCCGCTATATTCGCGAACGTAAGCTGACGCTCGCCGCCCGGGATCTGCGCGACACCAATGAGCCGGTGTTTGAAATCTGCATCAGATACGGGTTTGATTCCCAACAAACCTTTACCCGCCTGTTTTCCAAAACCTTCCTGCAACCGCCGGGCATGTATCGCAAGTCCTGCGCCGCGGTGATATAGAGCGTGCGCTGAATGCTATTCTGAAGAGGTATTAAACGTTTACCGCGCCGGGTTATCATAGTGATAACCGGCGTTAAACAAAGGATAGCCCACTTGCTAAAAATGATTCTGGCCACCGCCCGGGACCGGGCGCGACTGGCGGAGATCTCCGCCATTCTGATCCGCTATGGACTCCAGGATGTCGTGCGCCTGCTCGGACTGAGCGGGTTAATCGGCAAGATTTCCGGCCACACGCAGCCAGACGATACCCGCCCCCTGCCCGAACGCCTGTGCGCCGCGCTGGAAGAGGCGGGCCCGACATTTATAAAGCTGGGCCAGATACTGGCCACCCGCAGCGACCTGCTGGAACCGGCGTGGACCGATGCGCTCAGCCAGTTGCACAGCAGCGCCCGCCCGCTGCCGTGGCATGTACTGGAACCCCATGTTCACCAGGCGCTGGGAGCTGCGCCGGAAACGGTTTTCGCCTGGTTTGACCAACAGCCGCTGGCCAGCGCCTCTATCGCGCAAATCCACCGCGCGCGCCTGCACGGCGGCCAGGAAGTGGTGGTGAAAATCCAGCGTCCGGAGCTGGAAAAAACCCTGCGCGCCGATCTGCGGCTGCTGCGCTTTCTGGCGGAAACTATCGAACAGCAAAGCCCCGAACTGGCGCGCTTTCGCCCACAGCAACTGGTGCTGCATCTTGACACCGCCCTCAGTCAGGAACTGGATTTTTGTTATGAAGCGGCCAACGGCGAGCGGATACGCGAACAGTTTCGTGATGCGGATGAAATAGCGATCCCGCGAATTTACTGGCAGTGGACCACGCCGACGCTACTGGTTCAGGAATATCTTCCCGGCACCACCCCGCATAATCCTCAACAGTTAGCCGACGCCGGTTTTGACGGCGCCCTGCTCGCCCAACGCGGCGCGGCGGCATTTCTCAAAATGGTGATCGAGCATCGCTTATATCATGGCGATCCGCACCCCGGAAATGTGATGGCGTTGCCCGGCAACCGGGTGGGATTCATTGATTTTGGTATGGTCGGCCATCTTAGCGAAACCCGGCGTAACGAATTGCTGTCGCTGCTGCACGCCCTGAGCGAGCGCGATGCCGGCGGGATCGTCAATGCGCTAATCGCCTGGTGCGAACCGGGCGAATTATCGGTTACAGAACTGGAACTGGCGGCCAGCTATTTTCTCGATCGCCAGGGCAGCGTGCCCCTGCAGCTCGGTAAAGCGCTCACCGATATGCTGGCCACCGCGCGCGAATGCTGCTGTTTAAAGCGCTCATCACCGCCGATGGGGTACTGAAACGCCTCGATCGCCAGTTTGACATTGTCGCCACCCTCAAACCGTTGATTCAGGCGCAGGTCGCCAGGCGTTACACCGACTACGCCAGCAGACGCCGCCTGATGCAACTGGGCAGTCAGGTGCTGGACAGCAGTCAGTCCCTGCCCCAGACGCTACGCCTGATATTGCGGCGCCTGCGCCACGGCAGGCTCCAGGCCGATATCGCGCTCACTAATCTGGACAAGCTGGGTAAATCGCTGGAAAGCGCGGCCGCCACCCTGGCGATCGCTATCGTCACTGCCGCCTTTGCCCTGGCGCTGGCGCCGTGGCTGATGAACAGCGATGTCCGGATACTGGGGATCCCTCTGTTTCCGCTGCTCGGCGCCGGCTGCTTTTTCTTTGGCGCCGGCTGGCTGCTATGGCGGCTACGCGGTAAATAGACTATTGCCGAAAAGCCCGCGCGAGCGACCAGGGACGCGAAATAACAACAGACGATTTGCCAGACAGGAGGGAGATGACGGTTTGCCGGAAGCGGCGGACTGGCGTTATCCAGCCAGAAATCCGAACCGGCCAGCGCCGGTCCGGGTCAGCACAGTAGTAATTACTGCATACCCATCGCTGATTTCATCTGCGCCAGCGCATCAACACCCTGCTGGCAGGCTGCGGTTTTGCTTTCTGCCGGCAGCGTTTCCATCTGGGTTTTCGCCTGATCCAGTTGCTGCTTCAGCATATCGGCCTGTGCTTTGGTCGCATCGCTCTCCGACAACTGAGTCACCAGAGCATTCATTTCGGAGAAATATGTCTCGCAGGCATCACTGGCCGCCAGTACAGAGAAAGAAGACATTAAAATAACGCCAGAAAGTAAAATCTTTTTCATCCTGAATCCTTATTAATCATAGAAAATATCTGGCATATCGCGATATATCAGATATTGAGTCCGGAAATTGCCGGCAATACGCTTGTTTGCGGCAGCGCGGATCGTAACAGGCGCCGGGGATGAAAGACTAAACCATTCCCAAACGCGCCTGACAACTCAGATATTTCCATTCCGATCGCTGCTGCATATTTTCAGCGTAATATGTCGCGAATAAGGCATATTCTGCAAACGGCAGCACAAATACGCGCCGTGTGATACCAGACGGTGCTATTCCTGTATTCGGCGCCAGAATTATCGAATAATTATTTGCATCAATCGTCGCGCTATCTTTCCCCCCGCACACCCGCCCCTGAATAATTTATGAATATTACTCATAATGCTTATCCCTGACAGGTGATTATCAATCCATAGAAAGCCGATAATATAATTGAGATTTAACGCTGTGCCTGATGCCGGACGGTAACTGGCATCGTAACCTGAAAGGATGAAGAGGTTGACCGATGAAAAAAACAATACCCGTTAAAACACTCAGCACCGCGGCTTTACTGATCGTCAACAGCATTGGTGTCTTACATGCCGCCCCTGTGACCCCGGCAGTATCAGAAATAAGCCAGCAGTCGACGGTGTCCGCAGCGCTGTCGGCACGCCAGCAATCTATTCCGGTCATCGCCGCCTTTATGGCGAACAGCAATATGGAAAAGCTTAATGCCGCGCTTAACCAAGGGCTGGACGCCGGGCTGACTATCAATGACGCTAAAGAAATCCTTATTCAGCTCTATGCCTATTGCGGGTTTCCGCGCAGCCTTAATGCCCTGAATGAACTGATGAAGGTGATTGACGCCCGCCAGCAGCGCGGGATCAGCGATGAGGTCGGGAAAGAGCCGCAGGCCCCTGTGCCTGTCGGCGATGAACTGCGCCGCGTTGGTACCGCTAACCAGACGCGCATCTCCGGCGCGCCGGTGCAGGGTCCCCTGTTTGAATTCGCGCCTGTCATTAATCAGTTCCTGCAAAGCCATCTGTTTGGCGATATTTTTGCCCGCGACAATCTGGACTGGCAAAGCCGCGAACTGGCGACGGTCGGCGCACTGGCCGCCACGCCGGGGGTGGAGTCGCAGTTGTTGTCGCATATGCGCGCCAGCCTGCGGGTTGGACTGACGGCAGACCAGTTGCGCCAACTGGCAGAGGTGCTACGCGGGAACGGAGAAAGCGCCGCCGCCGCGCGGGCAGAACAGGCGCTACAGCAGGCACTGGCCAGCGCAAGCTGAACAGATGCCAGCGCTGATGAGGAAATCAGCGTCAAAACAGGCGTGAAAATCGGCTGGCAGGGAAGGTTTTCAGAACATATTCCTGCGGCCCGACCAGGCTGCCCCATCAGTTTAATCATCGCCAGCCGAAACAGCAGACAGGGTTCAGTTCCATTAATGAATCCTGCTTATTAACCGTCCACTGGGGTGAGCAACTTCCATCCGGAGCGGATTGCGGACCTTATTGCCTTCAACAACATTGTGCCTGCGGTAAACGAGATTGTAATCAACTACTGTGCCGTGTATGCGCAACTGCGGTATCCTGCCCGAAGCGTGGACGCCTTTGCAGAAGGGAAAAACCATCTGTTCAAATATCTCCCGTTAACCGCGATCGGCGAAAAATATGAATTGCTCAGCAATGAAGGCCGAATCTAAATAATGATAAATATTATACCCCGGTGGTACACCGGGGTAATGGATTAAAAATTACTTTGTCCCATAGAACGCTTTAAGCACATCAATCGTTTGTGCCACTGCTGCTCTTGTCGGAGCTGTGTCTGTTAAGCCATTTAACATCATAAAGTCATGAGTGGTGCCATTATAACGAACCGCTGTCACTTTCACCCCGGCGTCTATCAGTTTCTGCGCATAGGCTTCTCCCTCATCACGCAGAACATCATTTTGATCGGTAATAATAAACGTTTCCGGTAACCCGGAGAGCTCTTCAAGGCTGGCCTGTAACGGCGAGGCGAGCTTTTCACTGCGTTTGGCTTTATCTGGGGCATAGGCATCCCAGAACCATTCCATCGCTTTTTTGGTTAACCAGGGACCTTCAGCAAAACTGGTATACGACCCATCATCAAATTTAGCATTCGTCACCGGGTATAATAACACTTGCAAACCCAGCTTCGGTTCATTTTTATCCTTACTCATTATCGCGATAGCGGTCGCCATATTCCCGCCAACACTATCACCGGCAATGGCATATTTATCTTTGGAAAATTTATACTTATCAGCATCCTTAATCAGATCCTGTATTGCGGCATAAATTTGATGGAGCGGTTTAGGATACTGAGCTTCAGGAGAAGGGGTATAAATAATACTGGCAACAGCGATTTTAGCGCCTGCGGTAAATTCTCTTAACAATCTATCGTGCGTATTTTCATCCCCCAGAACCCAACCTCCGCCATGAACATAAAAGAGTACCGGGAGCTCACTCTCTGTGCCTTTCGGCCGCGTAATGCGTACTTTTACATCACCAAGAGATTCTCCCTGCGCCAGAGTAATATCTTGCGTATCCACATCAGGTTTTTGTACCGGCTTTGCCTGAGCGTCTGCCAGCACTTTTCTGGCATCCTTGTAGCTGAGCTCATACAAAGGCGTTTTTGTCGCTGCAGCCACCTCATCCATAAATGTCTTAACATCTTTATCGAGCCATGGATGCTGGGATGTCGGGGACTCATCCCCTGTTGTTGCCGACAATGCCACGCCGGAAACAGCCATTAATCCAGCAGTTATAAGCAACAGCTTGACTTTATTCATAATAACGGCCTCAATGAGTTATTAAAACGATGGTTTGCCAAAGAACAATAATTTCAACAGGTATTTGCTTTTTTTGCACATTATTGCTACGGGCTGATAGTTAACCCTGTGCCAGGGTAACTAATATGAATATTAGAGGGCCGCTATTACTTTTGCAGATTATTTCTGCGCTCCGCCGTTCGGCTCTTCACCTCCCATTCCACGGAGAAATGACAGGCGTCTGATTGTGATACATTTTTCGTTGATATATAAAAATCAATATATTACAATAAGATTGAATAGCCCCCCATTCATAGTTCCCGCAAACTTTCCGATAAAGTACCAGTCTGAACAGGTTTATTCACTAATGAAATCCACATCCGAATTTCATTATTTATGAAAGCCATATTCTTAGTGTGAAAATAATGATCGTCAGTCATAAACCGCCACCCGATGGCTCTACGAGAGGCGGCGCGTAACAGACGAAGGTGCCCTTTTTTTGTTCAGAAGGCAGCCGCCCGGCGATAAGGAGACCTTCCGTAAGCCCTTACCTCCCTCACTTAATGATGCAGCATCTCATCAACAATCTGATCTTTGCTCAGCGAATAAGGGTAAAACGTCGGCCAGTTCTCCATCTCTTTCAGTAACGCATCCTGAGACTGGTTACCCATATAAATGTGAAAATGCTGCGACTGGCGCGGAGCGATTATATGATCGCTGAATTGAACATATTTCGGCGCCTGGCTGTTTTTATCCGAACATTCAAACAGGTAACGCACGCCCTTTTTCCCGGAAGCATAGTGCAGGATTTTAAAACCTGAATAGGTATAATCGCAGGCCGCCACTGTTTTCCCGGTATGGAATTCAATGACATTATTTTCAATGCCGATCATATCAATATCGGTGGCATACCCCGTTTTATAATATGCCCGATACTGCTCTACCGTCTTATCCCCCTTTTTAGCTTTCTGCCTGAGGACCGGATCCAGGGTGCCATCCAGCAACCAGGGATTAATCGACTGCCAGACCCCATCCCAGTCGCTGAGGGAGCGCGCTTTGACATTAGCATCGTCAAAAACCCCTTCACTGGCCTGGCGCTCCATTTCCGACATCGGCACTCCATGGTCGTGGTGGCTGTGAGCAAACGCCGCAGTGCTGGTGAACAGCATGCCGGCACTGAAAACTACGCCAGAAATTTTTCTTATCATAACGCCCTCCTGAGCAATCAATAGCACCAAAAGATAAACGTTATAACATAACAATTAAAAATGGCAATATTGATAAAATTGATGCTCTGGAACGGTCACATCAGTCAGTTCTGCATTTCTCATTTTACCCAAAAAAATACGCCACCCTTACGGATGGCGTATGGAATATAAACCTGAAGCAGCCCGTTTCAGGGCAAGGCTTTTTTCAGGCGCGCAACTGCCTGTTCCAGCTCGCTGCGGGTCGGCGTCGCATAGGACAGACGCAGGGTCCGTTTATCCGCATTATCGCTGTAGAAGAACTCGCCCGGAACATACACCACCCCTTCCTCCAGGGTGCGGGAAAGCCACGCAGTGGTGTCAAAGTCGTAACGGAATGTCGCCCACAGGAACATCCCCCCCTGCGGCATATGGAAAGTAATATGCTCGCCCAGTTCGCGGTTCATCTGCTCCGCCAGGAAGTGACATTTATCCCGGTATGCCTCGCGGATCATGCCAATCTGATCGGCCAGACGATTAAGCGAAAGGTAACTGGCGGCCATCGCCTGCGACTGGGCGCTGGTATGCAGATCGGTAGCCTGCTTAACAATCGCCGCTTTCTGGCGAATCCAGTCCGGCAGCACTACCCAGCCAACCCGTAGCCCGGGCGCCAGGATCTTGGAAAAAGTAGAAGTATAAATCACATGCCCGTCAGCGCCGGCTTCCGCGGCATGCTGATACAACGTTTTAAAGGTCTGGTCGGTAAAATTAATTTCGCCATAGGGATCGTCTTCGATAATGACGAAATTGTACTGCTTCGCCAGCTCCACCAGCTTACGACGCCGCGCATCGCTGAGCACCACCCCGCCCGGATTGCCGAAAGTCGGGACAATATAGACCATCTTCACAGACTGGCTTTGCAGCAGAATTTCCAGCTCATCGACAATCATGCCGTCTTTATCGGTGCCGACTGAGCGGATATCCGCCTGCGACAGTTGTAGCACCTGCAGGGCCGCGAGATAAGTCGGGCGCTCAACCACCACTTTATCGCCGGGGTTAACCAGCGTTCTGACCAGTAAATCCAGCGACTGCTGGGAGCCGGAGGTCACCAGAATATTGTCGATACCGGCGGTAATGCCGCGTCCGCGGCACAATTCGCTGATAGCTTCGCGTAGCGGCGGGAAACCTTCGCTCAGGCCGTACTGGAACGCATCCAGAAAATGCCCTTTCATTACCTTGTCAGTGGCCATCTCCAGACCGGTTCTGTCAAACAGTTCAGGGCTGGGAATGCCGCCGCCGAGCGAGATCACCCCCGGCATTTTACTGTGTTTTAACAATTCCCGGATGGCGGAAGGTTTAAGCGCCTCAACGCGTTTTGCCAGATGTTGTTGTAACATACTTTATCCTGCTTATTTTTATTTAGCTGATATTTCCAGCCAGATCATCGGTTGCGATCTGGAATTATTTCTTTATCCATTCCCTGCAATGGTGATAACCACTTTCAGCCACAAGGCAAAGAGCAAGGATCATTCTCTTAACCCGCTTTATATGCCAGGAATCAGCCGGGCAGACCCACAGCGTCTGCCCGGCTGCAAATACAATACTCCGTAATATCCGCCAGGCAAAGCGTGTCGGAAAAGTTATTTATTTCACTATTACGCGTTCCATGGCATATCAGCAGCAGAAAATAGTTATCAATGGCGATACTTAATCACCGTGAAAAATAATTGTCTTCCGCGTCAGAAATAACTGACTGCTGCGCCGCAAATTACCCCTGAAATAGGCCAATCGCCGGCGTTTCCCCATAGCGGCATATCCCCCGTCACAATATGCTATGCTCTCCCCGGCCCGCCGCAACGCTTTCCCGCCAGGCGCGGCGCTTTTCAGCGGCAACCGGAGAAGCGGGCAGATGGATGATTGAATACCCGGGACGTAATTTTGGCCATAATGGTGAACGAATAACAATTTTCCATTAAAGAGATACCCATGACCCGCACCTCCGACCCGTCAGCAGACGCGCTGAGTATCATTCTGGCACGGCGTGACCATGAAAACCCCGGCGTCTGCGCTATTAACCGGCTGGATGCCCATCCTCCTTTTCACAGTTGGCGCAATGCTGAGGAAGCGCGGGAAAATCATCCCTCTCATCGGCTACGCAGCCTGAACGGTCAGTGGACGTTTAGCTACTTCCCGCGGCCGGAAGCGGTGCCGGACGCCTGGCGCTACGGCGATCTCCCGGCGGCAGTCAGCATCCATGTCCCCGGAAACTGGCAGCTTGACGGTTACGACGTCCCCATCTACAGCAATATCAACTACCCCTTCCCGCCAGACCCGCCGCGCGTACCAGCTGACAACCCCACCGGATGTTACTCGCTCACATTCAGCGTCGATGAAAGCTGGCTCAACGACGGGCAAACCCGCATCATCTTTGATGGCGTCAACTCCGCGTTTCATCTGTGGTGTAACGGCCAGTGGGTCGGCTATGCCCAGGACAGCCGTCTGCCGTCAGAATTCGATCTCAGCGCCCTGCTGGTCGCCGGCGATAATCGCCTGGCAGTGATGGTGCTGCGCTGGTGTGACGGCAGCTACCTGGAAGATCAGGATATGTGGCGAATGAGCGGCATCTTTCGCGACGTCTCCCTGCTCCATAAACCCGACAGGTACATCCGCGATCTGCGCATCGTCACGCGCTTTAATGACGATTATCGTCGCGCAGTGCTTGATGCCAGCGTGGTGGTCAGCGACGGCGCGGCGCCCGATGCCCTGCAGGTCACGCTCCAGCTATGGAGCGGCGCGCAGTTGATTGGCGAAACCCGGTCCCCGCCGGGCAGCGAGATCATTGATGAGCGCGGCGCGTACCAGGATCGAGTCACGCTGCGGCTGGCGCTGGATAATCCCGCGCTGTGGAGCGCCGAAGTTCCGTTTCTGTACCGCGCGGTCGTGCTGCTGCATAGCGCAGATGGCAAACTGCTGGAAGCGGAGGCCGCCGATGTCGGGTTCCGCGAAGTCGCGATTCGCAACGGGCTGTTGCAGGTGAACGGTAAGCCGCTGCTGATCCGCGGCGTCAACCGCCACGAGCACCATCCACAGCGCGGCCAGGTGATGGATCGCGATACCATGGTTCAGGATATTCTGCTGATGAAGCAGCATAACTTTAATGCCGTGCGCTGCTCTCACTACCCTAACCATCCGCTCTGGTACAGCCTGTGCGATCGCTATGGCCTTTATGTGGTGAACGAAGCCAATATTGAAACCCACGGCATGGTGCCAATGAACCGCCTCAGCGATGATGCGCAATGGCTGCCGGCCATGAGCCAACGGGTAACCCGCATGGTGCAGCGCGACCGCAATCATCCATGCATTATCATCTGGTCGCTGGGCAATGAATCCGGCCATGGCGCGAACCATGACGCGTTGTATCAGTGGATCAAGGCCAACGATCCCACTCGCCCGGTACAGTATGAAGGCGGCGGCGCCGACACGGCGGCAACCGATATTATCTGCCCGATGTACGCACGGGTGGATGAGGATCAGCCGTTCCCTGCGGTGCCAAAATGGTCGATCAAAAAGTGGCTGTCGCTGCCCGGCGAACAGCGGCCGTTAATTCTCTGCGAATACGCCCACGCCATGGGCAACAGCCTCGGGGGCTTCGATCGCTACTGGCAGGCGTTCCGCCAGTATCCGCGCCTGCAAGGCGGCTTTGTCTGGGACTGGGTCGACCAGGCGTTGACCCGCTATGATGCCGATGGCCGCCCGTGGCTGGCCTACGGCGGCGATTTCGGCGATACCCCGAACGATCGACAGTTCTGTCTGAACGGTCTGGTCTTTGCTGACCGTACCCCACATCCGGCGCTGTACGAAGCGAAACACGCCCAGCAATACTTCCGCTTCCGTCTGCTGCCCGGCGCTACGCGGCGGGTGGAGGTGGTCAGCGAATACCTGTTCCGCAGCACCGATAATGAAAAACTGTACTGGACAATCGCGCGCGACGGCGAGCCGGTCGCCGCAGGTGAAAGCGTGCTGGAAATCGCCCCCGGCGCCAGCCAGATAGTTGTCATTGACGATAGCAATATTGCGCTGGCTCCCGGGCAGTTATGGCTTACGCTGCGCGTTGAGCAGCCCCGGGCCACGCCGTGGTCCGCCGCCGGGCACCTTGCCGCCTGGCAGCAGTGGCCGCTGGCAGAAACGCTGAACATCCGCCCGCATCCCGCACAAAGCGTAACGCCGCGCCTGGCCCGCAGCGCCAGCCACTTCATCGTTCAGGTCGCCGACCGGTGCTGGGAATTTTGTCGCCGACGCGGTGTGCTGGTTCAGTACCGGGTAGCCGGTGAGGCGCAGTTGTTGACGCCGCTGGAAGATCAATTTACCCGCGCGCCGCTGGACAACGACATCGGTATCAGCGAAGCGGCAAAGCCTGATCCCAATGCGTGGGTGGAGCGCTGGAAATCCGCCGGTCACTATCAGGCCCGGGCGCAGTTGCTGGAGTGCGCTGCCGATACCCTCTCCGGCGCCGTCCGGTTAACGACCGCTCACGCCTGGCAACACGCTGGCCAAACACTGTTTATCAGCCGCAAGGTTTACCTGATAAGCGGCGACGGCAGCCTGGAGATTACGGTGGATGTGGATATCGCCAGCGGTACGCCACCCCCGGCGCGCATCGGCCTGACGTGTCAACTGGCGCAGGTCAACGATACGGTGCGCTGGCTGGGACTCGGCCCCCATGAAAACTATCCGGACCGCCGCGCATCCGCCCTTAGCGACAGCTGGGCGCTACCGCTGGAGGCGATGTATACCCCCTACGTGTTCCCGAGCGAAAACGGCCTGCGCTGCGACACCCGCTGGCTACGCTACGGCAACCATCAGTGGCGCGGGGGGTTTGCTTTCAACATCAGCCGCTACAGCCAGCAGCAACTGGCGCGTACCAGTCATCGTCATCTGCTGGTCGCAGAACCGGGGTGCTGGCTGAACCTCGACGGTTTCCATATGGGCATCGGCGGCGACGACTCGTGGAGCCCGAGCGTTGCGCCCGAATACCTGCTCAGCGCCGGCCATTATCATTATCGGATCTACTGGGAGACCTGCTGAATACCCGGGCAGACGCGGCATTACGATCCACTGCCCGCCAGTGTTGCGGGAGACGCCGCGTGGCTGAGCCGCCTGCTGGTCTGGCTGAGCTGGCGGTATTTCTGCGGTGTCATGCCGGTGTAACACTGAAAGGCGCGGTAAAAAGCGCTGGCGGATCGGAATCCGACCGCCCGGGCAATATCCGTCACGCTGCGGTCGCTATCGCTCAACAGGGCGCACAGGTGGTTAATGCGCATCGCCGTAATGTACTGCCGCATGGTGAGTTGCATCACGCGCCGGAAAACCTTTGCCGCATAACCGGCATTGAGCCTGACATACCGGGCCACCTCGTCAGCGGCAAGCGGCCGGTGGTAGTTAGCAGCGATAAATTCCAGCATCTGGCTGACATAAAACTGCCCATGTCTGGAGATGCCATTATTCAGCGCGTTCGGCGCACCGGGCGTCAGCCGCACCCGCCAGTCGCAAAGACTAAAGCGGCGCATCATCAGCCCGACTTCATCAATCGCCAGCTGGCGAATCTGCGTATCCGGGCTGCGCAACTCCCGCTCCCAGCGCTGCACTTCAGTATCGCTGAGCGGCTGCGCGGCACAGGTCTCAACCACGCAGCCGTGGGTCACCTGCTGCACCAGATCGCGCGGCAATGACCAGCTCAGAAACAGGTGCATCGGCAGATGAAAAATCGCCATCCGCCGGCAGCACCCCGGGCGAGTGAGCCGGTGCGGTACACAGGCCCAGAACAGCGCGACATGGCCCTGTTTGATCGGCAGCGTCTCACCGTTAATCAGGTATTCGACATCTCCGCCAAAGGGCACATTCACCTGCAGGTGGCCGTGCCAGTGGCAGGAATCCATCACCCGCGGCTGGCGCAGCATGATTTCGGGTTGCGGGAATTGGGCATCCGGCGACAGCGAGCCGTGCGCCGGGGAATCAGGGTCTGCGCACGTTAGCGGATCGCAAGAAGGACTGGCGGTAAGACAATTTTCCATAACCTCTCTGCCTTTTGTTTCTGCCTTATCCGAATCCTGCCACAGGCGGCCAGCCAGCAGGACGATCGCTTCCACATTTCCATCAGATTTCCAGGAATTTTCGCGCCTTTGTCGCTGCGACAGCATAATCCCCCGCTACGATGTGTTAAAACAGGTCTCTCCCGGCGGCTGACGACGCTGGTTAACGACCCTGTTAGCAGATTAAAGCGCAGCGGGCATATGATAATTTGCCGTCATTGGTCGGTATCTGTTCGTTACTGGCGCAGGCCGGGTAATTAAAAATGTGCCAATGTATTATTCTGGCCAGGACCCGGTGGTCTTCTGCTCAGCAGGGCCAAAATATAATGCAGCATGCCATTCTGTGTTAGTCAATCTCCGGCATAAAATCAACTGCAATATAACTTTACGGTATTTTTTTTATTATCTTCCTGAGGGGGGATAGCCGCTCGCACCGCACGCATATATTTCGCCATCAAATACAACGCATGAGCGCTTTCAAAGCCAAGCTTTTTCATTAGCCCGCGTTTATGGTTGCTGACCAGCTTATGTGTTACGCCCATCACTTCCGCATAATCATTTACCGGCAGGTCGGTTTGCAAAAAACATAAAAAATCTCTTTCATGACGCGTCAGATGTATCTGCTCACCCACCGGAATACCGTCAGTAACATGATCAATAATATGACCAATGGCCAGCGACCGTCCCTTACTGACAAAGCAGTAAAGCTGTTTATTCATCGTAAAAGACACCATACCTTTATGCATCGGGAAGCTATTAATTAAGAAATGGAATCTCGCCCCGGGGACTTTATAATATGTCGCGCATTGTAAATCGACCACGCTAACAGAATGCGGTAGCTTTAAATGTTGAACCAGATGGCGAATGCTGCTATTGAAAAAAACATCATGACTAAAAATATTAAACATATCATATCCCTCTGACGCAGAATATTCACCTGCAACCACACCGACATGCGCAATATTTTATAATTAGTGATGCAGTCAGTTTCGGGAAGTTATATAGCACGCAAAACAGAAACAATATGTCAACCAGCAGGTGAATAACAAATAGTGTAGATTTATAAGGCAGATATGTCCATGCAGACAATCCATAAGAAAGTTCCAGGCAGAAAAATAAATTACGACATAATTAACCGACCTGAAAAGCGGATATCTGATACTCTCACTGACTTATCACTAAGATTTTTCCTCAGACTCTTCATATACCCTCACAAGATATCAGAATAATCATCTAACAGATCGCTTAACAGAAGCACAAAGGAATAAAAAAAACCGGATTTCAGTGTGATTATTTATCCCGTAATACCGTCACAGGCAATATTTCCTTGCGGTATTATAGAGGGATAACGGGATGATAACCCAGGCCAATCTATGATGGTATCACCAGCCAGAGTTAATCTTCCACGCCTGAGGGAAGATGTGCTGGCACGGGTCACTGCGCGGACCACCTGCATTCCCCCGGTAAATTATGTTACGTTATAGCAGACGGCCAACACATTCGCTGGCGGAACCTGATGCCGCCGAATGTGCCGGAGAGAGTGGTTGGTTAACGGAGGGGTACATGAGTCAGGGAAAAAAAGCGATATGGGGTCTGTTGATCTTCGCTGCGGCAGTTTTTCCCGCTAAATCCGCGCAGATAAGCTGCGAGGAGAGCGTTAAACAGGCAAACCGGATGTTGATTGCCAATAACGGCATACCGGTGCGCAATGAGCGTAAGCTGGCGATGATGCTCCAGGATCTGAACCAGAGTAATAACCTGCCTGCGGAATATGTCACCACGGAGCAGGCCAAAAAACAGGGCTGGAGCGGTAATCCGCGCGATTCGCTGTGGAAGGTTTGGTCGCTGAACAAAAAATCCATCGGCGGCGATCGCTGGGAGGGCGAACCACTCCCCGGCGCACAGCAGTGGTTTGTCGCCGACCTCGAAGTGGTGCGCGGGCTGCGCAGCGACAAACAGCTGATCTACAGCCCGGAATCATCCACCCGCTATCTGGTCACCGGGCGAAATACCGCGCCGGTCGCGCTGGAAGCCTGTTATTAAATCCGCCGGTCGCGCGCGCCTGACAGGCCGCGCGCCGAAAAGCCCCTTAATCAGCAAACGGCGGCTTATTGCCCAGTACGGCATCAATCACCGCCAGCGCGCCGCCCTGATTATTAGAAAGCGTCGGATAACGGGCGACTTGCTTCACCGCTGGCGCGGCATTTTCCATCGCGAACGACCAGCCGACCAGTTCCAGCATCTCCAGATCGTTGCCGCTGTCGCCAATCGCCACCGCCTGCTGCGCAGCGATACCCCAGCGATCCATCAGGCGCTGCAGACCGCTGGCCTTGTGAGAGCCGGGAATAATCAAGTCCACAAAGCCAAAACCGCTGGTGACCGGTTTCATCACCCCATCAAGAGAATGGTGCAGATTATCCAGCAACGCCGGGATCTCGCTGTCCGGCAGATTGAGGGAGAATTTAAAGATAGTGTCGTCGATGGCCTGCACGTCGTTCACCGACTGCAAACGATGATAGTGGCGCGACATCAGATCGATAAACGCCTGCGGAGCGCCCTGCATATAGTAAGCGCTTTCCAGGCCGCAAATCACAAAATTGAGACTGCCGCAGGCTGACAGTGCCGACAGAACATGCAGATATTGCTCGCGGCTCAGGAGAGCATGATGAATGCGTTCACCGGCGTCCACCACCAGCGCGCCATTTTCCGCCACAAAAGCGATACGATCGGCAATTTCCGGGAAAAACGAAATCAACTGGTAATACTGGTTGCCGCTGGCCACCACAAAGCGGATCCCCTGCTCAGTCAGAGCCTGGTACTGTTGCAGAAAGCGGGGTTTGTCGTAGTGTTTTTTATCGTCAAGAAAGGTGCCATCCATATCGACCGCGATGAGCTTAATCTTCATACTGCCTGTTGTGCCTCAATGTGTTAACAAACGCTTCACATTATAGGCGCTGGCAGATTTTTTTGATAGATATCACATTGCGCGCTCTGCGAATCTGTCCGTGGTCCGCCAGGGATGCGCCACTGAGGGGTATTTTGCTGCTCGCTAAATCGTTATATGTTTATCTATATATTGATGATGCTTTGGGCAAAAATATCCATTTTCAGGGTAATTGTCCTGGTGCTGGCCTTATGCAACCACTCTTTGACTGCGCAAAAATTAACAATACATTCCCGGTCAATGAATAAATGTCTGAGTAAGTAACCGGTTCATACCTGAACCGTTAATTTATCTTAAATATTGCCATCAAATGATAATGGTTATCAGTAATATAGTTACCCTGTCAGAAAAATATCCTGGTAAAATCTCAAATAAACAAGCCAGGTAATCAATCAACTAACATAACCAACTGATTAACATTAAATAAAATAAAAGAGTTATTTTCCCGGACGGTGAATTTTTCTTAATTACGGATATCAGTTAAACGATAAAGTCACCCGCGTAGTCACATTATCTGAATTTATTTTCTGGCTTCATCGAAGGGTGAAACCCATGCCATCAATTGATCGTAAGCAAAATTTACCCGCAATAAACATTTATACTCCCTAAGAAGTAGATTAATACCTGCCAGCGTTCTGTCACCGCGACTGAACGGTTTCTTTGCATATTTTGAGTAACGGAGCATGTTTCCCGTAATAACCACCGAGTGCTTACTGGAGAAAAACGCGTTTTCCTCCTGCCGCCAGTGTATTGCCGTATGCGACGCTCAGTCATTCAGCCTGTCGGGCGGACGTGTGCATCTGAATAGCGCCAGTTGTCACCAGTGCGGGCGCTGCGTCGCCGCTTGCCCGATAAACGCGATTGACGGACAAGCGCCGGATCGACGCGTTATTTCCGGCTGGCTGCTCAGTTCCGCCTCACCTCCCCCCTCGGTGAAAGAATTACTGCTCTATTACGCCGCCGGCATTGTCGCTATGCGTATTGCCGCGCACCACGACGGCTGGCTGGCCACAGCGCGGCAGGCCAATGCCTGCCTGGCGCAGATGGGCAAACGGCCCTTCACACTGGAAACCGCCACCGGTCACGATGAGGCCGTGTCAGACTCCCGACGCGCATTATTTGGCCTACGGCGGCTGACAAATCCGCTCGCCCGTAGCGGCCTGGCGGGCGCCTCGTTGGCGCAAGCCTTTCCGGGGTTCCAGTTCACACGGCTGGAGATTGACTCACCGCGCTGCACGCTCTGCCTCGCCTGCGCCCGGGTTTGCCCCGGGTCGGCGCTGACCATTAGCGCCAGGGATATCGCTTTCGATGGTTCACGCTGCAACGCATGTCGCCTGTGTCAGGATGCCTGCCCGGAAAAAGCAATAGATTTAATCGCCGTCGTCCAGCCGCTGGCGCCAGAGCGTATCGGGATCCACATCGTGCCGTGCCGCGCCTGCGGCGAACCCTATGCCTCACTGAACAATGCCCCGGCGACGTGCCCCGCCTGCCGAATTAAGCGCCGGCTGAATATCCCCGCCAGCGCCATCGGCCAGGCCAGCCTTTCCCTTTCTCGCGAGGATAACCGATGACCTCAATCCCGCACACCATTCGCAATCCGTGGTTCAACAGTTATGCCCGCCGCTATGCGGAGATAGAGCGCCAGACCCTGCAGGCAATCGAAAATTATGGCCTGGCATTTAACCACGACGACACACTGGCGCAGCGCGCTGAAACGCTGAAGACCCGCCTCGCCGCCGCTGGCGCCACCTTCGCGAACGGCGGGAAAAGCATTCACAGCCACTGGCTGTCCAGCGCCTGCCGGGCCTGCCGTACCGGGGAAGGCAGTTACACCACGTTCCTGTCTCTGAAATGCCACCGCGATTGTTATTTCTGTTTTAATCCCAATCAGCAGGGCTATGACTATTTTCAGACTCAGCAGCGCGATGCCGGGGGCGAGATAGCGCAACTGGCCCGGGAAAACGCCGCGCTCAGCCACGTGGCGCTAACCGGCGGCGAACCGCTGTTGCACAAAGCGCAAACTATTGCCTTTTTCTCCGATCTGGGGCGCCATTTCCCGCAGGCCCATTCGCGGCTGTATACCGCCGGCGATCCGCTGGATAGCGCCACCGCCCGCGCGCTACGCAACGCCGGGTTACAGGAAATCCGCTTCAGCATCAAGATTGACGATACGCCGGAAAAACAGCGGCGGGTGTTGAAACGCATTGCCCTCGCCAGGGAATTTATTCCCGATGTGATGGTTGAGATGCCGGTGCTGCCCGGTAGCGGCGAACAGATGCGGAAGTTGCTTATGGAGCTGGATGCCCTTGGAGTGGACGGCATCAACTTGCTGGAGTTTTGTTTCCCGCTGAACAACGCCGCCGCTTACCGGGAGCGGGGCTTCACTCTGAAATATCCGCCGTGGCAGGTTTATTACAATTACTGGTATGCCGGCGGGCTGGCCATCGCCGAAAGCGAGAATCTCTGCCTGGAGCTGATGCTGTTTGCGCTGGAGAACAAGCTGCAATTGGGCGTGCACTACTGCTCGCTGGAAAATAAACATACCGGGCAGGTTTACCAGCAAAACGCCGGCTACTCACCCCCGGAGACTCTGCTCTTCTCCGGAATCGACTATTTTTTCTACAGCGCCAAAGCTTTCGGCGACGATATTCCGGCCGTGGAACAACAACTCAGGCAACACGACATTGCCTTTACCCGCAATCTCCAGCACCACTTTATTCAGTTTAACCCTCAGGCTATCCCCCTGCTGCGCGACACCGGCGCTGAACTGTGCCTCTCCTCTTTCATCGTTGAACGAGACGATCGCCATCAGGCGCTGATCAAGGAAGTCAGAGTCACCCCCATCACTCCCGCCGGCTTTTCGCTGGCCGCCATTCAGGGAACCGTTTCATGAAGACAATGAGCCGTCACGACTATTTTTATGCCCGCCGCTTTGCCTAGGATCTGCTACGCCGCCTGTTTATGGAGGAGCCGACGCCGGCGCTGCTCAACTATCTGAAGCAACAACAGCCGTTGCGCCTGCTTCAGCACCCGGAAAACGCGCCGGCGGTGAATGATGCGCTGGCAGAGATTGAACTTTTTCTGGCGCAGCGGGAATTTCGCGCTGGTGAAGCGGATTTTGAAGATCTGCACTGGGATTACACGCGCCTGTTTATCGGCCCCGAGGCGCCCCCCGCGCCGCCGTGGGAATCGGTATATGTCTCCCGGGACAAGCTGCTGTTTCAGCAGAGTACTCACCAGGTGAAACAGTATTACGAAAATTATGGTTTTACCCTGCCGGGTAGCGAAATTGAGGCCGCAGACCATATCGGCTTTGAGATGGATTTCCTCTACCACCTCAGCGAGCAAACCGTCGCCCGCCTGGAAGCGGCAACGGATGAGGATGCCGATTTCCAGGCGCTACTGCACGTCCAGCAGACCTTTTTGCAACGGCATTTGCTGGCCTTTGTTACCCCGTTCAGCCGCAATGTTTACAACCATGCGCAGTCCGGCTTTTACCGGGCATTGAGCACGGTGCTGGAACACTTTGCTCACCAGGATGCACAGCGGCTGGCCCGGGAATCAGGTATCCAGGCGCAACCCGCCTGAATGAGAAAACATAATTAACAATAAGGAAAGAGCAATGGATGAACATCACCCTTCTGGTTTAAGCCGGCGTTCATTTATCCAGTGGACCTCGGCGGTGACCGCGATGGCCGCGCTGCCGATAAGCCGCGGACTGCGCGCCCAGCCTGACGCTGCTCCGCCGCCGACACCGGTCACACAAAACGGCCAGTGGAAACCGGTGGCCTGCTGGCATAACTGCGGCGGGCGCTGCGTGAACAAAGCGCTGGTGGTTGACGGTATTGTCGAACGCCAGAAAACCGACGACGTACATGCCGATACCCCGGACTATCCCCAGCAGCGCGGCTGCCTGCGCGGTCGTTCCCAGCGCAAACAGGTGTTCGGCGCCGATCGGTTGAAATACCCGATGAAACGCAAAAACTGGTCGCCGGGCGGCGGCGATCGTTCCCTGCGCGGCCGCGATCAGTGGGTGCGCATTAGCTGGGATGAGGCGCTGGACATTGTCGCCAGCGAAACCAAACGGATCCGCCAGAAGTACGGTAATGAGTCGCTGTGGGTTACCGGCCAGAACGGCACCCATTATTTTAACGTTTACGCCGCTTCCGGCGGTTACGTCAGCGACTGGGGCACCACCTCCTGGGGGGCATGGAAAGAGGCGCCGGCTTATATGGGGCTATTTGAGGGCTTCACCACCTTCGGCGCCAACGACCGCTTCGATATGCGCAACTCGCAGTTGATCGTGATGTGGGGCGCCAACCCGGCATGGAGTAGCCCCGGCAGCCCGACCTGGCATTATCTGCAGGCGAAAAAAGCCGGCGCGCGCTTTATCTCTATCGACCCGAGCTACACCGATACCGCCTCGCTCACCGATGCGCAGTGGTATCCGGTCAACCCCGGCACCGACCACGCGCTGGCGCTGGGTATCATGCACACGCTGCTGGAGGAAGACGATCCCGCCACTAACCCGCTGATTGACTGGGATTTTCTCCATCGCTGCACCATTGGTTTCGATCGCGATCATATGCCGCCGGGCGCCAACCCTGACGACAATTTTAAAGATTATCTGCTCGGCACCTTTACCGGCGAGCCGAAATCCGCCGCCTGGGCGGCAAAAATCTGTGGCCTGAGCGAGGATGACATCCGTGAACTGGCGCGCCAGATCGGCGGCACCCAGCGGGTCGCGCTGATGACCGGCTGGGCGCCGGCGCGCATCCACAATGGCGAAGGCTGGGTACACGCTTTTTCCACCCTCGGGTTTATGACCGGCCATATGGGGCGCCCGGGGCGCATGACCGGCGTCAACTGCCACTTCGCGGCGGGCAATAACGGTACCCGCCTGCTGATGGGCGGCGCCAACGGCCTGCCCACGGTGGCGAATCCTGTCAAGAAAAGCATTAACCATAACGAACTCAACCGCGCACTGCTGGAAGGCAAGTTCCGCCAGCGCGGCGTCGGTGATGTCGATGTCAATATCCAGATGATTTTCCACTCGTTCAACGCCGTGCTGCAGACGCGCGCCAATATCATGCAAAGCATTGAGGCGTACCGCAACGGCATTGAGTTCGTCGTCACACCGACGTATGTTCTGCAGCCATGCGCCAAATATTCCGACGTGGTACTGCCGGTGACCACCGAGTGGGAACGCGAAGGGATGATCCTCAACCCCAGCAACCGCGAAGTATTGATTGCCGCGGTTAACGTCACCCCGCCGCTGTATGAAGCGAAAAGCGACCAGTGGATTGCCAAAGAGCTGGGTAAACGTCTTGGCGTCAACGTTGATGAACTGTTCCCGACGTCAGAAAAGCAGCAGTTCTTTAACACGCTCCAGGGCGCCACCATCATCCTGGAAGACGGGTACACCAAAGCGCCGCTGCTGACCATTACCGCACAGGACATTGCCGACTGGCAGGTCACCGGCACGCCGCAGCAGGGGCGGATTACGCTCAACGAGTTCCTGACCGTTGGTAAATACCAAATCGAACGCCGCGAGGGCGACAACTACGGTTATATCGCCTATGAAGATTTTGTACGCGATCCGCAGAGCCACCCGCGTCCCAGCGAAAGCGGCAAGTTTGAGATTTACTGCCGTCAGTTAACCGAAAAATCCAGAGAGTGCGGCTGGACCGAAATCCCGCCCATCCCCAAATACATTCCCGCCGCCAAAGGTTATGAAGCGAGCTTTACCGACTGGGACAGCGGCACGAAAGGCGATTACCCGTTCCAGTTGTATAACCCGCACTATCTGCGGCGCTCGCACAGTACCCTCGACAACGTTCCCTGGCTGCGCGAAGCCTGGCCTTCCGCGGTTTATATCAATGCCGCCGACGCCCGCCGTCTGGGGATTAAAAATGGCGAAACGGTACTGGTGAGCAGCGCGTCCGGCAAACTGCTGCGTCCGGCCTGCGTCACCGAAACCATGAAACCCGGCGTTGTCGCCCTGCCTCACGGCAGTTGGGTCAACATTGATGAGAAGACCGGTATCGATCTGGCGGGAGCGGATAACACCATTTCCGAACAGGTCGCGACCGGGCTGGGAACCTCTGGCTGGAATACCGTGCTGTGTAATGTAGCGAAATGGCATGGCGAACAACTGGTGGAAGACGCCAAATTACCGCAGCGAATCATCTTTAACGAGGCGTAACGCACATGGAAAAACAAGTTGGATTCTATATTAACGTCGCGACCTGCATTGGATGCAAAACCTGCGTCGTGTCGTGTAAGGACAAAAACGACCTCGAAGTCGGGCGCAATTTTCGCCGTGTGTACGATCTGGAAGCCGGCAGCTTCCCGAATCCCCAGCGCTGGCATTTGTCCATCGCCTGTAACCACTGCGACAACCCGCAGTGCGTCAGCCACTGTCCGACCACGGCCATGCACAAGCGCGCCGAAGACGGCGTGGTACTGGTGGATCACGATAAATGCGTCGGCTGTCGTTACTGCACCTGGGCCTGCCCCTATGAAGCGCCGCAGTACGACGCCGCACTGGGGATGATGACCAAGTGCGATACCTGTATCGACCTGCGCGCCGCGGGGGGAAATCCGGTCTGTGTGGATTCCTGCCCAATGCGCGCCATTGAGTTCGGCCTGATCAGCGATCTGCGTAAAAAATACGGCAGCAATGCGGATATCGCCGGTTTACCCAGCTCCAGCATCACCAGTCCGAACCTGGTGGTAGGGCTGAAAGGATAAGGGAGACATCACATGCATGAATGGCCATTAGTCATCTTTACCCTGCTGATGCAGGTTTCTGTGGGCTGTCTGGCGGTGGCGCTCCTCTGCCACCTGCGAACAGGCGGTACGCTGCGTCCCACCCACGCGCTTGCCGCGATGCGCCTGCCGCTGCTGAGCGCGTTTATCGCCGGCGCGCTCGGTCTGCTGGCGTCGATTTTCCACCTTGGCAACCCGCTGCATATGTTTTACACCCTGACGCACATCGCCAGTTCGTGGATGAGCCGTGAAGTGCTGGTTACCGGCATTTATATGGGGCTACTGTTTATCAGCGTGGCGCTGGCGATGCTGAAACAGCGGCTGGCGGTTGGCATATTAATGCTCGCCCTGTTAGCCGGGCTGGTAGACATCTATGTGATGTCCGCTATCTATGCCAATACGCTGTTCACGCTGTGGGGCGGCTGGTTTACCTGGAGCGGTTTCTACGGCAGCGCGCTGCTGCTCGGCGGAATGCTGACCTGCACCATGGTCATGCCGGTGCTGAAAACCCAGGGCTATCAGACCGAGGCCGGCCGGGTGCTGCGCATCTCTCTGGCGGCCTGCGGCGCGGGGATTCTGTTACTGCTGCTTTCCGCTTCGTCGCTGTTGACGATGGTGGGCCAGCCGGCATCGCTGGGCATCACCGGTAAAACGCTGCCAGAAGGCTTATTTAACCTGAGCATTCTGCGCGTTGCCCTGCTGTCGCTGGGAATGTTTACCGCCGGGCGCCTGCTGTGCAGAAATAGCCACCAGCGCTCTGCTGGCGCCGTGCTGGGTCTGTCATCACTGTGCATTGTGGCGGCGGAAGTGGTGGGACGTTACGTGTTCTTTAGTCTGGGGGCCTGACAGGCCTTCTGACAGATAACGGCCCGGATCCGGGCCGTTATCCCCGGCACCGGTATTACGGATGGAAGTCTATTGGTATCCCCTGCTCTGTAACCTGCCACTCTGCCGGCAGGTACGGGAATGCATCTTTCTCCAGCATGCGATCCAGCGTCTTTTTCATCGCCCGGCAAAACACTTTATCCCCTTCGGCAATCGTCACTGCGGTGGGCTTTTCACCATTTTTCTGCTGCAACCGCAGGGAACAGGTCTTCCCCTGATATTTTTTCTGGTTGGGGAGATAGCTGTAAATTGTTTTCTGAAGAGCCGCGGCATAGTCCACTGCCGTCTCCGGACGCTGCTGGTTATTTTCGATTTCCCTGGCCGAGTGGCGCGCCTGGCAGCCAACCACTGCCAGCAATAGCCCCACCAGCAATGCTTTCCCTGTCATAAAATAACCCCTGTTATCCTGGTATCCGGTTACTGATTTCGCCGCAACCATACCGCTACCCGGTACGACAATGCCAGCACACTCACTGGCTTTCTGCGCCGTTGGCCCACAGTTCGATACGCTCAATAGTGGGCTGGCTGGCGGTCGCCACCGGATGATTTGGCTGCAGAATAATATTCAGCACCTTATTATCATCCCGGCAGTCAATTTGCAGCGTTTGCGCAAGGAAGAAACTGAGATTTCTCGCCTGCCCTGGTACAGCGCCAAAAAAGTTAATCTGCCCCACCGCCACGCGTTGCGGACCGGTCGGCTTATCGACAACAGGAAGTTCGAGAAATATCTGCCAGGTGGCTTCAGGATCGGCACAGGCGCGTATCCCGCGCAGCATCAGAGTTAGGTTTTCCCGCCGACAGTCGATGATGCCATGTCGGGCAACGAGCTTCAGTTGCAGGGTAGTTTCAGCGCTGCCTGTCGACAGCGCCGTGAGTTTTTTCCCCGTCGCCCCCAGCAAAATCGGCGGCGCGGCGTTTACTGAGGCGCAAAACGCCAGTGCAAGAAGCAGAGTGAAGCCGGTTAGCTTACCGCAGAAACGCATTCTCCACCCCGCTTTTGATCGTCGGATTATCGCCGCGGCAATACCGCCATTACTCAATCACAAACTTAATTTTCTCAATCATTGGCATGGCGGCGTCATTGCCTTTCGCCGTTGGCGACAGGGTAATTTGCGGCGTGGTGATTTTCTCCACAGCCAGCATCGCCAGCGTCTTCTCATTCAACAGAATGCTGTACATCTTCGGCTGGGAGGTTAATTCCGTAGCGTTGTCTTCGCCATCATGGTGATGAGAACCCGGAACGCCGAAGAAATTCACCTGGCCGACAAACGACGGTGAGCTGGTCGATAAATCCCCCACCGCACTGCCATGTACAAAAACATTATAGCTACCGTTAACCACGTCATGAGCGCTCAGTCCTTCAAAACGCAGAAAGACCCGCGCTGACGAAGTCTGCTTTTCGAGTAAATTGTCAGAAAAAAGCGTGACGGATCCCCCTTCAGGATTCAGCGCCAGCGTTGTCGATTTATCCCCCAGGGTAACTTGCGGGGCACTGGCCACCAGCGCCAGTTTCTTCGCCATCACCTGCGTCTGGCCGGTAAAAGGAATACTGCCTGCCGGACGTTCGGCATAATGCGAATAGGCGCTTTGCGGTACAGAGAGATAATCCGCTACTTTCACGACATCCGCTTTTCCTTCCGCGGAGGCAAAGACAAAGGTGGCATTTTTGAAGGCGTCGTCGTCAGGGTTTTTACCGCCGGCCTGGTTCCAGCTGGCCCAGATTCGGTCTACGTTGGCGTGATGCACCCAGAAAACCGGATCGCTGGCGGCCCAGGGAACGGAGGCCATTCCGCGACGATTACCGACATCAACATGCAGCGCGCCGTGGGGGTTATTGTCCAGATTGGCGCAAAAACCGGCATCGGAAGCGGTGGCGGAATAAAAGTTGGATTTCATACAATCGAGGGTCAGCGCCGCGCCGCCTGGTCCCTCGGTGATATTGTGCCCTTGATTCGTATTGTCCCAGCGATCTTTACGATACAGTGAACCCCACAGCGCATCTCCCGGACGGCGAAACGCCTCGGGAATACTCTGCTGGGCAGGATCGGTGTAGTCCCACCACGGCAGTGTGAACTGCGCTTCGCCGGACACCTGGCGAATGATATTTTCAAAAAAGGCGACAAACATACGGTGCCACGGCAGGAAAAAGTCTTCCCGCTGTCCGCTGTGGGCCTGGCAGGTATCCCACATTTTATCGGCCAGTTCTTTGTCATAGCTGGCCGATGGATAGATACGGCTAATTTCGCCCGCTTTGGTTCTGTCGCCGCGCACAAAATGGGTATACCACTGGAATTCCCAGTTCAGCGGATTCCCTTGCGGATAGAGACTGGTATCCATCATCTTCGCCACGGCTTTGGCATAGATCTCAAGCATGGCTTTACCTTCCGACGAGCTCACGCTGTAGCGCGTAAGAGTGTTATTAGTCGGCATAGCAAAAGCCTTAAAGGATTCCGGCAGCAACAATCCCCCAACGACAATTGCGCCACCTTTAAGTACATCGCGACGTGAAAATGCCCCCATTGGTGTAACCCTCGATTTGCTGTGTGTGTTGCCGCATCAGCCATTACCCGGCGCGGCGTTGAAAATAGAAAAAGCAGAAAATAAATTGAATTTAGCCAGAGAAAAAATAAAAGCAAATCCATTCCGGGTAATTTAAATTAAGTCATTAAAAATCGCCTGAAAATTAAATATAAATTATATGATATTTTAAAAAATAAGAATATATCAAAGGTATTTACCTCGACACCCACAAAATAAAAAGCCGAATGTTTTATTAAAACAAAAACAGACCGACCAGTTCTGCTATGGAAAAAAGATATGATGTTTCCCGCCAGAAGGTGGCATTACGATAACCGGATAAAAAAAGATACCAGGGAGTTGGAGGACAAAGCAGAAAAACAGTTAACAATAACAGTAAGACGAAAAACTCATATCAGACACTCGGGCGTCAACAGATACCATCTGATTCCTGTTGTTTATCAGACACCAGACCCGGTCTGGAGGCACAAGCCTCAGCGCTTTACCTGTCCATTTTTACTCTTCTTTCCTTGCGCTAACTTCACATGTAAAACAACGACAATAATGATTGTCGGAATCATGAATTCAATCCAGTACTCAGGTATAAACAGGGTATACAATAACCACAGGGCAACGAGTAAAGCAACGGCTAACTCGGTAATCAGAAATTTTTTCACTACATATTTCAACACGCTATTTAAATCCATTTTACTCGTCCCCGAATCGAGCTTCCCGGATTCCGCTTCAGCATAAAGAAGACGATATATTCAGAAAGCCACATAATAAGTCCGTTTGTTTTATCCATTATTTGATGACAGTTTACTGGTAAAAAGATATCGGCATCAAGTCCGATTAAACGCCTATAAATCCGGATATTACTGATTTAATCCCTCTCTCCGGCACAAAAAAGGCCCGCACAATTCACTCATGCCGGGCCAGCGTTTAATGCATTCATCGTGTTATGACATATCCGATGTTACCCCGTTATTCACCCAATGCCCGCTGTATCTCCTGCAGCGCATTCGGGTCTTCGATGGTGGTCAAATCCCCCGGGTCACGGCCTTCGCAGATAGCCTGCATGGCGCGGCGCAGCATTTTCCCGGAGCGGGTTTTTGGTAGCTGCGAAACAAAGTAAATCCGCGCCGGGCGGCCAAAGTGGCCAATCTGATCGTCCACCCGGTGTAGAATTTCCTCCTCCTCATGCTGCGCCACATCGCGCAGTAGCAAAGTGTCCCCCTGCTTCGGGATCACGAACGCCACCGCGACCTGCCCCTTCACGGCATCCTTCACTCCGACGACCGCCACTTCCGCCACGTTGCCATAACCGGAAATACTCTCTTCGATTTCCCGGGTACCCAGTCGGTGACCGGCTACATTGATCACGTCATCGGTGCGCCCGAGAATAAAGTAGTAGCCGTCTTCGTCGCGTATCCCCCAGTCGAAGGTGGCATAGACCTGGCGTTCGAACATCGACCAGTAGGTATTCACAAATCGCGCATCATCCCCCCAGATGGTCTGAATGCACCCGGGCGGCAATGGCCCTTCGATCACTACCATGCCCTTCTCGTTGGCCGCACACGGCTCGCCGCTGTTCTCATTGAGCAGTTGGACGTTGTAGCCGAACATCGGCACCCCCGGGCTGCCCAGCCGGGTCGGACGTTCGTCCAGTTCCCGGGCGATAGCCATAATCGGCCAGCCGGACTCGGTCTGCCAGTAGTTATCGATAACCGGAATACCCAACGTTTCGGTTACCCAACTGGCAGTCGGTTCATCGAGCGGCTCCCCGGCCAGATACAGCACTTCCAGCGATGAAATATCGTGGTTGCGGATCTGGGCGGTGGGGAATTTCTTCAGAACCCGAATGGCGGTCGGCGCCGAAAACATGCGGCTGACCTGGTATTTCTCGACAATCTGCCACCATACTCCGCAGTCCGGCCAGGTGGGCGTGCCTTCAAAGACGATCGTCGCCATCCCGGCCAGCAGCGGCGCGTAGACGATATAAGAGTGTCCGACTACCCAGCCGATATCCGAAGTACAGAAGAAGACTCCCCCGGCCCGGCCGCCGAAAATCGTCGCCATGGTGGTGGCCAGCGCCACCGCATAGCCGCCGACATCGCGCTGCACCCCTTTCGGCCTCCCGGTAGTGCCGGAGGTATACAGGATACAGGAGGTCTCACTGGCCTCCAGCCAGACCACCGGTATTTGGGCATCCAGATGCTGTTCGCGCAGTGTCGCATAATCGACATCGCGCCGGGCGACCTGCGGCATCTCCGCCAGACCGCGATCCACCAGCAGTACGTGACGCGGCGGGTTGCTGCACAGGCTGATAGCATCATCAAGCAGCTTTTTATAGGGGATCACTTTCCCCGCCCGCGAACCGGCATCGGCGGAAACAATCAGCACCGGACGGGCGTCATCAATGCGCGCCGCCAGGCTGTGAGAGGCAAAGCCGCCAAATACCACCGAATGAATAGCGCCGATACGCGCGCAGGCCAGCAGGGTAATGTGCGCCTCGGCAATCATCGGCATATACACCAGCACCCGATCGCCGCGCGTTACCCCCAGCGCCAGTAGCATCGCCGCGGTGCGATTCACCTCGCGATGCAGCTCGCGAAATGTAAAAGTTCGCTCCTCCCCGGTCTCCGCCGACACGGCAATCAGCGCCAGCGCATCGGGCTGGCTCTCCAGCCAGCGGTCGATGGCGTTGTGACACAGATTGGTCGCGCCATCGCAGAACCAGCGGGCGAATGGCGGATTACTGTAATCCAGGGTTCGGGTAAAGGGCGTCTGCCATTCAATGCGCTGCGCCTGCTCCCCCCAGAACCCGTGCGGATCGTCTATCGAACGCTGATAAAAAGTCGCATAAGACATGGTTGTCTCCTTCTGAACACCGTCAGATCTGCCCCGCCTGGCTCGTCAGATAACGAACAGGTCGAGGTACTCATTTACCGGCATCTGCTCCAGGCGCTGCCTGTCCAGGGAGACATCCAGAATGCGCTGCTGCTGGCGGGCCGGGAACTGACGCGCCAGGTTAGTCTTAAATTTCTCAATCAGTAACGGAATGCCCTCGTCACGGCGCCGGGCGTGACCGATGGGATATTCCACCACCACCTCTTCAAAGCGGCTGCCGTCGCTGAACTCCACGGTGAGAGCGTTGGCGATGGAGCGCTTCTGTGGATCGTGATAATCGCGGGTAAACGCCGGGTCTTCGTGGCAGGTGGTTTTCTCGCGCAGGGCGTCAATACGCGGATCGCCGGCCACGCTGTCCTCATAATCCGCCGCGGTCAGGCGCCCGAACAGCAGCGGGATCGCCACCATGTACTGGATACAGTGATCGCGGTCCGCCGGATTATTCAATGGCCCCTGCTTATCAATGATCCGGATGCAGGCTTCATGAGTGCGGATGGAGACCCGGTCAATATCGGCGGCGGTTTTACCGGCGTCCTGCATCCTGCGGTACAGGGTCATAGCGGCTTCCACGGCGGTCTGGGAGTGGAACTCCGCCGGGTAGGAAATTTTGAACAGCACATTTTCCATCACATAGGAACCATACGGACGCTGGAAGCGGAATGCCTCGCCCTTAAACGACACATCGTAAAAGCCCCAGGTTTTCGCGGTCAGCGCCGAGGGATAACCCATTTCGCCGGTGCGCGCCATCAGCGCCAGCCGCACCGCCCGGGAGGTCGCGTCCCCCGCCGCCCAGGACTTACGGGTACCGGTATTCGGCGCATGGCGATAGGTCCGCAGCGACTGGCCGTCCACCCACGCCAGCGACACCGCGTTGAGGATCTCATCGCGGGTCAGTCCGAGCATTTCCGCCACTACGGCCGTAGAGGCCACTTTCACCAGCAGCACATGGTCCAGACCGACGCGGTTAAAGGCATTTTCCAGCGCGATACAGCCCTGAATCTCATGGGCCTTAATCATCCCGGTCAGCACCTGCTGCATGGTCAGCGGCGCTTTACCCATCGCGACCGCGTTGCGTGACAGCCAGTCGGCCACCGCCAGAATGCCGCCCAGGTTATCCGAAGGATGGCCCCACTCCGCCGCCAGCCAGGTGTCATTGAAGTCCAGCCAGCGGATCATCGCGCCAATATTAAACGCCGCCTGTACCGGGTCGAGCTGGTACTGGGTGCCGGGCACCCGGGCGCCGTTGGGCACCACCGTTCCCGGGACAATCGGCCCCATCAGTTTTTTACAGGCCGGATATTCCAGCGCTTCCAGCCCACAGCCCAGGGTATCCAGCAGGCAGTAATGGGCGGTGTTGTAAGCCACTGCGGAATCAATGGCGTAATTCATCACGTAATCGACAATGTCGACAATTTCGCGGTCGAACGGCGGACGTTGGTTAATCATCGGCTGGGACATAATATTTTCCTGTTTTGGTTTTTTTCAGAGGTAACACGGCGCGCTACAGGCGCTGATCCAGCGCCACAAAAGGACGCTCTTCCGGCCCGATGTAGTTAGCCGAAGGACGAATAATTTTGTTATCCTGGCGCTGCTCAATAATATGCGCCGACCAGCCGGTAACTCTGGCCATCACAAACAGCGGCGTGAACATTTCGGTGGGGACGCCCATCATGTTGTAGGAGACCGCCGAGAACCAGTCGAGGTTGGGGAACATCTTCTTGGTTTCCCACATGACCGACTCCAGCCGGTCGGCGATGTCGTACATCTTCATCGATCCCGCCTCCCGGGAGAGCTGTTGGGCGATGTTTTTAATCACCTGATGGCGCGGGTCGGAAATGGTATATACCGGGTGCCCGAAACCGATGATCACCTCTTTGTTGTCAATACGCCGGCGGATGTCCTGCTCGGCTTCATCGGGGGTCTCATAACGTTGCTGAATCTCCAGCGACACTTCGTTAGCGCCGCCGTGCTTCGGCCCACGCAGCGCGCCAATCGCGCCGATGATCGCCGAATAAATATCAGAACCGGTTCCGGCGATAACCCGGCCGGTAAAGGTCGAAGCGTTAAATTCATGCTCAGCGTAGAGGATCAGCGAAGCATGCATCGCTTTCACCTGGCTTTCCGGCGGCGTCTGGCCGTGCAGCAGGTGCAGGAAGTGGCCGCCGATCGAATCATCGTCGGTCTCCGGCTGGATGCGTTCGCCGTTATGGCTGTAGTGGTACCAGTAGAGCAGGATCGATCCCAGCGATGCCAACAGCTTGTCGGCAATATCCCGGGCGCCGGAGACGGTATGGCCGTCTTTTTCCGGCAGAGTACAGCCCAGCGCCGACACCCCGGTGCGCATCACGTCCATCGGGTGCGACGCCGCCGGCAGCGCTTCCAGTACGGTACGGACGTTAGCCGGCAGGCCGCGCAGCGCTTTCAGGCGCGTTTTATAGGCCTGCAGCTCATCGCGGTTGGGCAGTTTGCCGTGGATCAGCAGATAGGCCACCTCTTCAAATTCACAGTGGCGCGCAAGGTCGAGGATATCGTAACCGCGGTAGTGTAAATCGTTGCCGCTGCGGCCTACCGAACACAGAGCGGTATTACCGGCAGGCACGCCGGACAGGGCTACGGATTTTTTGGGTTTACCGGCAGTCGTGGTTTGCAAAATGGTCGCTTCGCTCATACTGGCCTCGTCATTATTTTAAGTGTGTAGGGTACAACCGGGCCTGTGTCCTGACAGAACAGGCCGTTAATCGCCGCGTTTGCGGGCAAATAGCGCGTCGAGTTTCTCTTCGAACTGGTAGTAGTTGATGCTTTCGTACAGCTCGCTGCGGGTCTGCATGATGTCGATAACGCTTTTCTGGGTGCCTTCCTGGCGCAGGACGTTAAATACCTGCTCCGCGGCGCGGTTCATGGCGCGAAACGCCGACAGCGGATACAGCGCCATCGCGACGTGGGCGCTGCGCAACTCTGCGGTGGTGAACAGCGGCGTGGCGCCGAACTCGGTGATATTGGCGAGGATGGGCACCGATACCGCATCGGCGAACTGCCGGTACATGGAAAGTTCGGTGATAGCTTCCGGGAATAACATGTCGGCGCCGGCCTCAACATAAGCGCGAGCCCGCTCGATAGCCGCCTCCAGCCCTTCCACCGCCAGCGCGTCGGTACGCGCCATAATCACAAAATCGGCATCGGTGCGGGCGTCCACCGCGGCTTTAATGCGATCCACCATCTCTGCGGTGGAGACAATGGCTTTATTGGGGCGGTGGCCGCAGCGCTTGGCCCCCACCTGATCTTCGATATGCAGCGCCGCCGCGCCGGCTTTACTGACTGATTTCACAGTGCGCGCCACGTTGAACGCCGAGGCGCCGAAGCCGCTATCAACATCCACCAGCAGCGGCAGCGGACAGACATCGGTGATACGGCGGATATCGGTCAGCACATCGTCCAGGGTGGAAATCCCCAGATCCGGCAATCCCAGCGATCCGGCCGCCACGCCGCCGCCGGAAAGGTAAATCGCCTGAAAGCCGGCCCGCTGCGCCAGCAACGCATGGTTGGCATTAATAGTCCCGGCAATCTGTAACGGCGTTTCTTTACTCAGCGCCTGGCGAAAGGCCTGTCCCGGTGTACTCATCATGTACCTCGATTGTTATCCAAATGTGACTTTCAGATAATCAATAGCAAGAGGTGTGCCAGAAAGGCGATAAATAGACCGCGCCGAAAAAGCCGAAACAAAAATCAATAAAATCATCTCATTATGAATATCAACAACTGCAAAGACAGGCGATGGAGAAAAAAAGCGCTTCAGCTAACGTTTCAAAAAATGTTTCACCTGCTTTCTTTGAAACAATCATGAAACAACGCTACAACAGATCGGGTCTCCACTGTATTCAGGTGCGCCGCCATGACCGACCCTTTCAGTCCGCCCGCGACCGGCTCCGCAAAACCGGTGATCTGGACCGTTTCCGTCACCCGGCTGTTTGAGCTGTTTCGTGATATCAGCCTCGAATTTGATCATCTGGCGACCATCACGCCGATCCAGCTCGGCTTTGAAAAAGCGGTACAGTACATCCGTAAGAAACTGGCCACCGAGCACTGCGACGCCATTATCGCCGCCGGCTCCAACGGCGCTTACCTGAAGAGCCGCCTGTCGGTACCGGTGATTCTGATCCGTCCCGGCGGCTTTGACCTGCTGCTGGCGCTGGGCAAAGCGCGTCGGGTCGCCGATCGTATCGGCGTAATTACCTACAAATCGCCGCTGCCGGCGCTGCAGGAGTTCCAGAAAACCTTTCAGCTACCGCTGGAACAGCGCAGCTACGTCACCCGCGAGGACGCCCGTACCCAGATCGGTGAACTGAAAGCCGCCGGTATTAAAGTGGTGGTCGGCGCCGGGCTGGTGACTGAACTGGCTGAAGAGGCCGGCATGGCGGCTATCTTCCTCTATTCCGCCGCCACGGTGCGCGAGGCGTTCAGCGATGCGCTGGACCTTACCCGGCTGGCGCTGGCAGGAGCCAGGCGCAACGGCGATTACCTGCATCAGGACACGTTGCGGCCGCGCTACGGACTGGAGGATTTACTCGGAGAATGCCGGCAGATGGAGCAGGTACGGCGCACCATCATGCTGTATGCCCGTTCCCCGGCGGCGGTACTGCTGGAAGGCGAAACCGGCACCGGTAAAGAGTTGGCCGCCCAGGCGCTGCACCAGGAATATTTTGCGCGCCGCGGCGGCCGCGGCAGGCGTCTGAATCCCCCCTTTGTCGCCATTAACTGCGGGGCGATCGCCGAATCGCTGCTGGAAGCGGAGCTGTTCGGCTATGAAGAAGGCGCTTTCACCGGCTCCCGACGCGGCGGGCGCAGCGGCCTGCTGGAAACCGCTCACGGCGGTACGCTGTTTCTGGATGAAATCGGCGAGATGCCGCTACATCTACAGACCCGGCTGCTGCGGGTGCTGGAAGAGAAGCGCGTCACCCGGGTTGGCGGCCAGCAGCCGGTGGCGGTGGAGTTTCGGGTGATCAGCGCCACCCACTGCGATCTTGGCCTGGCGGTCGCCAGCGGCGCTTTCCGCGCCGACCTGTTTTACCGGCTGAGCGCCCTGCGCCTGCGCCTGCCGGCGCTGCGCGAGCGCGGCGACGATATCCGCCTGCTGGCCGGACGCTACCTCACCCAGTCCCTGGCGGCGCTGAATATTCCGCTCAGCGAAACGCTGCGCGCCCGGATAGCCCTGTGTATCCCGGCGCTGCTGAGCTATGGATGGCCGGGCAATATTCGCGAATTACGCAATATCGCCGAACGACTGGCGCTGCTGCTGGGTAGCGGGATGGTGAATGATGAAAACGATCTGCGCGCCCTGATGCCGGAGCTGTATGCCTGCGGCGACGAAGCGCCGGGCTTTTCCGCGCCGTCGCCATCGACGCTTGAAGTACTGGCATTGTGCGACGGGGATCGCGCCGCCGCCGCCCGTCGGCTGGGCATCAGCCGCACCACCCTGTGGCGCCGGCTGAAGGAGGAGCGGGCTACTGCGCCGCCAGCACCGTGACGTGGGCCGGAAATGTCAGTTGCCCGAGGCGCTGCTCGGGGTCGGTAGTGACCAGAAAATGCACCGATTTCCAGTCGCAAACCAGCGCCGTGGCGCGACTGTCCAGCTTATGGCCGTCCGCCAGCACAATGGTCTGGCGGCTCTGCTGGATCATTTGCCGGGCGATAGCCGCCTCATCAATATCCTGGTCCATGATGCCCGACTGCGGGCTGACCGCGCCGGCGCCAATCACCGCATAATCGGCATAAAACGCGCTGATATTCTGTAGCGCGATGGCGCCCACGCATTCGAGTTTCGAATTACTGAACTGCCCGCCGATCAGGATGACCTCGGTGGTGCTGTTTTCATGAAAGATATTCGCCACCATTGGCGAATTAGTAATAACCATCAGATCGTTAATCCCCACCAGTTGGCGGGCAAACTCGAGGGTGGTGGTGCCAAAATCAATAAACAGCGAATCTCCCGGTTTGATCAGGGATATCGCCCGCCGGGCGATAGCCTTTTTGTCTTCTTCCGCCAGCCGGGCACGCTGGTTGAACGCCAGTTCAAAACCGAACTGGCTGCTGACCGCCCCGCCGTGCACTTTACGGATATGGCGCAGCTCTTCCAGTTTGTTTAAATCGCGGCGGATGGTTTCCTGGGAAACCTGAAAATAATCCGCCAGTTCATTAACAAAGACCTGCCCGGAATTCTTCAGCATCTCCAGGATGATGGCGCGCCGTTCGGCGGCGTTAGAGTAATCCATCCCCTTGTTTTCCTGACTGTTGGTCATATCGATTCCCACGCTTTGCGACTCCCGGCAGTGTTCCCGAAGCCGCTGGCGATGTCAATCGGCCGACACGGGCGCCCCTGCCGGGCAATGTTAACAGTCGGATAAGTAAAAAGTATGAGACCGATCACGGATAGTTCATTTATTGTGACATTTATGTTGATTATGCGTGTTAAAAAGATCTTAAATCACCAAAACAGTCAAAAACACAACACACAACCCACATAAAACACAGAGTTCAGTATGCTTAACCAACGCTATGCAGCCATTGACCAGGGAACCACCGGCACGCGGGTAGTGGTGTTCAGCGAGGATGGACGCTACGTCTCCCCGGCGGCGATACCACACAAACAGCTCACCCCCAATCCCGGCTGGGTGGAACACGATGCGCTGGAAATTCTGCGCAATATTCGCGCCTGCCTGGGAAAATGCGATGTGGTCGACGCCATCGGCCTTGGCCACCAGGGAGAGAGTATCGTCGCCTGGGATGCCCGCAGCGGGCAGCCGCTGTATAACGCCATTATCTGGCAGGATCAGCGGACCGAAAGCACCATTCGCCAGTTAAAAGCGGATGGCGTTGAGGCAATGGTGCAGTGCCGATCGGGCCTGCCGCTGGATACCTATTTCTCCGCCAGCAAAATGGGCTGGGTGATGAAGAACGTGCCCGGCGCCCGGGAACTGGCGCGCCGCGGGCAGTTGCGGATGGGAACCATGGACAGCTTTTTTCTGTTCCACCTCTGCGGCGTGCACGCCACTGATTACAACTCCGCCTCCCGTACCTCGCTGTTCAACATCCATACCCTGACCTGGGACGAGGAGCTGTGCCGGCTGTTTGAAGTTCCTCTCTCCGCGCTGCCGGAGGTTCGCGACAATATCGGCCACTTCGGCGAAGTCTGCTATGAGGGGAATCGCACGCCGCTGACTGCCTGTATTGTCGATCAGTTTGGCGGCACGTACGGTCATGGCTGCATGGAACCCGGGCAAATGAAGATCACTTTCGGCACCGGCGCTTTTTTGCAATCGATTACCGGTCGCCAGGTTCCGGATGCCGACGGTTCCGGGCTGTTGCCGACTCTGTGCTGGAAATTTCCCGGCGAAGCCCCAGTCTATGGGCTGGATGGCGGAGTCTATAACGCCGCGTCGGCCATCAACTGGGCGCGTAAAATTGGCCTGTTCAGCGACTTCGATGAGTTCAACCATTTTCCCGCTCAATCGGCTATTGCCCGCGGACTGGCCTTTGTTCCGGCACTGTCCGGCCTCGCCTGCCCGTACTGGGACCGCTCCGCCGCCGGCGTCTGGGCTGGGTTATCGCTGGAAACCACTCGCCAGGATATGTTGCAGTCGATTCTCGAAGGTATTGCGGTACGCGCCGCCGAAGTGATTTATGCCATGGATCGCGTGCGGCCGGTAGGAGAAACCATTTCGGTCGACGGCGGGCTGTCGGCAAACCGCTATTTCAAACAGTTTCTCGCCACCCTGATCCAGAAACGCATTGTGGCTCCGGCAAACCGCGAGATGACCGCGCAAGGGGTCGCCCTGCTGGCCCGCAAAGGACTGGGTATCGCCCATCCGATGAACGTTCACCACCACCATGACACCACCCAGCCCGAGCCCACCGATCTGAGCGCTTATTTTCATAAGTATCAGGAGGTTATTTCCCGGGCTCGCCATTTACGCAGCGAATGAGAGGCCATCATGTTTGATCCTGGTAATATCGTTATTTACATCATTATGGCCGGAACCCTGATCGGGGCCGTCGCCTCTATCGTCCGGCCGGAAAGCGGGCTCGGCAAAGAATTTGTTAACGGTATCCACTCTATTGGCCCGGTGTTTCTCGCCCAGGCCGGTATTATGGCGGCGATTCCGATTCTTTCCTGGGCCATTACCCATAGCGTCGGGCCGCTGTTCCAGTCCCTGGGCTCGGATGCCTCTATCGCCGCCCTGTCGATCATCGCCGTGGACATGGGAGGATATCAACTGGCGGATGCCATTGCCGCCAACCGTGATATGTGGATCACCGCCATGCTGATCGGCTATACCTCCGGCGCCAGTATCGTATACCTGATTCCGGTGGGGCTGGTGATGCTGCGCCAGCGGGACCACAAATATCTGGCGCTGGGCGCAATGGCCGGGCTTATCAGTATTCCGTTTGGGGTACTGATTTCGCTGATGATCATCACCCTGAACCATATTCCGGTACGCGATATCATCTCCACTACCTCACCGGCCAGCCATTATCTGGCTATCGATTTTACCCACGCGCTGACCCTGCTGTCGCCGCTGTTTGTATTTTGTCTTCTGCTGGCGCTGGGGCTGAAATTCCGCACCACAATGATGGTGAATCTGTTTTTACTGTTCGGCAAAATTATGGACGCCTTTATCAAACTGGTGCTGGCCGCGTGTATCATCGAACACTTCACCGGCGTCTTTCGCGCCGTTTTCGGCGGCTGGGTCTTCGATCCGCTGTTCGCCGATGAAAAAGAGCTGTACCGCGCCATTGAGATCGCCGGCTATATTGGCATCATGCTGGCGGGGACCTTCCCGGTCTGCTACCTGTTCCAGAAATACTGCCGTCGTCCAATGCACTACCTGGGCCAGAAGCTGCGCCTCAGCGATGCCGGCGCGGTAGGCATGGTGATGGTGCTGGCCAATATCATCGCCGTCTACCACCTGTTCAGTAACATGAAAGCCAGAGACAAGGTGCTGTGCGTGGCGTTCGGCATCTGCGCCCAGGCGACGCTCGGCGATCATCTGGCCTTTACCGCCAATTTCCAGCCCACCCTGGTGGTGCCGATTATGATCGGCAAATTTGTTGCCGGCGCGCTGGCGGTAGCGATTGCGATATTTATTTCCGTCCCGGCGGCAGAAAAAATGGAACAGCGTGAAAACGATCGCCCGGAAAATCATCCAGCGCTGGCGAAAGCATCAGCCTGATAAATATATCTGAGTAGCTATTGACTATTTATTAATATATCTGGTTAACGTCGTGTCATTACCAGGTTAATTTTTACCACCTGAATATTATTCCGGGTATTACAGCCAGGCCGCCTTAGCGCGGCCTTTTTTCTGAGCAGACGCGCTATTCGCGACAGGTTTTATCTGAATGGCGCGGCTATTTTGCCGGATCGACGCGCAAACGCTCGCCGTCTAAATAAAAAACGTGTTACAGCGCGCAAAGTCGCCAGCGGCTATTGCGCGCCCGGGAGGATATATGTCATTTTATGCATTGTTTTTGCATAAAAATATACCAGGGGATAATAATGTTAAGAAAAATCATGATAACAGGATGTATGGTGGCGGCGCTGGCCAGCAGCGCGATCGCGATGGCGCAGACTTATGTGGTCGGCTCCGGCGGCACCTATCGCCCGTTTGAATTTGAAAACAGCCAGAAACAGTTGGAAGGCTTTGATATCGATATTATTAAAGCCATCGCCAAAGCAGAGAATTTCGACATTAAACTGGTGAATACGCCCTGGGAAGGGATTTTCGCCACCCTCAACTCCGGCGATCGCGACATCATCATTTCCGGTATCACCATTACCGACAAACGAAAGATGATGGTCGATTTCTCGCAGCCCTATTTCCCGGCCCAGCAGGCCATCGTCGTGCCGGAAGGTTCAAAGGTCACCGCGCTGGCGGACCTGAAAGGTGAGAAAGTCGGCGTGGTGAACTCCAGCACCGGGGACATTGTGGTGTCAGAAGTGCTGGGTAAAAACAGCACCGCGATTAAGCGGTTCGACAACACCCCGCTGCTGCTACAGGAGCTGTTTGAAGATGGCGTCAGCGCCGCGGTCGGCGACGTTGGCGTGGTGAAATACTACATCAAACAGCATCCGGAAAAAGCCTTCAAACTGGTGGATGACGCCAAATTCGAACGCCAGCATTTCGGTATCGCGGTAGCCAAAGGCAATGAAGAATTGCTGAAGAAAATCAACGACGGCCTGCAAAAAATCATCGCCGATGGTAGCTACGCGAAAATCTACCAGACCTGGTTTGACGGCGACGTTCCCACCCTGCCGGCACAGTAACCCGATTTCATCTCTCTGTTTCGCTGCCAGCTCCCGGGCTGGCAGCCTTGTTTCCGGATAGGATGCTATGACAGGCTTTAACTGGTCGATTATTCAGGAGTATGGCCCGCTGTTTATGCAGGGCGCCTGGATGACCATCAAATGTACCATTATCTGTGTCATTCTCGGCACCCTGTGGGGGTTAACCCTTGGGCTGGGGCGTATGGCCCACGCTGAACACGGGCCGTGGAAATTTATCCTGCGCTGGCTGGTGCAGTTCCCGGTGCGCTTCTACGTCAGCGCGTTTCGCGGCACGCCGCTGTTCGTGCAAATCATGGTGGTGCACTTCGCGCTGGTGCCGCTGTTTATCAACCCGCGTGACGGGGTGCTGGTGACCAGCGGCCTGATGAGCAGCGAATTCGCCCGCTACCTGCGATCCGACTATGGCGCGTTTCTCTCCTGCATTGTGGCGATTACCCTTAACGCCGGCGCCTATGTGTCGGAAATCTTCCGCGCCGGGATTCAGTCTATCGACCGCGGCCAGATGGAAGCCTCCCGGGCGCTGGGCATGCCGTGGTGGAAGAGCATGCGCAAAGTGATCCTCCCCCAGGCTTTCCGGCGTATCCTGCCGCCGTTGGGCAATAACGCGATTGCCATCGTTAAGGACTCCTCGCTGGCGTCGGCGATTGGCCTGGCGGATCTCGCCTACGCGGCACGTACCGTCTCCGGCGCTTACGCTACCTACTGGGAGCCCTACCTGACCATTTCACTGGTTTACTGGGTGATTACCTTCCTGCTGGCGCAGGGAGTCAACGCCATGGAGAAGAGGTTCGGTAAAAGTGATTCACGTTAATAATCTGCATAAACACTTTGGCGACAGCCACGTCCTGCGCGGCATCAGTTGTGATATCCAGCCCCGGGAAGTGGTGTGCATCATCGGCCCTTCCGGCTCCGGGAAAAGCACCCTGCTGCGCTGTATGAATGCCCTGGAGCAGGTCAATGAAGGGGAAGTCACGGTCAATGGTTTCGCGCTCCACGACCGACGCTCCAACCTGAACGCAATGCGCGAAAGCGTCGGCATGGTCTTTCAGCGCTTTAATTTGTTCCCGCACATGACGGTGCTGGAAAACCTGATCATGGCGCCGTTGTCCCTGAATAAGATGTCGCGCAGCGAAGCCATCGCGCTGGCGGATACTCTGCTCGACAAAGTGGGCCTCAACGACAAGCGCGACGCCTGGCCCTCCAGCCTGTCCGGCGGCCAGCAACAGCGCGTGGCGATCGCCCGGGCGCTGGCGATGCATCCGTCGATCATGTTGTTCGATGAACCAACGTCGGCGCTGGACCCGGAACTGGTGGGCGAAGTGCTGGCGGTGATGAAAACCCTCGCTGAAGAAGGCATGACCATGGTGATTGTCACCCACGAAATGGGTTTTGCCCGCGAGGTGGCGGACCGGGTGATTTTTATCGATCAGGGGATTATTCAGGAACAGGGAACGCCGGAGCAGATTTTCAGCGCGCCGACCAACCCGCGCACCGCGGCATTTCTCAGTAAAGTGTTATAACACGCTGTGGGCGGCCGCCTGGCCGCCCTGGCTGTCCTTATTCAGCGGTGATTTCCACCAGATTACCGTCCGGATCGCGCAGCACCGCTTCGTAAAAGCCATCGCCGGTATAGCGCGGACCGCTGACCAGAATACCCTCCTGCTGCGCCCGCTGCGCCAGACTATCCACCGCCGCCTTATCCCCGACGCTCACGGCAATATGCGCCCAGCCGCAGCATTCAGGATTTAACGGCGCGTCCGCCAGTTGACTCAGGGTCATCAGTTCAATGGTGGCGCCTTGCGCCAGATGGACAAAGCGCGAGGAAAAACCCGGGCGGTTGCGGCTGTCATACTGTTCACCGACCCGGGCGCTAAACCAGTTTTCCCAGAAGTGGGCCTGGGCATTCAGATCGCGGGTCCATAAGGCGACATGGGTAATTTTCATCTCTGTTCCTTTTATTTTACTCAACGGTTAATAGAGATGTGTCACTGAATATCGGAGTACCGGCCCCCCGATAAGGGGCCGGTTTATTATTATGCGGCTATTCTGGCAAAGGCGCTGTGGATTGTCACGGTATTACTCCCCGGTCAACCGGCCGCCACAATCAGCGGCTCGTCGGGGGAAATCAGCGCGCTGTCGATGCCCCTGAGCAGCACCCGCCGCTCCGGCATGCAGCGGTGCGTACGGCGGTACAGCTCCCGATCGCCGCTGCGCACCACAATCTGGCCGCGCCACGGCGCGTTGACCCGCACATTGAGCGTCACAATACCGGCATTGGGGCGTAGCACATTCGGCGCCGCGATGCGGAACACCTCGTCCAGCGCCACTGTCACCCGCGGTACCGCTGCCGGCGGCAACGATAATGAGCGCGCCGCCGCCGCGCCAACCCGCAACCCCTCCTGATAACACTGGTCGCCCATATCCGCCGGATGCGTCATATTTCCCACCGCGTAATAAGCCGGATCGGAGCAGCATCCGTGTTGATCGAACACGGGCCGTCCGCTGTCCGGCTCGCAGGCCAGGTGGCTGCCGCGAATCAGGGTATATTCACCGGTAAAACGACCGGTAAAAATCACGCTGTCGCAGGCCAGTTGTGTCACTTTGCCGGCGGGATCGCTGAACTCAATACTTTCCACCCGCTCCAGGCCATTAATCCGCGACAGATGGGCATTCAGGTATACCGGCACGCCCAGCAAGCGGGCGAACAGCGTACAGAACCGCCAGGCAACCGGCCGCGGATTGTCGTCAATCATCGCCAGCGCGCGGATCCCGGCATTACGCAGCGTCCACAGAGCCGAAAAACTCACCAGCTCGCTGCCCACGATCACCGGGCGCGTGCCGGGCAGTAATTTTTTCAGGTAGATAAACTGCTGCAGCGCCCCCGCCGTTAAGATCCCCTGAGGACGCAGACCGCTCACCAGCCGCGGATGGCGCGGCGTCTCCCGCACGCCGGTGGCGATAATCACCCGCTGCGCCTGCAACATTTCCAGACCGCGATCCGAGGTCACCTCCAGGCGCCCTTCGGGCAGCAGGCGCAGCACATTGGTTGCTGTGCGTATCTCGCATCCGCTCCCCAGCCGCGCGACGTTTTTCCGCGCCCAGCGATGACCGCTCATCGGACGATAGCAGGTCTGGACGCCAAACGTTGGGTGGCGGCAGTGGCGCGGCACGCCCCCCGCTTCGTTCTCGCGTTCGACAATCAACAACCGCTTTACCCCGGCGTCCTGAAGCGCCCGGGCGGCCGCCAGTCCGGCAGGCCCGGCGCCGATGATAATCACATCATATTGACCGTTCATTTTACCTTCCCGACCACCAGCGTATTGTTCAACCGTTGTGCGGCAATCTCCGCTATCTGATTGCTGCAAAAGAATCCATTGCAGCGCCCCATCATGGCTCTGGTGCGCCGCCGCAGGCCGCCAATACACTCTGGCGGAATGGCTGAAGCAAACGCGGCCTCTATTTCACGCCGCGTCACCAGTTCGCAGTGGCATACCACGCCGCCGTGTCCCGCGCACTGGTAATCGCGCCCGGCGTATTCCGACAGCCCCGGCATCGTCGGCCAGCGTAAAGTCTGCGGCGGATGCAGCGCGAACGGCGCCGTAAAGTTATCCCTGAATAGCTGTTCCACATGGCCGGCGATACCCAGCGCCGCGGTTAAACCGGTGGAGCGAATACCGCCAACGGTGATCCACTGCTGCTGCGGATAATCGAAAATCCGGTAGGCTTTTTGTTCCGTGGCCGGCCGTAGCCCGGCATAGGTCGCTGTGACACTGTAATCGGAAATCGCCGGTACCAGTTGACGCCCTTTCTCTATCAGCGATTCCAGTACCGCCTCGCTGACTTCCGCCCGTTCGCGATCCTGCTGCTCTTCCGCCGTGGGGCCGAGCAGCAGGTTGCCGAAAATGGTTTTACAAATCAGCACCCCTTTGGTGGTGGGCGTGGGCACCGGCAGAATAATCGCATTCACCAGCGGCGCGGCGGCTTTGTCGAAAATCAGGAACTGGCCTTTGCGCGGGCGAACTTCAAACTCCGCTTCGCGCCACAGCCCATCAACCCGATCGCCGTAGTTACCGGCGCAGTTGATCACCAGCTTAGCGTGAACCTCTCCCTGCGCAGTAGTCAGCCGCCAGCTATCCCCTTCGCGCCGGGCGCCGGTCACCTCACAGTTGAAGCGATAACGGGCGCCGTGCATCACCGCCTGGGTCAGATACGCCAGCGGCGCGCTCCAGGGATCAATCACATATTCTCCCGGCACCAGCACGCCCCCCAGCGCCCCCGGCGCGAGGTGCGGCTCGCGCTGGTACAGCGTCGCCACATCGATCTGCCTGACATCCGATACCCCGTTTTCATGGGCCTGGCGGACAATACCCGGCAACAGCGCCAACTGTTCATCATTCCATGCCACCACAATCGCCGCGGTTTTCAGCAGCGGCAGATTCATCTGTTCGTGAATCTCCAGGTATTCCCGATACCCTTCCTGCATACAGCGCACTTCCAGACTGCCCACCGGAGCATCAAATCCGGTGTGCAGGATGGCGCTGTTGGCCTTACTGGCGCCGGAGAGAATATCTCCCCCTTTCTCCAGCAGCAGGGTCCTGGCGCCCATCAGGGTAAAGCGACGCATTACCGCGCAGCCAACCACCCCGCCGCCAATCACCACCACATCGACCGATTCAATGGATTGATTCATCTTCGTCCTCTCACCATACCTTTTGCTGTGATGAAAACACAAAAACAACACAATAACAACACAAAAACCACTTTATAACCACATAGAAAGGCCAATGCGTGACCCTGACAGGCGATTTTCGCCCCATTCCGCCGCTGAAAACCACACCTTCGCCACACCATTTTCCTGATAACGGTACGCGCCTGGCGCAACCATCAATGAAAGATAAATAACGCCAATAGTTATTCCCCGGAAAAGGGCCCCGACTATATCAATTAATAGTTCTCCGGCGCCGGGGTTATTAAACCGCTGCCGGCGATAACAGGGGCCATTATTTATTTCCCGCGCAGGCAAGCGCTATTGCGACCAATTTTCTCCACGGCAGCCAATGACTTATTCCCGGATATCTTCATACACTGACGTGGCTGTATTAACCTTCTAATGGACTATAGGATGAAACTTTCCAAAATTGCGCTCGCCGTGGCAACATTAACCGTTGCTTCTTCTGCATTAGCACACGGCTATATTGAATCCCCTGCCAGCCGTGCGTATATGTGTAAACTTGGCCAGAATGTCGACTGCGGTTCCGTACAATACGAACCCCAGAGCGTTGAGCGGGCATCTGGCTTCCCGTCAGGCAGCCTGCCGCCGGACGGACAACTGGCCAGCGCCGGGATTGCCAACTATTCCCAACTGGATAAACAGAGCATGAATGCCTGGACCAAAACGCCGATGACGGCGGGGATGCACGAATTTGTCTGGCACCATACCGCCCCGCACAAAACCACCAACTGGCGTTATTACATTACCAAGCAAAACTGGAACCCAAATAAACCGCTGACCCGCGATCAATTTGAATTAACCCCATTCTGCACCATCGATGGAAAAGGTCAGGCCCCTGCGGTAACCCAGTCAATGAATTGTAATGTTCCGCAGCGTACCGGTTACCAGGTTATTTATGGCGTATGGGAAATTGCCGACACCACCAATAGTTTCTATCAGGCGATCGATGTCGATTTCGGTAATGGCGGCAATACCACCCCAGATGCGACCCCGGATGAAACGCCTGGCGTGGTCTCCGAGTGGAGTAAAACCCTGAGCGGCCAGATATCCGGTAACGATCTGGCGGCAGGCGATAAAGTGATTGTGCGCTTCTTTGACGCCAACGGTGAGGTGATCGGTATGCGTACCGAACTGACTATCTCCTCTGCTCAGCAGGGTGATGCCAGTCAATGGGCCTACGATCTGGCGGAAAAAATTAATGCCAGCCACAGCGATGTCCGCGCCGGCGTCAAAGATGAAAGCGGTAACGTAAGCCCGATTCACGGCGCTAATAGCATCTTTGTTCGCGAAGGCAGCACGTTGCAAAGCGTCGCCGTCTCCTATGAAGAACAGAAAGCGCCGGTTAACGAAACTGTGCAGGTTTCCGGCGTCCAGTACAGCAAAATCGAAAACGGCCAGGCAACGGTCAATTTTCACGTCAACACCCATGGCGATGTGAACTTTGAAGCCCACGTGATGAACCACCACGGCGCAGAAAAAGGTTACCTGAAACAGGATATGAACAACGTCAATCAGGATGTCACGCTGACCCTGAATGATGTGACCGCTGGCCACCATATGCTGAAGTACTATGCCACCAATAAAGCCGGCACGCTGTTTGCCCAGGATGTTATCGACCTGCACCTGGAAGACGCCGCCGCGGCCAGCCATACCGGTAATTACGACTTCTCGTTCCCGGACGGCCTCTCTTCATACAAAGCCGGTACCGTGGTCCTGCAGCCGAAAGATGGCAAAACGTATCAATGCAAGCCATTCCCGTATAGCGGATATTGCCTGCAGTACAGCCGCTATGCCAACCAGTACGAGCCGGGCGTTGGTTCACACTGGAAAGAGGCGTGGGTGCTGAAGAACTAAATCCTTTCCCGCTCTTCGCAGAGAGCAACACAAGTCAGACGCCGGTCGCGGGCGGCGCCTGTCGACGGAGAAAGGCCTCAAAAACGGGGCCTTTTCCCGTCAACCGCAATGGACCCAACAACGGTCAGACGCGCTGCCTGGCCGCTTCCGGCTGGTAGCCGCGCGCCAGGCGCAAAAACAGCATCGCCGAGGCCGCCAGACCGCAGAGCGCCGCGCACATCAGCCACCATGCCGGCGAGCTTTTACTCCCGGTCATTTGAACCAGCGCCGTGGAAATCACTGGCGTCAGGCCGCCAAAAATCGCCGTCGCCAGGCTAAAGGCCAGCGAAAATCCCACTGTACGCACATATTCCGGCATCACTTCCGTCAGCGCCGCCACCATTGCGCCGTTATACATGCCAAAGAAGAACGAAAACCACAGCAGCACCAGCGTCATGCGGGTAAAATCCGGCGCCGCCGTCAGCCACGACATCGCCGGCCAGGTCGTCAACAGCGCCAGTATGGTAATTCCCATCAACACCGCGCGCCGTCCGATACGATCGGAAATCGCGCCGCCGATCGGCAGCCAGATGAAGTTGGAAATCCCTACCAGCATGGTCACCATCAGGCTCTCCCTGGCGGTCAGGTTGAGTACCGTTCTGCCGTATGTCGGGGTATAGACGGTAATAAAATAAAATGTGGTGGTGGTCATCGCTACCAGCAGAGTGCCGGCGATGATAATCCGCCAGTTCTGCACCATGGTGGTAAAAATTTCCCGGGTATCAGGACGATGTTTACGTTGCAGAAAAGCTTCCGTTTCCTGCAGCGAACGGCGCAGCACAAAAATCAGCGGAACTATCATGCAGCCAATGAAAAACGGGATCCGCCAGCCCCACTGGGCTATCTGCTGATGACCGAGGGTAGCGTTCAGACCATAGCCAATCAGCGCCGCGACGACGATAGCTACCTGCTGGCTGGCGGACTGCCAGCTGGTATAAAAGCCTTTATGTCCCGGACGGGCGATTTCCGACAGGTATACCGAAACGCCCCCCAGCTCCACCCCGGCGGAAAAGCCCTGCAACAGGCGCCCGATCAGCACCAGCACCGGAGCGACAATGCCGATAGTTTCATAACCGGGCACCAGGGCTATCAATAAAGTGCCGCAGCCCATAATCGCCAGGGTCACCATCAGCCCTTTGCGGCGCCCTATTCTGTCAATGTAGGCGCCCAGCACAATGGCCCCTACCGGACGCATCAAAAATCCGGACCCGAACACCGCAAAGGTCAGCATCAGGGAGGCGAATTCACTACCGGCCGGGAAAAAGGTCTGCGCGATATAGGTGGCATAAAAACCGAACAGAAAAAAATCGAACTGTTCAAGGAAGTTACCGCTGGTCACGCGGAGAATAGCGCCGAAGGTACCGGCGCGGGGAGTTGCGGGTGAATGATGGTTCATAGGGTTGTCTCTCCACTACAGCACAATTGCTCGTATTAAACAGAGGGTTTTCCGGGTTTATCAGTCAGTGCCAACACCCGTGTTATTTCCGCGTCGTTTCTCAATAGCCCATTTGAGTAACGCCGCACTGCGGTAAAATCCGTGGGCAAATTTGCCGTAAGGCAGGGTCAGGAACAGCGCCATCACCACACCGAGATGCACAGCCAACAGCATCCCCATCAGTGAGGTATCGCGTCCTGCCAGTAGTGCGAGACCAGTGATACTGATAAGTAACAACAGAACAATAAAACCGCGATCCATGGTTTTCTGACGCGCGTCGCCATGCAGCGGATCGCGGCGCAGATTCAGCCACAGCAACCCCGCAGGCCCGATCACCAGGCCGATACCGCCCAGCGTGCCGAGTATCACCGGCAGGCTGAACAGCGGGTAAGGCGCCGGCATACCGCCAAAATAGTGATAGGCGGTAGCGACCACCGTCGCGGCAAAACACAACATAAAACCGTAAAAAGTGAAGTGGTGAAAACGGCGGCGCCGTAGGGTAAAAGCGTCGTTTTCGTCGTTACAACCTTTGCCATGGCCGCCGTCGAGATATTTCAGCGTCAGCGCGCTGTGTGAAGCATCGATAATCTCCTGCGACCCTGGCGCGCCGGGCGAGATTTCACGCCAGAAGCGCGCCACCCCGACCATCAGCGCCGCCACCCCGGCGACAAATACACTGCCGAACATCAGCGCCAGCAGGTTATGGGGGAAAATCTGGTAAAAATCGCCGGCCAGCGGCGGATGAATCAGGGTGCCTTTCAGCGCCATCGCCAACAGCAGGAACAGCGCGATCCCGAACCCTAACGACAGCGCCAGCGTTACGCCAGCGCGCTGGTAGAGGCCGCCGAATGCCGCCGGCCAGGCATACTGCTGGTAGGTTTCCGGCCTGACGCTAGCCATCGCCTGCGGCACGTTAATCGCGAATTCATGGGGCGGCGCGTACTGGCAGGCATGGAGACAGGCGCCGCAGTTGTGGCACAGGTTCGCCAGATAATTGATATCCGCTTTGGAAAAGTCCAGACGCTGGGTCATGGCCGGAAAAACCGCGCAAAACCCTTCGCAGTAACGGCAGGCGTTACACACCTGCATCACCCGTTCTACCTCCGCTTCCGACGCGGTGAGGATTTTGACATTAATCAGCGGGGCATCAGGCAGCTTCATGGCTTACCTCCCGTCCGGCGGCGCTGGCGGCTTCCCGGCCAGCAATACGCCCAAAAGTCGTGCCGATCGACATCCCGACGCCGGCGGTATAGCCTTTCCCCAGTACGTTGCCGGCCATCATTTCACCGGCAACGAATAAATTGCGGCTTGCCACGCCGCCAAAATGCACCGCCGCCCGCTCGTTCACTTTCAACCCCAGATAGGTGAAGGTGATACCTGGCCGCAGCGCATAGCCATAATACGGCGGCGTATCGATTGGTCGCGCCCAGTGGGTTTTCGGCGGCGAAATCCCCGCGGTGGCGCAGTCGTCAAGCCGCGTATGGTTGAACGTGCCTGGCTGGCAGGCCTGGTTATACTGCTCCACCGTCGCCACAAACTGTTGCGCATCCAGCCCCAGTTGAACGGCCAGCTCATGCAGGGTATTGGCCTGGCTGCCGGGAAATACCGGCGGCATAAAATGGCCTACGGCTTTGGCGTCAATGATCGAATAGCCAATTTGCCCCGGCTGCTGCGCCACCAGTCGGCCCCAGATGGCGTAACGCTTCGGCCAGAAATCCTCGCCTTCATCATAGAAACGCTGCGCATCGCGATTCACTACCACGCCCAGCGATACACAATCCACCCGGGTACAGATACCGCCGTCATACAGCGGCGCCCGGGCGTCGATGGCCACACAGTGCGACTGGGAAGGATCGCCGATGATGTCCGCCCCGGCCTCAATCATAAATTTCAGCAGAACGCCCTGATTGAAGCGGGTACCGCGAATCAGGAAATTATCTGCCGGCCACTCGCCGTCGGCGTTTTGCCCCCAGGCTTCGCGCAGCCACTCGCGATTCGACTCAAATCCTCCGGCCGCCAGTACACAGCTTTTGGCCTCGATACGCTCTTTATCGGTCAGCGCGGCGACAAACTGCCCGTCGCGCAGTTCCAGCGCCTGAACCGGCGCGTTATAGCGGATCTGAACGCCAAGCGCCTCGGCGCTGCGATAATAGGCGTTAACCAGCGCTTTGCCGCCGCCCATAAAAAAGGCATTCGTGCGCGCCACATGCAGAGCGCCAGACAACGGCGGCTGAAAATTGACGCCGTGGCGGCGCATCCAGTCGCGGCAGGTAGAGGAAGTGCGGATCACCAGGCGCGCCAGCGCCTCATTGGTGTTGCCGCCGGTAACCCGCCATAAATCCTGCCAGAACTCCTCTTCCGGATAGCTTTCTGTCAGCACATCCTGCGGCGCGTCGTGCATACAGCGCAAATTGCGGGTGTGCTGTGAATTACCTCCCCGCCACGCCCGGGGAGCGGCTTCCAGCAGCAGTACTGAAGCCCCCGCTTCTCTTGCCGTCAGCGCCGCGCACAGTGCCGCATTGCCCCCGCCAATTACCAGAACATCAACCATTGCAAACTCCGTAGCGTTTGTTTTGTTACTTGTTTGTAATGGAAATGTATATTTGTAAAACCCCTGCCCGCTATAGGGTCTGGCTTAACGGGGGTTTAGCTATTGTAAAGGGTGGCACCGGGCCAGTGCCCGAGCGCCACCTGACGCTGCATCACATCGCGCAACACTACCCGCGCCGCCAGACCGGCCGGGGAAAGTTCATCATCAGAAAGACTCACCAGAAAGTTCGGCCGGCTGAGTACCGGGTTATGGATATCCACCACCCGCAGTTGCGGATCGTTGAACCGCGATACCACCGCCCCGGGCTGCAGGGTCGCTCCAAGACCGCTGCGTACCGCGTCCATTAACAGCGCCAGCCCATCGATTTCCGCGACAATATTGAGCTGTAGCGCATGCTGCTGGCACAACGTGTCGAGCCGCGCCCGCAGTCCGTGGCCGGGGCTGGGCATCAGCAGAGGAATCGCCGCCAGCGCGTCCGGCTCCAGTGGGCCAAACGGCAGTCCACCCGGCATACGCCGGGTGCCGATCAAAAACAGCCGCTCTTCCAGCACCGGCTGCGCGCTCCAGCGCTGAATCAGATCCTGCTGAAAGACAATCGCCAGATCGAGTTGACGCGTGTTAATCATGCGCGCCAGATTACCCGACAGGCTCTCCACCACGTGCAGACGCACATCGGCATAACGCTCGCGCATCGCTTCGATAAACGCCACGCCAAGCACCGAAGCGGTACTTGGCGCCATCCCGACGCTGACATGGCCGGAAAGCCGCGCTTCGCGGGCGGCCAGCACCGCCGCATCGGCATAGCGCAGGGCCAGTTGCGCCTGGGAATAGAACGCCAGCCCGGCGTCGGTAGGCACAATACCGCGCGAGGTGCGCTGCATCAGGCGAATCGCCAGCTCATTCTCCAGACGGCCAATCTGTTGGCTGAGGGCCGATACCCCCACGTTGAGATCTACCGCGGCGCGCCCCATGCTGCCGGTTTCCACGATTCGAACAAAATAGCGTAATTGCCGCAGTTCCATACCTGCTCCTTGGGTGTCTGCAGTCAGGCAATACGCTCATGTTCACATCAACGCAACATTTTTGCTAAAAATCGTGATCATGGTAATAATTTAACCGCCCAGGGAAGTCGCCGTCGCCAGGGTAAGCGCCGTTTGGCGATGACCTGCCGGTGGGAAAAATATTCACCACGCGAATAAAACCACCTTTCTTTGCCGGTAGACCCCTAATTGAGAGCGCAGACTGGCGCAAAGCCGACCCGGATCACAGTATTGGCTATCGGTAGCGCCGAAAATCTAAGTCAGGCACGTAATGTAAAGCCAGTTCCCTCCCGTGGATAAATACTCATTCCATTAGCATATGGCCTTACAATTCAAAGGAGTGTGCACCATGAAGACAGTCCCACCACAGCAACGTAGTGAAAAAAACGATATGGACTTCCTTGCCCGCAGTTTCGTGATGATGGAACGATCCGGGCGCGGTATCCTGGAAGAAGCGATCACCGGGAACATGACTTCTCCACAACAGCAACGTTTTGCTGAACGCGTGGCATACTGGCGCCAGCATCTCACTCTGCCGGAAGAAGCGGTTTAATTTCCCCTCACCCGATAGTCCACGCCGGTCCCGGCCGGCTGAAACACCCCTCTGACGAACGCTGCCCGGCTGATTTCCGGGAGCTCATCCCCCTGCCGCTGAATACCGCGCTGACTCAGGCCATCAGGCACCGTAAAGCAGGAATGAAAGCGCTCTCATATTAGCGCGTAATGGTTTTATTACATTCTGTAAAAATAGTTTTACGAAAGCGCGCAATCGCTGATCCGTTGCGCAACAATGCACAGCCTTGCTTAGTTCGCTATCTTCTCAATAGCCTGAAAATAGCCACATATCGGACTAAAAACCGCTGTTTTTTAGTGAATTTTCACATTACCGATACAATTTGTTGTTATTTTGCATAGATTTATTTTGAAACGCTGTTTTTATTTTATTTCCCTGATACTTTTGACATATAATGCACCCCTGACTCAACTTGAATGGTTTCAGCACATTGGACTGCCTCTTTCGACATCCCGATTCCGCATCCTTTCCAGCGGCTGAGCCTCGAGTACACATAATTCGGCAGGCATCCTATCTGTCGCCTATCCTTAGGCAAGCGGCCTGGCGCACTCAGAACCCTGATTTACGCTCCGGAGGTACACCTTACCGCCGGAGTATGCGTATACCTATCCTCCTCAACTTAAGATCATTACTGTCATGAAAAAGACCAAAATTGTTTGTACTATCGGCCCGAAAACCGAATCCGAAGAGATGTTAACCAAAATGCTCGACGCCGGCATGAACGTGATGCGTCTGAACTTCTCTCACGGCGACTACGAAGAACATGGTCAACGTATCAAAAACTTGCGCAACGTGGTGGCGAAGAGCGGCAAACAGGCGGCTATCCTGCTGGATACCAAAGGTCCGGAAATTCGCACCATTAAGCTGGAAGGCGGTAATGACGTCTCCCTGAAAGCGGGCCAGACGTTCACTTTCACCACTGACAAATCGGTGGTCGGTAACAGTGAAATGGTGGCGGTCACCTATGAAGGCTTTACTCAGGATCTGAGCGTCGGCAATACCGTTCTGGTGGATGATGGCCTGATCGGTATGGAAGTCACGGCCATCGAAGGCAACAAAGTTATCTGTAAAGTGCTCAACAACGGCGACCTGGGCGAAAACAAAGGCGTTAACCTGCCGGGCGTTTCCATCGCGCTGCCGGCGCTGGCGGAAAAAGACAAGCAGGACCTGATTTTTGGCTGCCAGCAGGGCGTGGACTTTGTCGCCGCCTCCTTTATCCGTAAGCGTTCCGATGTCGTGGAAATCCGCGAACACCTGAAAACCCACGGCGGTGAAAATATCCAGATCATCTCGAAAATCGAAAACCAGGAAGGCCTGAACAATTTCGACGAAATTCTCGATGCGTCGGACGGTATCATGGTTGCCCGCGGCGATCTGGGGGTAGAGATCCCGGTGGAAGAAGTTATCTTCGCCCAGAAGATGATGATCGAAAAATGTATCCGCGCCCGTAAAGTGGTAATCACCGCCACCCAGATGCTCGACTCCATGATCAAAAACCCGCGTCCGACCCGCGCTGAAGCCGGCGATGTGGCTAACGCCATCCTCGACGGCACGGATGCCGTGATGCTGTCCGGCGAATCCGCCAAAGGTAAATATCCGCTGGAAGCGGTCACCATTATGGCCACTATCTGCCAGCGTACCGACCGCGTAATGACCAGCCGTCTGGAATACAATAATGACAGCCGCAAGCTGCGCATTACTGAAGCCGTGTGCCGCGGCGCGGTGGAAACCGCCGAGAAACTGGAAGCCCCGCTGATTGTGGTCGCCACCCAGGGCGGTAAATCCGCCAAATCTATCCGTAAGTACTTCCCGGACGCGACCATTCTGGCCCTGACCACCAATGAAGTTACCGCCCGCCAGTTAGTGCTGAGCAAAGGCGTAGTGCCGCAGGTAGTGAAAGAGATAGTCTCTACCGATGATTTCTACCGTCTGGGCAAAGAGCTGGCGTTGCAGAGCGGCCTGGCGCAGAAAGGCGATATCGTGGTAATGGTATCCGGCGCGCTGGTGCCGAGCGGCACCACCAATACCGCCTCTGTACACGTTCTGTAAGAAATTTGTGAAAAAGTGCGGTACCAGAAAAAGCGCCTCGCGGGGCGCTTTTTTATTTTACCGTTAGTCGGAATTAATAAAAAAGCAAATCGGCTTTTGCTATTTAAGCGCCGCTACAAGCAAGATGAATCCGATGAGAGAATCCTGTTTTAACACGTTTTTTTTAGCATTTTGAGGTAAGTCGCTGGTTCTTTGAGCGAACGATCAAATTTAAGCGTATTCCCATCAAAAAAATATTCTCAACATAAAAAAGTTTGTGTAATACTTGTAACGCTACATGGAGATTAACTCAATCTAGAGGGTATTAATAATGAATCGTACTAAACTGGTACTGGGCGCGGTAATCCTGGGTTCTACTCTGCTGGCTGGTTGCTCCAGCAACGCTAAAATCGATCAGCTGTCCTCTGACGTTCAGACTCTGAACGCTAAAGTTGACCAGCTGAGCAACGACGTGAACGCAATGCGTTCTGACGTTCAGGCTGCTAAAGACGACGCAGCTCGCGCTAACCAGCGTCTGGACAACATGGCTACTAAATACCGCAAGTAATAGTACCGTGTTTAAGATGGCGCACACCGTGCGCCATTTTTTTTGCCCTGATTTTCCCCCGCTATCCCCTGGTCACTGCGACAGCATGCGCTCTGCGCCTTCAGGATTGGTCAGCGTTGTCTGCTGCGACGCAATCCCCGCGCTCTGTAACACCGGTTGCGCAGGCCCCGGCGCCACCGCCCCGGCACTCACCTCGACCGGATAACCCGCCCGTCGGGTAAGCGCTTCGTCCACCCGCGCAGCATTGCTCGCCGGACTGTCAATAAAACGCCCCAGCGCCTGGCTGATAGCTATCGGCACCGTCTGCGGGTTTTCATAGTCATTACGCGACAGCGGCTGATGTACCTCAATATAGCGCCGCCCGTCAGGCTCCACGGCATACTTCACCGGCTCATTGATAATTTGTACCCGGGTACCCCAGGCGACCTGGCTGAACAGAGCTTTGATATCCGCGGCGCGCATCCGCATACAGCCCGAACTGACGCGCAGACCAATGCTGTCCCGCGCGTTGGTACCGTGAATCAAATATTCGCCGCCCCCCTGCTCCAGGCGCAACGCATAACGCCCCAGCGGGTTGTTCGGCCCGGCGGGGACCACCGCAGGCAGTTTTATCCCCTGAGCCAGCGAGCGGGCGCGGATATTGGCGGTCGGCGTCCATGTTGGATTGGGGATTTTCTGGATGATACGCGTCACCATTACCGGCGTTTCGCGCCCCAGTTGCCCGATACCCAGCGGATATACTTCGACGCGGTTTTGCCCGGGGGGATAGTAATACAGGCGCAGCTCGGCAAGGTTAATCACGATCCCTTCGCGCGGGGTATCCGGCAGCAACATCTGTTCCGGTATCGTTAACTGGCTGCCCGGTCGGGGTAAAAAAGGATCAACAGTATTATTGGCTTCCAGTAACAGTAAAATACCGGTATTAAATTTCGCGGCAATATATTCGAGATTTTTACCGTCGTCAGGCACCGTATATATTTGGTTTTCACCAATTAAACGACTACCCGGTGGCGGTAACAGGTAATCGACAGCCTGCGCCGACGGCGCAGCGGCCAGAACGCACAGCAGACTGGCGGATATTAAAGACAGCGCGCGTTTCATACTTAATTCCTGTATTCACCGGCGGGGAGCCGGAAAGCTGAAAGACCCGCGAGGTAAAACATTACCCCGCATGACAGGATGAAAGCTGTAAATAAAACTGCTAATTAAGTATAGGCAAATTCAGCGGCTCTGGCGCGGATCGCGCGGATCATCGCCTCCAGCCCCTGGGTGCGCGAAGGGGTAAGATGTTGCGCCAGAGACATTTTTTCAAACCACGGCCGTACGTCGAACGCCGCAATATCCTGCGCCGTCATCTGGTGATAAAGAATAAATACCACCGCAATCAGCCCTTTGACAATGGCGGCATCGCTGTCGCCCTGTAAATGAATAACACCGTCATCGCCGCGCGACAGCGTTATCCATACCTGGCTCTGGCAGCCCTGAATGATATTCTGCGGATTATGCGCCTGGGCGCAGAGCGGCGGCAGGCGCTGGCCTAGTTCAATGATATACAGATACTTCTCTTCCCAGTTGGCGCAGCGGCTGAAATTCTTCAACAATTTATCTCTATCCGGCAACCCGGCCATATTATGCCTCCCTGTTAACCCAGTAAGCGGTGAATACGCTGAAGCCCGGCCACCAGCCGATCGACTTCCTGTTGCGTATTGTACATCGCCAGCGAGGCGCGACACATGGCCGGTACGCCGTAGAACGCCATCAGCGGCATCGCGCAGTGGTGGCCGGTACGCACCGCGATACCGTAGTTGTCGAGAAAGCTGCCGACATCATAGGCATGATGTTTGCCAAGATTGAACGCAATCACTCCGCGACGCCGGGCCGGGCCGTAAAGCGCCAGATCCGGTACTTCGCGCAACGCCTGCAGCGCGTAATGCATCAGCGCTGATTCATATTCGCCGATATTATCCAGCCCAAGATGCGTCACATACTCCAGCGCGGCGCCAAACCCGATAATCGCGCCGGTATCCGGGGTGCCGGCTTCAAAACGCCACGGCGCTGCGGCATAAGTGGTCCCTTGCGTCAGGCTGACAGTGGCGATCATCGACCCGCCCCCCTGCCATGGCGGCATCTGCTGTAAAATGTCATGGCGGGCATACAGCACGCCGATGCCGGTCGGCCCGTACAGCTTGTGGCCGGAAAAAACGTAAAAATCGCACCCCAGCGCCTGCACATCCACCGCATGGTGCATGACCGCCTGGGCGCCATCCACCAGTACCTTTGCCCCCGCCCGGTGAGCGGCGTCGATCAATGTCGGCAGCGGGTTTTCGGTGCCGAGAACGTTGGATACCTGAGCGATCGCCAGCAGGCGGGTGCGTTCATCCAGCAGTTGGTGAAACGCCTCCAGTTGCAGCGTGCCGTCCTGATTCAACGGAATCACCCGCAGTTGCGCGCCGCTACGCTGGCACAGCATCTGCCACGGCACGATATTGGCGTGGTGTTCCATTTCGCTGATGATGATATTATCGCCGGCGCGCAGTTGATCGTTACCCCAGCTGTTAGCCACCAGATTGATGCCCTCAGTGGTGCCGCGTACAAACACAATCTCCTCGGCCCGCGCCGCATTGAGAAAGCGCGCCGCGCTGGCCCGCACTGCCTCCATACGCGCCGTCGCTTCGGCGCTCAGGGTATGAATCCCGCGATGCACCGCCGCATACCCTTCACGGTAAAAACGCGCTTCGGCATCGATCACCGCTTCCGGTTTCTGGGCGCTGGCGGCGCTGTCAAGATAGGCCAGCGGCTGGCCGTTAACCTCACGACTGAGAACAGGAAAATCCGCCCGTACCTGCTGCACAGGAAAACTCATGCTTTACCCTCCGCGAAACGTTCGCCAATCCGCGCCATCACCCGCTGACGCAGCGCCTCATCGCCGATGCTTTCGGTCAGTTCAGCGGCGAAGGCGTAAAGAATCATCTGCCGGGCCGCCGCTTCGCCGATCCCCCGGGAGCGCAGATAGAACATCTGTTCATCGTCGATGCGCCCCACCGTCGCGCCATGGCTACATTTCACGTCATCGGCGTAGATTTCCAGTTGCGGCTTGGTATCGACTTCCGCCAGACGCCCAAGCAGCAAATTATTGTTGGTCATCTGTCCGTCGGTCTTGATGGCGTGCGGCGCCACTTTGATAAGCCCGTTGAATACCACCCGTCCGCGATCGCGGACGATGGTTTTATGCAACTGACGGCTGTTGCAGTAGCCCTGATTATGTTCCAGCCAGGTACGGGTATCGCACACTTCATTATTCACCGGCAGCGCCAGACTGTTAACCCGCAGCGTGGCGTTTTCCCCGTCGAGCCGGGTACTGGTGTTGTGGCGCAGTACCGCGGCGCCGAGCAGAAAACTGCTGCTCAGCGCGGTACAATCCTCAGCCAGCAGCAAATCGTTATGAGCGAAGTGGTAGCTGGCGGCGTTTTCGAACGCCAGTTTATAGTGCTGCAACTGGCTGTTGGCCGCCAGGCTGGCGGTGAAGCGCGCGCCGGTAAAATGGCTGGCGCTGTCGGCGCTGACATAGTGCTCAATCACCATCGCCGAGGCGCCTTCTTCCAGCGCCAGGTGGTGGCGATAATGCGCGGTATTCATCTCTCCCTGGCGGCTGCCGCTGCTGATGTGCATCAGTATCAGCGGCCGCGCCGGCACACAGCGCCGCGCCACGCGAATATGGGTTACCGTTGCCGCCAGGCTCTCCGTCAGGTGCAAAAAGACCTCCGGCTGTACCGCCGCCGGCAGCGACTGGCGCTGATTGTCCACCTGCACCGCGTAGCCGCTATCCCGGGTATCATCGCTGAGATCCGCGTTGAACAAACCGTCGACGAATACCAGCCGCACAGCGTCGATCGGCAACGTCAGCGCGTCGCGGGCATCGCTGGCAATCTCTGTCCCCGACGGCAGCACAAACTGATGATTCAGTAGCCCGTCGAGGGGGGTGTATTTCCAGTTTTCATGCTTGCGCCCCGGCAGCCCAAGACGCAGCATCTGCTGCAGGTGCTCCTGAGCCTCCCGGGAGCGCTGACCGCCCCGGGATTCAAACAGGCGGTGCCACTGCTGCAGCGCATTACTGTTGTTCAGTAAGCCAGCCATAACCCTGCTCCTCCAGCTGTTTCACCAGGCTAAAGTCCCCGGATTTGACGATTCTTCCCTGGTACAGAACATGGACCACGTCCGGTTTGATGTAGTCGAGAATACGCTGATAGTGGGTAACGATAATGAACGAGCGCTGACCATCGCGCAGCGAGTTTACCCCGTCAGAGACAATTTTCAGCGCGTCGATATCCAGCCCGGAATCCGACTCATCAAGAATGCACAACTGCGGCTCCAGCACCGCCATCTGCAAAATGTCGTTTCGCTTCTTCTCGCCGCCGGAAAAGCCGACATTTACCGAGCGGGTCAGCAAATCTTCCGGCATTTTCAGCAGGCGGATTTTCTCTTCCATCAGATCCTGAAAATCGAAGCGGTCCAGCGCTTCCTGGCCGCGATAGTCGCGCACCGCGTTCAGGGCGGTTTGCAGGAAGAACTGATTGCTGACCCCGGGAATTTCCACCGGATACTGAAACGCCATAAAGATCCCTTCGCCGGCCCGCTCTTCCGGTGACAGCTCCAGCAGATCTTTGCCGCGGAACTGTACGCTGCCGCCGGTCACTTGATACTCTTCGCGTCCGGCCAGGGTGGCGGACAAGGTGCTTTTTCCGGAACCGTTTGGCCCCATAATGGCGTGTACTTCACCGGGGCGAACGTCAAGGTTCACGCCACGCAGAATGTCATTACCTTCAACGCTTACCTGTAAATCTTTGATACTTAACATAGTCATTCCTTACCAGGCTTATCAGCCAACGCTGTGTTCCAGGCTAATAGCCAGTAATTTTTGCGCTTCCACCGCAAACTCGAGCGGCAATTCGGAGAACACATCCTTACAAAAGCCATTGACGATCATCGAAATGGCGTCATCTTCGCTAATACCGCGCTGCAGGCAGTAAAACAGTTGATCCTCGCCGATACGCGAGGTGGTCGCCTCATGTTCCAGTTGAGCGCTGTTATTCCGGCATTCCACATACGGGAATGTGTGGGCGCCGCAATCCGGACCAATCAGCATCGAATCGCATTGGGTGTAGTTACGGGCGTTAGTGGCGGTGGGCATGATCTTGACCAGACCGCGGTAGCTGTTCTGGCTGTGTCCGGCGGAAATCCCCTTCGAGATAATGGTCGAACGGGTGTTTTTACCGATATGGATCATTTTGGTGCCGGTATCCGCCTGCTGATGGCCACTGGTCAGCGCCACCGAGAAAAACTCGCCAATGGAATTATCACCGCGCAGAATACAGCTCGGGTATTTCCAGGTGATCGCCGAACCCGTTTCCGACTGGGTCCAGGACATTTTACTGTTGTCCCCTTCGCACAGCGCTCGCTTGGTGACGAAGTTGAGGATCCCGCCGCTGTTGTTATCCCCCGGGAACCAGTTCTGTACCGTGGAGTATTTCACCTCGGCGTCGCGATGGATGATCACTTCCACCACCGCGGCATGGAGTTGATAGCTGTCGCGCACCGGCGCCGAACAACCCTCAATATAGCTGACGTAGCTACCTTCATCCGCCACCAGAATGGTGCGTTCAAACTGGCCGGTTTTTTCGGCATTGATACGGAAATAGGTGGACAGCTCCATCGGGCAGCGCACCCCTTTCGGCACATAGATAAATGTCCCGTCAGACGCCACCGCGGCATTCAGCGCCGCAAAGAAATTGTCGTTGGCCGGCACCACGCTGCCGAGGTATTTTTTCACCAGCTCCGGATATTCCTGAATCGCCTCGCCGAACGAGCAGAAAATGATCCCCTGCTCCGCCAGACGTTCCCGATAGGTAGTGGCCACCGATACAGAATCGAATATCGCATCCACCGCCACCTCTTTGCCTTCGCGCACCGGCACCCCGAGCTGTTCGAAGGCGTTTTCCACCTCGCTGGTCAGGAAAGCATTGCTACCGGTTTGCTGCACCGCGCCGGGCTGGGATGCGCAGTTATCGTCGCAGTTGCCGCAGGAAGGCGCCGAATAGTAGCTGTAATCCTGATAGTTCAGCTTATCGTAGTGCGCCTTCAGCCAGTGGGGCTCTTCCATCTCCAGCCAGGCGCGATAAGCGCTGAGGCGGAATTCCAGCATCCACTCCGGCTCATTACGCCGGGCGGAGATCGCGCGCACCACCTCTTCGCTGATGCCCTTTGCCAGCTCGTCGGTCTGTAGCCGGGTGAAAAAGCCCTCTTTGTAATTCAGGCTCCCGGTCCAGGTTTTTACATCGTCAGTGGTTTCTGTATTACGAGACATAGCACCGCCTAAACCCCAAAACTTTCGCCGCAGCCACATTCGTGGCGCGCTTTCGGGTTATTGAATTTAAAGATCTGGTTTAATCCTTCGCGGACATAATCCACTTCCGTTCCATCGATAAACGGCATGGCCTGCAAAGGTACCCACAGGCGCGCGCCCTGTGATTCAAACAATAGGTCGTCTGACGCCGCTTCCGTCACGCTATCCAGCACGTAGCCAAAACCGGCGCAACCGGTCTGTTTGATGCCCAGCCGTACGCCGAGCAGACCGGGCTGCCTGGCGACCAGTTCGCGGATATGCGCCGCCGCCGCTGGCGTCAGGGTTACCCCCTGCCAGGCCACCACATCATGCGGATTAAAGGTTTCTGCCTGCATATTGAACTTCCTCCCCTGGCGATGTCCGGGCCATTAAAGGCCAATAACAGTATGTTAGTGATAATAATTCTCACTTCAACCTCTGTCCGGTAAGGGTATTGGTGATAAGGAACGCTTTTATTAAGGATAGACCTTCCCGGCAGCCCCTGCGGGTCGCCCGTACTTTTTCTAATATGCTGAATTTAAAACTCTATTTGCGTGATGGGCAAAAGCGCGCCGCGAAAACAAAAGATGCATAGGCAATGCCTATTTATGAAACAGGAAACCTCGAAGCTGACTCAGGGGATTAAACGACAACGGGGGAATAATATTCCCCCGTCCGGTGTGGTAGTGAAGTTTTAAATAACCGACGTTGTCAGGCGCGATGTACAGCATAGCCGCTGCCGATCATCATAGATGTCAATCTGCCACACCTGATGACGACGCCCGGTATGCAGCGCCCGGCACACGCCTCTGACCAGTCCCTCGCGCACCGATCGCAGATGGTTAGCGTTAACCTCCACGCCCACCACCTTTTGCTCGCCCTCAGTACACAGGTAGCCCGCCACCGATCCCAGCGTTTCCGCCAGCACCACCGAGGCGCCGCCGTGCAACAGACCAAACGGCTGCTGCGTACGACCATCGACAGGCATGGTCGCCTCCAGAGCGTTATCATCAAGACGCACGAAGCGGATACCCACGTGCTCCACCATATTACCGGCGCCCATTGCATTGAGCGCCTCCAGGGTCACTGCCCGGCGCCAGATCATCCGAGGATCTCCAGCAGCGCCTGCAGGGGATGGCGCACGCCGTTGCCTTCAATACGCTTCACCTGGCTGCGGCAGGAGTAGCCGGTGGCCAGGCAGCGGTTGCGCGGCAGCGTTTGCAGCGCCTGATGCCAGGAGAGCTCATAGATGCCCAGCGAATTGTCGAGGTTTTTCACCTCATGGCCGTAAGTCCCCGCCATCCCGCAGCAACCGACACTGACATTTTCCAGCGTCGCGCCCAGCCGGGCGAAGATATCCTTCCACTGCGCCACCGCCGCCGGCAGCGCGGTGGTTTCGGTACAGTGGCCGAACAGATACCAGGCTTCGCCGCCGGCCGCCTGCGCCGCGCGCTGCGCCAGCGCGCCGGGCAACCACTCGTGGACCAGTTGTACGTGGAACTCGCCGCGCTCATCCCCCAGCGTCTGTTTATATTCATCGCGATAGCACAATACCAGCGCCGGATCGACTCCGACCATCGGCATACCGAGCCGGGCGATACGGTTAAGGAAATCCGACGTTTTGCGGGCGGTACGGGCAAAGCGGGTTAAGAATCCTTTAATATGCTGCGCCTTACCGTTCGGTGAGAACGGCAGCAGCACGGGTCGATAGCCGAGCTTATCCACCAGCCGCACAAAGTCCGCCACCACCTGGGCATCGTAATAGCTGGTAAACGGATCCTGGACCACCAGCACCGTTTTCGCCTGTTCATCAGCCGTGAGTTTTTCCAGATCTTCCAGCGTGGTATGGGCCGTCGCGTGACCCACCAGTTGTTGCTGCAAAGAAGGCACCGACAGGAGCGGTAAATCCACCATGCCGATATGTTTTGCCGACAGCTTTTTCACCAGCGGCTGACTGAGGAAGAAGTTAAAAGTCTTCGGCGCCCGGGCCATCAGCGGCGCATAACTTTCCACGCTCGCTACCAGATGATCGCGCACCGGGCGCAGGTAGCGGGTATGGTAAAGTTGCAGGAAGCGCGAACGAAACTCCGGCACGTCGATCTTGATCGGGCACTGGGTGGAGCAGGCCTTGCACGCCAGGCAGCCAGACATCGCTTCTTTGACCTCATGCGAGAAGTCATATTCGCCTTTACGGGCATGCCAGCTGTTGCGAGTGCGTTCCACCAGCGTCTTCAGGCTGGCGCGCCGCTCCGGCAGGGCTTCTTCCAGCTTCAGCGGATCGACGCCGCGATCGGCCAGCAGGCGCAGCCATTCGCGCACCAGCGTCGCCCGTCCTTTCGGCGAATGAATGCGGTTTTGGCTGATCTTCATCGACGGGCACATCGGGCTTTTCACGTCGAAGTTAAAGCACAGGCCGTTGCCATTACACTCCATGGCGCCGCGCCAGGCGCCGCGCACCGCAATCGGGATCTGGCGATCGAAGGTGCCGCGCTTTTCCGCATCCACTTTCATCATCGGCGCATCGCGACCCGCCGGTGGGCAAATCTTGCCCGGGTTAAGGCGGTTATCCGGGTCGAAGGCCGCTTTCACCAGCCGTAGTTCGTGATACAGCGTTTCGCCAAAGAATGCCGGGCTGTATTCAGCGCGGAATCCCTTACCGTGTTCCCCCCACAGCAGACCGCCATATTTCGCGGTCAGCGCCACCACCTCATCGGAGATCTGCTTCATCAGCACTTCCTGGTGGGGATCGCACATATCCAGCGCCGGACGCACATGCAGCACGCCGGCGTCCACATGGCCGAACATGCCATAGCTCAGCCCGTGACCGTCGAGCAGCGCGCGGAATTCGGCGATGTAATCCGCCAGGTGAGCGGGCGGCACGCAGGTGTCTTCGGCAAAAGGAATTGGTTTGGCCTGGCCTTTGGCATTGCCGAGCAGCCCCACCGCCTTTTTGCGCATTGCATAGATACGCTCAACCCCCGCCAGATCGCGGCACACCTGCCAGCCGATCACCCCTGCCGCCCCCTGCGCTATCAGCGCATCAAGCCGCTGGCACAGGGCGTCGACCTGGCCGTCAATAAAGGCTTCATCGTCGCCGGCGAACTCGACAATGTTGAGTCCCAGCATCTCTTTGCCCGGCACATCGGTAATCAGTTCGCTGACCGAATGCCAGACGATATCTTCCCGGGCAAGGTTCAACACTTTGGAGTCCACGGTCTCCACCGACAGTGCCCGGGCCTCCACCATAAAGGCGGCATTACGCAGCGCCGAGTCGAACGAGTCATATTTGACGTTGACCAGACGGCGCACTTTCGGCAGCCGGGTAATATCCAGCTTCGCTTCGGTAATAAACGCCAGCGTCCCCTCCGAACCGGTGAGAATACGGGTCAAATCGAACTGCGACAGATCGTCGTTAAATACGTGACGCAAGTCATAACCGGTCAGGAAGCGGTTAAGTTTTGGGAATTTATCAATAATTAACTGGCGCTGGCTGCGGCAGCGTTCCAGCACGGTGCGATAGATTCGCCCGGTCGCGCTGTCGTCTTTACCGATCTCCTCAGCCAGCGGCGTCGGCATCGCGCGGGTATCGAGAATATCGCCCCCCAACAGGACCGCACGCACCCCGAGAACGTGATCGGAGGTTTTACCGTAGACCAGCGACCCCTGCCCTGAGGCATCGGTATTGATCATCCCGCCGAGAGTCGCCCGGTTACTGGTCGACAGCTCCGGCGCAAAGAAATAGCCATAGGGTTTGAGAAACTGATTCAACTGGTCCTTGATCACCCCGGCTTCGACCCGCACCCAGCCCTGCTCCGGGTTAATCTCGATAATCCGGTTCATATACCGCGACATATCGACAATGACGCCCTGGTTAAGCGCCTGGCCGTTGGTGCCGGTGCCGCCGCCGCGCGGTGTGAAGGTAATCGGGGTGAAACGCGGTTCGGCAGCCAGGCGGGCAATCAGCGAAACATCCGCCGTTGAACGCGGAAAGATCACCGCGTCCGGCAGCAACTGGTAGATGCTGTTGTCGGTCGCCATGGTCAGCCTGGCGGCGTAATCGGTGGCGGTATCGCCGGTAAAACCCTGTTGCTCCAGTGTTTGTAAAAAATCGAGCACCAGTTGCACAAGCCCTGGCGCCTGAGAAATTTGTGGGATCATCAGCAATTGACCCTGTCAGTCAAAGGAATACATGTTGTGTTTTATCGTTTGCGTAGCGCACTCAAGGTTGTATCACATTTTTCCAGGGGGCGCGCTATTCTCTTTAACCCGCCAACCGCTTTATATGATTATCCTGAAATCTTTTCTCCAGCGCTGCGCCAGTGGCGCACTACCGATAAAATTCACTACAATCAGTTCCGTGGCTTATTGGCTTCCCGCGCTGCGGCGCTTTAGATAAGGTAATCGAGGTTTATGACCGAACTCCGTCAGCCCGTGGACGTTCCACGTATTTTGCTGTCCGTACTGTTTCTCGCCCTGATGATCGTCGCCTGTTTCTGGGTGGTGCAGCCATTTATCCTGGGATTTGCCTGGGCCGGCACAGTGGTTATCGCCACCTGGCCGCTGCTGCTGCGTCTACAGCGCGCCCTGTGGGGACGGCGTTCGCTGGCCGTACTGGTGATGACATTCCTGCTGATCCTGCTGTTCATCATCCCGATTGCCATGCTGGTTAACAGCCTGGTGGAGAACAGCGCGCCGCTGATCAAGTGGGTGACTTCCGGCAATATGACGCCGCCGACTTTCGAATGGCTGCACAGCGTTCCACTGGTCGGCGACAAGCTTTACAGTAGCTGGAATAGCATGGTCAACAGCGGCGGTAGCGCGCTGATGGCCAAAGTGCGCCCCTATGTCGGCACCACCACCAGTTGGTTTGTCGGCCAGGTCGCTCACGTCGGCAGTTTTGTGGTGCACTGTGGTCTGATGCTACTATTCAGCGCCCTGCTGTACTGGCGCGGCGAAAGCGTTGCCCGGGGGTTCCGCCACTTTGCCTACCGTCTGGCCGGCGTGCGCGGCGACGCGGCGATTATTCTGGCGGCGCAGGCCATCCGCGCGGTGGCGCTGGGCGTGGTGGTAACGGCGCTGGTACAGGGGATCCTCGGCGGTATTGGCCTGGCTGTCTCTGGTATTCCTTATGCTACGCTGCTCACCGTGGTTATGATCTTCTGCTGCCTGGTACAGATTGGCCCGCTACCGGTGCTGGTGCCGGCCATCATCTGGCTGTACTGGAGCGGGGATACCACATGGGGCACGGTACTGCTGGTATGGAGTTGCGTGGTCGGGACGCTCGACAACGTTATCCGCCCGGTATTGATTCGTATGGGCGCCGACCTGCCAATGGTGCTGATCCTCTCCGGGGTTATCGGGGGATTAATCGCTTTCGGGATGATTGGTCTGTTTATCGGCCCGGTACTGCTGGCCGTCTCTTACAGGCTTTACGCGGTATGGGTGAATGAAACCCCGATGCCTGAGGAAGACCCCAGCGCAGTGGTGGAGATCCTCGAAGACGCCGAGCCGAGCACCACCACTACTACTGAGCAGTGATGCGATTTTAAAAGACCGGCCCGTATAGAGATTGCGGGCCGGTTTTTTTATGGCGTAAAAACCGGGCGAAAAAATAACTAAGACAGATCTAACGGCTATATTCACCATTCAGCAGTTTATCCCACCAAATAATTTCAGGGCCGATGAAATATCGACAGATTGGCTATTAGCAGTTAACTATTGAGACGAATCCGATCGACGCAACGTAATGAGGTGCCTAGTATTAATCCCATCGTTATAAATCAATGCATTGATTTATAAGCCAGGATATCTCCTGAGATGAAACAACGAATTGCTGTGTGTAGTCTTTGCCCATCTCCCGTGATGGGCTTTTTTTTATCTCCGGGTTTCCTGCCACACCTCACATAAACTGACGCAGCGCCCCGGCGTATCAAGGATCCGGTCCGGCCCCTCAAGAGTGACCTCTCCGCTACTGCGAATGTCCATCCCCGACGTGCCGACACGAAACTCCAGCGTCGAGGAACGTACCCACCGCCGGCCGTCATCGCCTGTCACGCTCAGCATATCAACCGGAATGCGGAAAGTCAGACGCGCCTTCTCCCCGGCCTCCAGCTCCACGGGCTGGAAGCCTTTCAGCGCATGTACCAGCCGCCCCGGCTGCGCGGTCTTATCGCACACATACAGACGCACAATTTCATTAACCTTACAGGTCTGGCGATTGACCACCTCCAGCGTGACGATCACCTCTCCACTACAATTTTTCACCCGCTTACTGGCAAACGCCAGCGGGCCATAATCAAAGCCGCTTTTTACCGCATCCCGCTGCAGGTGCTGTAAAAAATGATATAACGCAGAATTAAACGTCGTCGAAAAACGCGGCGTCTGGCGAGAAGGTTCACTGGACATGGTCATTATCACCCACCTTTAGAAATTACAGGCCTGGTATCCGGTCGCGTAGTGCGCCACCGTTAATGACCGTCAGTATTGGAAAGGCGGTTACCGGGAACAATAGCCAAACTTGCCAATTTCCCGGTTCATTTTATTTTTTTAGCCTTGCCATGACCTGGGGCAAATTCATTTAAATTGCGACAATGTACTACATTATTATTAACACGCTATCGATAGCTGAAACTTTTCAGCGGTATGCTGTCGCGAGAAAATATCTCGCAGGAATGAAATTTCTGACCCACTTGCAACAACAATCATCTGCTCATCACAGGGGCCCTGGATTTGACAGCAAAACGCCCTGCAGAGTTTTGCTCTCCAGGGCGTTATCCGTAACAGCCAGTGCGCGCCGCGCGCGACGCGAATAGCTTATTGTTGTTCAGCCAGACTCAGCCAGGTCTGCACCACGGTATCCGGGTTCAGGGACAGGCTGTCGATGCCTTCTTCCATCAGCCAGGCGGCAAAGTCTTCGTGGTCCGACGGACCCTGTCCGCAAATACCCACGTATTTCCCCTGCTTTTTAGCCGCGCGAATCGCCATCGCCAGCAGCGCTTTCACCGCCGCGTTACGCTCATCGAACAGCTCGGAGACCACACCGGAGTCGCGATCCAGCCCCAGCGTTAGCTGGGTCATATCGTTGGAGCCGATAGAGAAGCCATCAAAGTACTCCAGGAACTGTTCCGCCAACAGCGCATTGGAAGGAATCTCACACATCATGATGACTTTCAGCCCATTCTCACCGCGCTTCAGCCCCTGACGCGCCAGCTCGTCCACCACCGCTTTCGCCTGTTCGACAGTGCGCACAAAGGGGATCATGATCTCAACGTTGGTCAGCCCCATCTCATTGCGCACCCGCTTCACAGCGTCGCACTCCAGCGCAAAACAGTCGCGGAAACTATCCGAGACATAACGTCCGGCGCCGCGGAAACCAAGCATCGGGTTTTCTTCCTCCGGCTCGTAGCGCTCGCCGCCCACCAGATTGGCGTATTCGTTAGATTTGAAGTCAGAGAGGCGCACAATCACCCGCTTCGGCCAGAACGCGGCCCCCAGAGTGGCGATCCCTTCCGACAGCCGACCGACATAGAACGCTTTCGGCGAGTCATAGCCTTTCATCATCTCGCGAATTTCATTCTGCAGCGCCGGCTCCTGCTGGTCGAACTCCAGCAGCGCGCGCGGATGCACGCCGATCATGCGGTTGATAATAAACTCAAGACGCGCCAGACCGACCCCTTCATTGGGCAGACAGGCAAAATCAAAAGCGCGATCCGGGTTGCCGACGTTCATCATGATTTTCAGCGGCAGGTCCGGCATGGTGTCGACGCTGGAGCTTTTGACGCTGAAATCCAGCAGCTCGGCGTACACGTAGCCGGTGTCGCCTTCCGCGCAGGAGACCGTCACCTGCTGGCCCTCGCTCATACGCTCGGTGGCGTCGCCGCAGCCGACCACCGCCGGGATCCCCAGCTCGCGGGCAATAATCGCCGCGTGACAGGTTCGCCCGCCGCGGTTGGTGACAATCGCCGCCGCTTTCTTCATGATTGGCTCCCAGTCCGGGTCGGTCATATCGGTGACCAGTACGTCACCCGGCTCAATACGGTTCATCTCGCCGATGTCGTGGATCACTTTCACCGGGCCGGCGCCGATGCGGTGCCCGATAGCGCGCCCTTCGGCGATGATTTTACCCTGGGCATGCAGCGTGTAACGCTCCATCACCTGGCCACGGGAGCGCACCGTCTCAGGACGCGCCTGGACGATGTACAGCTTGCCGGTATGGCCATCTTTGGCCCACTCGATATCCATCGGGCGACCATAATGTTTTTCAATCTGCACCGCCTGCTTCGCCAGCTCCTGGACCTCAGCGTCGCTGAGGCAGAAACGATCGCGGTCGGCCTGCGGGACATCTTCAATCCGCACCTGTTTACCGTGTTCCTGCGTGTTGGCATACACCATGCGGATTTTTTTGGAACCCATGGTACGGCGCACCACCGCTGGCCGGCCGGCTTCCAGCGTCGGTTTATGGACATAGAATTCGTCCGGGTTGACCGCCCCTTGTACCACCATCTCTCCCAGCCCCCAGGCGCCGGTGATAAACACCACCTGGTCGAAGCCGGATTCGGTATCGATAGAGAACATCACCCCGGCGGCGCCGACATCGGAGCGCACCATGCGCTGGATACCGGCGGACAGCGCCACGCCGCGATGGTCATAGCCCTGATGCACCCGGTAAGAGATTGCGCGATCGTTAAACAGCGAAGCGAAGACGTGCTTCACCGCCACCATCACCGCATCGATACCCTGCACATTAAGGAAAGTTTCCTGCTGGCCGGCAAACGAGGCATCCGGCATATCTTCCGCGGTGGCGGAGGAGCGTACCGCAAACGAGGCGTCGGCATCGTCGGCGGAAAGTAATTGATAAGCCTCACGGATCGCCTCTTCCAGCGCGGGCTGGAACGGTGTGTCGATGATCCACTGGCGGATTTGCGCCCCGGCTTTCGCCAGTTCAGACACATCATCTATGTTGGTTTTATCCAGCAATTCATAAATACGCTGGTTTACACCACTCTGGTCAAGAAACTGGTCAAACGCCCCGGCGGTAGTGGCAAAGCCGTTCGGCACGGAAACACCCATCCCGGAAAGATTGGTAATCATCTCTCCCAGGGAGGCATTTTTGCCGCCAACCTTCTCCACATCATTCATACCGAGTTGGTTGTACCAAAGCACCAGCGGTGACGAGCCATTATTGGACATCGAAACAATCCTTTTGTGATATATGAATGGGTACCAAAACAGCAGACTACATATTTAGCCTGGCATAATTCAGGCGCCGGGGAAAACGGTGAATCGTTCAAGCAAATTAAAATTAGTCACTTTTCCGACTCGCTATTTTTTCAATTAACTAATTGATTAACCACACAAATAGTAAAGAGAAAAAAATGTTACACGCTCTCATTGAAGTGAAATACCCTTTTCATAAAAAATAAAAACGTTATTTCATTTACAAAAATCACAACAAAAAGAGACGTCGCTCAGACTTTTATTTTATGCTTGAACTCACCTTTCAGCCATTCAGGATCGACTAATGGATAATAATGTTGACCGCCATGTATTCTATATTTCCGACGGAACGGCAATCACCGCCGAAGTGCTGGGCCACGCGGTGATGTCGCAGTTTCCGGTGAGCGTGAACAGCGTCACGCTGCCGTTTGTGGAAAACGAAAACCGCGCCCGGGCGGTAAAAGAACAGATCGACGCTATCTACCAGCAAACCGGCGTGCGGCCGCTGGTGTTTTACTCGATCATCATGCCGGAAATTCGCGCCATTATTCTTAACAGCGAAGGGTTCTGCCAGGATATCGTTCAGGCGCTGGTGGCGCCGCTGCAGCAGGAGCTGAAGCTCGATCCGCTGCCGGTCGCCCATCGCACCCACGGGCTGAACCCGGCGAACATCAACAAATACGACGCGCGTATTGCGGCGATCGATTACACCCTCGCCCATGACGACGGCATCTCAATGCGCAATCTCGATCAGGCGCAGGTGATTCTGCTGGGGGTGTCGCGCTGCGGTAAAACCCCGACCAGCCTGTATCTGGCGATGCAGTTCGGTATTCGCGCCGCCAACTACCCCTTTATCGCCGACGATATGGATAACCTACAATTGCCGGCGGTGCTCAAACCGCTGCAGCACAAGCTGTTTGGCCTCACCATCAACCCGGAGCGGCTGGCTGCTATCCGCGAAGAGCGCCGGGAAAATAGCCGCTATGCCTCGATGCGCCAGTGCCGGATGGAAGTGGCGGAGGTAGAAGCGCTGTACCGCAAAAACCAGATTCGCTACATCAACAGTACCAACTATTCCGTCGAAGAGATCGCCACCAAAATTCTCGATATTATGGGTCTGAACCGGCGCATGTACTGATAAACTAGTACAAAGGTGCGATTAAATATGTTAGGGTGTCCGGCATACGGCAGATGAATCTGTCCCCGCGCTTGAATTTGGCATGGATTGGTTTATCGTGATCGCCATCACTTCCCGCCATACCTGGCGCCGCGAAGCACCTGTTTCTGAGACACCCAATGAATAAAACCGATGAATTGCGCACCGCGCGCATAGAAAACCTGATCACCCCGGCGGAGCTGGCGCAGCGCAGCCCGGTTTCCCCGGCGGTGGCTGAGCACGTCACGCTTTCCCGGCGGCGCATTGAAAAGATTCTTTACGGCGACGATGCGCGCCTGCTGGTGATTATAGGTCCCTGTTCGATTCACGATCCCGACGCCGCGCTGGACTATGCGCGGCGCATTCGGACCATGCGCGACCGCTACCAGTCGCGGCTGGAAATCGTCATGCGCACCTACTTTGAAAAACCGCGCACCGTGGTGGGCTGGAAAGGGCTGATTTCCGATCCCGATCTCAACGGCAGCTACCGGGTTAACCACGGCATCGAACTGGCCCGGCGCCTGCTGCTACAAATCAACGAAATGGCCGTCCCGACCGCCACCGAATTTCTCGATATGGTCATCGGCCAGTATCTTGCCGATCTGATCAGTTGGGGGGCCATCGGCGCCCGCACCACCGAAAGCCAAATCCACCGGGAAATGGCATCGGCGCTCTCCTGCCCGGTGGGATTCAAAAACGGCACCGACGGCAATATTCGTATCGCTATCGACGCCATTCGCGCCTCGCGGGCCAGCCATATGTTCCTTTCCCCGGATAAGCACGGCCAGATGACCATCTACCAGACCAGCGGCAATCCATATGGCCATGTGATTATGCGCGGCGGTAAAACCCCGAATTACCATGCCGCGGATATCGCCGCCGCCTGCCAGTCGCTGGCCGAGCACGATCTGCCGCAGCGCCTGGTGGTGGATTTCAGCCACGGCAACTGCCAGAAGCAGCACAAACGTCAGTTGCAGGTCGGGGAAGAGATCTGCCGGCAGATTCGCGCCGGTTCGCGGTCGGTCGCCGGCATTATGGCGGAAAGTTTCCTACAGGAAGGGACCCAGCCTATCATCGCCGGCCAGCCGCTGACCTGGGGCCAGTCGATCACCGACCCATGCCTGAACTGGGAAGATAGCGAAACGCTGCTGGCGATGCTTGCCGATACGGTGGAGAGCCGCTTCTGAAAACATCAGCCCCCGCAGCACAGTGCGGGGGCTGACAGGGTAACGCGAAGGGCGTCTTTTAACCGCGGTTAGCCGTCATCTCTTCATGATGCTTTTTCTCGCCGATCATCACCACGATCAGCAGGAGTACCGCCAGCACACTGCCGCCGATCATCACGATAAAGCCGCCGTCCCAGCCAAAGAAGTCAACGGTATAACCCACAATGGCGCTGGCCGCCACCGACCCGCCCAGATAACCGAACAGCCCGGTAAAGCCCGCCGCCGTACCCGCCGCTTTCTTCGGCGCCAGTTCCAGCGCATGCAGACCAATCAGCATCACCGGACCGTAAATCAGGAAGCCGATCACGATCATACAGGCCATATCTACCCCCGGGTTGCCCGGCGGGTTGAGCCAGTACACAACGGTGGCGATAGTCACCAGAATCATAAAGAACACCCCGGTCGCGCCGCGGTTGCCTTTAAACACTTTATCCGACATCCAGCCGCAGATTAGGGTGCCCGGAATACCGGCATATTCGTACAGGAAGTAAGCCCAGGAGGATTTATCCAGCGCGAAGTGTTTCACCTCTTTCAGGTAGGTCGGCGACCAGTCGAGGATGCCGTAGCGCAGCAGGTAAACAAACACGTTGGCGATGGCGATGTACCACAGCAGGCGGTTCGGGAACACATACTGCATGAAAATCTGCTTCGCCGTCAGTTCCTGTTCGTCTTTCTCGCTGTAGTCGTCCGGATAGTCGTTTTTGTACTCCTCAATCGGCGGCAGACCGCAGGACTGCGGGGTATCGCGCATCAGAGCGAAGGCGATGAGCGCCACCAGAATCGCCGCGAAAGCTGGCATATACAGCGCCGCGTGCCAGTCGTTAAACCAGGCCATCCCAAGCAGGAACAGCAGTGGCGGGATACCGCCGCCGACGTTATGGGCGCAGTTCCATACCGATACAATACCGCCGCGCTCTTTCTGGGACCACCAGTGCACCATGGTGCGCCCGCACGGCGGCCACCCCATCCCCTGGAACCAGCCACAGAAAAACAGCAGCACAAACATGACCATAATGCTGGAGGTTGCCCAGGGCACAAAGCCCATAAACAACATCACCGCAGAAGCCAGAATCAACCCGGCCGGCAGGAAAATGCGCGGATTCGAGCGATCAGAAACCGATCCCATAATGAATTTCGAAAATCCATACGCAATCGAGATACCGGACAAAGCGAAACCGAGATCGCCACGGGAGAAGCCCTGTTCCACCAGATACGGCATGGCCAGCGCAAAGTTTTTACGCACCAAATAGTAAGCGGCGTAACCAAAAAAGATCCCCATGAAAATTTGCCAACGCAGACGGCGATAGACCGGATCGACCTGGTCGGCGGGGAGCCGAGCTTTGTGCGCTGCGGGTCGGAAGATACTCAACATAAAAGCCTCCGTGGCCGTTTTTTAAAATTATCAATAAAACAGATAAAGAAAAATAAACCATTCGCAATGTTCATATTTCCGGCCTGATAGTAGATAAACGCCACCGCACATACTGTGAAACATCGCACAGAATGTTACGGATTTATTTCAAACGAACATAAAATGAGCACAACATCACAATTTATTTTCGTTTTCACTCAAAAACGCGCTATATCAAACAATCCGCAGTAAAAGTGTGGCTTAATAAGGAAGATTTTTCGTTCCGGAGGAATAACGATGGTGAATTTCGACCATACTGATGCCGACGTCATCATCATTGGCGGCGGAGCCACAGGGGCTGGAATGGCCAGGGATTGCGCGCGGCGCGGCTTACGGGCGATTCTGCTGGAGCGCCACGATATCGCGACCGGCGCCACCGGGCGCAACCACGGCCTGCTGCACAGCGGCGCGCGTTACGCTGTCACCGATAGCGAATCCGCGCGCGAATGTATCGAAGAGAACCGCATTCTCAAGCGTATCGCCCGCCACTGTATTGAATCTACCGACGGCCTGTTCATTACCCTGCCGGAAGACGATCTGGCCTGGCAGAGTACCTTTATCAGCGCCTGCCAGCAGGCCGGCATCGATGCCAAGGCTATCGACCCGCAGGAGGCTCTGCGCATTGAACCCGGCGTCAATCCTGAACTGACCGGCGCGGTGCGAGTGCCTGACGGCACCGTCGATCCTTTCCGTCTCACCACCGCCAATATGCTCGACGCCAGAGAGCACGGAGCGCGAATATTTACCCATCATGAGGTTACCGGGCTGTTACGCGCCGGCGATCGCGTAACCGGCGTGCGCGTTTTCGACCACCAGCAGCGCATCACCCGGGAAATCCATGCTCCGGTGGTGGTGAATGCCGCCGGTATCTGGGGGCAGCATATCGCCGAATACGCCGAATTGAGCGTACGTATGTTCCCGGCCAAAGGAGCGCTGCTGATTCTCGGCCACCGCATTAATCAACACGTAATTAATCGCTGCCGTAAACCCGCCGACGCCGATATTCTGGTACCGGGCGATACCATTTCGCTGATCGGGACCACCTCGACCCACATTGATTATGACCAGATCGACAATACCCGGGTGACGGCGCAGGAAGTGGATATTTTGATCCGCGAAGGGGCCAGGCTGTCGCCGCGCATGCTATCCACGCGTATTTTGCGTGCCTATGCCGGCGTGCGGCCGCTGGTAGCCAGCGACGACGATCCCAGCGGGCGCAACGTCAGCCGCGGTATCGTACTGCTCGATCACGCCGCCCGGGACGGTCTGGAAGGCTTTATCACCATTACCGGCGGTAAGCTGATGACCTATCGCCTGATGGCGGAATGGGCCACCGACGCGGTATGTAACAAGCTCGGCAATACCACCCGGTGTACCACCGCCAGCGAACCGCTGCCCGGCTCCCGGGAAAGCAGTGAAAAAACGCTGCAAAAAATCATCTCCCTGCCCGCTCCGTTGCGCGGCTCGGCGGTCTATCGCCACGGCGACCGGACGGCAAACTGGCTGCACGATGACAAAGCAGGCCGGAGTCTGGTGTGCGAATGTGAGTCGGTGAGCGCCGGCGAAGTACATTATGCGGTACAGACGCTGGGGGTCCACTCGCTCTCCGATTTGCGCCGCCGCACCCGGGTAGGAATGGGGCCCTGCCAGGGGGAGCTGTGCGCCTGCCGGGCCGCCGGCCTGTTGCAGCGTTTCAACGTCGCCACGGCACAACAGTCGATCGCGCAGCTATCGCAATTTCTGAATGAACGCTGGAAAGGTATTCAACCGGTGGCCTGGGGAGATGCGCTGCGTGAAAGCGAATTCACCCGCTGGGTTTACCAGGGGCTGTGCGGCCTGGAGGAGGAAGAGCACGATGAAATTTGATGCGATAATCACCGGCGGCGGACTGGCCGGTTTGATGTGCGGCATTCGTCTCGCCGAAGCCGGTAAGCGCTGCGCCATTGTCAGCCGCGGGCAGAGCGCGCTGCTTTTCTCCTCCGGCTCGCTGGATCTGCTGTCGCGTCTGCCGGACGGCCAGCCGGTCACCGATATCCGGGCCGGTCTGGAAACGCTGAGCCGCCAGGCGCCGCAGCATCCCTATTCACTGCTCGGCGCCGATCGGGTTTTCGGTTACGCCGCCGACGCTGCCGCCTTACTCGCACGCTGCGGGCTGACGCTACAGGGCGAAACGGCCCTCAGTCACCAGCGCCTGACGCCGCTGGGCACCACCCGCGGCGCCTGGCTAAGCCCGCCGGAAGTCCCGCGCCAGCCCCTGGCGTGGCGGGATGTAACCATCGCGGGCATCGCCGGATTTCTCGATTTTCAGCCAGAGTTTGTCGCCAGTTCGCTGGCGAAGCGCGGCATTGTCACCCGTACTGCGGAATTACAGCTACCGGCTCTCGACCCGCTGCGCCTGCACGCCGGTGAGTTCCGCGCCGTACATATCGCCCGTAACCTCGAACAGCCGGACGTGCTGGCCGCGCTGGTTGAGGAACTGCTGCCGCTGGCCCGGGACACCGATGCTCTGCTGATGCCCGCCTGCCTCGGGCTGGAAGATGACCAGCAGTGGCACTGGCTGAACCAGCAACTCCCCTGCCCGCTGTATCTGCTGCCAACCCTGCCGCCTTCGGTACCGGGGCTGCGGATGCAGCGCGCCCTGGAGCGGCGCTTTCGCGCGCTGGGCGGCACGCTGATGCCCGGCGACGAAGTGCGGCGCATCACCGTCAACCCAGGCGAACCGATTGCCGTGGAAACCCGCAATCACGGCGATATCACCCTGCGCAGCCAGCATGTGGTGCTGGCCAGCGGTAGTTTCTTCAGTAATGGATTAATTGCCGATCGCAGCGGGGTACGCGAAGCGATCATGGGACTGGACGTGGCACAGAGCGCCAGCCGCAGCGACTGGTATCAGACCGATTTCTTTAAACCTCAACCCTGGCAGCAGTTCGGGGTTCAGGTGGATGCCCGCCTGCAGCCGACCCTTCGCGGCGCGGCGCAACCCGGGCTGCTGGCGATTGGTTCAGTACTCGCCGGCTATGATCCTATCGCTCAGGGCTGCGGCGGCGGCGTTTGCGCCGTCACGGCGCTGCATGCCGCAGAGCGCATCCTCGGCGCCGGAGGAACAGAGTTATGAAAGGTTTCAATGACAACAGCTTTGAAAGCTGCATCAAATGCACTATCTGCACCACCGCCTGCCCGGTCAGCCGGGTGAACCCCGCCTACCCGGGCCCCAAGCAGGCCGGGCCGGACGGCGAGCGCCTGCGCCTGAAGGACGCGGCGTTATACGACGAAGCCCTGAAATATTGCACTAACTGTAAACGCTGCGAGGTTGCCTGCCCGTCCGACGTCAACCCGGGAGACATTATCCAGCGCGCCCGGGCGAAGTACGCCACCCGGCAGTTTTCCCTGCGCGACACCATCCTCAGCCATACCGATCTGATGGGGTCGGTCTCCACGCCATTCGCGCCGCTGGTCAACGCAACGACCGCCCTGCAGCCGGTGCGCAAACTGCTGGACAGCGCGCTGCGCATCGATCACCGGCGCACGCTGCCGAAATATTCCTTCGGCACTTTTCGCCAGTGGTATCGCCGTCAGGCCAGCGCTCAGGCGCGCTTCAGCGAACAGGTGGCGTTTTTCCACGGTTGCTACGTGAATTACAACAACCCGGCGCTGGGCAAAGCGCTGCTCGCCATTTTTAATGCCCTTGGCATCGGGGTGCAGTTACTGAAAAAAGAGAAATGCTGCGGCGTTCCGCTGATCGCCAACGGCTTTATTGAAAAAGCGCAGAAGCAGGCGCGCTGTAACGCTCAGGCATTGTCGGAGGCTATCGAACAACGCCATCTGCCGGTAATCGCCACCTCGTCCACCTGCACTTTCACCCTGCGCGATGAATACCCCAACGTGCTGGATGTCGATACCACGCCGCTGCGCGATCGGATTGAGCTGGCCACCCGCTACCTGTGGCGTTTGCGCGAGCAGGGCCGCTCGCTGCCGCTGAAAACCACCCCGCTGAAAGTGGTGTATCACACTCCCTGCCATATGGAAAAACTGGGCTGGTCGGTGTATACCCTGGAGCTGTTGCGCGCGATCCCCGGTCTGGAACTACAAGTGCTGGATTCACAGTGCTGCGGCATCGCCGGCACCTACGGATTTAAATCCGAAAACTACCCCACCGCTCAGGGAATTGGCGCGCCGCTGTTCCGGCAAATTGAAAGCAGTGGCGCGGATCTGGTGATCACCGACTGCGAAACCTGCAAGTGGCAGATTGAAATGTCCACCAGCAAACGCTGCGAACACCCGCTGACGCTGTTGGCCCAGGCGCTGCAATAGCCGCTTTGCTGCTGAGATCAAATTACCGACCATGTCCCACCTGGGGGGTAATTTGATCTCTTCACAATTTCATCACAGATATGTCTTGATGCTGGCGCGCCATTTGTTGATAATGATTATCATTGTCATAATGAAAATTATTTAAATGCTTATGGAAAAGATTATCTCCGGCGGAAAGCCACATGCGTCCTGGACAAACCCGGCGCCGCGCCAGATAGACAGTAAAACCTTATTAGGCGATGAAGACCGGATCATCATTAGCCATGAAGGTCAGCATTATGTTCTGCGCCAGACTCAGGCGGGGAAACTGATTCTGACTAAATAATAACCCCTTGCCAGCCACCCAGGTCATCCCCAGGCAGCCAGCACTTTCTTAATTTTCATTCAGGAGAGTTGCTTATGCTTCCGCACAGCAGCGGACTTCGTGTGTCCGCCCTTGCCTTCGCCATCACCTCCGGCTGTGCCTGGTCGGCCGACGAAGACCAGATGACTATCACCGCCACCGGCAACGTTCGCAGTAGCTTTGAAGCGCCGATGATGGTCAGCGTGATTGATGCCAACAGCCCGCAGGGAGAAACCGCCAGCTCCGCCGCCGACATGCTGCGCAGCGTACCCGGCATCACCCTTGACGGTACCGGCCGCACTAACGGTCAGGACATCAACCTGCGCGGATACGATCGCCGCGGCGTACTGGTACTGGTGGATGGCGTACGCCAGGGAACCGATACCGGGCATCTGAACAGTACCTTCCTCGATCCGGCGTTAATCAAACGCGTTGAAGTGGTGCGCGGTCCGTCGGCGCTGCTGTACGGCAGCGGCGCCCTCGGCGGCGTGGTGGCGTTTGATACCGTCGACGCCGCCGATCTGCTGGAAAACGGGCGCAGCAGCGGCTATCGGGTATTCGCCAGCGGCGCGACCGGGGACCATAGCCTCGGCACGGGCGTCAGCGCTTTTGGTCGCGGCGACCAGCTCGACGGCCTGCTCGCCTGGTCAGGGCGCGATCGCGGCGACCTGCGCCAGAGCGACGGTTTCAGCGCCCCGAATGATGAAAACATCAATAATATGCTGGCCAAAGGCACCTGGCGTCCCGATAGCGGTCAATCCCTGAGCGGCTCATTACGTTACTACAACAACCGCGCTCAGGAGCCGAAAAACCCGCAGACCAGCGCGGCATCAGGCCCCAGCAACCCGATGGTCGATCGTTCCACCATCCAGCGCGACGCCCAACTGAAATACCGGCTCAGCCCACAGGATAACGACGGCTTAAATGCCGACCTCACCACCTACTGGTCGCAAGCGCGGATTAACGCCCGGACCGCGGCAAACCGCAGCGAATTTCGCACACAGACCACCAAAGGCGTGCGGCTGGAAAACCGCAGCCAGTTATTCAGCGCCAGTCCCGCCAGCCACCTGCTGACCTGGGGCGGGGAATATTACCGCCAGCAGCAGCGACCGGACGGCGCCGCCAGCGGTTTTCCGGACGCCAGAATTAATTTCAGCTCCGGCTGGCTGCAGGATGAAATCACTCTGCGCAATCTGCCAATCTCAGCGATCGCTGGCGCCCGCTACGACAACTATCGCGGCAGCAGCAGCGGCTATGCCGACGTTGATGCCGATAAATGGTCTTCCCGGGCGGCGCTGTCCATCACGCCAACGGACTGGCTGATGATGTTTGGCTCCTATGCCCAGGCCTTCCGGGCGCCGACCATGGGCGAGATGTATAACGACGCGAAACATTTCTCCATCGGCAGCTTCTACACGAACTACTGGGTGCCAAATCCGGCGTTGCGGCCGGAAACCAACGCCACTCAGGAGTACGGCCTCGGACTGCGTTTCGACAACCTGATGCTTGACAACGATGGTCTGGAGCTGAAAGCCAGCTACTTTGACACCCGGGCCAAAGACTATATCGCCACTCAGGTCAATTTCGCCAAAGCCACCACCATGTCTTACAACGTTCCGCGGGCGAAGATCTGGGGCTGGGACGTGATGGCCAAATACAGCGCCGATCCATTCAGCCTGCAACTGGCCTGGAACCGCACCCGCGGTAAAGACACCGCCACCGGCGAGTGGATCTCAAGCCTCAATCCGGACACCGTCACCAGCCAGTTGGATATTCCGCTGGCGCACAGCGGTTTTTCCGTGGGCTGGAACGGTATTTATGCGGCGCGATCCCACCATATCAGCAGCAGTTACCGCGAGCAGCCCGGCTACGCGGTCCACGATTTCTATGTCAGCTACCGCGGGCAGCAAAGCCTGCAGGGCCTGACCACCACGCTGGCGCTCGGCAATGCGTTTGATAAACGTTACTGGTCGCCGCAGGGTATCCCCCGGGACGGCCGCAGCGGCAAAGTGTTCATCAGCTATCAATGGTAATCAGTAGCCCCGCGGCGGCGGGGCATGTAAGAAGGACGAAACCATGCATCATCATTACCACGCCTGGCTGGCGCTCAGGCAGCAACACCCGGAATTATATGCCCGCGATATCGCCGCTCTGATGCACATCAGCGAAGGCGAACTGGCGCATCTGCGCGTCGGCCACGACGCCTGGCGGCTACACGGCGCGACGCGCGATATCCTTGCTGCGCTGGAAAAGGTCGGCGAAACCAAATCAATTTGCCGCAACCCGTACGCCGTCCACGAGCAGGTGGGGCAATATACTCATCAGCACCTCAGCGGCCACGCGGGTCTGATCCTTAACCCCGGTGCCCTGGATCTGCGGCTATTCCTTAATCAGTGGGACAGCGCGTTCCATATCCGTGAAACCACCACCAACGGCGAGCGCCAGAGCCTGCAATTTTTCGATTGCCAGGGAGATGCGGTGCTGAAAGTTTACGTTACCGATAAGACCGACTTGCGCGCGTGGGGAGATGTGCTGGCACGCTTTATCCATGCCGATAATCCCCCGCTGGCGCTGACCAGCCCGCCGGATAGCGCCGAACGCCACGCTCTGCCGGATGCCGTCCGGGTGGACAGCGAGTGGCGCGCCATGACCGACGTCCATCAATTTTTTGGCTTGCTTAAACGCCACGATCTCTCGCGCCAGCAGGCGTTTCGTCTGGTGGGCGACGACCTGGCCTGGCAAGTGGATAACCATGCGCTGGCGCAGGTGTTCAGCCAGGCGCAGCAGGATCGCAACGCGATTATGATTTTTGTCGGCAACCGCGGCTGTGTACAGATTTTCACCGGCGCGATAGAGCGTCTGCTGCCCATGAAGGGCTGGCTGAATATCTTTAACCCCGCTTTCACGCTACACCTGATGGACAACGCGATTGCCGAAAGCTGGGTAACCCGTAAGCCGACGGCGGACGGCCATGTCACCAGTCTGGAGTTGTTCGCCGCCGACGGTACGCAAATCGCACAGTTATATGGCCAGCGTAGCGAAGGCCAGCCCGAACAGATACGCTGGCGCCAGCAAGTAGAGGCGCTGGTCCATAAAGGGCAGCCGGCATGAAGCGGCTACTGATTGCGCTGCTGTGTCTGCCGCTGCTGGCGTGGTCGACGCCGCCGCGGGTAGTCTCGCTGGGCGGCGATGTGACGGAGATCGTCTGGGCGCTGGGGGCCGGCGATACGCTGGTGGCGCGCGACAGTACCAGCCTGCAACCGCAGGCGGTCAAAGCGCTGCCGGATGTCGGCTATTTGCGCCAGCTTAATGCCGAGGGCATTCTCGCCATGCGCCCGACGCTGGTGCTGGCCAGCGCCCAGGCGCAGCCATCGCTGGCGCTGAAACAGGTTCAGGACAGCAACGTGCCGGTCGTCACCGTACCTGCGTCACTCAGCCCGGCGGCGATTAGCGAGAAAATTGCCGTTATTGCCGCCGCTCTGGGCAAAACCGACGCTGGAGAACAGCTGATCACCGGTCAACAAAAGCTGATCGATGCCCTGCCGCGCCGGGCGCTGAACGTCAGAGTGCTGTTTATCATGAGTCACAGCGGTATCAACGCGATGGCCGCCGGTAGTGATACCGCCGCCGACGCCGCCATCCGCGCCGCCGGGCTGACCAATGCGCTGGCGAATATCCGCCGCTACCAGTCGCTGTCCCGCGAAGGGGTCATTACCAGCCGCCCGGACCTGATCGTGGTGGGCGCAGACGGCCTGCGGACACTGGGCGGTGAGAACGGCGTACTGGCCCTGCCGGGGGTTGAACACACGCCAGCCGGAAAACATGGCCGCATCATGGTGGTCGATGAGGTGGCGCTGCTGGGCTTTGGCCTCCGGACTGCGCAAACCATCCTCACCCTGCGCCGCCAGGCGGAGGCGCTGAGGTGAGCTCGCGTCGTTACCCGGCCACACGTCTTACCCTGCTGGCTGTCGCCCTGCTGCTGCTCGGGCTGCTCGCCGCCAGCCAGGGGGCGATGCGCCTGCCGCTGAATGTCGCCTGGGGCGCGGCGGACGACAGCCTGCGCCACATCTGGTGGCAGATTCGACTGCCCCGGGTGCTGCTGGCGGTTCTGGTGGGCGGCGCGCTGGCGCTCTCCGGCTGTGTGATGCAGGGGGTGTTCCGAAATCCGCTGGCCGATCCCGGTCTGCTGGGCATCAGCAGCGGCGCAGCGCTGGCGGTAGGGATCGCCGTGGTACTGTTGCCCGCCCTGCCCGCTACGCTACAGCTGTGGCTGCCGATGCTGGCGGCCTTCGCTGGTAGTCTCGGCGTAACGCTGACGATTTTCATGCTCTGCCGCCGGGCCAGTCTCTCACTGGCGACCCTGCTGCTGATGGGGATCGCCATCAATGCGCTCGCTGGCGCGGCGCTCGGGGTACTGTCATGGATCAGTAACGATCAGCAACTGCGTCAACTCTCTTTGTGGGGAATGGGCAGCCTCGGTCAGGCCCGGTGGGCAATGCTGGCGGCCTGCGCCGCGCTGATGATACCGGCGATGCTGGTAGTGCTGCGTCAGGCGGCGGCTCTCAACCTGCTACAGACCGGCGATGAAGAAGCCTGGTATCTGGGCGTCAATGTCGCGCGGGTCCGCCTGTGGCTGCTGACCGGCAGCGCGCTGCTGGTGGCGGGCGCGGTGGCGGTCAGCGGAGTGATCGGCTTTATCGGACTGGTCATTCCCCATCTGCTACGGTTGTTCGGCGGCGCCGATCACCGCTGGTTACTGCCCGGCGCCGCACTGGCCGGCGCGATGTTACTGCTCGGCGCCGATACTCTGGCGCGCACCGCCGTGGCGCCAGCGGAAATGCCGGTCGGCCTGCTCACCAGCCTGCTGGGCGGTCCCGGCTTCCTGTGGCTGATCTACCGCCAGCGTCGGGGGCGGTAATGAGTATCTCCTGCCTTGAAGCGCGCGGGTTACGCTTTCAACCCGGCGATCGACCGCTGATTGACGATCTCTCCCTGACGCTACCTCCCGGCGAAATGATGGCGCTGATTGGCCCCAACGGCGCCGGTAAATCAACGCTGCTGCGTCTGTTAAGCGGTTTTATCACCCCGGATAGCGGCGAATGCCGGCTCAACGGGCGACCTCTGACGCACTGGGATACCCGGGAGCTGGCGCGCCAGCGCGCCGTCATGCGCCAGCACAGCCAGATGGCCTTCTCCTGGCCGGTGGAAGAGGTTATCGCCATGGGGCGCGCCCCGTGGAACGACGCGGTATCCGCGCCATTACTGGATGAAATAATGACCGTCAGTGGATGCGCGGCGCTGGCGGGACGCGATGTGCGCCAGCTTTCCGGCGGCGAGATGCAGCGGGTCCAGTTGGCCCGGGCGCTGGCCCAGCTCTGGCAGGCGGACGGTCCCCGCGGCTGGCTGTTCCTTGATGAGCCGACGTCAGCCCTCGATCTGCACTATCAGCAGCATACGCTGGGACTACTGAAACGCCTGACCGCCGCTGGCGGCCTGCACGTATGCATCATTATTCACGACCTCAACCTGGCCGCTTTGTGGGCAGACCGCCTGGTCCTGCTGCACGCCGGACGTATTGTCGCCGATGGTTCACCGGGCGCAGTACTGGAAACCGGGCGGATCCACCACTGCTACCAGGCGGATGTTCACCTGACCACCCACCCGGAATACCCGGTTCCGCAAATCCTGCTGCGCCGGGAGGGTTAGCTGGAACAACTCACCTCCAGGCGCTTGCCCCAGTCCGGCGGACGGCGGGTGTAATCGTCATCGCGATCGGCGAACGGATCGCTTAACGCCTGCTCAAGGCGCGCCAGTTCGCCGCTGTCCCCCTGCTGCGCGGCGTCGATAGCCCGCTGCGCCAGCCAGTTGCGCAGTACCAGCGCCGGGTTAACCTGCTTCATGGCGTACTGGCGCTCGCTGTCGTCAATCTGTTCATCCTGCAGGCGCTGACGATAGCGCCCGAACCAGCTGTCGAAAGCGGCGCGGTCGATAAACTCATCGCGCAACGCTGAGGCACTGTCACGCTGTTGCGTCTCGCTCAGCAACCGGAAAGTGCGGGTATAATCGCTCCCCTCTTTCTCCATCAGACTGAACAGCTCCGTCAACAGGGTATTATCCCCGTGGCGCGGGGTCAGGAAGCCCAGTCGGGCGCGCATCCGCTCCCCCCACCGGGCCTGTAATACCTCCTGATAGAGATCCAGTCCTTCGTTCAGCCATTCTGGCGAGATAAACGGCGACAGCGTTTGCGCAAAACGCTGCAGATTCCACAGTCCTACCGCCGGCTGGTTATCGAAAGCATAGCGCCCCTGGTAGTCAGAGTGATTGCAGATAAAACCGGGCTGGTAGTCGTCGAGAAAACCGAACGGACCGTAATCGATAGTCAGGCCCAGCAGCGACATATTGTCGGTGTTCATTACCCCGTGGGCAAATCCTATGCTTTGCCAGGCGGCAATTAGCGCGGCGGTTCGCGCCACCACATCCCGGAACCACAGCACATAGCGATCCGGCTCCTGCGCCAGTTCCGGCCAGTGATGGGTAATCGCGTAGTCCGCCAGTTGGCGGACTTTTTCCGGCTCGCGGCGGTAGTAGAAGTGTTCAAAGTGGCCGAAGCGCAGGTGGCTGGCGGCAATACGCATCAGCATTGCGCCATGTTCCACGCTTTCCCGCTGTACCGGGGTCTGACTGGTGACGATGGTCAGCGCCCGGGTGGTGGGGATCCCCAGACCGTGCATCGCCGCGGAGGCCAGATACTCGCGCACCGTAGAGCGCAATACCGCACGGCCATCACCCATTCGTGAATACGGGGTCAGCCCGGCGCCTTTCAGATGCCAGTCAACCTTTTCCCCGCCAGGCGTCCGCTGCTCGCCAAGCAGGATCCCGCGTCCATCCCCTAACTGCCCGGCCCAGACCCCGAACTGATGGCCGCTGTAAACCTGTGCCAGCGGCGCCATGCCCGGCAGCAGCGCTTCGCCGCCCCACACGCCGGCGGCATCCGGCGCATCATTAAACTGTGTCTCATCCAGCCCCAACTCGGCCGCCAGCGCCCGGTTGTACCACAGCAAACGCGCCTGGCGCAGCGGTGTAGGCTGCTGCGCGCTATAAAATCCCGGCAGCTCGTTGCGCCAGGTATTGTCGAAATGCGGTGATGTCATGGTCCCTCCTGGCGCCAGTGTAGTGCCTTCGGGACGCGGCAAACACGGAGAAGATGGAGGGTTATTGTTGCGCCTGCCCGAAGCGGCGTAAAAAAGACTGCGCTTCCAGCGGCGGCCACAGCGCCCCCTGCATCGCGCCGAACCCGGCGCCGAGCACCCGGCGACGCGCGACATCGCTGTCAATACCGTCTACCACCATTAGCGGGCAACTGGGGGTAATCTGTAGCACCAGCGCACGCATAAACGGCTCAAACGATGGGCGAGCCATCCGTTTACGGACAAAGCTTTTATCCAGAGTAACGCGCTGGAACAGACCGTCAAATACGGCCCGGCAGGGCGCGATTCCGGCGCCGAAGCGCGTCAACGCCAGCGGGAACTGTTGACTTAAACGGCGTAACAGGCGGTGATGACGCCCTTCGCCCAACCCCGGAAAGTCTTCACCGATCGCCAGTTGTACAAAGTCCAGCCGACCCAGACGAGCCGCCAGCCCATGATTCAACAGCAGAGTTTGCGCCATCACCTCGCCAATCACCACGCTGACCGTCAGACCGCGGCGCTGAAAAATCGCCGCGCCGGCCTCCAGACGCATTAATTGCTTATCGAATAACCTGCCCTGCTGCGCTGGCGTCAGTTGATGCAGCGCCAGTTCGGCGGGCATGCACACCGAACCGTGCCGATCGGTAAAATGCGCCACGCAATCCACACCAGCCAGCGCGCCCCCGGGGTAATGCCAGGGGCTGAACCACAGCTGTAGCTGGAAAACCCTATCGTGTATGACAAACATACCGCTCCTCCGCTGCAGGAACGTTCAGGCCCAGCCATGGCCAATAAATTAAGCGGCAGACAAACAGCGCCAGCAGCGAATATATTTACCGCTTGTATATGATATTTTCAGATTATCCTGGCGCGGAAAAACTGACCAGTGCTTCTACAGGGTTCGCACTGAATCACGTTCAATAATTTGAGGGCGGAAAACCTGAACCGCCAGTTCCGGCCGGAGCAGTTTGCGGGTGGCGTAGCGCGCCATTTCATCGATGGGGAAGTGAACGCTGGTCAACGCCGGGCGCACAAATGCCGCGCGCTCGCCGCTGTCATAACAGATACAGGAGATATCCGCCGGGATTTTCAGCCCCGCTTCGGTGATAGCCAGCATCGCCCCGACCGCCATCTCTTCATTACAGCAGTACACCGCGGTAGGCTGCGCCAGACGCAAAATTTCCTGCATCCGCATATAGCCGCTCTGGATGTCATACTCGCCCGGCAGGCAGGCCACCGGCGTCAGACGCGCTTCCGCCATGGCGTCGATAAACCCCTGACGGCGCAACAGGCTGGAAATACGGGTTATTGGACCGAACAGACAGGCTACCTGCTGATGGCCTTTGGCGATGAAATAGCGGGTCGCCAGATAACTGGCGAGGCGATGGTCGAATACCACACAGCGCTCTTCAAGACCGGACACCAGTCTGTCGAGCAGAATAAAGTGACGCCCTTCCCGGGCCAGATGAAGAATGGCTTCATCGGGCAGCGCCCGCAGATGAATCAGCAGTCCATCACAGCGAAAGTTGTACAGTTGGCGCACCGCCTGAAGCTCTTTTTCCGCCGTCCCGCGCCCCTGAGTGACCAGCAGTTGTTTACCGTGCAGATCGGTCTCCGTCTGGACGGTATCCATCAGGGTTGCGAAAAAACCGCCGCGGTAGGAGCTGGTGACCAGTCCGATGGTGTGGCTCTGGCTGGAGGCCAGCGCCCGGGCCGCCGGGTTAGGCGCATAATTCAGGGCGGCGATCGCTTCTTCAACCCGCTGCCGGGTTTGCGGCTTAACTTTATTGTCGCCATTTACCACCCGGGATACGGTAGCCCGGGAAACGCCGGCATACGCGGCCACATCTTCCAGTGTGATCATCAGAGACTCTCTGAACAGTGAGGATCGACCCACGATATTAACCGATTTTTTGCCGGGCGCAGGAAGAATGAGAAAATGCGCCGCCTGCCCGGCAAAATAACCGATTGCCCGTCGCGGTGACGGGCGAGGAGATGCGGCATCAGATGCGCCGCGCCTGCCAGAATTTATTGCGCCAGTAGCTGTTATTCAGCGAGGAACGCACCACGCCCTGGCTGGTCGACGCGTGGATAAACTGGTTGTCGGTATCGTAAATCCCCACGTGCAGCCCGTTTTCACCGGAGCCGGTTTTGAAAAAGACCAGGTCGCCGGGCAGCAGTTGTTCTTTATCGATGCGGGTGCCGATTTCCGCCTGGGCGCTGGTCATGCGCGGCAGTTGCAGGGCGAATTTATCGCGGAAAGTGACCAGCACAAAACCAGAACAGTCCACGCCGCGCGAGCTCATGCCGCCATAGCGATAAGGCGTGCCGTACCAGGTCGTCAACTGATCGTTGAGCTGGGCGATAACCATGATTGAATCCGACAACCGCGCATTCGGCGGTGGAGCGCTACGGTGGCTGCTACAGCCCGCCAGGGTCAGCATAGCCACCAGCAATAACCAGTACCTCATCGTCGGGCTATCCCTCTGGTTTTATGGTTCCGATCGCCCTAATTTATCCCGCAGCCGCCGTAGCCGCAAGTTTGCGAAGCCATCAGGGTGACGCGATCAGCATGTTATGCCCATCCACGGCGACCCGGCGGAAGGCGATGTGATAAGCCTGTTGCAGATTGTGCGCCGTCAGAACTTCATCCGCCGCCCCCTGCGCCACCATCTTCCCGCCGCGTAATAGCCATACCCGATCGGCATGACGCAGCGTATGGTTAAGATCGTGACTGCTCATCACCACGGCAATGCCGGCGGCGCACAGCCCCTGTAGCTGCCGGTCCAGCGCCGCCTGCTGGGCGACATCAAGACTGTTCATCGGTTCATCAAGCAACAACAGGCCGCCCTGCGAATGACAGCGCGGATGGATTTGCAGCAGTACCGCCGCCAGACGCACCCGCTGCCATTCACCGCCGGAAAGATGGTTTACCGGGCGGGTTAATTTATCGCTCAGCCACAGGGCTTCCGCCTGCGCCAGCAGGGGCGCATCGTCGCTGTCCGGCGGCATATGCAGCCGCAGAAAGTGCCAGACCGGCATAGCGAACGGCGGCGCCTGGTGCTGGATAAGAAACGCGCGCCGCCGCGCCAGCGCCGTTCCGGACCAGTCATCCAGCGGCCGGCCGTCGAGCCGGGCCTCGCCCTCCCCGTCAGCCATCCCCGCCATGCGCGCCAGCAGCGTGCTTTTCCCGGCGCCGTTCGGCCCCACCAGATGAACCAGTTCACCGGGGCGCACCTGAGCGTTAATCGGCCCCAGCCGCCCGCTCACGCCAATATTGCGCAGATCCAGCAGCATTTACTGCGCCAGCGCCTGCTTAATGGCATCCACAATAGCGGGATCCTCCGGGGTCATATCCGGGGAAAAGCGCTGAATCACCTTGCCGTCGCGGCCTGTCAGGAACTTTTCAAAATTCCATAAAATGTCCCCCGCCTGCGCCGGCGCCCGCCCTTTACTGACCATCCGCTGGTAGAAACCACTCTCCGGCGGCGCTATCGCCTGCGGCGCGGCTGAGATCAGCTTCTGATACAGCGGATGGCGCTGCTCGCCGTTTACTTCGATCTTACTGAACATTGGAAAGGTGACGCCGTAAGTGGTGCTACAGAAGGTTTTGATTTCGGCCTCGCTGCCCGGCTCCTGGCCGAGAAACTGGTTACAGGGGAATCCCAGCACCGCAAACCCCTGTTCCTGCCAGGCTTCATGAATATTTTCCAGTTGTTGATACTGAGGCGTCAGGCCACACTGCGACGCCACGTTGACAATCAGTAAAACCTTGCCCTGCCAGCGCTCGAGGGTGGTGTGTTCGCCGTCAATGGTGGTGACTGCGGTATTCAGAATACTGGCGCTCATGATTCCTCCGTAAGAATGAATAAATGACGCGGTTAGCGTCGGGCTCTTAATAGTAGCCAGATAAACACCGGCGCGCCCAGCGTCGCCGTCACAACGCCAATCGGCAGTTCCGCCGAGCTGAGGGCCAGCCGGGCGGCGACATCGGCCAGCAGCAGGACCGTTCCCCCGGCCAGCGCGCAGGCGGGCAACAGCACGCGATGATCGGTCAGTCCGCACAGCCGAAGAATATGCGGCACCACCAGGCCAATAAACCCGATGGCTCCGGCCAGCGCGACGCTCACCCCCACCAGCCAGCCGGTAGCGGTCACCAGAATATTTCGCCACAGCCAGACCGGCAGCCCGAGCTGGCGAGCCGAACTCTCCCCCAGCGCCAGCATATTGAGCACCGGCGACAGGCGACACAGCCAGAGTAGTACCGGTAGCAGCGCCGCCATCAGCCACACTTGACGCCAGTCCACCCCGCCGAAGCCCCCCATCATCCAGTACATCAACTGGCGTAAATCGAGGCTGGAGCTGAAGTAAACCGCCCAGGTCATCAGGGCGCTACAAATAATCCCCAGCGCCACGCCGGCCAGTAACAGCCGGCTGGTGGAGATATGACGACGGGCAAAACGCAGTAATATGAAGGTGATAGTCAGCGCGCCGACAATCGCACACAGCCCGAGCGCCCAGCCGGGTAAGGTCCCTTTGCCGAACAGTACCCCGGCCACCAGCGCCACGCCAGCGCCGTTCGACACCCCCAGCAGCCCGGGTTCGGAAAGCGGATTTTCAAACAGCGCCTGCATCACCGCCCCGGTCACCGCCAGCGAGGCGCCCACCAGCAGTACCGCCAGCATGCGCGGCAGGCGAATCTGCCAGACAAATAGCTGTCCTTCGCCGCTCAGCCAGCGCCACGGCGCGATCCACAGGTCGCCGGCGCACAGGCTGAGCGTGCCGGTCAACAACATCAGTAGCGTCAGCGCCGCCAGCCAGCGACGCTCGCGGCAGCGCTGTTCCATGACAAATGCAAGCATTGGGTGTTCCGTCATAAGCACAGGCGTTTGATATTACGAATTATTCTGGCAGAGGCAAAGCAAGAAAAAGGCCGCTTGCGCGGCCTTTTGAGTTACGTCAGATTAATCGCTTTTCGGCGTTGCGTTTTCAACCCGGCTTTTCAGCTTTTGCCCGGGTCTGAAGGTCACCACCCGGCGAGCCGTAATGGGAATATCCTCTCCCGTCTTCGGATTGCGCCCGGGACGTTGGTTTTTATCGCGCAAGTCAAAGTTACCAAAACCAGAAAGCTTAACTTGTTCACCATTTTCCAGAGCGCGACGGATCTCTTCGAAAAACAGCTCTACCAGCTCTTTGGCGTCCCGCTTGCTAAGTCCAAGCTTATCAAACAGATATTCTGACATTTCAGCTTTTGTAAGCGCCATAGGTTCAATCCCTCAATGATGCCTGGAATCGCTCTTTTAGTGCCTCTACGCATTTTGCAACCGTAGCGGCAATCTCCTCTTCCTCGAGTGTACGGTAGGTATCCTGAAGGATCAGGCTAATTGCCAGGCTCTTGTAACCTTCAGCAACGCCCTTACCGCGGTACACGTCAAATAAGTTTACGCCAACTACCTGATTTACGCCAACTTTCTTACATTCGGTTAAAATATCCGCTGCGCAGACGTTTTCAGCCACTACCACAGCGATATCGCGGCGGTTTGCCGGGAAGCGAGAAACCTCGTGAGCCTGAGGCACCACGCGCTCTGCAAGCTTGTCCCAGAGCAGCTCGAACACCAGCGTGCGGCCATTCAGATCCAGCTTACGCTCCAGTTCCGGATGGATAACGCCGATGAATCCTACCCGCTCGCCGCCGAGGTAAATCGCCGCCGACTGCCCCGGATGCAGAGCCGCCGTCGATTCCGCACGGAATTCAATTTCGGATAATTTACCGGTAAGTTCCAGAATTGATTCCAGATCGCCTTTCAAATCATAGAAATCAACGCTGTTTTTCGCCAGATCCCAGTGCTCTTCATAGCGATTACCGCAAATCGCCCCGGCCAGCATCAGCTGCTGGCGGATACCTAAATCCGCCTGCTCGTCGGGCACAAAACGCAAACCGGACTCAAAAATACGCACCCGGTTTTGCTGGCGGTTCTGGTTGTAAACCACCGTCCCCAGCAGACCGCTCCACAGGGAAAGGCGCATTGCCGACATTTCGCTGGAGATCGGACTTGGCAGCATCAGCGCCTGTTGCTGCGGGTGCAGCAGTTGCTGAACTTTCGGATCCACAAAGCTGTAAGTGATGACTTCCTGGTAGCCTTTATCTACCAGCATGGTTTTTACGCGCTTCAGGGACAGCCCGGCTTCGCGATGGTCGCCCATCACCAGCCCGGCCTGAATCGGCTGATTGGGGATATTGTCATAACCGTAAATACGGGCGACTTCTTCCACCAGATCCTCTTCAATCTCCATATCGAAACGCCAGCTCGGCGCCACCGCCTGCCACTCCCCCTGGCCTTCGGTCACTTCACACCCCAGGCGGCGCAAAATATCGCTGACCTGCTCATCGGCAATATGATGACCGATCAGGCGGTCCAGCTTGCTGCGGCGCAGAGTGATTGTCGCCGGCTTCGGCAGATGCGTTTCGCTGGTAACGTCAATAACCGGCCCCGCCTCACCGCCGCAAATATCAATAAGCAGCGCGGTTGCCCGCTCCATCGCTTTGTATTGCAGCGCTGAATCGACACCGCGCTCATAGCGGTGCGACGCATCGGTATGCAGACCATGGCGGCGCGCACGTCCGGTGATCGCCAGCGGACTGAAGAAGGCGCTTTCCAGCAGCACATTACGCGTTGCGCCGTTAACGCCCGAGAATTCGCCGCCGAAAATACCGCCCATGGCCAGCGCTTTGTTATGGTCGGCGATAACCAGAGTATCGGCATTCAGGGTCGCTTCACTGCCGTCCAGCAGCACCAGTTTCTCCCCTTCTTCCGCCATCCGCACCACAATACCGCCGGCAATTCTGTCGAGATCGAAGGCGTGCATCGGCTGGCCCAGTTCCAGCAGAACGTAGTTGGTCACGTCCACTACCGCATCGATAGATCGGATACCGCAGCGACGCAGTTTCTCTTTCATCCACAGCGGCGTCGGCGCACTGACATTAATGCCTTTCACGACCCGGCCAAGGTAGCGCGGACAGGCCTGCGGCGCATCAACGCGAATCGGCAACGTGTCGCTGATAGCCGCAGTCACCGGGGCGATTTGCGGCGCGTTCAGCGGCTGGCGATTCAGTACCGCTACATCGCGGGCCACGCCGATAATCCCCAGACAGTCGGCGCGGTTCGGAGTCACGCTGATTTCAATAGTGGTATCGTTGAGTTTCAGGTATTCGCGGATGTCGGTACCGATCGGCGCATCCGCCGGCAGTTCGATAATACCGCTGTGATCGTCGGAAATGCCCAGCTCGGAGAATGAGCACAACATACCTTCAGACGGTTCGCCGCGCAGTTTCGCCGCTTTGATTCTGAAATCGCCTGGCAGCACCGCGCCAATAGTGGCTACTGCGACTTTTAACCCTTTGCGGCAGTTCGGGGCGCCGCAAACAATGTCCAGCAGACGCTCGCCGCCGACATTGATTTTAGTGACGCGCAGTTTATCGGCGTTGGGGTGCTGAGCGCACTCTACCACTTCACCGACCACCACGCTGTTGAACGCGCCGGCCACCGGCTCCACGCCGTCCACTTCCAGACCTGCCATGGTGATTTGACCACAGAGCGCTTCGCTATCGATAGCCGGATTCACCCATTCGCGTAACCACAGTTCACTGAATTTCATTGGTTTATCCTGCCCTTATTTAAACTGTTTGAGGAAACGTAAATCATTTTCGAAGAAAGCGCGCAGATCGGTGACGCCATAGCGCAGCATGGTCAGACGCTCCATCCCCATCCCGAACGCAAACCCGGAGTAGATTTCCGGATCGATGCCGACGTTACGCAATACGTTCGGATGCACCATGCCGCAACCCAGCACCTCCAGCCACTTGCCGTTTTTACCCATCACATCCACTTCCGCGGATGGCTCGGTAAACGGGAAGTAAGAAGGACGGAAGCGTACCTGCAGATCTTCTTCAAAGAAGTTGCGCAGGAAATCATGCAGCGTCCCTTTCAGGTTGGTGAAGTTGATGTTGGTATCGACGATCAGCCCTTCCATCTGATGGAACATCGGAGTGTGGGTCTGATCGTAGTCGTTACGATATACCCTTCCCGGAGCAATAATACGGATTGGCGGCTGCTGATTCGCCATGGTGCGGATCTGCACGCCGGAGGTCTGGGTGCGTAGCAAACGGGTGGCGTCAAACCAGAATGTGTCGTGGTCGGCGCGCGCCGGGTGGTGTCCCGGGATATTCAGGGCATCGAAGTTATGGTAGTCATCTTCAATTTCCGGACCGGTCGCCACGGTAAAGCCCAGCTCGCCAAAGAAGCTTTCAATACGATCTATCGTACGGGTCACCGGATGCAGACCGCCGTTTTCAATCCGCCGCCCGGGCAGCGTGACATCGATGGTTTCCTGCGCCAGACGGGCGTTCAGCGCCGCGCTTTCCAGATCTGCTTTACGGGCATTCAGCGCCTGCTGTACCTGCTCTTTCGCTTCATTGATCACCGCGCCGGCGGCCGGACGCTCTTCCGGCGGCAGGTCACGCAGGGTCGTCATCTGAAGGGTCAAATGTCCTTTCTTGCCCAGGTATTCGACGCGTACGTTATCTAACGCGGCAACATCTGAAGCATCGTTAATGGCTGCCTTCGCACTGGCAACCAGCTCTGCGAGATGTGACATGGCTTTCCTCGTTGTGTCGGTGAAGACACCGTTTTATGGTCGTTAATTTCCCGCTCGCCAGGCGGCACTGGCCGCAGCCCGGAACCAGACGAGCAAATTCAGAAACAAAAAAAGCCTCCATCGGGAGGCTTTTTGGCGCTGTTTTTCGTTTCTTCTCGCACGCGCTAGCCTCCTGATATCAGGTGCTAAAGTAAAAAAAGAAGCGGAAAATAGCAGCATTCATGCTTGCGTTACCTTGTAGGGTAAAAACCGTAACGCCTTATTGAAAAGGCTTGCCGGGATAAAGTCAACGTTCTGATAAAGTTATGCCCTAAATAATTCCGGTTACGGCAAGGTGGTCGTCAGAGAGTGAATCCTCAGCGCTTATTTAAATCGCTGACTGAGAATCGCCTGCGTACATGTCACCTGGAGAATAACGGGCAAAATGAAAAGAGGGAGCCAGGCCCCCTCTCTCAACTGGCTTATGCCAGCGCTGATTTCGCTTTTTCAACCAGAGCAGTGAATGCTGCTTTGTCGAATACGGCGATGTCAGCCAGGATCTTACGGTCGATTTCAACAGAGGCTTTTTTCAGGCCGTTGATGAACTTGCTGTAAGAGATACCGTTCTGACGTGCTGCTGCGTTGATACGTGCAATCCACAGTTGACGGAACTGACGCTTTTTCTGACGACGGTCACGATAAGCGTACTGACCAGCTTTGATAACAGCCTGGAAGGCAACGCGGTATACGCGAGAACGCGCACCGTAGTAACCTTTAGCTTGTTTCAAAATTTTCTTATGACGTGCACGTGCAATCACACCACGTTTTACGCGAGCCATATGCTCTCTCCTGTATCTATTCTGAGTGGCCCTTCATGATTCCTGCCGCAGCGTGAAATCTGGGGGCGATAAAAAAATTAAACGTTAACGAAACTTATGCGTACGGCAGGCACGCGATAACCAGACCCAGATCGCCTTTAGAAACCATGGCTTTCGGGCGCAGGTGACGTTTACGCTTAGTCGCTTTTTTAGTCAGAATATGACGCAGGTTAGCGTGCTTGTGCTTAAAACCACCTTTACCGGTTTTTTTGAAGCGCTTAGCAGCACCGCGTACGGTCTTAATTTTTGGCATCTTTTTAACTTCCACTTCGCATTGTTAATAAATGAAACGAAGGCGAACAAATCCCATGGAACCCACAGGCCCCACAGGAAATGTTACTTGACGGCCTTACTGTTTCTTCTTCGGAGCGAGCACCATGATCATCTGGCGGCCTTCGATCTTCGTTGGGAAGGATTCGACTACTGCCAGTTCTTGCAAATCGTCTTTCACGCGATTAAGCACTTCCATACCGATTTGCTGGTGGGCCATTTCACGCCCGCGGAAACGCAGGGTGATTTTGGCCTTATCGCCTTCTTCGAGAAAGCGTATCAGGCTGCGGAGTTTTACCTGATAATCGCCTTCATCTGTACCAGGGCGGAATTTAATTTCCTTAACCTGGATAACTTTTTGCTTCTTCTTCTGTTCCTTAGAAGATTTGCTTTTTTCATAGAGGAACTTGCCGTAATCCATTATGCGGCAAACTGGCGGCTCGGCGTTAGGACTGATCTCTACCAGATCAACCCCAGATTCTTCAGCCTTTTCAAGAGCTTCTCTCAGACTGACAATTCCAATCTGCTCGCCATCCAGACCTGTTAAGCGAACCTCCTGGGCACGAATCTCACCGTTGATGCGATTCGGACGCGCTGTTTGAACTCGTTTTCCGCCTTTAATACCTTATTCCTCCAGTTGGTGAAGATTGCGGCTGCGTATCTCTTGCTGCAGCTTTTCAATCACTTCGTTTACGTCCAGGCTTCCCAGATCGTTGCCGCGGCGGGTACGAACGGCCACTTTGCCAGATTCGACCTCTTTATCGCCACAAACCAACATGTACGGGACACGGCGTAATGTGTGCTCGCGGATTTTAAAGCCTATCTTCTCGTTTCTCAAGTCCGCTTTTACACGAATGCCCGCATTTTGCAGTTTTCGGGTCAATTCGTTAACGTATTCGGCCTGTCCGTCGGTGATATTCATGACCACCACCTGCACCGGCGCCAGCCAGGTCGGGAAGAAACCGGCGAACTCTTCCGTCAGAATCCCGATGAAGCGTTCCATCGAGCCGAGAATAGCGCGGTGAATCATCACCGGCACCTGGCGTTCGTTATTCTCGCCGACGTAGGACGCGTTGAGGCGCGCCGGCAGCGAGAAGTCGAGCTGGACAGTGCCGCACTGCCAGGCGCGATCCAGGCAGTCATAGAGCGTGAACTCGATCTTCGGACCGTAAAACGCCCCCTCTCCCGGCTGGTAGTCAAACGGAATGTTGTTCTCTTCCAGCGCGACCGCCAGATCCGCCTCGGCGCGATCCCACATTTCATCAGTACCGATACGCTTATCCGGACGAGTAGACAGTTTCACCACGATTTTTTCAAAACCGAATGTGCTGTACATATCGTACACCATGCGGATACAGCTGTTCACTTCATCGCGAACCTGCTCTTCCGTACAGAAGATATGGGCATCGTCCTGGGTAAAACCGCGTACACGCATCAAACCATGCAGCGCGCCGGACGGCTCATTGCGGTGACAACTGCCGAACTCCGCCATGCGCAACGGCAAATCACGGTACGATTTCAGCCCCTGGTTGAAAATCTGCACGTGACCCGGGCAGTTCATCGGCTTAATGCAGTATTCACGGTTCTCTGACGAGGTAGTGAACATGGCGTCTTTGTAGTTGTCCCAGTGGCCGGTTCTTTCCCACAGTACCCGGTCCATCATGAACGGGCCTTTTACTTCCTGATACTGGTACTCTTTCAGTTTCGAACGTACGAAGGTTTCCAGCTCGCGGAAGATAGTCCAGCCGTCGTTATGCCAGAACACCATACCCGGCGCTTCTTCCTGCATATGGTACAGATCAAGCTGCTTGCCGATTTTACGGTGATCGCGCTTCGCCGCCTCTTCCAGGCGCTTCAGGTAGGCATTAAGCTGTTTTTTATCTGCCCAGGCGGTACCGTAAATGCGCTGCAGCATTTTATTGTTGCTATCGCCGCGCCAGTAGGCGCCGGCGGTCTTCATCAGTTTAAAGTGATGACAGAAACGCATGTTCGGGACATGAGGTCCACGGCACATATCCACGTACTCTTCGTGATGATACAGACCAGGCTTATCGTCATGCGCGATATTTTCATCAAGAATCGCCACCTTGTAGCTTTCGCCACGCGCAGCAAACGTAGCGCGGGCCTCCTGCCAGGAGACTTTTTTCTTGATGACGTCGTAATTCTTTTCCGCCAGCTCGTGCATACGCTTTTCAAGCTGGTCCAGATCTTCCTGCGTCAGGGTGTGGTCGAGATCGACATCATAGTAGAAACCGTTGTCGATAACCGGGCCGATGGCCATTTTGGTGTTCGGCCACAGTTGCTTAATGGCGTGTCCCAGCAAATGCGCGCAGGAGTGGCGAATAATCTCCAGGCCGTCTTCATCTTTTGCGGTGATGATGGCCAGCTTCGCGTCGCTGTCGATGGGATCGCAGGCGTCTACCAGTTCGCCATTAACGCGACCAGCAACACAGGCCTTCGCCAGGCCCGGACCAATATCCAGCGCCACATCCATTGGGCTTACGGCATGGTCATAATGGCGTTGACTGCCATCAGGAAGGGTAATAACAGGCATTAATAAGTCCTTATTTGCAGTGGTGACCCATACGAGAGATCACATACAAAATTGCATGAATAAAAAAATTAGCAGGCTATGGCGTGTTATTTGCTTCACTCTGCAAACTCTGTACCGCGTGGCGGTGATCCACCCGCAGCACCCACAGCCGCCTGCTACTCAGACCGGATAATAGTACACGCCATTGCGCCAGGGTTAAAGCCGTCCGCAAAGATAACCCATTAGTCCCGGGGAGATTGAGCTGCCATTCCGTCTGGCCGGCTGCGGCAGTGGATACGCCGACGCCGCAGGTTCACCGGCTTCAAACCGGAATGACGCTCTCGTCCCTCGGCCCATCGCGGCGAGCGTCTGGCGGATCCAACTCAACTTTCTTGATGTCTCCATACTACCCTACCAACCTTCATCAGGCTTCCCCTTCCCTTATTTGAGCGCTTCACGCGCGCAAGTTAACACCTGATGATTGTTGAATACGGTCTCGCCAAAAAACCAGGAATTTTCTTACAAAAATAACTTTTAAATAAGACTTAAAAGCCCTAAAAATCGTCATAAAAGCGCCTTTTTCAGGCATTAAAACGCCCACCAGGAAAAGTCCCTAATTAAGCCCATAAACTGCGCCTAATAGCTGCATAAATTTAGTATATAATATCAACAAAAATGGCGTAATTAATACGTAACCATCAGATATTAATAATAATTATCACAATGAAAAAATATTACAAAATGGCCAAATAAAAAAGATTGAATCATTCTGAAAATGCCTAAATTCACATCGAAATTCGATTTAAAGCAGGGTATATTTCTTAGCGTAAAAAAAGATATACATTTCTTTTAGTTTCCAGACATGTAAACACTTACAATTTAAAGGTATCAATAATTCTTAGTCGAACCGCTCCATCAGGTAAGGAAACAGGGCGCTATGGCCACATTTAACTCACCCCAGCTGCGATATAAGTTTATCTTGCTGACCCGTAATCTTTATTACGGTATTGCCCTGCACTCGGTATTTGAGGAGGTGTACAACGATTCTCTTCTTAAGAAAAATCTTAACGAACCATTATCACTGTATCTGACTGATAAACTCGTGAATATCTACTATTTTTGTCAGTTGCATCCGTTGATTGAGCAGTTAAGTACGGAGAATGTCCTTAGTGAGTTAACGGTACAAATGAAAAGCAGCGTGCTGCGCGGCAAGAGCATCGATAACCTGCTCTTTTTCGTCGATCTGTTTGATAAAGAAAATAATAGTTTCGCCAGCCTGGACTGCGCCGCTACGCCCAGTGAAGCCGGTGATATTATCCAGCGCTTTCTGCAGCACTGCTTCGCCTGTGTCACCAGAACCAAAGAGTATTTTGACAAAGATATGATCTACACCGATCGCGAACAGCGTATCGGGTTGCTGCTGCTGCACAGTTTCTCCACTAAGGAGATAGCCCATCAGCTGAATGTCAGCGATAAATGTATCTATCGGGATAAAGAAAATTTTTTATTCAAGGTACAAAAACAGGCGGAACATCACTATGCGCTAATGCGGCGGAAAAAAGGGATCGCCCTTCCCGATAGCGTGCAGGAAGAGCGTTCCTGAACCGCCGAAAGGCCGGCGGTATGGCAGTGACTCAGATAATCACAGCCAGAACCTGCCCCATATCCAGCGAGCTTCCGGCGGCAGCCTGATGCGTCAGCCTGCCGTTGCGTGGGGCAATGACCGGAACCTCCATCTTCATGGCTTCCATAACCGCAATGGTTTCCCCTTCCGCTACCTGGTCGCCATCATCCCGCAACCAGCCGTGCAATATTCCGGTGATCGGCGCCGGCACATCGTTTTCCCCAGCGGCGGGCAATGCCGCCGTGGTAGATTGCGCCGGGCTGATGACGCCAGTACTGAACAATCCGACAGGTAGCCCCAGGGAGACCCGACGCCCTTCCAGTTCAATCCAGGTGCGGGTGATAGTATCCTGGACAGCGGGAAGCTGGCGCGGCGCGATAGTCAGGCGCTCGCTGAGTTCGGTTTCTATCCACCGGGTGTGTACCCGGAAATCCTCGCTAAAATCAGGTTCTTCAAGCACCGCCTGATGAAACGGCAACACCGATGCCACACCGTCAATACTAAACTCCGCCAGCGCCCGCCGCGCTCTGGCGATAGCCTGTTCGCGGGTTGCGCCGGTGACAATCAGTTTCGCCATCATCGAATCATAACTGCCGGGGATAACCGATCCCGCCTCCACGCCGCTGTCCAGTCGCACGCCAGGCCCGGACGGCGCTTCAAACAGGCTGATGGTGCCCGGCGTCGGTAAATAGCCCCTCCCCGGATCCTCGGCATTAATGCGAAATTCAATGGCATGACCGCGCGGCGCCGGAGTCTGCGTCACGCTGAGCGGTAGTCCCAGAGCGACGCGCAGTTGCTCAATCACCAAATCGATCCCCGCCGTTTCTTCCGTGACCGGATGTTCAACCTGCAGACGGGTATTCACTTCCAGGAAGGACAGCGTACCATCGCGACTCAGGAGAAACTCGACGGTACCGGCCCCAACATAGCCGGCGGCGGCACAGATATCGCGGGCCGCACTGTGAATCGCCTCCCGTTGAGCATCGCTGATAAACGGCGCCGGCGCTTCTTCCACCAGTTTCTGATTACGCCGCTGCAGTGAACAGTCGCGGGTACCGATCACCACCACATTACCCTGCCGATCCGCCATGATTTGCGCTTCAATATGGCGCGGTCGGTCAAGGTATTGCTCGACATAGCATTCGCCGCGACCAAACGCCGCTTGCGCCTCGCGCACCGCGGAATGGTATAGCTCAGTCACTTCTTCCATACGCCATGCGACCTTCAGGCCGCGCCCGCCGCCGCCAAACGCCGCTTTTATCGCCACCGGCAGGCCGTATGTGGCAGCAAAATCCATCACCTCCGCCGCGCTACGTACCGGATCGGCGCTGCCCTGTACCAGCGGCGCCCCCACCGCAAGGGCGATTTTACGCGCCTGCACTTTGTCGCCCAGTTGCTCAATGGTTTCCGGCGACGGCCCAATCCAGATCAGACCCGCGTTCTGTACCGCCCGGGCAAAATCAGCCCGTTCGGAAAGAAAGCCGTATCCCGGATGCACCATCGTGGCGCCAGCGCGCTGCGCGACAGCAATGATTTTTTCAATGTTCAGATAGGTATCCGTCGGGGCCACGCCTGGCAGCGCCCAGGCCTGGTCAGCCATCCTGACGTACAGCGACTCTGCGTCTGGATCGGCATACAGCGCAATGCTCTCCATGCCGCAATCGCGACAGGCGCGAATAATACGCACCGCAATCTCTCCGCGGTTGGCGATCAGGACTTTATGCTCACTGGCGGGTAACTGACAGAGGTTATGCATCGCAGGACAGGCTCCCGTTAATTTCACTGAAAGGACGAATAAGGTTAAAACGAATCCAGGCCCCCGGGGGGATCTGCCCGGCAAGATCGAGATGGTAGTGCGCGACGGCGCCAATCACCGGATAGCCGCCGGTTAAAGGATGATCGTTGAGGAACAGCACCGGCTGGCCGCTGGCCGGCACCTGTATGGCACCACAGCAGGTACCTTCGCTGGGGAGTTCCTGAAGCTGTACCCGCTCCAGCGCCTGATCGCCCTGCAGACGCAAACCGATGCGGTTAGACTGCGCGGTGACCAGCCAGGACTGCCCGGTCAGCGTCTCAAGCGCCTGGCGACTAAACCAGTCAGTGCGCGGGCCCGCAATCAAATCAATGGTGACAACGTCACCTTTCTTAGGTAAAGCGACAAATGGCCCCTCGTGCGGAAGAACCGCGTTGAGCGGTGTATTCGGTAACGCGCAGAGTACGTCGCCCGCTTTTAGCGGCGCCGGCCCCACCCCGGCCAGCGAATCCCAGGAAGCGCTGCCCAGCCCGCTCTCCACCGCGCATCCGCCGCGCACCGCCAGATAACTGCGCAGGCCGCTGGCGGGCGCACCCAGTGCAATTTCATCTCCGGCGGCAAGACTCAGCGGTTTGCCTGGCGCCATCTGCCAACGCTGCCCCTGCGCCGTCAACGCGATCGGACATGGGGCGCCGGTGATAGCAATCACCAGATCGCGCTCCGCCCGGGCGCGCAGACCGCCCTGGGTTATCTCAAGACAGGCGGTTGACGCAGGATTACCGACAATCCGGTTGGCGCAACGCCAGGCCGCTTTGTCCATGGCGCCGGATTCCGAAACCCCCATCCCCGCCTGACCTGCACGCCCGCCGTCCTGCCAACTGGTCTGTAGCCCGGGCGCCAGTATCGTTAAAACGCGTTCGCCCGCTTCCCGGGGAACCGGCGCTGTCGCGTCGGACTGCGCCAGTGAAATCCGCGGCGAAGAGTGTTTTTCATCCACAAACCACACTTCCGCACCGGGCAACAGCAGCGCTGGCTGGCTGCGGGCCATATCCCACATTTTCGCCGATGTCTGACCAATTAATTGCCACCCTCCCGGGCTGGCCTGCGGATAGATACCGCTGAACTCCCCGGCCAGCGCCACCGAGCCGGCCGGAATGCGGGTTCGGGGCGTAGAGCGGCGCGGCGTTTGCCACGGCTCGCCGCAGGAGACCATATAGGCAAATCCCGGCGCAAAGCCGGTAAACGCGACCTTCCACGGCGCCGCCTGATGGCGGGAGATCACTTCACGAACGCTGATCCCCATATGTTCGGCCACCGCGGCCAGATCTTCGCCGTCGTAGCGCACCGCAATGGTCACCCGGCACACATCGCGCTCGCGGCGGCTATCAGGACGACGCTGTGCGATAGCCTGGGCCAGCGGCTGCACCTGTTCCGGGCTCGAACAGCGAACCAGCAGGGTGCGCGCCGCCGGTACCAGTTCCTCAATCCCCGCCAGCGGCCGATCGCTCAGGGAGTCGTACAGCGCCAGGGTGTCATCCAGCGACCCCAGCTCAACCAGAAAGCTTTGCAAATTAACCGGTAAAAAACGCACGTCACGCTCCCTGCCAGGCGGCATCGGGAACATCAGTAATAAACATATGGCCGGGCGCATGGCTGATAGCGAACGGCACACCGGATTTCATCACCGCCGCCTGAGGGGTAACGCCGCAGGCCCAGAACACCGGGATCTCGCCGGGCTCAATGCGCACCGCATCGCCGAAGTCAGGACGCATAATATCGGCAATCCCCAGCCTTGCGGGTTCGCCGATATGTACCGGCGCGCCGTGGACCGCCGGAAAACGTCCGGAGATCATCACCGCATCGGCGACCCGGTCCGCCGGAATCGGGCGCATGGAGACCACCAGTTCGCCACTCAGCCGCCCGGCCGGGCGACACAGACGGTTAGTTTTGTACATCGGCACATTACAGTCATCGGTAATATGACGTACCTCGATGCCGGCTTCACGCAGCGGCGTTTCGAAGGTAAAGCTACAGCCAATCAGAAAGGTGACCAGATCGGGATGCTGCGCCCACAGCGCGCTGGCGTCGGTAATTTCATCCACCAGCTTCCCGTGTTCCCATACCCGGTAGCGTGGAATATCGCTACGCAGATCGGCCCCCTCCGCCAGCACGGTCTGGTGACCGCCGGCCTCAATCACATCCAGTACCGGGCAGCTCTGCGGGTTACGCTGGGCGTAAAGTAAAAAGTCAAATGCCCAGTCGCGCGGTAAGCAGATCATATTGGCCTGGGTCATACCGGGCGCCATCCCGGCGGTCGGTTTATCAAATCCGCCGCGAATCTGTTCACGGGCTTGCCGTGCGGCGCGAATCGCCTGCTCGCTGGCTCTCATCAATGAATTCACATTCGCTCCTTATGCCGGATCAACAAATGAACGGATCGCAATGCCGTGGGATTCGAGAATTTGACGCACCTGACGCGCCATATCGATAGCCCCCGGGCTGTCGCCGTGTACGCAGATAGAATCCGCGGCAATGGCGGTGAAGGTGCCTTCCACTGACGCGACACCCCCTTCGGTCACCAGTTGCAGCATCCGCTGCGCGACCTGTTGAGGATCGTGGAGTACCGCTCCGGCTTCCCGACGCGATACCAGGGTGCCGTCGGCGTGATAGGCGCGATCGGCGAAAGCTTCAGCGATGGTGTTCAATCCTCGTGAGTGGGCGAGCGCGATAATCGGCGCGCCAGCCAGCGCCACCAGCGGCAGTTCCGGCGCGACAGCTTTAATCGCGTCGATCACCGCCAGGGCCTGGCGTTCATTGGCGGCAATGGTGTTGTACAGCGCGCCATGGGGTTTAACGTAACGCACCGGGGTACCGGCGGCTTTTGCCAGCCCCTGCAGCGCTCCTATCTGATAAATCACATCAGCGATCAGCTCCTCGCTCGCCACATCCATATTACGACGGCCAAACCCCACCAGATCCGGGTACGACACATGAGCGCCGACCGTCACACCGCAGGCGGCCGCGGCGCGCAGCGTCTCCAGAATGCCGTCCGGCGAACCGGCGTGAAAGCCGCAGGCTACGTTAGCGCTACTGACGACCCGCAGGATGGCGGCATCGTCCCCCATCTTCCACTGGCCATAGCTTTCACCCAGATCGCTGTTGAGATCGATTTTCTTTAACATGTTTTATCCTCAGACAATCTTCAGGAAACTGAAAATGGTGCTCACCGACAGCGCCCCCATATACCAGGTCAGCGCGCAGGTCACCACCCCGCTCCACAGCAGCCAGCGCGGATAGCGGTAGCCCTGCATCAAATCGGCGCGTTTCCAGCCCACGTAAACGAAAATAGTCAGCCCGACCGGCAGCACCAGCCCGTTAAATCCGCCAGCAAAGACCAGCAGCGCGGCCGGCGCGGTGCCCATCATCAGGTAAATAACCAGCGAGACGGAAATAAAAATCAGTGTGGCGATCCCGCGCTGGCGATCGGTCATCCCATTCTTAAATACCGTCATAAAGGAGACCGAGGTATAAGCGGCGCCAATCACACTGGTCAACGCCGCCGCCCAGAAGATAAAGCCGAACAGGCGTACGCCAAATTCTCCCAGCGCATAGCTGAAGGCCTGGGAGGCCGGGTTCGAAGCCTGCCCGGAGAGATCCAACGTCACGCCGCTGGCGACAACCCCAAGGATCGCCAGGAACAGGATATAGCGCATGATGCCGACCACCAGAATACCTTTATTGGCGGCGGAGGAGACTTCGTTGATATGCTCCGGCCCGACCATACCTTTATCCAACAGGCGATGCGCGCCAGCGTAGCAGATATAGCCGCCAACCGTGCCGCCGACGATGGTGGTGATGGTGGCAAAGTTCACCGAATCCGGCAGCACCGTCTGGTACAGAGCTTCGCCGACCGGCGGCGCGGCGACAATCATGACGCCAAACATCAGGGCGATCATCAGCAACCCCAGCACAATCATCAGCCGGTCGATAGCGGTACTGGCGCGGCGCGACGAAAAAATATAAATCGCGAACAGCGCGCTAATCAGGCCGCCCCATTTTGGTGCAATCCCGAACATGGCGTTCATGCCCAACCCGGCGCCGGCAATATTACCGACGTTAAACACCAGGCCGCCGAAGATCACCAGTACTGACAGCAGATAACCGCTGCCGGGCAACGCCGCGTTGGCGACATCAGAGGCGCGCATACGGGTCAGTGTGACTACGCGCCAGATATTTTGTTGCACCACAAAATCAATCACCACCGACGCGAGGATGCCAAACGCAAAGGCGGCGCCCATCGTGGCGGTAAAGGTGGTGGTTTGGGTGATAAATCCGGGACCAATAGCCGATGTCGCCATCAGGAAGATAGCGGCAATCAGCGACGAGCGTCTTTTACTGACAAATGATTTATTGTCTGTTTCCACAGCAGCCATAGCACATTACTCCCCTGTCGTTGCTTAGTCTTGATACCCGTTATCGGCTGATTGTCGTTGCGCATCCCCGGTCAGGTTTCACCTGTTCCGGATCAGCGCCTGGGCTGTTCAACGCCGCGGCGACGTTGTCCGGCGCGCCACAATCAAGGTTATTAACCAAGCAAGAATCAGACCATGTTGTTCAGTTGCGTTGTTGTATTTGTTAATCAATCATTAATGGATTGTTGAACAATAAATTAGTAATCGCGGATTAATTAGACAAAAAGAATATTCATCTCAGTGATGAAACAGTGAAGCCGATCACTTTCTGTCGCCGGCATGGCGCCAGAGCCCTGCCAGAAATCACCAAAATGGTGCATAAAAAATCATGATGCATCATTTCGGTGCATAATCAGTCGATTCCCCGGGGCGGCTCAGCTTGCCGCAGATCGGCAAATATGTGAATATTGCCGCTCTGCTGTATTCCCCGTGGTAGGACTGAATGAAAAAAGAGGCGCCGGTTCAAACGCTAATCGAACGTACGGCTGAGACCATCCGACAAAAAATTATTGCCGGCGATCTGATCCCCGGAACCCGTCTTTCAGAAACCGCTCTCAGCGAACAGCTGAATATCTCACGCAACACGCTACGGGAAGTGTTTCGCTTGTTAACTCAGGAAGGGTTGCTGCGCCATGAACCCAATCGCGGCGTTTACGTCTCATTGCCGGATATGGCGGCGATTATTGATATTTACCGCATCCGACGCCTGATCGAGTGTGACGCGCTGCGCCACGCCTATCCTCTGCACCCGGCGGTAATGCGCATGGAAGCGGCTGTCGCTGCGGCCCGGCAATGGCGCGAACAGGGAAACTGGCGTAGTGTTGGTACTGAGAACATGGCGTTTCACACCGCCATCGTCGAGCTTTCCGACAGCGAGAGGCTCATGCGCCTGTACCGGCATATTTCGGCGGAGCTGCGCTTAGCTTTTGGTCACTTAAACGATCACGAGATGCTCCACGCACCCTATATTGATAAAAATGCAGCGATTCTGGCGCTGCTCAATCAGGGCCAGAATGAGCGGGCCGCCGCAGAGATGGAAGCCTATCTGGAACTCTCGCAGCGTACGGTGCTGGCCGCGCTGGCGCGCTACCAGCAGGCCGGCAATCGTTAATCATCGCCAGTCTGTCCACGGGGGGAAACTGATGCCTTCAAAACGATTTGTTAAAAAACACGGCAAGATGGTGATAGTACTGGTGGCGATTTGCGCGGCGATGCTGCTGCTGCGCTGGGCGGCGATGATTTGGGGCTGAATCCGTCTGCATAAAAACCGCGGGAAAGGATTTTAAAATAATGTCACGAGGCGCCACACTTTCCGGTACGCCATTTTATTCGACAGTGAAAAAGAAATAAAAAAACCGGAACAGCAAATCCGGTTCTTTTATTACACGCTCAATAAGATAAAACTGATAATGTTTCGGCTACAGGCGCCGGAGAAATTAATCAGGACCATTCTCCGGCAACCAGTGTATGCACATTGAAGGCATCATTCATTGACTGACCGGTCGACAGCGCGCCTGGCGCGATATTTGAGCCGGCTTCAACAACGCTGGCTTTTACAGCCGCACTAGTGCCATTATCCTGTGCTGGCTGAGCGGCGAAGGCCCCGAATGACAGCATCGACAGCACCATTGCCGCAGCGGTGATATGGGTTATTTTCATATTTATATTCTCGAATGTTTTGTTATATAGCAGGTCACTGGCCCACAAGTTAATAATAGATCTACGTCACACTTTTTACCAGCCAATCGGTTTGGCTTTTTGTGGCAAATAAATTAAACACCCGATTCCCTCCGGCAAATATGAAGAAATCATGGAATTATCGTCAGCGAACAATTTTGATTTAATTGAAACGTCAAGTTAATTAAATCGAACCCAATAACAGGCAGGCAAACGTCGGCCGCAGATTAGCGGCAATGACAATGGGCCGGTAACTAACGCCGGCCCTGAAGACAGATTTACATCTTATAGCCCAGCGTGACCGATGTGCGGGTATCCGTATGCTCTGGCGCTGTAGACGGTGGGTTTGAGTTCCAGGAGACGTTATAGGCGACCTTCAGGCCGAAATGTTCGTTAATCGCCACATTAAGCGCGGTTTCCGAGTTTACCGTAGTATCTTCACTTCCCAGTACCGCCACCCCCTGGCTGAATTTAGCCGTGTCGGTGAACTGCCACGCCCAGGTACCGGAGGCGTAACCAAGCGCCTGGGTTTTATGAGTACCATCGGTATACTCGTCGTAGCGCACGCCCGGGCCAAATTCCATGCGCAGGCTCTGCTGCGGACCGTTAAGGATCTGACGTCCGTAACCGCCGGTAAAGACGTCGCGCTCATGGTAGCCATTAAAGCGATCGGTAAGCCAGCTGGCCTGGCCAAAGACATAGTTCAGATCGGTCAGGTTATAGCGCCCGCGGCCACCGGCACTGTACTTTTCCGAAGATCGTTCATCGTTTGATGACGTATTGCTGGCATTACCCCATAGCGACCAGGCGGTGGTATTACCGTACCAGGTCATGGTGGAGTCGGCAGTCAGCGATGAGTTGGTGGAATTCCCCGATTGCGCGAGATAACCAGCATTGATAGTGCCTTCAAAGGGTTTTTTCGCGGTGGAAGGATCGTCCATGACAGTAAAAACATTATCGTCTGCAACAGCGAAGTGATTCACAAGCGTGCTTCCCGTCAGTAACAACGCTGCGGGTACTGTCTTCAAAAGATTCATTTAACGTATTGTCCGTACAACAAAAAAGAGACGCTTACGGTCCCGGAATGTTTTCTGAGGATCAAGGAATGATGGCCAGAGAAAGGGGGCAAATTATAAAAAAGCCCGAAAAGCATAGCAATGGATTCTTATTTCATTTTTTGAATAAGGGCGCTCTGAAAATCATTAAAAATTACTATGAACTTCCTTTTTATATTCATATTGAAAATCAGACTGTTAATTCTTTCCTGTTGAAATATCGGTGCTACCCTTCTTAAAGCATTCCGTGATAACAGGAGGTGATATGGCTGCGATTTACACTTTAACGCTGGCGCCGTCACTCGACAGCGCGACGCAAACGCCGCAAATCTACCCGGAGGGCAAACTGCGCTGTAGCGCGCCGCACTTTGAACCTGGCGGCGGCGGGATTAATGTCGCCAGAGCGATCGTTCACCTGGGCGGCGAAGCCACCGCGCTGTTTCCCATCGGCGGCGCTACCGGGGAACATCTTCTCACCCTGCTGCGCGAAGAGCGCGTCGCCACCGACCCGCTGATCACCAGCGACTGGACGCGGCAAAACCTGCACGTGCATGTCTCATCAAGCGGTGAGCAATATCGTTTCGTCATGCCCGGCGCATCATTGAGCGCCAGCGAATATCAGGCGCTGGCGCAAAAGGCGCTGGCGGTGCCCGCCGGCTCATTGCTGGTTATCAGCGGCAGCCTGCCCCCGGGCGTCAGCGTCAGTCAATTCACCTCGCTGATCGAAAAGCTGATTCAGGCCGGCGTGCGCTGCGTTGTCGACAGCTCCGGCGATGCGCTAAGCGGAGCGGTGCAGGTGGGTAATATTGAGCTGGTAAAACCGAACCAGAAGGAGCTCAGCGCGCTGGTGAATCGTTCCCTCAGTCGCCCCGATGATGTGCGCCAGGCGGCAATGGAACTGGTCGCCCGCGGCGCCGCCAGATATGTTGTGGTCTCTCTCGGTCCCCAGGGGGCGCTGGCAGTAGACGCCGGGCAGTGTATTCAGGTGGTTCCTCCGCCAATGAAAAGCCAGAGTACCGTCGGCGCCGGGGACAGTATGGTCGGCGCCATGGTGCTGAAACTGTCGCAGGGGGCGTCGCTGCTGGATATGGCGCGCTACGGCGTCGCCGCCGGCAGCGCTGCAACCCTGAATCAGGGAACCCGGCTGTGCTCAGCGGAGAATACCGCCGCTATCTACCAGTATCTGTGCCGGCAATAGCAGCGTACGATGCGCAAGCGGATGAATATTCAAAGATATCCTGATGAGGTGAACCATGAGCCAGGAACCGATTACCCGCTATATTATCAATATCGTCTGGCAGGCTAAGGGACTGACGCCGCTGAACGAACTCAACAATCATCTGACCCGGGCCGGTTTTCAGCTCACCATGGCCGACGATGAGGGAAAAATTCACGATCTGGGTCCCGGCAGCTACGGGTTCGTCACCCCACTTAGCCAGCAGGAGGTAACGGAGCTGGTCACCTCTCTGGCGACCAGCGCTATTGGCGAAACGCCGGACATCACCATCACCACCTGGGAGCAGTGGCGCCAGGAAAAAATAAGCGATTTTCCCGAACCCTGAATGCGGGTTGTGCGATACATCGTTGTTTTGATCGCCGGTTACGCGCTAAGGTAATGATATGTCAGACAACATGGGGATAACATTATGTGGCAAGCCATCAGTCGTCTGTTAAGTGAGCAACTCGGCGCAGCGGAAATCGAACAGCGAGTCGAGCTACCCGGCGGAGAAATCCACGCAGCCTGGCGTTTACGCTATGCCGGGAAGGATTTTTTCGTAAAATGCGATGAACGCGAACTACTCCCCATCTTCACCGCCGAATCCGACCAGTTGCAGTTGCTGGCACGCAGTAAAACGGTGGCGGTGCCGACTGTCTGGGGCGTTGGCAGCGACCGGGATTATAGTTTCCTGTTGCTGGAATATTTGCCCATGAAACCCCTTGACGCCCATAACGCGTTCTTACTGGGGCAGCAACTGGCCAGGCTGCACCTGTGGAGCGACCAGCCGCAGTTCGGCCTCGACTTTGATAATGATCTCTCGACAACACCGCAGCCTAACGCCTGGCAGCGGCGCTGGTCGACCTTCTTCGCCGAGCAGCGCATTGGCTGGCAACTGGAGCTGGCGGCGGAAAAAGGCATTCAGTTTGGCGATATCGATCAGATTGTCGACCTGGTTCAACAAATGCTGGCGGCCCACCAGCCGCAGCCGTCGTTACTGCACGGGGATTTGTGGTCCGGTAACTGCGCCCTGGGGCCGCTGGGGCCGGTAATTTTCGATCCCGCCTGCTACTGGGGCGACCGGGAGTGCGATCTGGCAATGCTGCCGCTGCACCCGGAGCAACCACCACAGATCTATGACGGCTACCAGTCGGTGTCCCCGCTACCGGCGGATTTTCTCGACAGACAGCCGCTGTATCAGCTGTATACCTTACTCAACCGGGCGATACTGTTCGGCGGGCAGCATCTGGTCGCCGCCCAGCAGGCGCTGGAGCGTATACTTGCCGCCTGAGGAAAGACACTGCGCCCGGCGCTCGCTGGCCGGGCGTAAGGCGCTACAGAAAGCCTAACAGTTTAAAGAAGAAGTACCCGGCGACAATAATCAGCACCGGCAGCACATAAAGCGGGAAAAACTGCAGCAAAATCGTGTGATGAGGCACCACGACCCGGGCTTCCAGTTGGGCGCGGCTCAGCCCTTCTTCGCCTTTGGCTTTTTCCAGAATCAGTTGATCCTCGATGCCTTCGCGCAGGAAACGAGACTGACGCCACATACGCGCGCCGGAAGTCTGCAGAGCGATACCGACAAAAATCAGAATATAGATAACCCAGAACATGACGTTGGCCTGATGCTGAAAATTGGGTAGCGGCGAGTTGTACCAAAAAATGTTCAGGAAAGGTGTATTGAAACGCACCATATCGATCATGACATGGGCGAAATCCAGCATGACGGCATTGATGCCGGGCTGCTTGTCGCTGTGTTCATACATGAACTTCAGCACGGAAATAACCGTTGAGATCAGTGCCGGAATAAAAACCAGCCACCCCACAACCCGTTTCAGTATGGCAAGCCGTCCCGCTTGTTGATACGTCATTCTTTCCCCTTGATTCAGACGTCGTAATAAGAGCGCCTTAAGTCTACCCTGAACCGGGAATTTTCGCCTGAATTTTGATAACCGATGGCTAAAGGGTAACATCTGACAAGTCTAATTCTCTTCATCCAGTACAGGAGTAGTACCATGACCACAGCACCTCAGGTGTGCGCCGCGATTTTTGATATGGACGGTTTGCTGATCGATTCCGAACCCTTGTGGGACGAAGCGGAACTGGAAATCATTGCGTCGCTGGGCGTAGATATTTCACGCCGCGGCGAAATGACGGATGCCCTGGGGTTGCGTATCGATATGGTTGTCGATATGTGGTACGCCCTTCAGCCCTGGCAGGGTCCGTCGAAAGCCGAGGTGACCGGGCGCATCATCAACCGGGCCATAGAACTGGTGGAAGAGAAACGGCCCATCCTGCCCGGCGTGCGCGAAGCGGTGGCCCTGTGTAAAGCCCGGGGCCTGAAAGTGGGTCTGGCTTCCGCCTCGCCGATGAGAATGCTTGAACAAGTGCTGCAAATGCTGGGATTGCGCGAACAATTTGATGCCCTGGCCTCCGCAGAACATCTGCCCTACAGCAAGCCCCATCCGCAGGTCTACCTCGACGCGGCGGCCAAACTCGGGGTTAACCCCCTGCAGTGCGTCACGCTGGAAGATTCAATAAACGGAATGGTCGCCACTAAAGCCGCCCGGATGCGCTCCATCGTTGTACCCGCGGCGGAAAACCGTGCCGATCCGCGCTGGACGCTGGCGGATGTGCAACTGCCATCCCTCATCGAACTGACGCCGGCGCATCTGTTGGATCAGCCAATTAAAAAATAAAACGCCGTTTCATAAAAATTGTTTTTTGCGCCCTCCACGGTTATGCTTTCAGGTAAAGGGTACGCCATTCCGGCGTGCCCGATGCATTACACTGTGGGGGTACTATGATACTGGACGCTTTCAGTCTTCAGGGGAAAGTTGCCATTGTCACCGGTTGTGACACCGGTTTGGGGCAAGGTATGGCGCTGGGTCTCGCCGGCGCTGGCTGCGATATCGTCGGCGTGAGCCGTAAAATTCCCCACGATACCGCTGCTAAAGTGCAGGCCCTGGGACAGCAGTTCACTGCCGTTCAGGCCGATCTCAGCCGCCAGGAAAATATTGCGCAGGTCGTTGCCCAAGCCGTTGAGCACAAGGGGCATATCGACATTCTGGTCAACAATGCCGGCACTATTCGCCGCGCCGATGCGCTGACCTTCAGCGAACAAGACTGGGACGATGTGATTAATCTGAACCTGAAATCGGTCTTTTTTCTCTCCCAGGCGGTGGCGCAGCAGTTTATTCGCCAGAACAGCGGCGGGAAAATCATTAACATCGCCTCAATGCTCTCCTTCCAGGGCGGCATCCGGGTCCCCTCTTATACCGCCTCCAAAAGCGGCGTGCAGGGATTAACCCGCCTGCTGGCTAACGAGTGGGCGGCGAAAGGCATTAATGTCAACGCCATTGCTCCAGGCTATATGGAGACGAATAACACCCAGGCGCTACGCGAAGATGAAGCACGCAACCAGCAAATTCTGGAGCGGATCCCCGCAGGCCGCTGGGGGACCCCGGAAGATCTCCAGGGCTGCGTCATTTTTCTCGCCTCGCGGGCGTCGGACTATGTTAATGGCTACACTATCGCGGTAGACGGCGGCTGGCTGGCGCGCTAGCGTCAGGCTGTGGTGTGACGTTGACAAACTGTTACAGCGTCACTACTTCCCCCCACTATATAAAAACCCTATACTGGATAAATCGACAGTAACCCTGGGTTGTATCATGACGGCGGAAGGCCACCTGCTTTTTTCTATTGCCTGTGCGGTCTTCGCTAAGAACGCGGAACTCACGCCGGTGCTCGCCCAGGGCGACTGGTGGCATATTATCCCTTCGGCGGTCCTGACCTGCCTGTTGCCGGACATCGATCACCCGAAGTCCTTTCTCGGCCAGCGATTGAAATGGATTTCCGCGCCGATCGCCAGGGCGTTTGGCCATCGGGGTTTTACCCACAGCCTGCTGGCCGTCTTTGGCGGATTAACCCTGTTTTATCTGAAAGTTCCGGAGAGCTGGTTTATCCCCACCGATGCGCTACAGGGAATGGTGCTTGGCTACCTGAGCCATATCCTCGCCGATATGCTCACGCCGGCCGGGGTCCCCTTACTGTGGCCCTGCCGCTGGCGCTTCCGCCTGCCGCTGATCACCCCCCATAAGCACAACCAACTGGAACGCGCGCTGTGTATGGCGCTATTCGGTTTTGCTGTCTGGATGCCGTCATCCCTGCCGGAAAATGGCGCGGTGCGCTGGTCATCGCAGTTGATTTATTCGCTGCAAACCAGTTTCACGCACTTTATTTCCCATCGCGGCGACTAAAAAAGAGCCATAATCATTAATAAAAGAATAAACCATTCCTTTTGGGTATAAGCGAGCCGCCACGCCATCTGCTACCCTGTGCGGTATAAAGGCATGACCAATATTTCATGCCTGACAGGCCGGGATTGGTAACCTTTTCGGCGGTATTTTCCGCCATAGCGGCAAGTTATGTCGGGGTTGGCCGTCCCAGCCAGATAATAATGAAGGAGAACGGGGATGAACTTTCCACTTATAGCGAATATTGCGGTATTCGTTATCCTGCTACTGGCGCTGGCGCAGACCCGCCACACTCAATGGAGCCTGGCGAAAAAAGTCCTGTTGGGCCTGGCCGTTGGCGTGATCTTTGGTCTGGCGCTGCAGGTCATTTACGGCTCGGATAATCCGGTGATGGCGCAGTCTATTCAGTGGTTCAACATCGTTGGTAACGGCTATGTTCAGCTACTGCAAATGATTGTCATGCCGCTGGTCTTTGCCTCGATCCTCAGCGCGGTGGCCAGGCTGCATAATGCCTCATCGCTGGGGAAAATCAGCGTCCTGACCATTGGCACGCTGCTGTTTACCACACTGATCGCCGCCCTTGTCGGGGTGCTGGTCACCAACCTGTTTGGCCTGACGGCGGAGGGGCTGGTCCAGGGTAGCGCGGAAACGGCGCGCCTTAACGCCATAGAAAGCAACTATGCCGGGAAAGTGGCGAACCTGAGCGTACCGCAGCTGTTGCTGTCATTTATCCCCAAAAATCCGTTTGCCGATCTCACCGGCGCCAACCCGACATCGGTGATCAGCGTGGTGATTTTCGCCGCCTTCCTCGGCGTCGCGGCGCTGAAATTGCTTAAAGACGATGCCGCTAAAGGCCAGCGGGTTCAGGTGGCTATCGACACCCTGCAAAGCTGGGTGATGAAATTAGTGCGTCTGGTGATGCAACTGACCCCGTACGGGGTGATGGCGCTGATGACCAAAGTGGTCGCAGGCTCTAACCTGCAGGACATTATTAAACTGGGCAGCTTTGTGGTGGCCTCTTATCTGGGCCTGGCTATCATGTTCGGCGTCCACGCGCTGTTGCTACTGTTTACCGGCGTTAGCCCGATTAAATATTTCCGCAAGGTGTGGCCGGTACTGACATTCGCGTTTACCAGCCGTTCCAGCGCCGCCAGTATTCCGCTGAACATTGAAGCTCAGACCCGTCGCCTCGGCGTTCCGGAGTCTATCGCCAGTTTCGCGGCGTCGTTTGGCGCGACCATTGGCCAGAACGGTTGCGCCGGTCTCTATCCGGCGATGCTGGCAGTGATGGTGGCGCCGACCGTGGGCATTAATCCGTTGGATCCGATGTGGATAGCTGCCCTGGTCGGGATGGTGACCATCAGTTCCGCCGGGGTCGCCGGCGTCGGCGGCGGCGCGACATTCGCCGCGCTTATCGTGCTGCCGGCAATGGGTCTGCCGGTCACCCTGGTGGCGCTGCTGATTTCAGTGGAACCGTTAATTGATATGGGCCGTACCGCCCTGAATGTCAGCGGTTCAATGACCGCAGGGACGATTACCAGCCAGTTGATGGGGCAAACCGATAAACAGATCCTGAACAGCGAAGACGAGGCCGAACTGGCCCATCGTTAAAACATCTATGTAAAGTCCCTCCTCCGTAGCATCTTACTTAACGGAGGAGGCTCCCGGGTTGGAAAATTTCTATTAAATAACACTATATGACTCCGGAATAACGGGCTGTTTAAAATATGTATACATCGAATGGTATTGTTCGAAATAAAATCATCAAAACAGACCTTATGCAGAAATAAGAATACCTTCCTAAAAGTTACGGAGTCAGGAATAACATCAGTAGTACACTGTATTCATAGTTCTCTACATTATTGAATATCACGAATTATAAGTACCCATCGTCAAACAGGCCAAATCAAGAGCACTTCATGATGACCATAGTACATCAGAAAAGGTGCCGACATAAAAATCCCGGCACCTTTTTAAGAAAACAGGCCATTATCAGGCATCAATTAATGTTTTTTCGATAACAGAAAAACCATACTGCACTACCAGAATTGAATATCAAATCAATAAAAATTCAATTCAGAGAACATACCTGATGCCATAATATAAACCTATTACCATCCAAAGATAGAGTTTACCACACCAACTAAACCAATTTTTTCTGCAACTTTAGCCAGATCACGACCACCAGAAGATCCAAACATTTTCTGCATGTTTTCGATGAAGCGACTCGATGCGTCAGCTGCAGCCTTATCTTCCGGAACAGGTGGTGTCACAGGACCGTCTTCACTAAAAATTTTATTGATTGCTCCTGAAATATCAAGAGACTTCACGGTATTCATAACGAACAGCGCAAGAAAAATACCGCCATTGACTGATTCCATTTCTTTATTTGTTAACTGTTTCATATGTATCAATTATCCTTTTGTAAAAACAATCATAAAGAGGCATGAAAAAATTCAAGCCAGTAAATATATTACACCAACTTTCGCCCACCGCAATATGATACTCGTCATGCTTCAATCTTCACAAGCAATGTTTTATCTCACTCAACCACCCAGTCATTTTCATTTCAAAATTATGGCCATCTCAAGGCAAAATCAGAGTAATACAAGTAGAAGCGACTCATCTAAAATATAAACATTTTATATAAAAAAGCAAAACCCAGAAAAAAACAATATACTATCATTTGATAAGGAGTTTATCTGACTGTCTCTTTGATAATAAAAAAAACAAATTCATTTAACATTAAAATAGAGCAGCGCTGATAATAATGCGGTCATTATAACCTCAATACCATACCCAGGGACCTTATAATTCATCCTGCCTGACCTGATCGGCCCAGCGCTGGGCCGCCTGGGGCGCGTCAAACTTCGGGGACTGGCGAAAGCGATTCCCTGACAGCACAAACGCCACATATTTACCGCGCAACACCCAGACATCCCGGAACTCCTCCAGCCGCCAGGCATGTTCCGGCGGCGCCGGTTCAACCCGGGGCGTGTAACTAATGATGCGGCGATTTTGTTGGCGATGTGGTTTCATATGCGTCGGAATTCACTTAATTTCAATTGCACATTATGAACTTGCCATTATACCCCAGGACGCGCTGGAATGCCCTTATTCCTTAGCGCGCCGTCTCCTTCTTACCAGCCTGACGGCCTGCAGAGTCTGCCGGGTACTCTATAGTTAACGGGTTGTAACGCAACAACGACCATTTTTCAGTAATGAAAACAGGAGACGAGTGCAATGTCGAAACAACAACCAGAAAGCCATACTTCCCCGGTACATGATGCCAGTGAATCCCGGCCAGGCCTGGACTCGCTGGCGCCGGCTGATAATAGCCATCAGCCCCCCGCTAAACCCACGCTTCCCGGAGAGTTTCCCACCGCCCCCGGTAGCCTGAAAGCGCCGCAAACCCGCAGCGATAAGCTTGACGCCCTGGAACCGTTCCGCAAAGGTAGTAAAGAAGTACCGCTCACCACCAATCAGGGGGTGCGTATTGCTGACGATCAAAACTCACTGCGCGCCGGCAGTCGCGGGCCGACCCTGCTGGAAGACTTCATCCTGAGAGAGAAAATTACCCACTTCGACCATGAACGCATCCCGGAGCGCATCGTTCATGCCCGCGGTTCAGCAGCCCACGGCTATTTTCAGGCCTATGAGAGCCTGAGTGAATTCACCAAAGCGGATTTTTTGTCCGGGGCAGGTAAAACCACGCCGGTTTTTGTACGCTTCTCCACCGTCCAGGGCGGCGCCGGATCAGCCGATACGGTGCGGGATATCCGCGGTTTCGCCACCAAATTTTATACGCAGGAGGGGATTTTTGATTTAGTGGGGAATAACACGCCGGTATTTTTCATTCAGGATGCCCATAAATTCCCCGATTTCGTCCATGCGGTAAAACCGGAGCCCCACTGGGCGATTCCTCAGGGCGCCAGCGCCCACGATACCTTCTGGGACTATGTTTCACTGCAGCCGGAAACGCTACACAATGTGCTGTGGGCGATGTCCGATCGCGCTCTGCCGCGCAGCTTTCGCACGATGGAAGGTTTCGGTATTCACACTTTCCGCCTGATCAACGCCCACGGCAAAGCCACTTTCGTGCGCTTTCACTGGAAGCCGGTAGCCGGCAAGGCGTCGCTAATCTGGGACGAATCTCAGAAACTGACCGGTCGCGACCCGGACTTTCACCGCCGCGATTTATGGGAATCAATTGAAGCAGGCGATTTCCCGGAATATGAGCTTGGACTCCAGCTCATTCCTGAGGAAGATGAATTTAAATTCGATTTTGACCTGCTCGATCCTACCAAGCTGATCCCGGAGGAGCTGGTACCGGTCAGACTGGTAGGCAAAATGGTACTCAACCGCAATCCGGATAACTTCTTTGCCGAAAACGAACAGGCGGCGTTTCACCCGGGTCATATTGTGCCGGGACTGGACTTTACCAACGATCCGCTGCTTCAGGGGCGGCTCTTTTCCTACACCGATACCCAGATCAGCCGTCTCGGCGGAGCAAATTTCCACGAAATTCCAATTAACCGCCCAACTTGCCCGTATCACAACTTCCAGCGTGACGGTATGCACCGGATGGATATCGATACCAACCCCGCTAACTACGAACCGAACTCGATTAATGACAACTGGCCCCGGGAAACGCCGCCAGCGCCAAAACGCGGCGGTTTTGAATCTTACCAGGCTCGGGTGGACGGCGCCAAAATCCGCGAGCGCAGCCCCTCTTTCGGTGAATATTATGCCCATCCGCGACTATTCTGGAACAGCCAGACCCCGGTGGAACAGCAGCATATTATCGCCGCGTTCAGTTTCGAGCTGAGCAAAGTGGTACGCGGTTATATCCGCGAACGGCTGGTGGACCAACTGGCGCGGATTGATATCACGCTGGCGCAGGGAGTGGCCGACAATCTCGGCATTGTACTCAGCGACCAACAACGCAATATCGCTCCGCCTGCCGACGTTAACGGCCTGAAAAAAGATCCCTCTCTGAGCCTTTACGCCGTTGCCGGCGGGTCGATTAAGGGACGCGTGGTGGCCATTTTGCTTAATGAACGCACCCGCGCCAGCGATTTAATGGCCATACTGCAGGCGCTGACGGCCCAGGGCGTTCACGCTAAGCTGCTGTATCAGCGGATGGGCGAGGTCGAAGCTGACGATGGCTCACGCCTGCCAGTGGCGGGGACGTTCGCCGGTTCGCCTTCCGTTTCGGTAGACGCGGTGCTGGTGCCTGGAGGCGATATCGTACAACTCCGGCAGTGCGGCGAGGCCAGTTATTATTTACTGGAAGCCTATAAGCATCTGAAAGTCATCGGCCTGTGCGGTGAAGCGCGGAAATTAACCCGCGTTATTGGCGTCGACTCTCACGGCGAGCATGGCGTGGTGGAGGCGGATACCGCGGACGGGAATTTCATGGATACCTTCCTGCGCCAGTTAGCCGAACACCGTATCTGGTCCCGGGAGGGTAAAGCCGCGGCGGTTCCGGCATAAAAATAAGGGTGAGCCATAAGGCTCACCCTTATTTTATAACCGGAAAACGATTATTTCTGCTGCGCTGGATCGGTATCGTACTCTGCGCAACTCTGGTAGCCGGAATTCATCACATGACCGGTATCATCCAGCGCCACGAAGTAAGTTTCCATCTTGCCATCGCGCTGCCCCAGAATATAGGTCTGGCAGGTACCGCGGGCGTGAACCATCGTAATTTCCGATGACGGCTGACCGGCTATCTGGCGCACCTGCTCACGACTCATGCCTTTTTTCACATCTTTTACCACCGGCTGCGTGAACTGATCTTTGGTGCGATCGTAAGCCGTACACCCCGCCAGCATGGTCAGAACAGCTGCGGCGCCCAGAATTCCTGCAAAATGCTTGTTCATTATATGTCCTCTTATTATTTCACTCGTAGACTAAGCCTGGAATATAAAATAACATTTTTCAACCTGTTAGCACTTTTAGTTACAATCAATCACGATTATCTGTTCGCAGGAAGTACTTTAAAATAATGCGCTTAGCGCCTGTTCTGGCGGCGCGGCTTGTCGTTTGCCCGGCAAACGGGTAGTTTTGAGCAGGTTACTCTTTTTGCCGCCCCATCCGGGCCGGTTTCTCATTAATGGAGGGGTTAAATGGCTCTGCAGCAAGAGATTATTCAGGCACTGGGCGTTCAGGCGCATATCGATCCTCAGCACGAGATCCGCCGCAGCGTGGATTTTCTCAAGTCCTACCTGACGACTTATCCGTTTATTAAAAGTCTGGTGCTGGGCATCAGCGGCGGCCAGGACTCCACTCTTACCGGGAAGCTGTGTCAGATGGCAATCGACGAACTGCGTCAGGAGACCGGCGACCATGACTATCAGTTTATCGCCGTACGCCTCCCCTATGGCGTTCAGGCCGACGAGCAGGATTGCCAGGACGCTATCGCCTTTATTGAACCGGACCAGTCGTTAACGGTGAATATCAAAGGCGCGGTGCTGGCCAGCGAGCAGGCCCTGCGCGACGCGGGCATCACACTCAGCGACTTTGTGCGCGGCAATGAAAAAGCGCGTGAGCGTATGAAAGCCCAGTATAGCATCGCCGGTATGACCAAAGGCGTGGTGGTGGGCACTGACCATGCCGCGGAGGCCGTCACCGGCTTCTTTACCAAATATGGCGACGGCGGTACTGACATTAACCCAATCTACCGCCTCAACAAGCGCCAGGGCAAACTGCTGCTGAAAACCCTGGGCTGTCCGGAACATCTGTATCTGAAAAAACCCACCGCCGATCTTGAAGACGATCGCCCTTCACTGCCAGATGAAACCGCGCTGGGAGTCAGCTACGAGCAGATTGATGACTATCTGGAAGGGAAAAGCATGGCGCCGGAAATCAGCCGTATTATTGAAGACTGGTATACCCGTACAGAGCACAAGCGCCGCCCGCCAATTACCGTCTTTGATGATTTCTGGAAAAAATAACCGCCCTGCCGGGCGCAGCGCCCGGCAATGTTGCGACGCCGCTGTCTCAATGAGCGCGGCCGTCTTCACTAAACACAACACTGGCTGTTTACAAAACACTTATGGAATCAGGATCGCAACGCGCCACGCTGGCAGGGCTGGTGGCCATTTTATTGTGGAGCACTTCCGTCGGGCTGTTCCGTAGCCTGGCGGAACACTTTAGCCCGCTGACCAGCGCTGCGCTGATTTACAGCCTGAGCGCGATTTTTCTCTGCCTGTCGCAGGGGATCCCGCGTCCGGGAATACTGCCGCGACGCTATCTGATCTGCGGTGGCGCGTTGTTCATCGGCTATGAGATTTGCCTGGCGCTGGCCGTCGGGCTGGCGCATACCCGAGCCCAGTCACTGGAGCTGGGAATGATCAACTACCTGTGGCCGAGCCTGACTATCCTGTTTGCGCTGTTTATCAACCAGCAGCGCTGGCGCTTCTGGCTCTGGCCAGGCCTGCTGCTGGCGCTGATCGGCGTGTTTCAGGTAGTACGTGGCGATAACCCCTGGTCCTTCACCCTGCTGTGGAGCAATGTTCAGGATAATCCGCTGGCCTATAGTCTGGCGTTCAGCGCCGCCATTATCTGGGCGCTGTACTGCAATCTGACCCGGCGCTGGGCCAACGGTAAGAGCGGCGTTACGCTGTTCTTCTGCGCTACGGCGCTGGTACTGTGGGCCATGGTGATGGTCAGCGATACGCCGCCGATTCGCCCGGCCCTGTCGCCAATACTACAACTGCTGTTTATGGGCCTGTCCACCGCGGTCGCCTATTCGGCCTGGAACCGCGGTATCCAGCATGGCAATATGACCCTGCTGGCAACCGCCTCTTACTTCACGCCGGTGATGTCGGCGCTGATCGCCAGTCTGTGGCTGGGACTTTCTCCCGGCTGGTCTTTCTGGCAGGGGGTGATTCTGGTGGTTGCCGGTTCGCTGTTGTGCTGGCATGCCACCCGTGCGGCATAATCAAATACGCCGCTTTCAGGAGCGAAACGGTTCTGGCCAGGCGTTAAGTTCCTGCATCGCCCGGGCAAACGCGGCGTCGCATGACGCATCCAGCGCATGGCGGCGCCGGGCGATGACCTCGCGCCCGGCCACCCAGACATCGCGGATTTGCCGACTGCCGCGGCCGAAAATCCAGCGGTTGAGCAGCCCATAATCATCCACGTGGCTGAGCCAGGCATCCTGCTCCAGCACCAGCCAGTCGGCGCGCAATCCGGGAGCAATCCCGCCGAGCATCACCCCGGCGGCGCGGGCGCCGCCCGCCGCGGCCTGGCGCCACAGCACCTCCCCCACCTGAGGCCACTCCGGTAGTGCCATGCGTTGCGGCTGACCATCGCGCAGCCGCTGGGTGAGCTCCAGCATCCGTAATTCTTCCGCTGCGCCGGGCGTCAGGTAACCGTCGCTGCCAATCCCCCATGCGCCGCCCTGGTGAATATAGTCGCTGACCGGGAATCTCCCGGCGCCTTCGCTGGCCTGCGCCAGTGGGCACATCCCCGCCACCGCCCGGCTTTCCGCCAGCAGAGCGCGCTCCTGCGCATCCAGATAAGCAGGAGAGACCAGGCACCAACGTTCATCTACGGCGAAGCGGTTAAACAACCATTCTGCCGGCTTCTCACCGCTCCACGCCAGACATGCCTCAACTTCCCGGGCAGAGACGGCGACCGGCAGATATACCGGTAACCGGTAATCACAGGCCTCCAGCACATCTTCCATTTGCTCCTGAGTGACGGCGGACAAAGAATAAAAACCGATACCCTGATTGATCAGCGGATAACGTACCAGAGCGCCCGCCAGCGCCTGCTGGAGCCGCAGGTAGCGATCCACATCCTGTACCAGCCGGCGCTGGGCCTTATCGGCCGGACGAGCGCCGAACCCGTTGTGGCTGACTAACACCGGCAGCAGCGTCTGACCAATACCAACCTGGTCCGCCGCGACAATCAGTTGCTGGAGCATCTGCTCCCCCTGGGTCCAGGGCTTGCCCTGCGGATCGTGGTGCAGGTAGTGAAATTCCGCCACCTGGGTATAGCCGCCCTTGAGCATGTCAATATACGCCCGACAGGCAATCGCGCCAGCCTGCTCTGGCGTCAGGCAGCGCTGCAGAAGTTCACGCCACGGCCGTGAAACGGCAGGAATATCGCTGCGCACCTCATCAAGGCCGGCGATAGCGCTGAGGAAAGTCCGCGAATGCAGATTCACCATGGCGGGGATCACGACGCCATCCAGTAGCGTACAACCCTGAGCCTCGCGGCCAGGCTGGACATCGCTAATCATGCCCAGATGATTCACCTCGATACGTACCTGGCGCGCCCAGCCTCCGGGCAGCATTACAATCGGCGCGTAAAACGCAGTCATGGTCGATCCTTTTTAGCGAGTGTTGCCGCCGGCGACCCGGCAACGAAAAAAACGCGATATTCCAGTCGCGCTAAAGATTCTGGCTATAGCGCCAGCGTCAACGCCCGGTATTTTGCCGACACTGAAATGTTAACGCTATTGTAGTGAAGCCGCGACGGCTAACAAGTGGCAGGTACCGACGGGAACAAACGCAGCGGCGGGGCATATTTTGCGCTATGGCAGTGGACGGACAAAAGAAAACCGCCGGACCTGCCCACGGCAACAGCCATTTATGGACAGGTTCGGCGGTCTTATGTTCTGCGCTTCAGTAATTATTGCTGAGCAGGAGCCATTCTATCGCCTCGTGCCGGACGTTCTGTCAGGCGCTTCTCAAAATTGGCATTAAACTGTTTTTTCTGATCCGCAGTCAGGATGTTGTAGATCTTGTTCTGCGTTTCCATGTGTTTCAGCATCCGGGCTTTTTGCTGTCCGGCCATTTTGTCAATCTGGGCTTCCGCTTTTGCACGATCGAAGCTGTCGCTGGCGATGATGTCGTGCATAGCGCGACGCTCTTCCTGTGACGGCGGCTGCATGTCGCCGCGCTGGGCTTTCATGATTTCGCGCACCTGCTGTTTCTGGGCGTCGGTCAGATTGAGGTCTTTAAACATCATCTCGTGATGCGGACCGCGCGGGCCTTTGTGCTGCATACCCGCCATACCCGCCGCATTATCTTTCGGTGCCGCGGTGGTCGAAGCGTCTGCCGCGTGCGCCAGATTAGCTGCGCCAAGGGCCAGAGTAGATGCTACAAAAATCGCAGTTAATTTACGCATGTTCATGTCCTTTTCTTTCAGTTATTCAGCGACAGGGTTTGTCGCGTTGACAGGAATAAGCTTACGGTGTTTAAAGTCAATTAATCACTGTCTCGGTAAATCATTGAAAGTATAAAAATCAAATTCTACGCAATTATGGAGAAAAAAAGGATAAACCACGCAGAGTCCACAAAATAATATGATAACGACGTGATTCAGGAGAAACGATGGAGAAAGTGTAGCGCAATTATCACAGCAGGGAAAGTTTTAACCAGGAATACTCTGGATATTTGGTTTTTCTTTTTATCTGCCCCACCAGAACAATTACCATCGCCACAACGGATAATCAGCGCAGCGCTGCCCCCCAGCGATACCGGGCCAGCCCGGGCCGGCGACGAGTCTGCCGCCGGGCTAATTACAGCGCCTCCGCGGCGCACGATGTTCTGGCGGAATATCGCCGCACGGCGAGACTATCCCGTTATTGAACCGCTCGTCATGACGTGGACATCTTCATGGAAGATAAATAATAGTAATAAACCACCAATACCATCACTTCAGGAAAATAATTTCTTCGCATAATTAATAAGGAAGCAAGGAATAATGTCTCCGCGCTGAGCAATGATTTACCATACTCAACCTCAACGTATTACCCCGAAAATAACAGCGCCGATATCAGTCGTACGGTTAGCGCTGCGGTTTATACCCGTTACGTTATGGGAAAATAACCGCTCGCTAATCGCAAATGTCAATGACCTGCGGGATGAAAATAAGCCATAGCCCGACGTAGTCCTGAAAGAATAATACCCGTGAAAATTTCCCCGGTTTCCGACAGCGCACTGCGGCGTATTTTCTGCTACCATCCTGCCATCATTCACCTTGCAGAAATGATCGCGACTATGAAATTTGTCTCTTTTAATATCAACGGGCTACGGGCTCGTCCCCATCAACTGGCAGCCATTGTCGAACAGCACCAGCCGGATGTGATTGGCCTGCAGGAAACCAAAGTCCACGATGACATGTTTCCTCTCGAAGAGGTGGCTAAACTCGGCTATAACGTGTTTTATCACGGTCAGAAAGGCCACTACGGCGTGGCGCTGTTAACCAAAGAGACGCCGATCACGGTGCGGCGCGGTTTTCCCGATGACGCAGAGGACGCCCAGCGCCGCCTGATTATCGCGGAAATTCCCTCTCCGCTGGGCAACCTGACAGTGATTAACGGCTACTTCCCGCAGGGGGAAAGCCGTGACCATCCGGTTAAATTCCCCGCCAAGGCCGCTTTCTACCGCAATCTCCAGCAATACCTGGAAAATGAGCTCTCCCGAGAAAATCCCGTGTTGATTATGGGCGATATGAACATTAGCCCGACCGATCTGGACATCGGCATTGGCGATGACAACCGCAAACGTTGGCTACGAACCGGGAAATGCTCCTTCCTGCCGGAAGAGCGCGAATGGATGGAACACCTGTTAAGCTGGGGGCTGGTGGATACCTTCCGCCACGCTAATCCGCAAACCAGCGATCATTTTTCGTGGTTTGACTACCGTTCAAAAGGCTTTGATGATAACCGTGGGCTACGTATCGACCTGCTGTTGGCCAGCCAGCCGCTGGCGCAACGCTGTGTCGCGACCGGTATTGATTACCAGATCCGCGCCATGGAAAAACCGTCCGACCATGCGCCGGTCTGGGCCGCCTTTGATTTCTGATTACCCATGCGACGTCGGAAGCCCACCTCCGGCGTTATCGCCTCTGTCAAAGCTGTGAATCTATGCACCAGACCATTGATGTCGTTGCCGCCATCATCGAAGAACAGGGTAACCTGCTGCTTGCCAGACGCCCTGCCGGCGGAGATCAGCCTGGCCTCTGGGAGTTTCCCGGCGGCAAAGTGGAGCCCGGCGAGAGCCAGCCACAGGCGCTGGCGCGTGAGCTTTATGAAGAGCTGGGCATTCGCGCCCATCCCGAACGCTATATCGCCAGCCACCAGCGGGAGGTGTCCGGGCGTCTGATTAACCTGCACGCGTGGTATGTCAGAGAGTTCAGCGGAACCCTCCAGCTACACTGCCACAGCGAGGTCATCTGGTGCCCGCCGGCGCAGATTTTCGCCTGGCCGCTGGCGCCCGCGGATGTTCCATTGCTGGAGGCCTTTATCGCTCAATCCGCCGCCAGGCCAGCGGCTGAGTGCTGACCGCTTTATCATCTCTCAGGCACTGGAGCAGGATTTCCCCGACATTAATCACCGCCCCCTCGCTGTATTGCCGGTCTTCATAAACACAGCAACTGGCGCACGGAGTCGCGGCCTGGCGCTGCGTGGTAAAGACCTGCGGGGGAACAGAAACCTCCACATCCGCCGCTCGCTGTTGTGCAAATAGCGGGGCGCTGAAGCACAGCAGCGCGCCCACGACTCCCCATAACCTGACTGGCGCCATCGCCATTTCCCCTCCATAAAGAGTGACCTGGATCACTCATTGCCCAGCACGATATCCTGCCTCTGTTAACATTGAGTGTAGTAAATCAATGGACACAGCGGTATCTGCCAGTGTGTTACATTCGAATCATTTCTTCATAAGAAAATCTTATGATGTTTTTTAATAATCTTCCTCCCTGGGATAATTTTCGCTTGCCTGACGGGTAATTGCTGGTGATATAGTCAAAACGCAAACGATCAGGCAGCGTTTTATCAGGGTCATAACCATTTAGTGCACGTCTGATACACACTTCATCATAAATAAAAGTTATCAACGAACAGGAGCCAATGTTCTATGGAACAGTCTTTATCTCTGGAGCAGTTTCTTGCCAACGTAAAGCAGCGCGACCCCTATCAACCCGAATTTGCTCAGGCGGTACGGGAAGTGATGACCACGCTGTGGCCCTTCCTGGAACAGAACCCGCGCTACCGCCAGAACGCGCTGCTGGAACGACTGGTAGAACCGGAGCGAGTGATTCAGTTCCGGGTAGCATGGGTCGATGACCGCAATCAGGTTCAGGTAAATCGGGCCTGGCGGGTACAGTTCAGTTCCGCTATCGGCCCTTTTAAAGGCGGTATGCGTTTCCACCCTTCAGTAAACCTCTCCATCCTTAAGTTCCTCGGCTTTGAGCAAACCTTTAAAAATGCCCTCACCACCCTGCCAATGGGCGGCGGTAAAGGCGGCAGCGATTTTGATCCAAAAGGTAAGAGCGAAGGCGAAGTAATGCGCTTCTGCCAGGCGCTGGTCACCGAACTGTATCGCCACCTGGGCGCAGATACCGACGTTCCCGCCGGGGATATCGGCGTCGGCGGCCGTGAGGTTGGCTACATGGCCGGGATGATGAAAAAGCTCTCCAACAACACCGCCTGCGTCTTTACCGGCAAAGGGTTGTCATTTGGTGGTAGCCTGATCCGTCCGGAAGCTACCGGCTATGGGTTGATTTACTTCACCAACGCCATGCTCAAGCGCCACGGTCTGGGAATGGAAGGGTTGCGCGTCGCGGTATCGGGTTCCGGTAACGTGGCTCAGTACGCCATTGAGAAAGCCATGGAGTTCGGCGCTCGCGTGATCACCGCCTCTGATTCGAACGGGACAGTGGTCGATGAAGCCGGCTTTACCAGCGAAAAACTGGCGCGCCTGTGCGAAATCAAAGCCAGCCGCGATGGCCGCGTCGCCGACTATGCCCGCGAGTTTGGTCTGACCTACCTGGAGGGTAAGCAGCCGTGGTGTGTACCTGTTGATATCGCCCTGCCCTGCGCCACCCAGAATGAGCTGGACGTCGACGCCGCGCGGATGCTGATTGAAAATGGCGTTAAAGCGGTGGCCGAAGGCGCCAACATGCCGACCACCATCGAAGCGACCGATATGTTCCTCGAAGCCGGCGTCCTGTTTGCCCCGGGTAAAGCGGCTAACGCTGGCGGAGTGGCGACTTCCGGACTGGAGATGGCGCAGAACGCCGCACGCATGGGCTGGAAAGCCGAGAAGGTCGACGCGCGCTTACATCACATCATGCTGGATATTCACGAAGCCTGCGTAAATTACGGCGGTGAAGACAAACAGACCCACTATGTCCGCGGTGCCAATATCGCCGGTTTTGTCAAAGTGGCCGATGCGATGCTGGCGCAGGGCGTGATCTGATAGCACACCGGTTCGCGTCATTACCCTGACTGGCTCCGCCAGCCTGATATTTGCCTGCCAGGGCCCCGACTCAATACGGGGCCTTTTTATTCCCCTTACCGACCGGCAACCACTGCTCTGTATATAAAAACCGTGTTTTATCGCTGTCAGGATCGCGGCGACATCATCACACTAAAAAATCGGTATACCAATCCGCGATAATCAGAAAATGCCACTATTTGGCAGAATATAATGTTATACACAGCGCGATTCTCTGGGTATCAGGCAGAGATAACCACTTATCCTGAAAATAAGTGTGGAATAAAAAGCGGATAGCGGGATAACGTTGCGTACCGGTCATTTGCGCCTGCCCGGGTAATAAGCGTGGCGGCGCTTTTTGTACGACATAATTGCCTGCCAGTGGGCTATCCAGCGCACCAGATAAGATAAATCCATTATGACCGGGCTTAATTGTCTGCCTTTGTAATTCTATGAATTCAGTTTTTGTGAAGAGGGTCATCGTAATTAGTTGTATGACAGGTTAAGGTTAATCCGAACAAGCAGTAACATATCTTTTGATTCTTGTCTGTCCACATGGAAAGAAGCAGTTTTAGTACGCCATTATAACTTTTGGATTTAGACCAATATCTCTGGAGAAGAGTGATGAAGCTTACCAAAACGCTGTTCAGTTTGTGCATTGGCTCCGCTTTAATGTTGACTTGTCATACATCTCTGGCGCAAACGTTTCGTGCAGCAGATGTTCATCCCGCAGATTACCCTAACGTCGTCGCCATGCAGCACATGGGCGAAAAGCTCTCTGCCGCCACTAACGGTCGTCTGGATATCAAAACCTTCCCCGGCGGCGTGCTGGGCGATGAGAAACAGATGATTGAACAGGCCCAGTTAGGCGCCATCGACATTATTCGCGTTTCAATGTCGCCGGTCGCGGCGATACTCCCCGATGTTAACGTCTTTACCCTGCCCTATATCTTCCGCGATGAAGAACACATGCACAAAGTGCTTGATGGCATGGTCGGTAAAGAAATCGGCGATCGTCTGACCGCCAGCAGTAAATCCCGTCTGGTATTCCTCGGCTGGATGGACGGCGGCACCCGCAACCTGATCACCAAAAATCCGGTGGCGAAACCCGAAGATCTGAAAGGCATGAAAATCCGCGTTCAGCCCAGCCCGGTATCGCTGGATACGCTGAAAGCCATGGGCGCCAACTCGGTCGCGATGGGATCCAGCGAAGTATTCAGCGGCCTGCAAACCGGCGTAATTGACGGCACCGAGAACAACCCGCCGACCTATGTTGCCCATAACTACCTGCCGGTCGCCAAAAACTATACCTGGAGCCGCCACCTGATTATTCCCGAAGTTTTCCTGTTTTCGAAAGCGAAGTGGGACAAGCTGGAAAAAGAAGATCAGGAGCTGATTCTCAAGCTGGCGAAAGAAGCCCAGGACGAACAACGCCAACTGTGGGCGGAATATAACGAGAAGTCGCTGGAAACCATGCGCGCCAGTGGCGTTCAATTCCATGATATCGACACCGATTTCTTCTTCAAAGCCACTCAGTCAGTGCGTGATAAATACGGTAAAGATCACCTGGAATTAATTCAGAAAATCCAGGACGTCAAATAACTTCCCCGCAGGGCAATTGCAAAATTGCCCTCGTTAAATTTAATCAGGGTTGAAATTATGGGTGAACGCTACTCGTTAGTGATGGATGTCATCTACCGGATTTCAATGTGGCTGGCAGGGCTGGCATTACTGTTTATGGTAGCTGTCATCCCGGTCGGAATATTTGCTCGCTATATTCTCAACAGCGCCTTATCCTGGCCGGAGCCGATCGCCATTCTGTGTATGGTGACCTTTACGTTCGTCGGCGCCGCGGTCAGCTACCGCGCGGGTTCTCATATAGCCGTGACCATGGTGACCGACCGGCTCCCGGAATCGATGCAGAAATACTGCTCGGTACTGGCCGATCTGATGCTTATGGCAATCAGTATCTTTATTTTCTGGTACGGCACCAATTTGTGTATGGAACTCTGGGACCAGCCGGTCGCGGAATTTCCCGCACTTAGCGCCGGGCAAAACTACCTTCCTTTGCCAATAGGCTCAGCCGTTACGATTCTTTTTATTATTGAAAAACTGTTTCTGGGATCGCAATACCAGCGGCCGGTGGTCATGTTGGGTTCTTCTCATTAATTATCAGGAACCGAACCGTTCAGTAAGGAAAGCATATGGATGCATTTATTCTGGTCTTCACCCTTGCCATTATGCTGGCAATTGGCGTACCGGTGGCCTATGCGGTGGGCATCAGCGCCATCATCGGCGCCTGGTATATTGATATTCCCCTCGAAGCCGTCATGATTCAGCTCACCAATGGCGTTAACAAATTTTCGCTGTTGGCTATTCCATTCTTTATTCTGGCCGGTGCCATTATGGCGGAAGGAGGGATCGCCAGGCGGCTGGTGAATTTTGCTTATATCTTTGTGGGGTTCATACGCGGCGGACTGTCGCTGGTGAACATCGTTGCCTCCACCTTTTTCGGGGCCATTTCCGGGTCGTCGGTCGCTGATACCGCCTCTATCGGTTCGGTGATGATTCCGGAGATGGACAAAAAAGGCTATCCGCGCGACTTTGCCGCCGCGGTAACCGCCAGCGGTTCGGTACAGGCGATTCTGACGCCCCCCAGCCATAACTCGGTTATTTACTCGCTGGCCACCGGCGGCACAGTCTCTATCGCCGCGCTGTTTATCGCCGGTATTCTGCCGGGGATCCTGCTGAGCCTGTCACTGATGGTGATGTGCGTCGGCTTCGCCCACCGCCGCGGCTACCCGAAAGGTGAACTGGTGCCCTTCCGCCAGGCGCTGAAAATCTTCCTCGACACACTGTGGGGACTGATGACGGTAGTCATCATCATGGGCGGTATTCTGTCCGGTATTTTTACCGCCACTGAATCCGCGGCCATCGCCTGCCTGTGGTCATTCTTTGTGACCATGTTTATCTACCGCGATTATAAGTGGTCGGAACTGCCGAAACTGATGTACCGCACGGTGAAGACCGTCACTATCGTTATGATTCTGATAGGCTTCGCCGCCGCGTTCGGCGCCATCATGACCTACATGCAGTTGCCGATGCGCATCACCGAGGCATTCACCAGCATCTCTGACAATAAATATGTCATTCTGATGTGCATCAACATTATGCTGCTGCTGATTGGCACCCTGATGGATATGGCGCCGCTGATTCTGATCCTGACGCCGGTTCTGCTGCCCGTCACCAATGCGCTGGGCATTGACCCGGTTCACTTCGGCATGATCATGCTGGTTAACCTGGGCATTGGCCTGATCACGCCGCCGGTAGGATCGGTGCTGTTCGTCGCCAGTGCGGTCAGTAAGCAGAAAATTGAACAGGTGGTGAAGGCGATGCTGCCCTTCTATTGTGTCCTGTTTATTGTACTGTTGCTCATCACCTACGTGCCGGCTATCTCACTGTTCCTGCCAAAACTGTTCGGTGTCTACTGATGCCACGCCCGGGTATGCCTGCGCATACCCGGGTGCATTACCCTGCCGCAGATTGCTCGCCGTCAGAATCAGTGTCCGGCGCCTTACGGGCCGCCGGGCGACGTTTCTTTTTCGCGCTATCGCTTTTACTTTTGCCTTTGCCGCGCGGCGCGCCGTCGGCGCCAGATGCCACGATGCCGCGAAACTGGCGTACCGGCGTGGTTCGCGCCTGGGCTATCAGCTCATACAGCGTTTGCACCAGCGGCTGCATAAAGTCCTGGTAGCGGCACTGCTTTTCACTGATTTGCGTCAGCGTCGACTCCCAGTGTGCGGTCATATCCGGGCGCCCGGCCAGCTCCGGCAAAGAGTGGATCAGCGCCCGCCCGGCCTCGGTGGAATGGATATAGCGCCCTTTCTTAACCAGAAATGAACGGCGGAACAGCAGTTCGATAATCCCGGCGCGGGTCGCTTCAGTGCCCAGCCCGTCGGTGGCGCGCAGGATTTTTTTCAGATCCTTATCCTGGACGAAGCGAGCAATTCCGGTCATCGCCGACAGCAGCGTGGCATCGGTAAAATGACGCGGCGGCTGGGTCTGGCGCTCCACCACTTCGCCTTTTTCGCACAATAGCTCGTCCCCTTTCGCCACCACCGGTAGCGGCGTTCCGTCGTTCTCTTCGTCACGTTCTTTAGCCCCCAACAGCGCACGCCAGCCAGCCTCGGCCAGAAAACGCGCTTTGGCGACAAATTTTCCACCAGCAATATCCAGATCGATCACACACTTGCGGAACACGGCGTCCGGACAGAACTGCATCAGATACTGGCGGGCGATCAGCCCATATACCTGTTGCTCATTTTCCGTCAGCCTGACCGATGAGCTACGCGCCGTCGGGATAATCGCATGGTGAGCATCCACTTTTTTATCATCCCAGCAGCGGTTGCGGCGATCGACATCCACCACCGGCTGAGGCAGCAGTTGCGACGCATGAATGCCAATGGCATTCAACACCGCATGGCGCCCGGCAAAGTGCTCTTCCGGCAGATACCGGCAGTCCGATCGCGGATAAGTGATCAGTTTGTGGGTTTCATACAATTTCTGGCAGACATCCAGCACCGCCTGAGCGCTCAGGCCAAAGCGCTTCGCCGCCTCAATTTGCAGACTGGAGAGGGAAAACGGCAGCGGCGCCGGTTCGGATTCCCGCTTATCGTTATAAGCGGTCACCAGCGCCGGCTGGCCGGTAATGCGTTTGACAACGTGTTCCGCCAGCGGCCGGTGCAAAAGACGCCCTTCTTCATCCTGGTAAGGCTCGCAGGATTCGCTGGGCTGCCAGAGCGCGACAAAACGCTCATCCGCCGGGGTGACGATATGGGCTTTGACCTCAAAGAAATCCTTCGGGACAAAGTTTTCTATCTCTTCGTCGCGCCGCACCACCAGCCCGAGCACCGGGGTCTGCACCCGCCCAACGGAAAGCACCCCCTGATAGCCGGCGTTACGCCCCAGCAGGGTGTAGGCCCGGGTCATATTGATACCGTACAGCCAGTCAGCGCGAGCGCGTGCCAGCGCCGAAACACATAAAGGGATGAATTCGCTGTTGGCGCGCAGGCGGGCAATCGCCCGTTCGACGGCCTGTGGATTGAGATCGTTGATCAGGCAGCGCTGCACCTGCTGGCGCTTTTCCGCCGACAGTTGCAGATAGTCCAGCACTTCGTCCACCAGCAACTGGCCTTCACGATCCGGGTCGCCGGCGTGGATGACTTCGCTGGCGTCCTGCAACAGCCTCTTAATCACATTGAGCTGTTTGGTGACCGAAGGCCGCGGCTGTAACTGCCACTTTTCCGGTACGATGGGCAGATCCGCCAGATTCCAGCGCGCATAGCGGCTGTCATAGACATCCGGCTGCGCCTGCTCCAACAGGTGGCCGACGCACCATGTCACCACCTGACCATTGCCGCATTCAATGTAGCCATCGCCCCTGCGATGCGGCTTTGGCAACACATCGGCGATCGCCCTGCCCAGACTGGGTTTTTCCGCGATAAACAGCCGCATGAGGTTCAGCGGATCTCAATCATCGGACGGCCGCCGCGCGCTTCACGCAGCTCGCCAATCGGCGCCAGGGTGATACCATGCCGCTGCGCCACCGCCTGAACCTGCGCTTCGCCGTCCGCCGCAACCGCCAGCAGCAAGCCGCCCGAAGTCTGGGGATCGCACAGCAGGTCGCGCCAGGCATCCGGCATCTCGCCCATCAGGTGCCCGTAGCTGGCAAAGTTACGCCCGGAGCCTCCCGGTACGCAGCCCTGAGCGATATAGTCTGCAACGCCGGGAAGCGTCGGCACCTGATCAAACCAGACTTCCGCCTGTAGTCCGGCGCCGCGACACACCTCGCTGAGGTGACCCAGCAAGCCGAATCCGGTGACATCGGTCATGGCTTTTACCGCTTCCAGCGCCGCGAAATCCGCCCCGCAGGTATTCATTCGGCACATCACGTCCGTCGCCAGCCCCTGGTGTTCCGGGCGCAGCAGGGATTTTTTCTCCGCGGTGGTCAGCACTCCGATCCCCAGCGGCTTGGTAAGAAACAGTTTACATCCCGCCTCAGCGGTGCTGTTTTTCTTAATGCGCTCGGTCGGCACCACGCCGGTCACCGCCAGCCCGAAAATCGGTTCCGGCGCATCAATGGAATGGCCGCCGGCCAGCGCTATTCCCGCCTGCTGGCAAGCGTGGCGTCCCCCCTCCACGACCTGGCGAGCAATTTCCGGCGCCAGTGTGTTAATCGGCCAGCCGAGGATCGCAATGCCCATAATCGGCTTACCGCCCATGGCATAGATATCGCTGATGGCATTCGTGGCCGCAATACGCCCGAAGTCGAACGGATCGTCGACAATCGGCATAAAGAAATCCGTGGTGCTGATAATACTGGTGCCATTCCCCAGATCGTAAACCGCCGCGTCGTCGCTGGTTTCGTTGCCCACCAGCAACCGCGGGTCGCTGAACTTCGCCTGTTCGCTGTGCAGGATGGTTTCCAACACTTTGGGGGAAATTTTGCAACCACAGCCGGCGCCGTGGCTGTACTGGGTCAAACGCACCGTTTGCTCACTCATGGTCATCTCCTGACATTGGCAATCCGTTAATGGTAACCCGTACTTCCCGGGGTGGTAAGAGAGAGGGTCTGAAATCCGGTGTTTTTGCACATTCCCTGTGCAATCGGCCCCGTAGAATGCAATCCGGCGCGGCCTGATTCGCAAACGCGCCGGATTCAGGTTCAGAAGCGGCTGACGAAAGGCGTGGTATCCGGGGCGCTAAAAGTGGTGGAAGCTTTCAGTTGCGGCGTGCCCAGGTACAGGAAGCCGACAATCTGATCCTGGTCGCGGCAGCCAAACGCCGCGCGCACCTGCGCATCCTCAGCCCAGGCGCCGCTGCGCCAGATACCGTTAAACCCCTGCGCCACAGCGGCCATTTGCATCGCCATCACCGCGCAGCCGGCCGACAGCAGTTGTTCCCAGCGCGGTACTTTAGGATGCTCCTCACAGTGGGCCACCACCGTGATAATCAGCGGGGCGCGAAACGGCGCTGATCGGGCTTTCTCAATGCCTTTGTCATCCAGCCCCGTCTCCCGGGCCGCCTTTTCCAGCAACTGGCTGAAGCGCTCGCGGCCTTCCCCTTCCACCAGAATGAAACGCCACGGCTGGAGGGTGCCATGATCCGGCGCACGCATTGCGGCGCGCAGAATATTATCCAGCGCCTCTCCCTGAGGACCCGGCTCCGCCAGACGCGATGCGCTGCGGCGGTTGACTAACAGTTCAAGTGCATCCATCAGTTAACTCCTGTAATGATTTTTATTCACAAAATTAACACACGATAGATTTTTGTTACAGCCCGGAGGGCGATTCCTGCTGACAAGTGGAGCGCAGCTATTTAGGATACCAGCATTCAACCTGCCGGTTCGCGCAACGCAGAGCGGCGAGGAGCCCTGAAACTACTGTTATGGAGAGGACATGCGCACCATTTGGCGATTTATTGCCGGTTTCTTTAAATGGGGCTGGCGCCTGCTGAATTTCATCAGGTCGCTGGTTCTGAATCTGATTTTTATTGCCATCGTGCTGGCCGGTATCGGCGTATGGTCGCAAATGAAGAGCACCGCCTCCACTGAACCGGGGCGTGGCGCGCTGTTGCTGGATATCAGCGGTGTGATTGTCGACAAGCCGTCGGTCAGCAATAAACTCGGCGCCCTGGGACGCCAGCTATTCGGCGCCAGCTCCGATCGCCTGCAGGAAAACTCGCTGTTCGATATTATCGACGCCATCCGCCAGGCGAAAGACGATCGCAATATCACCGGCATTGTCCTCGACCTGAAAAATTTTACCGGCGCCGATCAGCCCTCAATGCAGTATATCGGCAAGGCGCTGCGCGAATTCCGCGATAGCGGTAAACCGGTCTACGCGATTGGCGAAAGCTACAGCCAGGGACAATATTACCTGGCCAGCTTCGCCAACAAGATCTGGCTCTCCCCGCAGGGCATGGTCGATCTGCACGGTTTTGCCACCAACGGGCTGTATTACAAATCCCTGCTCGACAAGCTGAAGGTTTCGACGCATGTATTCCGGGTCGGTACCTATAAATCCGCCGTCGAACCCTTTATCCGCGACGATATGTCCCCTGCCGCTCGCGAAGCGGACAGCCGCTGGGTCGGGGAACTGTGGCAGAATTACCTGAATACTGTCGCCGCTAACCGCCAGATCGCGCCGCAGCAGGCGTTCCCCGGCGCGCCGGTGATGCTGGCCGCCCTGCAAAAACTGGACGGCGACACCGCGAAGTACGCGCTGGATAACAAGCTGGTGGATGAACTGGCAACCCCAAGTACCGTGAATAAAGCGCTGGTGAAGGAGTTCGGCTGGAGCAAGAAGGATAAAGACTACCGGGCAGTCAGCATTTATGACTACACCCTGAACAAGAAGCCGGATCAGGCGGCCACGGTGGCGGTGATCTTTGCCAACGGCGCAATCATGGACGGCCCGGAAACCGCCGGCAATGTCGGCGGCGATACCACGGCAACCCAGATCCGCGATGCGCGGCTCGATCCGAAAGTAAAAGCTATTGTTCTGCGGGTTAACAGCCCCGGCGGCAGCGTCACGGCCTCCGAACTTATCCGCAGCGAACTGGCGGCGGCCCGCGAAGCCGGCAAACCGGTTGTTGTCTCAATGGGCGGTATGGCGGCCTCCGGCGGCTACTGGATCTCCACGCCGGCGAACTACATTATCGCCAGCCCCAGCACCCTGACCGGCTCGATCGGTATCTTCGGCATTATTAACACGCTGGAAAATAGCCTCGACGCTATCGGCGTGCATACCGACGGGGTGGCCACATCGCCGCTGGCGGATGTGGCGCTGACCAAATCGCTGAACCCGGAAGTACAGCAAATGATGCAGCTCAGCATCGAAACCGGCTATAAGCGCTTTATCAACCTGGTCTCCCAGTCGCGCAACAAAACCCCGCAGCAAATTGACCAGATTGCCCAGGGACACGTCTGGACTGGCCAGGACGCCAAAGGTAACGGGCTGGTGGACAGCCTCGGCGATTTCGACGATGCCGTGGCGAAAGCCGCTGAGTTAGCCAAACTCAAGCAGTGGAGCCTGAGCTTCTACCAGGAACAACCGACCTTCTGGGATACCGTTTTCGACAGTCTTAACGGTTCGGTGCGCGCGATGTTGCCGGAAGCGCTGCAGGCGGCTCTGCCGGCTCCACTGGCCGGCGCCGCGCAGGTGGTAAAAGCCGAAGGCGACAAGCTGGCGACGTTTAACGATCCGCAAAACCGCTATGCGTTTTGCCTGAATTGCGGCAATGTTCGCTAACCCTGTTCGCCACTGAACTGTCCCCATCAGCCCGGCATTGCCGGGCTGAAACCGCTGTCAGACATCAATTCCGCCCCGGCACTCACCTTGCCCACCCCAAAAACCGCGAAATCCATTTAATGATTTCCGCCCGTTAACGATAAAGCCCAAAAACACGCTTTTTTAAGCTTTATTACTCCCGAAGCCCGATAACACCGGGCTGTTATTTTTCATTTCGCTAACTATACTGCGCCTGTGTATTTATCCCCGGATTTCCCCATGACCAAAAAATCCATTTACGTTGCCTATACCGGCGGCACCATCGGGATGCAGCGTTCCGAGCACGGTTATATTCCGGTCTCCGGCCATTTGCAGCGCCAGCTGGCGCTGATGCCTGAATTCCACCGTCAGGAGATGCCGAACTTCACGATTCATGAATACCGTCCGCTGATGGACTCGTCGGACATGACCCCCCAGGACTGGCAGCATATCGCGGATGATATTCACGCCCGCTATGAGGAGTACGACGGCTTCGTTATCCTCCACGGCACCGACACCATGGCTTATACCGCCTCGGCGCTCTCTTTCATGCTGGAAAATCTGGCAAAGCCGGTGATCATTACCGGCTCGCAAATCCCGCTGGCGGAACTGCGCTCCGACGGGCAAATCAACCTGCTGAACGCGCTGTACATTGCGGCGAATTACCCTATCAACGAGGTGACGCTATTTTTTAATAACCGTCTGTATCGCGGCAATCGCACCACCAAAGCCCATGCCGATGGTTTTGACGCCTTTGCTTCCCCTAATCTTGCGCCGTTACTGGAAGCAGGGATCCATATTCGCCGACTCGGCACGCCCCCGGCGCCGATCGGCAACGGCCCGCTGACCGTACACCCGATTACCCCACAACCGGTCGGGGTGGTGACCATTTACCCGGGCATCTCCGCGGACGTGATTCGTAATTTTGTCCGCCAGCCGGTTCGCGCCCTGATTCTGCGTTGCTACGGCGTCGGTAACGCCCCGCAGAACAAAGAGTTTCTGACCACGCTGGAAGAAGCCTGTCAGCGCGGTATTGTGGTGGTGAATCTGACCCAGTGCATGTCAGGGAAAGTCAACATGGGCGGCTATGCCACCGGCAATGCGCTGGCGCAGAGCGGCGTTATCAGCGGATTCGACATGACCGTTGAAGCCACGCTGACTAAACTGCACTATCTGCTCAGTAGCTGTCTGGAAACTGAGGCCATTCGCAGCGCGATGATGCATAATCTTCGCGGTGAACTTACCCCTGATGAGTAAGGAGGACACGATGACACAGCGAGCTCTGGTGCTGGTTGATCTGCAGAATGATTTTTGCGCCGGCGGCGCTCTCGCCGTCGCCCAGGCCGATGAGACCATTGGGGTGGCTAACCACCTGATTGAAGAATTCCGCCGCCGCGGCGACGCGATTGTCGCCACCCTGGACTGGCATCCGGCGAACCACGGCAGTTTCGCCAGCGTGCAACAACAGCCCCCCTACACTACCGGCGAGCTGGACGGTCTGCCCCAGACCTGGTGGCCGGATCACTGCATACAACACAGTAGCGGCGCGCAGTTGCACCCACTACTCAATCAGCAGAACATTGATGAACGGTTTTATAAAGGGGAAAACCCGGCCATCGACAGTTATAGCGCTTTCTATGACAACGACCATCGGCAGAAAACCCGACTTGACGACTGGCTGCGCGAACGCCAGATAGACCAGCTTGTTATAATGGGACTGGCGACCGATTACTGTGTGAAGTTCAGCGTCCTGGACGCTCTGGCGCTGGGCTACCGGGTTGATGTGGTGACCGACGGCTGCCGCGGTGTAAATCTCCGTGCGCAGGACAGTCTGGCGGCGTTTCAGGATATGGCGGCGGCGGGAGCCACCCTGTACACGCTGAATAATTGGCTGGAAATGCAGGATCAAACCCTGGCGTAACCTTCCTGGCATGCTCACAGCGGCGCAACTGACCGGCTGCTGTGAGCGCCCTGATATCAAAAATTGGGTCAGGCCGGCCCTTTTTCACTCCGGCTTTAGCGAAACAATCGTCTCAGGCACAATACCAAACTCTTCCTTAAGCTGTTGTTTACTTTTCATCACGATCTGGCCGTTGGTACCGATAGTCATATGCTCCGGCTGTGTATTGTGACGCTGCTGCCACATCATCACCAGTTGCAGAGTATTCTCTTTCTGCTGGTCGGTCAGCGCGACGCCATCCGGCCACTTCCCGGTTTCCACCGCCGTGGCCAGGCGCTGGTAAACTTCCGGTGTCATTGCGGCAATTATCTGGTCAAGATTCATTCGGTGGTTCCTCTCCAGGAATAGTTAGCTGAATCGATTCTTCAACCTTTGACTGGCTGGTCGCCATTCTCATCGGCAAAGCTCAGCGAGGCCGAATTAACACAATAGCGCTCCCCGGTGGGTTGCGGGCCGTCAGGGAATACATGTCCCAGGTGGGCACCACAGTTCCCACAGCGAATTTCCACCCGCTCCATCCCGTGCGAGTAATCCTTGAGATAGCGTATCGCCTGCTCAGACACCGGCTCATAAAAGCTCGGCCAGCCGCAGCCGGAATCATACTTGCTTTGCGAGGTAAACAGCGGCGCATCGCACACCAGACAGTGATAGATGCCATCGCGCTTATTGTGCAGCAAACGCCCGGTATACGGGGGTTCGGTACCATGCTGCTGGGTGACATAGAACTGCATTTCCGTCAGTTCATTCTTCAGTTCATCGGGGTTTTTTGTGTTAGCCATAACTGTACTTCTCTGGGCAGATGGTGGCGGATATCTCTCGTCAATTCTAACAAAAAATTAACAAGCAGGGAGCGCTTTTGCTGATAAAATTGTTATCTATGTCCGGCAAAGCACTAATTGTGATCCATTTCACATATTTATCGGTCATGGTCTTTAAAATTCGCGCCACTATCCCCATATGGGGAGTGGCCGAAATGGAAACGTGAGCGAATGAATCGTGCAAGACCTGAACACTGGATTGATTTGTCGCAATGATTGACACGATTCCGCTTGACGCTGTGCAAGGTTTTTGTAATTTTACAACCAACCTTTTATTCACTAACAACTAGCTGGTGGAATATATGACTATCAAAGTAGGTATCAACGGTTTTGGCCGTATCGGTCGCATTGTTTTCCGTGCTGCTCAGAAACGTTCTGACATCGAGATCGTAGCAATCAACGACCTGTTAGACGCTGATTACATGGCTTACATGCTGAAATATGACTCCACTCATGGTCGTTTTGACGGCACCGTTGAAGTGAAAGATGGCCACCTGATCGTTAACGGTAAAAAAATCCGTGTTACCGCTGAAAGAGATCCGGCTAACCTGAAGTGGGACGAAGTTGGCGTTGACGTAGTTGCTGAAGCTACCGGTATCTTCCTGACCGACGAAACTGCTCGCAAGCACATCACCGCTGGCGCGAAAAAAGTGGTTCTGACTGGCCCGTCCAAAGACAACACCCCGATGTTCGTTAAAGGCGCCAACTTTGACAAATATGCCGGCCAGGACATCGTTTCCAACGCATCCTGCACCACCAACTGCCTGGCGCCGCTGGCTAAAGTTATCAACGACAACTTCGGCATCATCGAAGGTCTGATGACTACCGTTCACGCTACCACCGCAACTCAGAAAACCGTTGACGGCCCGTCTCACAAAGACTGGCGCGGCGGCCGCGGCGCAGCTCAGAACATCATCCCGTCCTCTACTGGCGCCGCTAAAGCGGTAGGTAAAGTCCTGCCGGAACTGAACGGTAAACTGACTGGTATGGCGTTCCGCGTTCCGACTCCGAACGTATCCGTTGTTGACCTGACTGTACGTCTGGAAAAAGCGGCTTCTTATGAAGACATCAAGAAAGCCATCAAAGCGGCTTCTGAAGGCCCGATGAAAGGCGTTCTGGGTTACACCGAAGACGACGTGGTTTCTACCGATTTCAACGGCGAAGTTTGCACTTCCGTGTTCGATGCTAAAGCAGGTATCGCCCTGAACGACAACTTTGTGAAACTGGTCTCCTGGTACGATAACGAAACCGGCTACTCTAACAAAGTTCTGGATCTGATTGCTCACATCTCCAAATAAGTTGAGATGCGACAGTAATCTGAAAGAGCGACTTCGGTCGCTCTTTTTTTGCGTTTGATACAGAGGATTGTTCACATGATAAATACGATTTTTGCCCTGCCGGTCGTCGAACAACTTACCCCGGTCCTCTCCCTGCGCAAGATGGACGAACTGGAGCTCCTGGTTGTCGATCATCCGCAGGTACGGGCCTCTGTGGCTTTACAGGGCGCACATCTGCTCTCCTGGAAACCTGCCGGCGAAGAAGAAGTGCTGTGGCTGAGCGACAACACGCCTTTTAAAACCGGCATCGCCCTGCGCGGCGGCGTGCCCATCTGCTGGCCGTGGTTCGGTCCGGCAAGCCAGCAGGGACTACCCTCTCACGGTTTTGCCCGCAATCTGCCGTGGAGTCTGTCGGCCCATAATGAAGACGAAAATGGCGTGGTGCTGACATTCGAATTGCTGGCCAGTGAAGCATCGCGCCAGTACTGGCCTCATGACTTTACGCTGTACGCACGCTATAAGCTGGGAAAAACCTGCGAGCTTGAGCTGGAAGCCCACGGCGATTTCACCACCACCAGCGCGCTGCACAGCTACTTTAATGTTGGCGATATCGCAGCGGTGAAAGTCAGCGGTCTGGGCCAGCGCTACCAGGATAAGGTCAACGGCGGCGCGGAAGGCCAGCTCAGTGACGGCGTGCAAACCTTCCCGGATCGCACCGATCGCGTCTATCTGGAGCCGGAAGCCTGCAGCGTGATTCACGACCCGAGCCTGAAGCGCACGATTGATGTTGTTCATCACCACCACAGCAACGTGGTCGGATGGAACCCGGGTCCGGCGCTGTCAGTCAGTATGGCGGACGTTCCCGACGATGGTTACAAGACCTTTGTTTGTGTGGAAACGGCGGCGGTGACCGCGCCGCAGACCGCGGCGGCGGAAAGACCTTCGCGCCTCGCCTGTGTCTTTAAAGTCAACCGTAAAGCCTGATATCCTGCGCCCGGTAATAGCGCCGGGCGCATCCACTACACCACATCCAGCGCCACTTTACGTTGTACTGGCGGATACGCCCTATCAAGCAATCGACACTCCTCGTCCGTTAAACGAATCTGCAGCGCCGCCGCGTTCTCCTGCACGTGGGCGATGGTGGCGGCTTTAGGAATGGCCATTACGCCCTGCTGGCGAATCACCCACGCCAACAGAATTTGCGCCACCGTGACGCCGCGCCCGGCGGCCACCTGACGCACTAGCGGGTGGTTGATTAATCCGTTACGCAACCGACCAGCCTGCGCCAGCGGGCAATAGGCCATAACCGGCATTCTCTGCGCCTGGCACCAGGGCAGCAGATCGTACTCAATACCGCGCGACGCGAGATGATACAGCACCTGATCGGTCGCACAGGCGCCGCCGCCCTCCACGGCCGCCAGCTCGCGCATATCATCCATGTCGAGGTTTGACACGCCCCAGCGGCGAATTTTCCCCTGAGCGATCAGCATCTCCATGGCGGACACCGTCTCTTGCAGGGAAAAATTGCCGCGCCAGTGCAATAAGTAGAGATCGAGATAATCCGTCCGTAAACGGCGCAGGCTTGCCTCACAGGCGGCAAGCGCTTTTTGCCCGCCGGCATTCCACGGATACACCTTGGATACCAGGAACACACTATCGCGCCGTCCGGCAATCGCCTCGCCGACGATCTCCTCCGCGCCGCCGTCGGCGTACATTTCCGCGGTATCAATCAGCGTCAGCCCCAGATCGATACCGGCCCGCAGCGCCGCGACTTCATCCTGGCGGCGCTGCGGATCCTCGCCCATATACCAGGTACCCTGACCAATGGCCGGCTGTCGCCCTGATTCGCCAAACGCCACGCTCTTCTCAGTCATCGCCATCCTCCCGGAGAAATTGCACCACCATAGAGCAAACGGGGCCCAAAGGCCCCGTCAGACAGCAGACAAAGGAGGAAAAAACGTGGTTTTTCCTCCTTTGTGGTTATCAGCCGAAAATCAATACATTGATTTTCCTTGCCTGTTATCGGGTGATATCAGCAAGTGCGGCAATAAATATGAGGTTTCTCATTAATCCCACGGGGCCCAAAGGCCCCGTTATATTGCACAAATTGCCCTATCAGAAACTGTAGGTTATTCCGGTAGAGAACAGGGCGCTCCAGGATTTATTGACCATCGGGCTGTCTTTAATTTCATCCGACAAGCGGGTATAGCGTCCGATACCGTATACACTCCAGTCATCGGTAAGACGGAAGTTGACAGTCAGCGCCAGCCACGGGTTCCAGCCGCTGTCAGGATCGTAACTATGCAACCCGCTGCGCCGGGATTCATTGCCGCTAACCCCGTAATAATATTCGTTCTGGTTTTCGCTATTCCACTCAACGCCGATACCCGGGATCACCGTCCAGCGCGCATTCGTGTAACGGTACAGCCAGCCAATATCCCAGATGATCCCGTTACTGTTATCCAGCGTATCCCCTACCAGGGTGGTGCGCAGGTAACCGTATGGCGTATCGTGGGTGTAGGTTAACCCGGCCATCATGGTGGATTTACGGCGGTCGAGCTGGCGCAACTGGCGGTTATCGCTGTCTTTCGGTTTGAAATAGGTTGGCGAGTAGAAGGCGGTAATCGACAGTTTGTCGCTGGTGTCGTTCCACAGATAGTAGCCCGCCCCCAGGCCACGGAACCAGAAACTTTCGCCTTCATAGCCAATGACCGGTACCGGGTAGACGTCGTGTTTGTACTCTTTATACGGATGTTCAACGAAAGCGGCACCCGCCCCCAGTGTCCATGGGCCCTGAGCGTGCGCAGCGGTGAATGTAACGGCAAACAGCGCGCCGGTTGCGAGAAGTTTGAATCTGGTCACAATCCGTTCAATCCTTTAGTCAAATAATCAACTCTGGAAGTGTAACCGCCTGACGCATTCATCCCAAATATTTTGCATCAACACATTAAAAAATTCAGAACTGTGTAATATTGCACCCCATTATGTCAGGTGGTTTTCACTTCAATGACGGTTTAGTTTCACACACAATGCTGCGCAATTCACTTTTCCAAAAATGTCCCGTTGACTCATTGATATATCGCTGAAATTTCGTGTTTGTGATATGCAAGTTTGCTAAATGCCATCTACGCTTAAATTTACGGAGGTACCACAACCCGACGCTGTCAACCGACTGTTTCCGGCACTTATGTCTTATATGGCATAAAGGTTGCTGCGATCGGCTAACGTCTTCCGGGAGCCGACATTACACTTACCAATGGCTCTTTAACCTGTGCTAAAAAACGAAAGGACGGCATGCCATGAATATATTCGATCACTATCGCCAGCGCTACGAAGCTGCCAAGGACGAAGAGTTCACACTGCAGGAGTTTCTTACCGTATGTCGGCAAGATCGCAGTGCCTATGCCAACGCGGCAGAACGGCTATTGACGGCCATTGGAGAGCCAGTGATGGTGGATACTGCCCTGGATCCCCGGCTGTCCCGTCTCTTTTCGAACCGGGTCATCGCACGCTACCCGGCCTTTGAAGAGTTTTACGGCATGGAAGAAGCCATTGAGCAAATTGTTTCCTACCTGAAACATGCCGCTCAGGGGCTGGAAGAGAAGAAACAGATCCTGTATCTGCTGGGCCCGGTGGGCGGCGGTAAATCGTCGCTGGCCGAACGCCTGAAAGCGCTGATGCAGCGGGTGCCTATCTATGTGCTGAGCGCCAACGGAGAGCGCAGCCCGGTGAACGACCACCCGCTGTGTCTGTTCAATCCTCAGGAAGATGCGCAAATTCTCGACAAAGAGTACGGGATCCCCAACCGCTATCTGGGCACCATTATGTCTCCCTGGGCCGCCAAGCGGCTGCACGAGTTCGGCGGCGACATTACCAAATTCCGGGTCGTGAAAGTATGGCCGTCGATTCTTCAGCAAATCGCCATCGCCAAAACAGAGCCTGGCGATGAAAACAACCAGGATATCTCTGCCCTGGTCGGTAAAGTGGATATCCGCAAACTGGAGCACTACGCCCAGAACGATCCCGACGCCTATGGTTACTCCGGGGCCCTGTGTCGCGCCAACCAGGGGATCATGGAATTCGTCGAGATGTTTAAGGCGCCGATTAAAGTGCTGCATCCGCTGCTGACAGCCACGCAGGAAGGCAACTATAACGGTACCGAGGGGATTTCTGCCCTGCCCTTTAATGGCATTATTCTTGCCCATTCCAACGAATCTGAATGGGTGACTTTCCGTAACAACAAAAATAATGAGGCGTTCCTTGACCGTGTGTATATCGTCAAGGTGCCTTACTGCCTGCGTATTTCTGAAGAGATCAGGATTTACGAAAAACTGCTGAATAACAGTGAGCTGACCCACGCGCCCTGCGCGCCGGGCACACTGGAAACCCTGGCCCGTTTCTCAATCCTGTCGCGCCTGAAAGAGCCGGAAAATTCGAGCATGTACTCGAAAATGCGCGTCTATGATGGCGAAAGCCTGAAAGACACCGATCCGAAAGCCAAGTCGTATCAGGAGTACCGGGACTATGCCGGGGTGGATGAAGGGATGAACGGTCTGTCGACCCGCTTTGCCTTTAAAATCCTCTCGCGGGTGTTCAACTTCGATCACGCTGAAGTAGCGGCTAACCCGGTTCATCTGTTCTATGTCCTTGAACAGCAGATTGAACGTGAACAGTTCCCCCAGGAGCTGGCGGAGAAATATCTTGAGCACCTGAAAGGCTATCTGATCCCGAAATATGCCGAGTTTATCGGTAAAGAGATCCAGACCGCCTATCTGGAATCTTACTCCGAGTACGGGCAGAATATTTTCGACCGCTATGTGACTTACGCCGACTTCTGGATTCAGGATCAGGAGTATCGCGATCCGGACACCGGGCAGTTGTTCGACCGCGAATCCCTGAACGCCGAACTGGAGAAAATCGAGAAACCGGCGGGCATCAGCAACCCGAAAGACTTCCGCAACGAGATAGTCAACTTCGTGCTGCGCGCCCGGGCCAATAATAACGGCCGCAACCCGAACTGGACCAGTTACGAGAAGCTGCGTACCGTGATAGAGAAGAAAATGTTCTCTAACACCGAAGAGCTGCTGCCGGTCATTTCGTTCAATGCCAAAACCTCAACCGATGAACAGAAAAAGCACGATGATTTCGTCGATCGCATGATGGAAAAAGGCTATACCCGCAAGCAGGTACGCCTGCTGTGCGAATGGTATCTGCGCGTGCGGAAATCGTCATAAGGAGATAATCGCCCGGCATACGCCGGGCTGTCGGCAATCTGGCAGCCCGCGCATGACCGGCCTGGCCACGAGCGTACTCGTGACCCTCTGCGCATCCGGCATTAGCAGTTTGGGGGGAATTATGACCTGGTTTATTGATCGCCGGCTTAACGGCAAAAATAAAAGCGCGGTTAACCGCCAGCGCTTTTTGCGGCGCTATAAGGGACAGATCAAACAGTCGATTTCCGAAGCCATCAATAAGCGTTCGGTCACCGACGTAGAGAGCGGCGAGTCGGTCTCGATTCCAACGGAAGACATCAGCGAGCCGATGTTTCATCAGGGCCGGGGAGGCTTACGCCACCGCGTACACCCCGGTAATGACCATTTCATTCAAAATGACCGTATTGAGCGTCCCCAGGGCGGCGGAGGCGGTTCCGGCGGCGGTCAGGGCCAGGCCAGCCCGGACGGCGAAGGGCAGGATGAATTCGTCTTTCAGATTTCCAAAGACGAATACCTTGATTTGCTGTTTGAAGATCTGGCCCTGCCAAACCTGAAGCGTAACCAGCAGCGACAGATCAATGAGTACAAAACGCATCGCGCCGGCTACACGTCAAACGGCGTGCCGGCCAATATCAGCGTGGTGCGTTCATTACAAAACTCGCTGGCGCGCCGTACGGCGATGACCGCCGGCAAACGCCGCCAGTTACGCGCGCTGGAGGAAGAGCTCGCGGATGTCGAAAACAGTGAACCCGCGCAACTGCTCGAAGAAGAGCGGCTGCGCAAAGAGATAATTGAGCTACGCGCGAAAATCGACCGGGTGCCGTTTATCGACACCTTCGATTTACGCTACAAAAATTATGAAAAACGCCCGGAGCCTTCCAGCCAGGCGGTGATGTTCTGCCTGATGGATGTCTCCGGCTCAATGGATCAGTCGACCAAAGATATGGCCAAACGTTTTTATATCCTGCTCTACCTGTTCCTGAGCCGGACCTATAAAAATGTCGATGTAGTGTATATTCGCCACCATACGCAGGCCAAAGAGGTGGATGAACATGAGTTTTTCTACTCTCAGGAAACCGGCGGCACCATTGTCTCCAGCGCCCTGAAACTGATGGATGAGGTGGTCAAAGCGCGCTACGACCCGGCCCAGTGGAACATCTATGCCGCCCAGGCGTCCGATGGCGATAACTGGGCGGATGATTCGCCGTTGTGTCATGAGTTGCTGGCAAAGCAGATCCTGCCGGTGGTGCGTTATTACAGCTATATCGAGATTACCCGCCGCGCTCACCAGACGCTGTGGCGCGAGTACGAGCAGCTACAGGCGACATTTGATAATTTCGCTATGCAGCATATTCGCGATCAGGAGGATATTTACCCGGTATTCCGTGAACTGTTTCAGAAACAGGGATCGGAAGCGCGGGCGTGATCGATAAAAAAATCAGCCAGCGATTTCGCTGGCTGATTTTCTTTATGCAATTCATTTCATGACCGCGGCAGAATCGCCCCGCGACAGCGGTTCAGTTTATCGACAGATAACGATGCATACTGCCCTGAATGAATAAAGAACCGCTACGGTAAATAGCGCCTGTAAACATGCCGGGCCATATCAGAAATGCCTGATAACTGGTCACTCATCAGACCCGCAGGAGATAAAAGCACCGGGGCAACAGGATAACTACAGCTCCGCCAGTGCCTGATTAAGCTCTTCCTGAGCATCGATAAGTCGCAAAGCTTTTTTACTGATTTTTTCCGTATCACCCTTGAGTTTTGCCTGTTCCAGTTCCTGGCGGCGCTCACTCACCTTCTTTTCCTTGTCGCGTATTTTCTCCCATGCGTCATCGTTGCGGGTCGATAGCGGTGCGCCATGGCAATATCGCTCGACGTTCGCCAGCGCTCTGTTAAGCCCTGCTACGCGGTGATAATTACCATACTGTTTTGCATACTCGATTTGTCTGAGAATGTTGCTTTTCTTTATTTCACATCCATTCTGGTACTGACCGGCGCTGGCGCTAAAAGCAACCACCAGTAAAAGGCATGAGCCAATTACCTTTTTCATAAAATTCATCCTTAATAATTTTCCTGATACGCCCACTGATTATCTGGTCAATATGTCAGTAATAAACCAGGAATGGTCTGTAATGTCCATTGCAAAAATTCCTGGTTCATTCAGGAAAACCCAGGATTATTCTTTCTGATAAGGTTTTTTCTTAAAAAATACCCATGGAGAAGACGATAAATTTTATAGCGCAGGCCATTTCGGGAAGCTAGAAACTAAGTGATTTTTCCGCCTGACGGCCGGAGAACCGGGCTGAAGTATTCTTTCTGAGCGCCCGTTCGCGCTTAGCGGCAATGATTCTGTTGGCTATTTTTTTCTCCATAATCATCATATCCCGGCACAAAAACCATGCGCAGGGATGCAGGCTGGAGAAACCGCGTCTTTTAAGAATTTTTAACCATCGCTGGTAAAGACTTTTCTCCTGCAGCCCCAAAATATTTGATAACATCGGTAGGTTGCCCCCTTCACACAGGGTATTAATGATCTGGATATCACATTCTGAAATCTTTGGCCTGGATAACGGTGAAAAAAATGCCTCCAGCAAAATATGGGCATACATTCGGGGTTCCAGACGAGGCAACGCATAAGGAAATGCCAGACGTTCTCCCGGGCACACCGCAATACGGGTTTCAAAAATACAGCGGCAGGCGGGTAAGAATTCACTGCTGACAATTTGGTTACGCAGGTACATATCAGTAATAGCAACCACTACCACTGAATCCGGCATTACCGGTTCGGTGTTAGCCGATAACGTCTGTAAATCCATGCCTGAGTAGGCATAGACTAACCTGCAGTTAATGTGGCTGTGCATACAAAACGATGCTACGCCCTGTAAATAAACACAGTCATCAGAAATAAAGGTGATAACCTCAGAAACGACCTTTCCGTTATGCTCCATCATATTAAAAAACAACCTGTGCTCCCTTCCCTTTAGCTACAGACGTCAGGCATTAAATACAAAAAATTAACTTATCACGATCTTTTATACTGTTAATAGCATTTTTTTCAGATCTATGATCCATCAAAGACATCACAAACAGAATTAAAATCTGTTGAATGATCGTTAAGTAGATCAAAGATCCGTAATATTAATAAAAATTGATCAGTTAAATAATAAAAACAAAAAAATCCAGAATATTGTTCTTGTTATTAATGGAAATAAGAGTCAGACTTTTTTCATATTTTCGCTACTTTTACGCGTGACTTATTCCTCGCAGCAATATTAGCGTCGGTCAATTCTGTTAACGGCATCCCGCAGCACTCGATAAGAAATACTTTTTCTTAACAGAGTTATCATTGCAAAAAGAATAGTTTCACCATTGCTTTCATGATGAAACAATTTCAACTCACGCTATTTATCATCTCTATATTTCAAGCCATCATTATTAATGATCTTATTATCACAAACTGTGACTATAACCTCCATTAGCCAGACAAAAACCGTGATAGAACCGAGCGCCGATATTTTCTCCCTTTAACCGATAAATGTTATGGTGTCCCCTGGTCGCAAAGCATTCAGGGGAGTCAGTGCATGTCAGGCGGTGAAGAGGTATTTCAGAAACTGATTACGCTATTACAGCAGCAAAATGCCGCATTCAGAATTATGGAACATGAACCGGTAGGCAAATGTGAGGCCGTTGCCGCTATCCGCGGTACCGCCCTCGGCCAGGGAGCCAAGGCGCTGGTCTGCAACGTAAAGGGAAATGGCGTCAAACAACATGTTCTGGCGATCCTCGGCGGCGATCGCCAGGCCGATCTGTCGTTGCTGGCGCAGCATATTGGTGGCCTGAAGGCTTCACTGGCCAGCCCGGCGGAAGTCGATGCGCTGACCCGCTGCCAATTTGGCGCGATACCGCCGTTCAGTTTTCACCCGGGCCTCAAACTGGTGGCTGACCCACAACTGTTCGGGCTCTATGACGAGATTGCGTTCAATGCCGGCTTACTGCATAAATCCATCATTCTGAATAGCGCTGATTATCTGCGTATCGCTCGCCCGGAGCTGATCGCTTTCCAGCGCCTGCAGCAGTAACCCCACCAGCATCTCCTCCGCCGGTGAAAGAAAGCGGCACATTTAAACGCTTCGGATAACGCCTGTAAAAAAAGCCTGTTTATTCACGCCGTTGCGCGTAAAGTAAACAGGCTTATCATTTCTGGCAAGGATTCACATTCATGTTCGACGTTACCCTGCTGGTCCTGCTGGGACTGGCCGCGCTCGGTTTTATCAGCCATAACACTACGGTTGCCGTCTCCATTCTGGTGCTGATTATTGTCCGGGTCACCCCGCTCAATACCTTCTTTCCGTGGATAGAAAAACAGGGGCTGTCCATCGGGATTATTATCCTCACGATTGGCGTGATGGCGCCCATCGCCAGCGGCTCGCTGCCGCCCTCCACGCTGTTTCACTCGTTCGTTAACTGGAAATCGCTGGTGGCGATTGTCATCGGGGTATTCGTCTCATGGCTGGGTGGGCGCGGGGTCACTCTGATGAGCAGCCAGCCGACGATTGTCGCCGGGCTGCTGGTTGGAACAATTATTGGCGTCGCGCTGTTCCGCGGGGTACCCGTCGGCCCGTTGATCGCCGCCGGTCTGGTATCGCTATTTATTGGCCGCCAGTAAATAGCGACGCTGCCAGCGCCCGGCCATTACGGCCAGTCCGCTGCACAGCAAGTAGTAAACCAGACCGGTAAAAATAAAAATTGCCGCCGGATAGATCTGTATCCGGTTATTCACCTGCCCGGCGATAGTGGTCAGTTCAGGCACATTCACGATAAAAGCCAGCGAAGTATCCTTTAATAATGCGATGAACAGCCCCACCAGCGACGGCAACACATTGCGCAGCGCCTGGGGCAGCAGTAACAGCAGAAGCGCCTGCCCGGCGCTGAATCCCTGACTCTGCGCGGCCTCATACTGCCCTTGCGGCAAAGCCTGGAGACCGGCGAATACCGAATGCATCACCGATGCCGATGTAAACCATGCCAGCGCCAGGGTCACCGTCAGGGCGCCGGGCAAATCGGCGCCGGTCAACGCAGGCAACAAATACCAAAGCCAGAAAATCACGAAAATCAACGGGATCCCGCGAATCAACTCCGCCCAGATAAACAGTAGTTTGCGTACCCGACCGGGCCAGCGCCAGGCAAGGCCCGCCAGCGCGATACCGCCGGGCAACGCCAGCATCCCCGCTCCCAGGGCCATCAACAGGGTGAGCAAAACGCCTCCCGGCTGCCCCTGCCCCACTCTTCCCCACAGCAGATAGTCGAGGTTATCGGTTATTACCCGTAATTCAGCAATCATCGGCAGCCTCGCTGAGCTTACGGCCCGGTGAGCGGCCAGAGACCGCAGCGCGCCGACCGCGACGCGGACCAATCCGCGCAAGCCCAAAGCTCATCGCCACGCCCAGTACCAGATACAGTAGCGTCCCGACGGCAAAGGCCTCCAGGGCATGGGCGTTATAACTTTCGATTTGCCTGACCTGACAGGTCAGTTCCGCGAAGCCAATAGCGCTGGTCAGCGAGGAGAGCTTCATCAAATTCAGGTACTGGCCGACAATCGGCTGCCAGGCATTTTCCAGCCCCTGGGGCAGCAGGATCCAGCGTAACAACCTCCATCCGGAAAAGCCCTGTGCCTGCGCCGCCTCGCGCTGACCGCCAGGTATCGCCCGCATCCCGGCGGTGATTTCCTCGATAAGAAATGCCGATGTAAATACCCCAAGCCCCCACGCCGCGCAGAGAAATTCCGGTGTCAGCCACCAGACATTGCCAGGCAACGTGGACCACATATGATCGTCATTGACGAAATCGCGCAGCGTCTGTGGCAGTAGATTCCAGGCCGCAAAATACCAGAACAGCAGTTGTACCAGCAGCGGGGTATTGCGAAACAGCGATACCCAGGCGGCGGCGATTCCACGCCCCGCCACACCTCCCGCCAGGCGCAGCGCCAGTAATAATATCGCCAGCAACGTAGCAAGGAATACGCCTGCCGCCGTCACCCAGAGCGTGGTAAGAAAACCGCTAATGATCCATTGCAGGGGCTGGCCCGCCAGTACGCCCTGCCAGTCGAAAAATGACATTAGTCCCGCGTCTCCTGATGCAGCGGATCGAGGACGTTGCGGAGAAAACGCCGCGCCCGCGGATGCTGCGGGTGGCTGAAGAAACGTGCCGGCGACGCCTGCTCCAGTATCTCGCCGCCGTCAATAAACACGACCCTGTCAGCGATTTCCCTGGCGAACGGCATCTCATGGGTCACCACTATCATTGTGATACCGCTGTGGGCCAGCGATTTCATCACCTGCAGTACTTCGCCAATCATTTCCGGATCGAGCGCCGAAGTCGGTTCATCGAACAACAAAATCGCCGGTGATGACGCCAACGCCCGGGCAATGGCCACTCGCTGCTGCTGACCTCCCGATAGCTGGGCCGGGTAATGGCGCGCTTTGTCGAGCAGCCCGACGCGTTCCAGCAATGCCTGCGCCCGCTGTTGAGCGGCGGCTTTTTGCCAGCCGTGAACCTGAGTCAGCGCCAGGGTAATATTCTCCCGGGCGCTCAGGTGGCTGTAGAGATTGAACTGCTGAAAGACGAAGCCGACCCGACTACGCAGTTCACGCAGCCCCCGGCCACGCAGCCCACGTGTAGAACGGTTATCGATCAGAATATCGCCGCTGCTCAGCGCTTCCAGTTGATTCACCAGTCGAATCAGGGTCGACTTCCCTGAACCGGATGGCCCGAGGATCGCCACTACTTCGCCGGGATTAACCGTGAGATTAATGCCGTTGAGCACCCGCTGATCGCCGTATTGCTTCACTACTCCACGAAATTCCACGCTGGCCTGCCGGAGCTGTGAAAATTCCGCGGGCGAAGCCGCGGAACCAGAAAATAGACCAGACAACATATTATTGCGCTTCTATTTTAAATGACCGGGGCTGCGGCGATGGCGTGGCGGGGCCAAACCAGGCGTCATAAATTTTTGCCGCTTCACCGCTGGCCTCCAGCTTCACCAGCTCGTCATTCACCGCTTTGAGTAGCGCCGGCTGTCCTTTCTTCACGCCGACGCCAATCTCTTCTTTACTCAACAGATCAGGCAAAATTTTGAAGCTGGCTTTATCGGGAGCGCCAGCCAACAAGCCGGCGAGGATGGTACTGTCCTGAGTGATGGCCTGTACGTTTCCGTTGCGCAGCGCGGTAAACGCCAGCGGGATATCGTCATAAGCCAGGACCCGGGCGGCAGGGAAACGCTGATGTAATGCCTGTTCTCCGGTAGTGCCTTTCACCGCGCCAATGCGCGCACGACCATAGTCGTCCAGTTTGTCAGTTGACGTAGCCGGCACCAGAAATTGTTGGCCAGTGACAAAATAAGGCGTTGAGAAATCAATGACCTGAGCGCGCTCCGGAGTAATGGTAATATCAGCGACAATCAAATCCGCTTTGCCGGACTGCAGCAGAGGAATGCGGTTTGCCGGATTGGTAGCCACCAGCTCCAGTTTTACCCCCAGCGATTTCGCCAGCGCCTGAGCGAAGTCCACATCGTAGCCCACCAGTTGATGAGTTTGCGGATCGACGGAACCAAACGGTGGGTTCGCGTCAAAGGTGGCGATTTTCACCACGCCGGCCTGGCGGATATCCGCCAGTTGATCGGCATGGGCGCCAGACGCTGCCAGGCCCAGTAGCGCCAGGACAAGCATTTTTTTCTGTGTGTGTGCGTAAGCCATAGTAGTCCCTGTAATCCCAAAGGTTTATCTCTCTGTGGTCCTACGCTCCCATAACTTAAAACCGCGCACCAATGCTTATATTTACTTTAGATATGCAAAAAAATGATGACCTGGCGCGTGATGGCATAAAGCGCTAACGGCATCGCAGCCAGACCCGTATGCACTCTATTTTTTGCTATCACCTACGGCTCAATTCAGGAGAAATCACCGCTTAGTTCCCCGGAAGAGAGCGCCTCCAGCGACGCCAGATACTTGCCAGGCGTTTGCCCCATGCCATTGCGAAACATGGTGATAAAAGCGGTAGTGGACTCATAACCCAGTTGCCGGGCTACCTGCTGTACGGCATCACCGCCAATCAGCAGGCGCAGGGCCTGAATCAGTTGTAGCTGATGACGCCAGCGCCGGTAGTTAAGCCCGGTCTCTTTTTCCACCAGTCTGGCGAGACTGCGCTCACTCATCGCCAGCGTCTTCGCCCATTCCGCCAGGGTACGCCGCTGTTCCGGATGGCGCGCCATAAAATCCACCATGCGGCGAATACGCGGATGTTCGGATACTGGCAGTTGTAACTGCTCCACCGGCTGGCGCGGCAACTCATCAAACAGTACCGCCACCAGGCGCCGGGTCGCTGGCGCATTCAGATTCTGCTGGCGATCGGCCAGCGTCAGGATCAGTTCACGCACCAGCGGCGAAATGCGCAGAGCGCAGCAATGTTCCGGCATCTCGACGGCGCCGGGCTCAATAAACAAAAAACACAGCCGGGCTTGCGCTGTCGCCCGATTGGTATGCGGCATACCGCCGGGAAGCCAGACCGCATACTGCGGCGGAACCATCCACATCGCCTGCGACACCTCGCAGGTAATACCGCCGTGCAGCGCCACGATCAGTTGCCCTTTGCGATGCTGATGGCGGGGTATTTCCTGCTCATTTTCAGTAACGCGAACCCGGAATGCCACCGCGGGATCCGCATGGTTATCCGGTTGATAGCCCTCAAGAGCCAGCCCTCTGTCCATCATATTGTCCGAATTTAGCGATAATTAGTCATTTTAGCTTGATTATACCATTCGCTGAACGCGGTATCGTAGCGCGACTGATTTATCCGGAGAGAATTACCCATATGAAAACCACCCCGGACCTGCGCACGGCGCTGCTGTTGCCCGGTATTTTGCTAATCGCCACCACGTTGCGGGTGGCTTTCACCGGCGTTGCGCCGCTGCTGGACACGCTACGCGAGGTATTTGGCTTAACCACCGCACAAACCGGATTACTGACCACCCTGCCGCTAATGGCCTTCGCCGTCGTCTCACCGCTGGCCGCCGCGATCGCCAACCGTGTCGGCACCGAACGCAGCCTTGGCGCGGCGCTGCTGTTGATATGCCTCGGCATTATCCTGCGCTCTTCAGGCCTGGTTACCCTGCTGTTCTTCGGCACCGCGCTGATTGGTTGTGGGATCGCCATGGGCAACGTCCTGCTGCCCGGACTTATCAAACGTGACTTTCCCGGCAAGGTAGCGAGGCTGACCGGCGCTTATTCGCTGACCATGGGCGTTGCCGCCGCGCTGGGCTCCCTGATGGTGATTCCGCTTATGGAATGGGGCGCCGGCTGGCAGGGCGCCCTGCTGGGACTGATGCTGTTTCCCCTGCTGGCGCTGTGCCTCTGGCTACCTCAGTTAACCTGCCGCTCCGCTGATCGTATCGGCACCGGCAGTGCCCTGAGCAGTCGGACAGTCTGGCATTCAGCGCTGGCGTGGCAGGTGACGCTGTTTCTCGGCATTAACTCACTGATTTATTATGTGATTATTGGCTGGCTGCCGTCTATTCTGGTCAGCAATGGCTACAGCGAACTTCAGGCCGGTTCGCTTCACGGTCTGATGCAACTGGCGACGGCCGCGCCGGGCCTGTTTATCGGTCTGTTGCTGAGCAAACTCAGCGATCAGCGCGGCATTGCCATACTGGTCTCTTTGCTGTGCGGTGTGGCGGTAACAGGACTGTGGCTGTACCCCGGACTGGCTACCCTGTGGGTGATGCTGTTCGGTTTCGGTTCCGGGGCCACCATGATTCTGGGTTTAACCTTTATCGGGCTGCGCGCCAGTTCAGCGCACCAGGCCGCGGCGCTGTCAGGCATGGCGCAATGTGTAGGCTACCTGCTGGCGGCCTGCGGCCCTCCGCTGATGGGGCGCGTCCACGACCTTGACGGCGGCTGGAGCATACCGCTGCTTAGCATCGCACTGCTCTCGGTAATAATGGCGCTGTCTGGCGCTGCATCGGGGCGCGATCGGGCGATCGCCGCCGCCGGAGACATCCAGCCCGGTTGCAGGCTGGAATAGAACTAGCGCGCCGCCGCGGACAGAAATGCCTGAACCAGCGGCGCGGGATGCCCTTTCAGCGCCGCACGCTCATGCTGGAATAGTGTGGCGACAAAAAACGGATGCCCTGACAGTTCCACCGCCCGAACCTCTCCCTGTTCATCCCAGCCGGTTACTTTTAAAGGCTCCCCGTCCAGCCTGGCGATAAAATCATCGGCGACACCATAGTTACAGCGATATTCCCCGTCAATTTCCGTCGTTCCCCAGGCCCGGGCAATCAAAGTATGGGAACGCAGTTCAACCATGGCGGTTTTTTCGACCAGCGAGCAACTCAGCGGTGTGACCACCAGACGTCCCTCGCTGTCGGTTTCCCCATGACCGGCATCCGCCCAGCCCAGAACGTTGCGGGCATATTCGACAATTACGTGCTGAAACCCACCACAGGTGCCGAGAAAAGGCAGTGCGTTTTCCCGGGCGTAGCGAATCGCCAGCAGCGCGCCGTCCATAGAGCGGTAAGGACTTCCGGGAACCACCCAGACAGCATCCACATCCTGGAGTAGCTCGACGGAAACCGCATCAGTGGCTATCCACGGGTATTCAACGGCGATATCCAGCACGGCGGCGGCGGCGTCCAGCGCCAGCGGAATAGCCCGGTGCGCAACAATATCGTCGCTATAGTCGCCAACCAGCGCAATACGAAGAGTGGGAGATGATGAAGATGGCATAGCAGGATTCCTTATGTCTCAACATGGCTGCATAAGGAATCTCAGAATACAGATCCAGGCAGCAAATCACAACCATTGCCGCGGCCGACGATAGACAATCATTTTCAGCGCTTTATCATCAGGGTATGGTGTGATTACCCGCAATAATTTGCCATAGTGATGAAAACGAAAATATTGGTTAGCGCTTGCCTGCTCGGACACCCGGTGCGTTACAACGGGAGTGCCAAATCCCACGACGCCGAATTACTGGCGCACTGGCAGGCTGAAGGCAGGGTCGTCGTCTTTTGTCCTGAACTGGCTGCCGGGCTGGCAACGCCGCGCCCACCGGCGGAAATTCAATCAGGAGACGGCGAAGCGGTTATTGCCGGCCGGGCGCAGGTGCGCGACAGAGAAGGCCGGGATATGACGCAACCGTGGCTACTGGGCGCCTGGCTTACGCTACGCAGCGCCGATATCCACCAGTGCCGCATAGCCTTTTTGACCGAAGGTAGCCCGTCCTGCGGTAGCCAGACTATCTATGACGGTACCTTCAGCGGCCGCCTGCGAACCGGAAGCGGTGTAGTCACTGCCCTGTTACGCCGCCATGGCATAGAAGTTTACTCACAGCACCAGACTTTGCTGGTGCAGAGTCGGTTACACGAGATGGACAAGGAGACATAATGATTCAGTGTAAACGCGTTTACGAACCGGTCGGCGCAGACGATGGCTACCGTATACTGGTCGATCGCCTGTGGCCGCGCGGGATCAAAAAAGCCGATCTGGTCTGCGATGAATGGTGTAAGGCGATCGCCCCATCCACCGATTTACGCAAAATTTTCCACTCCGGCGTGGTCGACTTCGCCCACTTCAATCAGCAATACCGCCAGGAATTAAAAGATAACCCGGAAGTCCATCGCCTGGCGGAAATTGCCCGGACCCGCACCCTGACACTGCTCTACGGCGCCAGAAATACCACTCAAAACCATGCCGAAGTACTGGCGGATGTACTGCGCAGCTATCCGCTATAACAGGCGCAGCAATCGCGCCGGATTACCGGCGTAAACGCCCTTGCGGGTAATTGACCGGGTGACCACGCTGCCTGCGCCAATCACCGCGCCGGCACAAATTTCCACAGCCAGAATCGTCGCGCCGCTGCCAATAGAAACGCCATCGCCAATAGTGATTCTCCCCCAGTTGTTCGGATCAGGATCGGGGCTCCCGTCACGGAACATATCATTGGCAAACATGACGCCGTGACCAATAAAACAGTCGCGCCCGATGGTGACGTATTCACAGATGAAACTGTGGGACTGTACCCGGGTACCCGTGCCGATAACACAGTGCTTCTGAATCTCCACGAACGGACCAATCCGCACATTATCCGCCAACTGGCAGCCATAGATATTGACAGGCTGAATGATTGTGACGTTGTCACCAAACTCTGTATTATTGATTCCGATATTACATAGAATCGGCGTTTTACTCATCGTGCTCTCCTGGCGCAGAAATGTGGGCTGGCGCTGACACCTCACCGCACTAACGCGAATAGCGCGCCTGGCGACGCTACCACCAGACAGCCGCGGCGCTGCATAATGATTACGGATGATCGCGGCGGAATAACGTCCACTCATCCACCACTTCCCCGGAAGGTAATTTGCAGTTACTGCGCACGCCCTGCGGGCTTTGTACCGGCACCAGCATGCCTCCCTGCTGTTCACAATGGACCGCAGCAGGATTAGGCATCCCCACCGATGGCGGCACAGGATCAGGCGAATCAGGCCCTGCGGAGTGGCAACCCGCCAGTAATACGGCGATAAACAAAGGTAGATATTTCACATCGCGCTCCTCAAAAATCTGGTCTCTGTCTGGTATACAGCATATTGACCACATCGCCACGCCCCTGTTCCCGGAATTCTGGCGTTGAGGTAAAGTTAAACCCTGCTTCAACTGCGTGCGGCCGGATGAGCACCTTCACATTTTCTCCATTATCCCCCCATGTTCTGTGCGTAAAGTAGCGCCTTGTTCTCCCTATTTCCCGGAGAACATCATTCCATAATCAACGAGTTTGACTTTGGCCCCCATCCCCCTGATCGGGGCCGCTTTTTTCACTATTCACCCAATACAAATCTCCGCCGGTCCGCTATCATTTCCTGCCTTTATAGTGAGGAGATTCTGTAATGCGAAAAATAACAATTATTGCGATTATCGTCGCCCTTGCGGTGTTTGCCTGGGACTACTTCGGAAAGTGACGTGATGCTTAGCGAGATACAAATACGCGCCGCCAGCCGGGATGACGATGATAGATTAATCGCACTCTGGCAACGCTCGGTCACTGCGACTCATCTCTTTTTGACCCCGGAAGATATTGACGGCCTGGCTCCCGTGGTTAGCTCCAGCCTTCCACTGCTGAATGTCTACGTCGCCGAAGACAGCAGTGTGATATCAGGATTTATCGCTATGGATGGCGAAAAAATTGAGATGCTGTTTATTGACGATTGCGCCCGCGGTAAAGGAATCGGTCGTTTGCTGCTGGATTTTGCCCGTCGTCAGTCTCCACAATTGAAAGTCGACGTTAATGAGCAAAACCCCCAGGCCAGAGGATTTTATGAGCACTACGGTTTTCATATCATCGGTCGTTCGTCCTGTGACGGGCAAGGCAATCCCTTCCCTCTGCTGCACATGGAATTAGGATAATTTATATCTGGCGCCTGCCGCCACGCAGGCGCCCGCAAAAATCCTTACGATTAAGGCGTTTCCATTATCGGTAATATCATGCCTTGCAAATACTTCTTTTGCTCATTTACATCATACAAATAAATTATTATTCGGTATTTCCTTATCAATGCAAAAAAATCTGAAAAGGATCAAATTTATACATTTCTTTAACATAAAAAATGCCCAATCCCGCTATACTTCTGACATACTTTGAAACAGTTTCCCCCTCTCTTTCCACGTCTTGTGGAATATTCTTATAAAAAGGAGATTTACCGCTATGTCTGTCTTTAACTCACCACAGCTACGCTATAAGTTTATTTACCTGACCAGTAACCCCTATCATGGTGTTGCCGTTGAATACATCCACAGTCAAACTTACAGCAATTCAGCCCTGCAGAAATTCCTTGGCGACGGGCTTCCTCTTTTTCTGACAGATAATTTGTTAAATGTTTATTTCTTCTGCCAGATACAGCAACTCTCTCAGGACATTCCCGGAGAACCGCGGCTCGATAAAATTACCATACAAATGAAAAACAGCGAGTTCAGAGGGAAAAGCCTGGATAATATATTGTTTTTTGTTGATATTTTTAATGCTAAAAACAACGCATTCCTTAGCCTTGACAGCATCAAATGCATCACCGGCGCAGAGCGGGCCATCCGCCAGTTTCTGAAACACTGCCTCTCCAGCCTGAAGAATGTTCAGGATCACTATAACAAACATCTGGTATTTTCAGCCCGGGAACAAAAAATTGGTTTTTTATTGCTACACGGTTTTTCTACCAGAGATATAGCAAGCAAACTAAATGTTAGTGATAAAAGCATTTATCGCGACAAAGAATTATTTCTTAAAAAGATACAGGAGCAGAGTAAAAGCTATGCCCGCTGTCCTCGCCGCACGGCGGCGCTTAACAATTAAAATAATTATCTATATAAATCTCATTTTCAACACCAGGGTTGCCCTCTTTATATTGCTATAGCAAAAAAGTCTACCCGGCGTGTGATATCAGCCAGGAGTCTGTTAATGTAAATGAATATCATTATCAGACTCTTTTTATTCATAAATGCAGAAAATTCTATATAATTATGTTTAAATTGATACAACCTGAATGCTGACTTTCATTTCTTTAAAAAAGAACAAGTAAATAAAGTTTACCTCAGTCATTATTACTCCACCAAAAAAATAGCCAATTAATTAACTCAGCACAATATTTAGAGAATTTCATTTGCTCACCAATTAAGGATAAAGGGAGTCATAGCCTATGATTGCATTTAACTCTCCCGGCTTGCGTTATAAATTTATCTTTCTTTAAAAAAATTACTACAGTGCTATTGCTATCGAATCATTGTATAAGTCAAGATATCAACAGTCTGCGCTCAGACAGGGGTTCAATGAGGATTTCCCGCTTTTCTTTATCGACAGCCTGAAGAGTATTTACCATTTCTGCGACAGCCCGGGTAGTATAACAAACCCGACGCTAAAGTCCGATCTATCTCTGTATGTGCGCTATGAAGGATTAAGAGAGGTCACTAATCTTCTGTTCTTTATTGATATTTTTGACATGAGGTATTCGTCCATTACTACCAGAATCACTTCCAATTTTTACCCATGATAAAGCCATGGGGCAATATCAGGGTTGTAAATTACGCCATCGGGCATAGACAGGCATGTTTATTTTTTGATACTGATGCGGTGTAGTATTTTCTACTTTATAAGAGGCTTTAAGCCAGGCATCGTTTGATGCAATCACTATGGTTCGCGAAACAGGTTCAATCAACGACATTTGCCGCAGCAATACATTAAGGCATTACGCGACGATCTGGCATGACTCCGTTCATATCCGCGGGGTTTCAGGGCAGGCAGCGAACAAAAGAGAGATCGTAAGCCGTTGCCAGCAAAGACAAAAAAATCACCATATGGGTAATCACACGAATCGTTTTGTCCATTGATACCTCCACAGTTCGTCAGACTGGCAGGTAGTGTACGACACTATTATGGAGAAACAATGGATATGGAGAACAACGAGCAAAATGCCGCATTCGCGGCATTTACGATCGATAACAAACTTCATCTCATTACCAAACTTACCAATATCACCAGAAATAAAACACGGAAAATCAATTTGTTGATTTCTGGCTGACACGCAAACGGCTGGCACAGCTTCTATTGATAGTTAATAGTAAATTCAACCGCCGAATCAGCCTTCCCCGCCGACATGGCAGTGTTACCGTTAATCAACCCATAACGGGCTTTCAGCGGTATAGTGTAACCAGAGATACGACTTAACAGACTGAGCCCGCTATCCGCTGCGACGCCTGAAAAAGAGCTGGTCAACACATTAGCGCCAGAGGCATTCTGGATTTCCAGGCATGCGCCTCCGGCCATGTCAGATGATGAGGTAAGTTTCGCACATTTACCGCCGCTGGCCAGGGTTTCATAGCCTTCAACAGGGTTCAGTAATACTTTTATCGCATTCGTTGTATCAGGCATTCCGGAAACCGGCTCCACCCCTTCCCCCAGCCACTGGTTAGTAGCAGAAGTAGGCACTTTGGTAGTCCTGTCATAGCGGCCGTACATAGGTGGGCAGCTCAGCAAATTGACTGAAAAATCCACCCAGCGAGTATTGACGACACTGCCGTCAATAGCATTTTGCCCCATAGGTACAACGACATCCGGCGTCTCGCAAGTGCCAGCAACCACATTAACACTCCCCGCAATATGAATTCTCAATCCATATTCTTTATTGACGCCCTGTGCTTCAGGCGCTTCACGATACATAATGATGGGTGGTAACGAGACAGGAACATTCCATACACCAGCCGGAATATCGCCGGTTTTAACGAAAACAATATCCAGAAAATAGTTGTTATAGTATCCAGCAGCCCCCTGCAAAGAGGACTGCGCGATGATAGAACCTGTCATTGAATAGGGGAAAGCGTAATTCCCGCCGGTACTTGTCGCCCAGATGATTGCCACCCCAATACCTGGGATCCCGGTATTATAAGCATTATGACCGGAATATGTCCCGGTAATAGCCGGCAGTGCACCTTCGGTAGTCCAGTATGTATATACCGGAGTTGTTTCCGTAGATTCGCTGTCTGTCCGGCAGTAAAACCCCAGTGGGGTAGGATCTACCATTTTGACTGTCTGGCGGAATAATACGCCACCAACCGGGAGATCTCTTAACGCGCTGATATTAACCCCTTCCGCTACCACTGGCGCATTGGTATCCAGAAAATCGGTACGCTGTGACCAGCTTCGGGTGCAAGTGATTGTCGCATGCAGCAATGATGACCACCCTGTTATGATTAATAAAAACACCACCGTGAATAGTTTCATATTTTCTGTCTCATCATTCCATCGATTTATACAACCTGGGATCGCCTGCGATGCTGGTTATCGTCCTCCGCCACAGTTATCTGAGCTTGCTACATTTCTGGCAAACGCGGATTAAGAATACGTTTTGGCGTGTTCATTTAGTCACGATAAAGAGTTCTCTTATTCCTTCGCAATATGGCGAACCACGTTATTCTGGCCATGGCATATCAGGGCTTAGATCAAAAATTCGTCAGATAAAATTGTATCAATAATTCGTCATTACCAGATGCAATGCATTATTAAAACTCTAATTAAGGAAAGGTAGAACAAATTTCCATAATTAATAGCGGCTGAATTTGATGTATCTTATCTGCATTTTAGGATTAATCAATAGTGATTCCCGCCAATCAATCAACCGAAAACGATGGAACAACCATGAAGTCCTTCCGTTTCCTTTCTATAACAATACAATTACAACACATTGATATAAAACGAAAATATAAAAATAAAGCCCCAAAAAAAGCCCCTCAGAATCCAAATAATGCAGAGCACTCCCACCAGAGAATCACTTCAATAAGTCACCACGTTGCAGATGATTACATCAATCAAAATAAAGAAAGCGATATTTAAAATCACCATGTGTTTTATGCTAAGTGATAAATTTTAATATTTTATTTAAAATAGAAACTCAGTATTTTTCGGAAAAATTCTTAACCGGATAATAAATGTTAAAAGGTAAATAATTCCTGGAAATAAATTAGTCGCAAGAGAATATCAGGCACTTATTGCAGGGAGAGGTAAGAAAAGGGATTAATTTTTATCACTACCGTCTATGTGGATTAAAAAATATTGACGCAAAGAGCATCTTTCCAGCCAACGGGAATCGCCCGGATTCAATCTATGCCGTTCATCACTATTACTGTCGTAGTGTTTATACACTGCCTGGCCTCCTGACAGGATAGCGCGCCCTGTAAAAACAGGGCGCGCTGCGATGATTGAAGGTTTAACACAGGGTGTTGAAATTCATCCAACCGCAACTGACCATATCAATACAATGAAACTTCGCCCACCGGTCGGGTTTTGAAGCGCCGGTGAACCCACAGATACTGCTCAGGGGCGCGCATGATCTCTTTCTCTATCACATGGTTGATGTACCCGGCAGCCTTAATACCATCTTCTTTCGGATAGTCCGCCATCGTTTCACTGATATGCAGACGGTAACCTTTTTTATCCTCTTTACGCACCATGCTGATGCAGAGCAAATCAGCGCCCGAGAGACGCGATAGAACCCAGGTTCCGTTGGTGGTGGCGGCGTGGGAAACCGAAAAGAAAGGCGCAAATACGCTGCCCTTTGGACCATAATCCTGATCGGGAGCAAACCAGACAGCCTCACCGGCTTTCAGCGCCTGAACCAGGGCACGCAGATTATTACGATCAATCATTGCCTTGTTGGAACGCAGTCGCCCTTTAGTCTGCACCCACTCCATTAACGGGCTATTATGTGGGCGATAAGTCGCCATCATTGGTCGGCATAGCCCCATCACACGCCCGCCCAGTTCCAGAGACATGAAGTGTATCCCAACCACCATCACGCCTTTTTTCGCGCTCAGCGCACGAGTGAGGTTGTCATAACCTTCGACATCAAACCATTTTCTCACCCGGGCATCGCTCCAGAACCACGCCATCCCCGTCTCGATCAGCCCCATCCCGAGTGAACTGAAGTTCTGCTCAACCATTTTTTCCCTGGTGGTCATATCCATATCGGGGAAGCAGAGCTCAATGTTTCTGAACGCGATTCTCTCCCTTCTTTTCAAAAAGAATCTTGACGCTTTGCCGAGGGAAGAACCAATAAAAGAGAGAACCGGGTAAGGCAACTGGACCAACAGCCAGAGAACCCCCAGACCAAACCACGTCAGCCAGTTTTGCGGACGAAGCAATTTTTTGTCGAATTTTTTAGACATCATTTTTCCTTGAACCATGGCAGCCAGGTAACGCGTAAGGAAAAACGAGTCCACTCATCAGTCTCTATGCGGTACGTATGAACGTCAGACAGCATTGCAGACTATAGATTCCCACTTTGTCGCTTTTATTGCTGTCGGAAAAATAAAAAGCGCTGGAGGAGAGTCTGGAACGCGGTAACCTTCTGAATAACATCCTACATTTGAAAAAGCGCAATAGTGTATTTATTTGTAAGAATAAGAAAATTCCAGCGAACTTTCCTATACCAGAAAATATCACCACTGGGTATCTGGTTAATCCTGATAACACTTGACATAACTGTCATTATCTTAAAACTTTGCAGGATTTTACAAAATGCAGCAAAGATCTCCCTTGCTATTAATAAAAACTTCATTTTTGAACAAGCGTCATGGTATAGCGGATTTAACGTAGTTGAAACCCTTACCTGACAAAGGGGCACTGGCGCGTTTTCCGGTCCTCGGCAAAGGACAAAATCAGCGTTTCCTTTACATACTTTTAGTAAATACTCATACAGCGAAATGATTATATCATCTAATATCCCAGATATCACAGCCCACCAGCCCCGGGTATTAAAATACATGATATCCTGTCTGTTTTCCTGTTGGCTGGAATTGTATCCATCCACTACCCCGGGAATGCATCATGAAAGGTGCATTTAACCATTATATAGCAGCTCCCCGGTTGCTTTTGGCAGGATATTATTAAGCCATCATAAAGCCGTAGTTAATATTGTGAGATTCTAAAAAACACCTGGTAGTGAGCGCGTTTATGCGCTTATCTCCCTGAGTAAACCTCTTTCGCCAGCATTTGCAATATCGTCTTGAGCCATTTCGTTGCGCCTCGTTCACCACTGCGCTTATGTGAATAAATCTTTACTTCAAACGGGGGGATATCAAACGGCAATGCAAAAATCTTGATATTCGCTGCCGCAATTAATTTCTCAGCGGCAAAACGCGGAATTGCCATCAGCAAGTCGCTTTCGGCAATAATAAATGGCGCACTAAGCATGGACGGCGTTTTGATGGTTGTTTGTCGTGTATAACCCATCTGCTCAAGCTGTAAATCCACAACCCCCTGCTTCTCATTCCAGGGCGTTACCACCAGATGGCGGGCGGCGAGATAATCCTCCAGCGTCAGTTGTGTTCGGTTTTTGTTACTGATGACGACATACTCATCTGCGAACCAGGTGATCTCTTCCAGTTCCGGATGTCGAATATCATCCGAGGCGCTGAATCCAAGCGCCAGGTCCACTTCCCCCGCCAACAGTTCTGTTAACGCCAAACTGTGCGGCAAGTAGAGTAACTCAAAACGCAAACCGGGTGCTTCATGTTGTAGTTTGTGCATGAGGGCCGGAAAAATACAAAACGCAGTAAAATCGGTAATCGCCATCTGTAAACGCTCTGTACTACTGGAAGCTTCAAACTCCGGCTGCGGCGTCAGCTCCTGGTTAAGGAGTTTCAGCGACGAAGCAATTGAAGGCGCGAGCTGTGTAGCATATACGCTGGGACACATACGGTGGCCTTCCCGGTAAAATAGCGGATCATTAAGGGTGATACGTAGCCGGGACAGCGCATGGCTGAGCGCCGATGTGCTCATCGCCAGCTCATCCGCCGCCAGCCGAACGGAACGATGACGATAAATCGCATCAAAAACAGGCAGGAGGTTCAAATCAAGACGTCTCAGTACAGGATGCATAATATTCATCATTTAGTGATTTCATTGCACTTAATTCGCCTGACAATAACCCTTATGCTTAACACCATCAATGTCTACACCATACAGAAATGACAGGAAAGTTAATGAGCATGACGATTCGCCAGGCCCGCCCGGAAGATGCTGCGGCAATTTACGATATGATCTATGAGCTGGCGGTGTATGAAAAAGCGCCGGAAGAAGTGGTCACAACACCCGATGAGATCCGGGAAACCCTTTTTGGCGCAGGCAGTAAGACCGAAGCATTGATCTGTGAAATTGAAGATAAAATTGTAGGGTATGCCGTTTTCTTTACCAGCTATTCCACATGGCTTGGACGTAACGGTATCTATATGGAAGATTTGTACATTTCTCCTGCTTATCGCGGTAATGGTGCAGGAAGGGCAATGCTGAAAAATATCGCACAGTGTGCCGTCGAGCGACAGTGCGGCCGTCTTGAATGGAGCGTGCTGGACTGGAATCAGCCCGCCATTGATTTTTACCGGAGTATTGGTGCGTTGCCGCAATCTGAATGGGTACGCTATCGCCTTGATGGTGAAGCGCTGCTGAAATTTGCCGAATAGCGCCTTTACAGGCCCCCGCAGGAGTGGCGTTTTGTGATCTTCCCGGCAATAGTGGATATGCAACTCAGTGAGTGAACTCTCAGGCAGAGCCATCTCTCCCCACTAAACCGTGCCGGGCTAAACTGGAGTAACCGGTCTGTTTTTGATCTTGCCGGAAGGAATATCCACCATGAAAAAGACCCGTTATACCGAAGAACAGATAGCACGAGCTGGTCTGCCACCCAAACGAGCATGCGCGCTATCGCTATTGCACTTAATCGTGGCCTTTCGACGATCTCACGAGAAATTCAGCGCAATCGTGTCAAACGCGATTACAAAACCGTTGACGCTGATAATCCTGCCAACAGGATGGCTAAACGACCAAAGCTGTGCTTGCAGCCTGCCTTTATGCAATACAGAGCACCGTAGGCGCCATGTTTGCTTTCCCTGTTTCGGGTAAGAATAATGGTTTCATTAAATCATTATTCTGGCTGATTTTTCATCATTTCAGGATACTTACAATTAAAGAAACTCATCTTTATGCTGATATCTGTATTCCTGAGTGATGCCGGTATAACCATAAGAAGCGGCTTTGCAGTCAATGACATGTACATTTGAATGTGGGTGTAAATTACCGATAATGCTGTTCATTGCCTCATAAACAGCTTTCTGATACTCCGCTTTTTGCTCTTTAGTACACGTTTCATCAACCACTGTGACTTCAAGTCTGAATGAGTTCCTCCCCCAGTCTGTGAGGCTTTTCCCATCAATAAACCAGTCATCGTAATCGACATACCTGACGATGACCATGGTATTAGCTTTGCTTTTGTTAAAAATCCTGCAAGTTAAATCTGTCGCTAAATCAACACATTTCTGAGTGAGTACGGCGTTTTTATCGCCTGATAATGTCAATGTGATTCCGGGCATTTTTACCTCCAGCGCTTCAGTTCTTTCTGGTTTTATCAGATGGTTATTTTTTGATCAATAAAGTTCTGACCCTGGCAGCAGATAGCGCCAATATGCTGGTTATGACGTTGTACGAGTATAAACACATACAATCTCCTGGCTAAAAACGTGTAAACTACCTTTGGTATATGAAAGACACGAGGAAATCATGGTTGTTAAGCGGTTAAGAAAAGAGGACCGACGAGCACAGTTGCTTGAGGTTGCGCGCGGGATCGTACGCCAGCAGGGCACCGAAGCGCTGACGCTCGGCTATCTGGCGGAACGGGCTAACGTCACTAAGCCGATTACCTACGATCACTTTGGCGATCGTGAAGGATTATTGATGGCGTTATATCAGGATTACAGTGATGCCCAGATAAAAAAATTTCGTGAAACCTTGAGTATCGATAATCAAACGCTGGAAAAGACAATTCACTTTTTCAGCGTTGCCTATATTGATTGCGCCATCAGCAGCGGGCCCGAAACCGGCCCCATTGCCGCCGCCCTTTCCGGTTCCCGGGCACTACTGGAATTTCGTGAGATCTGTGTCGCCAACTGTGCGGACTGCCTGCGTGCGGTGTTATCTCCCTACATTACCCTGAAAAGCGTTCGGGGAGAGGCGGCGCTAACGGCCATTATTGGCGCGGCGGATGCGCTGAGCACAGCCGCCAGTAATGGTGCTCTCGCCCGTAATGTTGCGGAAGATATGCTTAGCGGTACGATTTCCGGGATCCTGAGCGCCTACACTGACAGCTCAAAATAATCACTGCAGACAGATTGACAGATAAGTTACCAACGGTAATATATAAGTTACTAATGGTAAGTTAACGTCCGTCCTGAGGTTATTATGTCTAAAACAAATGCAGTAAAAAATGTGCTGATCGTAACGGCACATCCGGTCGCCAGTTCATTATCCCATTTTCTGACAGCGCAAATTGCAGAACACCTGCGTGAACAAGGCGCCCAGGTAGAAGTTGCCGATCTCCACGCTGAAGCCTTTATGCCTGCCATGTTGCATCCCGATCTTGAGGTTTATCATGGCAATGCCAGTGCGCTTCCTGCAGATATCCTGCGTGAGCAGCAGCGCATTGATCGCGCTGATATGCTGGTATTTGTCTTCCCGGTATATTGGTGGTCGGTACCTGGCTTGCTGAAAGGTTGGTTTGATCGTGTACTCACCCTGAACTGGGCGTACAAAATGGCAGAAGATGGCGGGATTACTGGCAATATGCGCGATATCCCGGTACGCCTTGTTGCGACTGCGGGTAGCGACCTTAAAGGCTTCGATAAACACGGCTATTCGCAGGCGATCCAGACCCAGGTAGTTGAAGGTGTTTTCGGTTTTTGCGGCATGAAGGACGTCAAGCTCGATATCCTCTATCAGGCAGATTCAGCCACGCCAGAGCAGGTTGAAAATTTTCTGAAAAATCTCGCCATCATCGTATAAACAATCCCTATTAACCGTACTGCAACGCGATCCTGCGAGCATTAAAAACGTCCGGGAGAGCTGAAAGAAAGGGCGTTATTCATATAACGTCCGATTCTGGCACAGGCTGTGTGAAAACTCGGTTTTTGCAGTATCTGAGTATGATCTTACCCAGCATTAGTGGACACACGACTAAGTGAGTAAACTCTCAACCAGAGGTGACTCATGACAAAACCATCATCAATCAATAAGAAGCCACGTAAGCAACACACGCCTGAATTTCGCAACGAAGCTTTGAAGCTTGCTGAGCGCAGCCGCAGCCCGGGAACTCAGCCTGTATGAATCACAGCTTTATGCCTGGCGCAGCAAACAACAGCAACAAATGACTTCGTCAGAGCGTGAAAGTGAACTGGCTGCGGAAAATGCCCGCCTTAAGCGCCTGTTGGCTGAACGTGATGAGGAGCTGGCCATTCTCCAGAATGGCCGCGACATACTTCGCGAAGCGCCTGAAATAAAGTATGTCTTCATCGAAAATCATCAGGCTGAGTTCAGCGTCAAAGCCATGTGCCGGGTGCTGCGAGTTGCCCGCAGCGGCTGGTATGCCTGGCGTCTGCGCCGCCATCAGCCAGGTCCACGCCAGCAGTTCCGGCTCATCTGTGATGCTGCTGTCCGTCAGGCCTTCACTGAGGCAAAACAGCGTTATGGTGCGCCCCGTCTTGCTGATGAACTGCCGGAGTACAACATCAAAACCATTGCCGCCAGCCTGCATCGTCAGGGATTACGGGCGAAAGCCACCCGGAAGTTCAGCCCGGTCAGCTACCGTGAACATGGTTTTCCTGTATCGGAAAATCTGTTGAATCAGGAATTCAGTGCCAGTGGTCCGAATCAGAAGTGGGCAGGTGACATCACGTATCTGCGCACGGACGAAGGCTGGTTGTATCTGGCTTGTGGTCGCGGGCCGTTATTGGCTGGTCAATGTCGCCGCGTATGGCAGCACAACTTACCTGCAATGCACTGCAGATGGCACTCTGGCGGCGTAAACGCCCGGAAAATGTCATTGTTCACACGGATCGCGGTGGCCAGTACTGTTCATTGGATTATCAGGCCCTGGTGAAACGCCATAATCTGCGTGGGGGAGTATGAGCGCAAAAGGCTCCTGCCATGACAATGCTTGCGTGGAAAGCTTCTTTCATTCACTGAAGGTGGAATGTATCCACGGGGAACGCTTTGCCGGCCGGGAAATAATGCGAACAACAGTGTTTAATGATATCGAGTGTGATTACAATCGCTGGCGTCGCCACAGTGCGTGCGGCGGTCTCAGCCCGGAACAATTTGAAAACCAGAACCTCGCTTAGAAGCGTGTCCATATTACGCGGGTAGGATCAGCCCGTCTCTGACCAAATAGACATGTTCGCGCTACAGTCTCACCACAGCGATCGCTGTTTTCAAAGGATGAGACTCATGACGGCATACGGAACGGAGTTTTTCTCAATGAACGACGTAAACCAACCAGGATCCCTCAGGACGTTATCGACCGTCGTCTTACCACATGTCTTGCAGCCACCCGGCTTGAGATCTCTGACAACCGCGGAGGCTTTTTTACCGTACCGGCAGTCGAGTTCAACAGCCCAGAAGCGATCCTCGTATGACTGCATAAATAAATTCCTGAAAGTCCAGGAAATCGCCAGCATCCCCTGTGGCTCCCGCATTATGGTAAGCCTCACGTACGGCCCCAAAAAGCCTCTGTCGCGAAGTGATTTTTTGTCTTTATGTGCATTCTGGTTTATAGTGCTTTTCATTTTTGACTGGGTGTCAAGATGAAAATAATTTTTACTATGGATGTGCCTGTTGGTTATGGGGGTATGGAAGCGGTGACATCCAGGGTAGTCCGGCTATTAAATTCAACTGACAATATTGAAGCCTCAGTTTTTCTGTTTGATGAAGGGGAAGAACAGGATCGGCAGTGGTTACATGGCATTTCATACACTATACATAAATCATCAATTCGTAATCATAAGTTAAGACGGATTGCGCATGCCTGTGCTTTAGCTCGTTATATTATTAAGGTAAAACCTGATATTATTATTACATTGAACACCATTCCTTGTCTGATCTCCAGACTGGCAATTCGTTTTTCTTTACAAAATATAAAGCTGTTGTCATGGATGCATTTACCTCCGTTGGATCGCTATCGCCCTTATTATTTAATGAAGGCTGATTATCATCTGGCGATTAGTAGTGAGATTAGCCGTCAGTTGATGGAATTAGGTGCAGTGGGAGAAGATATTGCGATTGTATTTAATCCGGTAACTCATAGTGATGTCTGGGCAGAAAAAGCGCCAGTGGCACGTTTTATTTATATCGGACGAGTGCATTTCGAGGATCAGAAAAGATTAAAGGACCTGCTGTCAGCGTGCGCTTTATTGAACGGAGAGTGGCATCTTGATGTGATTGGCGATGGTCCCGACCGGGAACAGTGCCAGGCCTATGCTGTCGCTTGTGGGGTGAATCAAAATATCACCTGGCATGGATGGCAACAAGATCCCTGGCAATATACGCGGGAAAATGTCGGGAATGTTTCTGCTTTGCTGCTTACCTCGGCTCATGAAGGTTTTCCTTTAATACTGCTGGAGGCTTTATCCCGGGGTATCTGGTGTATTAGTTCTGATTGTGTCAGCGGTCCTGGCGAAATAATTCAGCCAGGGTTAAATGGCGAGCTTTTCCCTCCCCGCGATACGACAGCTCTGGCCCGTAAGATGCAGGACATTATTGAGGGATGCCAGTTGCCGCCGCCAGCTGTTATTCAGGAAAGCGTCGCCCGGTTTTATGATGAGAATTACCTGGCGCATCTGCTGACGGTTCTTAAAAACGTGGTTCACCAAAAATAATCCTCTGAACACGTGCCCCATCTGCTATCTGGCGATGGGGCGTGTAGTATTTACTGACCGGTAATAAGGCGGTTGATCGATTGATAAACACCCTGCGGCTGAATCGCCATATTATAATTAGTTCTGGATTTTAATACCTGCTGATTTTTTCCGTATCCGCCAGTTCGCGCGCTACGTTTTCCAGGCTCATGCGCGACATCACATCAACGTACAAAAATCCCTTAGCCCGCGGTACTTCATGGGGCGTTCCCCACGGAAAACAGGCGATCGAATTGGTTGAAATCTTCAGGAGTTTTATGATTTTTGGCCAGTTTGTCAGCCTGAGCCTGCAATTGTTTTTCATCCATAAAGCAACCCGCTTTTGATGTTGTATTGAACATATCGAAATCAGGCAATTGCACAAATTTATGTACAGGCTCAACATTCTGAAAGGCCACTTCTTAGCGCGGGCCTTCTATCAATGCTCAGCCCATGCCGTGAACACCAGCGGCGAACCATAGCCAGATCGTCGGTATTCCTTATCTGAGTTATACGGCCAGTAGAATTGCCGACAAGTGCCAGTATTGACTCCTGTTGAAACTACTTTTAGCGCACCAGCCACAGCCTCCGGATAGTGTAGCGCGGTCGTGGCGTAGCTCGTCACGCTCTGATAATACTCGCCCGCAGTTGTCATAGAATCCAGATCGGTGCCTGCTGCTATCGTGGAAATGGCATGCGGCACAGCGCCGACATCAGCAGCGGTAAGAGAGCTTTTAGTCGAAAGATTACCCAGCCCCAGGCTCAGACGAGCTGCTGCCTGAGCGCTTGCCCCATTGGCCGAGATCTCAATTAAATTTTTGCTGATAGACAGATAGACTTCAGGTGCTATCACTTCCGTGGCCGCCACAGTTACAGACCTGGTAGCGCCGGAACTGGCCCCCGTCAGTGTCAGCGTGGCAGTACCGGCGCCGTAAACATCAAGCACTCCGGCACCCGATAACGAGGCGACACTGCTATTTGACGATGACGCCAGAACGGTCTCAGTATATCCAGTTGGCGAATAGGTGATCGGGACGTTATACGTATTCCCGACAACCAGACTCGACGGAATAGTGCCAATTGTGATGCTGGTTAACCAGATATCCTGTCTAAGTGTGGCCACGGCTGTCAGCCCTGTAGAAATTGACGCAATGATTGTCTGCATTCCGCTGGCAGAATTAGCTGTGTAGAGTCCGTCTGGGTTGATTGACCCGAGCGCCGCATCAGCTACGGACCATGAGATCGGATAATTTCCTCCAACGTTGGACGGCACGATAATCGCTGAAAACTGGCGCGCCTTTCCTGCTTCGATACTGTCTGTAGCTGGAGTGATAATAATAGCGGTCGGTCCGGCCTCTCCTGTATCAGCTTTGGCCTGGTCGGTTTTGATGATAATCATGCAAAATGTGTGATCAGGTTCCGCCACCGGCGCCCCAGCGGTCCCGTCAATGTTGCGCCAGTTCGATGATCCAGTTGTATTTCCTGATTGCTGGTTTGGCACCTGTTCGCTTTTAACGCGATTCTGATCGCCAAAAACCCCCTGGCCTTGGTAGGATTCACTGCTCCAGTCATCGCCCCGCAACGGGAGATAGATGTCGTCGCCCTCAGATCCGCTGGCTCCAGAAAATTTCGACGTCAGATGATAGTGCTCCAGCGATGTTCCTGCGCCATTAGTCCCGATCAGTGATTTATCACTTGCGGCCTTTGGATAGCGGTCGCGTAGGTCAGGTAATCGCCCGGACGGATAAACAGCGGTCAGTTTTGGGTTCTCTGTTGTACTGAATGTCTGTCCGTTGGCCTCCAGCCAGCCGTCAGGCGGAGTGTTCGTAAACCACAGCATCCCGCCACCTACCGGCACTGTGTACGGTTCAATAGCAGTAAACAGCTCCTGATCCAGTTTATCGGCCAGTGACCTCACCCGCCGCGGCGTCATCGCCTGGGAGGATCCGGTGCCGTCCAGTGCTTCTTGCTCCGTTGCTTCGCGCTGAATGTATGGCTGCCATTTCGTTGTATCAGTGCCGGGTGTGGCTGTGTTACCAGCCATCAGCGACAGATAAAGGGCACCGTTATAATTCACCACTACACCAGCGTCATAGCCGAACGCGCTGCCGTTATTGTCTGCTGCCGTAACCCACTCCGGGTATCCGTTCGTCTGGTACTGCCTGATAGCGCCGGTGATAGCGTTCAGTACACCATTCATCACAGCACGTTCAGGGTTTTTGGCGTTGGCGTCGGTTTTAGGGTTGCGCTGGTAGTCCGGCCCCCAGCCGCTGGGATAACTCACTGACCCGTCGGCCGGTACAGTCTCGGAAATGCTGGTGCGGTCCCCGCTGGCTGCCCAGGGGATTCGAAAAAATTTCTGTTCCATTTTTTTACCTTAATAATCGGAGGGAATTAGGAGGTGTAAAAATATTCCTGTGCATACCATGGCTCAGTCGGTGCTCCGTCATTCACCTCAGCAGGCGCGATCGGGTATTCTGGCAGACCCGTTGTAATTGTGTCCTTTCCGCGAGTTAACTGAGTTATTTCTCCCGTTTCAGGTTTGATCAGGTGCGTGGGTGGAGTTGCACAAATCAGCCAGATTGCAACAGATGGCGGAACGTTGCCATCTGCTGACACATAGTCTGTTCTCATAACGTGTGGAACTATTGTTCCGTCCTCCAGGCAGGGCAGTTCTCTCAACCAGGCCCGGAAGGACACATTCGTGTCACCGGCGGTTGGATATGACAGTGTCACCTGCGTTTTCCAGTAAACACTGCTACCCATGTGCCCGCACGCACGCGCGGCGGATTTGATGTCAGGGTAACCAAACGAAAGGTTTCCACCGCCTGTCCCCCGCTTCCACGTCTTAGCTGGTATATAGGGCGCCTGAATCTGGCTCACGGTTACTGCTGGTGCGCTGGTATCATATGGTCGCCAGAATACCCATTCCGTGTATCGATCCCGGTTCAGCACATCCGGCATTATTCCAGATACATAAACATATTCACCGGTTTCCCCAGGGTAAATCGTGATATATGCGGTCGTTGTGGTACCCGTTAACGATCCCCCTGTCAGGTTGTAGGTTGTCGAGGTAGGCACCTTAATGTCTGAGGGGGTGGAGAATCGCGAATACGCCAGATTCGAAAATTCCAGAAGTGTACGATTGCCACCGCTGACAGTGATCTCAACAGGTGGCAGCATCCCGTCTTTGCCGTCTACACCATCTTTCCCGTTGGTGCCGTCAGCACCAGCAGGAATCAGTGCTTTAATCTGGTTTACCGTGGCTGCTACGGTTTCGCCTCCCTGAACTGCAGCGAACTTTTCACTGCCTGTTAATACTTTTGCTGAACCTAATTCAGATATTTTAATTCCACCACTCATATTATTTACTCCAGACATTTAAAGTCATAATGAAGCCCATCTCCCCACCAGAACGGCGCATTATTAAAATTCATATTGTACGGACCAAAACCGAACGGTTCATATTCCAGTACCCGAAATTTAATACCCACTGTCGCCGGGCGTGGCAGCAGGTCATATTTAGCCAGGATGACAGACAGGTCATCGCTGGGTTGTTCTTCAAAAACGTACATGATGTATGACATGTCATTAGGGTCGAGGGCGTAAGCGCCGTTTTCCTCTCCGAACAAGTCTTTCAGAATACCGTTAATCTCAGGAATGGTGCTACGGGTGATCAACTGGTAATACCGTAGACGACACACCAACCGCTTTTGTTTTGTTGTCAGGGATAAATTTGGACAATCCTGAATAGTGAACGATATCCCCAGAATTCTGGCCCAGATATTTAATCCGAAATCGTTCGCGGTTCTGATATCAAACACATCACGGAACCAGTTATTCCAGAAATGCTCGTGGGCCTGATTATACCAGTCCTGTTTTTTCTCTATCAGAGTCTGTATGTTGCTGCCATCGGTCTGCCAGATAATATTTCGTAGCAGGTTAACGCTGTTGTTAATTTCCGGGATAGTCTCTGCCATAATTTACCTATGAAAAAAGCCACTACTGAAGGTTTTCATTTCATGATTATTTAGCCGATCAGTTGTTAAGCCTGAAAATTTTTTCGGGTTTAACCTGAGCGAATAGTGCTGTCTTATTTGTGGTAATTCAGAATAGTTTCTGCATTGTATTTTATTCCCATCAACAGCAGCAAATCAGGCGATTACCCGGTAACCACGCTGATATTCTGCACTTCTAAAACCGGAATTTCATTCTTGAGAATTTCGAGCTCACTGGCCGTCAATAGTTGATCATCGCGAGCAATCAGAATATTACGAATAAAGATTCCGGGATAAATAATGTTAATAGCACCGGACAATTCAAACGGACTGACATTCATTCCTGTCACAAAACCATGTTCACCCTCGATTTCACCACTGGCGTACCGCATGAGCGCCGCAACGATCGCCTCTTTAAGAGAAACGGTACTTTGCCCCTGTCGGGCAGATACCTCGACACGAATTGGAACTTCCGTTGGGCGATCAAACAATACCGTATACGGAATACTTGCGTTAGGTTCCGTTACCGAGACAGAGACTTTACCATTCCACCCGGCACCAGCGGTTTTATTGTTGAGCAAACTCATGGCGATGTCATCATCAGTGCCTCCGTGCACGCAAGCCCAGACGCTGTGTGGCTTCATAACAACGCCTTCTATGGTCTGGTATTCGTGGCTTATATTTTCCAGGAACGTCAATGATTTTACCCCCGCGACAGCATACAAATTACTAATCTGCGCCTCAACGGTGGAAGTCCCCTGCCCGGCTAGCCGTAACTCTCGCTGCAGGCGTAACGCTTCATCGCTCTGTGGCGCATCACCGGGTATAGCAGCATTATCGTTATGAATGGTTTCCCATCCCAGGACTGAATCGACTATCGTTGTCAGCCCCCCAACCGGACAGACTAAAGCGCCGGTTTCAAGTGCAACAAAATCCACCTTACCGCGCCCTGCGCTATCCAGTACGATGGTACGTGTCGTCATATACAAGTCACCATCAACACTGCGGGCCCTGGAACCTGTTGGGATTTCCACCAGTGGAATGCCGCCCAGTGTTACGCTGGCGATTGTAGAGACGCTTTCTGCTTTACGCTCAATACCCAGCCAGGCACAAATTGACTCCAGAAAAATGCCAGTAGCCAGATCTGGGTTAACCTGGTTGGCTAACAGCGCATTATTTTCTGCCACAGCGCGACGGGCGGATGTTTCGCCAGCGATCAGTCGCCCCTGGGGAGTATCGTCCGCGGTGGACATATTCTCGCCCAGCGCGGATTTAAACTCCCGCTCAATGTCACTTTTAATATCGGCAGTGTCCGGCACAATCGCGCCGGTACTGTCGACATAGTTATACAGTTCTGCCATTACTGATTGCTCCTGTTCCCCATTCCGTAACGATAACGGCGGTATAGCTGAATTCGTTCTCACTGCGATCGACAGAGAATGATTCAACGCGAAGTACACCTGACACATTCTCAATTGTGGAAATGGCTGCCGCCTGGAATTGTGCTGGTCGATAGTAATCCCAGAGGGTTTCCCGGTTTGGCAGCCCACGGTCCATCGCATAAATCATCTCATTCCTTTGTGCCAGCATCGCGGTTTCACAATTTTGCAGGCAGGCGGAAAGGCCGGTTTTTGTTGCCAGGTTTCCGGCAACATCCAGATATAAATTACGCCCGGACAATGCCAGGCTAAGTGTTTCAGTCATTGTGTTACTCCGGTTGATCTGTGGAACTGCCGCCGCGCTCTACGCCCGGGTGGGTGTGTGTACTGCCAATATTTTTACCATTGTGGGTAAAACCATCGGCAGACAGACTCAACGTCCCGTTACCAGCATTTAGCGTGATACGCTCTTCTGTCACAACAACAGAGGTTTCCCCCATCCTCAGTTCCAGCGATTTTTCACCCAGCAGCAGTACTGACTCACCAGCTTTATGCTGGATAACCAACGCATCATCGTGGCCATCCGGCAAATCATAGTCCGCCATCAAATCGGGGATGAAACGCCCATCGGCGAAATCATGCAGCCGTAGCGTATTGGGTCTGGCCACTTCATCGGCCTGTAGAAAAAGCGAAATATCCCGATCGCTGGATTCTATCCAGCCGCGGTCTCCGGTCTTAAGCGGGAACGTGATCCCAAAATCTCCCCCGCCCAGTGCCAGAACCGGGACGCTGGCGATCGACGCGCGCTCGACACGCTCCCCGGCAGTCGTGATACGTGTAATCAGAGGACGAACCGTGGCGCGGTTCGTTTTACGGTCATAGCTAATGATTTCAGCAGGGAGCTGCCCGTCAATGCTCTGAATCATTTTTTTGAACGCGTATTCGATAACCCCGGCAAGCGTTGCGGATTGTGCGGGGTCCGCGTCAGTTAAATTTGTGCTTGCCATAATCCCAGCCTCCGGCATTCTGCAATCGTGTACCATGAGGTTTCCCGGTTGCAGACTTCAAAATTAATTTTATAAATAACAAATGACCCACTGGTGACCGGATTCAGCTCGCTTTCTACCGTGAGTCTGGCTCCAGGGCGACTCTCCGGATCCAGCAAGTATTTCACTTTAATCCCCTGCTCGGTGATTTCCGGCATACCAATCATGCCGGTGTTTTTATTCAGGGTGATTGCGAGATTCTCCAGCGGCGCATCGGCATTTTTTATGATTAACCGGTCATCATCAACATAAGCATTATAACTCCCGGCTTCTGCCAGTTTATTCACTTGCTGAAGTTTCGCGCCCGAGTAGTTGTAATTACTGACCAGCTTATCCCTGGCCTGAAAATTCAGGGTTAACCCCATCCCGGAGGCTGTATCCCGGGCTATCGTATTGAGGGATGTCGGGCCGGCATAACTGTTGGTCGTTGACTCACTCATAAAGTACGCACCGGTTTTTGCTTTTATCGTCAACATAACGTCAGGAGGCTGCGAGGGCGTACAGCTCAGAATATCTCCTTCAAATAACTTAAAGGAGCCATAGCTCTGACGCCCGGCGTAGAGAACGATGCGCTTTCGTTTTCGCGGCAGATTATAAGGGGAAGTCTCCGTTATCAAATAATGACGAACTGGCTTTGACAGGTTGCCAATTTTAATAGTGCATTCATTCTGCAGTGTATTCGCTGTTTTCTGACCTGACGCCTGAATATAGACCTCCTCATAAACATGCATTTTACCGTCAATTTCAATTTCACAGCACAGCAGACGGGGGTCAAAATCAGACATTTTATGCCTCCGGTATAAAATAAAATTCATGACCGTTATTAAATTCGGTATAATACGGATAAGTTTCATCGGGTGTAATAAATATGAAATTCCCGAATCCCCGTGCATGGTGTGATGGAAGCAAGGGAATTCCCGCTACTATCCGCATATTCTGAATCAATGTGACATTGTCTCGGACAATCGTCGCAGCCATCAGGTTATCGCTGATACAGATGATCCGTATTTGATAACGGTTATCGGCGAGGCGAATAGTGAAGGACTGATTGGGTAACGCTTCCAGCTTTATTGAAATAACAGACTCAATGGTTGTTTCCATCACCGCCCTCCGGATTCTATAATTTTATCCGCTGTTTTTTCTGGCTTCTTATCCCCGGTTTGTTCACCCCGGTTAACCGTACACTGGTCCCGTTGGCGCTTCACTTTATGAGCAGGTAAAGCCTGATACTGTGTTGTTACCAGCCGAACTTCTTTAAAAGTCAGCGCCATCTGAATAACATCAGCCTGAGTCGGTGTTTCATCGTGAGGCATTGCCGCAAACGCCATTGACTTAAAAGAACCTACCTGGGTATGAATCGTAACCAGCTCGCTATTCAGCCAGGCCTGATTAATCTCCCGATATAGTGATTGATAATAGTTTGCTGGTAATAATACCGACAGTACAATTTCCACCGGTTTGAATATACGATGATCGCTGATAGTACTGCCATCCTCAAGCGGATGCTCCATCAGCATAGCATTTCGGGTTATCGTTGCTTTCAGATAAACCATGTTTTCAAATTTCAGGGAAAACTCATCGCCGTAGATACCATATACTTCTGTTTGTTCATCCATAAATCACCCTGAAAACCCGTTAGCAAAATGATCCGTTGTGGATTTAAGCACGGCGTTCTCAAAATCGTCTACAATACTCTGAGGATCGCTGGCCTGAGTATTTATTTCAACCTTTCCAAAGTTAAAATTATACTCTTTATTATCCATATGGCTGGCATTATTAACGGCATTACTGGTCTGCGCATTTATTGGATTTAACGATATCTGTCGCCAATACTCATTACCGCCGTAAGTGAGAGACTTTGGAATATCGTAACCAAGATAGGAAGTGTTACTACTCGCTCCAATATTCGACGACTCTTGCGTATCTCCAAAGCCAAACCAGGCCTTGACACTACTCCATGTGTCTTTGATATCATTAAACCCGTTCAGCGCCTGCGCCAGTACATCGCTGATAAGCTTTTTCAGTATTTCCCAGAGACCGGTTAAATTCTCAACACTGGCGCTGATAAAATCCATAACTGTTGCACCAGTATCCTCACCGAATACCAGATCAAGAGCCTCAAGGAGAATCTTCTTTAATTTCCCTAACAACTCGTATAAATAATCCACACTGGCACCAATAGAATTCATAATCGATTCGCTGGTACCTTCACCGTAGATCAGATCAATAAACTCCATCAGGCTATTTTTTAACAGCCTCAGCATTTCCAGAGGATTAGCAAACAGATATAGCAGCGTTGCGCCAAACCCGATAAATTGCGCCTTCAGCACTTCCAGGAATCGCCCCGGATCAGTCAACAGAAAAACCAGTGCATTCCAGCATTCAAGCACAATATCTTTAATGATATTTAGCACGCTGCCCAGCAAGGGGAATTGTTTGACCAGGTCGCCGGTCACAGAATCCATTCCCCTGAAATAACCAATGACATCAGATATCACAAGCGCTACTGCAGCAAACGCCGCAGCAAGGAGTAACATTGGCCACACAGCCGCCAGTGAGGCAAGGCCTGCGCTGGCCATCGCCGGTAAGTAATACGCAGTGACGACAGTTGCCAGAGAGAGAAAAAAATCACTAAGCGCTTCTTTATTTTCTTTTACCCAGTCAGATGTTTCGCTCCAGATATCAAGCAGAACTTCAAAAACGGGGAGTAATGCAGTACCAATTCCGGATCTGACATTTTCAATTTCAGCGGTGAAATCGCGCCATTTCCGGTTAAAACGATCTGCCAGCTCTACCTGTTCCTGCGTTACAACGCCCTGCTCTTTTTGTTTCTGGACCAGAGCTACAACACTTGTACTACCCTGACGCAATAATTCTATTGTAGATTCATCCAGACCGAGCATTTTTCCGGTATTCAGGGCTTCCAGTTTCCCCATCCCTCCCAGCGTTTGGCTCATACGCAGCAACGCCGCTTCGGGATCGAGAAATTGTTGCGCTAACTTACCCAGAGTATTGGTGAAGGCATCTGCATCACCGCCGCTCGCCGTCACGGCTTTACGCCAGGCATCCAGTACGGAAACATTAATACCCACCATTTCGGCTTGCTGGCCCAGCACACTGGTCGCTTCCGCTGTCTGTACTGTCAGCTCCGCTAAACCGGCCAGATCGAGTTGTATATTAAGAAAATTTGCCGCGTTATCCGCCAGACTCAGAAATGTCTTTCCCAGTTTATCGGATTCATCTTTAAGGTTGATGACGCTTTTTGTTAACCCGGAGGCCGTTTTATCGGCCTCCGTAAAAGCGAGGAGCAAAGGTTCAGCATCCACATCAACGGTGTAATAAAACGTCGAAAGTACACTCATCTTCTGCTATTCCTCTCAGCGTGTTGAACGGCTAAAGCCTCGTTAGCGCGCCGAATTGCGATTATCTCGTACATATCCAGCGCGTCCTCCAGGGTGTAGCGTTCTTTCAGTTCCCGGAGGGTGGCGAGACCTTCCCCGATAATTGCCCCAATAACTCCATCAACGTTTTTGTAATCGAGCCAAGGAACCGCGCTTTGAGAGAATCGAGGGAGCGCAAGGCGCTCCCGTTCCTGAAAAAAGAGCAGTTGTACTCCATCATCGCCCATTCAATTTTGAGTAAGGTTTCAAAATCCGGAACATGGTTATTCACTAGTTCCTGTGTCACAAGCTCTGTGGGGCCGTTGGGGGTATCGACGGCAACATAGGCCATCAACTTAAGCATTAGCGCCTCATTGGTTTTGTACTCACCTATCTTCGGCGCGCCAGTAATCGGATACTGCGTGACAATCTCTCGTCCGGCAATCGCCGGGAATTTTGAGAGAATGAACGTTTTTTTCGTACCGTCAGCGCAGGTAAACTCTTTATTAAATGGTTCAAGCATTAGACAATTACCTGATTTTCAAATTTAAAGGCATAGCTTTTGGTTTTAAGCCTGCCGCTACTGGTTACACCGTTACCAATCATGGCATCGACAATCGTACCTCCAGTCAGCATGCGCGTTTCACCTGATGGGTAATAAATCGTCATGGTAATACTGTCATTGGTTGACTTTTTACCCTTCGCCACACGGTTCGCCTCCGCAAGGATGCGTAAATTCTTATCATCATCGCTATTAGGCAGGATATTCAGCGTCACCGGGATGGCATTTAGCGTGCGCCAGCTAACCATATCGCCATTCAATCCGATGGCCGCATCACCCAGTTTCAAAGAAGCACTATCCAGCGGATCAGCATCATCAGCAAATTGAGTAAGAGTAATACCCGCCGGAAACATAACGGATGCCCGCAGCGTTACGCGCAGGCCAAAACCTGAAATATCATTAGTCATTTATTTATTCCTTAGATCAGTACGTGGGTGCCGGTGATTTTGCGGATCGCATCGTCCTTACCATAAATCAGTGTATAAACGATCTGATATTCAGTTTCACCGCTGTCGGTGATGTAACTATCCACTACCGCATTAAGCCAGTAACCTGCGGTCTGAATCGTAGTCCACGCCGTGTCATCACCGGTAATTTGAGTGATGTAATTCTTCTGAAGCATTGTCAGGGTTTTTCCTCGGCTGATGACTCCGTTATTCAACGCCAGGGACATCGGCTCATCCTGAAGCGCGCTAAGCACCAGGTTGATCCCCGTTTCATTAGCCGGAATGCGCTCAAGAGCCAGTTGCAGACTCAACAGTACGGAGGCACAGGTGTCTTTTAACCATTGTTCATTAGCATGAACGTTCATCGCAGTAGGGTATGCTCCTCCGCCCATCAACGATCCGCGCTGGTAAAAGTCGATGATGTTTCCGGCATTCTGGGTACGCCCGTAATAATTGATACGCAGCGCATCATATTTTTGAGCATCGGAAGTCGTCGTAATTTTCGGCGTAACATTCGCTACCTGCTTATACATGTAGTTAATTGCGCCATTTGTGCGGGTGTAATCCGTAGCGGCCATCAGAATACCCGGGATTTGCTCATCAAACTCGGTGTTAAGAACATCCACCAGCGTTACCCCGACACTACCAATAGGCAAAAGAGCGGCGTTGTATTCTTCAGCCTGCGACAAAGTACATCCGGCCAGATACATGAACTGAACATTTTTAGCTGCGTTGGCCCGCGCAAGATCAACGACTTGCTCCAGCATCAGAGAACGCATAAACAGGAACGAGCCATAGTTATTTGAGATATCGTCGGCAATGGCGACGCTTTCCGCTTCAGTCAACGGTGTGACCACACCAGCGATGGATTCCCCCCCAATCAGCGCCAGCGCTTGTGCCACCGCGCCGCCGGTAAACTTAACCACGACATCAGCATCCGCACCGCCGGTAAACCGGAAACGCGCCAGCAATGGATCATAATCCACAGTGGACGTTTTTAACGCTTCATCGCTCAGTGCGCGTAGTGCGGATGTCGCCAGCGAAGCGACATCCGCCAACGAGGAGACAGAGGACAGGTCGACGCTGGCAGTCGTAAATGTTTGTCCCCCAATCGTTCCCTCCAGCGTACCGCTGATCGTTTTCAGTTCAGAGACGCTCCAGGTTGTGGACTGCCCCAATACCATCGGTGGGGAGGTTTCATCCTGATCGCGGCAAAATCCCAGCTTTGCAGGGGTTGTAATAGATGGCGAAATATAACCAAAATAATAAACAGCACGCCGATATTCCTCTGAATCATAGCCGAAATAGGCTCCCACGCCATCAGCGCTGGTGAACTCCAGCACACTGTCAGGAGAGGTTAGCTTATTCGGGGTAAACAGGCGCAGAATAAGGTCGCGCTGACGTACGTGCGCAACACTGCCAACACCCGACGTGATTTTCACGTAGTGATCAATTGCAATAGACATAAATTATAATTCCTCAGATACGTTCTATTCGCAGTCCTGTGCTGGCCACGAACGGAATTTCAATGACAGATATATCTGTATAATTAAGTGAGAATTCGAAAAAAGGCAGAACCTCGCGCCCTGCGTATTCATCAGCCACATCAGCGCTTTTTATCGTGCCTACGCGAAGAAAATTAACTCCAGAGGCAATTAGTGACGCCTGAAAACGACGCGACTGCATCGTCGACGCCGTCTGCTTAAGCAAATCCTGAGCGGTTATGGCTCCCGGATTGCTATCTACACCCGGAACTCTGGCCGTAATCTGCAACGTGGCGATCATTACCTGAGTCAGGGTTTCACGCATGACTTGATCAACCTTGTCCATTTCCTCGTGTACCCCAGGGAAGCCGGTACGAACATCGGCCGTTTTATGTAAATAGAGAGTGGGTACCGCAGGTGTATCAGACGATGTTTGTAGGCTGATTTTTTGAACATCAGGAACTGACGCCCCGGTTAGCTCAAACTCTGATAATAAGCAGGTGCGAAGTAGTACAAACAAGTCGTTATCCGTCATGGTCTCTCTCCGGTACCAACCCGACATCCGCTTCAGTAAGCAGTGGATAGCCGCTTTCCGTCAGCAGAAAGAAACCAGATTTAATCGGGATATCCGGCTGGGGAATAACACTCTGGCGGGTATTAGACAGATCGGGTACGAGAACAAATTTCACATAGCGATTGCGATCTATCGGCATTATATTTCACCTCCCAATCAGCATCACAGAGAGCCAGCTCTACCCTGAGACCGCATGATATGCACTAATGCAAATCACACGCGCCTCCGGTACGTGGCATGCTCATATCTCGCAGTGATAAACACAGGCCGGGGCCGATTATCCCCGACGCAATATCCCACAGGCCGACACTTGATATCATTCAATTGTCTGAATTCACAGACCGTCTTGATAAAGCAGCATCATTCAGTGGTTTAATTGAAACGGAGATGAGCATATAGCTGGTGCAGCATTGCATACACCTTACCAGTATGTTACTCATCCATTTTTGATACCCTGAGCTTGCGAGTAGTTACCGGCTACGGCCACAAGGGTACCATCCTGTAGATAGCAGGTAATGGTGACGGTACTCCACACGCAAAACCTGTTTAAAACATGATGTTGGATTCGCTTTTCAGCGACGTAGGACCTGAGTCCATTGTATAAAGAGCAAATTGACTTGAACCGCCAGACAACCAGGCATGTTAAGTAACTATATCTGTAGATAACCGTAAAAGTTATACTACGGAGTTGATTATAACCCTAGTTATTCATCGTGTCTATAACTTTTTTTATTTGAATGTTAATAACAGAAGTTATACATTTGCTATATGAAAACACTTGCTGATCGTCTTAACCACGCCATGCAGTCGGCGGGGATCTCACAAAGCCAACTGGCAGAGCTTGTTGGCCTTTCCCAGCCTGCAATTCAGAAAATGACATCGGGTAAAGCCAGTAGCAGTCGTAAAATTGTTCAGATCGCATCCGCTTTGGGTGTCAGGCCCGAGTGGCTTTCTAATGGAACAGGTTTACCCGATACCATCTCAAGCTTCGAACCTTCAAATATACGTGAGTCAAGGCTGAAAGCCTCTGTCTGGGAAGATATGGACAAAGACGAACAAGAATTTGTGGAGATCCCACTATTGAATGTCTCTTTAGCCGCCGGTGATGGAAGCAGTGAAATCGAAGAGTCTTCGGAGTTTGCACTGGTGTTTCGGCGTCATTATCTAAAACGAATGGGTGTCCCTGAAACCGCCGCTAAACTGGTCAGAGTCAGCGGTCAGAGTATGGAGCCGACGCTACATGATGGGGATGTAGTCGGTGTAAACATACAGGATACTGTAATTCGCGATGGCAAAACGTACGCGATTTGTCAGGCCGACTTATTGAGAGTTAAAACACTTATTGCAACACCGTCGTCAGTCATTATCAGGTCGATAAACAGGGAAGAATACCCCGACGAAGTACTGGACAGAGACGAGTTTGTCAGTAGTGTGAGAGTCATCGGCAAGGTGTTCTGGTCGTCTCATAGCTGGTAAATCCAGGGTTCTATAGCCCGGTGGGCACCGGGCCAAATCATCCGATCATGGCTGCCTCTGCTCTTACTGCGAATTCCTTAAGTTATAAATCTGTTGTTATTTTTCAATCAAAATAATACTTATGTTATTGACCACATTTATAGCATAAGTTATAATTATATCGTTTCGTCAATAACCAATGACGATTCGAACTGAAAAATTTGCTTCATCTGTACCAGCACAACAGAAATAACAGGAGGTATTTATGCCACGCAGAACAGCGTTTAAGGGCTCAGCCTCGGGACGTCGGCGCAACCGTCGTTTACACCTTCAACCCCTAAGTAATACCGACCCCCTTCAGGCAGAGCAGTTAACCATGTTACGCCCCACCCCATCTAAAGCAGAACTGGCATGTAAACGGCATTCCAGCCGTACTGATAAGGCCCTTAACCCCATAGATTTGACACTACTGGCCGAATATCGGGCACAAATAGAAAAACACGCCGCAAGACTGGAACGCAAAAACAGACGGATAAGGTATAGCTCCCCCAGAACAGAATCGGGATTGACATGTTCCGGAAAAGAGAAATTTAAATCCAGGCCGATTTCTTTAATCTGAAAACCAGCCGTCTGCAGCAGAACGAGTAAAAATGACCACCAGCAAGTGGCGGCAGATATGAAAAAGGCCCGCATAAGCGAGCCAGTATTTCAGGCAGTGGAATTCAGTGATCAGCTAACAGGCGTGAGTCGGCCAGCTTCTTTACCTCAGCTACCGTCTGTTCAAAGCGTTCGGTTTCCAGCTCCACGCCTATACCCCGACGACCCACAGAGCCATTGCAGCTTTCTTCAGTAAGGCACGAGATAAGGCGGGTATTAACTGGGGAGCAGGAACGCCGGCGACATTTCACGAGCAGCGATCATTATCTGAACGGCTTTATAAGCAACAAGGTATTGATACCCGGAAATTGCCCGGACATAAATCACAGCAGCAGACAGATCGCTATCACGATGACCGCGGTAAGGACTGGACAGCCATCGCGATCTAACCCGCCAGGAGGGGGTTTTGATAACTTATTTTGATAATATTTTGATAACCGCTCGAATTCACATAATAAAAAACGGGAACTATTAAGCTCCCGTTATCTTTCAGCCAGAAAGCAGATTACATGTTCGCGATAATCGCGTCGCCAAACTCGCTACATTTCAGCAGTTTAGCGCCTTCCATCAGGCGTTCGAAATCGTAGGTCACGGTCTTAGCGGCGATGGCGCCTTCAGTACCTTTAACGATTAAATCAGCCGCTTCGAACCACTGCATGTGGCGCAGCATCATTTCTGCGGAAAGAATAACCGAACCCGGGTTCACTTTATCCTGGCCGGCATACTTCGGCGCAGTACCGTGGGTCGCTTCAAACAGCGCACACTCGTCGCCAATGTTGGCGCCCGGAGCGATACCGATACCGCCAACCTGAGCCGCCAGGGCGTCGGAAATATAGTCGCCATTCAGGTTCATACAGGCAATAACATCATACTCCGCCGGGCGCAGCAGGATTTGCTGCAGGAACGCATCGGCAATCACATCTTTAATCACGATGTCTTTGCCGGTATTCGGGTTCTTCACCTTCAGCCACGGACCGCCATCAATCAGTTCACCGCCAAACTCTTCGCGCGCCAGCTGGTAGCCCCAGTCTTTAAACGCCCCTTCGGTGAATTTCATGATGTTGCCCTTGTGCACCAGGGTCACTGAATCACGGTCATTGGTGATAGCATATTCAATCGCCGCGCGTACCAGGCGTTTAGTCCCCTGCTCGGAACACGGCTTAATGCCGATACCGCAGTGTTCCGGGAAGCGAATTTTCTTTACGCCCATCTCTTCGCGCAGGAATTTGATCACTTTCTCTGCGTCGGCGCTGTCGGCTTTCCACTCAATCCCGGCATAAATGTCTTCAGAGTTTTCGCGGAAAATCACCATATCGGTCAGCTCCGGGTGCTTAACCGGACTTGGCGTGCCCTGGTAGTAACGTACCGGACGCAGGCAGATATACAGATCCAGCTCCTGGCGCAGGGCAACGTTCAGAGAACGAATCCCACCGCCAACCGGCGTCGTCAGCGGGCCCTTAATCGCCACGCGGTATTCGCGGATCAGATCAAGCGTTTCCTGCGGCAGCCAGACATCCTGACCATAAACCTGAGTGGATTTTTCACCGGTGTAAATTTCCATCCAGGAGATTTTACGTTCGCCTTTGTAGGCTTTTTCCACGGCCGCATTCACCACTTTCAGCATTGCCGGGGTGACATCCACCCCGATACCGTCACCTTCAATAAAAGGAATAATCGGATTTGCAGGCACATTCAGCTTGCCGTTTTGCAGGGTGATTTTCTGACCTTCCGTCGGAACAACTACTTTGCTTTCCATTCACCTCTCCTTCGAGCGCTTCTGGTTAAAACTGATTTTTGTTAATGTTTTGTAATGATCTTGTCAATAGTACCGGATTGTTGTGCGCCATGCCAGACACGATTGATTTCCGCTATAATGCGGCAATCACTCCCTTCTGAAAACACTATGTCGAGAACTTCTTTTAGAAATCACAGAGTTGAGCGATTCAGCCAGCAGCGTACTGCCAGAACGCGTCGCCCGTCTGGTCCAAAACGCCTCGTTCTGTTTAATAAACCCTACGATGTGCTGCCGCAGTTCACCGACGAAGCCGGGCGCCGGACGCTCAGGGATTACATTCCGATTGCAGATATTTATGCCGCCGGTCGGCTGGACAGAGACAGCGAAGGGCTGATGGTATTAACCAACGACGGCGCGCTGCAGGCAAAATTGACTCAGCCGGGAAAACGTACTGGCAAAATCTACTATGTGCAGGTAGAAGGCGAACCCGATGCGCAAGCGCTTGCCGCGCTGCGTAACGGCGTGACGCTAAAAGACGGCCCCACGCTGCCCGCCGGAATAGAAGCCGTAGCGGAGCCCGACTGGCTGTGGCCGCGCCAGCCGCCGATTCGTGAGCGGAAATCCATCCCTACCGCCTGGCTGAAAATCACTCTCTATGAGGGACGCAACCGTCAGGTTAGACGCATGACGGCGCATATCGGCCACCCGACGCTGCGCCTGATCCGTTATGCGATGGGCGGCTACACGCTGGATAATTTACAGCCCGGAGAGTGGCGCGAGATAACCGATCTCCCCACAGTGGCACGTTGATATTCCGGCAGCGCTTACCGGAAGCAACACAAGGAATCGCTATGTTCAAACCTCATGTCACCGTCGCCTGCATCGTACAGGCGCAAAATCAGTTTCTGGTAGTGGAAGAAACCATTAATGGTAAAGCGCTGTGGAATCAGCCCGCCGGCCACCTTGAGGCCGACGAAACGCTGTTGCAGGCCGCCCGGCGTGAATTATGGGAAGAAACCGGTATTGAGGCGCAGCCGCAGCATTTTCTGCAGCTACATCAGTGGATTGCCCCGGATAACACCCCTTTTCTGCGCTTCCTGTTTGCCATCGACCTGCGCAGCCCGCTCCCCACCAGCCCCCACGACAGCGACATCGACCGCTGCCTGTGGCTGGCGCCGCAGGACATCATGACTGCCGCTAACCTGCGCTCGCCGCTGGTCGCCGAAAGCGTGCGTTGCTACCTGGCGGGAGAACGTTACCCGCTGTCGCTGCTGTCCGCTTTTAACTGGCCGTTTACAGAAGGTGCCTAACGCGGCGTCGCGTGCTAGAATACGCCGCCCTGAAGTTCGTTCAATGTTGTGAGTCGTTTCATGTCAGATAATAGCCAGAAAAAAGTGATCGTCGGTATGTCCGGCGGCGTCGATTCCTCTGTTTCCGCCTGGTTACTGCAGCAGCAGGGCTATCAGGTGGAAGGCCTGTTTATGAAAAACTGGGAAGAGGACGACGGCGAGGAGTACTGCACGGCGGCGGCGGATCTGGCGGATGCGCAGGCAGTGTGCGACAAACTGGGTATCGAATTGCATACCGTCAATTTTGCCGCGGAATACTGGGATAATGTTTTTGAGCATTTCCTGGCGGAATATAAAGCCGGTCGAACTCCCAACCCGGATATTCTGTGTAATAAAGAAATCAAATTTAAAGCCTTTCTTGAATTTGCCGCGGAAGATCTCGGGGCCGATTATATTGCCACCGGCCATTATGTACGCCGCCAGGATGTGGATGGCAAAAGCCGCCTGCTGCGCGGTCTGGACGGCAATAAAGATCAAAGCTATTTCCTGTATACCCTGAGCCATGAACAAATTGCTCAAAGTCTGTTCCCGGTCGGCGAACTGGAAAAACCCGAAGTGCGACGCATCGCCGAACAACTGGACTTAGCCACCGCCAAAAAGAAAGATTCCACCGGTATCTGCTTTATCGGCGAACGTAAGTTCCGCGAATTCCTCGGGCGTTATCTGCCTGCCCAGCCGGGTAAAATCGTCAGCGTTGATGGCGACGAGGTCGGCGAACACCAGGGGCTGATGTACCACACCCTCGGCCAGCGCAAAGGGCTGGGGATTGGCGGGACGAAAGACGGTAGCGAAGAGCCGTGGTACGTGGTGGATAAGGATGTCGAAAATAATATTCTGCTGGTCGCCCAGGGGCATGACCATCCGCGCCTGATGTCCACCGGACTTATCGCGCAACAGTTGCACTGGGTCTCCCGGGAGCCGCTCACGGCGCCACTGCGCTGTACAGTGAAAACCCGCTATCGCCAGGCCGATATTCCGTGCACCGTCACGCCGCTGGGCGACGATCGCCTTGAAGTGCGTTTTGACGAGCCGGTCGCCGCGGTGACTCCCGGCCAGTCGGCGGTGTTTTACAGCGGCGATATCTGCCTGGGCGGCGGCATTATTGAACAGCGCATTCCGCTATCGCTCTGATTAAGACTGCACACAAGACAGGAGTTTTCGTGGCCAAAAACTATTATGAGATTACGCTGGCGCTGGCGGGCATCTGCCAGTCGGCCCGCCTGGTCCAGCAGCTCGCGCATCAGGGACACTGTGATTCCGACGCCCTCCATGTTTCCCTTAATAGCGTCATTGACCTGAACCCGGGTTCAACGGCCGGCGTTTACGGCGGCAGCGAGGCCAACCTGAAACTGGGGCTGGAAACGCTGCTCGGCGTGCTGAATGCCAGCAGTCGCCAGGGCCCGGGGGCAGAGCTGACGCGCTATACCCTCAGTCTGATGGTGCTGGAACGCAAGCTGGCCGCCAGCAAAGGCGCGATGGATACCCTCGGCGAACGCATCGCCGGTCTGCAGCGCCAACTGGAACATTTTGATCTCGAATCCGATACGTTGCTCAATGCCATGGCTGGCATTTATGTCGACGTCATCAGCCCGCTGGGGCCGCGTATTCAGGTCACTGGCTCCCCGGCAGTCCTGCAAAGCCCGCAAATTCAGGCCAAAGTACGCGCCACGCTGCTGGCCGGTATCCGCTCCGCCGTATTGTGGCACCAGGTTGGCGGCGGCAGACTGCAACTGATGTTTTCCCGTAATCGCCTGTCCACGCAGGCCAGACAAATTCTCGCTCATTGTTAACCTCCCGGAGTTTTCACTTATGGAATTATCCTCACTGACCGCCGTTTCCCCCGTTGATGGACGCTATGGCGATAAAGTCAGCGCTCTGCGCGCCATTTTCAGCGAATTCGGCCTGCTGAAATTCCGCGTTCAGGTTGAAGTACGCTGGCTGCAGAAGCTGGCGGCGCACGCAGCGATCAAGGAAGTTCCTGCTTTTGCCGCCGACGCAAACGGTTTCCTCGACAGTATCGTCGCTAACTTTAGCGAGGCCGACGCCGCGCGCATCAAAACGATTGAACGTACCACCAACCATGACGTCAAAGCCGTCGAATATTTTCTGAAAGAGAAAGTGGCGGATATCCCGGCGCTGCACGCGGTATCAGAATTTATCCACTTCGCCTGTACATCTGAAGACATCAATAACCTCTCCCACGCCCTGATGCTGCAGACCGCCCGTCAGCAGGTGATCCTGCCCTGCTGGCGCCAGATCATTGACGCGGTGAAAGATCTTGCTCGCCAGTATCGCGACATTCCCCTGCTGTCCCGTACTCACGGCCAGCCGGCGACGCCGTCAACCATGGGTAAAGAGATGGCCAACGTGGCGTGGCGTATGGAGCGCCAGTACCGTCAACTGGAACAGGTGGAAATCCTCGGCAAAATTAACGGCGCAGTGGGGAACTACAATGCGCACCTGGCCGCTTACCCGGAAGTGGACTGGCACCAGTTCAGCGAAGAGTTCGTGACCTCTCTGGGAATTCAGTGGAACCCGTACACCACCCAGATCGAACCCCATGACTACATTGCCGAGCTGTTTGACTGCATGGCGCGCTTCAACACTATCCTGATCGATTTCGATCGCGATATCTGGGGTTACGTCGCCCTCAACCATTTCAAACAAAAAACTATCGCCGGGGAAATCGGTTCATCCACCATGCCGCATAAGGTAAACCCGATCGATTTCGAAAACTCCGAAGGCAACCTCGGCCTGGCTAATGCGGTACTCAACCATCTGGCCAGCAAACTGCCGGTTTCCCGCTGGCAGCGCGACCTGACGGATTCGACCGTATTGCGTAATCTCGGGGTTGGCGTGGGCTATGCACTGATCGCCTACCAGTCCACCCTGAAAGGGATCAGCAAACTGGAAGTCAACCGTGAGCGTCTGCTGGACGAGCTGGACCATAACTGGGAAGTTCTTGCGGAACCTATTCAGACGGTGATGCGCCGCTACGGTATTGAAAAACCGTATGAGAAGCTGAAAGAGCTGACTCGCGGCAAACGCGTGGACGCCGAAGGGATGAAAGCCTTTATCGACTCTCTGGCGCTGCCGGAAGAGGAGAAAACGCGCCTGAAAGCCATGACCCCAGCCAATTACATTGGCCGGGCCATCACCATGGTTGATGAGTTAAAGTGATCAACCCGAACTGATGTTGATTATCCCTCTCGCGCCACCTGAGGGTGGCGTCAGACTGCTGGCAGTCAGGAAAAAGCGTGGTTGTTCCTGACATGGCGTTATCAGCCGAAAATCAATACATTGATTTTCCCTGGTTGTTATCGGGTAATACCGGCAAGTTTGATAATACGATTGGGTTTGTCATCCATCTCGCGCCACCTGAGGGTGGCGTTTTTATTTGCGGCATATCATGATCAATATGTTGATGAATAAACAGGAGCCACGCTAATGAAACGCTACCTCGACTGCAGCGCCAGTGAACTGGCGGCGCTGGATAAACAACAACTGCTCCATGCGATCCGCGCCAGCGAAGGGCGTATTCTGGTGAGCGAGTGCATTGGTGCTACCCAGCCGCTGCTCAACAACATCACTAATGCCGAACTGGCCGCCAGCCAGGGGGCGGATATCCTGCTGCTCAACCTTTTTGACACCGCCAGCCCGGCCATCGCCGGTATGCCGCAGAGCATCACCCCGCAAGAGACGCTGCGCGAATTACAGCGCCTGACCGGCAGAATCATTGGCGTCAATCTGGAGGCCGTCGACCCCGCTTTCGCCAGCGATCACAATGAGTTCTGGAAGATGACCGCCGGGCGCGCCGCCACGCCGGAAAATGCCCTGCGGCTCCGGGACATGGGAGCCCGTATTGTGGTGCTGACCGGCAACCCCGGCAATGGCGTCAGCAATCAGGCCATCGCCGACGCCATGAAGGCCATCCATGCGGTAGCCGGCGATACGCTAATCCTGATCACCGGGAAAATGCACGGCGCCGGCATCGTACGGGAAAGCGGTAGCCAGATCATCAGCGAACAGGATATCGCGCTGTTTGTCGACAATGGCGCTGATGTGGTGCTGCTGCCAGCACCGGGCACCGTTCCCGGTATGTCCCAGGAAAAAGTCAGCCAGTTAATCGCCTTTACCCAGCGCCTTGGCGCGCTGGCGATGACCGCTATTGGCACTTCTCAGGAAGGGGCGGATCGCCAGACGCTGCGCCAGATCGCGCTGATGAGCAAAATGGCCGGCGCCGATCTGCACCATATCGGCGATACCGGATATCTGGGCCTGGCGCTGCCGGAAAATATTTTTACCTACAGCGTGGCGATCCGCGGCGTACGCCATACTTACAGCCGGATTGCGCGTTCTGTAAACCGTTGATAATGATTTAACTCAGGTTTGCCCCCGCCAGGCGTAAATCGCGTTACACTAACTGGGACAATGACGGTTATGAGGAATTACCATGCGCGTTTTGGTCGTGGAAGACAATGCGCTGCTGCGCCACCATTTGCAGGTGCAGCTACGCGAGCTGGGGCATCAGGTTGATGCAGCGGAAGATTCAAAAGAGGCGGACTACTTTCTTAATGAGCATACGCCGGACATCGCTATCGTCGACTTAGGCCTGCCGGACGAAGACGGAATGTCAATGATTCGCCGCTGGCGCGGCCATGATGTGACGCTGCCGATCCTGGTGCTTACCGCCCGCGAAGGCTGGCAGGACAAAGTGGAAGTACTGGGCGCCGGCGCCGACGACTATGTCACTAAACCCTTCCATCTCGAAGAGGTCGTGGCGCGCATGCAGGCCCTGATGCGCCGCAACAGCGGCCTGGCGTCGCAGGTGATTTCCATGGCGCCGTTCCAGTTGGATTTGTCGCGGCGCGAGCTGTCGATCAACGATATGCCAATTAAACTGACGGCGTTTGAATACACCATTATGGAAACCCTGATCCGCAACGCCGGGAAAGTGGTCAGCAAAGACGCCCTGATGCTGCAGTTGTATCCCGATGCCGAACTGCGCGAGAGCCATACCATTGATGTGCTGATGGGTCGGCTACGCAAAAAAATTCAGGCGCAATTCCCCGGTGATGCCATTACCACGGTGCGCGGTCAGGGCTATCGATTCGATCTGAAATGAAAAAGCTGTTGCGTCATTTTTTACCGTTATCGCTGCGAGTGCGTTTTCTGCTGGCGACAGCGGCAGTGGTGATGGTGCTGTCGCTGGCGTACGGCGTGGTCGCTCTGGTGGGCTATAGCGTCAGCTTTGATAAAACCACGTTCCGCCTGCTGCGCGGCGAGAGTAACCTGTTTTATACCCTCGCCAGGTGGGAGAACGGCCGCATCAGCGTCGACCTGCCGGAAAGCCTCGATCTGCAAAGCCCGACGCTGGCGCTGATCTATGACAACCATGGCAACCTGCTCTGGGCGCAGCGCGATGTTCCTCTGGTAGTGCAGCAAATCAGAAAAGAGTGGCTGGCGACCAACGGTTTCCACGAACTGGAAGCCAGTTTCACGATCAGCAGCGCGCTGGTAGGCGATAATCACGACTACCAGGAGCAGCTCAGGGATATCCGCGAACAGGACAGCGATAGCGAAATGACCCACTCGGTGGCGGTAAACCAGTACCCACCGACCGAGCGCATGCCGGCGCTGACCATTGTGGTCGTGGATACCATCCCTATCGAACTCAAGCGCTCCTATATCGTGTGGAGCTGGTTTGTCTATGTGCTGGTGGCCAACCTGCTGCTGGTGATCCCCATGCTGTGGATCGCCGCCTGGTGGAGCCTGCGGCCTATCGAAGCGCTGGCCCGCGAAGTCCATGAGCTGGAGGAGCACAACCGGGAGAGCCTGAACCCGGAGACCACCCGCGAGCTTACCAGCCTGGTGCGTAACCTGAACCAATTACTGAAAAGCGAACGCCAGCGTTACGATCGCTATCGCACCACGCTTACCGATCTGACCCACAGTCTGAAAACCCCGCTGGCGGTGCTGCAAAGTACCCTGCGCGCCCTGCGCACCGATAAGCTGACCGTGGAACAGGCGGAGCCCGCGATGCTCGAACAGATCAGCCGAATCTCCCAGCAAATAGGCTACTACCTGCACCGGGCCAGTATGCACCGCGACAGTACCCTGCTCAGCCGCGAACTACACCCGGTAGCGCCATTGCTCGACAGCCTGACATCGGCCCTTAACAAAGTTTACCAGCGTAAAGGCGTGTCCATCACGCTGGATATCTCACCGGAAATTACCTTTATCGGCGAGAAAAACGATTTTATGGAAGTGCTCGGTAATGTGCTGGATAACGCCTGCAAATATTGCCTGGAATTTGTTGAGGTATCCGCCCGCCAGACCGACAACGCCCTGTATTTAATCGTTGAGGACGACGGCCCGGGTATTCCGCAAAGCCAGCGCAGCCGGGTATTCGATCGCGGCCAGCGGGCCGACACGCTGCGGCCAGGCCAGGGCGTTGGGCTATCCGTGGCCCGGGAAATTGTCGAACAATATAACGGCGAGATTGTCACTGACACCAGCGAACTGGGGGGGGCGCGTATGGAAGTCATCTTCCGCCGCCAGCAACCGCCTTCCGAAGAGCGCCGGACATAAAAAAAGCGCCGCCGGGATGCCGCCCCGGGGGGACAATCCGCTATAATCCGGGACAGGTTACTCAGCCGGACATCAATATGGACTATCACTTAGAGTTAGACTGGGCCGATTTTATACAGCGCTACTGGCAAAAACGCCCGGTAGTGTTAAAACGCGGCTTTAAGAATTTTATCGACCCCATTTCCCCGGATGAGTTGGCGGGGCTGGCGATGGAAACGGAAGTAGACAGCCGGCTGGTCAGCCACCTTGACGGTAAATGGCAGGTGGCCCACGGCCCGTTTGAAAGTTATGACCATCTCGGTGAGAGTAACTGGTCGCTGCTGGTACAGGCGGTGAACCACTGGCATGAACCCACTTCCGCCCTGATGCAGCCGTTCCGCGCCCTGCCCGACTGGCGTATTGACGATCTGATGATCTCCTTTTCGGTACCCGGCGGCGGCGTCGGGCCGCACTTCGATCAGTACGATGTGTTTATTATTCAGGGCGTAGGCCGCCGCCGCTGGCGGGTCGGGGAAAAAACGCCGATGAAACAGCACTGTCCCCACCCGGATCTGCTGCAGGTGCCGCCTTTCGACGCCATCATTGATGAAGAGCTGGAGCCAGGCGACATCCTCTATATTCCGCCCGGCTTCCCCCATGAAGGCTATGCGCTGGAAAACGCCATGAATTACTCGGTGGGCTTCCGCGCCCCCAGCGGCCGTGAACTGATCAGCGGTTTTGCCGATTTTGTACTGCAGCGCGAACTGGGCAGCCAGCGCTATGGCGACGCGGAACTGCCGGAGCGCCAGCATTGCGCCGATATTGTGCCGCAGGAGGTAGACAAACTGCGCGCCATGATGGTGGATATGATCAACCAGCCGGAACAGTTTAATCAGTGGCTCGGGGAGTTTATCACCCAGTCACGCCATGAGCTGGACATTGCACCGCCGGAACCGCCCTACCAGCCGGACGAGATTTATGATGCGCTCAGGCAGGGGGATAATCTGGTGCGGCTCGGCGGTTTACGGGTGCTGCGCATCGACGAAGAGGTGTTTGTTAACGGCGAGAGGATAGACAGCCCACACCGCCCGGCGCTACAGGCGCTGGCGAACCACATCCGCCTGACTGACGCCATGTTCGGCGATGCGCTGGAAGATCCCTCTTTCCTGGCGATGCTGGCGGCGCTGGTCAACAGCGGCTACTGGTATTTCGCTGATTAGAGATAACAACGCCACCTGCCCGGCAGGTGGCGTAATCAATTTACATCAATAACCTGCCTGCGCCGGCTACTGACGCTCCGCGGTCAGTTGCGCGATACGCACAATCACCTTAACCGCTTTTTCCATCCCTTCCAGGGTTACAAACTCATGTTTACCGTGGTAGTTGTAGCCGCCGGTAAAAATATTCGGACAGGGCAACCCTTTAAACGACAGCTGAGCGCCATCGGTGCCGCCGCGGATCGGTTTCATATCCGGTTCAATACCGCAGTCGCGCATCGCCTGCTGAGCGATATCAATAATGTGCGGATGTTCAATCACCTTATCGCGCATATTGTAGTAGCTGTCTTCAATCACCAGCTCAATATAGCAATCCGGATGCAGCCCCTTGCCGACTTTTTTCGCGATATCCATCATCTGCCGCTTGCGGGCTTCAAAGCGGTTGCGGTCGAAATCGCGAATAATGTAGTGCATATCCGCCCGATCCACCGTTCCCTTCATACTGGTCAGATGGTAAAAACCCTCATAGCCGTCGGTGCGCTCCGGGCTTTCCCCGGCGGGCACTTCGGCATGAATCCGCGCCGCCAGCGACAGCGCGTTGACCATTACCCCTTTCGCAGTGCCCGGATGCACATTGTTGCCGACGATTTTGATAGCCACCGACGCCGCGTTGAAGTTTTCAAACTCCAGTTCCCCGACCCCGCCGCCATCCACGGTATATGCCCAACTGGCGTCAAAAGCCTCAACGTCGAAATACTTCGCGCCTTTACCAACTTCTTCGTCCGGGGTAAACGCCACCCGGATATCGCCGTGGGGGATATTCTTGCCTTTCAGCACCGCCAGCGCGGTCATGATCTCCGCCACGCCGGCTTTATCATCTGCCCCAAGCAGCGTTTTCCCGTCGGTGGTGATCAGCGTCTGGCCCAGCAGTTGGTGCAGAACCGGGAACATCACTGGTGAAAGCACTTCATCACCAATGCCCAGCGCGATATCGCCGCCGCGATAATTTTCCACAATCTGCGGGTTAACGTTCTTGCCGGAAAAATCCGGCGATGTATCGACATGGGAAATAAATCCAATAGCCGGTACCGGCTTATTCACATTAGAAGGCAGCGTTCCCATAACGGTTCCGTGCTCGCTCAGCGTCACATTCTCCAGCCCCATCGCTTCGAGCTGCTCTTTGAGCAGATGCAATAATTTCCACTGTCCTTCAGTACTGGGCACCTGCTTAACCCCGGGTTTAGACTGGGTATCCAGTGAGACATAGTGCAAAAAACGCTCAAGTAATTTATCCATGTAGCCACCCTCTGTTTCTGTGAGCTCATTATCATTAAGCGCGCCGCTACATATATTGCGTCAGGTCACTTTTGCCCGGTATCGCTGAAATTATTCCCCTGACGCGCCGGGAGGCTTACAATAAGCGGCCTGCGAACCTTAATTAAACGTAGCTGAAACATGCCAGGTATTCACCGCGGATATGCGATGGAGCATTGGCGATTACAGCGCTTTGCCGTAGAATGCTGGCCCTTAATCGTGTGTCGAACCCCAAGGTGGTTAATCACAAACCCCGCATCCGATATGCCATCCGATGCGTCATTGATGGGACAGAGTAAAAAATTGAATACACAAACACGTTCGCTTTCTCCGCTGGTTCAACTGGCGGGAATCCGTAAGAGTTTTGATGGCAAAACTGTTATATCTGATTTCTCCCTGACCATTAACAATGGTGAATTCCTCACACTTCTTGGCCCCTCCGGCTGCGGTAAAACCACCGTCCTGCGCCTGATCGCCGGCCTGGAAAATGTCGACAGCGGCCACATCACGCTGGAAAACCAGGAGATCACGAACGTTCCGGCCGAGCAGCGCCACGTCAATACCGTTTTTCAGAGTTACGCGCTTTTTCCGCACATGACAGTTTTCGAAAACGTCGCGTTTGGTCTGCGGATGCAAAAGACCCCGGCGGCTGAAATCACCCCGCGGGTAACGGAAGCGCTAAAAATGGTGCAACTGGAAGAGTTTGCCCGGCGTAAGCCGCATCAGTTGTCCGGCGGCCAGCAGCAGCGCGTCGCTATCGCCCGGGCGGTAGTCAATAAGCCGCGCCTGTTACTGCTGGATGAATCGCTTTCCGCGCTCGACTACAAATTGCGCAAGCAGATGCAGAACGAACTTAAAGCGCTACAGCGCAAGCTGGGAATTACCTTTGTCTTCGTCACCCACGATCAGGAAGAAGCCCTGACCATGTCCGACCGGATTGTCGTAATGCGCGATGGACGCATTGAGCAGGACGGCACGCCGCGCGAAATCTACGAAGAACCGGAAAATCTGTTTGTCGCCAGTTTTATCGGCGAAATCAACATTTTTGACGCCACGGTGATTGAGCGGGTTGACGAACAGCGGGTGCGCGCCAGCGTTGAAGGACGCGAATGCTTTATTTATGTCAATTTCGCCGTCGCTCCCGGCCAGTCGCTGAAAGTGCTGTTGCGCCCGGAAGACCTGCGCGTTGAAGAAATCAATGACGCCCGCCATGTCGACGGCCTGATAGGCTATGTGCGGGAGCGCAACTATAAAGGGATGACCCTGGAATCCAGCGTGGAACTGGAAAATGGCAAGATGGTGATGGTCAGCGAATTCTTTAATGAAGACGATCCCGACTTCGACCACTCGCTGGATCAAAAAATGGCGGTAACCTGGGTTGAAAGCTGGGAGGTAGTGCTGGCAGATGAAGAGCTCGCGTAAATTCCAGAATGTGGTGATCGCCACTATCGTCGGCTGGCTGGTGCTGTTTGTTTTCCTGCCAAATCTGATGATCATCGTAACCAGCTTCCTGACCAAAGACGACGCAAACTTCGTCAGTCTCGACTTCACGCTGGATAACTACCTTCGCCTGATTGACCCACTGTATCTCGATGTCCTGCTGCATTCGCTGAATATGGCGGTTATCGCCACGCTGGTGTGTCTGGCGATCGGCTTTCCCTTCGCCTGGTTTCTGGCGCGCCTGCCGCAAAAAGTCCGTCCGCTGCTGCTGTTTTTGCTGATCGTTCCCTTCTGGACCAATTCACTGATTCGCATTTATGGCCTGAAGATTTTCCTGAGCACCAAAGGCTATCTCAATGAGTTTTTGCTGTGGTTGGGGGTTATCGATACGCCCTTTAAGATAATGTACACCCCCAACGCGGTAATCATTGGCCTGGTGTATATTCTGCTGCCGTTCATGGTGATGCCGCTCTACTCCAGCATTGAGAAGCTCGACAAATCGCTGCTGGAAGCCGCGAAGGATTTAGGGGCCAGCAAACTGCAAACCTTCACCCGGGTGATTATTCCCCTGACCATGCCAGGCATTATCGCCGGCTGCCTGCTGGTGGTTCTGCCGGCAATGGGACTGTTTTACGTTTCCGATCTGATGGGCGGCGCAAAAAACCTGATGGTCGGTAACGTCATCAAGAGCCAGTTCCTCAATATTCGCGACTGGCCGTTCGGCTCGGCAACCAGCATTATGCTGACGCTGGTGATGGGTCTGATGCTACTGGTGTACTGGCGCGCCTCGCGTCTGCTGAACAAAAAGGTGGAGCTGGAATGACGGGACGCCTGCTGCGCGGCGGCTTTATGTCCGCCATTTATGCTTTCTTATATATTCCGATCATTATTCTGATCGTAAACTCTTTTAATCAGTCGCGCTTCGGCATTAACTGGCAGGGCTTTACCACCAACTGGTACACCCTGCTGATGAATAATGACAGCCTGCTGCAGGCGGCTCGTCATTCATTGACAATGGCGGTGGTTTCCGCCACCTTCGCCACCTTGATTGGCTCCCTGACGGCGGTGGCGCTATACCGTTATCGCTTTCGCGGCAAGCCCTTCGTCAGCGGCATGCTGTTTGTGGTCATGATGTCGCCGGACATCGTCATGGCCATCTCACTGCTGGTGCTGTTTATGCTGCTCGGCATCTCGCTGGGTTTCTGGTCGCTGCTGTTTTCGCATATCACCTTCTGCCTGCCGTTTGTGGTCGTAACGGTCTACTCGCGGCTCAAAGGGTTCGATGTACGGATGCTTGAAGCGGCAAAAGACCTTGGCGCCAGCGAGATAACCATCCTGCGTAAAATAATCCTGCCGCTGGCGATGCCCGCCGTGGCCGCTGGCTGGCTGTTGAGCTTTACCCTGTCGATGGACGATGTGGTGGTTTCCTCATTCGTCACCGGCCCGAGCTATGAAATTCTACCGTTGAAGATCTATTCAATGGTGAAGGTCGGCGTTTCCCCCGAGGTGAACGCGCTGGCCACCATTCTGTTAGTACTGTCGCTGGTTCTGGTCATTGCCAGCCAGCTAATCCTGCGAGACAAAACCAAAATTCAGGGGACGTTAAAATGAAACAATGGTCACGCCACCTGCTTGCCGCCGGCGCCCTGGCGCTGGGGATGAGTGCTGCTCATGCGGATGATAGCAAAACGCTCTATTTCTATAACTGGACCGAGTATGTACCGCCCGGACTGCTTGAACAGTTCACTAAAGAAACCGGTATTAAAGTCATTTATTCGACTTATGAGTCGAACGAGACCATGTACGCCAAACTAAAGACCTACCGGGATGGCGCCTATGATCTGGTGGTTCCCTCCACCTATTTTGTCTCCAAAATGCGCAAAGAAGGCATGCTGCAAAAGATCGACAAAAGTAAACTGAGCAACTTCCACAACCTCGATCCGGCAATGCTCAACAAGCCGTTCGATCCGAATAATGATTACTCGATTCCCTACATCTGGGGGGCGACGGCCATTGGCGTCAACAGCGACAGTATCGATCCCCATAGCGTGACCCGTTGGGCCGATCTGTGGAAGCCGGAGTACAAAGGCAGCCTGCTACTGACCGACGATGCCCGCGAAGTGTTCCAGATAGCGCTGCGCAAGCTGGGCTACTCGGGCAATACCACCGATCCGCAGCAGATTGAAGCGGCATATCGTGAGCTGCAAAAACTGATGCCCAACGTTGCCGCGTTTAATTCCGATAACCCGGCCAATCCGTATATGGAAGGCGAAGTGAACCTCGGGATGGTATGGAATGGCTCAGCATGGGTAGCGCGCCAGGCCGGCACCCCGCTGGAAATTATCTGGCCGAAAGAAGGCGGGATTTTCTGGATGGACAGCCTGGCGATTCCGGCCAACGCCAAAAACGTCGACGGCGCCCTGCAGTTGATCAACTTCCTGCTGCGCCCGGAAATCGCCAAACAGGTGGCTGAGACCATCGGTTATCCGACGCCAAACCTGGAAGCCCGTAAGTTGCTCAGCAAAGAAGTGGCCGATGACAAATCGCTCTACCCCGATGATGCGGTTTTGAAAAACGGCGAATGGCAGGATGATGTTGGCGATGCCAGCGCAATCTACGAATCTTACTACCAGAAACTGAAAGCGGGACGCTGAGCATATTTTCTCCCCCGTCTGAGGCCCCATCACGGGGCCTTGGTCTTTTTTTCAGAAATGATTTAGTTACCCGCTGACGGTCAGCCCTTATCCTGATGCCTGTTATTCCAGCCAGGGTTGGCCTATGAACGTCGGTGAAAAGATTTCTCTGTTTTTTGCCATCACTGGACTCGCTTTTATCATCAGCGCCGTGGGTGTGGCGTGGCATTACCAGCAAACGCTGGACAGCAGCCATCATTCACGGGGCATTATTGTTGGTGTGGAAGAACGCGTCCACTCGCGCAATCAGGGAACAACTACCAGCGGCTTCTATCCGATTATTGCCTTCCGGGCAGACAACCGGACCTGGATCTTCGAATCCCCGGTCAGTAGCGATAGCTACCGGCGCGCCACAGGAAAAACCCTCAATATCTACTGGCCTCCCGGCCAACCGGATAAAGCGGCAGTCAATGACAATACCACGCGCTTCAGCCTGCCGATTTTCCTGGCCGTCATGGGCAGCGGCTTTCTGCTACCCGGGGCTTTTTTACTAATATTCGACAGATTACGCCAGCATAAACGGCGTCAACGCCGCTATTCCGGTAGACGGAGAAAATCATCCTTATGATAAGTTTCCGGATACTTGCCTGCGTAATACTCATTCTGGTCGCGGGTCTGGCTTCAGGCGCCGCAGCGGCGCACGTCATTCCCCTACCGCAGTTTGAACAGCGGCTCAACGAATTTAAACAGCAAACCGGCGTCACACTGTGCCTCCACAGCACTTCCGATAGTGAAAACCAGCAATTCAACGCCTATGAGCGCCACCTGCGCAGCCACCAACCGGCGCGTTCGCCGACACTACTGCTGCTGATTATCACCGACAGGCGGCAACTAATGGTATACCCGGATAACCCGCAGCTTAATGACCTGATCGCCCGTCATGCCCATCCCTTTATTGCCCACGGACTGTGGTTTCAGGGGGTTCATACCGCGGTTGATATTGTCCAGTCGTCTCTGCTACACCAGCCGCTACCGCCGCTGCGCTGGTACCCGGAAAATCATCAGGATCCGTGGCAAACGTTACCCATCAGCGACTGGAGAATAGTGAATGGCTTACTGTGGATCGTGGTTTTCTTCTTTACGCCGATACTGAGCAGCGGGCGACTGCTTTCTGCCGTTCAGAAAGGGGCGGTAATGGGGCTCGCCAGCCTGATTTACCAGATAGTCTGGGTTGTTCTGCACGCCGGGGAATACACCATGAACCAGGTCTCTCCGCTGTGGGCCGTGACGATTGCCTTCAGCGCTTTTTTCGCTCAGCTCATTATCTGGCGAGCGCCCCGCCGGATGATAACTACTTGCGGGGAGTGATATCAATTTCCGATACGTAATGCTGATATTTTCTTCTGCGTCTGGCCTGGCGAAAATTACGCAGGCAGTAACGATGTTTGACGATAAAGCCGACCGCCAGATAGAGAATGCTGAATAAAATAAACCCGCCGGCAAGGCGCAGCGCACCAGAAAGCAACGGCTCCCCCAGCGTCCACTGGCAGAGCAAATCAAATAACGACAGAAAATAACCGGAAAAGATGAACATCAGACACATCAGCCACAACGCGTGACCGGATAACCAGAAACGTGAGACCAGTAATACCAGTATTATCGCTACCGGTAGCGTGACCAGAATTATCAATGTTGTGGTATTCATGTCCGGTCCTTCAGCGTAATAAATGTATCCTGCCTGATTGCGTTACCAGAGACCTTTTTTTACTGCGATAGTTCCCCTTATTGTGCTGAACAAATTCTGAAAAACGCCCCTGCGTCCATCATCTGTCAATGACGTCATATTCCTGTCATTTTCACACTGTGAATATTATTTAGATAACTAATATTTTATTTTTCTTTGAATTTTCATAACCACTGAAAAACTTTATCCAGTACAGAAAATAGTGAGTTCAATAAAAGCAAAATAATATAGACGCACCCTATACCCGGAAAAACTTCCCCTGAAGCTTTTCCCCAAATAAAAGCCGGCAAAGCCCGTCAAAGAGCAGAAAAAAACACTAACCACGCCAGTAAGGCCACACAGCAAAAAGAAATAAATCTGAAATGAAGAATGACGCGAAAAATAGCCAGACAAGACAGCCAGCGGCTATAGCCACACCAATAAACCACTATTCACTTATCCCTGCTATTTTTCCTGGCGATCACTTTCCGGCACCATTGCCATAAACGACTTAACCGTTCTGCGGCCTGGTTGATAAAATAGAATACCGCCAGTAAAAAAATCGCCAGGGCAATCGCTGAAATAAAACCTGGCACGCGCGCGCCATGGGTAATAAAAATCCATAGCATAGCAAATGTTTTACTTAATCCAATTAGCGCGACTAATACCAACGCCGCCATAAAATAAAAGTCTCCCTCTTCATCACGTAGCCAAAGACGAGCAGCCAGTCCGGCAATGAATAAACCCAACGCGATATAAAGCATCCTGATTCCCTGGTTATTTATACGACGGAATTCCTTTTCCGCCGTTTAGCTTTCGATTACAACGATTTTAATACTTTGCCGATAAATTCCGGTACGACCTGACTCGCAAGTCCGTAATATTTTTCTTCAAATTCGCTACCCACCTGACTGGGCTCAAGATTCAATTCCACGGTATGGGCGCCATGCAGACGCGCTTCATGAACAAAACCGGCGGCGGGATAAACATGACCGGAAGTGCCAATGGCAATGAATAAGTCCGCGCCAGCCAGCGCATGATAGATATCATCCATTCCCAGCGGCATCTCGCCAAACCACACCACGTGCGGACGCAGCGGCGCCGGAAACTGGCAGCAGTGGCAGCGGTCATCCGGATTAACATCGCCCGGCCATTCCAGCACCTGGCCGCTGCGCGCGCAGCGCACTTTCAGCAATTCGCCATGCATATGAATGACCCGCGTATTACCGGCCCGTTCGTGTAAATTATCAATATTCTGGGTGACCAACAGGAAACGATCCCCGAGGGCTTCTTCCAGTTTTGCCAGCGCCAGATGCGCGGCATTCGGCGCCACTTCCGGCGCCTGCAATTGATGGCGGCGGGCATTATAAAATGCCTGTACCAGCGCCGGATTGCGGGCGAATCCTTCCGGGGTAGCCACATCTTCCACCCGGTGTTCTTCCCAGAGTCCGTCCGCCGCCCGAAAAGTTTTGATACCCGACTCGGCAGATATGCCGGCCCCGGTGAGTACCACCACGTTAGGTTTTTCCATCACTTCCGGCCCCATTCTGTCTGTGAAAAATATCCGTTGCCGCAACCGCTCGCGCAGCCGGCGTTTATTTCTTCGAAAACGGCTTAACCGATGTAAACGACGCGATTGCATGGCACCCTCAGATTTCAGCTAACGTGTTAAATGCAAAAATGCTGCGCCGCGCATCCCGCCGGCATCACCGTGTCGCGCCCTGGCGATGCGCGGAACCCGCGCCACCGGCAACAGATGCGGCGGTAAACGGGCCGGCAGCGCCTCCACCAGCAAAGGGAACTGCGACAAACCGCCGCCGATGACCACCAGATGCGCATCCACCATGGTCAGCCAGTTTCCCAGGCAAACCGCCAGCAGGTCAAGGAAACGTTCCACATGCTCCCGCGCCTCAGGCTCCCCCTGATGATAACGGGCGATAATTTGCGGCGCCTCAAGGCTCTGATGATAGAAATGCTGGTATAGCCAGGCAAAACCGCGTCCTGACAGATAATTCTCAATACAGCCATACTGGCCGCAGCCGCAGCGGGTGACTGGAATATCCTGGCCCAGCACCGCCAGCGCATCCACTGGCAGGCGCATATGACCAAACTCGCCGCTGATATAGCTGCATCCGGAAAGCGGTTTGCCGTCAACGATAATCCCGCCGCCAACGCCGGTGCCGAGAATCAGCCCTATCACCACCGGATAATCGCAGAAGGCATCATCCCAGGCCTCCGATAGCGCAAAACAGTTAGCGTCATTATCCATACGCACCTCGCGTCCCAGCCGCCGGGTAAGATCGGCCCTGACGGGGCGACCGCTGGCGGCGGGCAGATTCGCTGCGTACAGCGTCCCGTCCGCGGTTTGCGGAATTCCCGGAATCCCGATCCCCACGCTACCGACGCAGGCGCAGCGGCTGTCCGCTTCCTGGACCAGCGCCGCAATGCATGCCACAAAGCGCTCATAGCTGTCATGCGGCGTCGGCACACGCTTTTCCCACACCTGCCGGCGGCGCTCATCGTAAACACCAAGGGCGATTTTGCTGCCGCCGATATCAAAGCCGTAATACATCTGCCCGCCCTTTTTATTGCCCGCTCAACACCCGCGCCGGATCGATATTACTGGCCCGCCGCGCCGGATACCAACTCGCCAGCAGGCTGAGCACCAGCGCCGTCGCCAGTACATACGCGACATCCAGCCAGTGCAACTCCGAAGGCAGGAAGTCGATAAAATAGATATCGCCGGACAAAAACTGGTGGCCGATCAGCGTTTCAAGAGCGCGGATAATGGCAGTCAACTGCCAGGAGGCGATCACCCCCACCACCGCGCCAATCACACTACCCAACAAACCGGCCAACAGCCCGTACCAGACAAAAATCGCCCGTATCAGGCCATCTTTCGCCCCAAGGGTGCGCAGCACGGCGATATCGCTACTTTTGTCTTTCACCGCCATCACCAGTGTGGAAACGATATTGAAGCAGGCTACGCCAATCACCAGCACCATCGCCAGATACATGATGGCGCGAATCATCTGAATATCGCGGTACATGTAGCCATAGGTAGTTATCCAGCTCTTGATATATACATAGGCGTTAGTCACTTCCCCGGCATCGCGCACCAGGCGGCTGGCGTTAAACACATCGCCCATTTTCAGGGCGATACCGGTAACGCTGGCGCCAAGATCCAGGTATTGCTGGGCATCTTCCAGCGGTACCATCGCAAAGCTGTGATCGAGCTGACCGCTGAGGGCCAGAATCCCGGTGACGTGCAGGCGTACCCGCTTCGGCTGCAACAATTTATTCTGGCCGTCTGAGTTAGGGATCATGATGGAGATCCAGTCGCCCTGTTGCACTTTCAGGGCTTCGGCTACCCCCTGCCCCAGAATGATCTGCTGCTCGCCGGCTTTAAACGATTGCCATGCTGACCCCTGAACAAAGCGCGGCAAAGCGCTGAGACGCGTCTCCTGCTGCGGATCCACCCCTTTGATCTGTACCGCGCGCAGATTAACGCCGCTCTCCACCAGCCCGGTAAAATTCACATACGGCGCGGCGGCCACAATGCCGTTGACCTTTTCAATGCGCTGCAGCGCGCCATGCCAGTCTTTCCACGGTTGATTAACCGGTTCAATTTCCCCGTGCGGCACCACCGCCAGAATGCGGTTATTCAGTTCCCGTTCAAAACCGTTCATGGCGCTCAGGCCGACGATCAACACCGCGACGCCAAGGGCAATCCCAAAGGTCGAGATCACTGAAATCAGCGAAACCATACCGCTGCGCCGCCGCCCGCGGCTAAAGCGCAGACCAATCAATAAAGAGAGAGGCGACGCCATTAACGGGCCTCCATCAGCGTCAGATCCGGATTCAAATGGCCGTCGCGCATTTCCAGCTGTCGCGACATACGGCGCGCCAGTTGCAGATCGTGGGTAACCACCAGAAACGCCGTCCCCTGCGACTGATTCAGTTCGCCGAGCAGCGCAAACACGCTTTCGGCATTGCGCGCATCAAGGTTACCGGTCGGCTCATCGGCCAGCACCAGGCGCGGATTGTTGACCAGCGCCCGGGCAATCGCCACTCGCTGGCGCTCGCCGCCGGAAAGCTCGGACGGCCGGTGGTTTGCGCGATGCTCAAGGCCGACCGCCGCCAGCATCGCCCTGGCTCGCTGCTCCGTCTCCGCCCCTTTATGGCGGCCAATCAGCAGCGGCATCGCCACATTTTCCATGGCGGTAAAGTCCGGCAGCAGATGGTGAAACTGATAGATGAATCCCAGTTCACGGTTGCGCAGCTCCGCCTTCGCGGAGGCGGAAAGCCGGCTCAGCGGCTGGCCGCGAAAGATAACATCGCCAGAGGTCGGGGTATCCAGCCCGCCCAGCAGATGCAACAGGGTACTTTTGCCGGAGCCGGAGCTACCGACGATCGCCATCATCTCGCCTTCCCCGATACTGAAGCTGACATCGTGCAGCACATCGGTCTGCACCTTCCCCTCCTGGTAGCGTTTGCACAGGTTGTCGCACTGCAACAGGACAGAATTACTCATAACGTAAAGCCTCAGCGGGTTGCGTGGCGGCAGCCCGCCATGAAGGATAAAGCGTGGAAAGCAATGCAATCGCCATCGCCACCAGGGCAATCGCGACAACCTGGAAAGGTTCGATGGCGACCGGCAGGGCCGCGCCGTCAAGCAGCGCGCCAATGATCGGCATCAGATTATTCAACTGACTGGCCAGCAGCGCCCCCAGGCAGGCGCCCAGCAGCGCGCCGATAATACCGGCGCTGGCCCCCTGGACCATGAACACCGCCATAATCTGCCGGCGGGTCAGGCCCTGGGTCTGGAGAATCGCGACTTCGCCCTGCTTTTCCATCACCATCAGCCCCAGTGAAGTGATGATATTGAACGCCGCAACGGCGACAATCAGGCTCAGCAGCAGTCCCATCATATTTTTCTCCATCCGTACGGCCTGGAACAGTTCGCCTTTGCGATCGCGCCAGTCTTTCCAGACCGCGCCCGGCGGCAGCGTTTGCTGGCTGAGGGTATCCACCTTCAGCGGCTCATTCAGCCACAGGCGCCAGCCGGTAATATTCCCCGCCGGATAGCGCATCAGGCGCGAAGCGTCCTGCTGATTCACCAGCATCTGGTAACCGTCGACCTCGCTATTAGCGGCGAATGTCCCGATAACGTTGAACAGCCGCTGGCTGGGCAGGCGCCCCATTGGCGTAAACTGGCTGGCGGAAGGCACCATAATGCGGATCGTGTCGCCGACATTAACCCCCAGTTGCCCCGCGAGCTGTTCACCGAGGATCACATTGTACTTACCCGGCTCCAGCGCGCTCTGCTGCACGTTGACCAGGTAGCGCGTCAGCGGGTCTTGCTCACCGGGCTCAATACCCAGCATCACGCCCACCGCCACACTGCGTGGACTTTGCAGCACCACATCTCCGGTGGTCAGCGGCGCAGTACGCGAGACGCCCTGTAGTTTCAGCGCCGAAGAAGGCAATTGCGCCGGGTTGACGGAGCCCTGCTCCGTGGTGATGAGAGCCTGGGGCATCAGCCCCAGAATATTGTTCTGCAGTTCGCGTTCGAATCCGTTCATCACTGATAACACAGTGACCAGCGCCATCACCCCCAGCGTAATGCCGATGGTGGATAGCCAGGAAACAAAACGCCCGAAACGGTCTGCAGCTCGCCCACGCATATAACGCAGGCCGATAAATAGCGCGACAGGTTGATACATGAAATCCGTCTTGTGCGGTTTTACAAAGTGATCACGGAGTATATAAGCGATACCGCAGTAAGTAAATGAAACGTAACGGCTTTTGGCACAGTGCAAACCACAGGAAAACCGAGCGCAATCAACCAGATACCGCTATATTTCCGGCATCCGGCACCCGTCTCGCCGGCGCCGCGCCGCTTACAATCTGTCCACTACGCCGGCGGAGAGTTGCTTAACAGAAACGATCGAGGATAATAACCCCATACCTTCAGGAATACAGCCCGTGCTGTTGTCGGGTAACAGCCCGGCTCAACGACAGAGATCCCGACACGCGTTATGTCACAACAATACCGTTACGACCTGCCCGCCAAACCGGGCGATACGCGCCAGCTTGGCGAATTAACCGGCGCGGCCTGCGCCTGTGAAGTGGCGGAAATCGCCGAACGCCACCATGGTCCGGTGGTACTCATCGCGCCCGACATGCAAAACGCGCTGCGGCTTCACGATGAAATCCAGCAATTTACCGATAGTCTGGTTATCCATCTGGCCGACTGGGAAACCCTGCCCTACGACAGTTTTTCACCGCATCAGGAAATTATCTCCACGCGCCTGTCTACCCTTTATCAGCTTCCGGGGATGCAGCGCGGCGTTTTAATCGTCGCGGTCAGTACTCTGATGCAGCGCGTCTGTCCGCACAGTTACCTGCACGGTCATGCGCTGGTAATGAAAAAAGGGCAGCGCCTGTCACGGGATACGCTGCGCGCCCAGCTCGACCAGGCGGGGTATCGCCATGTCGATCAGGTGATGGAACACGGGGAATACGCCACCCGCGGCGCGCTGCTGGATCTCTATCCGATGGGCAGCGAGCAGCCCTATCGTCTTGACTTTTTTGATGACGAGATCGACAGTCTGCGGATTTTTGATGTCGACAGTCAGCGTACTCTTGAAGAGGTGGAGGCAATCAATCTGCTGCCAGCCCATGAGTTTCCGACTCATAAAGCGGCGATCGAGCTGTTTCGCAGCCAGTGGCGCGATCGCTTCGAGGTGAAGCGCGATGCCGAACATATCTATCAGCAGGTCAGTAAAGGCACCCTGCCCGCCGGTATCGAATACTGGCAGCCGCTGTTCTTCAACGAACCGCTGCCGACACTGTTCAGCTATTTCCCGAAAAACACCCTGCTGGTAAATACCGGCGATCCGCAGGCCAGCGCCGGGCGTTTCTGGCAGGAAACCGAGTCGCGTTTCGCCAGCCGCGGCGTGGATCCGATGCGCCCCCTGCTGCCGCCGGAATCGCTGTGGCTGCCGGTAGATAGCCTGTTCAGCGAACTTAAACAGTGGCCGCGAATCCAGTTGAAAACCGATTCGCTGGCCGGGAAAGCCGCCAACACCAATCTGGGTTACCAGAATCTGCCGGATATCGCCGTCCAGGCCCAGCAAAAGGCGCCGCTGGATAATCTGCGCAAATTTCTTGAATCCTTCAGCGGGCCGGTGGTGTTCTCGGTTGAAAGCGAAGGCCGGCGCGAAGCCCTTTCCGATCTGCTGGGGCGTATTAAGCTGGCCCCGAAACGTATTCTGCGTCTTGATGAGGCCATTGATAGCGGTCGCTACCTGATGATCGGCGCCAGCGAGCGCGGTTACATCGATACCCTGCGTCAGCGGGTACTGATTTGCGAAAGCGATCTACTGGGCGAACGGGTCAGCCGCCGCCGTCAGGACAGTCGCCGGACCATCAACCCGGACACCTTAATCCGCAACCTGGCGGAACTGCATCCAGGGCAGCCGGTGGTACATTTCGAACACGGCGTCGGCCGCTATGCCGGTCTGACCACGCTGGAAGCCGGCGGCGTGAAAGCTGAGTACCTGATGCTCACCTACGCCAATGACGCGAAGCTGTATGTGCCGGTCTCCTCTCTACACCTGATAAGCCGCTATGCCGGCGGCGCCGATGAAAACGCCCCGCTGCATAAACTGGGCGGCGATGCCTGGGCCAGAGCGCGCCAGAAAGCGGCGGAAAAAGTGCGCGACGTGGCGGCGGAGTTACTGGATATCTACGCCCAGCGCGCCGCTAAAGAGGGCTTCGCCTTTAAACATGACAAAGCCCAATATCAGTTGTTCTGCGACGGTTTCCCGTTTGAAACCACGCCCGATCAGGCCCAGGCGATTAATGCCGTGCTCAGCGATATGTGTCAGCCGCTGGCGATGGACCGCCTGGTGTGCGGCGATGTTGGCTTCGGTAAAACTGAAGTCGCGATGCGCGCCGCCTTCCTGGCGGTGGAAAACCATAAACAGGTGGCGGTGCTGGTGCCGACCACCCTGCTCGCTCAGCAGCATTTTGATAATTTCCGCGACCGTTTCGCCAACTGGCCGGTGCGGATTGAAATGATCTCGCGCTTTCGCAGCGCTAAAGAACAGACTCAGGTGCTGGAGCAGACCGCGGAAGGCAAAATCGATATTCTGATCGGCACCCATAAACTGCTACAAAACGACGTTAAATGGCGCGATCTCGGGCTGTTGATCGTCGATGAAGAACACCGCTTCGGGGTGCGCCACAAAGAGCGCATCAAAGCGATGCGCGCCGATGTCGACATTTTGACCCTGACGGCGACACCGATCCCGCGTACCCTGAATATGGCCATGACCGGTATGCGCGATCTGTCGATTATCGCCACCCCGCCCGCCCGCCGTCTGGCAGTGAAAACCTTCGTGCGCGAGTACGATGAGCTGGTGGTGCGGGAAGCGATTCTGCGTGAAGTACTGCGCGGTGGCCAGGTCTATTATCTGTATAACGATGTCGAAAACATTCAGAAAGCGGCGGAACGGCTGGCGAATCTGGTGCCGGAAGCGCGTATCGCCGTTGGCCACGGCCAGATGCGCGAGCGCGAACTGGAACGGGTGATGAACGATTTCCACCATCAGCGTTTTAACGTACTGGTGTGCACCACCATCATCGAAACCGGTATCGACATTCCGACCGCTAACACCATCATTATCGAACGCGCCGACCACTTCGGGCTCGCTCAGTTGCACCAGTTACGCGGCCGGGTCGGGCGTTCCCATCACCAGGCCTACGCCTGGCTGCTGACGCCACATCCGAAGGCCATGACCCAGGATGCCCATAAGCGTCTCGAAGCTATCGCCTCGCTGGAAGATCTGGGCGCCGGATTCGCGCTGGCGACCCATGACCTGGAAATTCGCGGCGCCGGGGAACTGCTGGGGGAAGAACAGAGCGGCCAGATGGAAACCATCGGCTTCTCACTGTATATGGAACTGCTGGAAAACGCCGTGGATGCCCTGAAGTCCGGACGCGAACCATCGCTGGAAGATCTCACCAGTAGCCAGACGGAAGTGGAACTGCGTATGCCGTCGCTGCTGCCGGACGATTTTGTACCGGATGTCAATACCCGCCTGTCGTTCTACAAACGCATCGCCAGCGCCCGCGACAGCGATGAGCTCGACGATCTTAAGGCTGAGCTGGTCGACCGCTTTGGCAATCTACCCGATGCGGCGCGCAATCTGCTGGATATCGCCGCTCTGCGCCAGCAGGCGCAAAAACTGGGAATTCGCAAAATCGAGGGCCATGAAAAAGGCGGCGTGATCGAATTCGCCGAGAAAAATCATGTCGATCCGCTGTGGTTGATAAGTTTACTTCAGAAACAGCCCGACCACTTCCGCCTCGACGGACCGACACGCCTGAAATTCATTGAGGATCTCGAAGAACGTAAATCCCGCATGGACTGGGTACGCCAGTTTATGGCGCGGCTGGCGGAACACGCCGTCGCCTAATGACTGTCAGCGCCCTCTGTGCCATGCAGAGGGCGCGCATAACGGCAAAACTTACAAAGCATTGCACTTTACCAGGATTACCTTACAAATAGCCCCGCCATAATTCTTGTTTACCGTTTGATAACCCCCGTCTTACAGGCATGGAGTTTCATGTAAAATGCGTACAACCTTAGCGCGCCTCAGTCAGTGGACTTGCGGCGCCGTGATGGCGTTTGCCCTCTCGCTGCCGGCGCTGGCCAATAGCTGGCCGCTTCCGCCTCCGGGCAGCCGCGTAGTCGGTGAGAACCGTTTCCATATCGTCGAAAACAACGGCGGCTCGCTGGAGGCTATCGCCAAAAAATACAATGTCGGTTTTCTGGCGTTAATGCAGGCCAACCCCGGCGTCGATCCTTATGTGCCGCGTCCGGGCAGTATCCTCACCATTCCGCTGCAAACCCTGCTGCCGGATGTTCCCCGTCAGGGGATTGTCATCAACCTCGCCGAACTGCGTCTTTACTACTATCCCGCCGGGGAGCAGCGAGTGATTGTCTTCCCGATCGGCATCGGCCAGTTAGGCGGCACCACCGTGACGCCAACCATGGTCACCAGTGTGTCAGAAAAACGGGCGAATCCGACCTGGACCCCAACGGCGAACATTCGCGCCCGCTATAAAGCCCAGGGTATCGATTTACCGGTTGTGGTACCGGCAGGGCCGGATAACCCAATGGGCCATCATGCGATTCGTCTGGCGGCCTACGGCGGCGTTTATCTGCTGCACGGCACCAACGCCGACTTTGGGATCGGCATGCGCGTCAGCTCCGGCTGTATTCGCCTGCGGGATAACGATATCCAGTGGCTGTTCGATAATCTGCCGGTCGGAACTAAAGTCAACATTATCAATACGCCAATTAAAGCCTCTGTTGAGCCGGATGGCCGCCGTCTGGTGGAGGTCCACCAGCCGCTGTCACGGGCCATTGAAGACGATCCGCAGACCCTGCCCATCGTACTCAATGACACCATGAAAGCTTTCCAGGCCTCCCCCGGCACCCAGCAGCAAATCATGAATCAGGCGATGGAGTTACGTTCCGGTATGCCGGTCAACGTAACTAACTACCACAGTCTGGCGCCGCAGGCGCTGTAATAACAATAAATATCCTCCGGCATAGCCGGAGGTTTTTCTGATGCGCCTA